>NZ_JANHDL010000009.1 GCF_024494655.1 Halorubrum laminariae | reverse complement strand
CGTCGTCTACTGCGTCGTACTGAAGCGTGCTCGCTCGGAACTCGAACGCTTCGGACAACACGTACCGTTCGTACGGCGTAGGGCTATCCGAGGGAAGTTCAAACTCGCACTCGACACGCCCGTTGACCGCCGAGAGTGAGACTTTGTTCCGGTAGAACGTTGCGCTTCGCTTGTCGTAGAGCATGCTCCACGACGTGAACTCTGGTTGACTCACTCGCTTTCCGTTTTTCCACCGTTCGACGCATCCTTTGACGGCTTGGACGCCACGTCGAATCGCCTCTTGAACGAGGTTGGCGGTGAGATCGGTTTCCTCACGGAGCTCGTCGTAGAGCGCGTCCCGTGCGGTTGTGTTGGTCGTAACGCACTCGGTATAGGAGCGATCGGACCAGCAGAACTCGGCGGCGCGGTTGGCGCAGTGAAGGAATTGCCGGGCGGATTCGTGGAGGTCGTCGCGCCGCTCGTCGGGAACGGCGAGTTTGACAGGGGCGGTACGTCGGACCTCCATATTTCAGATGTAGTGTTACCGGTTCTTAAATATTCGGGAGTCAGGCGGTTGCAGTACGCCGGTTGTATCGTACCATGTCGGTTTCCTCTCCGACCTACTCGCTCACTCCGTTCGCTCCTTGAGGCCGGAGGCTCCACCTCGATAATGCTGAAGCGACGCACCGCCGTCGGGTCTCCGCTGTCCGCTTGGTGTTGAATTCCGCCGTTCCGGCCCCGATCCCGTGCCAGATCCACCGCCGTGCGAAACACATCGGTGCGCCGGGCCGGAGATGTACTGTCTGCGACACGAGGCTTTTTGCCGGGCGAGAGGGATCTTCAAAGCGACAATCCATGCCTCCAGACCGGTCTGTCGGGATCCCTTGGACGTCTGTGGCTTTCCAGACGATACTCGCCTGTTCGCTCATCGGCGTGATGGGCGTCCCGATCGTCAGTCCCATCCTTCCGACTCTGCGGACCGTATTCGGCATCTCCGACGCGCAGGCCGGGCTGATCATCACAGCCTACACGCTCCCGGGCGTGTTTCTCACGCCGTTTATCGGGCTGTTTTCCGACCACTTCGGCCGCCGTCCCGTCGTCTTGCCGCTGCTTTTTCTCTTCGGCCTGTCCGGAGCGGCTATCGGCTTCGCTCCGGCCTTCGAAGTCGTGTTGCTCCTCCGACTTCTGCAGGGGGTCGGCGCGAGCGGCCTGATGGTGCTTGCGATAACGCTCATCGGTGACTTTTACGACGGCGCACAGCGCCACGCGGTCATCGGTGTCAACGGGAGCGCGATCGGTATCGGCGCTGCGACGTACCCGCTCATCGGCGGAGCCCTCGCCTCGGTCAGTTGGAACGTCCCCTTCGCGTTCTTCGGAATCAGTCTCCTCGTGGGCGTCGTCGCGCTGTTTTCGCTGAGCGAGCCGTCGATCGACGATCCGCCGTCGCTCCGGGAATACGCGGACCGGATCGCGTCTGCGGTGCTCATGCCGCGAGCGCTCGGCCTGTGGGTGGCGGCGTTCTGTACGTTCTTCCTGTTTTACGGGGGCGTGCTCACGTCTCTCTCGCTTCTGTTGAGCGACGTTCACGGGCTCAGCGCCGCTGAGATTGGAGTGCTGTTCAGCATGGTCTCGTTGGCCAACGCTACCATGGCGTCCCAGTACGGACGGGTGTCGAAGTTGCTTCCTGCGAGGCAACTGATCGCAGTCGGGTTCGTTGGCTTCGGCGTCAGCCTGTTCGGCGTCTGGGCCGCCACGACACCGGTTACGATCGGGGTTCTCCTCGTCTGTTTCGGACTCGGCTTCGGCGTCGTGATGCCGACTCTCGACACGACGACCGCCGGACTCGTCCCCGGTCACCTACGGGCGAGCATGCTCGGCGTGTTGACGAGCATGCTCTGGCTGGGCCAGACCGTTGGCCCGGTGGCGTTCACCGGCATCGCTCAGACTGCGTTCGACAGTACCACCGCAGGCTACCGGTTCCTGTTGCTGTTCTTCGGCACCAGCGCGGCGCTCGGTGGAGTAGCCATCTTGGCGTACTTCCAGTTCATGGCGGAGAGAGATTCTATTCTCCCTTTTGAAGCGTCGTGAGACAACAAATCGAATCGGTTCGGATCGCAGAGCCTGTCGAAGACACGCGAGTACCGACATCTGCGGATTCTACGGATTCTGTCTGAACCAAAGTATTTTGCATTCGCGGCCTCCGCTATTTGATATGTGGTACCCTCACACGAAACGGAAGCTCACAGTCCGAGCGCGTAGTCGACCGACCGAAAGCCGCGGGATCGGCGCTGCCGACCCGGTTGTCACCGATGACTGAGTCGGTCGATACGCTCGTTCGCGGGACCGTCGTCAACGTCCACACGGGACGGCTTGAGGAGGGAGCCGTCGCCGTCGACGACGGCGAGATCGTCGCGTTAGAGGAGCGTCCGGCCGCCCGCACGCTCGACGCGGGCTACGTCGCGCCGGGACTCATCGACGCCCACATGCACGTCGAATCGAGCATGGTGACGCTCCCGGAGTACGGCGACGCGGTTCTCCCTCGCGGGGTGACGAGCGTCGTTCACGACCCGCACGAGATCGCGAACGTTCTGGGAGAGGCCGGTGTTCGGGCAGTCGTTCACGACGCGGACCACACGCCGCTGAAAGCCCGCTTTACCGTTCCGTCCAGCGTTCCGGCCTCGTCGCTGCAACAGGCCGGTGCGACGCTGGACGCGGAGACCGTGGCGTCGCTGCTCGAACTCGACTCCGTCGTCGCGCTTGGTGAGGTGATGGATATTCCGGGGGTGCTGGCCGGCGACGATGAGGTACACGAGAAGATCGCGGCCGCTCGGGAACGAGGCCTCCCGGTAGACGGCCACATGCCCGGCGTCGACGGGGCGGCGCTCCACGAAGTCGCTCGGTATCTCGACACCGATCACGAGAGCGTCACCCTCGCGGAAGCGCGAGCCAAAGCGGATCTCGGTATTCGGGTCTATCTCCGCGAGGGCTCTTCGAGCCGGAACCTAGCCGACCTCCTGCCACTGACTGACGCCGTCGACACGCGTCACCTCTCGTTGTGTACCGACGACAGGGAGGTGACCGATATCGTCGATCGGGGAGGCGTCGACTTCGCGGTGAAAAAGGCGATCGACGAGGGGGCCGATCCCGTTGAGGCGGTCCAGATGGCAACGCTGAACACGGCCGAAAGCTACGACCTGCCGTTCGGACGGATCAAGCCCGGGGCACCGGCCGACCTCGTGTTGCTCGACGAGTTGGAGTCGTGGGACGTCGCCCACGTGATGGTCGACGGCGAACTGGATCCGACGGCCGACGACCGACCCGAATCGACGGAGCTCGCGACCGACACCGTCACCTTCGATCCGGTGTCGGGCGAGGACCTCGCGATCGCGGCCGCCGACGGGACGGGCGAGACCGTTCGCGTCCGCGTCATCGACGCCGTCGGCGGATTGCAGACCGATCCCATGGAGGCCGACGTGCCGGTCGAAGCGGACACGCTGGTACCGGCGGACGACGGAGACATCCTGTCGCTCGCCGTCATCGAGCGTCACGGTCGGGGCGGCGGGATCGGACGCGGATTCGTCCACGGTCTCGGCCTCCGCCGCGGAGCCGTCGGCTCTACCGTCGCCCACGACGCGCACAACTGCGTGGTCGCGGGCGCGGACCGCGACGCCATGGCCCGGGTGGCAAATCACCTCCGTGACATTGGTGGGGGCATCGCCGTCCTCGATCCGGCCACCGAGGAGATGGCGTCGCTCCCGCTTCCCGTCGCGGGGCTCATGTCGGAAGAGCCGATCGAGACGGTGTACGAACAGTACGAGCGCGTCGAGGCGCTCGCGACCGAACTCGGTCTGGTGGCTAACGGTCTGATGGAGCTGTCTTTCCTCGCGCTGGAGGTCATCCCGACCTACCGGCTGACGAACAACGGTCTCGTCGATGTCGAGATGGGCGAGCACGTTGACGTCGTTCTGTCCTGACTACCACTCGACGAGCGTCTGTCTCGAAATCGCCGGCGAAGAGAATGGAACGAACGACCGCGTCAGTCGTCGTCGAGCGCGGCCGAGATCTTCTCCGGGGTGATCGGCATGTCGCCGATACGGACGCCGACGGCGCGGCGGACGGCGTTGCTCAGCGCCGGTGGCACGCCGTTGACCGGTATCTCTGCGACCGATTTCGCCCCGAAGGGGCCGGTCGGTTCGTGCGTCTCGACGATGATGGGAGTCAGCGGGGGCTGATCGCCCGTGGTCGGCATATCGTAGTCTCGGAAGCCGAGCACTTCGGGCTGTCCGTCCGCGTCGAACGTGATTCCGTCGCCGGTCGCCAGCTCGTAGCTCATGTGTAGTGCACCCTCGATCTGGCCCTCCACGAGGTCGGGGTTGAGCGCGACACCGCAGTCGACGGCGTACACCATGTTGTGAACGTCGAACTCGCCGGTCTCCTCGTTCACCGTCACGTCGACGAACTGCGCGCCGAAGGGCGGCGGTGACTCCTCCGTGCAGTGGCTCGCATCGCCCATCACGTGGGCGCGCACCTCGTCACCGTACATCGACTCGTAGCCGATCTCCTCGAGCGAGACCGACTCGCCGGTGGCCTCCGAGACGACCGCCCCGTCGTCGACGGCGAGCGCCGACTCGGGCTCGTCGAGCAGCCGCGAGGCGAACTCGAACAGCATCTCGCGGGCCTCTTCTGCGGCCTTCTTGACGGCCTGCCCGGTAATGTAGGTCGTCGAGGAGGCGTACGCGCCGTAGTCGAACGGCGAGATATCGGTGTCCGACGGCTGGACGAGCACGTCCTCGGGCCGCGCGCCGAGCACTTCGGCCGCGATCTGCGCCATCACGGTGTCGGCCCCCGGCCCGATGTCGACCGCACCGGTCTGGAGGATGAAGGAGCCGTCCTCGTTCATCTTGATGTGTGCCGCGCCGAGTTCGTCGCCGGGGACGCCGCTGCTCTGGATGGTGAGCGCCATGCCACAGGCCCGGTGGAGATGGCCCTCGTCGGGCTGCTCGATGTCGTCCCAGCCGATCGCCGCCCGGCCCTCGGCGATGCATTCGTCAAGGCCACACGAGCGGATGCGCCGACCGTACTCCTTGTCCTTGAGGATGCCGGACGCCACGTCGAGGTCGCCCTCGGAGATGACGTTCCGCGAGCGGAGCTCGACGGGGTCGAGATCGAGTTCGTGCGCGACCTCGTCCATGTGCCCCTCGACGGCGAGGTGGCCCTGCGGAGCGCCGTAGCCCCGGAAGGCACCCGCGACGGGCAAGTTGGTGTGGACGGCGGTCGCCTCGAAGCGGATGTTCGGGGTGTGCGTGTACAGCGGCAGCGGCTTCTTGCCGACGGCGCTGGCGACGGTCATCCCGTGGGGACCGTACGCGCCCGAGTTCGTGACGGCTTCCATATCCAGCGCTTCGAGATCACCGTCCTCGGTTACGACGCTCCGAAGCCTGACGCGCGCGGGCCGGCGGTTACGAAGCGCGTGGAACTCCTCGCGTCGCGTCGTCTCGACTCTCACCGGTCGGTCGGCCGCTTCCGCGAGCGCCATCGCGATCGGCTCGGTCAACATCCCCTGTTTCGATCCGAACCCGGCTCCGATCCGCGGTTTCGACACTTGGATATCGCGGATCGGCACGTCGAAGAGGTGCGAGAGCTGTCGGCGCGTGTGGTAGGGCACCTGCGTGCTGGAGATGAGGTGATGCCGGTTGTCCTCGTCGCGGTGAGCGATGGTCGTGTGCGGTTCGGGAACGCAGTGCGACTGGTAGGGCGTTTCCCACTCAGTCTCAGTCACGGTGAGATCCTCGCGATCCTCCGCCTTCGCGAAGGCCGCGTCCACGTCGCCGATCTCGCCCGTCATGTGCGCCTCGATGTTCCGCTCGTAGCTCTCGCCCGGCTGGCGGTTTTCCACGTCGTCGGCGTCGTGGATCTGCGGCGCGTCCGGCTTCATCGCCTCGGCGGTGTCGAAGACGGCGTCGTACTCCTCGTAGGTCACGTCGACCTTGCGCGCGGCCTTGCTCGCGATGTCTTTGTCCTCGGCGGCAACGGCGGCGATGGGATCGCCGACGAAGCGAACCCTCTCACGGAGCACTCGGAGGTCCCACGGAGAGGGCTCCGGGTAGGACTGTCCGGCGGAGGTGTAGGGTTTATCCGGCACCTCGGGAGAGTCCGGCGTGACGACGGCGTAGACGCCGTCCATCGCTTCGGCCGCGCTCGTGTCGATATCCGTGACGACGCCGTGCGCGATATCGGATCGGACGACCTTCGCCTCGGCGAGGTCGGGGAACTCTCGGGCGTAATCGGCGGTGTACTTGGCCTCTCCGGTGACGATCTTCTTGGCATCGTCCTTCTCCTCGCGCTTCGAAACCGTCCGACGCTCGTCCGGTGACTTCTGGTTGTTCGGTGCCTCGTCCCACTCCATCGGATTGGTCGCTTCGACCTTTGCGGTGTCGGTGGTCTCTTCGTCCGGCATCGCTTCGTCGGGTTTGCTCATTCGCCGTCACCCCCGTCGAGACAGTCACACCCAGAACAGGCGGCGTCGGCGGGGACGCGGCCGCCGTCGGCCGCCACGTCAGACTCACCCGTCATGCGCGCCGAGGCGTCCTGCACGGCGTCGATGATCTTCTCGTAGCCCGTGCACCGACATAGGTTCTCCGAGAGAGCGTCGCGGATCTCGGCCTCGTCGGGGTCCGGATTCTCTTCCAGTAACGCCTTCGAGCGCATGATCATACCCGGGATACAGAAGCCACACTGGAGCGCGGCGTTGTCGACGAATGCCGACTGTACCGGCGACAGATCATCTTGCGTACCGAGGTTCTCGATCGTTTCGACATCGGCCCCGTCAAGCTGGCCGGCGGGTCGGATGCAGGATTTGACCGGATCGCCGTCGACGGTCACAGTACAGAATCCGCAGTTACCGGTGTCACAACCACGTTTTGCGCCGGTGTATCCGTTGTCTCGGAGGACGTCGAGCAGGGTGTCTGAGCGTGCGGCCTCGAACGTTACGTCGTCGTCGTTCAGCGTGAGATTAACTTCCATGCGTATCTCCGTTGTATCGTACTCGTGAATGTCTGCTGTCGCCGGGCGAAACGCCGCATTGCTGATTCCCGCGACGTGGGATGCGGACGAGATCTGACCGAACAGGTGCTCCCGATTTCCCGATGCCCGGCAT
Source organism: Halorubrum laminariae (assembly GCF_024494655.1). Taxonomy (GTDB): domain Archaea; phylum Halobacteriota; class Halobacteria; order Halobacteriales; family Haloferacaceae; genus Halorubrum; species Halorubrum laminariae. Next base: position 105,699 of record NZ_JANHDL010000009.1, on the reverse strand, counting down.
GCTAATTCATCCCATGAGTTATGAATTCCGACGAGGAGTTAAAATTTTCTATCAATCGCTCGACCTTCGACGGCCGTCGGTGTCTCGAACCGCCTGATATCGGATCGGTTCGCGAACTTGTCGCTCGCGATTACGATCTCGTCGTTCATGATCACGATCTCGCCGCTCACGACGCGCCGAGGTATTCGCCCACGACGTGTGTGTCTCGCGACCGCACCCGTGATCCGTCTTCGACAGTCTCGGGCCACGAGGCGCACTGCGGTATCGTTGTGACGCACGAAGGCGAGAGCGTTGGCAGACAGTCATAGGCATTTATTATCTGTCCGTACGAACTCATCCGACATGGAATCCGTACCACAGAGCCGACAGAGCGACGAGTCACCGGCTTACGGCTGTCTCTTCGACGGAGAACGCAGCCGATCCGATCGAGACCGATGACGGACGTACTGATCACCAACGGAACGATTGTCACGCAGAACGCGGAGCGCGAAGTCATTGATGACGGTGCCGTGGCCGTCGAAGACGAGCGCATCTCGGCGGTCGGCTCGGCCGAGCGTCTCGAAGCCGAGTTGGATCCGGACCGGATCGTCGACGCCGACGGCGGTGCGGTGATCCCCGGTCTGATCAACGGGCACACCCACGTTTCCGACATCTTCCTTCGTGGAGCGTTCAACGAAGACCGGGGACTGTACGACTGGCTGTTCAACGTCAAACAGCCCGGACTCTCCGTGATGGACGCCGACGAGCACGCGCTCGCCGCACGGTTGTACTGCGTCGAGGCGGTTCGATCGGGGACGACCACCTTCGTCGAGAACGCGACGGCACTCGATTGGAGCGATCTCGACCCGACACGCGAGAAGCTCGACGTGTACGACCGGATCGGTATACGGAACGTCTTTGGTGCCGGGATCAGGGACCGCTCGCCCGACGCGGAGTTCCGACAACTGTTCGAGGAAATCACCGGTCGTGACGGCGAGTCCGTCCATCCGGGGCCGGACGCGCTCATCGTGGACACCGACGAGGGGTTATCGGACGTCGAGTCTCTCATCGACCGGTATCACGAACCGAACGGCCGCCAGTCGATCTGGCCCGCCCCGGCGACGGTAGCCACGACGACCCCGGATATGCTCCGCGGGGCGTACCGCCTCGCGGAGGAGCACGACGTGATGACGACGGCCCACGTCGCGGAGGCCGAAGCCGAGGTGAGAGAGCGAGGAGCGATGTCCAGTATCGAATATCTCCGCAACGTCGGCTATTTGGGCGACCGCGCGCTGCTCGGTCATTGCGTCCAGACGAACGACCGAGACGTACGGCTTCTCGCGGAGACGAATACGCCGGTGGTGCACAATTTCCGGGCGAACATGCGACTCGCGACTGGGTTCGCCCCAGTCACCGAGATGCTCGGGCGCGGCGTCACGGTGAGCGTCGGCACGGACAACGCGATCTTGAACGATACGGTGAATCCGCTTTCGGACGCCCGCGCCGTTGCGAACGCACACAAGGGACATCAACGCGACGCCGGGGTCATTCCCGCGCAGACGGCGTTCGATATGGTGACGCGGGACGCCGCGGAAGCGATCGGACACGCCGAGTCCATCGGCTCGCTGGAACCCGGAAAGCAGGCCGATCTCGCGGTAGTCGATCTCGAACGGCCACACCTCACGCCCGCGCCCGATCCGGTGTACGCCCTCGTGTACGGTTTCCAAGGAAACGAAGTCGAGACGGTGCTGTGTGCAGGCGAGATCGTGATGAAAAATCGAGAGATACGGACGCTGGACGAACCACTCTCCGAACTCCTTCAGACGGCCGAACGCACCGCAGCCAGCATCGTTCGACGGGCTCACCTCGACTGACTAGGCGTCGTCGATCCGAGAGTGCCGCCGACGTTTGCAAGCGGGCTACTCGTCGACACCGCGGTAGACCCGCGTTTCGCCCTCGTCTGTGTCCATGTGCCTACCAGCAGATATTCGTGAAATAGAAACAACGCACACTCATCGATTGACACTCGCGAGTTTCGACTGACCGATCTGCTGAATCGCGCGGAGTACTGAAGCCGATCCGAATATCTCCGAGGTGGTACCGCGGAACCGGTGATGTCGAATGTTTCCGTTCGCATTTAACAAATTCCGATATCACTCACAAAATCGCTACGGTGAACAATTTTCTCCGAATACATCTCCTATCCATCGTTTTTCGGCGTTGAGTGTGCGTGTACTGAGAATCCGTTCAATTCGACGAGACTGCGTCACTCTCTGAGCGGTTTCAGTTCACAAACGTGGACGGCGGTCCGTTTCTCGTCACGCTGTCTCTCAGACGGCAACGACACCACATATAAACTGTATCTCAGTTCGATACCAGACAGAACGGTCGATCGACTCGGCGGCCTGCCAGAAACGCTTATCGATAGAAAGTGTTACAAGTATAGTATTGTAACGTCCTGCTGCGGGATGAACTCGTGTTCCCCGAGGCACTGGCAGTCACGCCGGTATCACACGGATCGTGTTTCCACCGGTCGATCGAGTTCGTTCGATACTGTTCGTCAAATACGAACATTAGAGAAAATCGATCGTGGATACCGGTACTGATTATGAGGTAACCGCTCGCCTCCTCGTAGGCGGACGTGTCGAACTCGTGGTAGCCAGTGAGGATATCGTGAATCTATCGACGGTGCGATGAACGGGTACCTTTCGACGCGTACGATTAGCAACCCGTTTCTGTTCGGTACCGTACTTTTATATTGTGTGCGAATGTCCCCCTATGAGGCGTATGAACGTAACAGACGCGATAGCGGATATCTTAGCACGAGAAGGAGTTGAACATCTGATCGGATTCCCGAGCAATCCGCTCTTTGACGACAACGCTGCAGCGGAGGCCGGTATCCGGCCGATCGTGGTCCGCCAAGAGCGGACGGGTGCACACATGCTAGACGGCATCGCTCGCGTCACCTCCGGCGAACAGGTGGGAGCGTTCGCCTGCCAGCACGGCCCCGGAACGGAGAATTCGGTCGGCGGGATCGCACAGGCGTACGCGGAATCGGCTCCGTTCGTCGCGATCCCGGCCGGTTATTCGCGAGCGAAGACGAACACGGATCCCAAGTTTAGTTCACTGATCAATTATCAACACGTCACCAAGACCGCAGAACAGCTGACGGATCCGGAATCCGTCGACGAGATGTTCCGCCGCGCGTTCCAAGCGGCTCGAAACGGTCGACAGCGACCGTCTCTCGTCGAGGTTCCGAAGGACGTGTTCCGCGAGGAGATCGACGAAGTCGAGTACACGCCAACGTCGTCTGCCCGGTCAGCCCCAGATCCGAACGCGATCCCCGAGATCGTCGACGTGCTCCTCGACGCCGACGATCCCGTGATCAACGCGGGACAGGGCGTCCACTACGCCGAGGCGTGGGATGAACTGCAGGAACTCGCAGAACTGCTCGAAGCACCAGTCGCGACGACGCTGAACGGAAAGAGTGCCTTCCCGGAAGACCATCCACTGTCGCTCGGTGCTGGCAGCAAGAGCGAGCCGCGAGCCCTGAATCGCTTCCTCGAACGAGCCGATGCGGTCTTCGGTATCGGCTGTAGCTTCACCACAACGGCGTACGGTATCACGATGCCTGACGGGAAGACGGTGATACACTCGACACTGGACGCCGGTGACATCGACAAGGATGTCGAGTCCGACTACAGCCTCGTCGGTGACGCCAAGCTGACGTTGGCAGCGATCGTCGACGAGGTGCGTGATCGGCTCGACGACGATTCACGTGGCCGGTTCGACGACGTGGCCGACGAGATCGCCGCGATCGACGAGGCGTGGCTCGGCGACTGGGAGGACAAGCTGACAGCAGACGAGACACCGATCAATCCGTACCGGGTCGTGTACGAACTCGATCGGGTCCTCGATAAGGGCGAAGTCATCGCGACGGCTGACGCCGGAAATGCCCGCGATTTCATGGCACCGTTTTTCGAGGTGACGGAACCACTGTCGTACGTCGGCTGGGGCAAGACCACGCAACTGGGATACGGACTCGGTCTGATGATGGGTGCGAAGCTCGCGCATCCCGAGAAGACGTGCGTTCACGTCATGGGCGACGGTGCCATCGGCATGACCGGGATGGACTTCGAGACGGCCGCCCGCGAGGATATTCCCGTCCTCGAAATCGTCCTCAACAACTTCGAGATGGCGAGCTACGACACGCCGTTCTCCGGTCACTACGCGGACTTCGCGGAGTCGATGGGCGGCTACGGGGAACGGGTCGAGGACCCGAATACCGTGGCAGAAGCCATCCAGCGCGGCGTCGAAAAAACCAAGGCGGGAACGCCGGTCCTCCTCGAGTTCCTCACCTCGAAGGAGACCGCGCTCTCTCGTCCAGATCTCGACTGATCGTCCGTGGATCTCACAGCTCTCACACCGACCAGTTCGGACGAGACCGAGCAACGAACTCGCCGTGACCGGGGTCGCCGACGATTGACCCGTCCTCGGCTACCGTCTCACCGCGAACGAGCGTTCGCGTGACCTGCCCGGTGACCTCACGGCCCTCGTAGATCGAGTAGTCCGCCCGCGACGCGTTCGTCTCCGCGCTGATCGTCCACGACTCGTCCGGATCGAAGAGAACGATGTCGGCGTCGGTTCCCGGATCCAATGTGCCTTTGCTCTCCAGTCCAAACGTCTCTGCCGGCGCAGTACACATCTTCCGAACGAGGAAGGGATACGAGAATCCCCGTTCGTTGACCGCAACGTCGTGGAACACGGGAAGACTTCGCTGGACGCTGTTCGCGCCGAACGGACCGTCCCACCAGTGACCGGCCGTTTTCGCCTCCTGTGTCTGCGCGACATGATCCGTCGACACGACCGAGAGGGTATCGGTGGCCAACGCCTCGAACAGTGCGTCGACATCACGCTCACCTCGGATCGGCGGCGCGATCACCGGGAGCTGTCCCTGTGTCTCGTAGACATCGTCTGTGAGGGTAGTGTAGTGGGTACAGGTCTCGGCCCGAATGAGGCTCCCGTCTTCGATGTACCGTTCGAACACGTCCGCGGACTTCGCACACGACGTATGAACGCCGTAATACTTCGCACCGATCTCCCGGGCGTACCGCGCGAGCGTCTCGGCCGCGGTCGCCTCGGTGTAGTCCGGACGGGCCAGCGGGTACCACGACGGATCGGACCGCTCGTGTCGCTTGAGCGTCTCCGTCAGCCGCTCGCATGTGTCCCCCTCTTCGGTGTGGCCGATCGTGACGGCCCCGAGGTCCGACGCTGCGTCCATGACCTCGTGGATGAATCCGTTCGAGAGGCCGAACTCGTACGCGGTGTACACCTTGAACGACGTGATCCCCTCGTCCACCAGCGACGACATCTCGTCGAATATCTCGGACCGCTCGCTCAGTATCCCACCGTGTAACCCGAAGTCGATCAGTGCTTCGCCCGCGTTCGACCGTTTCGCTTCGACGCCCTCGGAGAGCCGTGTCGGTTCGTCCCACCGGCTCTCTTCGCCGACGTAGCCCTGCCAGGCGAAGTCGATGAACGTCGTCACGCCCCCCAGAGCCGCCGCGCTCGTCGCCGTCTGGTACGTATCGAGCGACACGTGATCGTCGATGTGGACGTGTGGATCGACGACGCCCGGAAGCACCAACTGTCCGGACGCGTCTATCGTCTCCGCCGCATCGGGAAGCGACCCCTCTACACCAACCTCGACGATAGTCCCGTCGTCGATCGCGAGGCCGGCGTCAACGGTACCGTCGGCGGTGACGAGCGTGCCGCCGGTAATGACGCTGTCTACTACCATCAGTTGAGTGTTGTCAAGCGGCGTAATAACACTTCTCCCGAGCTGCCGATCCACCGCGATGTCAACGCCGGGACTAGCTCCTTAGATCACGCACTGCCGTCAATACATCTTCGGCGTGTCCGTCAGGATCGACGGTAGCGTACCGCCGTCGGACTTCTCCGTCGTCGACGACGAACGTCACTCGATCGGCGGTTCCGCCGTCGGTACTCACACCGAACGCGGCAGCGATCTCACCCTCGGGATCCGCAAGCAGATCGAAATCGAGATCGTACTTCTCGTGGAACCGCTGATGGCTCTCGACAGTGTCCGTCGACACGCCGAAGACGTCGACTCCCTCATCGAGGTACGCTTCGAACGACTCGTCGAACTGTTCCGCTTCGACGGAGCAGCCGGGCGTGTCGTCCTTCGGATAGAAGTAGACGACAGTCGGTGTGGAGAAGTTGGGCGTAATACTCTCTCCGTCTTGGTTAGCTGCCGAAACGGTTGGTACTGGTTCGCCTTGTTCGATCATGTGCGATTGTCGCCGTGGCCGGCACTTAATGTTTTCTGGTATTTTGCGGGTCGCGTTAAGTTAGTGGGGAGTTCGGTCGCCATCTGGCGATTTGAAGCAAGTCTAAGACGAGATCTCGTTCAGAACGGATCTACTGAACGGCCAGTTTTTGACGGCCTCTACGAAATTGTTGTTTCTCTGATGATTATGAAGGGATAAACAGCGTATCATCAATTGGGTCGATCAGCTCGCTGTCCGCGAATTCTGCTTAACTTAACGCGACCATTTTGCGAGCCGCGGTACGATTAGGGATGAGGAGGGGACGTTTTCTGAGTGCGTATGACATTCCTCGTCTGTAGGAGATCGTATGTTGTCCCACATCTCGATATCGCAGGTACTAACTTCGCTATCTGAGACACGAACTCCTATGAGCGCGTATTCTCCTTCGGAAATCTGTGAGATGAGCGGTGTAGAGCAGATCGCGGCAATAAAACAGGGACTAATTACTCCTGTTGACGCTGTGGAGGCTTCTCTCGCTCGAATAGACGAAGTTGACGGGGAGATCAACGCATTCGCCACGCTCGACGAGGAGAGAGCGATCGAAACTGCTCGCGAGGTTACAGAGACGATTGAATCAGGTGGAGATCCGGGTCCGCTGTACGGCGTCCCCGTTGCGATAAAAGATCTCATCATGACCGAAGGTATTCGGACCACCTTCGGCTCGGTCATCTATTCGGATTTCATACCGGAGCGTGACAGCGTAGTCGTAGAGCGGATACGAAACGCCGGAGGTGTAATACTCGGGAAAACGAACGTGTCCGAGTTCGGATTTCGGGCCGTGACAGATAACAAAATATTCGGCGAAACGGTAAATCCCGTGGATACAGACCTTACACCCGCCGGTTCAAGCGGTGGTTCTGCAGCAGCAGTAACATCAAACATGGTTCCTTTCGCGATAGGATCGGACGGCGGTGGTTCGGTCCGCCTGCCGGCGAGCTTCTGTGGCCTTTGCGGAATTAAGGCCTCATTCGGGAGAGTACCGATATATCCGGAACATCGCGACCCGGAATTGGCGGGAGCGAATGGATGGGGGTCTGTCGAACACATCGGACCGATAACGCGGACGGTGGAAGATGCAGCGCTCCTCTTGGACGTGATGGCCGGCTCTCACCCGATGGACCGCCATTCGATTCCGAAGGTCGAACCGAGCTATCGAGCTAAAACGGACACGCCCTCCGTGTCAGACCTATCTGTTGCGTATTCCCCCGACTTGGGATATGCAGCTGTCAATCCAGAAATCGGAGAGCAAACGGCCGCTGCGGCAGATCTGTTCGAATCCGAACTCGGATGTGACGTATCGAGAGACGGGCCCGAACTATCTGATTATCAAGATGTCTTCGAAAAGATCGTCGCCAACACGACCGATCTGATCGGACTCCGAAAGCAATTGTACGAGTTCGGATCGCAAATCGATTCAGATATCGTTGGAATGTTGGAGACGGAGTGGACTGCAACCGACTTCACGGAGGGTGTGAAAGGAAGACAGCGACTCAACAAGAAATTCCGCCAATTCATGCAGCAGTACGACGTGCTCCTAACGCCAACTGCCGCTGTCCCGCCGTTTCCGATCGGAGAGAGTGCACCGACGCAGATCGCTGGTCGATCCGTATCGGAGAGCCACTGGCAGTCGTTTACCTATCCGTTCAATCTAACCGGCCATCCAGCCGCAACGATTCCCGTTGGACGCACACGGGATAATAAACCAATTGGACTACAAATCGTCGGTTCACACTTGGACGACGCGACCGTAATCGAAGCGGCTGCTGCGTATTCCGATGTGTCGTAGCTGTCACAATCTAACAGCGTCCCAAAATGAACGAATAAATAAGATTCTCGAAGTATATAATTTATATGACTGATTTTTGGAATCCGCTAGCTTACTCAGGAAATGCTGACTGACGTGTTTTGGTATTATTCTCGGAGTAACTATTATTTTCTGAAAATACCAAAGTATAATCGTGGGAATGACTAATAGTTCCTATATTTGATATTAATTTACAAGATAAATAACTCTGTTTAAACCTCATACAGAACTCTAGGCCGATACCGAACTCTCGGCTGAGAGAGTTGAGTAGATTTCCGTGGTATCGCTCGCGCGATGGGTTCAGACCGCGGCATGAACGCACGATAGCTGCGCTTGAGCGAACAGAATTACCACAAGAAGATCTCCTCGCCATTTTACGACGTGAACTCGGTGATATCGAACGCACTCAGACGGAGTTGGCTCGGTATGCGTTCGAATTTGTTGAACCAGAAGGCGGTATTAGTCACCACTCTTCGGCTACTATTTATCATATATACAGGTATTACACTTTTTAGATATGAAGACAAAGAATAATTTGGTGGTTGGGAAGTAGAACGCTATTCCGATCGAACCGACGAATCACCGGACGAAAACGAACATGTTCGGTGGTACTATCAGGTGTGAGGAGACCGTACCCAAAGCCATGGGAGCCATCCCGGGTACCATCGAGACGGACCGACAGCCCCCGATGACGGTCCCGTTACGACACTTCGTCGTCTCCCTCGTCTTCCTTGTTGCGGGAATCGGAATTGGGATTGGCCTACGCCTGAACGTCGTTCCCGGACTGGGCAGGCTCGCTCACGTCCACCTTCTGTTGGCAGGATGGATCTGCATTACGATCATGGGAGCGATGACGCAGTTCGTCCCCGTCTGGACGGGAGCGACGTTACACTCGCGGCGTCTTGCGAACGTTCAACTGGGGCTGGTCGTCGCTGGTCTCATCGGGTTCATCGGTGCGTTTCTCCTGATCGAGACGGCGTGGTTGATCCCGTTCGCAGTGCTCATGCTCGTCGGTTTCTGGACCTTCGCGTATAACGTGTTCCGAACGCTCAGGACAGTCGGGGAGTACGACGTAACCGAACGGCACTTCCTCTGTGCACTCTGCTTCTTCCTCGCGTTGACCGTTCTCGGTGTCCTCCTCGCGATCGATTTCACGATCCCGACGTTCTCGCGGGTCGGGGTCGGTCGGTCGGGAGTCGTGGGGGCCCACGCGATCCTCGCGGTCTTCGGTGCGGTTCTCACGACGGTGTACGGGGCGCTGTACCAGCTCGGAACGATGTTCACGCAGACGGAACTACACGGGATCGATCACCGCCTTCGGGCCGTCGAGGAGATCGCGCATCCGACCGGCGTGGTCGTGCTCGCCGTCGGTCGGCTCGTGGCCAACGCCCCCGCTGCGCGGATCGGCGGCCTGTTGATCCTGTTCGCTGCGTCGGCGTTCTGTCTCGTTCTGGCGCGCAAGCTGTACGAAATGCGAGTCGAACGGACACCGATGCACACGCGGTACATCGTCGCGATGGGTGCACTCGCGCTGTGGATCGTCGTCTCAGTGCCGGCGTGGATGTCCGACCCGTTGGCTCGTGAACGGCTGCTCGGCGCGGCGAACGCCAGCCACCTGCTGCTTTTAGGATCTGTCGGATTCGTCGTGGTTGGGACACTCTATCACATCATTCCGTTCGTCATCTGGGTCAACCGGTACAGCGATCTGTTAGGACTGGAAGACGTTCCGATGATCGACGACCTCTACGACGATAGGCTCGCGGCGAGCGACGGGATACTACTCGGGGCCGGAAGCGCGCTGATCGTCGGTTCGAATCTGTTCGAGGTTGCCGGAACGCCGGCGCTTCTCGGTGGAGCGCTGGTGAGTCTCGGCGTCGTCGCGTTCGTGTCCAACATGGCTTTCGTGGTAGTTCGGCACAGTCCCCATTCGATCGATCAGATCGTCTTGGGAGCGTTCTCGCCGCGTCGAGTGCGAGGCCCCGGAGACATGACGGAGGACTGATCTATGCCGGAGGACTGATCTATGCCGGAGGACTGATCTATGCCGGAGGACTGATTTTGGAGCGGTCGGTCCCGAGACCCGAACATCTTCGGGGTTACGGATACTCGTCTCTATCTCGAACGGGCGCGTATGCCCAGCTTTCCATCTCCGTTCGGATCCGATGACAGCGATCCGTTCGACGGCTACGACGAGTTCGTTTCGGACCACATCCCTCAACCGGGCGAGTTCCTCGAGCCTCACGGCTTGCTCACCGGGATGGACCACGTCGCGTTTCACCGACTCACTCGCGACTGCTTCGAGGAGCGAACGGTATACGACATGACGTTCGACTACAACCTCGCCCGGCTGAATCTCGATACGCGCCACACAAGCGCCGGCTACCGCTACGCCATCGAGTGTGACGACGCCGACGACGCCGTCGGAGCGGAAGATATCGACCGCGTGCTCCGGGCGGAGTTCACGCCGACGACCCCGTTCTGTCCGCAGACCCACACACTGACACTCGGGTCGTTTCGGGCGTGGAACGGCCTCGCGAACAGACACGAGTTCGACCTCGTCCGCGTCCGTGCGGCACCGACGCATCAGCAGAGCGAGTCGATCAACGAGCGGCTCGTTGCACTCGAAACGACGTATCTCGAAACGGGAGACGTGACCGGTGACCCGGAGAGCGGGACCGAGGTCGGCCGGGAGCCGATGGGACGGTCGGCTGAGAACGCGGAGACGAGCCGTGAACCGACTGACGCCCCGTTTTAATGAATTCAGCCAAGCAATGAATTCAGTCACCCTCTCACGGACGATCGACGCGTCACCGGCCGACGTCCGCGAATCGATGAGACAGGTCGACCAGTTTATCCGGGCATCGGGCTTCGACGAGGTGTGCGTCGACGGTGACCTGGTCCACGTGGCGAACGAGGTGGGAATCGCGACTATCGAACTCACGCTCGAACTCGTTGACCGGCCCGAGGCGGCCCTCGCCTACGAACAGCGCGACGGCATCTTCGAGGAGATGCGGACGACGTACGCCGTCGCGCCCGCGCCGGACGGGAGCGAGGTGGAAGCGACGACGGCGTTCGCGCTCGACGTGGCGCTCGTCGGCGACGTGCTCGATGCGACGATCGTCAAACGACAACGGCGGCGGGAACTCGCGGCCCAGTTCGACTGGCTCGAATCGGTCAGTTGAGAGGGCGGTATCGATCTGTGTCAAATCACTCTCGTATCTGAGATGTACTCCATCAGACGATCACGAGTCTTCGGCCCGCACAGCGCGGGCCCTCCGGTCGTGGTCTCTTCGGTCGTCGATCAGCTCACTCACTCGGCGTCGACCACCGTGAGCGCGACGCGGTGGACGCCCTTCAGCGGCCGGATCCTGGACAGCAACTGCTCGATCCGCTCGCCCGTGCCGTCGACGGCGATCGACTCCAGACAGAGGTCGCCGCTGAGGTGGACGTGATGCACCGCGATGATCGTCTCGGTGAAGTCGTGTTGTAACTCGGTCATCTCGTCCGTCACGCCGCCGTGATCGTGGTCGTAGAGCACGACCACCGTTCCGCGGAGGTCGCCGGTGAGATTCCGCTGTCGAGTGAACTCCGTGACGAACGCCCGAAGCGCGTCTCTCGTCGCTTCGGATCGGCTGTCGTACTCGCCGGCGTCGACGATGCCGTCGAGTTCGTCGAGCAGGCTCGGCGGCAGCGTGACGCTCATCCGGTCGACGTCTTCGCCCATACAGCCCCGTGTTCTCCCAGTCGGGTAATAGTAACCGCGGTGTCGACCCGATACTCCTCATATAGTATTACGATTAAGAGGAAAAGTATTATCCCGGCGTTGGGTGTGATTCGAGGTACGCATGCACATTCCGGACGGATTCCTCGATCCGCTCGTAGCGGGCCTCTTCTGGCTCGGCTCCGGCGTCGTTATCGGCCTCGCGGTGCGACGTGCTCGGCACGAGTTGGGCGACGAGCGAACGCCGCTTCTCGGCGTCGTCGCGGCGGGGCTGTTCGCCGCGCAGATGTTGAACTGGCCGATTCCGGGCGGCACGAGCGCCCACTTCGTCGGCGGCGCGTTCGCGGGGATCCTCCTCGGCCCCTCGCTCGGGGTACTGGCGATGACCGCCGTCGTGACGATCCAGGCCCTGGTGTTCGGCGACGGCGGGATCATCGCGCTCGGCGCGAACCTCTTCGCGATGGCCGTCGTCGACGTGCTCGTCGGCTACGCCGTCTTCCGGGCGCTCAGGGGCGTCCACGAGACCGGTGCCGCCTTCGTCGCGGGCTGGGCGGCGATCACCGCGAGCGCGCTCGCGGTCGGCGTCGGCGTCGGAGTCTCGTCGGCGTTCGCGTACGAACTCGGCGTGACAGTCCCGATCATGGTCGTCGGCCACGCGCTGTTGGGGATCGTCGAAGGCGGGATCACGGCCGCCGTGTACGGCTACGTCGCGGACGCTCGGCCGGACCTCGTCCTCGGCCGGAGTACCGACGAGGCGCTCTCTCCGGAGGTGGGGCTGTGAACGCACTCGCGTGGGACTCGTGGGGGCGGCGGGCCCTTCTCGGCCTCCTCGTGCTCGTCGTTCTCGCGCCCGTGTTCGGCTGGGCGTCGGGTGCCGTCGGCTACGCGGAACCGCTCGAAAACGCCGCCGAGGCGACCGGGGCGGCCGACGCGGCGAGCCCCGTCGTCTCCGGCCTGTTCCCGGACTACTCCGTTCCGGGGCTCGGTGACCCCGCCGGAACGCTCGTGTCCGCGGCGGTCGGCACCGCGCTCACGCTCGCGCTCGCGCTCGCCACCGGGAGACTGTTGGAACGGTGACCGGCGTCCTCGGCCGCTCGATAGCGTCCATCACGGGGGCGCTCCGCGCGGTCTTCACCGCCGAACAGATCGCCGCGAGCGACGGATTCCTCCAGCAGCGCGACCCGCGGGTATCGCTGTGTTCGCTGGCCGGTCTCGCGCTCGCGGTGGTGATCACGCGAACGCCCGCGGTGACGCTCGCCCTCGGCGTCGTGACGATCGCGCTCGCGAGGCTGTCGGCCGTTCCGCTCCGGCGGCTGGCGGCGCGCTCCGCGGTCGTCCCGCTTGCGTCCGCGTTCGTCGTCCTCCCGCAGGCGGCGCTGATTCCCGGAGACGCGCTCGTGCAGGTGGTCGGTGTCACCGTCACCGACGCCGGCGTCGCGTACGTCGCGGCGTTCGTGCTCCGCGTCGGCGTCGGCGTCGCGCTCCTGTCGCTCGTCGTGTTGACGACGCCGTTTTCGGCCGTGATCGCCGCGATGCGCGAGCTTCGCGTCCCCGTCGCGCTCGTGTGGGTGATCGCGGTCACCTACCGGTACCTGTTCCTGTTTTTCGACGAACTGCAGCGGCTGATACTCGCGCGGAACAGTCGGACATCCGGGCAGTCGGGCATCGCGAACGGATGGCGCGACGCGAGGCGGATCGCGGGGACGTTCCTGCTGCGGACGCTCGACCGCGGCGAGCGGGTCGGCCGCGGGATGCGAGCCCGCGGCGGTCGGGCACCGCCGTCGCCGTACGTTCGCTCGCGAGCCGTCGATCGATACGACTACGCCCTCTGCGCCCTGTCCGCCGCAGCGATCGTCGTCTCGGGGGTGATCCGATGGCTCCCGTGATCGACGCGAGCGGCCTGACACACGAGTATCCGGACGGGACGACGGCGATACGAGACGTGACGCTGTCGATCGGCGCGAACGAACGCGTCGCGGTCGTCGGCGCGAACGGGTCGGGCAAGAGCACGCTGCAGCTCGCGCTCGGCGGGCTCGTCGACCCCTCGGCGGGAACGGTCCGGTACTTCGATCAGACCGCGGACGCCGAGCGCGTCAGGGACCGGCTCGGCGTCCTGCTGCAGGATCCGGACGACTACCTGTTCAACACGACCGTCCGTGAGGATCTCGAATACGGGCCGGCACAGCTCGGAATGTCGCGGCGGGTGGCGGACGAGCGGATCGCCCGGCTCGCGGCCGACCTCGGACTGACCGATCTGCTCGATCGGCCGCCGTTCCGGCTCTCGGGTGGCGAGAAACAGCGGGCGGCGGTCGCGAGCGTTCTCGCCTTCGATCCGGACGTGCTGCTGCTCGACGAACCGTTCGGGGCCGTCGACGCCCGCTACCGCGAGCGCATCCGCAAACTAGTAATCAGCCACGAGGGAACCGTGGTGGTGTTCACGCCGTCTCTGGATCTCGCGGCCGAGCTCGCAGAGCGCGTGATCGTCGTCGGGCAACAGGGCTCGATAGTCGCGGACGCGCTCGCCAGAGAGATCCTGACGGACGGCGAGCTGTTGCGATCGAACGGGCTTCGGCCGCCGGCGACCGTGCGGCTGTTCGAGGGAACTCTCGACGACGAGGAGATCCCGTTGACCGTCGCGGCGGCACGACAGTACCTCGTGGACGAACGACAGTGAACTCAGACCCGGATGTCGGAGGCCGCGTCGTCGACGGTGACGAGGTCGGCCGCGCGGTCGACGGTGGCGTCGCTCTCGGCGGTGTTCCGCATCAGGACCGTCTCGCTGGGGAAGAGGTGCTCGCCGACGACGAGCCCGTGATCGCGGGCGGTCGAGCCGGTCACCGTGAGATACACGCCGAGGCCGGTCCGCGCGACGGCAGCCTCCTCCTCCTCGTCGGGGTCGGGATACACGAACTCCACGCCCTCCAGCGCGTCGGTTCCCAACACGGCCGTGACCAGCCGCTCGTACCGCGGCGAGATACACAGCGGGCCGGCGTAGGATGCGAGGAACTCGCGATCGAGGTCCGTTCCGGGGTCAACCTCCGACGGGTGGCCCATGAGCGTGTGGTACACCGTGTCACCCAGACCGTTGACGACGCGCACGTCGGTGTCGACCGGATCGATCCGCTGGTTGATGTCCGCGATGGTTCCCAGGCCGTCGGACTGGATGCCGACCACCTCCTCTAACACGAGATCCGCCGAATCGAATCCCAGCGCGAACTCGTGGGTTCGGAGGGCGCGAAACGGCTCTTCGCGGCCGACGAGCTTCAGTCGGACATCACCGAGATCGACCGTCGCCGCGTCGAAGACGATCCGCCGCGGCTTCCCGTCGCGGTCGTCGCGCATCAGTGTGAACTCGGGGCTGTTCGGCTCGCCCGGGTGTGAGTACTCTGCGAGTCGCTCGTAGGGACCGTCGGCGGCGTCTGTCCGCCCCTTCGTGACGGATTTTTCGTACCGGAGGACGTTGCTGACGCGGTCCGCGAGTCGATCGAGGCGGTCGTCGTCCCCGACGTGGGCGATCCGTTCGAGGACCGCTTCGAGCGGTCGCCCCTTCCGGGGAACGGCGACCGGAATCGGGTCGCTCATTGCCGGAGATGGGTCGCCGCGGGTAAAACGGATTGCGTTTTGCGTCCGGTCGCGATGCGGATCGGGTCGACCCCTCTCGGCCGTTTCGTCGGCTCACCCAATCTACGGTCCGAACGCCTCGTTGAGCCGCTTTCTGAACGCTTCCAGCTCTTCGAGATGATCGTCGATCGCGTCGAGTTCGGCCTCGATGTCGTCGAGGTCGTCGCCGAGCCGATCTTCGACCTCCGTCAGCCGCGTGTCGACCTCCGCGAGGTCGTCCCACAGATCGTCGAACTCCTCGTCGAACCGGCCGAGTCGCGATTCGATGTCGTCGACCGTTTCGTCTGTGGCGTCCAGATCGGTCTCGACGGCGTCGAGCCCCTCGGACAGCGTCTCCACGTCGTTGGTGAGGCTGTCCACGGATCCGGTGATCTCGTCCGTCTCCTCGTCGATACGCGCGATCTCCGACGTCGCGGCGTCGACGGAGGCTTCGACTGACTCGACGGAGTCTTCGGCTGATTCGACGGACGACTCGACCGCGGCCACGTCGGTCTCGATGGACTCGACTTCCGACTCGACCCCGTCGACGCGCTCGTCGACCGCCGAAACGTCGTCGGCCACGTCGCCCACAGTCTCGTCGACGCGCGACAGGTCCTCGCGCAGTTCGGTTCGGGCGGTCTCGGCGTCGTCTGCCCGGTCGTCGAGAGTCGTCACCGTCGACTCCACTGCATCGATCTTGTCGTTCAGATCTTCGAGGATCTCCCGGGCGGTCCCCTCTCCGTCGATGAATTCCGCGAGGGCGTCGGCGTACGCCTCTATGTCGGCGACGCTCGACTGTAGACGCCCGATGCGAACGTCGACGCTGCGCGGCACGTCACCGTCGAGTTCGGACTCTATCGTTTGGATGTCCTCGGGGTCGGCTTCTCCCGACCGGATCTCCGCCGCGAGCGCGGCTGCGACACTGCCCTCCGCGCCCACGGTCGGCTCGGATCCCGCTTCGGACGCCGTCTCTTCGTCCGACGCAGTCGCGTCTTCCGGCTCCGGCTCGTCCGTTTCGGATTTGTCGGTCGGCGCGTCGTCCGTTGCGGCTGGCTCGTCGGGCTCCAGTGGTTCGTCTGCGTCGATGCGTTCGGTTTCTTCCGCTTCGGCTTCGCTCGGCGCTTCTCCGGTATCGCGGCGCGTGACCGCTGTGGTGTTCTCCTCGCTGACCGCCCGTGGCGCGGGTGCGTCCGTCTCTGCGGGCGTCTCGGAGTCGGATTCGACGACCGGTTCCGGGCCCTCGTCACTCACGTCCGACGCAGTCGCATCTGCCGGAGCCGAATCGCTGACGGCCGCGTCCACGGGATCCAATTCGCTTTCCGCGTCGGCCGGTTCGCTCTCACCCGTCTCTTCCATTCCGGGGAGCGTCGTGCGATCCCCCGCCAGCACCTCTCTCACGGCGTCGGTGTCGCCCGCGCCGAGCACGTCTTCGATCTCCTCGCCGACCGGGACGTGCTCGATGACCGGCGCGTTCAGGAAGCCGTCGAGATCGGGGTCGTCGTCGCGGATCCCGAACACGGTCTCGACCGTCTCGCCCGGCTCTACCACGCGCTCAAACTCGACGCGGTGGTCCTTGTACGCGGTCCAGTTGTCGCTCTCGTAGTCGGGGTGAAACCCGATTCGGTCCATCGGGAACGACTCCGGTATCTGGTCGACGATACGCACACGTACCGCGTCCTCGCGGCTGGAGGAGAGGTCGTACCTCACCGCCGGTACGGGGAACGCGTCACCGGTGAATGACTTCTCGACGCGGACGCCGTCTTCGTCGACGGTCGTCCCGCCGTCCGTCCGTTCGCTCATACGAACCCGTCCCGGAGCAGGGGCTTAAAATCCACGGGCCGGATGTCGTTCGTGATAACTCCGCGACGAACTCAGAGATCGATCCTGTCGCCGATCTCCACGATGTCGAGTCTGTTCGGATGCCGGAAGCTCCGAACGTGCTCGTGGAGCGCCGTCGGATCCGCGGTGAGCCCCTTCCACATGTCCCAGTGCGTCGGAACGAGCCGGTCGAGTTCGAGGTCGTTCGCCGCCGACGCGATCTGGTTTTCGTCGCTGTACCACTTCGTCCGAACAGGCTCTCCGGTCTCTTTGTCCGGAACGGTTCCGACGGATCCGAACGCGAGGATGCCGAGGTCGATGTCGAACCGGTCTGCGAGGTCGGTAAAGGAGTCGGAGGGCTTGCTGTCGCCGGCGTGGAACACCGTCCCCGTCTCGTGTTCGATAACGTAGCCGACCGGATGCGTCGCGTCCGCGTCTTGGGTCTCGACGACGTGGACGGTGAACTCGCCGATCCGGAGCTCGTCGCCCTCGGCGACTTCCGTGAACGCCTCGTCGTCGACGTCCCAGTCGTCCGTCCAGCTCTCTTCTTCGCGGGCCACCGCGAGCGAGTCGTCCGGTGCGACGAAGTCCGCGTCCGTCTTTTCGAGGATCGGTGCCTGCGACGGACCGTGGACGTGATCAGTGTGCTCGTGAGTCGCCAACACCGCGTCCGCGAGGTCGATATCAGCGGGATCGAACGGGACCGGGATCATTCGCACGGTTCTCGGCGGATCGCCGGTACCGATGTACGGGTCGACCCAGAGGACGGTGCCGTCGCTCCCCTTGATCGCGAAGCCGTTGCAGCCCAGATACCACAGCGCTACCGTGTCGGGATCGGCGTCTGCCACCGCTCGCGGCAGCCAGTCGCCCCAGTCGGAGTCGGCCATGGTCTAGGTGATGAGTGCTCCTCGGGTAATCGTTGCGGAGTCCGCGACGTCTCCGTTTCGTGAAGTACCTCGGGGACAAGCCCCGAGGCTTCGCCGTTTTGTCCATACCGTCCAGAAACGGACGGATGGACGTAGGCGAATTTAATTCCCCCCGACCTTCCCGAGATGAGTCGGCTGGAATTCACACCCGAACGCTCGGTGCGTCCGTGAGGGTCGGCGGCTCCACACCGCCCGACAACACCTGTCGCACCACGCCGACGGCGTGGATTTTGAGAGATGTCGCATTTCCACATCGTCTCAGTCAGCGTTGGATTACGGTCTTTAACCCGTCTTTGTGGTTCTCTGACTGTATCAACTGTACGAACCGTGGTTTGGTTAATCTTTCGACGGCCTTCACCCTCGGGGTCAAGCCCCGAGGCACTCGGCCTGTTCCGCCTGTAGATACCGATACGATCGGTGACTAACAGATATACTGTATCTCGCGATATGTAATGTACTGAACGGGCCGCAAAGGATGCGACAGTCTGGACGCGGGGGGACCTGGGACGTGATGGTGCTCGCGCCGCCGCTCCCGTTCTTTCGTGTGGTACGCCATCACGTGTCGAGTTGGCGTCTGGGACACACACCTGCGGGTGGGTTTTGTACGGATGGGACATACGGAAATTCGATGGCAAAGGCAGCAATCGTGATTCTCGCCGGCAACGAATCGCACGCCGACTACGGTCGCCTCGCGAACGCGCTGGAGGCCGCAAAGGAGTTCGCCGAGAACGACGAGGACGAACTTGAACTCATCTTCGACGGCGCTGGGACCCAGTGGATCCCGGAGCTCGAAGACGAGGACAGCGACTACCACGAGCTCTATCAGGCGGTTCGCGACGACGCCGCGGTGTGTGACTACTGCTCCGGCGCGTTCGATGTCGACGAGGCAGTCGCCGACGCGGGACTCGTCACCCTCGACGAGTACGACGGCCACCCGAGCATTCGGTCGCTCGTCGACGACGACTACGAAATCATCACGTTCTGACCCGGCGACACGCGTGGTTCACGCCGACGCGACAGGTTCAGCATTTCCGAGAGGCTCCGATTCGGCCGAAACGTGCGACTGAGACGGGAGCGGTCCCCTTACAGCGACCGCGAGCCGTCGAGCGCGACTAGGACGGCGTTCGCGCGAGGCGTGGCGCGGTACATCCGCCACTTCCCCTCCTTCCGGCGCGTGACGAGCCCGGCGTCGGTCAGTTTAGAGAGTGCGTGGCTGATCGCGCTGTCGCTCACGTCCAACAGCGGCGAGAACTCGCAGACGCACAGTTCGTCGTCCTCGGCTGCGTGTAACATGCGGACGATTTTGTACCGCGTCTCGTTGCCGAGTGCCGACAGCAGCTCGACATCACTCTCCAGATCCGACTCGCCGACGCTTTCGTTCAGCTCCTCAAGCTCCGCGAGCCGCTCAGAGAGGTCCTCGTCCGTACAGGAGCCGCACTCGTCGGCCACGTACCGCTGGAGCCGATCCGTCGATGACATACGCACAGTTGAATTGACACGAGATTAAACGTTGTGAACTGTCGGTCCCATACACGTGGCTGAGGGCAGATACGATATAGTACTTGTTCAGTTATTGTGTCGCATATGCGATACGCGCAATTGGGCTGGAATCGCCCGATCAACGATGGATCCGTTGTCTGCTGTGGTCGATGCCATCTAGGTCCAGCAGCCGATGCGTTCCTCATCGTTCCTCGAAACTCGTGGGATTTGACTGCGACGTGTTCCACCGAATGAGGCCGCGAGCTACCGACGGATAATCGGACGAGCGAAGCTCTCGACTGTCCCGGGCTCTCGACCGCGTGATCGACACGGATATCTCCGACCGAAGGGCTTATAATTGTATGAAGAATTGTTCAAATGAATCGATCACAGTGGCTGTGGAATTGGCACGAATCGCTGTGAACGATAGCTCAGACGTTCGACGACCGACTTCACCATGACCGAACTCACCCTCTATGAAGAAGCGATGTGTTGCTCCACTGGCGTCTGCGGTCCCGACCCCGACGACGAGCTCGTCGAGGTCAGCGCGGCGCTCGACCAGCTCGAAGACGCGTTCGATGACCTTGACGTGACTCGCGCGAACATGCAACACGACATCGACCGGTTCCTCGAAACGCAGCGCATCTACGACCGCGTACAGGCGGACGGGCCGTCGATCCTCCCGATCATCGTCGTCGACGACGAGATCGTCGCCGAAGGGGAGTACCTCTCGTACGACGAACTGACCGCCGCCGTCGATGAGAGCGCCACGGCACAGGAGGCCTAGCGGATGGCACAGACACGGCAGTCGCGGACGCAATCGGGGACGGGCGCGCGCGAGATAGTCGAACCGAGCGGAGACGAGACCGAGTTCGTCTTCTTCAGCGGAAAGGGCGGCGTCGGCAAGAGCACGGTGAGCTGTGCGACCGCGGCGTGGCTCGCCGACAACGACCACGAGACGCTCCTGGTGACGACCGACCCCGCGCCGAACCTCTCAGACATCTTCGGGCAGGAGATCGGCCACGAGGTCACCGCTATCGACGGCGTCGAGAACCTCTCGGCGATCGAGATCGACCCCGACGTTGCCGCCGAGGAGTACCGTCAAGAGACGATCGAGCCGATGCGCGAACTGCTCGGCGAGGAGGAGATCCAGACGGTCGAAGAGCAGCTCAACAGCCCGTGCGTCGAAGAGATCGCCGCCTTCGACAACTTCGTCGGCTTCATGGATAGCCCGGAGTACGACGCCGTGGTCTTCGACACGGCACCGACGGGCCACACGATCCGGTTGATGGAGCTTCCCTCCGACTGGAACGCCGAACTCGAGAAGGGCGGCTCGACCTGTATCGGACCGGCCGCCTCGATGGAAGAGCGCAAGCAGGACTACGAGCGCGCGATCGACACGCTTCAGGACTACGAGCGCACCGCCTTCGCGTTCGTCGGCAAACCCGAGGCCTCCTCGATCGACGAGATCGAACGCAGCGCGGGCGACCTCGCCGAGCTCGGCATCGACTCGCAGCTTCTGATCCTCAACGGCTACCTTCCCGAATCAGTGTGTGAGGACCCATTCTTCGAGGCGAAGCGTGCGGACGAACAGGCCGTCATCGAGCGGGCCCGGGAGGAGTTCGACGCCGACGCGACCGCGACGTACCCGCTCCAGCCCGGCGAGATCGCGGGGCTCGACCTGCTCGCGGACGTGGCCGGCGTCCTCTACGACGGTGACGAGACGACGGTCGATGTCGGCGAGGCGACCGAGGTGGACGACGCGGGCCGCGTCGACGGTGCGGTCGACTTCGATTCGATGGCGGACGCCGACGCGGTCGCGGAACAGCTCACGCCCGACGAGGAGACGCAGTACCTCTTTTTCACCGGCAAGGGCGGCGTCGGCAAGAGCACGGTCGCCGCGACGGCGGCGACGAAGCTCGCCGAGGCGGGCCGCGAGACGCTCGTCGTCACGACCGACCCGGCCGCGCATCTAGAGGACATCTTCGGCGAGCCCGTGGGCCACGAGCCGACCTCGGTCGGGCAGGCCAACCTCGACGCGGCGCGGATCGATCAGGAGGAGGCGCTCGCCGAGTACCGCGAACAGGTCCTCGATCACGTCACGGAGATGTACGAGGAGAAAGAGGACACCCAGATCGACGTCGACGCCGCGATCGCGAACGTCGAGGAGGAGTTGGAGTCGCCCTGCGCCGAGGAGATGGCCGCCCTCGAAAAGTTCGTGAGCTACTTCGACGAGGACGGCTACGAGGTGATCGTCTTCGACACGGCACCGACGGGTCACACGCTCCGGCTGCTCGAACTCCCCTCTGACTGGAAGGGGTTCATGGATCTGGGCTCGCTGACGAAGGGTGCCGCGCCCGCGAAGGGCGACCAGTACGACGAGGTCATCGAGACGATGAAAGATCCCGACCGGAGCACCTTCGCGTTCGTGATGTACCCCGAGTACACGCCCATGATGGAGGCGTATCGGGCCGCCGCCGACCTCGAAGACCAAGTCGGCATCGAAACCTCGCTGGTCGTCGCGAACTACCTCCTCCCCGAGGCGTACGGCGACAACGCCTTCTTCGCGAACCGCCGCGCGCAACAGGCGCAGTACCTCGACGAGATCCGTGACCGGTTCGACGCCCCGCTCATGCTCGCGCCGCTCCGCCGAGACGAGCCGATCGGGCTCGGCGAGCTGAGCGCCTTCGGCGAGGAGATCACCGGGCTGGCGGATATCGCCGAGGCGGATACGCCGGAGGTGTTGTCCTCGTGAGCGACGCGCGGGGCTCGGACGACGCGAGCGAGAGCGTCGCGGACGCTCCCGCGGACGCAGACGTGGAAGCGAACGTCGAGGCGGCGCTCCGCGAGTTCCTCGACGCGCTCGGCGAGTCGGAGACCTACCGACGATTCGTCGAGGCCGACGAGGCGCTCCAAGCGGACGCCGACTCGATGGCGTTGCTCCGAGAGTATCAGCAGAAACAGCGGCAGCTGCAGCGCGGCGGCTTCGACGATTCGGTGATGAAAGAGTTGAAAGAACTCAAATCGGAGCTGTCGGACGACGAGACGATCCGACGCCAGCGGGCCGCACAGGCCGATCTCGTCGAGCTCCTGCAGCGGACGAACGACGCCGTCAGCGAGGCGATCGGCGAGGAGTTCGCGCGGTCTACCGGAGGTGGGTGCTGTTGAGTGCCTCCGAGCAAAATCCCGATGCGGACGGGACCACCGACGAGGAAGTCGTCGCGGCCGCGGAGGCGCTCGGCGAGGCACTCGCCGCGGCGAAGGCGGAGTCGTCGGAGTTCGCGTTCACCACGACGGTGATGCAGTGCAACGAGGCGATCGGCGACGAAACGGGAATCGACTACGGGAGCGTCTGTCGCACCGACGACTGCTGTTAGCCGGGGCGGGTACGACCGACCGGATCGATCGGTCGAGCGCGCCCCTACAACGACACGTCTTTTTCCGGTCCGCCTGTTCAACGCGTATGGATCCGAAGCGGGAGCTGTCGAGCATCGACCTCGGCGCGCTCGTCACCGAACTCAACCGGTACGAGGGGGCGAAGGTCGACAAGGCGTACCGCTATGACGAGGACCTGATTCGACTGAAGCTCCGCGACTTCGACCGCGGTCGCGTCGAACTCATGATCGAGGTGGGCGACGTGAAGCGCGCGCACGTCGCCGACGCCGAGCACGTCGCCGACGCACCGGGCCGACCGCCGAACTTCGCGAAGATGCTTCGCAACCGGCTGTCGGGGGCCGACTTCGTCGGCGTCGAGCAGTACGAGTTCGACCGCATCCTCACCTTCGAGTTCGCGCGCGACGACGAGAACACCACCCTCGTCGCCGAGCTGTTCGGGCAGGGGAACGTCGCCGCGCTCGACGAGACCGGTGCGGTCGTCGGGGCGCTTGAGACGGTCCGACTCAAGTCTCGGACGGTCGCGCCAGGCACGCAGTACGAGTACCCGGCCTCGCGGTTGAATCCGCTTGACGTGAGCTTCGGTGGCTTCGAACGGCACATGCGCGAGTCCGACAGCGACGTGGTCCGGACGCTGGCGACCCAGCTCAACCTCGGCGGCCTGTACGCGGAGGAGGTGTGCACGCGCGCCAGCGTCGAGAAGGAGACGGCGATCGCAGAGGTGACCGACGATCAACTCCGCGCGCTCCACGACGCGCTCGCGGACATCGCCGACCGGCTCCGGTCCGGGGACGTCGACCCGCGCGTGTACGAGGAGGTGCTCGACGGCGACGGTGGCGACGCCGCCGAGGCCGATTCCGAGGCCGACGATCCCGAGACTCGCGTCGTCGACGTGACACCGTTCCCGCTCGCGGAACACGAGGGGCTTCCGAGCGTCGGCTTCGACTCGTTCAACGCTGCCGTCGACGAGTACTTCTACCGACTCAACCGGCAGGACGAGACGGGCGACGACGCCGCTCCTGCGGATGCGAGCGCGTCTCGGCCCGACTTTGAGGAGCAAATCGCCAAACAGGAGCGGATCATCGAACAGCAGACGGGCGCGATCGAGGGATTCGAAGCGCAGGCCGAACGCGAGCGCGAACGAGCCGAACTCCTCTACGCTAACTACGACCTCGTCGACGAGGTGCTCTCGACGGTCCAAGAGGCCCGAGCGAACGACGTGCCGTGGGACGAGATCGCCGACACCCTCGCGGCCGGCGCGGAACGCGGAATCTCGGCCGCGGAGGCCGTCGTCGACGTCGACGGCGGCGAGGGGACCGTGACGATCGCGCTCGACGACGAAGACGGGAACGCAACCGAGATCGAACTCGACGCGGACGCGGGCGTCGAGGTCAACGCGGATCGGCTGTATCGAGAAGCCAAGCGAGTCGAGGGGAAAAAGGAGGGCGCGATGGAGGCGATCGAGTCGACCCGCGAGGAACTAGAGGCCGTCAAGCGGCGCAAGGCCGAGTGGGAGGCGAACGAGGCGGAAGACGACGAGAGCGCGTCGGATGACGAGAACGAAGACGAGGAGTACGAGACCGACTGGCTCTCGCGCTCGTCGATCCCGATCCGGAGTCCGGACGACTGGTACGAGCGGTTCCGCTGGTTCCACACCTCGACGGGGTACCTCGTCATCGGCGGCCGCAACGCCGACCAGAACGAGGAGCTGGTGAAAAAGTACATGGGCAACCACGACCGGTTCTTCCACACGCAGGCGCACGGCGGACCGGTCACCCTGCTGAAGGCGGCCGGCCCCTCGGAGTCCGCGGACCCCGTCGACTTCTCGGAGCAGACCCTGCGGGAGGCCGCGCAGTTCGCAGTGTCGCACTCCTCGGACTGGAAGGACGGCCGCGGCGCGGGCGACGCCTACATGGTCGACCCGGATCAGGTGTCGAAAACGCCCGAGAGCGGCGAGTACATCGAGAAGGGAAGCTTCGTGATCCGCGGCGACCGCACCTACTTCGAAGATGTCCCCTGCCGGGTCGCCGTCGGCGTCCAGTGCGAGCCGGTCACCCGCGCGATCGGCGGGCCGCCGTCGGCGATCACAGACCGGGCGGCGGCACAGGTCACGCTGGAGCCGGGAATGTACGCGCAAAACGACGCGGCAATGATGGTCTACCGGCGGCTGAAAGAGCGGTTCGCGGACCAGTCGTTCGTGCGGAAGGTGGCGAGCGCCGACCAGCTTCAGGAGTTCCTGCCGCCGGGTGGATCGGACATCGTCGACTGAGGTACGTATCCCTCCGGGGGCGCGTCCTCGCCTTCCGGCGCGCGAACGCGACCCTTTCAAGCCTCCGCGACCGAGGGCGGGCATGAGCTTCGCGGCGCTGCCCGACGGCTGGCGGGTGTGGAACGAGGAGCCGAGCGGCCGAGCGATCCTCGTGTACCGGCCCGACGTGTTCGGTGGCGAGGACCTCCCGGCCGAGTGCCTCCCGACAATCTATCTGACGAACGGCGCACGGACGGCGCGTCCCGGATCCGGGCAGTACGCAACCGACGAGTGGCACGTCGTCCTCTTCGCGGAGCCGGAGATCGAACTGGTCTCACTGACGCGCGAGACGCGCGAGGCCGGTGCCGACGCGGCGGTCGACATCGCGGCTCGGTTCGCCGCCGGCAACGTGGACTACCGCGACGCCTATCAGGTGCCGCGAGAGGCGTACTTCGAGCGGCTCGACGAGCTGGTGGGTGACGACTGAATCGACCACGCCGTCCCGTCGTCGATATCGCGGTATGATCCACGAATGTGGGTATTGAATCCAGTTTATCGGGCGTCGAACGCCACGAACACGAGGGTTTTTATCGACTCCCAACCCACGGGTGGGTGTATGAACGCCGGTGGGGACCACACCTCCGACGAGCCGCGAGAGAAGTGCGGCGTCGTCGGCGTTTCGCTCGCCGACCGAGAGGCCGCGCGGCCGCTGTACTACGCGCTGTACGCGCTCCAACACCGCGGACAGGAGTCAGCGGGGATCGTCACGCACGACGGGTTCCAACAGCACAGCCACGTCGAGCGCGGACTCGTCGGCGACGCCTTCGACAAGGGTGACTTGGAATCGCTCTCGGGCGGCACCGGGATCGGCCACGTTCGATACCCGACCGCCGGCAGCCTCGACAAAAGCTGTGCACAACCCTTCTCGGTGTCGTTCAAGTCGGGCTCCCTCGGGCTCTCGCACAACGGGAACCTCGCGAACGCCGACGAGGTGCGCGCGGAACTCGCCGCCGCCGGTCACGCGTTCACCTCCGACGGCGACACCGAAGTGATCGCCCACGACCTCGCACGCAACCTCTTGGATGAGGACTTGGTACGCGCGGTCAAACACACGATGAACCGGATCCACGGCTCCTACTCGCTCGCGATCACCCACGACGATACCGTCCTCGGGGTCCGCGACCCGCTCGGGAACCGACCACTGTGCCTCGGCGAGATCGACGGCGGCTACGTCCTCGCCAGCGAGTCCGCCGCCATCGACACCCTCGACGGGGAACTCATCCGAGACGTGCGTCCCGGCGAACTGGTCGTGTTGGAACCCGACGGCAGCGGCTACGACACCTATCAGCTCGTCGAGCGCGACGCCACCGCCCACTGCTTTTTCGAACACGTCTACTTCGCGCGTCCCGACTCCGTGATCGACGAGAACCTCGTGTATGAGGTCCGCAGAAAGCTGGGTCGGAAGCTCTGGAACGAGTCGGGCGTCGAGTCCGACGTGGTGATGCCCGTTCCGGACTCGGGGCGCGCATTCGCCTCCGGCTACGCCGACGCCGCGGGCGAGACCACCCCCGACGGTGACCCGCGTCCCGACGGCGACGACGGCATCGAGTTCGCCGAGGGGCTGATGAAGAACCGCTACGTCGGGCGGACGTTCATCATGCCGACGCAGGACGAGCGCGAGCGCGCGGTCCGGCTGAAGCTCAACCCGATCAAATCGACCGTCGAGGGGAAATCCGTCACCATCATCGACGACTCGATCGTCCGCGGGACGACCTCGACGCAGCTCGTCGACCTCGTCCGCGAGGCGGGAGCCGAGGAGGTCCACCTCCGAATCGGCGCGCCCGCGATCGTCGCGCCTTGTTACTTCGGGATCGACATGGCCACGCGCGAGGAGCTTATCGCCGCGGACGCCTCGACCGAGGAGATCCGCGAGGAAGTCGGTGCCGACTCGCTGTCGTATCTCTCCGTGGACGCCGTCGCCGACGCGCTCGGCGAGAGCCGCGCCAACCTCTGTCTGGGCTGTGTCACCGGCGAGTACCCCTTCGATGTCGAGGGCGAAGCGTCCGATCGCCAGATCGACGGGGCGACCTCGGACCCGCCGCCGGCCGACGACTGACACAGTCGGCTGCAACGGCTGATACGACTGATACGACTGACACGATCGACCGCCGAGCGCGACGAGTCGAGGCCGACGCCCCTGGGCCCGGAGCGATGTATCGGGAGCTTAAATACGCGCACGACGGGACGTGCACGCATGGACGCTACCGACGACACAACGATGAGCCGCCGCAGCCTGTTTCGGGTCAGTGCCGCCGGTGCCGCCGCCGCGACCGGCCTCGCCGCCGGAACCGGGAGTGTGACGGCCCAGTACGACGGCTGGCTGGATAACGTTCCGAACTACGACGGCACGCACGATTACACGGGTCAGGACGAAGTGACCGTGACGGTCGGCGCGGGTAACGGCCTCGTGTTCGGCCCGTCCGCGATCCTTATCGATCCGGGTACGACCGTCGTCTGGGAGTGGTCCGGCGAAGGGGGCGCACACAACGTCGTCGCGAACGACGAGACGTTCGACAGCGGGGAGACGGTCAACGAGGCGGGACACACGTTCGAACACACCTTCGAAGACGTCTCCGAGGGTGACACGTTCAACTACCTCTGTACGCCTCACGAGGCGGCCGGGATGAAGGGCGCAGTTGCGATCGGCTCCGTTGACGACAACCTCGTGACGCCCGGAAGCGGCGGCAACGGTGGTGACGGAAGCGACGGCGACGCTGACGGAGCTGACGGTGGCAGCGACCGCGGAAGCAGTTCTGGCGGAGAGGGAACCGGAACTGGTGGGGAGGGAAGCGACTCCGACGGTGGCGACGGCGATCGCGACCTCTCCGCGAGCGACATCGGCGCGCTCGCGCTCGGGTTCGGGTTCGCCGGGGCGTTGCTCGTGCCGCTCTTTTATGCGGCACATCAGATGGCGAGCGACGAGGAGTAGTCCGACCGGGAAAGTCCCGGTTTGCGGCGTCGGCGCGTGTCCTTCGGTAGGGGTCGTTGATTCCCCTCAGTACAGGTGATACAGCATGAGGTAGACGCCGACCCCCATCACGAAGGAGATCAGCCAGAGGACGGCGGCGACGAACCCGGCCTGCGCGTGTCGCGTGTGATACAGTTCTTCGTGCGGTCGCGTCGCCGCGAGCAGCAGCGCGTAGAACACGAACGGAACGCAGACGATGGCGAGCAGGATGTGAATCGCGAGGAACGGGAGGTAGACGTACGAGTAGACAAGTTCGGGACCGGAGAACGCGGTGGTTCCCACGTGGATCAATCGGTAAAGATACGCGGTGAGGAACGTCGCGAACAGCGCGAACGACGCCAGCATGAACGCTCGGTGGCGGGCGACATCGCCGCGGCCGATCGCGCGCCAGCCGAGCACGATGGTGCCGATCGCGGTCACGGAGATCGCGGCGTTGACGTGCGGGATGGCAGCGAGCACCGCGTCGCTCGCGCGGGGGAGGAGCGAACTCGGGATCACGCCGCCGACGGCCCCGAACACGAGCGCGAGCGCGACGGTCGACAGGAGGGCAGTCACGATCGGGACGTTCTCTCGGGCCCACTCGGACATGGACTGTGTCACGGGCGCGAGGCTCAAACGCGTGCCGGTTCGATCGCGGAGCACTCGAATTGATTCTGTCCAGCTCTGGGATCCACCGCCACGGTACCCTCGAATGGAAGGGCTTTTAATCGGGGGAAGGGTACGAGGAGATGCGAAAACACCCGCGAGCGTGGGTAGCCAAGCCAGGCCAACGGCGCAGCGTTGAGGGCGCTGTCCTGTAGAGGTCCGCCGGTTCAAATCCGGTCCCACGCATCGCTACGGGGCACACCCCCGCGATGCACGGTGTTGTCTCTACGACAGCACCCACGCACAATTCCTTTCGACCGCTACGCGCTGAGTTGATTCTTTGTAGTGGGCTGAGAAGATGAGCGGTTTCTCAGCCCAACCACCCACGATAAATGGTCGGTAGCGGATCGTCGGTAAACGCTGCCAAACCCCAAGCCGCGAGGCGTTCCGCGCCTCTGACCGCTGGCGGTGAATCCGCCGTCGACTGCTCCTTTGAGTCCAACCTGTACAGCACCGTAACCGCGCCTCACACCTCCCAGCCTCACACCTCCCCAGCCTCACACCTCCCCAGCCTCACACCTCCCCAACCTCACACCTCCCCAGCCTCGCGCCTCACGGCTCGCGGCTTTGCCGCTCGCGTTCACCGCGTCCCTCGCGGGCGGTTCGCGCCGCAGTGCGGCGCTCACCGGCGCGCCACCGTAGGATTGTTTATAAGCAGTCGCCGCTGTTGCCGATCCGACGCCTGTTTCCACGACCAATCACCGCTCACCCGAACTGCCACCCTTTTAGTCGCGCGCCGTCGGAGTGTAGCGTAATGAGTACGGATGCGACACCCGAGTACGACCACGAGGAGCTGGGGCTCGTCGCCGGCTTAGAGATCCATCAGCAGCTCGACACGGCGACGAAGCTGTTCTGTGACTCCCCGACGACCGAGCGCGACCCGGCGGAGTCCGATCGGGAGATAATCCGGCGGCTCCACCCGACGAAGAGCGAACTGGGCGAACTCGACGACGCCGCGATGGAGGAGAGCCGCGTCGACCGGGAATTCACCTACCTCGCGTACGACACCACTTGCCTCGTCGAAGAGGACGACGAACCCCCCCGGCGCGTCGACGATGAGGCGCTCTCCGTGGCGCTGCAGATCGCCGACCTGCTCGACGTGAGCGTCGTCGATCAGGCCCATGTGATGCGGAAACTCGTCATCGACGGGTCGAACACCTCCGGCTTCCAGCGGTCGATCCTGCTCGGCCAGCGCGGCGAGATCGAGACGAGCGAGGGGACCGTCTCCATCGAGGACCTCATGCTGGAAGAGGAGTCTGCGAAACGGGTCGAGGAGACCGACGACGGCGTCGAGTATTCGCTCGATCGGCTCGGCGTCCCCCTCGTTGAGATTGGCACGGCCCCGGACATCCGGAGCCCCGAAGGTGCCCGCGAGGCCGCCGAACGCATCGGCATGTTGTTGCGCTCGACGGGCGCGGTCAAGCGCGGGCTCGGTACGATCCGACAGGATGTGAACGTCTCCATCGCCGAGGGCGCACGTGTCGAGGTGAAAGGCGTTCAGGATCTGCAGGGGATCGAAGACATCGTCCGCGGCGAGGTGGAGCGACAGGCGGAACTGCTCGCGATCCGCGACGAGCTCCGCGAGCGCGACGCGAGCGTGGGCGAGACCAGAGCGGTGACGGATGTCTTCACGGACACCGACTCGGGCGTGATCCGTGGTGCGCTCAATTCGGGTGGCAAAGTCACTGCAGTCCCCCTGTTCGGCTTCGACGGGCTCGTCGGCCACGAGATCCAGTCGGACCGCCGGCTCGGAACCGAACTCTCGGACCACGCGAAGCGGCACGGCGCGGGCGGGGTCTTCCATACCGACGAACTTCCGGCGTACGGCGTCACTGACGGGGAGGTCGCGGCGCTGCGCGAGGCCGTGGGCGCGGGCGAGACGGACGCGGTCGCTATCGTCGCGACCGATCCCGAGACCGCAGACCTAGCAATCGAGGCGGCGGCCGACCGCGCCGAGACCGCGATCGAGGGCGTTCCAGAGGAGACACGCGGCGCGAACGACGACGGGACGACGCGGTACCTCAGACCGCTGCCCGGAGCCGCGCGGATGTACCCCGAAACGGACGTGCCCCCCGTCGAGCCCGACCCGACCGAGGTCGACAGTCCTGAACTCCTCGACGAGAAAGCGGACAGATACGTCGAGGAGTTCGATCTCGACGCGGGGCTCGCAGAGCAGGTCGCGTTCGGACAGCGCTTCCCGTTGTTCGAGACGGCGGTCGATCGCGGCGTCGATCCCACCTTCGCGGCGTCGACGCTTGAATCGACGACGACGGAGATCAGACGCGACGGCGCGCCGGTCGAGAATCTCGCCGACGAGCACTTCCTCGAACTCTTCGACCTCGTCGACGACGGCGACCTCGCGAAGGAGGGCGTCCCGGAGGTGCTTTCGACGCTCGCCGAGGACCCCGAACTGTCGGCCGCCGAGGCCGTCGAGGCGGCCGGGCTCTCGGGCGTCAGCGAAGCCGAGGTTCGCGAGGCGGTCGTCGAGGTCGTCGAGCGCAACGCCGACCAGATCGACGAGGAGGGCATGGCCGCGTTCTCGGGGCTGATGGGCGAAGCCATGGGCGCGCTCCGCGGGAAGGCGGACGGCGAAGTGGTCTCGGACGTGCTCCGCGAGGAGATCGGCAAGCGGTCGTAGCGGGCCGAGTCAGAAGAACAGCCACAACACGAGCACTACGTAGAGGATGAACAGCGCGATTATCGTCAGCCTGATCAGGATGTTGACGCTGAACACCAGCCCGTTGTAGTCGGTCTTGAGCAGCTTGAGCGGCTGGGTCTGTTGGCTGGCGAGTCCAACCGTCGCAGGGGCGACATCCTCGCTCGCGCGCTCGACGGCCGCGTCGAGCGCTTCGACGTTCGAACGGGTCATGTTCGCGAGTTCGTGGATGGAGGCGTGCGTGTCCGTCGAGAAGACGAGCACATCGTCGAACTCGGTTTCGTACTCGGCCGCCAGCGACCGCACGTCGGGGGTGATCCCGTTCGTGTCGATCCCCATCAGCAGGACCGACTCGCTGTCGACGCGCTCGACTATCGCCACCACGTCCTGCGTCGACTGGACGACCTCGAAGCCGGCGGCGTAGTCGTGAACCGGCTCCTCGGCGAGTCGATCGCGGAAGTCGTCGAAGTGCGCCTTCAGCCGGTCGGCCTCGGCGGAGCCGTACAGGATCTCCTTTTCAGGGCCGTCCTGCAGGTCGTGTTTGTGCAGGTCCATGAGAAGTACGTCGTCCTCGTCGACGCCGCACATGAACACGCCGGTGTCGTAGTCGTCGATCCCCTCACCGTGGAGATAGATAACCTGCTTGTCGCCGATCCGACGGCCGTAGAACTCGATCTCGCCGTAGTCCTCGTACACGAGCCGCGACGCCTGCGTGACGCCCGTCGGTTCGCTGACGGCGTCCAGTATCTTCGCTGCATCCTCTGGGTTGGAGAGGTCCTCTTTGTGCGTACACGGGACATGGACGAAGAAGCCGCTCTCGCCGTCCTCGCCATCGTTCAGCGCGTCGATCACGTTCCCGCTGAGCTGGCCGCCGCCGAACCCGCCGAGGGGTCCCGGGTGCACCCACGGCGCGACCAGCCGGAGCCGGTCGCCGTTGTCGATGACGAGCGTCTCGACCGCGGGCCGGGCCTCGACGCCGAGGTCGAGAGAGGCGCGGTCGTTCCGCAGGATTCCGGAGGTGAGCTCGAACGCCGACACGTCGGTGTTGCTCCGGATCAGGTAATCGACGACGAGCAGCACGAACACCAGGAAGGCCGCCGCGATGAGCAGCGACGCGAACGCGAAGACGTGTCGGTACGTCGAAAATCCCAGATCGCCGCCGCCGCCGACCGCGTAGAAGGCGGCGATGAGCGCAGCGGGCTCGGCCAGCGAGACGAGGAGGATCCGCTTATATCGGTCGATCCCCGTCGAAATGACGAGCACTAGGATGTTGAGTAAATACAGCGTGATGAAACACAACCAGATGATGCTCCACGCGTTCCCGATGTCGTTCGCGCCCGAGAGCACGAGCGCGTAGACGAACATGACGAACTGGCTCGTCAGCGCCAGAAAGTAGCTCCACGTCCGCGGGTACTGCGACAGCGTCCGAGGGAACAGTTCGGCGGCGAGCGCGAACGGAAGCAAAAACAGGAGCACCACGACTGGAAGCACGCTCGCGGGCGCGAGATCGAGCGGCGTGAACGCCGAGACGGCGGCGAACGCGACTGCGCCGTACACAAGACTGAGGCCCGCGAGCGCCGGAATCTGCACCGACAGCGACGGAACGCTGAACACCAGCCGCTGGAAGACGTCGACGTTGTCCGCCCCCATCTACGTCACCCCGTAGATAGCTTCGAGGTCATCTATCGTCCGATCGATGGAGAACGGCTCGACCGCCTCGCGCGTCGGGCGGTCGTGGTCGAGGCAGTCTGTCACCGCACGCTCCATGTCGTCGATGTCGCCGTGAGCGAAGCGAGCACCGTTGTCGCGACCGATCGTCTCGTCGAACGGTGACACGTCCGCGGCCGCGACGGGGGTGCCGCACGCGTTCGCTTCGAGCGTCGAGAGGCCGAGGGTGTCACAGGTCGAGGCCGTGACGAACACGTCGAGCGCGGCGTAAAACGCCGGAAGATCCTCGCGCGGCAGGAAGTCGCGGATTCGAACGTTTTCGGGGGCCGCACGTTCGAGCGAGTCTCGAACCGGTCCCTCGCCGACGAGTTCGAACCGCAGGTCGGGCCGCCGCTCCGCGAGTCGGAGGATCTCGTCGACGTGTTTCTTGCGCGTCAGTCGACCGCTGTAGCCGATCACGGGATCGTCGGACTCGAACAGTGGTTCGGTCGGACGGAACGTGTCCATCTCGATGCCGACGGGGAGCTTTCGAGGCGTCACGTCGCGGCGGATCCGGTCGGTCGAGGCGGTCACGCAGTCGAACGAGCGAAGCAGGCGGTTCTCGTACGCGACGTACAGCCGCCCCGCGGCGGTCGCGAGGGCCTCCGACTTCAGCCCCTGCACGAAGTAGTCCTCGACCGGGGTGTGGTGCGTATACACCGACTTCACGCCGCGTTGCTTCGCGTACCGAGCGCCCATCAGCCCCGTTGCCGCCGGACCGTGACAGTGGACCACGTCGAGGTCGGGGAGCGTGGAGAGCCGCCGATAGATCGGTACGCGGTACTGTTTATAGAAGGGGTTCGGTAGCGACGGAACCGGTAGTTCGTTGTCGTCGGGCTCATGACTGCTCGCGGGGTAGACGACGTACACATCGTGGCCGCGGTCCTGAAGCCGATCGCGCCACGCGCTGATCGTGTAGGTGACGCCGTCGATACCGGGGAAGTAGCTGTCGGTGAAGAATCCAATATTCATGCGAAGATCCGTCTGCGACAGTCGGTCCGCTGGAGGCGTCTTTCTGCGGGTACTGTGGCGGCCACACGCGCCGCTCGGCGGAGAACGCGTCCGCTCTGAGGCGGAACGGGCCGGAGCTGGAACGAGGCGGCGAGGTGTGCGTCGACAGACACGGCTTCTCGGTGAGCGATTCCCCTCCGAACCGCATCAAGATTTTCATTCACCGACGACCCGCCGGCGGACGATACTGCCGCCCGTCACGTATTCTCGACGGCCACCACGCCCGCACCCTTATCAGTCGTCGCGCGAATCCCGACGCATGATCACGACTGACCGGATGGCGGCGGTCGACGCCAACGCGGCCGCCCTCGGCATTCCAAGAAAACAGCTCATGGAGTCATCGGGCAACGCCGTCGCCCGCGCGGTGCGGACCGTCGCAGAGCCCGGCGCGACCGTCGCGCTGTGCTGCGGCCGCGGCAACAACGGAGGCGACGCGTTCGTCGCGGCCCGGTTCCTCTCAGCGTACGACGTGGGCGTCACGCTGCTCGGCCGACCGGAGTCGATCCGGACCGACATCGCGCGGGAGAACTGGGACGCGCTCGCCGAAGCCGAACTCCCGACGAAGACGGTGACCGACTCGGCCGACCTGTCGCTCGGCGATCCGGACGTGGTCGTCGATGCGATGCTCGGATCGGGCGCGACGGGACGCCTCCGCGAACCGGAGCGGAGCGCGGCGCGAGCGATCAACGCGAACGACGCGACGGTCGTCTCCGTCGACGTGCCGTCCGGAATCGACGCGGACACGGGCGATCCCACCGGAGCGCCCGACGGCAACTCGATCGGCGGGGCCGATGACCTGACCGGGGCGGCCACCGCCGACTCGACCGGAGCCAGCGGTGACGCACCCATCGCCGTCGAGGCCGACCGCGTCGTCACCTTCCACGACGCGAAACCCGGCCTCGACGCGCTCGACGCGACCGTGACCGTCGCGGACATCGGGATACCCCGGGCGGCGGAGCGGTTTACCGGTCCCGGCGACCTGCTCGGGATCAGCCGCGATCCGAACTCGCACAAGGGCGACAACGGCGAGGTGCTCGTCGTGGGCGGCGGCCCCTACACGGGCGCGCCGTCCCTCACCGCCCGGGCGGCGCTCCGGGCGGGTGCCGACCTCGTCAGCGTCGCCTGTCCCGAGACTGTTGCCCGGGAGATTCAGGGCTTCTCGGCCGACCTGATCGTGCGCGACCTGCCGGGCGACCGTCTCGGGCCGAACCACCTCGATCGCGTTCGGGATCTGGCCGCCGGCACCGACGCCGTCGTGCTCGGCCCGGGACTGGGAGACAGCGACGGGACCGCCGACTTCGTCCGGGCGTTCCTCGCCGCGTACGACGGCCGCGCGGTTGTCGACGCCGACGCGCTCCGGGTCGTTCCCGAGATCGATACGGACGCCGACCTGATCTGTACGCCCCACCAAGGCGAACTCGTCGCGATGGGCGGCGAGACCGCGGACGACCCCGACGAGCGGGGCGAACTGGTCCGGTCGTTCGCGGGCGAACTCGGTCACACGCTGCTCGTGAAGGGCGCGTACGATGTGGTGACCGACGGCGACGACCTCCGACTGAACCGGACCGGCAATCCGGGGATGACCGTCGGCGGGACGGGAGACGTGCTCGCCGGCGCGGTCGGCGCGCTGGCGGCTCAGACCGACGCGTTCCGAGGCGCGGTCGCGGGCGCGTACGTCACCGGAACCGCCGGGGACCTCGTCGCCGACGAGCGGGGGTACGGGCTCGTGGCGACGGACGTGATCGACCGGCTTCCGGAGGCGATGCGCGATGCCTGAGGACAGCGAGGAGACGGAGACCGCAGACGAGTTGACGCACACGACCGAGTCCGGCGAAGTCAGGATGGTCGACGTGGGCGCGAAACCAGACACGAACCGGCGCGCGGTCGCCCGCGGCGAGATCCGGCTGACCCCCTCGACCGTCGCGGCCGTGGAGGCGGACGAGGTCGGGAAGGGTGACGTGCTCGCGACCGCCCGAGTCGGCGCGGTGCAGGCGGTCAAACACACGTGGGAGACGATCCCGATGTGCCACCAGATCCCGATCACGAACGTCGACACCGACTTCGCCGTCAACGACGACCGGATCGAGCTGGCCGTCGCCGTCGAGACGACGGGAAAGACGGGCTGTGAGATGGAGGCGTTAGAAGGGGTCACTACGGGACTCAACGTCGTCTGGGATATGGTGAAAGCGGCGGAGAAGGACGCCGACGGACAGTATACGGCCACTCGGATCGCGGACGTGGAAGTTGTCGACAAGGTGAAGCGAGCCGTCGACGAGTGACGCGACCCGTTCGAACTATCGATGAGTGACGCGGAAGCGGACGGAAGAATGACCGCGACGAACGGGATGACCACGACGAACGGGATGACCACGACGGAAACGTTCAATTCGACGGCCGATCAACGTTGAGGTATCGGGATGAAATACGTGCACACTCACACGCCCGGATCCGCGCCGCGTGGATCCGCTTCGCCCGACTCGCGAACCGAGGTGACGGTCGCCCGTCCCTGAGGTCGTCGGCGTGGACATCAGCGGCCGCCACGAGGAGGACGGCGAGTACCTGATGGTGGCGGCCGCGGTTCACGCGGTGATCGATTCGACCCGGATCCGATCCGTCGAGGGCATGGGGTTCGCGGCCGTCCGCGAGGGCCCGACGCTCGACGCGACGGTCGCGCTCACCGCTGAGGCCGTCGGCGATCTCCCGGAACCGCCGGACGGCCCCGTCGTCGCCGAGGGCGGCGAGTTCTACGAGGAGCCGGCCGAGCGGATCGGACTGAGCTTCCGACCCGAGTTTAAATACGTCGAGAGCATAGGCGAACGCGAAACCGTGCAGGCAGCACATCATGCCGCGTACGCCGCTCGCGACCTCCTGTTATGACCGGGAACGCCGAGGGGACGAACGGCGGGGAAGAACGCGCCGAGACCGAGGTCGCATCGAACGATCGCCGCGCGGTCGTCGCGAAACGCGTCGACGACGGCGACGCGGACCTGACGGAGATCAGTCAGCTCGCCGCTGCCGCCGGCTACGAGGTCGTCGACGAACTCACACAGACCCGCACCGAAGACGCCGCGTTCATGTTCGGCGAGGGGAAGGTCGCGGAGCTACGCGACCGAGTCTGCCGCGCCGACGCCGACGCGGTGATTCTCGACAACGACGTGGGACCGTACCAGACGTTCAACATCGGGGGGAAGCTCCCGGAGGGCGTCGAGGTGATCGACCGGTTCACGCTCATCCTCGAGATCTTCGGCCAGCGCGCGAACACGCGGAAGGCCCAGCTACAGGTCGAACTCGCGGAGTTGCGATACGAACTGCCGCGCGCGGAGGCGAAAGCGAGCCTCGCGAAGCGCGACGAGCGGCCGGGATTCATGGGGCTGGGCGAGTACGACGAGAGCGTCGAACGCGACATCAAACGGCAGATCTCCGAGATCCGCGACGAGCTTGACTCGATCGCGGACAAAGAGCAGGCGCGCCGCGAGCAGCGCCGCGACTCCGGGTTCGATCTGGTCGCGCTCGCCGGCTACACCAACGCCGGCAAGTCCACGCTGATGCGGCGGCTCGCGGCCGAGATGGACGTGGACGAGAACGCCGACCGACACCCCGACCTCGACACGACCGCGGAGTCACAGGACATGCTCTTCACCACCCTCGGCACCACGACGCGTCGCGCCGAGATGGAGAAGCGCGACGTACTCTTAACCGACACGGTCGGGTTCATCGCCGACCTCCCGCACTGGCTCGTCGAGTCGTTCGAGTCGACCCTTGATTCGGTGTACCGCGCGGACCTCGTCCTCCTCGTCGTGGACGCGAGCGAGTCCGTCGAGGCGATGCGCGAGAAGCTCGTCACCAGCCACGACACGCTGTACGAGCGCAACGAGGCACCGATCGTCACCGTGTTCAACAAAGTCGATCGGCTCGCGCCCGGCGAACTCGCGGACAAGCGCGCCGCGCTCTCCGGCGTGGCACCCGACCCGGTCGCCGTCTCGGCAAAGACGGGGGCCGGCGTCGCGGAGCTGCGTGATCGCGTCGAATCGGAACTCCCGGAGTGGGAGCGCGAGCGGCTCGTGCTCCCCGTCTCGGACGACGCGATGAGCCTTGTCTCGTGGATCCACGACCACGGGCACGTCGCCGACGAGACGTACGCGAGCGACCAAGTCACGGTTGACTTCGAAGCGAAGCCGTCGATCGTGGCGCGAGCGCGCTCGAAAGCGGCCGGGCTCGCCTCGGCCGAGTCGGCCTGAGTCCTGCGCTCTCGGGAGGGAACCTCTGTGTGTCGGGGTCAAATCGGTTGCGAGCGAGGACCGATCGTTTCTCAGCGGTCGGGGGTTCGGACAAAGTATACATGGCTTCGATTGCGAATAAATATCATGGATGACGCCGGAATGGACGGCCGGCACTCGATCGGGGACGACAGCGCGGTCGTGAGCGGCGACGACGCCATCGATCCGCCGGAGTCGTTCCGCGATCGGGCGGTCGCGAGTGACGCCGGGGTGTACGAGACGTTCGAGCGCGAGGGACCGGAGGCGTGGCGCAGGGCTGCCGACCTCCTCGACTGGGAGCGACCGTACGAGACCGTCCTCGACGACGACGACCCGCCGTTTTACGAGTGGTTCCCGGAGGGGAGACTCAACGCCGCCGCGAACTGCGTCGACCGGCACCTCGACCACCGTCGGAACCAGCTCGCGATCCGGTGGTTCGGCAAGCGCGGCGAGCGCCGGTCGTACACGTACCTCGACCTGCATCGCGAGATGAACGCGCTCGCGGCCGGACTCCGAGACCTTGGAGTCGGCGAGGACGACGTGGTGACACTGTATCTCCCGATGATACCGGAGTTGCCGATCGCGATGCTGGCGTGCGCCCGCATCGGCGCGCCCCACAATGTCGTCTTTGCGGGGCTCTCAGCGGAGGCGCTTGCGACGCGGATCGACGCCGCCGATTCGGAGTATTTGATCACCTGCGACGGCTACTATCGCCGCGAGGACGCGTTCAACCAGAAGTCGAAGGCCGACAACGCCCGTCTCCGGATCGACGGCGACCTCCGGCAGACGGTCGTCGTCGACCGCCTCGGCGACGCCCTCGACGTGTCGCTCGGCGACGACGAACACGCCTACGAGTCGGTGGTCGACGCGCACGACGGCGAGACGGTCGAGCCGGTCGCCCGCGACGCGACGGATCTCCTGTTCGTGATGTACACGTCGGGGACGACCGGCCAGCCGAAGGGCGTCGAGCACGCGACGGGCGGCTATCTCTCGCAGGTCGCGTGGACCACGCGCAACGTCCTCGACGTTCGCCCGGACGACACCTACTGGTGTGCCGCCGACATCGGGTGGATCACAGGCCACTCGTACGGCGTGTACGGGCCCCTCGCGCTCGGGACGACGACGGTGCTCTACGAGGGCTCGCCCGACTATCCCGACCGCGACCGCGTCTGGGACCTGATCGAGCGCAACGCGGTGAGTGTCTTCTACACCTCCCCGACCGCGATTCGCTCGTTCATGAAGTGGGGGTCGGAGTACCCGGACGCCCACGACCTCTCGTCCATCCGCCTTCTGGGAACGGTCGGGGAGTCGATCACACCGAAGGCGTGGCGGTGGTATCGCGAGCACGTCGGCGGCGACGACGTGCCGGTCGTCGACACGTGGTGGCAGACCGAGACAGGAGCTATCGCGCTCGCGACGCTCCCCGGTATCTCGCCGATGAAGCCGGGGACGGTCGGGCCGCCGCTCCCCGGGATCGACGCCCGCGTCGTTGACGAGGACGGCGATCCGGTCGATCCCGGCGAGCCCGGCTACCTCACGATCGCCGCGCCGTGGCCCGGAATGCTGCGCGGCCTCCGCGAGGGCGACGAGCGCTACCGCCGCGAGTACTGGCTGGAGGGCGACGACGGCTGGCGGTACCGCACCGGCGACGGCGCGACGGTCGACGAGGACGGCTACATTACGATCCTCGGCCGCGTCGACGACGTGATCAACGTCCGCGCGCACCGCTTCAACACCGCCGAACTGGAGTCGGCGATAGTCGAGACTGACGGCGTGACTGAGGCGGCGGTTGTCGGCGACAACGACGGCCAGATCGTGGCGTACGTCACGACACGAAGCGGCGTCGACACCGATGACCCGCTCCGCGAGGCGATATCCGAACGGCTCGCACGGTCTGTCGGCGACGTGGCTCGCCCGGACCGGATCGTCTTCACGCCGGAGTTACCGAAGACGCGCTCGGGGAAGATCATGCGTCGGCTGTTAGAAGACATCGCCCGCGGCGAGGAGTTTGGCGACGTCAGCGCGCTCCGCAATCCGGAGGTCGTCGGCGAGATCGAGTCGACGGTTCGCGAGACGTAGTATGTGGTAACCTATTTTGGTTTCTATTTCAGAATTTGAAACGCTAAATAGTTTCATTACACGGCAGGCCGTATCGAGTCGGCATGGTTTCGCTCCTCTCGCGCACGGCGGTCCACGCCCGCAAGCGCGCTATCGCCAAGACGCTGTGTTATCGGGTGCTCATGGTTACGATAACCGTTCTCGTCGCGTGGGCGGTCGTCGGCGACGCCCGCGCGGCGATCAACATCGGCCTCGTGACCAACGTGGTGAAGACGGCAACCTACTACGGTTACGAACGGGTGTGGGACCACGTCTCGTGGGGTGTCGTCAGCAGTGGCTGATCTCCTCGAATGTGTTTCGTATTTTATATTGGAAACGAAATATAGAACTCGGACAAACGGTCGAAAGCAGCGCTCACACCTATCTGACGCTTCGCTCGTGATCGGATAGTCACGAATACCTCGCAGTGCTCGGTCTCTTCCTCCCTGTGACCGATCATTTTATTTCGGATTGCTTTGTTAATCCGAAACAGATGCCAGACGCGCTCGACACGGCGGCGTACGACGCGCTCGTGACCGCCGCGGAGACGTACCGCGCGGCGCTGACGATCCGGCTCGCGGGTGAAGCCGGACTCCGAGCCGACGAGATCGGACGCGTCACGTCGGGACACCTCCGCGAGGCGGCCATCGCGCCCGGCCACGACCTGCTCGCAGTCCCGTCTCCAGAGGAGGGAGCGACACCGAACGGGGCGGGCGGATCGCCCGACACTCCCCGGCTCGACCGAGAGACGGTCGTTCCAGCGTCGCTTGCCGCCGAGCTCCGGCGATACGCCGACATCGAGGAGATTGGTGAGGCCGAGCCGTTTGTGAGCGTGTCCGCGCGGCGCATCCAGATGATCGTGCGCGAGACGGCGGTGCGCGCGGCGGCACAGACCGACGGGACCGTCGACCCGGACGTGACGACGAGCGATCTCAGGCACACCTTCGCGCGCAGGCTCCTCGTCGATCGCGGCGTCGATCCGCACGCCGTTCGCGAGGCTGGCGGGTGGGAGACGACGGCGGCCCTCGACCCGTATCTTGATCCCCTCGACGGGCAGGCGATCGCCGAAGCCGTCGCCGGTTCGTCGCCTGACCGAGACGAGCGCGAGTACCGAATCGACACGGAGGAGACGGCGGACGCCGACCGAGCGGCACCGGCCGGGATCGGCGGATTTGAGGCGATCGCAGCCGGCGACGGCGACAGCGACGCTCGCCCCATCTCGGCGGTGCCGCGGCGGCTCGCGACGGCCGATCGATGGGCTGAGGCGTGGGTCGTTCGCGAGCCCACAGAGGGGAGTCGTGTCGATGTCGCGGCGAGCGCGGGCATCGCGCCGGCTGGGCTCCGCGAGCGGGGGATCGCCGACGGCGGGCCTTGGCAGGAGGCACTTGAGGGGACGGCGGCGATCACGGACGGACATCCGACGACGGCGGGGCGGCCCGCGGTCGCGGTTCCAGTCAGATACGAGGACGTGACACACGGCTCGCTGTGTGTCGTCGTCGACGGTGACCGACCGGTCGACGCGGCCGAGCGTCGGACGATCGAGGTCCTCGGTCGCTCACTCGGCTGGGCCGTGACCGCGAGGCGCTGGCGGGAACTGCTCCACTCCGACGCGGTGACCGAGGTGACGTTTCAGACGACGGACGACAACGCATTTCTCGTACGCGCGAGCGCCGCGCTCGACTGCCAGATCGAACTCTCCTCGACGGTCACCGTCACCGACGACGCCTCTCGGTTGTACCTCTCCGTAACTGGGGCCAGACCGCAGGGGATCGCGGACGTGGTTGACGGGCTGCCCGGCGTCTCCGACCTCCGGCTGATCGAGACCGACGAGGACAGCTGTTCGGTGTCGGTACAGGTAACGGGGGGATCGGCCGTGCAGACGCTCACCGATCACGGGGCTACGGTCCGCGACGCGATGGCCACGGACGGCCGGGTCCGAGTCATCGCCGACCTCCCGGAAGGGACGGACGTGCGTCCGGTTGCCGACGGGTTTCGGCGGGCGTTCACCGACGCACGACTCGTGAGCAAGGAGTCGGTCGCACGGTCGCCTCGCACCGAATCGTCCCTCCGTGAGGGCATCAAAGACCGGTTCACAGACCGGCAGTGGACCGCGCTGTCGGCCGCCTACCACGGCGGGTACTTTGACTGGCCGCGGGGGAGCACCGCCGAGGAAGTCGCCGATGCGATGGACGTCTCGTCACCGACGTTTCACAACCACCTCCGAAAGGCTCAACGCGCGCTCTTGGACGGGCTCTTCGAAGACGAGCGGCGGTTGGCGCGTTCCTGACCGGTAGAGAACGACGGAATACCCAAGAATATCACGATTTTTCGTATTTAGCGTGAGCGTTTATATGCTGCTGTCGGTTGAATAGAATCGTACCATGACAGAGGGTGACGGTCAACTGGAAGCGAGACTGGAAGAACAAGCGGTGTTCGAGCCGTCCGAGTCGTTCGTCGAGCAGGCGAATGTCTCGGACCCGGACATCTACGAGAAGTTCGAAGAGAACTGGCCGCAGTGTTGGGAGGCTGCAGCGGGGCTGCTCGACTGGGAGTCCGACTACGACCAGGTGCTCGACGACAGCAACCCGCCCTTCTACGAGTGGTTCACGGGCGGTGAACTGAACGCGTCGGCGAACTGCCTCGACCGGCATCTCGACAAGCGCGGCGACGAGGCCGCGATCGAGTGGGTTGGCGAGCCCGTCGACGAGGACGACCGCACGTACACGTATTCGGAGCTCCACCGCGAGGTAAACGAGTTCGCGGCCGCGCTGCGCGAGCAGGGCGTAGAGGAGGACGACGTGGTGACGATGTACATGCCGATGATCCCCGAGCTGCCGATCGCGATGCTCGCGTGCGCTCGGATCGGCGCGCCACACAGCGTCGTCTTCGCCGGGTTCTCGGCCGACGCGCTCGCCACGCGGATGAACTCCGCCGACTCCGAGTACCTCGTCACCTGTGATGGCTACTACCGCCGCGGCGACCCCCTCGATCACCTCGACAAGGCCAACGAGGGGCTCTCGGACGTCGAGCACGGCACCACGACCGTCGTTGTCGATCGCCTCGGGCCGAACGGCGACGACTTCGGTCACGACCTCGGCGACGACCAAATCGACTACGGCGACCTCGTCGACGCCCACGCGGGCGCGGAGGTAGAGCCGGTCACGCGGGACGCGGAGGACATGCTCTTCTTGATGTACACCTCGGGAACCACGGGCAAACCGAAGGGCGTGAAACACACGACCGGCGGGTACCTGTCGTGGGTGTCGTGGACCTCGCAGTCGGTCCTCGACATCAAGCCCGAGGACACGTACTTCTGCTCGGCCGACATCGGCTGGATCACGGGCCACTCGTACATCGTCTACGGGCCGCTCTCGCTCGGAACGACGACGATGATGTACGAGGGGACGCCGGATCACCCGGAGCGCGACCGCCTCTGGGAGATCGTCGAGGAGTACGAGGCGACCCAACTGTACACCGCGCCGACAGCTATCCGTGCGTTCATGAAGTGGGGCGAGAAGTTCCCCGACCGCCACGACCTGTCGAGCCTGCGACTGCTCGGAACGGTCGGTGAGCCGATCAATCCGCGCGCTTGGAAGTGGTACTACAAGCACATCGGCGACGAGGAGTGCCCCGTCGTCGACACGTGGTGGCAGACGGAGACTGGCGGGATGATGGTAACGACGCTCCCCGGCATCAAAGA
The DNA here is from genome assembly GCF_024494655.1 of Halorubrum laminariae. Taxonomy (GTDB): domain Archaea; phylum Halobacteriota; class Halobacteria; order Halobacteriales; family Haloferacaceae; genus Halorubrum; species Halorubrum laminariae. The sequence goes on along the minus strand of NZ_JANHDL010000009.1, from coordinate 61,281 downwards.
CATGAAGCCGGGAGCGGCCGGACCGCCGCTGCCGGGACTCGACGTCCAGATCCTCGACACGCTCGGCGACGAGGTAGAGCCGGGCAAAGCCGGCTATCTCACGGTACAGAAGCCATGGCCGGGAATGCTCCGGACGCTGTACAACAACGACGAGCGGTACATCGAGGAGTACTGGGCGGAGTACTCTGACACCGACAGCGACGACCCCGACGACTGGGTGTACTTCCCCGAAGACGGCGCGAAGATCGACGACGACGGCTACATCACCGTGTTGGGCCGCGTCGACGACGTGCTCAACGTCTCCGGCCATCGGCTCGGTACGATGGAGATCGAGTCGGCCATCGTCGGCGTCGAGGGCGTCGCCGAGGCGGCAGTCGTCGGCGGCGACCACGACATCAAAGGCGAGGCCGTGTACGCGTACGTGACGACCGAGGACGGCTATGAGGGTACAGACGAGCTTCGCGACGCGATCGTCGCCGCCGTCGAAGACGCCATCGGGCCGATCGCTCGCCCCGAGCAGGTCGTGTTCACACCCGATCTCCCGAAGACCCGCTCCGGGAAGATCATGCGCCGCCTGCTGGAGAACATCGCCGACGGGAAAGAGCTGGGTAACACCAGCACGCTGCGGAACCCCGAAATCGTCGAGGAGATTCAGCAGAAGGCAGAAGAGTAGCGCCCGCGGCTCCGTTTTCGACTTTCCAATCGAAACGAGACGACGGCACGGAACCAAACCATCACGAAAAACGAATACAGATCGACCACGACACAACACACCACAACACATGACAGATAATAGCTCACACGAGACAGACGACGTAGCCACCGACGGGGGACGCGCAGCGGACGACGTGGCCACCGACGGGGGACGCGCAGCGGACGACGCGGCCACCGACGGGGGACGCGCAGCGGACGACGCGGCCACCGACGGCGGCGTCGCGACCGGCGCGGCACAGCAGCATCAACAGACCGACTACCTCAGCTCGGAGGTGAACATCCTCAGTCCGAGCACGCCGTACATGCGCAAGCATCTCAGGATCGTCTGGACCGGGTTCATCATCTGGGCGCTTGTCGTCTTCGGTCCGGTGACCGCGACGTACCTCGCACCGGGCGTGATGACACAGCAGATGCCGATCATCGGGTTCCCGCTTCACTACTTCCTCGTCGCGATCGGCGCGCCCGGCGGCGCGCTGATCCTCTCGGGCTGGTACGCGAAGCGGCGCGACGCGCTCGACGACGAGTTCGGAATCGACCACAACGTGGGGGGTGACACATGAGCGTCGCCGCGACGCTCCTCCAGAGCGAACTGCTCCCGGAGGGGCTCAACGTCTCGTTCAAGACGCTTCCGGCCATCCTCGTCATCGGAATGCTGCTGGTGTTCATCGCCATCGGCTTCATCTTCCGCGTCGCCGACGCGGAGAACATGTGGGTCGCCGGCCGCTCGATCGGTAACATCGAAAACGGGATGGCGATCGGCGCGAACTGGATGTCTGCGGCGTCGTACCTCGGTATGGCGGCGTCGATCGCGCTGTCTGGGTTCTACGGACTCGTGTTCGTCGTCGGCTGGACGACCGGGTACTTCATCCTGCTCATCTTCCTCGCGGCGCAGTTGCGCCGGTTCGGGAAGTACACGGCCGCCGACTTCGTCGGCGACCGATTCAACTCCGACACCGCCCGCGCGATCGGCGCGGTCACAACATTCCTCATCGGCTTCGTCTACGCGATCGGACAGGCCCGGGGGATGGCGCTCGTCGGGCTGTACATCTTCGGTGACCTCGGGTTCCTCGGACTGAGCGGCTACCAGGCGATGGTCGTGATCATGATGACTATCACCGTCGGCTACCTGACGCTCTCCGGAATGCTCGGCGCGACGAAGAACATGGTCGCGCAGTACGTGATCCTCATCGTGGCGTTCGTCGCCGGCCTGTACGCGGTCGGACTTACGAACGGCTACTCGACGGTGCTCCCGCAGATCGAGTACGGCATGCTCATCAGCACACTCAGTTCCGAGTTCTCGGAGCCGTTCGCGAACTCCAGCTTCTATCTCTGGATCGCTACGACGTTCTCGCTCATCGTGGGGACCTGCGGGCTCCCACACGTGCTGGTGCGCTTCTACACGGTCGAAAACGAGCGGACCGCCCGCTGGTCGACCGTGTGGGGGCTCGGATTCATCTGTATCCTCTACCTGAGCGCGCCGGCGTTCGCGGCGTTCGGAACCGATCTCTACGGAGAGAACATCGGTGCCGTGTACGGTGACCCCGGCATGACGAGCTCTGCCGCCGACGTGATCGTCGTGTTGGCCGCTCAGTTGTCGAACCTCCCACCGTCGTTCGTCGGGTTCGTCGCCGCCGGTGGTATCGCAGCGGCGATCGCGACGACCGCCGGGCTGTTCATCGCGGGCTCCTCGGCGATCTCACACGACATCTACACCACGATCATCAACCCCGACGCGACCCAGCGCCAGCAGGTGCTTGTCGGTCGTCTGAGCATCGTCCTGCTCGGCGTCATCACGACGCTGGCCGCGCTCGACCCCGCGGCTCCGATCGCCGCGCTCGTGTCGTACGCGTTCTCGCTCGCGGGAGCCGTGCTGTTCCCGATGTTCTTCCTTGGCATGTGGTGGGAGAACACCAACCGTGAGGGCGCGCTCGCCGGCATGACGACCGGCCTCGCCATCTGGGGCGTCTCGATGGTCAACGAGGTCGTTCCCGGCTACGTGGGCGGCCTCGAAGCGCCACTCAACGCGACGCTCGCGACGTGGCTGCCCGCCATCGGCTCCGCGCTCGTCGCTGTGCCGATTGTCTTCGCCGTCACTATCGTCGTCTCGATGGCCACCGACGAGCCACCGATGGAGACGAAGCGGATCGTCAGACAGTGTCACAGCCCCGAGCCGATGGGGCAACAGCAGACCGCAGAGGATGTCGTCGCCGACGGCGGCGAAGAGGTGGCGACGGACGGCGGCCGCGCAGCTGACGACGCGGCGACGGACGGCGGCCGCGCAGCTGACGACGCGACTACCACCGACGCGACGGAGGAGTAATTCATGTACGAACGCATCCTGATCCCGACGGACGGAAGCGACGTTGCCGAGGCCGCGGTCGACCATGCGCTCGACCTCGCTGAGAAGTACGACGCCGAGGTCCACGCGCTGTACGTGGTCGACATCGACTCGGTCAACCTCAGCCTCGGCACCGAACAGGTCGACCGGTTGCGCCAAGGTCGGTTCGGTGAGATGGAGGAGCTGAAAGAACGGGCTGACGAGGCGACCGGTGCCGTCGCCGATCGCGGCGAGGAGCGCGGTGTCGAGGTCGTCGAGCACATATCGGGCGGCCGCCCGCACAAGCTTATCGGCGAGTACGCCGAGGACCACGAAATCGATCTGATCGTGATGGGAAGCCACGGCCGTGCCGGCGTTCGGCGCGCGCTCCTCGGCAGCGTCACCGAGCGTACGCTACGCTCGACGCACGTCCCCGTCCTCGTCGTCGACTACCTCAACGAGGACTGAAAGCGCCTCGGACGAGCCGGGAACCGGGACAGGTTTCGATTCTCGGTGTCGTTCGTTTTCGATTCGGTTTCGCAACATCGACGTACACTGATCCCCACAACCACACATGACCGACACGGACTCACCCGACGACGCGGAAACGAGCCAGAGCTTTGCCGACCGCCTGCGATCGCAGATCCGCGAGAACCGGACCGGCATGGTCGGCGATCTGGTGTTCGCCGTCGTGTGGGTGACGTTCGCGTCGCTGCTGTACGACTTCGTGTTCCCGACGGCACCGCAGTGGGTCCTGTACATGTTCATGCTGGCCGGAATCCCGGCGTACTTCGGATTCTTCATCTCGGTGGAGATGGCGAAACAGAGCCAGTGAATCGGCGGTCCGACACGTTCGGTACAGCCGCGACGCCCGAACAGTGGCGATAGGAATCGACGGCAGGCTTTTGTCGTCTCGGAGAGAACGGTATTGTATGAAGTCCCGAATCAAAAGCGCGGTGTCGAGAGCGAAGTGTGCGGCGATCGGTGCGGCAGTGGGTGCCGCGCTCGGCGGACTAGTGAGTCGAAACGCGGCGAGTACCGGCGGGGCGCTCGGCGGTCTCGCAGGTGCGACGCTGGCGGATGTTCGGTCCGATCCCGACGGACTGTTCGCCGCGCTTCGCTCTGACGCGTCGGAAGAGTCCGACGCCGACGCAGACGCGACGACAGAGTAGACCGCGACCGCCGCCGCTGGACGCTGACACGCGTGGTGGTACCGTGTGACGGGCATGAAATTCGCCTGTGTCGGCAGGTGCGTCGGTCAGCGGGTCTCGGAGTCGGTTCGCGTCTCCGAGTTCTCCGTCCCCTCCGCTTCTTTCGCCTCGTCTGCGTCGCCGCTGTCGTCTTCGCGCCCGCGACCAGCGAGACCGACGAGGTGACCAACTTCGGGGAGGAGTATCTCGTCGACGCCGAGCCTGACCGCGTTCTCGGAGCCGGGGAGACAGAACACCGGTGTCCCCGCCGTGATGCCCGCGGTCGCTCGCGACCCGATCGTCCGTGTGCCGACCTCCTCGTACGAGAGTCGCCGGAACAGTTCACCGAACCCGGAGAGCGTCTTCGCGAAGAGCGGCCTGACTGCCTCTGGCGTCACGTCATCGGGGGTGACGCCGGTTCCGCCGGTGGTGACGACCACGTCTGTGTCTTTGCGGCGAGCGACACGATCGACGGTTCCCTGCACGCTGTCGTATTCATCGGGAACGAGTTCGCGAACGGCGACCTCGTGTCCGGCCTCCTCGAACACTCCTGCGATGTACTCCCCCGACGTGTCACCGGAATCAAGCGAGCGAGACGAGGAAACGGTCACCACGGCGACTGAGACGGTTTCGGCGTCGTGGTTGTGGTGGTCATGGTCGTCGTGACCAGTGTGATGATCTTGGTCGTCGTGGTGGTCGCGATGGCTGTCGTGACCAGTGTGGTGATTCTGCTCGTCGCGGTCAGGGGAGTCGCCGTCGCTCATGACCGTTCGTTTGTCTCGGACGCCCAAAACACCCTGCGTATCGTCGACGATCGGTCGTTTCGTAAAACTCGCTTACGGCCAATCGTCGCGCGACGGCGACTCGGTCGGTTCCTTGTCCGGATCGTCGGTCGTCAGCGTCCATCCCGCGGCCTCGGCGGCGTCCTCGACGCGAAGGAACTCCCAGTCGGTCGCCTCGGCGAGCGCGGCGTCCTCGTCGTCGACGCCGACGAACACGTGTCGGTCCGTGTCGAACTGCTGGGCGATGTTCTCTAGGCTCTCCTCGACGCCACGTGGTCCGGAAAAGAAGTCCTGACGCACGCGGTGTTTGCGGGTGAAGTTTGTGACGACGTACGTCGGCTTCTCGCTGACGACTCCGACGTACTCCGTCCACTGTCGAGCGTTGTTGAACACGGCGTTCGGATCCGTGAGGGCCTTCAGCGCCTTCAGCTCGAACGCCAGCGTCATGTCCGTAGATCCGCCACTGTCCATGGTCTTCGTTTCTCGCGGCGAGCGAAAACAACTTCGCTTCGGCGGTCAGCGTGCGCGGATCTGGTAGTAGTCCGTGAACTTCACCACGTCGCCGTCGTCCAGATCGGTGGGTTCCTGGCCGGTCTGTGGCCGACCGGCCAGTTCCCTGACCGCGTCTTGTGCGTCCTCGTCGAGTTCGTCGAAGTGACGTACCCGAGCGTCCTCGGAGATGAGACCGGCACGTCGGATCCGAATCCGTCTGTCTGTGTCGCGCATTGTCACGCGATAACATACCCCATAGATCGTGATAAACGTTGTGCCGCCGGCACGACGATCGGCTCGGCGTCGTATCCAAGCGCCGCCTCGCGGCCGCGTTCGCGTACACCACGGCACCCGTGTCGCCGATCGAGAAGACGGGATCCGTACACTCCGAGAGGAACGACGAGAAGAAGCGCTCGTCGGGGGTGTTCGGTCGATCGCTCGGAGCACTGCGAGACAGATGCTATCGGGCGTACGTCATGTGAGTGTGAAAAGTATAACCGACCGCTGGCGTCAGTCTGGGAGTAGCCGAACGGCGCGGCCTGCACCGGGCCTCCCCTAGGATCTACTGTTCGGTCGTCGCCGCGAGGTCGTCCACGGCGAATCCGGGCTCCATGAGAAGGTCCGTCTGTCCGCTCACGTTTCGACCCTCACGCATCAGTTGTTTGAACGCCGACTGCGGCGAGAGGTCGCCGATGAGCACGCCGCCGACGACCTTCCCGTCTTTGAGCGCCACGCGCCGCCACTCCCCCTCGTCGGTCGTCGCCTCGACTGACTCGTCGCCGAGCGTCGGGTGGCCGAACGAGAGGAACGGGAAGTCGAAGTGGGTGATCGAGTACGAGGAGACCCACTCGAACGCCTCGGAGTTGTACTCGATCATGTTTCGGGCAGCGACGGATCCCTGTTCTTTGGCCGACCCCCACGAGCCGTTTTTTCCCTGTTCGCCGAGGATGAGGTCGTTGAACGTGGTGATGTCGCCGGCCGCGAACACGTTGTCGACGTTAGTCCGCATGTACTCGTCGACGGCGATGCCGTTCTCCGTCTCGATCGGTGTAGGTTCGACGAGTTCGGTGTTGAAGTTGAGTCCGATCGCGACGCCCGCGAAATCGCACTCGTAGCGCTCGCCGTTCGGATCGATAGCGGCCTCGACGTGGCCGTCGTCGTCGACCTCGAAGTGGTCGACGCCGGAGTCGAAGACGGGCTCGACCCCGCGCTCTCGCATCGCGTCGTGCATTATCTCCGCACCTTCCTTCGAGAGGGCGTACCGCCACCACGCGTCTCCGCGCATGAGATATTTTGCTTCCACGTCCTGTGCGCCGCAGATGGCGGCGAAGTCGATTCCGAGCAGTCCAGCACCGACGATGACGGCCTGCTCTGCGTCCTCGACGCTCTCTTTGATGTTTCGGGCATCTTGGAACGTCCAGAAGTGGTGGATCCCGTCGGCGTCAGCGTTCTCGACGGGGAGCTGTTGCGGCGTCCCGCCGACAGCGAGGAGCAGCGAATCGTACTCGAACGTTTCGCCCTCGTGGGTGTGAACGGCATCGTTCTCTACGTCGATGTCGACGACGACCGTGTTGAGTCGGAGGTCAACGTCGTGGTCGTCGTACCACGACTCTTGGTGGATCGAAATCGGCGCTTCGGGGAGTTTCCCCTTCGCGTACTCCTTTATCAGGATCCGGTTGTAGAGGGACTCTCCCTCGTCGGTGAGAACCGTGATATCGGCGTCGGGCGCTTCCTCGCGGAGCGTCTCGGCCGCGGACGCGCCCGCGATACCGTCACCGATGATCACGTACGAATCACTCATACGCGGCCGTTCGGATTCATGGTTAATGTGGGTTGTCATCCGCGCCGGTAGCCGTGACACACCCTCGCTCACACCGCGGTTGACGAAACGATCGGTCGGTTCGACGCCACAGAGCAAGAGTCCGTGCTCGCAGGCGCTGCGGAGAATCGAGCGCAGACGCCACAGATTCAAGGATCTCGCCGCCCAACTACGACTATGAAAATCCGGCAGAACATCCGTCATTGGGCCGCGAAGAAGGCGTTGACGACGCCGGTCGTGGGCGACGTGGCGAACGACAAACTCGTCGATCTTCACACGAGTATCTTCCTCAACAAGGCCGACGAGGACCGTCGCGAGGAGCGACGAGACCACCTCGACGGCTTCTTCGACGCGACGATGGATGCGTACGTCGCCGCCTTACAGCGGGGTTTCACCGAGGCTGAGGCCCGTGAGATCACGCACGTGCAGGCTAACTTCGACTTCTTCAACCACGGGTGGACGGAGATGATGGAGATACCCGGTGACGAGTTAGAAGCACACTACCGGCGCTACGAGACGTTTTTCACCGATCACGGGATCACGATCGACGATCCGCTCGGCGCGTTCCGGCCGGCCGCCGGCGTCCCCGAGGCACCGGAGACGCCTGACCGGCTCGAAACGGCGGAGTACGAGAACGCGCTCGCCGGGTTCGCCGACGACGTGTACGTCGAAACCGACGAGGGCGAGACCGTCGTCGGCGGCCAGACCGAGGAACCGGACGAGGTCGACCCGAGCGCCGCGCCGGGGCTCGACGAGGACGAAGCGAGCGCCTGAGTCTCCCCGGTCGGTCGCCTGCCGCCGGTTACGTTTATATCGCGGCAGCGAGAGGGCACGGATATGAACCGCGGTCAGTCGTTTCTCCTGTTGCTTATCGGTTCGGTCGCGCTCTTGACTATCTTTGTTATCCTTCCGTTTGTCGAGTACGTCATCGCGTCGGCCATCCTCGCGTACGTGCTCTTTCCGTTCCACGTTCGACTCTCTCGGTGGCTGCGATCGATCCTATCCCGACGGTTTCGCGCGTCGCTCGCGCGACGACTCGGTAACATGCTCTCGGCGTTGGGACTCATTCTCACCGCGATCGTCTCCGTCATCCTCCCGGTCGCGTACATCTCGTGGGTGTTCGCCCGCGACTTAACCGACATCGCGCGGGGAAACACCGACATCGACGTGGGTGCGATCGAAGCCGAGATCGGAGCGCTCACCGGGCAGGAAATCGATGTCGGCGAACTGCTCGCGATGGCCGGCCAGCTCCTCGTCGACTCGCTGTTCGGCGGGGTGAGCGGGATCGTCACGACCGGGCTCCGCGCGTCCGTCGGACTCTCGCTGGCGCTGTTTCTCGTCTACTACACGCTCATCGACGGACCGGCGTTCGTGCGCTGGCTCCGCTCGACGAGCCCGCTGCCCCAGCACGTCACGTCCGACCTCGTGGACCGCGTCGACGCGATGACTCGCGGGGTCGTGATCGGCCACATCGTCGTGGCGCTGTTGCAGGCGGTCGTCGCCGGGATCGGTCTCTGGGCTGCCGGGATACCGGACGTCGTCTTCTGGACGTTCGTCATGGCCGTGCTCGCGCTCGTCCCGCTCGTCGGCGCGTTCTTCGTCTGGGGGCCGGCCGCGGCGTATCTCGTCGCCATCGATCAGGTGACTGCGGGCGTGTTCCTCGCCGTCTACGGCGTGCTCGTCATCGCCATGGTCGACAACTACGCGCGGCCGCTCGTCATCGACCAGCAGGCGCACCTCAACCCGGCGGTCATCCTGCTCGGCGTGTTCGGCGGGATCTACTCTATCGGCTTCACCGGCCTGTTCGTCGGCCCGATCGTCATCGGCGTGCTCGCCGCGACGCTCGAAACGTTCCGCGAGGACTACGACGCCATCTAGCTGACATCTCGGACCTGCACCGCGCAAAATGAAAGGAACCTAACTCAGGCGCGCAGCCACGCCAGCAGGCGCGCGACCGGGCTGGTCGTCGCTTTGAGGTCCTCGGAGCGGGGAGTGTCTTTCAGTCGCGCTGATCGGATTTCGAGACTCGTGCTGTTTTCAGCCATTGTGATAACAGATTGTGGCTATATACGGATAAATACCTCGGAATAGTAACGTATTGTAGTTGATAGTATATTATATAGTACAATAATTATCATCGACTTTCGAGAGATAGCCCCGCACCTCACACCTCCCCAACCTCGGTCGGCGGGGGCCGCGGAGCCGCACCGCATCGCGGCCCCCGCCGACCTCCCTCGCGGGCGGTTCGCGCCGCGGTGCGGCGCTCACCGGCGCGCCGACCACACGGCTGTTCGATGGAAATGTTCGTCGCTGTCGCTCGTACGGTGTGGATACTACGTTGCCGGCGCGGTCGACGACGCCGCGTCGAGCGGAGAGGGCTTCGAGACCTAGTACGCCTACTCGTCGCCTTGGGCGTCGACGATCACGACCTCGCCGTCCTCGACGGTGACGTTTATCAGCGTCTTCACGTTGTACGCGGTGTCGTCGAGTTCGTTCTCGCCGGCCTTCTTGATCACGGCGACGACATCGACTACGTCCGCGCCGACTTCGTTCGTGAGCGCGTCTAAGATTGCCTTTATCGTGCCGCCCGTCGAGAGCACGTCATCGAGCACGAGCACTCGATCACCCTCCTCGACATCGTTGATGTACATCTCCGATGCGGAGTAGCCCGTCTCTTGGAACAGCGGGACCTCACCCTCGAGCCCGTACTGCCGCTTCCGGATGACGACGAGTGGGATGTCAGTCATGAGCGAGAGCGCGGTGGAGATGTGGATTCCCATCGCGGCGGGCGTGACAATCTTATCGACGTTCTCCAAGTCCGCCTTCCGGATCAGTCGGATGACGATCTCCCGGAGTAACTCCGGTTCGAGCATCGGAACGCCATCGCTTATCGGGTGGACGAAGTACTGGTACTCGCCTTTCTCGATGATCGGCGCGTCGAGGAGCGACTGCCGCAACTGGTCCATGTCGCGGGTACTCGGGGCGGTTAATAAAGCGTGGCGATTGGTCTCTCTCGTGGGGAGCGATAGCAGGCTCCGAAACGGCTGTGCCGTCGCTCGGATCGAAACGCTGGAGAGACCACCGTCACGCGTTCAGTCGGTCGCAGTCGGCTCATCGAGAACCGTTTCGTCGCCGTGACGAACGACCACTCGGGCGGGAACTGTCGCCTCGCGGAACGCGATCTCGACCGAGTACCGATGCGTCTGCCCCACGTCGGGGCAGCCTCCGGTGTCCGAACTCGACGTGTTGACGGTCGCTATCCGGAGTTCGAGGGTACCCTCGGCGAGGCTCGCCTCGCGCAACGCAGCTCCGTAACACTCCCGAGCACCGCCGAGGATCACGCCGGCCACACTCAGCCGGGGCGGATCGGCGTCGAGAGCCGAACTCCGTTCGGCGATATCACGGGGGCCGTGGTCATACCCCCCGATCTCGCCGTCGTACGTCCGCCGGAACGTCACCTTCGCTCCGTCGATCCGCTCGAGATCCTCGCTCCACGGAGGTGTCGGACAGCCGGCGATCGGGACAACCGCCGCCGCGCTCGCGGCTGCAAGGAGGGCTCTGCGACGCATGGCTAGGAGTACGCTGTCACCGGCGAATACTTTGTGGCAGAATCGACGAATCGGAAGCGGCGATCTCAGTTGTCAGCCCCGGCCGACTCGACACCCGATTCGCCCCCGGTCGACGATCCGGCGAGCAGCGGTGTGCCGTCGGCCCGCGGTCCGAGTTCGGGGCCGTGCGGATCGTCTTCCGGATCGATCCTGCGGCGCGTCCGGTAGTCGGTCGAGCGCTCGACCGGCGTTCGACCAATCGCCGTGATCATCTCGACGTAGTCGTCGAATGAGCGATACTCTCCGTACTCGCCGCCGGCCCGCTTCGTGATCTCTTCTGAGAGGATCGTCCCCATAAAATCGTCGGCACCGCAGTTGAGCAACTTGAGCCCGTGGGCGTCGCCCGACTTCACCCACGACGCCTGCACGTGGTCGACGTTGTCTAAGAAGAGACGCGCGACCGCGACGAGCAGTTCGTCCTCGGCCCGCGACGCGCCGCCGTCGACGACGCCGTGACGATACAGCGGCGTGTTCTCGTGGATAAACGAGAGCGGAACGAACTCCGTGATCCCGCCCGTTCGGTCCTGTAGGTCGCGGATCACGCGAAGGTGCTCGGCGCGGTGTTCGACCGTCTCCACGTGGCCGTACATCATCGTCGAAGTGACGTCGAGCCCGGCCGCGACCGCTCCCTCCATCGCCGCCACCCAGTCGTCGGTACCGATCTTCCCCGGGCAGATCACGTCTCGGACCTCGTCGACAAGAATCTCCGCGGCGGTGCCCGGCGCAGAATCTAGGCCCGCGGCGGCGAGTCGGTCGTAAACCGCCTCGTACGTCCAGTTCGTGCCGCGCCTCGCGTGGTACGCCTCCTCCGGCGTCATCGAGTGGACGTGGATCCCGCCGACCGACATCGCCTCGATCTGTTCGACGTAGGTACCGGGATCGGTGGCGTAGCGGCTCGGCGGCTTGTAGTTCACCTCGCTCGCGGGGTTGTCGTGGGCGGCGAGGATCTCGTGGTGCTCCGCGTTCAGCGCCAGCGCAGGGTGCAGCCCGGAGACGGAACACACCTCGTAGACGCCCATGTCGAGCGCGTCCTCGACGATCGCTTGCGACTCCGCCGGAGTCTTGGTGAATCCCGGGTGGTCCGCGTCGCTGTCGGTCTCAAACGCGTGTGCGCTGTCCTTGAAGTTACAGAACAGACACCCGGTGTTACAGGCCGTGGTGACGTTGTTGTTGACGTTGGCGACGAACGTCACCTCGTCGCCGACCGTCTCGCGCCGCCGCCGATCCGCGGCCTCCAAGACGGCCTCCTTTCGAGCCGGGTCGATCCCGTCCCGCTCCGTCCCCGTCGCGAGCAGTTCGACCGCGTCGTCGACGGTGAGCCGCGTCCTGTCTCGGGCCTTCGCGAGCGCGTTCTCGAACGACTGGTTGGTCGTGGGGTCGGCGAAGTCGGCCTCGCCGTCGAGGGCGGCTGCTCCGTGATCGTCGCCGCCGGCGTTCGCGTCGGGGTCGCCCGCCGAAGTCATCCCGTAACCGTCCCCGCCCCACGGATAAAAAGCGGGCGGTCACGGCACTCACAGGCCGACGAGGGGGCGGTCGCTCAGGGCGGGTGGCTCCCCCGGTCGCCTCACGCCAAATCGCGGTCGTCGCCCGCGTGAGCGCGGACCCACAGCTCTCCGATCCGCGAGAGCGTCGTCCGATAGGACTTCCCGCGCTCCTCGCGCTCGATGTACCCTTTCCCGCCCGGGCCGAGGCGGTCGACGTTGTAGATCACCTTCGAGCGGAACGAATCTGTGTACTCCTCGTTGAGATCGTCCGCGAGGGTCTCGGCCAGTTCGGAGACGGAGGCGAACTCGCCGTGCTCGCCGAGGGTGAACAAGACGAGTTCCTCGAAGGGTTTGACGTTCTGGAAGGAGGCGACGGGCAACTCGATGACGTGGCTGTCGCCGATGCGCTTCGCGCCGATGGTCGTCCCCCGTTCGTCGAACTCCGAGAGCAGATCCGTCGTCGTCGCGAGCCGATCCGCGATTCGCTCGTCGTCGACGCCGCCGGTTCCGTCGGGGCCGGTGCCGTCGGCGGCGTCGTTGTCGAGCACGCTCGCCCCGACCGATCCGTCTCCGTCTTCGTCGCCCTCGACCAGTTCTTCGAGGAGGTCGCGGTTCGCCCGCAGCTCCTCGGCGAGTTCCGTTTCGAGGTACTTCTCCGGGGCGGTGTAGTAGGTGTGGATCCGATCGCGGTCGTCCTGCCGCTCGACCATGATCGAGTGAGCAGCGGTCGCGAACGCGAACGAGACCGGCCGCGGCATCGAACAGAGGTTCACCCAGACCTCGCGGCCGCCGCTCGCGTCGTCACCGGTCGCCTCGTCTGCGGTCGCGTCGCCGTCGTCGCCGCTCACGCCGTCACCGGTCGTGCCGCCGTCAAGTTCCGCGTTGATCAGATCGAAGGCGCGTTCGAAGGCGGCGTCGTAGTCGTACACGTCGGTCAGTCGCTCGCGGACGGTCTCCGCGCCGAGCAGGTTCGTGAAGTCCTGTTCGAGCTTCCGCGCGATGTTCCGCGAGTACTCGACGTTGGCCTCGCTGCCGACCGTCCCCTCCAAGAGTATCACCCGGTCGACGTCGAATTGGTCCCGGATGAGCGGGGCAATCATGCGGTCGTAGTCGAAGCCGACCGGCACGACGTGAGTCTGCATACGCGGGAGGGAGGGGCCCCATTTAAATAAAGGCCTGTTTCCGTACCGGTCGACCCCAGACGGAAACAGTGGACGCCGCCAAACCGCCGTCCGCGGGCGGTGGACACCGCCTCCCCCTTAGCTCAACACGAACACGAACAGCGCGACGCCGGCCACGACGGTCAAAAAGAGGACGCTCCGACCGATCCCGGTCCGGATCTCGGTGTCGACGCCCGCCCGTGCCAGCGCCTCTCGCGGGTGCATCGCCGTCCACTCGATCACGGCGACGAGCTCCATCACCGCGCGGTCGACGGCGGCCCACAGCTCCGTGACGCCCCAGATCGACGCGCGCCCGAGGTAGAACGCCGCCGGGTACGTCACTGCATCGACGTCCGGCATGTGGTGGGCGAGCCAACCGAGCGGCCGCTTCAGCGCGAAGAATCCGACGAAGCCGGCCACGAGGAGCGCGGCGCTTTCGGTCAGGTGGCTCGTGCTATACGGGTGTAACTCGGGCGCGACCTCGGCCGTGAACGGCATCAGCTCGACGAGGAAGTCGTAGGTGAACGGCGTCCCGAAGAAGATGCACGCGCCGCCGGCCAGAACCATTCCCGCGGTCTGGAACGGCGTGGCGTCCTTCGGCGACAGCGTCGCGGAGCCGTGGAAGAACATGTAGTAGCCGAGTTTGATGAACGACATGAACGTCCCGACGCCGCCGACGATGAGCAGCCACCAGAGGAGCCCCTCGCCGAACAGCAGCTCGTAGTTGTGCACCTCGTGTGCGGAGTCGATCACCATCCCCTTCGAGATGAAGCCGTTGAATCCGGGAACGGCGGTAATCGAGGCCGCGCCGACGAGGTACACGAGGAACGTGACGGGCATCTCGCGCCAGAGCCCGCCCATGTCCCTGATGTCTTCGACGCCGGTCCGGTAGATCACGACGCCGACGGCCATGAACAGCAGGCTCTTGTAGAGAACGTTGTTGAACAGGTGCGCGAACCCGCCGGTGACGGCGAACTCGCCGACGTACGTCGCGAGTCCGAACCCGGCGAGCATGTAGCCGAGCTGCGCCTGAATGTGGTACGACAACAGGCGTCGCGGGTCGTACTGAAGCAGCGCGAAGAATGCACCGTAGACGGCCATGATCCCGCCGAGGTACGCGAGCCACATCCCGCCCTCGGGGAACGCGCGGTACATCACGTACGCGGCGGTCTTGGTCGTGAACACCGAGAGGAACACCGACGCCGCGACGTGCGGACGCGGGTACGTGTCCGGCAGCCACGTGTGCAAGAAGACGAACCCGCAGTTGATTCCGATGCCGATCGCCGCGAGCAGCGTCGCGGCCGGGTGGATCCCGGTCGTCGCCGAGAACAGGAACGTCTCGGCGTTCGCGAAGTGCACGACGACCGCACCGAGCAGGAACGTGCCGCCGATCCCGTGGAACAGCGCGTAGCGGTACCCCGCACGCACGGCCGCGCCGCCGTACTGCCACACCAGAAGCGTCGAGGTGACGGCCATCAGCTCCCAGAAGAAGATCAGCGTGAGCCAGTCGCCAGCGTAGATCGTCCCCACGGTCGAGGAGACGTAGATCAGCGCGAACGCGGTCACCCACGTCGGAGCCTCCGTGCCGTAGGCGTACAGCACTGCCGCCGTCGCGAGGAATCCCACGACGACGCCCATCAGCAGCGAGAACTGATCGACGTTGAAGAAGACGACATCGAAGCCGAACAGCTGCGTCGCGAGGTGCGCGCCGGTCCCGGCGTCTCCGAGCAGGACGGCCTGCACGAACGTGAACGCCGTCGCCAGCGCGGCCGCGACGTGGCCCGCGTGGCGCGGGAGCGCGAGCACCGCGAGCGCGGCGAACGCGAGCACGACGTACGGCGGAATCGCGGTCAGCGCGCCCGTCGCAGCCGTCATGGGTGCATCACCTCTTCGGGGAGCCGCGTGTCGACGATGAGCTCGATCAGCTCTAGGAAGCCCATCTCGTAGGGTATCACGCCGAGCAACACCGCGAGGCCCATCGCCGTGAGGATCGGCCCGAGAGTGAACCACGTCGACTCGCGACCGAGGAGGGCCGCGACGCCGTCGATCCGCTCCCAGCCGCCCGGCGGCGGTCCGCCGTGGTGACCGTGGTCATCCACGTGATCGCCGGCGTGGTCATCGTGGTCACCGTCGTCGCGGCCGTCGTGATCAGTCGCGTGGTCGCCACCGCTTTCGGCGTCGTCGTGACCGTCGCGATCGGCCGCGTGGTCGTCGATATCCGTCGCGTCACCGTCGGCCGTGCCGACTGCGTCGCCGACTCGACCGTCCTCGTCGCGACCCACACCGAACGGCACGTTGACATCCGAGGGCCGTTCGTCGACGGCGTAGTCGCCCGTGTCGACGCGCTCGGCCGGCTCAGAGAAGTCACGCTCGCTGGTGTCGAAGTCCGGCCGCACAACACCCTCCTCGTCCGTCGGAAGGTCATCCATCTCCGCGTCGGGTACCTCCGAGTCGTCCGGGATCTCGGAATCGCCGTCCGCGGACGCCGCGTCCTCGGCATCGACAGCCGAATCGGCCTCCGCGCTCTCGACGATGTTGTCGAGGTCGGCGGCATCCTCCGCGGTCTCGTCGTCTTCGTCGATCGCGTCGTCTTTGTCGGTCGCGTCGTTGTCGTCATCATCGTCCGGGCGACCGCCGTCTGTCGCGGCGTCGTCCGCTGCGCCGCGACCGTTTGTCGCGGCGTCGTCCGCTGCGCCGCGACCGTCGGTCGCTGGCAGCGTCGACCGCGTCTCGCCGCCCGGCCGGAAGTCGACGAGCGGCTTCGCGTCGTGGGCGTCCTCGGCCTCGAAGAAGGCGGTGTAGATCACCGGCCAGAAGTACGCGATGTTGAGTACGCCGGAGAGCAACAGCGCTCCGACGAGATAGTAGGCAATCGGCGTCAGCTCCATGCCCATCCGGATCCCGCCGATCAGCATGTAGTACTTGCTGACGAATCCGGCGAGAAGCGGAATCCCGGCCATCCCGAGCGAGGCCACGGTGAACGCGCCCATCGTCAGCGGCATCCGCTTGCCGATCCCCGCCATCTCCGAGATGTAGTCGGTGTGGGTCTCGACGTGGAGGTTCCCCGCACAGAAGAACAGGGTGAGCTTCATGAACGCGTGCGCCGGGATGTGCAACAGCGCGCCGACGAGCCCGTACCAGCCGAACAGCCCGAGCCCGAGGATAATGTAGCTCAGCTGACTCACCGTCGAGTAGGCGAGCCGCTGTTTCAGGTGGTCCTTGCGCAGGGCGATGAAACTCGCCGCGGTCAGCGTGATCGCGCCGATCGTCGAGAGCACGAGCCCGGCGGAGAAGCCGAGCGGTAAGGAGAGGTCGAACACCAACTCGGGGCCGAACACGTCGAGGACGACCCGAGAGACGCCGAACGCGCCGGACTTGACGACCGCGACCGCGTGGAGCAGTCCGGAAACGGGCGTCGGCGCGACCATCGCCTCGGGGAGCCACTGGTGGAGCGGCATGATACCCGCCTTCACGCCGAAGCCGATAGCCAAGAGGAAGAAGGCGAGCATCGCTAAGCCGGGATCGGCGTTCGCCAATTCCTCGATGCCGCCGGCGGTGAAGGAGACGTTGCCGGCGATCAGGTACACCAAGGCGGTCCCGGCGAGCACGAGCACGCCGCCGCCGAACATCGTGTACGCGAGGTACTTCCGGCCCGCAGAGCGCGCCTCGTCCGTCTCGTCGTGCGCGACGAGCGGGTACGTCGCGATCGACAACAGCTCGTAGAACACGAAGATCGTCACGAGGTTGCCCGCGAACGCGATTCCCATCGTCGCCGACAGCGACACCGCGAACGCGGCGAAGTACCGCGTCTGGTTCGTCTCGTCGTTGCCGCGCATGTAGCCGATGCTGTAAAACGAGGTGACGATCCACAGCCCGCTGGCGAGGAACGCGAACAACATTCCGAGCGCGTCGGCGCGCAGGACGAACTCGATCCCGCCGGGTAAAAAGGCCCCGAGCGACCACTCGAAGACCGCGCCGTCGAGGACGGCCGGCAGCATCGAGGCGACGATGCCGAACTTCGCGAGCGCCGCCGCGATCGTCCACCCCTCGCGGACGTTCGGCGAACGGTACGACGCGACGATGAAGAAGGCCGCGACGAACGAGACGAGAACCGCCAGTAGGGGTCGTATGCTGGGTGTAGCTTCTATCATGCGAACACCTCCGTGAGGAACGGGTCGAACCACTCCGCGAGACCGAACCCGGCGAAGCCGAGCGCGACCGCCACGAGCGTCGCAGCGACGAGCGCCACGAGCGACGCGGGCGGCACCCGATCGGGCACGCCCGGCACCGTCGGTGCGCCATCGACAGGCGAGACTGGTCGCGGATCTCCGGTTCCGCTCGCGTTGCCGTCGCTTTGAGTGTCGTCGCCATGCGCGTCGCCGTCACCGGCGTCACCTGCGCTTTGCCCGCCATCGGCGACGACGGGTTCCCCGTGGTCTCCCGGAAGTCCGACGCCGGCGAAGTAGAACCGCTCCAGCAGCCGAGCGACGTACGACAGCGTGAACAGCGTGCTGATGAAGATCACGACCGCGATGCCGATCCCAGACGCGCCGTCGCCGGCGAGGCTCGATTCGACCGCTCCGACGCCGATGTACCACTTTCCGAGGAAACCCACGGACGGCGGGATCCCGACGAGCGCGAGCCCGAGAACGGCGATCGCCCCGGACGTGACGGGCGCGTCGCGGGCGACGCTCGCGAGGTCCTCCAACCGACGGGCTCCGTAGCCGAACGCGAGCAGGCCGACGCCGAGGAACAGCCCGAACTTGAGCAGACCGTGGCCGACGAGGTGAACGGCCGCACCGAGCAGCGCGGTCTCGTTGGCGAGTGCGATCGCGGCCACGATCATGCCGAACTGCGCCACGGAGGAGTACGCGAACATCCGCTTGAGGTCGGACTGCATCGCCGCGAGCACCGACCCGGCTAGGATCGACGCGCCGGAGACGACGAGCATCGCGGTCGTGATCGCGTCGCTCGCCGCGAGAAACTCGACGGTGAAGACGGTGTAGCTCACGCGGATCAGCGCGTACGCGCTCGCCGTCGACACGAGCGCCGCGACGATCGTCGTGACCGCGTCCGGCGCGCGCTGGTACGCGTCCGGCTGCCACGCGTGGATCGGGAACACGGCGATCTTCAGCCCGAGTCCAGACACGATCAGCGCGTAGCTCGCTCGGACGAGCGTGTTCCCGTAGCCGACCTGTGCGAGCTGCGTCTGCATGTCGAGCATGTTCAGCGTCCCCGTTGCGAGGAACGCATAGCCCACGCCGAGGAGGTACAGCGAGGCACCGACGGTTCCCACGACGAGGTACTTCAACGAGGCGTACGCGCTCGCACCCGACCGGTCGGCCGCGATAAGCGCGTACGTCGAGATCCCGACTATTTCCAAGAAGACGAACAGATTGAACAGGTCGCCCGTCAGCGTCATTCCCGCCAGCCCGCCGACGAGGAGCAGGTACCCGCTGTAGAACGCGTTCCCGCGCGGACCGGCGACTCGGACGAACGCGAGCGTCGCGAGCGAGACGACAGCGACCAGCGCGAGCACCGCGGCTGACAGCGGGTCAGCGACCAGTTCGATTCCGATCGGCGGCGGGTAGCTTCCGAGCGCGTGCGACAGGCGGCCGCCCGAAGCGACGGTAGCGACGATTGCGGCGGAAATTCCCGCGAGCGCCGTCGTCGCGACTGCCGCGATGGGCCAGCCAGTGTCGTCGTACCGGAGACCCAACGCGATCGGCAAGGTCGCCGCCACGAGCGGCACCGCGATGGCGACGGGGAGGAGTACGTCAGTCATCCGCGTCACCTCCGTGGCCGTTCGGCGCGTTCTCGGACCCGTTTCCGAGGTCCGGCCCATCGGGGATCGACCCCTCGTCGCGGAGCAGTTCGCGGAGGACGTCGGTACGGAGCGTTCCGTACTCGTCGTAAATCCGGATACAGAGCGCGAGCCCCACCGCGGTGAGGCTCACGCCGACGACGATGGCGGTCAACACGATCACGTGCGGCAGCGGACTGACGTACGTGCCCGTCTCCGCACCGCCCGACGGAACGATGGGGATCGCGCCGCCCTCTACATACCCCGACGTAATGAACAGCAGGAAGATGGCAGTCTGGAACAGGTTCAGTCCGACGATCTTCTTGACGAGGTTGGGGTTCGCGATCATCATGTAGAGCCCGATACACAGGAGCAGGGCGAATGCGACGTAGGCGTGTCTCGTCGTCAGGATTTCGACCGGCTCGGTCGCGGTCGCGGTCACAGACGCGGCCGCGGCGAGTCCGCCGGCTACCGTCATGCGTCACCTCCGTTCGGCTCGCAGCCTCCGTCCGCGATCGCTGAAGACGAACCGGAGCCGTCGTCGCCAGTTCGTGAGTCCTCGCGTCCGTCGTCGGTTGCGTCCGCCGGATCGTCCGGTTCGAACCCGTCGCCGCCGAGCGCGAAGCCGTTGGCGAGCAGGAAGAACAGCCCCATCAACACGCCGGCGACGAGCGGGGCGATCCCGATGATCTCGACGGCCTCTAACCCGTACTTGATCGGGATCGGCAGGAGGTCGTACTGGAGGAACGCGCCGCCGAGCGCGACCGGAACGAGGCCGATGCCGGCGAACGCGAGCGCGCCGCCGACCGCCAGCGCGACGACGACGGTGTTCGCGAGCCACGTGCGGGTCGACTCGATACCGAATGCGAACGCGATCATGAACACGACAGCGGCCATGATCGCGCCGCCCTGGAAGCCGCCTCCCGGCGAGCCGCCGCCGTGGAAGGTGACGAACAGCCCGTAGGTGAACGCGAACGGAGCCACGATCTTCACGGTCGGCATGATCACCTGACTCTCCGTGTACGGCGTTCCCTGTCGCTCGTTTGAATCGAGCCGTCCGGATCGCTTGACCGCTCGGTGGGGCGGAACGACGTCTGCGGAGCGGGCGTCTCCGTCTCCCGCGTTCGGGGTGTTCGGATCGCTTCCCGCGTCTCCATCTCTCGTGGAGTCGCTCATGCGAACACCTCCCGTCGGAGGACGATCAGGGCGGCGATCCCGCCGGCGAAGACGACGATCGCCTCGCCGAAGGTATCGAACCCACGGAACGCCGCCAACACGCCCATCACCGTGTTCTCGACGTGGACCTGCGCGTACGTCTCTGCGAGGTACCACTGGCTCACGTCCGGGTTCGACCACACGGGCGCGTCCGGCGAGCCGATCGCCGGAATCTCACCCATCGTGAGCAACAGTCCGGCGAGCAGGAACGCCGCCGCGCCGGCGGCGGGGTAGTTCACCGACTCGAAGGCGGCCTCGTGGTCGATCCGGGTCGTCTTCGCAAGCGTCAACAACAGCAGCACGGTCGTCACGCCGGCGGAGATGGCTGCCTCCGTCATCGCCACGTCCGGCGCGCGGTAGAACGTGTACAGCGCCGCCATCCCGAGACTGTACGCCCCGAAGATGATGGCGGCCGCGAGCACGTCCCGCGCGAACGCGGTCGCGAGCGCCGTGAGCACGACGAACGCGAGCAGACTCGCTTCGATGGCGGTGACCTGCGCCGCGACCGGAGAAGCGAGGCCGATTGCGCCCGTCATCGGCGCTCGTCCCCCTCGGTCCACGGCACGATTCCCTCCTCGAAGGCGGCCCGGGCGATCCCGTGGGCCGCCGTCGGGTTCGTCACGAAGATGAAGAACAACAGGATCACGCTCTTGAACCCCGCACCCTCCCAACCGACGGTGAGCGCGACGGCCGCGAGCCCGAACCCCGCGCCGAGCGTGTCCGCCTGCGAGGCGGTGTGCGCCCGCGAGTACACGTCGGGCAAGCGAAGTACGCCCGTCATCGAGACGAACGAAAAGAACAACCCGAGCAGGACGAAGACGACGATCAGTCCCACGCGGACGGTCTCGATCGCGGCGATCACAGCACCCCACCCCGCTCGACCGTAAATTTCGAGATGGCGATCGCCATCAGGAAGTTCAACAGCGCGTACACTAACGCGACATCGAGGAACGTCGGCTCGTCGAGCGCCGCGGCCAACAGTCCGAGGATCACGACGGTATTCGTTCCGAGGACGTTCACCGCCAGCACGCGGTCCTGCATCGTCGGGCCCTTCACGGCGCGGTAGAGCATCCCGATCGCGAGTACGGCGAAGCCGGCCGCCGCGTACAAGAGCACGTCGCCGACGGTGTAGCCGGCGACGACGGTCGCGTCGACGAGCGTCATCGATCGGTCACCTCGTCGGTGTCTCCGGTCGGAGTACTCCCGTCCGTCGCCGTCGCGGTCGGATCGTCGCCCGGATCCTCCCCGCCGTCCGTCGCGGCGATGGGGAGTTCCTCGGTCGCGTCCGGGCCCTGCAAGATCGCACAATCCTCGCGCTCTCGGGGCGTCGGAAGGCGAGCCGACGATCGCCCGTAGTAGACGAACCGCGTCCACCGCTCCAGCGATCCGCCGAAGAGCCCGTCGCGGGCCCACGGGATGAGTGAGTGGACGTACAGATCGCTGTCGCGGGCGCGGACCGTCAGGGTCCCCGGCGTCAGCGTGATCGAATTCGCGAGCGTCATCAGCGGGAGCCCGCTACCGACGATCACGCGCATGCGGTTCATCGTCGGCTCTATCGGGAGCCGCGGGTCCAGTATCACCCGCGCGACGACGAGGTTCGCCATCACGATCTCATAAAGCAGGACGGGGACGTAGATGGCCCCGCGAACGATCCGCAGCGGCGTCCGCGGCAGCGCGGGGTCCGCGTCGAAGCTGATCCGCGACAGCGTGATCGAGACGATCGCCGCGCTCGCGACGCCGGTCACCCAGTCGAACCAGTACAGCGGGTCGCCGAGCACGAAGTAGAACGCAAGCGAGAGGCCGAACATCGCGGCGAACCGCACGCCAGTCGCCTCGCTCCTGAGCCGTTCGCGCCGCGTGGGTCGAGTCACGGGCGCAGTCTCGACAGCTAAGTCCGTGTTCGACAGCTCAAACTCGAGCGGCTGAAGGAGCGTCGTGTTGCCGACCGGCGTGTACTCGGGGTCCAACAGGACCGTGTCGGCCCCGTTGTCCTCGGCGTACGCGACCAGCACGCGAACGTAGTCGTCCGGTCCGAAGAGGTAGTCGTCGGACCCGATGAGGTCGACGGCGATCGTGACGTCCGTCTCGTCGGCGTCGGAGTCCGCGAGGTCGGCCTCGGCCCACGCCAACACGCGTTCGAGGATGCGCTCGGCCTCGGCGGTCCGCTCTTCGCTCTCCGGATCGCCGTCGCGCCACGAGGCGATTTCCACGAAGTGGACCGCAGAGAACTCACCGCTCGCAGCCGTTTCGACGGCATGCGCGACCGTCGCACGGAGCGTCGGGGTTCGTTCGACGGGTACGACGACTGCGCCCGGCCGATCGCCTCCGCTCGGCGGATCGGAACCGGTCTCGGCGGCGGACTCAGCCGCGGCGTCCGGGTCTGCGGCGTCCGGCTCGTCACCGGTGTCAGCCACCCACCACACCTCCGACGGATCGGGGGATGACGGTCTCTGTGTGCATCGGTATCTCTACTCGATTACTTTTCCTACCGCCTCAAAACAGTTTGTATCCCAGCGGATATCCGTACGGCGGGGGAACGTGACCGGTAGAAAATGTGGTCGCGCCCGCTCTCGGATTGCTCTCGGACCGCTCTCGGATTGCTCTCGGACCGCTCTCGGACCACTCTCTCGGATCTCTTCGACGACTATCGGCGGTCGTGGGCTTCGGCGATCGCCGACTGTCACTCGCCCCGATCGAGCACGGCCGCCAACCGGTCGGCGATCCGTCCCGCGACGGCGTCTTTCGACCCGGTGACTTCCTCGGAGTCCGTTCCGCTCTCGGCGACGAGAAGGACGCGGGTCTCGTCGTCGCCCATCACGCTCGCGTCGTTGGCGACGACGAACGCGAGACCGACGCGGTCGCGGATCCTCTCCGCTTCTGTGACCATGGCCGCATCGTCGCCGGATGTTTCGGCTTTGAACCCGACGATGGGGAGGTCCGGGTACGCCTCCCGAACCGAGTCGATCAGTTTCGGCGTCGGCTCAAGATCGACAGACAGCGGTGACCCCGACCGGATCTTTTTGTCCACTGCGTCGGCGGTGAAATCGGAGATGGCAGCCGCGGAGACCAGCGCGTCTGCCGTCGCCGCGGTCTGTCGACACGCCCGCATCATCTCGTCTGCGGTCTCGACGGCGACCACGTCAGCGTACGGCACGTCCGGACCGTCCTGAACCAGCGTGACGCGAGCGCCGCGGACGTACAGCGCGCGGGCGACAGCGCGGCCGGTCTTGCCCGAAGCCCGGTTCGTCAGGATGCGGATCGGGTCGATGCGCTCTTTGGTCGCACCGGCCGTGACGACGACGTGCGTCCCGGCGAGCGTCTGCGTCGTCGTCGCGCGAGCCACCTCGGTGACGATCGCCGCCTCCGCTGCGATCTTCGCTTTCCCTTCCTCGATCCGCGGGTCGACGAGGGTCACGCCCCACGACTCCAGCCGGTCGAGCGCGTCGAGCACGCCCGGGTGGTCGTACATCGGCTCGTGCATCGCCGGGGCCATCACGACCGGCACGTCCGCACCGAGCGCGGTCGTCGCGCAGGTCGTGACCGGCGTGTCGTCGATCGCGGCTGCGACTTTCCCCGCGGTGTTCGCGGTCGCCGGCGCGAGAAGGAGCACGTCGGCCCAGCCGTCTCGGCCGCAGAGTTCGACGTGTTCCACGTCTCCGGTGATCTCGGTGACGACGGGTTCGTCCGTCGCGAAGTCGACGGCCCACGGGTGGACGATGTTCGTCGCCGACGGCGACATGATCGCGCGGACGCTCGCGCCCTGTCGGCGGAGTTCGTGTGCGAGTTCGACCACCTTCACGGCCGCGATGCTCCCGGAAACGCCGAGCGCGACGTTGACGCCCGCGAGCATCGACGGTGACCCCTCGGACATTACCAGACAGGTTTCACCCGCGGCGGCTTATAAGATCGCGTTGCGGTCGCTGTGTGGTACCGAATGACGTGCTGATGGGTGTCGTAAACGAGTGGAGGAATGACAGCCGACGCGATCGCGTGGCCCGCGCGGGCGTCAGGCGGAGTCGTTCGTCGAGTCGGTCTCCGAATCGTTTTCGGTTCCGTTCGTCGCCGACTGCTCCGGTTCGGGGAACTCCTCGGCCGAGAGCAGCGCGCTCACCGAGTCGGCGTCGAGCACGCTCAACACGGCCGCTGGCGCGCCCGAAACGAGGACCGCACCTGCTCGTGCATTCGTCTGACTGACGGTCAGCCCCTCGGTGTCGCTCGCGTACGACTCGACCGTCGACACGGCCTCGGTGAGGAGGTCGAGCTGGGTCTCGCGAATCTCGGCTTGCGCCTCCGACTGCGTCAGGTTCCCCTCTTGGAGTCGCTGTCGGATGTCGTTCTGTGCCGCTTGGAGGTCCGACTGGATGTCGACGGCGGCGGTCGCGCTCGCGTCATCGGCGGATTCGGCGTCGTCCGTCTGGGCGGATCCATCGGTGCCGTCGGAGCCGAGCGAGCTACAGCCGGCGAGCGAGAGCGTCGTTCCGGTCGCTGCGGCAGCCAACACGCGTCGTCGCGGAGTATCGACCATAGATCTGCTCGCGGGGCGGCGCACTTGTGGCTTCCGTCCCGTCGACGTGGCCTACGACTGCCGATCGCTGGAAACCGACCGACTGCGCCCTCAGATCCCGAACGTCGCGCGCAGCATATCTCGGCTTCCGGGGCCGAGGCCGACCGCCAGCACGGTGATGAGAAGCATCAGCGTGTACCGCGGCGACTCCTCGTACATCTCGCCGTTGAACACCCAGACAACGAACGTCGCCGCTGCGAGCTTCACCAACAGGAACGGCCACGCGTCGCCGGTGACGGCGACAATGGACTGGGGAAGCAACCGACCTGTCCAGTCGACGATGAGGGAGTTAACGACGTGTTTCGGAACGAGGTTCGGCGTTCCCGTGAGTGCCGGCATCCAGTTGAGCCCGATGACGTTCGCCACCCCGTCGACGGCGTGTCCCCAGATGATCAGTATCCCCGCGAAGCCGGTCCCACGTCTGACCGACGGCTCGTATCGGGTCGCGAGCGTCCACGTCGCGAGCGTCGCCAGCGTCGCGATGCCGAGCGTCGACACGAGGACGACGGGATAGAAGTCGACGTACTCGGTGGCGGCCGCGAGGTACGCGAGATAGCCGAGCGAAAGCGCGAGCGCGCCAGTGCCCATCGCGAACAGCGGTCGCGCGTAGTCGTCGACAACCCCGCGTCCGGCGAGTCCATAGGCGGTGACGACACACGCGAGCGTCACGCCGAAGACGGTGAAGTAGATGAACGGGCTGATGAGCAGCGCGCTCGCCGGGTACGGAATGAGCGGCTCGACGCCGGCGTCCATCGCCGCGACGCCCGCGTCCTCGACCGTCCGTAACGTCCCGCCGAGCAGCATGAACGGGAACAGCGCGTAGAAAAAGCGGAGTTCGTTGCCGATGTCGAGCCGCTGGAGCAGAAACACGACGCCGATCAACATACCCAACAGGATCACGACGTAGCTCACGGTCGACACCGTGGTGTATCCCGGGAATGCGACGACCGCGCCGGCGGTGACGGCCTCCGTACACGCGGCGGTGCTGTCGAGGAGTTCTGTCCCGCCAGCGTCTCGCACGGCGCACTGTGCCCCCTGTCCGTCGGCCGCGACCGGTCCCCAGAAGTACCGCCAGAGGAACCGGTCGTAGACGATCCGCGGGAACACGACGGAACCGATTGCGAGAGCCGCGGTGACGAGCCCGACCGCGGTCGCCCACGCCCGTTCCGGCGACAGTTCGACGCGCGCTCCGTCCGTAGTCATGCTCCCCGATGCGAGCGTCGCCGAGTTGAGCGTTCCGGTCCGGTACCGCAAGTCGAATGCCGGTCGTGTTCACACCGGCGGACCGTCCTCTTCGTAGTCCGTTCCGAGAATGATCATCGTCTGTGACCGCGAGAACCCCTCCATCTCCGCTATCCGATCGAACATCAGCTCCCGGAGACTGTCGGTGTCGGCTGCGACGACGCGGAGGAGCACGTCCCATTCGCCGGTCGTCAGGTGAATCTCGCGCACCTCGTCGACATCGCTGAGCCCGGCGAGCGCGTCCTCCTCGCGCCCCTGTTCGACCCGGAGTCCGACGAACGCGCTCACACCGTATCCGACCGCTGCCGGATCGACCGCCGCGTGGTATCCCTCGATGACGCCCGCGTCTTCCATGCGCCCCACCCGATCGTGGACCGTCGCACTGGACATGTCGATACGCCGCGCGACCTCGGAGAACGGCGTTCGTGCATCCGCTTGAAGGATACGGAGGATGGCTCGGTCCGTCTCGTCGAGTTCCATGCGCGTGGTATGACTCGACAGGACTTGGCCCTTCCGGACCCCACTTCGACGGCGGACGGCACCGCCATACGCGCCGTGCACGGTCGTGATTCCGCATGTATGTTGGTCCAGTACGCATCGGAGAGCGATCTGCGCCACTCCGTGTCACGCCGATACGCGACTCCGCCGTATTCAAATATCCGCGCCAAGACCGATCCGTATGGACGATATCGACGACCAGTACACGCCCGCCGACATCGAGTCGGCGGTCGACGAGTACTGGGACGACGCGGACGCCTACGAGGCGGCGAAAGAGGCGCACGCCGACGACCCGCCCTTCTTCTTCGTCGACGGGCCGCCGTATACCTCCGGGCAGATGCACCTCGGGACGGCGTGGAACAAGACGCTGAAAGACGCCGTCATCCGTCACAAGCGGATGACCGGTCATCGGGTCACAGACCGGCCGGGGTACGACATGCACGGGCTCCCGATCGAGGTGAAAGTCGAGGAGGAACTCGGCTTCGAGAACAAGCGAGACATCGAGGAGTACGGGATGGAGTCGTTCATCGAGACGTGCAAGGAGTTTGCGCTCGACAACCGAGCGGCAATGGATGAGGATTTCAAATCTATCGGCGTGTGGATGGACTGGGAGGACCCCTACGAGACCATCTCGCCGGAGTACATGGAGGCCGCCTGGTGGGCGTTCTCGGAGGTCGCAGACAATGGGCTCGTCGAGCAGGGGAAACGCTCCATCTCGCAGTGCCCGCGCTGTGAGACTGGCCTCGCCAACAACGAGGTCGAGTACGAGGACGTGGAGGACCCGTCTATCTACGTGAAGTTCCCGCTGTCAGATCGGGAGGGGAGCCTCGTCATCTGGACGACGACCCCGTGGACCATTCCGGCGAACACCTTCGTCGCGGTCGACGAGGATCTCACCTACAACGCGGTCCGCGCGGAGAAGGACGGAGAGGAGGAACTGCTGTACATCGCAGAAGCGTGCGTCGAAGACGTGCTCCAAGAAGGGCGATACGAGGACTACGAGATCGAGAGCGAACTGACGGGCGCGGAGATGCTCGGCTGGACGTACGACCACCCGCTCGCCAACCATGTCGCCGAGTACCCCGACTTCGAGGGTGCAGGCGAGGTGTACGCTGCCGACTACGTCGAGGCCGACCGCACCGGACTCGTCCACTCCGCACCCGGCCACGGTGAGGAGGACTTCCACCGCGGTAGCGAACTGGGGCTCGACATCTACTGTCCGGTCGGTCCCAACGGCGTGTTCACCGAAGTCGCCGGCGAGTACGCCGGCCGGTTCGTCCGCGACGCCAACGACGAGATCATCGACGACTTGGTCGCCGACGGCCACATGCTCGCACACGGCACCGTCGAGCACAGCTACGGGCACTGCTGGCGGTGTGACACTGGGATCATCCAACTCGTCACCGACCAGTGGTTCATCTCGATCACGGACGTCAAGGAGGATCTTTTGGATAACATGGAGGAGTCGGAGTGGCATCCGCAGTGGGCGCGGGACAACCGCTTCCGCGACTTCATCGAGGACGCGCCCGACTGGAACGTCTCTCGCCAGCGCTACTGGGGCATCCCGATCCCGATCTGGGTGCCGGCAGACGCCGATCCCGACACGCTCGACGAGGACATGATCGTGATCGGCACCCGAGAGGAGCTAGCGGAGCGCGTCGAAGAGGACGTCGACCCCGAATCGATCGACCTCCACCGCCCCTCGGTTGACGACCTGGCGATCGTCGAGGACGGCACGACGTACCGCCGCGTCGAAGACGTGTTCGACGTGTGGCTCGACTCCTCCGTCGCCACGTGGGGAACGCTGGGCTACCCAAGCGACGAGACCGCACACGACGAGCTGTGGCCCGCCGACCTGATCATCGAAGCGCACGACCAGACGCGCGGATGGTTCTGGTCGCAGCTCGGCATGGGAACCGCCGCAGTCGGCGAGATTCCCTACGACGAGGTCGTCATGCACGGGTTCGCGAACGACGAGGACGGTCGGAAGATGTCCAAGTCCGTCGGAAACATCGTCACTCCCGAGGAGGCGATCGACCGCGCCGGGCGCGACCCGCTCCGAACCTACCTCCTCAGCCACGACCAGCAGGGCGTCGACCTCGCGTTCGAGTGGGACGGACTGGGAGAGATCCATGGCAAGCTCAACATCCTCTGGAACGTGTTCCGCTTCCCGCTCGAATACATGGATCTGGACGGCTACGATCCCGCCGCGGCCGACCTCGCCGACGGCGACCTCGAACTCGTCGACGAGTGGGTTCTCTCGCGGCTCCAGTCGGTCGAGACAGAGGTAGAAGAGGCGTGGGCCGACTACCGCGTCGCTGACGCGGTAAACGCCGTGATCGAGTTCGTCACGCAGGACGTGTCCCGATTCTACGTCAAGGCCGTCCGCGACCGGATGTGGGAGGAGGCCGACTCCGACTCGAAGCGCGGCGCGTACGCGACGCTCGCGACCGTCCTCGACGAGGTGATCCGACTGCTCGCACCGATCGCGCCCTACCTCTCCGAGCGGATGTACCAGACGCTCGACGGCGGGGCGACCACCGTCCACCAACTCGACTACCCCGAGCCGACCGACGACCTGCGCGACCCGGCCCTCGAACGCGACGTTACGGTTCTCCGGAACGTCGAGGAGGCCGCGGCCAACGCCCGCCAGCAGGCCGGCCGCAAGCTCCGATGGCCCGTGCCGCGCGTCGTCGTCGAGACCGATGACGACGCGGTCGCCGGCGCGGTCGACCGCCTCGCCGACCTCATCGCCGATCGGGTCAACGCCCGCGAGGTTCGCGTCACCGACGCCTTCGACGAGCTCGTCGAGACCGCCGAGCCGCAGATGGCCGAGATCGGTCCGGCCTTCGGCGGCGACGCACAGAAGGTGATGAGTGCGCTCGACGGCGCGACTCGCGAGGCCGTCGAGTCCGGCGAGATGACGGTCGACGGCGAGCCCGTCGACCTCGACGACGCGATGGTCGAGTACGTCGCCGAGCCCCCGGAAAACGTCACCGGCGTCGAGTTCGATGGCGGGGTCGTCTACGTCGACACCTCCCTGACTCCCGAGATCGAATCTGAAGGGTACGCCCGCGACGTGATCCGACGGGTTCAGGAAATGCGGAAGGATCTCGACCTCGACGTGGAAGCGCGGATCCGCGTCGGCGTCGATGTTGACGACGACCGCGTCACCGGCTTCGTCGACGAGCACGCCGACCTTATCGCCGGCGAGGTCCGGGCCGACGCGTGGCTCGACGACCCGAGCGAGGCGGCGGACGCCGACGGCGGGCTTGTCGAGGAGTGGGATGTCGAGGACATCATTGTCACTATCGGGATCGAACCGGTCGCGTAGGCGACCGATCGACACTGCCGTATCGACGGCCGAATCGATCGGCGCGTCTGTGAGACCGACAACGAGACGAGCGGTCGCTCTTCGAGTGTCGGCACGCGGAAAAATTGACATCCCGAAACCTATAGGTGGCCGCTTTCCCCATGGTCACGTATGCAAGTCCGGGCGGCCCGGCCCGACGACGCGGAGGCCCTGCGGACGGCTGTCTCGCGGTCTCGTGAGACGACCGTTTTCGACGATATCGGATCCCCCCTTCTGGATGTGTCCGCCGCCGGCGTCCGCGAGGCCGCCGCGGAGGCGGAGTGGTCCTTCCTGATGGAAGACGACGACGGTCCCGTCGGCGTCGCCATCGCGCACCCCGACGACCGGGGGTCGGAGGCGGAGCTGCTCGCTCTATGGGTTCATCCGAACCACGCGGGCGAGGGCCTCGCCGCCGACTTGCTCTCGCGCGTCGCGTCGTCGGTGACCGACCGCGGTGTCGACACCCTCCGGGCGAGCGTCCCCACCGACAGCCCGGACGCACACGAGTTCTTCACCGCGCACGGGTTTGAACCGCGAGAGACGCGACGCGGTCCCGCGGGCGACGAAACGATCGTTGTCACTGACATCGGCGCGCTTCGGTGACGCGTTTGGCGTCCGCTATCGCGGAAAATTAAGTGGCTGGCACACTCACGACTGGCCGACGATGGTCCCCGTCGATTTCGGTTCCGCTCTCCTCGTTGCTCTCGGCGTCGCGCTTGTGATCGTCGCCCTCGCGAGCCTTCCCTCTGGGAGCCGGCTCCGACGGCTCTACGGGATCGACGACCGCGACGACGCGGGCGCGCGAGCGAACGCCGCCGTGCTCGCGGGGACCGGTGGGTTCCTGCTCGCGCTCGCCGCGGCTATTACCCTAGACCTCTCCGATCGGTTCGTCGCCGCTGGCGCGCTCGGCGTCGCAGCTGTCGGCTCGCTCGTCCTCGGATGGCTCGTCCGCTTCCGGGACCGGCGCGAACTCCTGACGACGCCGGACGTGAGTCGCGAGCGAGCGCGTCGACTCGGGGGTGCCACGATATGGGTTGGCACACTGCTCTGTCTCCCCCTCGTGGGCGTCCTAGCCGGAGCGAGCGACGCCGCCGTCGCGGGCGCGACGCTGAGTGTCGCGGCGGTCGCATCGGTCCTCGTCGCACTCGCGTATCGGTAGAAGCGCTTCCGCGGGACCGAGAGACCAACCCGAACTTACTCGCGGTATCAAGACGCGGTTAGGAGCGGGACGCTCCGAATCAACGCCTGTGGAGACTGCGCTCCCTATGGATACGTCCGTATCTGCAAAGTGCGTCGTGGAAACAGGAAGCCCCATCACCAGAAGTCAAAGACTTCTGGTTAGCAGTCAGAACTCGGAGAGTTCTGACGACACCCTCAAGCGCGAGTCGTCAGGCGAGCGGTAGGGTGGGGTAGTTCACTTCAGGCGTTCCTGCAGGAACGAGGGGTGAGCGGCGGTGACGCCGTCGATCGCCAGTAGCTTCTCGGATATCACGTCGCCAAGCTCGTCGCCGTCGCCCGCGCGGACCTCGGCCATCAACATGTGATCGCCAGAAGAGGTGTACAGGGCCTGTACCTCGTCGAGCGCTTTCAGTTCGCGAGTCGCTCCGACGTACTTGCCGGAGTCGACATCCATCCCGACCATGGCGATCGACTGCGACGAGAGCTTCTTCGGGTCAATCTCCGCCGAGTACCCCACTATTACGCCCTTCTCCTCTAGGCGATCGATGTACTTTCGCACCGTGGGCTTCGAGACATCAGCCCGTTCGGCAATCTCCGCGCAAGACGCCTGCGCGTCCTCCTCTAACACCGATAGGATCCGTTCTTCGGTCGATACCGTACTCATACCGGTACGTTTGCCTCCATAGAAAAAATACCTTGCGAATGAGAAAACGAGTCGAACGGACACCGAACCGGAACGGAACTGTAGACAATCCCGATCTACGGCGGCGTCAGGCGTGCTTGTCGAGGAACTGGTCGTGCGAGCGCTCCCATTCGTAGTCGTCGTCCCAGTAGCGCTCTGCCAGCGGCTCCTCAGGCATCTCGCCGATAGCGCGCTTCTCTTCTCCGTATGACGGACGGTCCTCGTCGACGTAGAACCGACCGGTGAGGACTTCGCCCTCGTAGAGCGACTCCTCGGTCGTCCGCATCATCTCCTGTGCCTCGACGCGGTCCGTCTTGTCGAAGTCGTAGTCGTCGGACTCGTTGACATCGATGTACGGGACGTACTGGCGCGCGTCCTTGTTCCAAGTCGGACACTGGGTGAGGAAGTCGACGTGCGCGAAGCCGTCGTGGTTGATCGCCTCGATGATGATCTCCTTCGCCTGGTTGGGGTTGACCGCGGCGGTGCGGGCGACGTAGGAAGCGCCGGCGTTGAGCGACATCGAGAGCGGCTTGATCGGCTCCTTGGCGCTGCCAGACGGTTGCGTCTTCGACTTGTGGCCCTTGGGGCTGGTCGGGGAGGTCTGTCCCTTTGTGAGCCCGAATATCTCGTTGTTGAAGACGATGTACGTCATGTCGTGGTTTTCCCGAGCCGTGTGGATGAAGTGGTTCCCGCCGATCCCGTAGCCGTCGCCGTCGCCGCCGGCGGCGATGACTTCGAGGTCCGGGTTGGCGAGCTTCGCGGCGCGGGCCACGGGAAGCGATCGCCCGTGGATCGTGTGGAAGCCGTACGTGTCGAGGTAGCTGTTCAGCTTACCGGAACAGCCGATTCCGGTACACAGCAGCGTCTCTTCGGGCGTCCGCCCGACTTCGGGAAGCGCCTGTTTCAGTGCCTTCAGGACGCTGAAGTCACCGCAACCCGGACACCACGTCGGCTGCGGCTCGACGCCGGGAGTGTACTCGTCGCGGTCGATCTCTCGCTCCTCTCCGATTGCTGAAAACGTGCTCATTGTTAGTCACCTGCGGCTGGGACGAAGGTGGTCTGATGGCTGGACGCGTCGCCGTCGCCCTCAATGATAGCGGCCTCGAACCCGTCGACGATCTCTGCTGGCTCGAACGGGTTCCCGTTGTACTTCAGCAGGCTCGACAGCTTCTCGCCGTAGCGGCCGAGGTTCTTCTGAACGAGCCCGCGGAACTGCCCCGAAGCGGTCATCTCGACGACGAGCACCTCGTCGACGCTCTCGACGAACGCCTCGACCTGCTCGGTCGGGAACGGGAGCATGTCGGAGACGCTGTACGATTTCACGGAAATTCCCGCGTCGTTGAGGCGACCGACGGCCTCCTCGACGGTGCCCTGCTGGCTGCCGAAGGTGAGGATGCCGTACTGGGCATCCTCGGGCCCGGCGTACGAGCCGGTGTCCTCGGCGTCGAGGTCGGCGCGGATCGCCTCCAACTTCTCGGTCCGCCGGTCGATCTGCGCGACGCGGTTCTCCGGCGACTCGGCGATGTGACCGGTCGGGTCGTGCTCGTTACCGGTCGCGAGGAAGCGACCGCCCTTCTGGCCGGGGAGCGACCGCGGTGAGACGCCATCGTCGACATCGTGTTGGAACCGGTGGAACTTCCCGTCGGCCGAGTGCGGCTGCTCCGCAAGCGCGTCCTCCGCCAGCGTCTTGCCGAGCGTCGGGTTTGGCTCGCGGTCGAAGTGGCTCTTGGGGACGTTGACGAGTTCGCCGCCGAGCTTCTGGTCGTACAGCAGGATCGACGGGATCTGGTACTCGTAGGCCAGCCGGAAGGCGAGCCGCGATTGCGTGTACGCCTCCTCGACGGTCCCCGGCGCTAAGACGACGCGCTGGGAGTCGCCCTGTGAGGTGTACAGGACGTGTTCCAGATCGGACTGCTCCGGCTTCGTCGGCATTCCGGTCGACGGACCGGCGCGCATGGCCTCGACGAGGACGACGGGCGTCTCCGTCATCTCCGCGAGCCCGAGCGGCTCGGACATCAGCGCGAAGCCGCCACCGGAAGAGCCGGACATGGCCTTGACGCCCGCGTGAGACGCGCCGACCGCGAGCGCGGCCGCCGCGATCTCGTCTTCGACCTGCTCCGAGATCCCGCCGAGTTTCGGCAGGTGTTTCGTCATGATGGTGAACACCTCGGTCCACGGTGTCATCGGGTAGCCGGCGATGAACCGACAGCCCTCGTCGATGGCACCGTAGGAGATGGCGTCTGACCCGGACATGAGCAGCTGCGTCTCGTCGTGTTCGCCCGTCGGCACGCTCACGTCTGGCGCGTCGATGTCGTACTCCTCTTGGACCTGGTCGTAGGCCGTCTCGAGGATCTCGACGTTCGGGTCGAGGATCTTCTCCGGCATCGCGTCGCGCATGAGGTCCTCGACGTGGTCGAGGTCCATGCCGATCAGCGCGCACGTCGCGCCGACGCCGGCGGTGTTGCGCATGACCTCACGACCCATGTCGCGGGCGAGCCCGCGAAGGTCGAGGGGGTATACGTGCCAGTTGTTCTCCTCGGCGCGCTCCTCGAAGTTCGGAATCTCGGAGGCGTCGAGCAGCCCCTCGTCGTATACGATGACGCCGCCCTCGCGGAGTTCATCGAGGTTCTCCGAGAGCGGTTTGATCTCTTCGTTCCCGTAGACGGCCTCCTCCTGTGGGTTGCGGGCGAACGAGTCGCCGAGCGCCAGCAGGAAGTTGTATCCGTCTCCGCGGGACCGTACCGGGTCCGAAGACGCGCGGACTTCGGTGTACGTGTGGCCCCCGCGGATCCGCGACGGGTAGTGGCGATGCGTGAAGACGTTCAGCCCCGATCGCATCAGGGCCTTCGCGAAGTTCTGGCTCGTCGAAGCGATCCCGTCACCGGACCCCCCCGAGATCCGCCAGATGAGTTCGTCGTCAGTCATAGTGGTGTGTGAGCCCGTGTAGGCCTCGTAGCTTGGCCTTGTGTTGGTTACCTCTTAGTGCTTGCTATGGAATCACAAGGGACGATCGTGAAGAATACGGGACCGCCCGCCGTCGCCGCCGCGGTTCCGTACCTTTTAGCCGCCGCCACTCCGACCGAGAGCATGCTCACGTTCATCGGGCTCGGTCTCTACGACGAGCGGTCGGTCACCGTCGAGGGACGCGAGGCGCTCCGAGCGGCTGACCGCGTCTTCGCCGAGTTCTACACCAGCAAGCTCGTCGGCACGGACGTGGTCGATCTGGAGGCGTCCCACGACATCGACATCGAGGTACGCCCGCGCGAGAGCGTCGAACGAGACCCGTCTACGATCCTCGACGCGGCCGCGGACGGCGACGTCGCGTTCTGCACCGCCGGCGACACGATGATCTCGACGACCCACACGGACCTCCGGCTCCGCGCCGAAGAGCGCGGAATTGACACGCGCGTGATCCACGGCGTGACCGCGCAGTCGGCCGCGTCGAGTCTCACCGGGCTCCAGAACTACCGGTTCGGTAAGGCGACGACGCTCCCGTTCCCGTACGCGCACGGCGGCGGCGACGTGCCGGAGAGCGTGATCGAGACGATCGAGACGAACCGCGAGCGCGGGCTTCACACCGTGGTCTACCTCGACATCAAGGTCGGCACCGGCCCGACGGGCTTGGATCCCGACCACGAGGAGTACATGACCGCCGACACCGCCGCCGAGTTGCTTGCCGAGGGCTGGGAGGACGAGCTGGCTGTCGTCGTCGCGCGTGCCGGGTCGCCGACCGCCGTCGTCGCCGCCGACCGGCTGAGCGCGCTCGCCGGCCGCGATTTCGGTGACCCACTCCACCTGCTCGTGATCCCTGGCGACCTGCATCACGTCGAATCCGACGCGCTCGCCGGACTGGCGGGCGCACCGGACGAACTGCTCGACGAGTGAGTCATCACGGAACCGACGAAACCGCACGCACCGTCGTGCATCGCCCCTGCCTTTGATATCGTTGTAGCACGGTAGCATTTAACATGGATACGCCAGCAGTAGAGAAGATTATGTCGACGGATCTCGTCACGATCGGACCGGACGCCACGGCGGCCGACGCCGCGACGCTGATGCTCGATACCGGCGTGAGTTCCGTTCTGGTCGTCGACAGCGGTCGACTGACGGGATTGATTACAGCTACTGACTTCGTCTCGCTGGTCCACGAGAACGACCCGGAAGACGAGACGACCGTCGACGCGTTCATGACACACGAGGTTGTCACTATCGGACCCGACGACACCGTCGAGGAATTGGCGGAGCCGACAGCACACGGGTACACCCACTTGCCGGTGACCTCCGAAGACGGCCGACTGATCGGCATGGTCTCGACGACCGATCTCACGGTGTTCCTCTCGAAGGCCCGGTAGCGATGACTTGCCCGATTGCGTATTCCGGAAGAGTAATCTAACGTGATAGCACACGACATGGTATGGACCTGAACGATCGGACCCGCGTCAGCGATATCATGTCGACGCCACTGGAGACGATCGGTGCGGACGAACCCCTGCGCGACGCGGCGCGACGGATGGACGCCGACGGAATCAGCGCGCTCGTCGTCACGACCGGCGGCGGCTGTATCGTCACCCAGAGCGACATCGTCGGCGCGGTCGCCGAGGAGCGCGAGATCGAGTCGACGAGCGTCCGCGACGTGATGACCGAGAATGTCGAGACGGTGACTCCAGACCTCATGATGGAGGAAGTCGCGGCGATGATGACGATGTACGGTGTCAAACACCTCCCGGTCGTCGACGACGACTACCTCGGAATGGTCTCCTCGACGGACGTGGCCGAACACCTCTCGTAGTCGGTCAAAGGAGGAACGGAACGCCGATGACGACGGCGGCGGCGATCAACACGAGGTTCCAGATTGACATCCTCCCCGCGCTGAAGCGCGAGGATTCCCACGGCACCGCGCCGCTGGGGTGGGATATTGTGGTTTGTAGCTGTCCGAATGGACAGCTACTGGCTGTGCCAATCAGCCGGTACTCCTATCCCGGTATGGGATTCGGAGTTACTTTTGACGACATCCACACCAGTCCCGCAGAAAGGGTGTTTCTGCGATGGGGTGAGGGAATCCCGATACTGTCCAATTAATCGGGCGGATAGACCGCCTCGGATACTTGTTCATGCGGTGTGTGATTACTTAAAAATATCCGTTACCCACGCCGATCAGAGCTTGTGCTGGCGGTATCGGATTCATCCCCGCGCTGAAGCGCGAGGCTTTCTCCTTGTACTTCCGTAACACCGGCCGAACGAGTTCTCGCGCAACGCTCGCGGCGAAGACGGTCTTCACGAGGACGCTCGCGACCGTCCCGGCGACCACGCCCGCGACCGCGGTGTCGACGCCGATCTGTCCGGTCCCAAGGAGTGACACCGCGGTCGCCGTCGACGTTCCCGACGACACGAGTCCCGAGAGAAACGACGTGGCGACGAACCCGCCCGCACCGAAGGCGCGCTCTGCGCCCGCAGAGACGAGCAACACCACGAGGAACAGCACGCCGAACGTCAGCGCGTTTCGCAGGCTGAACGGCGAGGTGAGTTCCGTCTCTATCGGCGTCTGCCAGTCGCTTCGCCACACCGCAGCGGTCACCCCCACAACCGTGATCGCACCGAGCGGCGCGACGACGACGAGGGCTGCGTCGGGCACGAAGACGGCGACGACCGCGGCGTTCCGGAGCGCCATCGCCGCATTCGCGAGTAGAATCGATCCGACGGCGACATCTCTGAGGTTCTCGTCCCCCCGGGCTCGCTTGGCCATCTCGGCGACGACTGCAGTTGAGTTCACGAGCCCGCCGAAGAAGCCGGTGACCGCGTAGCCACGGCTCTGGTACCGCTTCACGAGCACGTAGTTCACGAAGCCGATCGCGCTGACCGCGACGACGAGCGACCAGACGAGCCGCGGCTGGATCGCGCCCCACGGGTCGATGGTTTCGGTCGGAAGCAGCGGGAAGACGACGAACGCGAGAATGGTGAACTCGACGGCGCTGCGCATCTCCTCTCTAGAGAGTCCCCACGCGAACTGGTGAAGCTCCCGTTTCAACACGAGCAACAGCGAGGAGAGCACCGCCACCGTCACCGCCTCGATAAAGAACTCGCCGGCGACGAGCGCGCCAACCCCGTACGTGACGAGCATCGAGACTGAGGTCGTGAGCGAGAGTCCCTCAATGTCGGGTTCGACGAAGCTTCGAACCGCTAGAATCACTGCGATTGCGACGATGAGAACCCCGCCGACGATCAGCAGGCCGTCGCTGTCGACAAGCGAGAACACCGCGGCCGCGAGGCTGATCAACGCGAACGTCCGGATTCCGGCGGATTTCTGCGACCACTCCCGCTCCAGTCCGAGGAACATTCCGAGCGCCGTCGCCAACACCAATTTCGCGACGTTCGTCTGGAGATACACGAGCGGGTCGACGGCGTCTATCACGTCCACCACCACCGTTGCTCCGCGAGCAAGCGATCGTCGCCCGTCGAGGAAGTACTACACATACGTCGAACCACGCGACAGCGACCCCTATAGTTTGCTACCTGACAATAGATCGTAGAGCGGCGTCACTGCTCCGGTCACCGGTTCGTCGGCTCTCTGGGCAGATCGAGCGACTCAGTGAGATCGTGTTCCTCGCCCGTGAGGAGATAGAGCACGTCTTCGAGGACAACGACGAGTTCGGGCATCTGCCGCACGACGAGGAAGGTGATCCCAACGAGCGCGACGACGGCGAGCAGTTGGCTCATGATCCGGTCGGAGATCAGGAATGAGACGCGGTACGGATCGGTCGCGCCGAACATGGTCAACACGAGGTCGGGGTACCAGTGCATGTACTGGTTACCGGCGACGACGGAGATGAACGTGGTTCGGAGGATGTTGAGGACGTAGATGAGCGGAATCGACACCGCCAGCGCGCGGACCTTCCGCGCCAACGGGGCCTGCACCGCAGCGACCAGTCCGCCGAAGATCGCCATGCTCCCCAGCCCCGTACACGCCAGCACGATGTGGATGACGACAGTGTGACCGTCTTCGAGGGTCCAAGCGTACGCCGCGTCGTACCCCTCGCTGCTCGTCACCGCCTCGGGCGCATATCCGAGGAGATCGATGAGCGCTCCGGTCTGCGCCGCGACGATCTCGATGAGCACCCGTCGCGGCTCCGGAACCGCCACGCCGCCGACCGTGAACGCCGGGATCGTCTCGAACGGGAGGTAGATGAAAAGCATGATCGCGATCGCCCGTGTCAGGGTAAAAAGCGACGCACGGCCGCTGTACAACAGGTATCCGGCGTACACGCTGGCGGGGAATCCGACGAGCGCGAGGATCGACTCGACGTAGCTCTGATGCTCGAACGCGAAGTACGGCACCGTCGACAGCCAGAACAGTCCGAACAGCGCCCACGTTCCGGCCGCGAGCGCGCGACCGGCCGCGAGTCCGCGGCTGTCGAGCAGCCACGCGACGGCGAACAAGACTGCGACGATCCACGCGAACGTGAACGTGTCCGGGACCAGGCTCAAGATTGACGGTACGCCGGAACCGAACATATCCGATCGGTCGGTCGTCACCGAATAAAGCCCTTGTCGTTGCCGACGGTCCGTCGGGTATCTCCGTACAGTTCAGCAGAACCTCCCTTCTGAGCCGTCCGAGTCGGTCAGCGTTCGTCTGAGTCGAGCACCCGGATCTGGTCGCCGCGGACGGTGACCGGGATCGGGACGGTCGCCTCGTACAGCTCGACCGTCACCTGGTCTTTGCCCTCGTCGATCCGCTGGACGCGGGCCTTCTCGCCTTTGAACGGCCCGGCGATCAGTTCGACGATGTCGCCCTCGGCGATCCCCTCCACGTCGGGAGTCGGCGAGAGGAAGTGTTCGACCTCCGAGAAGGGGCTCTTAGCTGGCCCGTCTGATCCTTGGATCACGCCGTTGGCATGCGGAATCTCGTCGAGTATTCGGGCAAATACGCTCCCGTCCGTCGCTTCGACCATCACGTAGCTCGTGAGCTGGTCGGGGGCGATGACCGCCTGGATCTCCGGCATCTCCTTTTCGGCGAGCATGTCGGCGACGGTCCGCTCCTGGCTCGCAGTGGTCTTGACCGAGAAGATCGGCATTACGCGCCGACCCCCGGCAGGAGGCTCATGATCGCGAACATCAGGAAGCCGATGAACCCGATGAGGAGGATACCCGCGCCGGCGATCTTCGACACCTGTAGGAACTCGTCGGTGCTCGGCGTGCTCGCCAGCTTCAGCACCCGAATGTAGCTGTTGAGGTCGTACGGAACGTCCATGTTACGAGCGGCTTCGAGACGAGACGGTTTTTACCTTTTGATGCGGACCGATCGGTCGGACTCGTCGTCGGTCCGACCGCGCGGCGACTCACTCCGCGTAATCGATGTGTTCACTCCACGTAGTCGATGTCTTCGACGTCGGCCGCGCCCTCCGGCGCTTCGCCGTTCCGTCCGTATATCTGCGGCGACTCGACGCCCGTCACCACGATCATCGTCCGCATCTCGCCCTCCAGATCGTCGTCGACGGATGTGCCCCAGATGATCCGCGCGTCGGGGTCGATCCGGTCGTAGATCTCCTCGACGACGCCCTCAGCCTCCTCGATGGACATGTCCTGCCCGCCGGTGACGTTCACCAGCGCGGAGTTCGCACCGGAGATGTCGACATCGAGCAGCGGCGAGCGCAGCGCCGACTTCACCGAGT
Organism: Halorubrum laminariae; assembly: GCF_024494655.1. Classification (GTDB taxonomy): domain Archaea; phylum Halobacteriota; class Halobacteria; order Halobacteriales; family Haloferacaceae; genus Halorubrum; species Halorubrum laminariae. The sequence goes on along the minus strand of NZ_JANHDL010000009.1, from coordinate 20,514 downwards.
CTTGCGCCTTCGAGTCGGAGTCGGACTCGCCGAGGCCGATCATCGCGACGCCGCCCTTCTCCATGACGGTGCGCACGTCGGCGAAGTCGAGGTTGACCAGCCCGGGCATCGTGATGAGCTCCGTAATTCCCTTCACCGAGCGCATCAGCACCTCGTCGGACACCTTGAACGCCTGCCGGACCGGGAGCTTCCCGACCGCGTCGAGCAGGCGGTCGTTGGGGACGACGATGACGGTGTCGCTCACGTCGCGGAGGCGTTCGAGTCCGGCCTCGGCGTTCGTCCGGCGGACCTCCCCCTCAGCGGTGAACGGGGTCGTGACGATCGCGATGGTGAGCGCGCCCGACTCGCGGGCGGCCTTCGCGACGACCGGAGCCGACCCGGTGCCCGTGCCCCCGCCGAGTCCGGCCGTGACGAACACCATGTCGGAGCCGTCGATGGCATCTTGGATCTCCTCTTGCGACTCGATTGCGGCCTCCTCACCGACCTGCGGGAGCGAGCCCGCGCCGCGACCCTGCGTCTTCTGTTGACCCATCAGGATCTTCGTGTCGGCCTCGATGTTGACGAGGTGTTGCACGTCGGTGTTGGCGGCGACGAGCTTCGCGCCGTGGATCCCCTCCTCGGTCATCCGGTTGACGGTGTTACCGCCGGCCCCGCCGCAGCCGACGACGGTGATGTTCGTCTGAAGGTCTTGGAGGACATCCTGCAGTTCGTCGTCGGTCATCGTCCCGGTCTGTGGTGGCGTCCCGGACGTACCGTCGCCGGCGTCCGCGTCGGCTCCCCCCGGGTCGTCCGGAGACTCCTCGGCTTCGTCGATGGCGTCCTCTACGATAGAATCCATTATGTGGTGTGGTTGCGACCCGGACGTATTTATTTTTGCCCGATCGTCTGACGATAGTCGGACGGAATCCGTCGATCAGGCGTGACGATCGTCGGCTTCGTCGTCAGCGGGCCCGTCGTCGGTGGCTCCGTCGGTCGGAATCGAGAACCGATCAACCCGCGTCCGCGACACGTCCGCCGGCTCGATCGTCTCGCCGTCACCCTCGACCGCGTCGCCGTCGGCGAGCCGTCCGAACGCCGGTCCCTCCGGGACGCCGCGCTCGGCGGCGAGCGCCGGATCGAACGCCGTCTCGCGGGCGACGACGACCGTCGGTTCGGCGTCGGCAGGCGAGTCTCTTTCCGCCGCGTCGTCCGCGGCCACGATGCTGTCGTACTCGAACTTGACCTCGTCGTATCTACGTTCAAGCACGGCCGCGAGTTCGGCGACGAGGTCGGCGTAGCCGGGCGTCGCCGCGTCTGTCGCGAACGCGGCGCGACCGACGGCTCGCGTCCCGGCCTGTTCGGTCTCGAAGGCGACGGTACTCGACTCGACCGTCGCGCGCGTCGCGTCCGCGTCCACGCCCTGCGCCCGCGACAGCAACGCGGCCGGCAGTTCGCAGATCTGTAGTGCGTCGGAATCTGACGCCGAGGCCGGTGTGACATCGCCGAACCGGAGCCCGGCGTCGACCGTCGCGAGGTCGCGCTCCAACTGCTCCACCAGCGCGAGGGGGCGATCGCCGACCGTCCGCACCCACGTCTCGCTCACGACCCGGTGTCCGAGGTCGGCGATCACCTGCTTGAGGGCGGGGCGGTCTCCCTCGACCACGGCGAGGTCGGCTCGGCTCCGCTCGAAGGCCTGTTCGATCACGTTCCGGTTCGCGTCGGGCGCGCCCATCTCGCCGAGGGGCCAGTCAGCGCCGACGTGGCCGACCGCCCAGGCCGTCTCGCGGACGATCCGGGTGAACCGCGGCGCGTAGTGGCCGCCGCCGAAGCCGACGACGTGGCGGGGTTCGGTCTCGCCCTGCCGGAAATCTGTCTCGCCCTGCTGAGGGTCAATCCCTCCCTCGTCGGAGGCTGCGGCGAGCAGGGCTGGCCCCGTTCCCCGCAGGTCGAGGACCGCTCGCGCGACGGCGCGGGCCGCGTTCGAGTCCGTCCACTGCGGCTCGTCCGACCCGAGTTCGACGAACAGCGACGGAACGCTCACGTCGGTGGGTCCGTGGTGCGTACACTCAATCCCCACGTCGTACCCGGAGGGCGCGTGAGACGCGAGCGCCGCGACGACGCGCTTTTCCGCGCCGGGCGCGGCCCGCGAGAGCGTCTCCGCCTCCCCACCGTACGGCGCTGGCCCGAAGTTGCCGGTGACGTGGGCGGTCAGCAGCTCGCCGCTGTCGCCCGAGTGTCTGGAGACGAACACCAGAAAATCTGGCTTCTCGCCGTCCGCACCGAACGCGTCGGTCGGGTCGTCCAGATCGACGTGGAGGTCATCGAACTCGCGGAGTTCGAACCCGTCGGTCCGGTAGTACCGGCCGCCGCCGGCCGAATCGGGGCGCGTCTCGTCCTCGTGAGACGCCCAGTCACCGACCGCGAGCAACTGCTCTCCGATGTGTACCGAGGCGCTGTCGGCCCGACTCACGACGATCGCTATCACGCCCGTCGCTCCGGGGGCGTCACTCGAATAGCCGTCGGTTCGCAGTCGCACAACGGGATTCCGCGGCTGACAAATCGCCTCGGCGGACGGACAACGACCGAAAGGCGCTTTTCGCAGGCCCGCGAGCCTCGCGTATGATCACGGTCGCGCTGGCGGGGAAGCCGAACGCCGGCAAGTCGACGCTTTTCACCGCCGCGACGATGGCGGACGCCGACATCGCGAACTACCCGTTCACGACGATCGACGCCAACCGCGGCGTGACGCACGTCCGGACCGAGTGCCCCTGTCTCGACCGCGACGAGCGGTGCGGCAACGAGCGCTGCCGCGACGGGAAGCGCTACGTTCCGGTCGAACTCCTCGACGTAGCGGGACTCGTTCCGGGCGCACACGAGGGGAAAGGCCTCGGAAACCAGTTCCTCGACGAGCTGACGAACGCCGACGTGGTGGTGAACGTCGTCGATGCCTCTGGGGCGACGAACGCCGAGGGGGAGCCGGTCGAGCCCGGAAGCCGCGACCCGCTCGACGACGTGAGCTTCATCGAGGGGGAGATGGACCTGTGGCTCACGGGAATCGTCGACCGCAACTGGGAGAGCGTCGAGCGCAAGTCGCGGTCGCCGGACTTCGAGATAGAGGCGGCGCTCACTGACATGCTCACGGGATTCGGCGCGAGCGAGGGCGACGTGGCAACGGTGCTCCGCGGGCTGGAGTATCCTGACGATCCGAAGGCGTGGACCGGCGACGACCGCGAAGCGTTGGCGCGGGCGGTTCGCCGGCGGACCAAGCCGATCGTCGTCGTCGCCAACAAGGTCGACGCCGCCCCCGAGGGTGCGGTCGATCGCATCCGCGAGGGGACGGACAAGCCCGTGATCCCCGCGACCGCGGACGGCGAACGTGCCCTTCGTCGCGCTGCCGAGGCCGGCGTCGTCGACTACGACCCGGGCGACGAGACGTTCGAGATCGTCGGCGATGTCTCCGAGAGTCAGCGGGCGGGCCTCGACGCGCTCGCCGACGCGATGGCCGCTCACGGCGGAACGGGCGTGCAGACGGCGCTGAACGCGGCCGTCTACGACCGCCTCGATCAGATCACGGTGTTCCCGGTACAGGACGCAGCGAAGTGGACCGACGGTACCGGGAACGTGCTCCCCGACGCGTTCCTCTTGCCCGCGGGCTCGACGCCGCCAGATCTGGCGTACGCGGTCCACACCGACATCGGCGAGGGGTACCTCCACGCGGTCGACGCGCGCTCCTCGCGCCGGATCGGCGAGGGCCACGAAATGTCGGAAGGCGACGTGATCAAGATCGTTTCCACCGCAGGACCGTGACCGGATCGACCGGTCCGTCGACGCGACTGCGGCGGCTCTGTGGTCGAGATCGAAACAGTGCGATATCTCCGTGCGATCGATAGACACATCCGAATCGCCCGAGAGGGATCGGTAGACACCCGTCATGCTGGGGCTTGAACACGACTTCCGGATCGTCGACACTCGGGCGACACTCGATCCCGACGAGTCGTCGGTCGCGACCCACGGTCGGGACATCTCGCCGGAGCGGCTGGAACGGGAGATGCTTCAGGCCGGGATCGTCCGCGCCGTCGCGAGCCCCGGCCAGCGCGCGTCCGGGAGGAGCTATCTCCGCGCGAACAACGCCGTCGCCCGCCTCTCCATCGACCGGCCTTTCGTCGCGTTCGCCCGCCTCAACGGTCCGCGGGACGCCGGGACCGGTCCGCTGTCCGTGGTTCGGAATCTCCGCGCAGAGCGCGAGGACCACCACACTCGCCCGGATGACGTGGAGCAGTACTCCTACGACGACCGCTTTCACGGATTCACGCTCGCACCGCACGTCGACGGGCTCCCGAACGAAGACGTGCTGACGCGGCTGGCGGACGCGGACCTCCCGCTCATCGTCCACGCGGGCAAGCGGTTCCCGCCGACGGCGGTCGAGGCCGAGCTGCTCGGCTACGACTTCCCCGTGGTGCTTGGGAGCTTCGGCGGCCATCCGCTCGACGCCGACCTGATGAACGAGACTCTCGACCTTCTCAGTGACCACGACCGGCTGTACGTCGACACGACGGCCGTGCGCTACCGCGAGGTGCTCGAACGCGGGATATTAGAGCACCCCGACCGCGTGCTGTTCGGCTCCGGCGCGCCTGACGCGCACCCGAACGTCGGCGTGATGGAAGTGCTCACGCTCGACGTCTCCGAGGACCTGATGCGCCGGGTGTTCGCGAAGAACCCGGTCCGACTGGTGCCCGCGCTCGCTGAGGGTGCGGACGTCTGAGCCGCGCGAGCCGGAGCCGAGACGGTAGCCACTTGTCGCCGCGTCGCCCACCCACGCCCATGAGCGACGCAGACACCGACGACGCGGTCGGTGCCGACGACCCCGCCGATGATGACGACCCGCTCGTCGAGGTCGTCCGGGCGACCGGTCACGAACACGTCACCGCAGCGCACGCGAGCACCGTCGAGTTCACCACCGACGACTGGCTCACGCCCGCGGGCGACTGCATCGTCGGCATCGACGCCAACCGCGCTCCGCGAGACTTCTCCGCCGAGTTCCGGGAGACGTGTCAGGACGCGGACGCGACGATCACGGCGCGGATTGCGGTGGGAGCGCCGGACGACGAGACGGTCGGGCTCGACGATCCGACTCACGAGGTCGCGATAGTCGGCCGGGGCGACCCCGACCTGACACTCCTCGACGACCGGTCCATGGTCGGTCGGACGAGCGCGTACACCGACGACGAGCGGACGATTCTCGTTGACGGCGACGGCGCGGCCGCCGACCTCGACCGGGACCTCGTCGCCGCGCTCGCTGCGGGCGCGCCCGCGATCTTACGATTGACGGTGGAGCCGAGCGAGTGACTGTCCGATCGAGGCCGATCACGATCCAGTGACCGCCCCCGACTTCCCCATCGCGCCCGGCTGTCACTCGACGACCGGGAGGTCCGCTCGGCTCCCCTTCGGCACAACGGAGCGGAGCTCGTCGTAGAGGTAGAGCCCGACGCCGATCGGAACCTGTTCGCCGGCGATCTCGTGGGTCGCGATCAGGTATCCCCAGTCGCCCTCCCACTCGCGGAGGTCCTGATCCTCGCCGGCCGCGAACCGGGCGGCCTGCGCGGGGTCCAACTCGATCACGTTTCGCGTCGCGTGTGCGCCGAACCGCGATGCCGCCCGACCGGTGGGTTTCCAGTGCTCCTGTCGCGTCCGGAGGAGCGTCATCCCGATCGCCTCCACCTCGCTCGGGTCGGTCGCCTCGCCGTTGAACACCCAGATCTTCCCCGCGCCTTTCTCCCAGAAGCTGTAGCCCTCCAAGACGCTCGGGCCGATCCCGAACCGCTTGTCGAACCAGTCGAGGACCTCAGCACGGCTCGCGCGCCCCTCGACCACCCGGTCTGCTGGGGTCTTCGGGAGGCGATCGAATCGCTGGCCGACGTTGGTGGGACCTGACTCTCCGTCGCCAGCGGCGTCGCGATCGCTCACGCGGCCACCTCCTCGTCGCCGGCGGTGCGGTTGCTGTCGCCGCTATCGCCACCGTCGCCGCCGCTGTCGTCGTCGCCGCTGCCACCATCGCCGCCCACCCGCAGCTTCGCACAAAAGAACCCCCCCGTGTCGTTGTGGTGCGGGTAGATCCGCTTCGCCCGAGTCACCGTCTCGTCGTAGGTCTCCCCCTCCCACTCGGTGACGCCCGGAGCGGTCTCCAGCGGGAGGTCGAAGTCAACGATCGCACAGTCCTCGTTCGCGAGCACGTGGTCGAGCACCGCCTCGTTCTCCTCGGGCGCGAACGTGCACGTCGAGTAGACGACGGTTCCCCCCGGACGAGTCGCCTGCACGGCGCGCGCGAGGATCCCCTTCTGGACCCCGGCGACGCCGTGGACGTGGTCCAGCGTCCACTCGTCGAGCACGTCGGGGTTCTTCCGGCAGGTGCCTTCACACGAGCAGGGGGCGTCGACGAGCGCCCGGTCGAACGCGTCGAACGCGAGCGGCTTCAACGAGAAATTTCGCGCGTCCTGATTCGTGACGATCGCGTTCGTCACGCCGAGTCGCTCGGCGTTGTGTCGCAGCGCCGAGAGCCGTCCGAGGTTGTTGTCGTTAGCGACCACAGTCCCCTCATCGTCCATCGCGTCGGCTATCTGAGTCGTCTTGCTTCCCGGCGCGGCGCAGGCGTCCCAGACGCGCTCGCCGGGCTGCGGGTCGAGCGCGATCCCCGGGAGCACGGAGACCTCCTCCTGTCCGTGGGTCCAGCCGTGGACGTACGGCCAGTTCCCGCCGGGGTTCCCGTCGGGGAGCCGGAAGAGCCCGTCATGCCAGTCGACCGGTTCATACGCCACTCCCTCCTCGTCGAACGCCTCGCGGACGCGCTCCGGAGAGGTGGCGATACCGTTCGTGCGCACGACCGACGGCAGCGGGCGGTCGCACGCCGCCCTGAACGCGTCGACGTCGTCGACGAGCGGCTCGTAGCGGTCGAGCGGGTTCATGGCCGTCGTTTCGCGGCAGGCGGTTAGACGGTTTCGGGACGGATCGACCCGCACCTGTGACTGAATCGGCTGCATCGGTGAGTCGGCCCCATCTTTAGGTCGGCCGCGATCGTACCGTTGCGCATGGCGCGAATATCCGTTCTCGACGACGATGTCTCGCTGTCCGAACCCACCCTCGTCGAGGGGTTCCCGGGCGTCGGCCTCGTCGGAAAGATAGCGACCGATCACATGATCGACGAACACGAGATGGTCCATTACGCGAACGTCCACTGCGACGGCCTCCCACGAGTGGCGGTGTATCACGAGGACGATTCGGCGGTGACGGCCCCAGTGCGGCTGTACGCCGACCCCGAGCGCGACCTCGTCGCGCTCCGCAGCGACGTTCCGGTCCACCCAAACGCCGCCACCGAGGTCGCGAACTGTCTCGACAGCTGGTTCGACGAGACCGAAACGTTCCCCGTGTTCCTCTCGGGTCTCGGCCGCGAGAAGGGCGAGGAGCCGCCGGCGCTGTACGGGATCGCGACCGGTGACGGTGGCGACGCGCTGTCGCGGGCGGCGGTCGACGACCCGTCGGAGTCGGGGCTCGTCTCCGGGCCGACCGGCGCGATGATCGCGGCGGCGCTGGAACGCGGCCGCGACGCCGTCGGCCTCATCGTCGAGTCGGACCCGAAGTTCCCCGACCCGGAGGCCGCCCGGATCCTCATTCGCGACGGCATCGACCCGATCGCCGGGACCGAGACGCCGACTGACGGCCTCGTCGACCAAGCGACCGAGATCCGCGACGCGAAACAGCAACTCGCAGAGCAGATGCGGCAGGCGACCGAGGAGAGCTCGCAGGCGGAGCCGCTGAAGATGTTCCAGTGACCGGAGCGGACTAGGTGTCGTCTGTCACCTCTGCCGCCTCTGCAGTCCCCAGATTCTCTCCGCGTCCGTCGCTCACGTCCTCCAACTCATCAAGAATCGGCCGGTACTTGAGCTGCACCTCGTCCCACTCGCGGTCCGGGTCGGAGTCGGCGACGAGACCGACGCCAGCGAAAAGCGTCGCGCGGCGGGGGCGCGCGACCGCAGAGCGTATCGCGACCGCGAACGCGCCGTTGCCGGCGGCGTCGATCCAGCCGACCGGGGCGGCGTACCAGCCGCGGTCGAACGGCTCCGCCTCTCGGATGGTGTCGAGCGCGCGGTCCGGCGGAAGCCCGCCGACCGCGGGCGTCGGGTGGAGGGCCTCGACCAGTTCGAGGACGTGGCGGTCGTCGTCGAGTTCCGCGGTGATCGGCGTGTGGAGGTGTTGCACCGTGGCGAGTCGTCGCACTCGCCTGTCGCCGGCCGAAATCGACGCAGCGAACGGTTTGAGCTGGTCGCAGACCGTCTCCGCCACCAGCTGGTGCTCGTGGACGTTCTTGGCGTCGTCGAGCAGTTCGCGCGAGAGCCACTCGTCTTCCTCTGGGGTCTCGCCGCGACCGGTGGTGCCGGCGAGCGCGTCCGTCTCGACCGTCCGGCCGCGAAGCGCGACCAGCCGCTCTGGAGTCGCGCCAAAGAAGGCGCTCCCGCGGTCGTCGCCGTCGGGCTCGAAGTAGTATCGGTGGCAGTCCGGATACTTTTCTGCGAGCCGCTCCAGCGTCGCCGCACGCGGGAACGGGGCGGACAGCTCCGCTTCAAGTGCCTGTGCGAGGACGACCTTCTGTAAGTCGCCGCCGCGGATGCGGTCGACCGCGGCCTCCACTCCTGTCCGCCACGCCTCGCGGCTCGTGGTCCGGTGACTCGCAATTATACCCGGACGCGCCGGCCGTTCCGCCGTCGCGTCGATCCCCGATATCCGCTCGGCCTCTGCTTCGAGCCGGTCTTCAACGTCGTCCACGGAGGCATTCGCGCCGATCGCGTTCACCGTCAGCCAGATGCCGTTGTCGGCGAACGTCACCTGCACGCGCGGGAGGACGAATCGCGCCTCGGGAAACGGTTTCCAAGGGTCGCCGTCGCAGCTCCCCACGTGGAACGCGAAGCCGCCGAACACGCGAGGACGGGCGGCCTCGGTGCCGGCGTGTACGTCGCCGGAGTCGAACAGGTCGGTGGCGGCGGTGCGGACGTCGGCGAAGCGGTCGGCACCGCGTCCCGTCAGCGTCGCCGCCGCTCCGCTGCCGAGAACCAGCGCGTCGTCGGGAGCGTTCCATGTCGTCCGCGGTGCGGGGAGCGCGTCGAACACCGCCGCGAAGGCCGGCGCGTCGATTTCGACCGTGCGACTGACGAGCGACGGCGACGACGTCGAACGCGCCCGTTCCATTGCGGAGAAGTCGGAGCCGCGGAACCTTTATCCTGACTATCGGTGGAGTCGTCGGTCTCGTCAACCGACACGCGACAGCATCTTTCAAGGCGGAGCCTCCGGCCTCGCTCCTTGAGGCCGGAGAGGAAGCCGACATGGTGGGGAACAGGCAACGTGGTTGATGCTGACTGACTCGCCGTTCGATATACTTTTTTCGGGGGCCACCGTATTGGAAGCCAGTGATACCGTCGCACACGTCGCCGGTATCACGGGCCGCAGTAGCCCGGCCCCCGAATGGTGGGGATGTTGACCCCGAAGGTCGTTCGGTACGGGCGAGGAATGACCTTCCTTCCCGGCGACAACTGACGGCGAGTCCCACATCAAACCCCCACCCTCCACGAGCGAACCCGGTAGGGTGAGCGAAGTAGGGTGGGGTCGGTTACTCGCTAGCTGTATCGCTCTTCGTTCCACGGGTTCGCGGTGTCGCTGTACCCGCGCTTCTCCCAGTAGCCGAGTTCCTTCTCGGTGCAGAACTCGACGCCCGAGACCCACTTCGCGCCCTTGTACGCGTACTTGTGGGGCGTGACGGCCCGGATCGGCCCGCCGTGGTCTGCGGGGAGGTCGCCGCCGTCGTAGCCGTACGCGAACAGCATGCCGGGCTCGGTGCACTCGTCGAGCGAGAGGTTCGTCGTGTAACCATCGAGCGCGTGGAACAGGACGTGTTCGACGCCGTCGTCGAGTCTGGCACGTTCAGCGATCTCTGCGAATTCGACGCCGGTGAACGTACAGTCGAACTTGCTCCATCCGGTGACACAGTGGAAGTCCTGTCGCTGCGTGACAGCCGGGAGGTCGCGAAACTCCGCGAGTGAGAACGACAGCGGTTCGTCGACGGCACCCCACACCTCGAAGGCGAACGAATTCGCGTCCCACGCTGGCGTCTCTCCTTTCGAGAGCACCGGGAAGCGATCGGTTTTCCGTTGTCCGGGCGGAAGCCGACTGTCGCCGTACTCCCGATAGAGACCTGTGAGATCCGTCACGCCGCCGGCCGCGGAGTCGGTCATACGCGTGATCGGCGGTGCGGACACCTATCGGTGTCGCTCGCGATCGGATCCGCTATTATCATGTACATAACACATACGAACTCGTACATTAATCCCGTGAATAGAAACTGAAATTAGTACTACTCAAATAGTGTTCAAAAATTTCAAAATTTGGTTTCTCATCTCCACACCCTCGACGCCACATTTATATACACGTTGCCGTTACTCCCGAATAGCAAATGCCACGAGTGGAGATAACCGTGCCGGAGCATCTGGAGATGCAGATCGCCCAGATGGTGGAAGAGGGAGAGTTCCTCAATCGAGAGGAGGCGGTCGAGGAATTGCTTTCAACGGGAATCAAGGCGTACAAGACGAGCGGCCCCCGCGACGACGAGGAGTCGAGCGGCTTCGAGGACGGGGGGATGATGGGTCACGAAGACGAGTACGTGTTCTGACCGACGGCGAGCCCGTTTCACGATGTGCCTCCGAGCGGACGCGCTGCGGACCGACAAAACCGTGCGTGACCCCCTCAACAACGCTTAAAGGGGCAAGGACCCGTATTTTCGGGTATGCACAAAGACGAGCTACTCGAACTTCACGAAGAAATGGTGACGATCATGGAGCACTTCCGTGACCACGAAACAGTCGACAGTTCGCTTTTCGATCCGTACGACGAACTCGACGTCGACCCGTCGCACGTCCACAAGTCGAAGAGCGAGCACAAACACGCCGTGTTCGTACTCGGTAACGCCCTCGCGAACGCGATGAGCGAAGACGAGTTCTCGCCTGCGGGCCGCGTCGGTAAGCGGATGAAAGAGCTCGCCGACGATGCCGAAAACAAGATCTGAGACGCGCGCTTCGACGTTCTACGGACTCTCCGTCACCTCCTAGCTACGGTTCCAGCCGGTTCGGGTCTCGCGGGAACATGATCGCTTCCTTGATGTTCGAGAGACCGGCGACCTGCTGGACGAGCCGATCGATGCCGAGTCCATAGCCGCCGTGCGGCGGCGTCCCGTAACTCAGAGCCTCGATGTAGAACTCGAAGTTGGCTGTCTCGACGCCCTCCGCTTCCATGACCTCGACCATCCGATCGACGTTGTGTTCGCGCTGACCGCCCGAAGACAGTTCCTGTCCCTTGTAAATGAGGTCGAACTTCCGGGAGGCGATGTCGTCGCCCTCGACATCCTGCATGTAGTAGAACTTCTCGTCGGGGTAGCCGACGACGAAGAAGGCGGGATGGCCCTGCTCTTCGAAGTGTTCGCCGAGCAGCTTCTCGCCTTTCGTGTCGAGATCGGTCGGATCATCCGGGAAGTGGCCGAACTCGGTCTCTAAGATGTCGAGCGCCTCATCGAAGGTGATCCGCGGAAAGTCTTCTTCCGGTGCGTCGAGGTCGACGTCGAGCAGGTCCAGTTCGCGCTCGGCCTCGTCTGCGACCGCGCGGAGCGCGTACCGGAGCGACTCCTCTTGTACGTCCATCACGTCGTCGTGGTTGTCGATGTACGCGAGTTCGACATCGAACATCGCGATCTCCGAGACGTGCCGGGAGGTCGCGAAGTCCTCGGCGCGGAACGCGGTGCCGGTCTCATAGACGGCCTCGTAGCCGGAGGCCATCAGCATCTGCTTGTAGAGCTGCGGGCTCTGCGAGAGGAACGCGTCCTTGTTGTAATAGAGGATGGGGAACAGCTCCGCGCCGCCCTCGGCTCCGCCCTTCGAGATGAGCGGCGTCTTGATATCGACGAACCCCTCGTTGTCGAACCACTCCTCCATCGCCGTGATCAGCTTCGAACGCAGCGTGAACACAGCGAGCGTCTCCGGTTTCCGGAGGTCGAGCGCGCGGTTGTCGAGCCGCGTGGAGAGGTCGACCTCAATGTCTTTCGAGATCTCCAGCGGAAGCGGAGACCCTGCCTCGTCGATGACCTCGTACTCGGTGGGAGCGATTTCGACGCCGCCGGGTGCCTGATCGCTTTCCAGCGGCTCCCCGACGACGCGAACGACATCTTCGGCTCCGACATCTTGGACCGCCTCGAACAGGGCCGGCTCGCGCTCTTCTTTGAAGACGATCTGGATGAGTCCCTCGCGGTCGCGGACGATGAGGAAGACGAGGCCACCCAAATCGCGGATCTCGTGGACGTGGCCGGCGATGGCGACCTCGTCCGCGTCCGGTTCGACCTCAGACGTGTGAATACGCTCGATCATGGAAACTGCGTTAGGTCTCACTGGTCGGGCGGCCGTCATAGGCCTGTCGTCTCGCCTGAGTCAGCCTCCTACCGGAGCGGTCCGCCCGGGTCAGCCGTCGACTTCCGCGTGGACCTGCGTCTCCGCGCGTCGAAGCACCTCTCGAACCGGGAGTCCCGTCTTCTCAGCGACGGCGGCCGCGTCGTCGTACTCGGCGCTTACGTCGTACACCTCGCCGTCGGCGGTCGACGCGACCTTCACCGATACCTCGTGGTCCGTCCCGTCGACGGAGATAACCGCTGACTCGAACGCGCGCTCGGCGATCCATCGGTGGCTCGCGCCCGACTGTCGGACACCGAGCGTGCCCGTTTCGCGAGCAAGCGCCTCCGCGACCGCCTCGGCGTCATTCGGACGACAGATCACCTTCACGAGGTGACCGGGGCGCGACTTCTTCATCGTCGTCGGGACGACCGTCACGTCTCTCGCACCGACCCGCGAGAGCGTCTCCTGCAGCCCGCCGAGCACCTCCGGAGTAGCGTCGTCGAGGTTCGTTTCGAGCACCGCGATCTCGTCGCGGACCAGTCCCTCGGCGTCCCGGTCTCGCTCCACCTCGGCGGCAGGACCTCGCCCGTCGCCGGCGAGGACGCGCAGCACGTTCGGATGCTCCGGGAACGTCGCGTCGCCGGCACCGTACCCCGCGGCGTCGATGTCGAGGTCCGGAACCGCATCTACGCCCTCGGCGATCGCGCCGAGAATCGCCGCGCCCGTGGGCGTCAGCAGTTCGGTGTCGAGTTCGGTGTCGACGGGGCCGCCGCGGATCGCGAAGTCCGCGCGAGTCGCGATCTCCGTCGTCGCCGGCGCGGGAAGCGGATAGACGCCGTGGGCCATCGTCACCTCCCCGTCCCCGGTAGCGACCGGCGTGGTCACGACGCGGTCGGGGTCGATGTCGTCGAGGAGGAGGGCCGCGCCGACGACGTCCGCGATGGCGTCGTCCGCTCCCACCTCGTGGAAGTGCGTCTCGTCCAAGTCCGTGCCGTGGACCGACGCTTCGGCGCGGCCAAGCAGTTCGAAGGCGTCGAGCGCGACCGCTTCGACCGATTCGGGCAGTTCCATCGATTCGACGAGCGCAACGACCTCGGCGTAGTTCCGGGTGACGCCCGCGCCTTCGGCATGATCGTGCGTGTGGTCGTGGTCGTCGTAGTCGTGGCCGTCGTGCTCGTGGTCGTCGTGCTTGTGGTCGTCGTTCGACGCGTCGAGGTCCCCTCCCTCACCGTCGAGGAGCACGTCGACGGTCGTTGCCCGTATCCCGTTTCGCGTCGTCTTGCCCACCTCGTACCGGACCGGCAGTCGCTCGGGAACGGGATCCAGCACGGCCGGATCAGCGCCGGCAGCGATCAGCGCGGCACAGATCATGTCGCCGGCGGCACCGGTTCGGCCGTCGAAGACGAGCGTTCGCATACGCGACCGGACGCGATCGCCGGACAAATACCTCCGGATTCGCCGTCTCACGAATCGGACCGCCGGTCCCGTTAGATTCGTTTCCAATGTATAACGTCGAATGAATCGACCGGTCGATACAGATCGCGCGTGAACGGTATGGTCAGTATGTCTCGGATGGATTCATGACACTCGAAGTTGTATCTGACGTATGAACACTCACGTGAGAATGTACTTTTCGGGAGTCATCGCCGCACTGTCTGCATACCTCTTCGTATCGCTTGCGTTCTCCGGACAATTCGACTTCCTACACGGCGGGGTGTTCGTCGTGTTCTTCACCCTCGTGATGATCGCCTTCGACAACTTCGTCAGGTGGGCGAAGTCACTCGAATCTAACTGAGGGAATCTCTCCACTCGCGAGGTGCTCGCGACAGCGATGCGGGGGAAGGGATTCGAACCTCACTCACTCCGCTCGTTGCGCTCGCTTCGTTCCCTGTTTCGAATCCATTCCGATCCGAGCGCTGTCGCTCGCGAGGTGCTCGCGACAGCGATGCGGGGGAAGGGATTCGAACCACGGTCGCTCCCGTTCGCTCGCGATACTCGCTCACCTCCCGCTCCCTGATTCGAATCCCCTCTGGGCCGAGTCCCGCTGCTCGCGAAGTGCTCGCAGCGGGAATGCGGGGGAAGGGATTCGAACCCTCGAACCTCTACAGGAGCGGATCTTAAGTCCGCCGCTTTTGGCCAAGCTCAGCCACCCCCGCGCGGTCTCGGGTTCACTCGGCGGGGTCAAACCCCTTTCGAAAGATCGGGCGAAGACGCCGGCTGCCCGTCGCCCAGTCGACCGGCCTCCATTCGACCGACCTCCATTCGACCGGTCAGTGACTTACCAATCGACCGAGAGCGTCCCGTCGCCGTGCGGGTCTGGCGCGATCTCCTCGTCTGTGCGCCGGTCGACGACGTGGATCACGCCTTGGTCTTTTTTCGCGGGACACACCTCCGCAGCGCGGATGTTCTCGTCGAGTTCGTCCTCGCCGATGTAGTAGGACCGCGGCTTCCCCATGCCGCTTTGGATGTCCATCACCCAGTTGTCCGCGACCTCCGCGCACTTGCCCGCGCCGAAGCACTTGTTGGCCTCGAAGACGATCTTGTACGGCTTCTCCTCGATCGGTGGTCCGTCGCCGCCGATGTCGCTCGCTTTGACGACCTCGTCGCGATCGGTCTCCGGTTCGGCCTCGTCGGTGTCCACCGCCGTCTCGTCGGCGTCGCTCATACACGTTGTCGACGCCGATGCGACTTTCGTCTGTCGATCGTTCTCACCGCTCTCACTGCTCTCACTGCTCTCACCGCTCACCGGTGCGCGTCGAGCCCGTCGTCCGGCCCCTCGACGATCTCGTAGCTCCCCTCCGTCCAGCCGTCCTCGACGAAGACGAACACGCGGCCACCGGCGATCTCGGGGTCGGCGATCACCTCGTTACGCTGCCCCGTTCGGCCGACGATAACGCCGGGAAACACCTCGTCGCGGTCGCCTTCCTCGACGATAACGCGGCCGACGCCCGATTCCTCCAGAATTTCATCGTCCGTGTTGTAATCGTTGACGTACGTCATCACGCCCTCGGTCTCGGTCGGGTCAGTGACGAGGACGTGCGTCTCTTTTCCCGGGCCGGCCGTCACGGACCCCTCGACGGCGTCCGGAACGCCGCGGTAGAGGGTCGTCCGCCCGTCGAGATACTCGACGACGACGCCCTCCTCCCGGAGGTCGATCCCGATCGACGTCGGCGGAACGTCGCTTCGCGAAGGCGCTGACATACGAACCGGTCCGAGCGCACGACTGAAAAGCGGCGCGGGACGTGCCGGGTACGCACACGCACAGAGCCTGTGAGAGACTCGCCGTGATCGCTACCTCTTTATTCGCGCTCGCGAGCCGTGAGTGCATGCAGGGACGGGCGGCGGCGATTGGGGCCGGCACCGTGTTGAACGCGCTCGCGACCGGCACCGGCGCGGCGTTCGGCATCGACGTCGAGACGCGCGCGATGGTCGAACTCGACCCCGACAGCGACGCCGTCGACGGGACGATAGCCGAGGACGCCGACGCTGACACCGACCTGATCGAGCGCTGCGTCGCCCTCGCCGTCGACCGCTGGGGCGACGACGAGGGCGGCACCGTCCGCACCGACAGCGACGTGCCGCTCGCGGCGGGACTGAAAAGCTCCAGCGCGGCCGCCAATGCGACCGTGCTCGCGACCTGTGACGCGCTCGGACTCGGGGTCGGCGACGATCCGGACGACCCCTCGGTCGATGTCACCCGTCTCGAGGGCTGTCGACTCGGCGTTCGCGCCGCCCGCGAGGCCGGCGTCACGGTCACGGGCGCGTTCGACGACGCCGCCGCTTCGATGCTCGGCGGCGTCGCCGTCACTGACAACGAGAGCGACGATCTCCGGTCGCACGCCTCCGTCGACTGGGACGTGCTCGTGTGGACGCCGCCCGAGCGCGCCTACACTGCCGACGCCGACGTGGATCGCTGTGAAGCGGTCGCTCCGATGGCCGACCTCGTCGCCGACCTCGCGCTCGACGGACGGTACACCGAGGCGATGACGGTCAACGGTCTCGCCTTCTCGGCCGCGCTCGGGTTCGACGCCGACCCCGCGGTCGAGGCGATGCCACACGCGTCCGGGGTCTCGTTGTCCGGTACCGGACCGAGCGTCGTCGCCGTCGCAGACCCGACTTCCCCCGATGCCGACCTCGACGCGGTCGCTGATGTGTGGAGCGACCGACCCGGTGCACTGCGACGAACGACGACCAGAAACGACGGCGCGACCGTTCTCCGAGAGTGAACCCATGAGCGACACACCCACCCCCGAAGAGATGAGTCTGGACGAACTGCGCCACGAGATAGAAGATATCGACCGCGAAATCGTCGAACTGATCGCCCGCCGGACGTACGTCGCCGACACCGTGGCGGCGGTGAAAGCCGACCGAGACCTCCCGACGACGGACGAGGGACAGGAGGAGCGCGTGATGGAGCGCGCTGGCGACAACGCAGAGCGGTTCGATGTCGACGCCAACCTCGTGAAAGCGATCTTCCGGCTGTTGATCGAGTTGAACAAAGTGGAGCAACGGGAGAGTCGGTAGGACGCAACACCCTCGAACGCTCACGAGTGCCGCCGAATCAGGGACAGCGCACGACCGGCCAAACTGATTTATAATCATCTCCTGTACTCATCAGTATGGGGAGTTACGCGACGCCGCCGGATTGGTCGAGACAGACCGATGGAGACGACGAATCAGGGGATAAGCTCGGCGACCTGCTGTCGGGACGACTGGCTGATGTCGATGTCGACTCCGTCGCGGCGGTACGCGAAACACGAGAACGTCGATGAAGGTGTTCGTCGACACGAACGTTTTCGTCGCCAGCCTCACAGACGAACCGGGTCGAGGCGACGTAGCGACCGAACTCCTGAACGAGAGTCACGAATTCTGTACGTCGATTCTCAACCTCATGGAGATTCGATCGGTGTTGATGAAAAAGAAACGCGTGGAACAGGAGCGCGTTGAGGAGGTACTGACCGATGTCTACGGGAACGTCGACATCTACGCACCGGAAATCAGCGACCAGATTGCGGCGTACAGTCTTCAGCAAGACACGTTACTGTACACGCTCGATTGCGTTCTTCTCGCCCTTGCCGAAGATATCGACGCGACGCTGGTCACGTTCGACGGCGAACTGCTGGATAACGGTGCCGTCCCACCGGCAGAGTTGGTGGACTAGCGTCGATTTTGGAGAAGGCGGCGAATAGCGGCAATCCGTGCTGTCTCTGTTACGCCAGTCGACTACTTGGACAAGGGTCGAACAGCGGGAGAATCGATGATTATCGGTGAGTAACGAAGCGTCGGTGGAGTCCTCGGGTAGGAAGCGTTAGTGTTTATGCCGCATCGAGTCTCGTTGGAGCAATGAGCGTTCCATGCGTCGCGGTCGCGCGCGAGCGCGGCGAGCACGTCCGCGAGCGGCTCGCCGACGCCGACGCGCTCGACAGCGACCACGAAATCGCCGTCGACGGCAACACGATCTATATTCCGGTCTCGGACCCGGAGCGAGTTCCGAGCGACCTCGCAGAGCAGATCGAGATGCGCGATGCCGCCGAGCGCGACCGCCCGAAGACGCCCGCCGAGATTCTCGGCTTCGAGCCCTCGCTGGAGCGACTGGGAGATATCGTCATCGTCGACGAGGACGACCCCGATAGGGCCGCCGCGATCGCCGAGGCCGTGATGGCCTCCGATCTCCTCTGTGAGACCGTGCTCAATCGCGCATCGCCCATCGAGGGAGAGCTCCGCGTTCGGCAGTGGGACGTGCTCGCCGGGAACGGTACCGAGACGGTCCACCGCGAGTACGGCCACGCGTTCGCACTCGATGTCGCCGAGGTCTACTTCTCGCCGCGGCTGGCCACGGAGCGCCACCGCGTGGTGACGCAGGTCGACGCGGGCGAAACGGTCGTCGACATGTTCGCCGGAGTCGGTCCGTACGCGGTTCCGATGGCGAGCCGCGGTGCAGACGTCGTCGCCTGCGACCTGAACTCGACGGCGATCGAGTACCTCCGCGCAAACGCCGAACGCAACGGCGTCGCCGATCGAGTGACCGCGATTGCCGGTGACGTACGCGAGACGACGACGGAGTACGCCGACACGGCCGACCGACTCGTGATGAATCTCCCGCACTCCGCCGACGAATTCCTCGATACGGCGGTCGCGCTGGCCGGTGACGAGTGCGCCCTTCACTACTACGACATCCAACACGAGGACGACCCGTTCGGTCCGGGGACGGAGGCGATCCGCGCTGCCGCCGGCGACGAGTACGCGGTCGACGTGGAAACGGAGCGTCTCGTCCGTTCGTACGCGCCACACGAGTACAACGTCTGTCTGGATGTCAGACTCACGCGGATGTGAGAAGCATTCGAGTGTAGGGCGGCAGTGCGGATAGGCGGTGTGGCAAAGGCATGGTCGCCGCCCGCCCGAGAGTATCGCGGGTCGGTGCGGCATCGGGCCCGTCACATGACAAGAGTCCACGGCCTCGTGGCCGGTCGAGGTCAGAGGCGATTATGCGCTTGACACGCCGGTAGCGTTGGCCACGTGGTCGCCGTGGCGGATCACTCGCTGGGGAGAGTGGCGCGTCGGATCGCCGTGGGGGGTGCGATCGACGCGGGTCGTCGACGCCCGGTACGGGCTCTGACCGGGCAAGCACCGACGAGGGAGTCGATCCCCGCCATCGCGGCACGCGTTCGGTGTTATCATACTTCGATAGAAACCCGACCACATATTTATGCTTTTTCCTTATATCATACGAACTATTTTCTATATACCTACTCGTATGTAGTGATACAACAGGTATTTCGAAACGTATGGATATCGAGTGTCTGCTGATCGGCCGGAACAGTGGTTCTGCTCCACGTTGACCGGACACGCGCTGCCGCCACCGTTTCGGAACCCTTATTTTTCCGTTCGGGAATGGTCACATGCGTGCCGGGGTAGCTCAGCTGGCAGAGCGATTCCTTCGTAAGGAATAGGTCGAGGGTTCAAATCCCTCCTCCGGCTCTTCTGACGGAACGAAGTGAGTCAGAGAGCCGCGGGAGGGTTTGAATCAGGGAGTGGAGCGAAGCGGAAGGACCGTGGTTCACAATCCTCTCCTCCGGCTCTTCTACCGTATTTCGTGAACCGGAAATCCGGAGAGAGGCTCTAAATCGAAAAGCAGAGCGTGCGGGGTGATCGCGATCCACACGCTCTACCGAGTTCGTCGACATGGGTAGGGTTTTCCGGCGTGCGTTCCTTCGCGGAGATATGGCACGAGACGTTTCCAATCCGGACAATCCGCAGGTAACGCTTCACACGAACCACGGCGATGTTGTCATCGAACTGTTTGCCGACCGCGCGCCGAAGACGGTCGGAAACTTCCTCGGGTTGGCGCGTCACGATCCCGCCGCGGACGCCGAGCCCGCTCGCGACACCAACACTTGGGAGGACCCCGAGTCGGGCGAGACACGAGGCGACTCACTGTACGAGGGTAACGTCTTCCACCGCATCATTGACGACTTCATGATCCAAGGCGGCGACCCGCAGGAGAGCGGTCGCGGCGGCCCGGGGTATCAGTTCGACGACGAATTCCACGACGAGTTGACCCACGACGGTCCGGGAATCCTCTCGATGGCGAACTCCGGTCCGAACACCAACGGTTCGCAGTTCTTCGTCACGCTCGACGCCACGCCGCACCTCGACGGAAAACACGCCGTCTTCGGGCAGGTGATCGACGGGATGGATGTCGTCGAGAAGATTGGCTCCCTTCCCACCGACCGCCGAGACGAACCGCGCGACACCGTCGAAATCGAACAGGTCACCGTCGACGAGTAACGCTCTCCGTTCGGCGGCTGTCAGCAGTTCTCCTCCGGCGACGACCTCGCCGCTGCTCAGTCCGGTACTGACACACGTTCACCGAGAGGCATCGCTTCTCAGACAGTGCAAAAAATACGGAACTCGACGCGCACCTCGCGCAGTTGAAGCGCGCGGGGCCCAGTTACTCGAAGAGTTCGACGGCCTGTTCGTAGCGTGCGGCGGGCTCGGTCCAGTCGACGACTTGGAAGAAGTTGTCGACGAACTCGCCGCGTGCGGGGCCGTAGTCGTGGTAGTA
>NZ_JANHDL010000008.1 GCF_024494655.1 Halorubrum laminariae | reverse complement strand
GGTCTCATGATTTGCTGAATCAGCTGTAACGAATTGGAAGCGCCGTACACTTGGTGCACGCTGTTCTTAGCTTGTTGTAGCTATGGCGAAAGAGAAGTTTGGAGTCGCTGTTGACGAGGAGATCGTGCGAGAAGTGGATGAACTGGTCGCTGAGTGTGACGATCTCGGAGTCAGCCGCTCCGAGATCGTCGAAGCCATCCTCACAGCATTCGTTCAATCCGAGACGAACCACGTTGAACGGGTGCGAGAAATCATTATTCGGAAACGAAAGGGCACACTCTAACCGGTTCTAAACGTTGTGCACCTAGTGCACGCGTATCTAAGCAAGTAACCTGCTATAATAGTACTCAAACTGACCATAGTATGTGAAGAGTTCTATGACACGCTCGTCTACAAACTAACTTGAGTCCAGGTCAAGCTCATCTACAGCCAGTTCATACAGACCAGTGTCTCCCAGATTTCGAACGACCTCATGTTCTTCCAGTCGCTTAAGCCGTTGAGTGATATAGGATCTTGACCACTCGATTTCAGTTTCAAGGTACGCTGATGTCACACGACCCTCTTGGAGGTGATTGAGAATCGCTGTATCGCACTCGTTGAAGCGCACCACTATTTGGTGAGGCTATGCCGGTGGGTATTAATATCCTGCATTTACAATGTGGATTTACGGTATAAAGTACACATGAACAGAATCAACTATGAGCGTTCAGTAGGTAGGTACAGGTAATGGGACGAGATCACCGACAGACTACTTTATCTGCATCTGGCGGCGTGGATGAGTTAGAGGATATAAACTGGACTTTTGAAGGCACCGACACACAGTATCTCACTCACGGCCTTCACAACTACCCTGCTCGGATGGTTCCCAAGATACCCGATACTCTTCTTGGACACTACAAAGATCAAGGGATAATCGAAGAAGGTGATCTTGTATATGACCCATTCAGTGGGAGCGGGACGACTGCCGTCGAAGGACGACTTCATGGGTTGAACGCTGAAGGAAACGATATCAATCCGTTTGCTGTGATGCTCTCCGAGGCGAAAGCAATTCCACTGGAGCGTGGTAGCCTGAGCGAAGCACGAGATGCGTTAGTTGATGGTCTTTCTCCCGATCTCCTAGACGTCCGTGACGAGTATGAACAGGCAGGTGAAGTCGAGTGGTTAGAAATGCCAGATGTCCGAGATGGGTGGTTTCCGGAACCACAACTCCACGAGTTAGCCGTACTTCGAGACCGCATCGATACCATTGAGGACAAGTTCGGTACGGAGTACGCCCGGTTCTTCCGTCTCGTCTTGTCTCACACGACTCGCAAGACCTCCTACCAACGAAACGGTGAATACAAGCGTTACAGACTCTCCGAGGAAGACCGAACCGACCACAATCCCGATGTAGAGGCTATCTTCAAGAAGAAACTGAAGCAGAATATGGAGAAGATGCGGGAGTACAGTAACCGTGTGGACCACACCCTCGACACGACAATCCATTACTCCGACTCCCGAACTGCTGTCGAGGACGTAGGTGAGAATAAAGCGGACATTGTCATAACCTCGCCTCCATACGGCGACCACCAAACTACGGTCGCTTACGGTCAGTTCTCACAAGACCCTGCGTTGTTGACTGGAAAGGTGACTTACGACGAGATGAAAGACGTGGACAAAACGGGGCTTGGAGGGCGGTATGACATCCTCGAATCCATGTCCGACTTAGAAGACTACTCACCGACTCTCGAAGCAACGCTTGACACTCTCCGAGAAAAAGATGGGAGGGCAGATGACGCCGTTGATTTCTTCCGAGATTACTATGCTGTGATGGAGCAGGTCGGCGAAATTACAAAAAGTGGTCAGCCAGTAGCGTGGGTTGTTGCTAATCGGACGATGAGCCGAGTAAACATCCCAACGCACCTCATTACCCGAGAGTTGTGCGAATCCCTCGGATACGAATTTGATATGAATCTTCCTCGGGAGATCCCCAACAAGACACTTCCATGGGAAAACGCACCAGAAAATGTTGAGGGGACTAAAGGTGATCTAATGGCGAACGAGAATATCGTTATCCTCCGAGCACCCTAGAAATCAGAGAGTCCTTGTTGTGCGTTTTCGGTAACGGTTGCGTCCCTTCCGATGCCATCGATAAGTTGGGATCGGGTTTCAAACGCTCTGTCGAGTTTGCTTGTGTCCTTGATTCGGAATGCCGTTCCGTGGTTACGTGCGCCTCCTGAATCCCGTAGGTGCATTCGCAGGTCGATCTTGATAATTGACTCTCGAATCAAGTTCAAGAATTCCTCGCCGTTGAACCCTTCTAGATAGTACCCTTCGTTGAACCAGAAGTATTCGTCCCCATCGATGGTTTGCGTGTCTGCTTCCACAAGAACCACTTCAGGGAATTTCTCCTCGTATGCGTCCCGAAGGTAGTCGAGCGGGTAGGTAGCAATCACACCATCGTCTTCATGTTCTATGTGTACTCCGTTCTCGTCCGTTACAGTACGGAACCCCTGGTTGTTGAACTCATCAACGTGTAGTGTGATTTTCAGAGCAGGTCTTCCATCATCGTCTTCATAGCCATATGTTTCCACCAACGATGACGCCCACAGTTCACGACTCCCTCGGGGTGGTTCTTTTGTGAACAACGTCATCATACTACCCGAATTCCTACGAGCCGACTTCAGCTCGACACCAGCTGCATCAGGCCCGGGAATATTGTTCTCTTCAATCCCTAGTAGATCTTCGAGCGTCTTCCCAATACCAGTATTTCCTGCTCTATGTGTTTCCACATAACCCATCGACTCAATCTCTTGGAGGCGTTCTACAAACTCTTCAAAACTATCGTAGTCGGGCATTAAAAACGCCTAAACAGGGACCACCGATATATGTGTGCTATATGATATAAATTAACAGCGTAAATGGCGAGGAGGATATCAATCTAGCGGTGTTTGTCATCACTACTGATATCCTCTTCTTTGGCTCTGTTGAAATCCTCAAAAGATGATATATTCTGGCTTGATTCGTTCAATACAGTTGACATACTTACTACGGCCGAATGTAGTCGGATATGTGCAACGCCGCCATACCCTCCTCGCCGCGACCACGGTGTTGTCAGGGTTCTCCGGCTGTATCGCCCCGTTCACGTCTGGTGGATCCCTCAGTGAGGTGAGCGTCGAGCTCCGGAATGCGGACGACGGAGCGCGGACGTTCCACCTCGCGCTCGAAACCGAAGCCGGAATGCTAGGCTGGGGGTCACACCGTGTCGACGCGGGCGTCGACGAGCTAGTGACGATGGCTCCGGATGAAGACGTCTCCCCGGTCGCGTTACACGGAGTCGTCGAGGATTTCGCAGGGAGCGTCGATATCTTAGGTGTTGATAATTTCGACGAGAACTACTGTCTCCAATCCTATTTCTGGTACTCGCATCCAAGCGACGAGCAACCGCAGTTGGCTCAGGTCGCCGACGGTGATGTGGAGTGTGGTCATAGTGTGGGTATTGGTGCGGGTGGTGTTCGATCAGTGTGGCCGGAGTGGGTCGCCGTCGACGGTGTCCCCGTATTCGTCCGCCCTCGCCCAGAACTCGACAAGCCGGTCCTCCATCTCGAGAAACTCGCCATCGTCGAGATCACTGGCTGCGGTGTGGTGTTCGTGGCCCTTCGTGTCTGGGGAAAGAGCGCGGGCGGCAACAGACTGTCGACGCGCGAGTGATCCGTGGTGCTGCTCGGAGCGGTCATAGACCGGCTACGGACGTCCTACGACCACGACGAGCACGGGAGCAACCGACATTGGGAAGTGAGATAGTTAACCAACAAACTTGCTATTAAGTGCCCCAGTGTTGGTTAATACTGAGGCGAAACTCTTCGACGGCGCGGTCGTCGAGGGGGTCTGGCATCGAGAGGGGCTTCGACGTTGGTCTCGGCCTCCTCTACAGAGAACTCTACCTCCTCAGCGAGGAACTCACGCGGGCGCAGCGTCGTCAGCAGAGCGCGGTGTCGAGATCTCGAGATTGACTTCGATGGAGTCGTATGGCACGAATGCGCGCTTCGACCGCCCAGCCTGTTCGAAGTGGACGATATCGTACTCGGCGAGCACTTGGAGGTCGTCGTGGACAGTCTTGACGTCACGGTCGAGGCGGTCGGCCAGCTGGCGGATGCTGTCCGGGCGCTCGGCCATGATACTCCGGAGGAGCTCGACGCGTCGATCGGTGAGGAGTGCTCGGAGGTCGCTCGGATTCTGGAAGTTGATGACGTGCGGCACCTCTTCGCCAGCTTCCCAGCGCTCCAGCCGGTCGATCGCATCCTGTTGGTGCGCCTGTTCGGAGTCAGACGTGATACGGAGCACCGAGGGGTAGTCCTCAGGGTCTCGGTCCTCGAGGAAGCCTGCCTCGGCTTCGGCGTCGTCCATCACAATCTCCTCGTCGCCGGAGCCGGTGCTGTTGACGTCGTCGGTGTCGTCGGTCGTGTTGGTGGTGGGTTCGTCGGGCATGGTGGGTCACCTCTCACAGCGGTCGTCCATCTCGGTATAGAACTTCTGGACGTGGGCTTTGAGACCAGTGTATTCGATGTCGTCGAAAACGCCATCGGTCGTGTGGTAGTGGTGGCGATCGACCTTGGGATGGTCCGGAAAGTTGTCGAACCGCAGGAGGGTCCGACCATCTTCAGCCATATACTGAAATCGGTATTTGACCCCCTCGGGGTAGTCGTCGCTTTGTGGGACACCGGTCGCGATCATCTCGTATCGGGAACCGTCGTCGAACGTGTCCTCGTCTTTGTAGATGACCGTTGATCCCATCTGTGCTACCTATGTTGGTGTAATGGGCCAACATAAAATAAACTTTCCCGTTAGGATCGAGATACGAGCGCATACTCCGACTTCGCGAATGTGTCGTCTCCGAGTGGCTCGAACCGGCAGATTCCCATCGGCGTAGACATGTCTGCCAGAAAGTGGCCGCCGACGATCATGACACCGACGACGAACCGAACACACTGATCGCGACGGCGTCGCCGGCGATCGCCAACTCGACGCCGCCGAGGGCGGTTGCCACGAACCCGACCGACGCGTACGTGAAGAGCGCTCCACCGTAGTGATCCGGTCGACGCATCGTGTCGAAAGGAAGGAGCGCGGGCGGCAACAGACTGTCGACGCGCGAGTGGTCCGTGGTGCTGCTCGGAGCGGTTATAGACCTGCTACAGACGTACTACGACCACGACGAGCACGGACCCAACCGACATCGGGAAGCGAGATAGTTAACCAACAAAATTGCTGTCAAGGGAGGTCGTTGGTTAATACTGAGGCAAAACTCTTCGACTGCGCGGTCGTCGAGGGGGTGGTATCGGAGGGTCTTCCACGTTGGTCTCGGTCTCCTCTGAAAAGAACCGTGAACTACCCCACCCTACTCACCCGCTTTCGCGGGTTCCTTGAGGGTGGGGCTTCCTGTTTCGACGACGGGACGTGCACTGACCGTGCCACCAGAATTGGTGAACGTGGTCAGCGTAGCGGTCCCAGTCTCCGCAGGCGTTCCTTCGGAGTGTCCCACTCCTAGTTCTGACAAACCACGCTTCTGGATCACAAACGATGCGTTCTCATCACGACCTGCAGTGTATCCGCAGGCAGGACACGAATGCTCTCGCACCCACACCGGCTTTGGCGTCTCAACGCCACACGCCGCACACTCTTTCGAGGTTCCGTGTGAATCTACTTCCACGACATGACAGCCGTGTTTCTCGCCGTGGTGCTGGAAGATTTCGAGAAGCCCACGCCAACCAACCTCAGCCTTGTTCCGTGCGTTCTGCGGGCCTTCTAGCATTGATTTCACGTTCAGATCTTCAAGGAACACGGCATCATATCGCGTCGTATAGAAGTGTGCCAGCTTGTGTTTCAGATCGCGCTTTTTGTCCGACATCGTCTCATGAATCTCCGCTACTACACGCCGCTGCTTCTCCCAGTTGTTAGACCCATTCTGTTTTCGCGACAGGGCACGCTGTTCACGTTCTAATCGCTCACGGTCATCAGAGAGGTCGAGTCGACCAACACTTCGCCCGTCAGAATCGCGAATGAGGTTGATGATCCCGAGATCGATCCCAATAGTGTCCTTCGAATCGATCGTTTCGATATCCGGCTTGTCGGGTTTGACCGTCTCGATACAGAACGAGACGAACCACGCACCTGTAGGCTCTTTCTTGATCGTGACCGTCTTGATAGCATCGTGGTCTGGAAGATCACGGTGCATCCGAACTGGGATTTCGAGTGTCTCTCCACGGACTTTCTTTAGACATTGCGTTATCATCGTCTCGAAGCCCTCCCATCATATCAATACTGTTTCTCAGATGTCTTAACAACGATTAAGTATATTTGTCTCGCTTCTCAACGAGTACGTATGAGTGAACGTGAACGAGTGAGAGATGAGCGAGAAGAGGCCGTTGAAACCCGTCCAGAGGGATACGACCGAATCGAATCGGAACTACTCAACAATTCTCTCGACCTCGAACGAGAGGCGGAGCGATTCAAGGCGATGGGCGAATCGACCAGATTCACGCTCCTGTATCTACTGGCTCAGGAGGGCCAGATCGGAAGTGGAGAGCTTGCAGACTTACTTGATCGACGCCAGAACGACCTGTACCACCACCTTAACACACTGGAAGATGCGGGTCTCGTCGGTAAATTCCGTGACGGACAGACGCGGGTTTACGAGCTGTCACCGCTCGCCAAGATGTTTGTTCCGCAGATATTCAAGGCCATCAGCGACCGCGCTGAAGCGGTATAGCAGGCCGTATCTTAACCGATCCACCGGTACCGGCCATGGCACTTAAACAACTGATAGACTCCTCTATCTTTCTGTGATGACCGATCTCGGTATCTGATTCGCCTGTATTGACCGCAACCGGATCAAATGGTGTCACCTGCTGAGGATTTCAACAGAGCCGTTTCAGAGTATCGGTGTGCGACGTATAGAAGCGGAAATCGGAATACAAATACCCTGATGGTTGCAATTGGGTACATCTGAATGACAGAACGTAGTAGTTCCACCCACATCCCCAGTCAACCGGTCATCGTTCAAGAAGATACCCATCAGAATGAGATTCCAGAGAATATCAACTCAGAGCTTTATTCGGCAGATAGCCCGGATAACTCATTTCACGAGTTCAAAATATCGCCCGGAGATGAACTTGTTGAGGCACTTCGTGACAACGGCTACACAGTAGAATTTTGAGACTGAGGCCCCTTAACCGCCGAGTTGGTCATCAGTGATCTCAAACCGGGCCCCGCCATTGGAGCCCTCGGTGACGTGGATGTTCCAGTCGTGGGCCTCAACGACTTCGCTTACAATTGCTAGCCCCAATCCGGTCCCATCTGTCGTCGTTGAGTATCCGGATTCGAAGACATCCGCCTGCTCGTCAGCCGGAATACCACTGCCATCGTCTTCCACGTAGAACCCGTCTGGAAGGCTACCTACAGTAACGGTTACGTCGTCTCCACCGTGTTCGACGGCGTTCTGAAAGAGGTTTACCAGGAGCCGCTTGAGTTGACTTCGATCGGCTTGGATGTGTTTCGCAATGCGGTTCTCCAGTGTTGCATGTTCTGTATTGATGTGATCCCACGACTCCATACTGAGATCGTTAAGCGATACTGACGTTTGATTTCCGACCGGATCGGTATCACGCGCCAGCGTGAGAAGATCATCGATCAGGGCACGCATTCGGTCGTGAGTTTCGGCAACAGTGTCAAGATGATCGCTTTCGCAATCTTCTCGGGCAAGTTCGAGATAGCCCTCTGCGACGGCCAGCGGGTTCTGTAAGTCGTGTGAGACGAAACTGGCAAACTGTTCAAGACGTTCGTTTTGCTGGGCTAACTCAGCCTCGCGGTTCTGGAGCTGCTCTGTCTGCTTGAGGGTATCCAACGCAACTGTAATTCCCCTTGCAAGCAACTTTCCAAGGACGAGATCTTCCTCATCAAATGCAGATTCAGTTGGCGACCCTGCAACCAGAATTCCATGGTCGTCAAGGGGAAGATGGAGTTCACTCCGGATCGGTGTCTCCGCATTGTATACGTCTGGATCGGTCCGTATATCGTCGATCGCTTGTGCCTCTCCGTGTTCAAAAACCCGCCACGCGATACTGTCCCCCTGAGAGAACGCCGGCGGGTCGCCGATAAGATCGTCAGCCTCCGACGTGCTGCTCACCGGTACTAACAGATCCCGATCAGCGTCATAGAGGTTGCAGACGTTTGCATCCAACCCGATGATATCACGAGCAGCTTCAACACCAATCGCGGCGATTTCCTCACGCGAGTCCGCGGCCAGCAGCTCGTACGCCGTCCCGTGGAGGGCTTGTAACTGCTGTTCGCGTTCCTTTTGCTGAGAGATATCCCGCGTCGTCAGTACATAGCCATCAATCGATGTTCCCGTCTCATTGCTCCCGATAGTCTCGACCCACATCCACGACCCATCCGCATGCCGAAATCGATACTCAACCCGTTCCGTCACCGAACCAGACTGCTCGATCATCTCGTAGAACGCTTTAGAAACGCGTTTTCGGTCATCGGGATGGAAATAGTCGAAGGCGTTTTCGCCCTCTAAGTCTCCCGGCGAGTAGCCGAATAGGTGCTCGGCGGCAGGGCTCATAAACTGCATTTCCCCAGTCTCATCGACGACAGAGAGAATATCCGAAGAGTGCTCAATAAATGCTTGATAACGTTCCGTGAGCTGAGCAAGTTCCTGCTCACGAGCTTTCTGCTCGGTAATATCACGAGAGAGCACTACGAACCGATCGTTGTCAGCCAAATCAAGCCGCACAACGTGGACTTCGACAGGGATCGTCGATCCATCATGCCGCTGGAATTGTGTCTCAGCTCGGAACCGTTCACCGGTTTCTGTTGCTGCTAACCGTGCACGGAGATCCTCTGGATCGATATTCGGATCGACGGTCCACACGCCCTCGCCGGAAATTTCTGATTCATCATAGCCGAGTTCCTCGCAGAAGCGCTGGTTTACATCACAGATAATGCCATCCGAATCGTGTATATTGATCATATCTGGCGAATGTTCGAACAAGGCTTCAAGACGAGCTCGTGCTTCCTCGAGTTCTTGTGCCTGTTCAGTTTCAGTTGTCGCATCACGAACCGTACAAATGAGTTCGTCGCTGTCAGTCAACGCGAGCGCATGATCCTCAATAAACGTCTCTCCATCGGCTCGAAGGCCGATTGTCTCTCCACTCCAGTATCCTTCAGAATCAACAGTTGGCAAGATTTCAGTCCGGATTTTTTCGCGATCTTCGTTGCGATACAACAGTTCCCAACTCTCGCCGATGAGTTCGTCAGAACTGTACCCGTAGAGATCGGCGTACGCTTGATTCGCGTAGATAAAGCGGCGGTTTTCGTTGAGGATACTGATGCCTTCACGTGCTGTTTCGATCGCATCAAGTTGACGTTGCTGTTCAGCTCGTGCCCGCGATCGATCGACGGCATTACGGATTCGATTCGCTAAGACGGTATACTGCTCAGCTCCGGGCTCTTTTTGTAGATAATCAGTAACTCCAGCAGAAATCGCATCACTCGCGACTTCTTCAGAACCCTTCCCAGTAAACAAAATGAACGGAAGGTCCGGATACTGGTCTCGAACAGCATCGAGGAGTTCCAGCCCATTCTGTCTGGGCATATCATAATCGGAGACGACACAGTCGAACTGCCCATCGGCAAGTTTGTCGAGAGCGACATCCGCGTTTGGTGCGGTGTCGACACTGAAGCAGTCATCCTCACGTTTAAGAGATGTTGCCGTGAGATCTGCAAACTCACGATGATCGTCGACGTGGAGGACACGAATGGTTGCTTGGGCCACACTCATGACAGATCGTACTCTGAAAGGTTAGAGGAAAGCATATACTTCTATTGACATCGATCGACTACTTTGACGGGGCGTTGTCGATGGCTGCGGATGAAGCGTTCCGTGGGATTGAAGATCGGATGTTGAAGCCTCAAGACCCGGCACGGAGACGTCGGAGTACCACCGGATGTGGGTAGTCGCAGCAGCGGCGTCGGCGGCAGACCTGTTTGCCCGGATTCCGGATGGAGACCTCCCGGCGATCATCAGTGTCCCCCCGCAGATGGAGCACTTGGCGGGCGACCAGATCCGATTCCGTGATCTGATTGACGCTCACCACATGTTGCTCCCCGAAACGATCCGGGAACAAGCAGTGAATGATCGCTACGACAAGGCCAATAGAGTGTTCGAGACACCTCCGGCAACCTCGTCAGAGGCCGACCCAGATCGAATGCAGCCAGACTACAGCCAGCCGGCGGTGGGGGAGATGGACACGCCACGGGCGTCGCGAGAGTTGATCGCGTCGTTACCCCCAGATTCCCACCTCCGGGCACGGGATGATGCGGCTGCCGCCACCAGTGAGATCGTTGATGCAATGGAAGACCGCGCAGCAACGCCGACGGATGACAACGGAAATGATATTCGGACAGTCGGGTGGGACACCCTTTCTGTCCGAGATCCGCCAACGGAGTTCGACGCGTTCGAGCTCCTCGGCTTCACCGGGTGGTGGTTCACTCTGTATGGCTCCCCATCGCCAGACGAGATTGAGCTCAGTGGCCGTGGTGACAGATCGCCATATCTGTACCGGGCGACTGCCACAGTTGTGTACTGTGGGAGTGTTGTCTTTGAGTGCCAACTGGAGACGCACCCGGACGAGGGACTCTCCATCGACATCCACCAGGAAGGATACCTCCCGCAGTCTGTCCGGGACACGCTTCGAAACTACGTGACCTCCCGCTCGCCGATTCCGCGGGAGTCTCCAATGAGGAACGAAGACAATCCGTATAGAACCGCTCCGATCGAGCCCCACGGCTCGTGATTACAGTAGTAGTACCGAGATTGAACTGACGCAAGGAGTGAATAGGCTCAACGTGAGGGTATCATCGAAGAATTCTCATAGTTGCCCGAATCGACACGAGTGTCCCGCCTTTTCAGCCATCGAAACCGGTGTTTTCGATATTAAACGGGACGAATGTGAGCGATCTATCACTGGTGAGTGCCTCCTAGAGACAGTTCGGACATGTCCTCAGTTGCAGGTACATTCGTCTTTAGTTAAGACTCACACCTCGGTTGTGTAGCGGTAGCGAGCGTCTCTTGTAAGATCGGTCGTTGCTTGTGGATCTTCTGTGCGTCCTCGATCAGCCGCTCCAACAGCGGCGGTGGCGAATAACCGAGGTGCTCACCGAGTTCGTGGAGGATGAGCTGGGCGTGCGACCGGAAGGTCGCCGCCCAGCGTTCCGGTGGAAACACGAGCTCATCATCCGCCTGCTCGGTGACCAGATCCAACAGATCACGGCTCACAAGCAGTGACAGCAACGCTGCGTACAGCAAGATCTTCACCACGTGCTCGTTGCTCGTGTCGAACTCGTCCAGGTCGTACTGCGTCTTCAACTCACGGAACAGCAACTCCACTTCCCACCGACATCGGTAGATCTGCGCTAAATCCGCCGGAAAGAACTCCTCTCGCGACAGATTTGTCACGTATAGATGGTAGTCGTCGGCGTCCTCGTCGCGGACGCCGACGACGCGGAACCGCTTCGTATCCAGCGACCGCGTCCCGTTGTACGGCCCGCGCTTGAACTCGACTTCGACTTCCACATCGATGTACGTCCGGTCGAGATCGTCGAGCACATCACGGAGTTGCTTGCCCTCCAAGGGAATGGCGCGGCCGCGCCATTCCCGTAATTCATCCGTAATCACCGGATTCGCGTTCTGTTTCAGCCGGCTCACGAAGGAGCCGCCGTTCTCGTCGATCCGCGCAAACCGTCGGTACTTGAAGTACGCGAGGTCGAACAATACGAGGCGGTTCTCAAGCCACGACCCTGTCTTGAACAGCGTGCTGTCGTGTGCTTTCTCGTCGGTAACGTCGATCCGTTCAATCGTCTGTTCAGTGGCATTGTGGAGCAGGTGGAGCTTCGCTCCAGCCTGCTCCTCGTGGCGGGCTTCGAACTGATCAGCGAGAAACTCGTGTAACCGCAACACCGTTCCATCAGCGATCATTACATCACTGAATCGGTCGATGTCAACGTCAACAGTGTCGGGAACAGCGACCTCGTCGAGACCGTGCTCGACGAGGTCACGGAAGTACTCCGCGAGCGTCGGCGTCAACCGCTGATAGAACCCACCCGGTGAGATCGGCTCGTCAGCTGTGGAGTTGTAGCTGCGTCGAAACCCTGCGAGTGTTCGGCGTTCGCCTGCGGCGAAGCCGAACACGAATGCCCAGACGAAGACGGGAATCTGGAGCTTGCGGTCGCGTTCGACCACGCCGAGTTCCTCGGCGTGCTCTTCGAGGAACTCGGAGGGAAACAGTGTAGTGAGCCGACGCATAATCCGTGATGAGGAGGTTTCGTTGTGCACACTCGACACCTCCTCATTCCTTCCGAAAAGTAGCCTCGATAAGCCGCCACTGTCACGCGGTTCGTCTCCTAACTAAAGACGGATGGTTGCAGGTATTTCACGGCGTCCACGGTGACTCCACAATCCGGACAGATTACGCCAACCATTGAGTCGATTTCGGGATCTGCAGGCAGTTCTCCGTGCCGGTGATGCCGTTCTAGCGTACTATTCAAGATCTGTCGAAGGCGGTGATGGATCTGCTCGATAGTGTCTGCTGACTCGCTAGCGCTTGCGAATTGATTGCTAGCAGTTGCGTCATGGAAATTTTTCAAATAAAGACGAATCGTCTCGTGTGTGACCATATCATTGAGAATTTCCTTCCCATCCACACCGAGCAAATCGAGTCGTTCCTCAGTTAGCTCCAGATTGTCAGATTGGAGCCGATGTACGCAGTCACGATACTCTTCTTCGTCTATATTTGCCTTACGTGGAGGGTGTCATAGAACTCTTGTCACACCGTGATGATCGTGCTTCCCGGATTATCTCCTCGTTCGTAGTTGGTGATCGCAATAACGAGACGCAGACACAACGACAGGAACACTTGTGCTCGTGCATGGACGCGGCCTCGGGCGTGGACGTGCCCGAGGCCGCAGTCCTTGACTGCGTCGTTAGTTCGTTCGACGCCTGTCCGGCGGTTGTACGTCTCATCTAACGTCGATTGCTTCAACTTCACGTCCTTGCTGTGTTCTTTGATACGGTCTTCGACCCTGTACTCTATGTCCAGTGGATCGTCGGTGTTGCGTGCGTTGTACGGGGCGATTGGCACGACTCCTGCGGTCAGCAGGTAGTCGTGCCAATCGAGTGTGTCATAGGCGCTGTCTCCAAGCATCCAGATCGGAGTGTCGACGGCGAGCGCGTCACGCGTGACGCGCATCGCCGTCTCTTCTGGCGCTTGTTTGCTCTCGGTGAATTCCGCTGCAATCGGGATCTTTGAACCAGTCGAAACGATCGTGCAGCCGTAGCCGTAGTAGTACTCTTCAGCCGTTGGATCGTAGCATTTCGACGCGTCTTGATCGGCTGGCATCGTTCTCACGTCTGTCGAATCAATCGAGTAGGTCAAGTCGAGCAGGCCCCGCAAGGCGGCCTGCTCGACGAGGTGGTCGAAAATCTCGTCGATGACGTGTTCGAGATCGGTGAGGAAACGATCGACCGCGTCTCTCGACGGCGGTCGATCGAAGCCACAGCTGAGCCAGACGACTGTGTTGTTCAGTTCTCGCGCAACCGGACGAATGCCGTAGATATCCTTGTAGTAGCAGTGCAGAAACCCACGCATCATCTCGGGTGGTTCGTGGTCTCGTGTTCGCCCCGTCTCCGCCGGGGCGAACACGTCGAATTCTTCGAGAAACTCGAAGGAGAGATGCTCGAACAGCGCTAGCGTCTCCGTCTCCACGGCATTGAAGAACGTCTCTACCGTAGGATTATCTTGCAGGGTCGCTGGGCTCATACCACCTCAGCGTTCACCCTGCTCTCTGGTATGAGAACTGTTCTATGACACCCTCTCTATAATAACCATCTACGAGTTCATGCTTAGTTTCTCGACCTTCGATTATTTTCAGTTTACACATCGATGGCGGGGGGTGGGTGTTTGACACCCCTAACAAACACAGGTGATTCTTGTAGGTATTACTAGTCAGTAGAACGGCAATCACTCCTAAGTGATATCTAGCTAAACCTCAACGGTATCAGCTTCAAATTTACACATCGAAGACGGGGGGTGGGCTTTCTAGAGAGCCTTCTGGAACTAACTGTGGAATTCTTTCAGCTGGGCATTGACGACAGACTGAAGAAGAGCTTCTTGATCGGCAATCGACCCTAGCCGAGTGTCGTCGACGATTCGATTCATCATCGCTTCAGGATCCCCGGTGAAGGTGAATTCCATGTACATCCCGCCACCACGACCTCGGCCCTTCCGAGAAGTGGAAATAAGACCATACGTAGAGAGTTCTTTGACATACTTGACGTAGGTTTCTCGTGTCATCTGGTCAGCATCGATCTCATCAGTAACCCATTGGTAAACTTTGAAACCAACTGGGCTTGGCACGGAGCTTCCAGACCAACTGGAGAAATTAGCGACAGAAGCGGTTGCGTAGAGAGAGATTTTCTTTTGCGTAGTCAATCCCTCGATTAACTTTAGCGACCGATCCTTATCGATCTCTTGTTGCGATTCTCGAACGTGTTCCTCACGAACCTCTCCGTCACCACACTCATCTGCGAGATCACCGGCACCACGAAACAGGTCGATTGCCTTTCGTGCGTCTCCATGGCTTTGGGCTGCAAATGCTGAAACGAGCGGTAGCACGTCGTCACTTAGGGCATCGTCTCGAAAGGCATCACGTCGGTTATCGAGGATTTGACGGAGCTGATTGGCATCATAATCCGGAAAATAGATGTCCCGAGGATTGAATGAACTCTCGGCACGACCGTCGATATTCTCCATGAATTTCGGGTCATTCGTCAGAGCTGCGACTGAGACTTGCCCTTCGATTTCATTCGTATTACTGGCTCTCGACAGTTGATAGAGTAGTTTTGAGTACGCAGGTTCTTCACTTGCTTGCCGGCCTACCAGAAGATCAATCTCGTCGATGATGAAAATGACTGAGTCGTAGTGTTCATTGATGAGTTCATACAAGCGCCGATACTTACGCTTGGTCGATACTCCTGTCTCCGGAACGCCGGCCTCTACACCGATGTCCTTCGCGACAGTTTGGACCAGTTCGAATACAGCTTGATCGAGCGTATTGATCGGTTGGCAGTTAATGTCGACAACACCGAAGCGTTCGCCTTTGGACTGACAGAGCTCAATAATTTGCTGTGTGACTGCACCAATAATAAGCGATTTTCCTGTTCCGGCCGGGCCGTAAAGCAACATGTTCGGAGGCCGATTTCCTTGAAGTGTCGGCTTCAGAAACGAAACGACGGACTCAAGTTGCTCATCTCGTCCGACGATTCGCTCTTCATCAATAATTGTATCTGGCTCGACAAGATCTCGATCGACAAAAACTGATGCTTTACCTTCATCGTCGAGCATGTCTCGGATTGACCGGTGTTTACTGTCTCCACTGTTTTCAGCGAGTTTTTTGCCGTGTTCCCGCGTTGATTCATTTGTATAGGTCTCTCTAACGGCCTCTCCGTCAGATTGGGAACGAGTTCCATCGTCGGGGATGGATTGATCCGCTCCATCCTGATCACGACCGGCCATACGAATACTGTACCTCCGAGTGGTTAAAAAGATTCACCCCTCATCGATGTTTATCTAGCCGTCCTACTCTTTCTATCTCCTATATTCGGATAGATCTTGATTACTCATATACACCGACACCGAAGTACATCTCACGAATGACGCCCCCCCGTGATCGATGTGTAACAGGATCTAATGCGCTTTCTTGTGTATCTGATAATTCAATAATCAACCTTGCCAACTCATATGTTCTTTACCGACGTGTCATTTGATTATCTAACGCCCCGCCATCGAAGTGTAAGCTGTAGGTTCTACCACTCCACTATCGATGTGAAAATCGGTTTAGTCTCCCGCTCTCCCGACTGTCAGCTATCAGTTTACACTTCGAATACGGGGGGTATACCGATAGAAGTCAGACACTCTGAATTCATCCATTCAACTTTACTGGACCTTTGTACTGAGATCGAATTTGATCACCATCCCGCCACTGCCAGTAGTAGTAGCGATTGTTGTTGATTTCCTTGATCGTGATCGTTGCTTTGGCAGGGACGTCGTCTGGGAGCTCGTCTGGTTGCTCTTCGACATCGTCTTGATCTGGCGACTCCTCGGGATGGGCTTCTCGTTCCTTGTGCTCGGATAGCGATTCAGCGTACGTAGCAATATCTCGGAGCTGCTTAGGACTGGAGCTGTTAAGCGCGTCGACTAGCTCCGCTGAGAAGCTTGTCGGTGGGATCGGTGGCTCGTCTGACATCGGCTGTCCTGTGTTAACCAACAAAGAACCCAAATGCATAGTTTTGTTGGTTAATATTGTGAAGGTTTGTTCCTATATCTATATTTACAGACACAGCGTATTCGGCTTCGTCGACCGTGGCCGGTACGTCCCTACGTTCCACCCAGAGAAATCTTCTGTGCGTGGCTGGCGACACTCCTCCCCAGAGAAATGAACCGGCCGGTGACTCTCCGAGCACGCAAACCGACGCACGATCGCAGCCCCATTCCCACCCTACAACACCATGACCCGAACACTCTGTCCAGATCAAGTCCGCGGATCGTAACGAACTCGAGGAGCGGCTCGAAGCGATCGACGCCGGCGACGACGTCGAACCCAGCGAGCCAACACTGTCGATCGAGGACCTCGAGACGTTCAGTCGCGTCTTTCGGTCGACCAACCTCGAACTCCTCGAAGCAATCGTTGCACACGAGCCGGAGAGTATCCGTGAACTCGCTCGCCTTGTTGACCGGAACCCACCGGAGATTCTCGACAACGTGAACGAGCTGGCGGACTACAGCCTCCTTGAGTTCGAAGAGAACGGCAGCGCGAAGCGCCCCGTCGTGTGGTACGACGAGATCGACGCGGACCTTCCGCTCACGCCGCCGTCGAGCCGGGGGGCAAGGCGAATGCCTGAGCGCTGAGACACCATGTCCGCCGACGTCGACATTCATGGAGTATTCCTGATATCGCGGTGCTCATGGAGCCGACTGGCGCGCGGTATTTCAACGTTGACTACATCCCCCGATGGGGTGTGAAGTGATCCGCTAGGAGTGATGGGCTCGCCGATTTTACAATCCGACGTGCTTTCGGCGTTTGTAGACGTAGTAGGCGAAATAGAACCACATCAACACTACTGCACCGATGAAACCGAGAATGATGGACGGAGACCAGTCTGAGTCATGCCCTCGGATGTAACCAAGATCTAAGAGGAGTCCTGTGATTCCAACAAATGGCATGAAGAGTATCATAAGCGCACCAAGCATACCGAAAACCGATTCTGGCCCTACACCGATGAGGAAGAAGCCTGTAACACTGAGAACAAACCCCCCAATAGCGAGGTAATGGAAATTGTTGTGCCCAGCGGCTGACGATTCTATTTTCCGAGTAATACCCCAATCAGGTAGTGAGGATGTTGATGTTGTCGAAGATGCTTCTTCAGTTGATGGTGCTGTACCCGCCGAAGGCGTCTCTTGCGTCGGTGGGGACGATTGCTTCGCGTTTCTAAGATGGCCCTTCGCCAAGATGCCGCCCGACACCCATGATTCGTCAAGTACGCCACGCTCGATGATTGCTACGATATTTTCGTTCGCACCAGCATCGACAGCACTTCCGTGGATGAATTCTGTGAGGTCTCCAATAAACGCATCTCCTTCACCATCGAGATGGACATGATCAGACAGTACTGCGATTTCGGCCTTTTGTTGCTCGAATTTTCGC
Source organism: Halorubrum laminariae (assembly GCF_024494655.1). Lineage (GTDB taxonomy): Archaea > Halobacteriota > Halobacteria > Halobacteriales > Haloferacaceae > Halorubrum > Halorubrum laminariae. Next base: position 95,248 of record NZ_JANHDL010000008.1, on the reverse strand, counting down.
TCAGGATCTAGGTCATCGATCCCGATGATGTCGTTGAAAACGCCGATCTGAGTGGCATCGTGTGGGTTAATTTTGACCTTTGCTTGCGCTTGTTCCAGAGCACGAGTCGCTTTGTACTGCTGCTCAAGAAGATGGTCTTCAACGTCCCCGTCGATTACTTCATTCAATTGTTCCCGTTCTTTCGGTGGGAGGTAGAGTTCGCCGTCCGGGTCGGTTGCGCCTGTTGTAGATTCACCACTGTCTTGTGGCGTGGGAACTCCGATGTACTCCTCGACGACGTCGTAGGCATTCAACTGGTCGATGATTCCGATCAGATCGTCTCCATCGATGAGCTTCACGTTGAGGTCATTCGCCCGGTCCTCGGCCGAGCTCGTGAACCGGCCCGTTGTGACGACGATCGCTTTGTCGACGTTCGCTTCTTGATGTTTCAGGGCGGCGTATTGCTGAATGTCGGGTCCGCCGAGTGTGTTGTCGCTACTGTAGCGTTTCGCCTGAATCAGGACCTTTTGAGAGTATGGTACATCCTTAGTGGCCCTGATGTCGACGCCAGCGTCGCCCGATTGCTGCTCAACCTCAGAATCCCACCCCTGCCGCTCCCATAGATCTGCGATTAGGTGCTCGAAGTCGAAGTTGTCCATCGCTTGGAGTTGGCGTTTGAGGTGTTCAGCGTCCCATGATTGAGGGCCGCCTGATGTTGTCATATTCTCATTCTATCTACATGATAATATAAAATTCAGGATGGCTCGTTGGGCGAACGTTCTGTGAGTCGACGTAGTCGTCCCCGCCGCGATCGCGGTGGCTCGAGTCGGAGCGCAATCCGCACGAGACGCGCTGTTCGAAAGATGGTGAAATCCAACCGAGGTTTGATTATAATCTGAACTGACTTTGTTGTATGCAGTGTTTCATTTGTGGTCGAGATCGGACCACGGGTAGTCTATTTGAGATTGCTCCCGACCCGGAAAGTGTGGGTGCAGTCTGTCAATCCTGTGTTGATCAACTCAAGGAAAGAAGACCTACCTCACAGAGTTGTGGATTTGGCTCGGCAGATCACCCCTGTACAAACGAAGCGGACTACGGAGTCGGTTCACTGAACCGTAATAGACAGCTCGATTCCCCACAGCCAGCTGGCTCAAGCAGGATAGTTGATGAGCCCCTACTATGTGAAGAACACGTCAAAGAACTACAGGAGCGTTCTCAGCCGCCTTGGGAATAGCTTTAGATGACTCCTGAGCGTCTGACGTAGACTTAACCCGACAGGAGCGGCTGTCCTGCCTATGCCACCACAACCGCCACAACCGCCATAGGCGGAACAGGCGACACACCCGACACGGGTGGTCGTCGCGAATGCGAAGGTAGGCGTCGGGAAGACAACTGTTTCTGCGAACCTCGTCGGTGCGCTGGCCGATCGCGGGCTAGATGTTCTCGCCGTCGATCCACAGGGAAATCTTCCCCGGTGGTGAATAATATATGGTGGGTTGCAGTTTATTGTGGGCGGCTGAGTACCGCCTGAGAGCGACGAGACCCCTAGGTTGGGGCCTTGAAGAAGGCTGCCACGAACCAAAACCACCAGACTGGAGGCAGTTGGTTTGGGGCAGACCTGAGAAATGTTTGGATATCTAAAGAATCGAACATTATTAGACCGCCGCTGCTGAGACACGGTCAACGGATGGGTGACGACAAACACTGGCTGAAGCCCGAGCAGGTCGAGGCGATGCGCGCCGCCGCTCGCGACGGCCGCCACGCTCTCCGCGACGACGCGATCGTCACCCTCCTCTATGATACTGGACTGCGTCGCGGCGAGCTCTCCCGCGTCGACCACGCGATGCTTGACCTCGAGGATGGACTCCTCCGGCTCCCGACGTCGATCCAGAAGGGCTACCCCAACGACAGTGAGCCGCCACCGGTTACCTTCCAGCTCGATCGAGACGGCTCGCTGCGGACCGTCGCGACGCTCAAAGAATACCTCGACGCTCGCGTCGACGACGCGCCGGCGCTGGTGTCCAGCCAGAAGGCTGGACGGATGACTGGGAAGGGGATCAACGACGTCGTCCAGCGGGCCGCTCGCCGCGCTGGCGTCCGCCCGTACTGCTTCTCGGGGCGAGGGGGCCCGAAGATGTCTCTGCCCACACACTCCGCCACAGCGTCGCGTGGCGGATGCTGCGCGTTGAGGATGGGAACACTTTGTACGACGTCCGAAATAGACTCCGCCACTCGTCGATCCTCACGACCGAGCGCGAGTACAACCACTTCGAGACAATCTGAAATGCACGTATGAGCCCCGAACCAAGACGAGCCCAGCCGACGGCTTTATTGGTTTGTACACCCACTATTCTAGTGGATTTAGGCTCCACGGACGCCCACATCGGGCGGCTATTCTTCAATTGCTGAGTGACAACCATGTCGCCGCAGACATGGTGTCAGCGCCGCCCTATTCGCAGAGCAGGACGACGACCGCTGCAATACTCACGAGATTGAACATCGTGAGCGCTAGCGGAGAGGCACCAACGAGAAGAGCGCTAGTGCCCACAGCATAAAATGCATCTCTCAAAGAAAGAGACATATAATAATATAATAATGCCCTCTTTGTGCAAGCACTTCCAACTCGAAGCACAGACGGATCTGCCCGCCCCTTTCGGAGGCAACCCATCACCAAGAGCGAACTCACCAGCCCCTGCTCGTGCGGTTTTGGACCGCACTTCGTGCGTTCAGAAACGCCCTAGATTTAGGCTCCACGGACGCCCTACTAACTTGTATACATATTGTATTTTCGAGAACTTAAGTGTTTCGGTTATCTGACTAGTTTAGATGAAAACACATTTTGGCGTCAGAACTCGCGCTCGATCTCGAGCTTCCGCATCGCCTTTTCGAAGACCTCTGGGTGTCGGTGCGCCAGCTTCTCCAAGTGGTCCCGGACTGACTGTGCCGGGCTCGCTTCAACCTCGTCAGCGTTCTGGAGCTCTTGATAGAAGGCGTGCATCTCTGTCGTCACTGCGATGCCGACCGTCTTCTCCTTCGGCGCACCGTCACTGTTCAACGCCTCGAGGTACTCCTCTGCGTCGAAGCCCCCGCCGGCGTCGACGTCGTCGTCCGAGCTCTGCTCCTCCTCCGCTGTGTCGAAAGCATCCGACATTGGGTTGTCGCTCATTGGTTTAATCTTAAAATTAATCTTAGGCGTACGTCTCGATGGTCTCGTCGGTGATCTCAACACCTTCGCCATCGTCGAACTGGCGAGCGCCGGCGCGGTAAGCGTGGTAGCACTGCTGGCGCACCGACCGGGGCGTCCCATCGGAGCATTCGACGATTGCCCGGATCGCCGGCGCGGTGTACGGGTCCGAAAGATACCCCTCTTTGTACGTCTCATCTCGAGCCCACGCTAACCAGCGGGCGATCAGCTCCTCTGTCTCCGCGAACCCGAACCGTTCGAGCGAGCGATTCTTCGCGACGAGCCTCGACGAGAGCGTCTGGCGGAGCTCATCGATCCGGTCGGCGGCCTCGGGTGTCCCGAAGAGGAAGAGGATGAACGCGGGTTCGGTCTCACCGAGATCGCCGATGCTCTGGAGCCCGGCGAGCAGCTGCTCGAAGGTCCGGGTGTTCCGGGCGGCATCCTCGAGCTGATCCACTTGGACGATGCACGTGAGATCTGCTGCCTCCAGCTGCTCGGCGACGCCCTCGACTACCTGACGAACCTCATCGGTCGCCCGTGGGTAGGTCTCGGGAACATCGAGGGCGTCGTACTCGGAGAGCTCGTCGAGGAGCCGCGTGTAGAGCCGGCGTGTGGTGATGCTCTCGACCTCGCGGATGCGGGCGATGGCGAACTCGTCACTGCGCGGGCCTTCGCTCAGAGCGTCGTACACGAGCTCTCGGAAGTGGGTCTTGCCCGCGCCCCGCTTATCGATCACCGAGACGTGTCCAGCGCGGGTGAGGATGTGCGACGCAACCTCCTGAAGGAGATCGTCGTTGATCCGGACCGCCACACGCGTGTCGGGAAGTGACTCCGCCGCGAACGGTGTGCGCCCCTCGACGAGCCCCAGCTGCTCGGCGTACCGGGCGTGGGATTCCTCGACGTCGTCGAGTGCCGCAGTGAACTGATCAGCCATGCACATCTCGGTCTAAGGTTAGTGCTAAGCTTAAGATTAAGTCAGACAGGCGTCACGCATTGACTAGAATTGAATACTCTCAATAAAGGTTTGATCTGGATACGACAAGATCGAAAACCTCACTCGCTACCGAAGGATTTCTCTGTCGGATTATCGTCTGCAATTATTCTTGGTTTGAGTCGAGGTCCTCAATGGTTCGATCGGCGTCGTTGGTGTCCTCGGTCAACTCGAGTTCGCCAATCTCCGAAAAGGCGACGATCTTCTCATTTACTTGCCGAATCCGGCGGAGTTCGTCGTTGATTACAGTTGTTTTGGATACATCATCGGCGAACCGGTCTCCGTCGAGTTTCCGCCGTCGGTGGAGTTCCTTGACGTCGGTCAGTAGCAGGCCACTTGGCTGACCGTGGATGGCTCCGATCGTCCCGCGGATGATGTGAATGTCCTCAACGTACTGTTTGTCCTTCATTGTCGGCCGCAACGAACTCTCGCGGATGTCAACACGCTCTCCTTTGTAGTTTCGCCAATAGTCGAGGTAGTCGCCTACATTGCTGGCCTTTGAGAGTGCTGTAGCACCAGCCGAAAGTGTAGATGCTGGATCCATCATATCGAACTATCGTTTCTTTCTAATGAGGCCACCGCCTCCAAGGAGCATAGAAGCTAATGCGAATAGACTCCCGTATTGACCCAATTCGGAGGGATCTGGAAAGGCTTCGACGAATTCAACAAAGGCACCAGTCGTTACCGCAACCGGTTTAACAAAGAACACTCCCCCGGCGATAAACAAGACACTCAGAAGGACCCAGTCGGCCAAGGAGGTTTTTTCGTCACCTTTGTCTGACATGTGGAATATTATTAATCCCACCGTATATAATAGTTTGAGCGGATTTTGAAGAAATCTTCCTCCGGCAACCTTTCTGACGACGTGCTCACCCGTGTGGCTGAACTGATTGTCGCTGCCGCCGATAATATGTTCTTCACTCTGCTGGCCACGTGATGGATAATGAGGGGTGTAGACGCAATCAGTTGGCCGTTGTGGCGGGTAATGTAACCCCAACATGCAGTGAGTGTGGTCATGACCATCTAAGTAGTTGAAGCAGCCATATCTGGTATGAACGCCATCGGACGGTTCCGATACGAAACAGCGTTTGATTACGAGGTCGAACGCCTCTGGTCAGGCGATGAGGAGAAAATCACCATCTCGAAGTCGAAGGTTCCAGCGCTTCCTGATTATTTTGAGGAGCACTACCCTGCGAATGAGATGCAGAACGATGGGGCGATCGCATCGTACCGAGACAATCGCGAGCGAAACTCGCTCCATGTTATTGAATGAGGGTGTCATAGAACGATTACCACACCAAAGAGCAGGGTGTATGCTGAGATGGTATGGCCTCAGCGACCCTGCAAGATGATCCTTCGGTAGAGACGTTCTTCAATGTCGCGGAGACTGAGACGCTAGCGCTGTTTGAGCACCTATCCTTCGAGTTTCTCGAAGAGTTCGACGTGTTCGCCCCGGCGCAGACGGGGCGAACACGAGAGCATGAACCACCAGAGCTGATGCGTGGCTTCCTCCACTGCTACTACAAGGACATCTACGGGATTCGTCCGGTTGAGCGAGAGCTTCGGAACACGGTTGTTTGGCTAAGCTGTGGGTTCGATCGACCGCCGTCGAGAGACGCGGTCGATCGCTTTCTCACCGACCTCGAACACGTCGTTGACGAGGTCTTTGACCGACTCGTCGAGCAGGCCGCCCGCCGCGGCCTGCTCGACTTGACTTACTGCATCGATTCAACGGACGTGAGGGCGATGCCTGCCGATCAAGACGCGTCGAAGTGCTACGATCCAACCGATGACGAGTACTACCACGGCTACGGCTGTACGATCGTCTCGACCGGACAAAAGATCCCGATTGCGGCGGAGTTCACAGAGAGTAAGCAAGCGCCAGAGGAGACGGCGATTCGCGTCACGCGTGACGCGCTCGCCGTCGCCACACCGATCTGGATGCTTGGAGACAGCGCCTACGACACGCTCGACTGGCACGACCACCTGCTGGCCGCAGGGGTCGTGCCAGTCGCTCCGTACAACGCGCGAAACACTGACGAGCCGAAAGATATCGAGTACAGAGTCGAAGACCGCATCGAACAACACAGCGAAGACGTTCAACTGAAGCAATCCACGTTGGATGAGACGTACAACCGCCGTACTGGAGTCGAACGAACCAATGAATCAGTGAAGGACTGCGGCCTCGGGCGAACGCACGCCCGAGGCCGCGTCCACGCCCGAGCGCAGGTCTTCCTCGCTCTGTGCCTTCGCCTCGTCGTCGCAATCACCAACTACGAACGCGGAGACAATCCGGGAAGCACGATCATCACGGTGTGAGAAGAGTTCTATGACACCCTCTACTTGAGCTAGTTAGGGAGATGGGGGACTTCATCAAGTAGGGCGGCTGCCCGCTCTTTCAGTCGAACCGTTTGTGCGCCGACAGTGACCTGGTCGTCGTCTCCCACGATTGTGGCGAAGCGGTCCCCGAGGTCGCGATAATATTCATCTGGCCGACACTCTTCTTTAAGCTGGCAGCGGTAGCCATGTCTGGGATTGGTCTGCGTCCCACGGAGCGTGACGACTGTTCGTGCCCAGCGGAGTTGTGTGTCGAATGGCGTCGCGGCAATCCACTCGGGGACGTGAACGTCACGTCCGGCTTTCTCACCGAGCGGTGCGTCGAGTACTGCCACAAGAAACCGGCCAAGGGTGGAGGCGTGATCCATCGGCCGGAGTTCTGCACTTCGACTGGGCTCTGTATCGTGTTCTCGTTCGCGAGAGACGGTCACGTCGACGCCAACGGCGTCGAGTGCGGCGGCAGCAAGCTTCCGTGGATCGTCGGTATCGACAGCCAGCCGTGGGACGTACGTCTCAGCAAGGATAGAGCCTCCGGCAAGAACCCACCCATGGAGGACGCTGAGAGCGTCGAACACGCGATCACCGGGCTGTGCGTCGAGCCATCCGTTTACGTCCGCGACTTCGACCGCTCGTGCGGGGTCAGGTTTCGAGCCGTTGAACCACGGCCGGATGCGATCTCGCGGGAGGTCGAGCGCGCTGCTCGCGGCTGATGAACCCTTATTCGGATACTTGCCACGCCATTGCTGAACACGTTGGAACTCTTCGACACGTGCCCAGCCATCCCGGTTGTTTATATCGGTATACGTCCGAGCGAGGGCTTTCGCACGGTTGGTACGGGATGCGAGTGGAGGTGGAGGGGGGGGGGGTGCCGCCACATTGGGTAAGTGGAAGATATAATCACGGAATAATAAAATAATTGGCGGATGAAGTACCGTGATATCGGTGTACGTATTCAAGCATTGAATTTATCGGATTCATTGGTTATGTACTGGACACGTGTCATTGCTATCTATATAATATATAATGAATAAAAACGTTCAAGCCGGTCGTTCTGCCGGGCCAGTTCCTGCTCCTGTTGCAAGCGATCGAGGACGGTGGAGAGGACGTGACGGTCACAGTCATCGAGCTGAACGAGGCGGTCGGCTTCGCTATCGGAGACGACGGGGTTGGCATCCCCGAGGACGACCGTGACCAGGTCTTCGAGTTGGGATATTCGACCACTGAGGACGGGACGGGATTTGAGTTAGCGATTATTCGCGAAATTGTTCAGGCACACGGTTGGGAGGTCAGTGTGACCGACAGTGAGGATGGCGGCGTACGGTTCGAGTTCGAGACACAGCGATATTCTTGCAGCTTGGATATATCGCGGCGGTGTCATAGTCGAGTCGATGTGCGAAGGATGTCACATTTCTGAGCCGATGTCCGATCTATTGACTGCACGCTATTAGTAACTGTTACTCGATATGTCTGAGCTAATTTCGAAACCGTGCAACCGGCTAACGCAAGCCGACATCGAGGGCGACCTGGCGAAATCACTGTCGAATGCCCGGAATGCGAGACGCTGACGGTGCTCTACGACATCGTGACGGAGGGAAAGTGCGCCGGAAACTGTACGACTTGGCCGCCTGCAGTGCGTCCCTCTCGGTCGATCTTGTGAACCGCAGTGAGACCGAGTGAGTACCCAGCGCGTCTCACTCGGTTCGTTCGAGGTGGGCAGCGATGGCCTGAAATCGCTCGTCCATATCCGTCGTTTCCGAGTGACCGAAGACGGAGGTCCCGTTTGCCCATGCTCGTTTGATCCCGACCCGGTTCCGGATTCGCCAGAGTGGGAGTGACTTGTACTGCTCGTCGAACCACTCCAGTATCCGTTCGGCCTCGCCGTCGACTTCGATTCGATTGGCGACAAGACCGATCGGATCGATGTCGACGCCGTATCCGTCTTCGAGCGTATCGACGTGCCCGAACAGGATGTCCAACGCGTGCCGGGACGCCTCTTCGGGCAACGCCGGGATGAGGACGTTCCGACAGGCGAGGAGCGCGTTGTCCGTAAGCAGCCCCAACGAGGGGGGTGCGTCGATGATGATGTAGTCGTAGTCGGCGTGTAGTTCGTCCAGGGCCATCCATAGGCGTTCACGCCCGCGCATCGCCGTCTGCAACTCGGACTCTGCACTGAACATGTCGATGTGGGAGGGGACCACGTCGAACTCCTCGTGTGAACGAATCACCGCGTCGATCTGCTGTTGTGCGTCCAGATCCGTGAGTATATCGTACAGGGAGATTCCGTCGCCGGTGTAGGATGCATCGAGACCGAGTCCGATCGTTCCGTTCCCCTGCGCATCGAGGTCGACGAACAGAACGTCGTGCCCGCGGTCAGCGAGGGCTCCGGCGACGTTGATCGCGATCGTCGTCTTTCCCACGCCGCCTTTCTCGTTCGCTACGGTCAGTCGATGGGCCATATCTATTGCTCGTGCATTTGACGCACCGCTACAGTTCCTCTTTCATGTCGCCCCGACGATAGCGTTCCAGAAGCTCGTAGCTGGTGACGTCCCCCGTCTCGTCAAGCGTGATCTCGTAGCGGCCGATGATGTCTTGCGTATCGGGTACGGCGTTCCGCTCGACGACTTCGATGACGGTCCGCCAGCCTTCGTCGTTCGACTCGGCTTTGATGATTCCCTCGAACTGGTGTTCCAACAGGTCCTGTGCCGCCTCTTGTGCGCGCGTCTGCGCGTCGGCGAGAGTGAATGAATCGGCCGACGGCGAGGACTCCCCGTCGGACGCTGGTGGTGTCTCGTCGTCCTCGTCGCCTTCTTCGCGTTCAGATTGATCGTTTGCTGGATCTGCCATGCTTCTATGTAGAGGCCCCGGATCTTAAGAAAGGCTGACTTCCATGTCTTCGATCGCGGATTCTATCTCCTCGCGCAGCTCGCGAACGTCGCTCCGCTGGGCAACCTTCGATGCCAGCACGTCGGTACAGACGTCGGTCAGGACGGCCTGGTCGACGGTGTCGACGGTGGTGGCGCCTTCGGCAGCCATGATTGCGGCCCGGGTGCCCACGGTGATATCGAGCCGCCCGCGGAGTTCACGCAGGACCTGCACGATGTCCTCGACGTTCGTGCCGGTCGACCCGTCGACGTGCGCCCGGACGATCTCGATCTCCGTGTCGAGATCGTAGAAGTCCATGTAGATCCCGATGAGGCGGTCGAGCAGGGCGTCTTGCGGCTCGTGGACGCCGGCGTACTCGACGGAGTTAGAGGTCAGGATGGTTCGGAACTCGGGATGCACGTCCACGTACCGGGATTTACCGCGTTTCCCCGGCAGTTCGAGCACACCCTCCTCGAAGACCGACAACAGCACGTTGTTCGCGACGGGCTTGGTTCGGGAGAACTCGTTGTAGACCAGCGTCGCCCCCTCTTGCACAGCGAGCGTCAGGGGGTTGTCAACCCACCGGTCACGGATGATGTCCTTGCTCTTGACGACGTTGTGGATGAACTGGTCGCGCTCCGAGATACGCTCTTTTTCGGCGTATTCGCCGACGAGATCGCTGGTCGTGAGTTCGGCGTCACCATTGATCCAGACGACCGGCCGATCGCGCTCGCGCGCGACGTGCATCGCCAGCGACGTTTTCCCACAGCCGGTCGGTCCGATCAGGTGAGTGGGTCGTCCGACGTCGAGCCACCGCTCCATCCGCGTTTCGACTCGATTGACCGATTCGGTCTCGACGAAGGACTGTTCCTCCGGGACGAACCCCTCGTCGATATGGGCGGACGACTCCTGACGACGAGCGCCGTTCTGTCTCTCGAGACGCTCGATCTCCTTATCATCACGGCTCTGCGATCGCCCCTGTTTCTTGTCGCCGCGTGAGGAGCGGATCTGCGACCCTCGGACCTTGCGCTTACGGGACTCGTTCGTCATGCTTGATCATCCGGCCGAAGGGGGATGTCCTCACCGTACTCGTCGCGGTACTCCTGAATTGTTATATCGTGGGTCTGGAGATGGGGCTCCGTGATCGCCTGATAGTATTCGCTACAGACCCGGCACTCAACCATGTCTTCCGGCGCTGCTTCCTCTGTCTCCTCCTCTGCGTCCCCCGCTTCCGCCTCGTCTGTCGCGTCCACAGGACTGCTTTCTGCGTCCGGAGCCGTCGTTTCAACTTCGACCGGCTCTGTCTCTTCGTCCTCGGTACCGGCGGATTCTCCGCCAGCTTCGTCTGGAGGGACCTCTGCTTCCGCGTCTACGTCCGCTTCATCCTCCACGGGTTCGGCTTCCGCGTCGGCGGCGACTACCTCGGCCGTGATCTCGTGGCCGTAGAAGTCACGGGCGAAGGCAGCGAAGGCGTCCTCAGTCGTTGCAAACTCCGCTCGAAAGTCGCCGATCTCCTGCTGGAAGTCATCGATCGCCTCGAGCAGTGCTTCTACCTCCTCGCCATGGAACTCCTCTCGGTACGCTGCGAAGGCGTCGGCGGTAGCGTCGAAGCTGTCGCGTTGGTCCGCGGTGGCAGCGTGGAACAGGGAGATCTCGGCATCGAAGTCATCAGCGTAGTCGTCAAATGCGTCGTGCACGGCGATGAATTCCGCTCGCAGGTCGTCGATTGCTGCAACCAACTCGGAGATATCACGGAGCGCAGCGACATCGGCTGCGAAATCGTTTGCGTATGCGTCGAACGTCTCGTGGGTTGTGTTCATCTCCGTGCGGAGCGCCTCAATCGCAGCCAGGAGATCGCCGATATCTTGTTTGTCTGCGACATCTGTCGCGAAGGTGTCAGCATACGCCTCGAACGCGTCCTGGAGTTCACGGTTCACGTCCCGCTGGGCGTCAATATCGGCACGGAGGTGGTCAACCTCAGCGGCGAACTCGTCACCATAGGTGTGAAATGTGTCTGTCGTGCTGGTCATCTCCGCCTGGACGTCGCCGATCGCCTCAACGAGGTCATTGACCTCGTCTTGTTGTGCTGCGACATCAGCTGCAAACTCGTCAGCGTATGATTCGAATTCGTACTGTGCCGCCGCGAATTCCTCGCGGGCCGTACTCATCTCGTCGCGTTTGTCTGTGACACTCATGGGTTTAGTGTGTATCAAAGAAGGGTGTTAATGGTATGGTGTGCAATCTATTCACCTCTCTTACGCCGGGCCGAAGGGGAGGTCTGTGCGTCAGGCCTCGGGTGCCGCCTCGGCGCCGGCGGTAAGTTCGGCTTGTTCGATTTTGGCGATTTCTTCTGCGTAGTGGAGGAAGGTGTCCACCGAGGCGGCGACGACCCGCGCCTCGACGGTCAGGATTTCGATGCCGACAAGCGACACGCGAGCCCACACGTCCACGACGACACCTTTGTCCAGTACGCGATCCAGCACTTCTGCCAAGCCTGAGGAATCTGGCTGCGCCATTGCATTCACAACTGTACTCGCCCGTCACAAAATGGTATGTATAGTTTCAGCAGTCGTTTCATCTCCTGTAATGAGCCGTACTTCTAAGTAAGGGGAGCATAAAACTCCCTGTATAGTCGGTATGCGAAGAAAGCCTCACCTACGAGTCAGGAATGCTCTACCGTCACCGACTGGAGAAAAGTAATGAGTTCATCCAGTCCAGCTCAACCGCCCACAGACCACACCGGGCTCGCGCTGTTCCCGCGCGAAATCAGCCAGTTTTTCACGGGTGATACCGGGCAATCGCTCCTCGTCAACGGCGCACCAGGCACGGGGAAGACCTTGTTCACGATCCGCGGTCTCGATGTGTTGAACCGGGATGGTGATATCTTCTACGTGTCCACGCGCGTTGATCAGGAGACGGTGCACGAGATGTACTTCGACGATCACTCCTCACTTGACACAACCGCGATTCTTGACCTCTCCCAAGACCCATTCGAACTCCCACTGGACGTAGACGTGCCATTCGAGAAACTCGATCTGGATTCGCTCCTCGAATGGATCCAGGAGATCAACGCCGTGACCCCGCAACTCACAATCGCATTCGATAGCTGGGAACTCATCTACGAGTACTTGGCTGCGCGCCACGACGATCCCCCTGACATCGAGACAGTGACGAATCAACTGGTCGTTCTTGCCCGCGAAGAGAACATTCGTCTGATGTTAGTGTCAGAAACAGCGGAGTCCTCATCGCTTGAATACATCGTCGATGGTGTCGTCTCCTTGGAGGTGGAAGAGGACGACCGCGGCCGAACGCGTCGGCATCTTCGCCTGGAAAAGCTTCGAGGTGTTCGGATCGGCAACCGCTTACAGCCGTTTACACTTGCCGACGGCCAGTTCCAGGCAATCACGCCAGTCGAATTACCAACCATCCGAACAGGAACCCTGGAGGGGGAGGGCGCGTGGGATCCACTGGCAAATTCGAAGGCGAAATTCTCGACTGGCATCCGTGATCTTGACCGTATCCTCTCGGGTGGCTACAACCGCGGCAGCGTCGTTCATCTCGACCTCGGACCCGATCTGTCTCGTGACGCGTGGAGCGTATTGACGCTCCCGACAATTCGTAACTTCCTTGCTCAGGAGATGAGCGTTGCGGTTGTCCCACCCCGGGAGGGCAGCCCCGGCTTACTCCACAACGATCTCAATACGGTGCACTCTCCACAGGTCTTCAATACCTACTGCCACGTGTTCGAAACATACGCTGGCCCCTCTGACGATGCAGATCGGTACGACCAACTGGACACCGATGCGTCCGCTGCTGAGATGGCAGCGACAACCACAGCGGACGATGCAGCGACGCCGGCACATGAGACAGATGAGCAGGCCGATGAACCACGTTCGATGGATGCAGTTACAGGAGGTGACCAGTCGCATCCGATTGATGACGACCTTGAGTCACCCATAGAAGGCGAGCAACTCGCGTACGAGCCATACATAGCCTACGTTGAACAGGTGCGAGCAGAAAGTGAAACCCCGTTGTTGCACGTGATCAGCATGGACACGGCGCAGGAGGCGTTCGAAACCCGGCTGGGTGACTTTGCGAATTATGTCGCTCTCCACAACGACCTGACACTGCTCATCACCAAGCCAGATACTGAACTCCGCACGCGAGCGGATTGGGTTGCCGATATGCACTTCCGGCTGGAACGATTGGGTGACGCCATCATCCTGTATGGCGAAAACCCGTTAACGCCCTTGCACGGCATCGGTATCAGCCAGTCAGAGTCGATCCCCGAAATCTCGCTCACGGAGATGGTCTAATAATGGACGACCTGCTGGAGGAACTCACCGCGGACATCAACGCCGACGCCACAATCTCGGTCACAGTATCCGATCTCGAATCGGTGATCGACTCCAACGGTGCATCAGTTCACGACGACCAGCCGCATGATGAGGGAGCGGCGCAACGGTACACGGATACGCCGCTGACTGATGACGCGGTCGCTACGATAGACGGGTGGCTTGACAATGACCAGCTGCACACGATCAGTGATGAGATCGTTACCGAACACATCGACGCGATTCTCCTCCTCCTGATCGCTGTGCGCGATGGCGCCTGCGGCAAAGAACTGTTACAAGATATTCGGCGATTGTTTGGGACAGACCTGAGTCCGGGCACAGTATATCCGCATTTAAGTAACCTTGCAGACGACGGTATTCTTGAAATGCAAAAATTAAGCAAGCGCAAAGTGTATCGCCTCCCCGCTCCCGACGCAGCATTCACCCGAATAGACCACGCGGCCGATCAGTTGCTGCTGTTTTCGTTCGTCCTCAAGGCAGCCCTGACCGATTGCAAAGCCAATCAGTCACAATCCCAATCCCACCGGAGTGAGACCGATGAGTGAGAACCTGTACACCTACGGCATCATCAAACAGCAAGACCTCGAATTAGATGTCGAAGGCGTCGCTGGCGCAGACCGGATTTACACGGTCGATTACAAGACGCTCTCGGCCGTCGTCTCCGAGATCGACACGACCGACCCCGAGCGCACCGACGAGGACGTGGAAGCGCACAACACCGTGCTTCAAGAGGTGCTGGAGTACGACGGGGGGCACACCGTCGTCCCGATGAGTTTCGGGATGGCGTTCAAAAACGAGCGCACGCTCAAAGGCGTATTACGTGGCGCACGACGCGCGTTGCGCAGTACGCTCAACGATATTGAGGGGACCGTTGAACTTGGGGTGAAGATACTCGCGCCTGCTGACGACGCAGTCCCTCAGGACGACGTCCAAGCCACCGTCACAAACCAGCTAGCAGACCTGAGCATCAACGAGACTGAGAACGATCTGTTCACCGACCGCCTGATCGTCAACAAGTCGTACCTCGTGGACCGCGATAAACGCGACGCCTTCGACTCTGCAATCGACGACGTCGAAGCGGAGCACGACGACCTGACGATCCAGTACACGGGGCCGTGGCCTCCCTACAATTTCGTGGACATCCACATCGGTGCGGAACAACAACAAGGAGGGTGACACTGCATGTTCATCGTTGACGACCTCTTCGTGAGTCCGTTCTTCTCGTTGCTGGACATCCTCCAGACGATGGCGCTCAACGAGATGTACGACACCAAATCGATTCGAGACGACATCAAGGAGAACCAACTCCTGTACGAAGTCGGTGAACGGTCCGAGGAGGAACACCAGCAGCGCAAGCAAGAACTCGAATCGCAACTGGAGATGGCCGAGCAGATCCAAGAGCAGATGCGTGACCGCATGGAGGTCAAGAAATAATGGTGCCCGACAAAAACGACGATACGCCCGGCGACGAGTCTGACGACCAGTCTTCCCAGCCCAGCGAACTGCTCGACCAATTGCGTACGCTCGTCGAGGCGCTCGCCGACATCGAAGAGGAGAGCGGTCACCGACACGAGTCAGGCCGTATCGACCGAGGAAACGCCCGAATTGATTACGACTACGATGTTTCCATCGGGCTGGGACGAGCGGACAGGTCGTCCCACGACGAGGAACCATCGTCCGATCGGTCCCGCACCGAACAGCGATCTGGTCAGCAAGGGACGACGGAGGATTCGATTCACGTCGAGACTCGTGAAGGAACGAGCGGCGACGAACTCGTCGTGGTCGCAGATTTGCCCGACGTGACGGACGACGACGTCGACGTCGCACTCGATACCGACGAGCAGGCACTCACGCTACGCGTCGACGCCGACGTGGTCGAGCGAGTCGTACTCGACCGGCCGGACGTGGCGATCAGCGATATGACTCTCAAGAATCAGGTTCTCGAAATTCGGCTATCACGAACATCGGACACCGATGGAGGTGAATCCACATGAGCGACAAACAACAACAAAAACACGAGCAGAAAGCACGACAGGCACGAGTAAAGGCGCAGATCAACCGCGATAAAGCCCGGCGCAAGCTGCTTCGGCAGCGCGAAAAACTCGCCCGGCGTCGGACCCGCAACCGGAAGCAGTCGGAGACCCGGCGTGACGATTCCGACGGCGACGATGCTGACGGTGAAACGGTCGAGAATCCAGCGGCTCACTCGACGATGCCGCCTCAGAAGTCGAACGGGGAGAACGCGGTACGCAACTCCCACTCGACCGTCCCGAAGACTCCGAAGTACTCGGATATGACGGCTCGAGAGCGATTGTACGGCCAACGGCTTCACCAGAAAACAGCCGGTGGAAACTCGGAGGCATCCGCTCCGTCGGATGAGAGCGCGTCCGGGAGTCCCACTGAGGACGAGGTGAACGATGAGTGACCCCAAACCGACGCGCTCGCAGGGCGACCTCGCCGAGATGCTGGAGATGCTCCTAGACAAAGGAGTCGTCGTCAACGCGGATATCGCAGTCAGCGTCGGGGACACGGAACTCCTCGGTATCGAGTTACGGGCCGCGATTGCTTCGTTCGAGACAGCGGCCGAATACGGGCTCGAGTTCCCAACGGGGACGGATATGGAGCGCGTCGAGTCCGCCGCGAATATCTCACCGGACCAGTCCGACCCGGCGTCGGAAACCCAATCGGAGACCGAGTCGACGAACCCACTGTCGGACGATTCGACGCCGACGGCATCCACGTCAGCGGAGGAGACCAAATGAGATGGAACTAGCACTCGACGACGACGCGGACGATTTGCAAGGCGGGCTCACGGCGCTGGTCGTAACCGTCGTCGAATTGCTGGTCGAGGCCCTCGAACAAGAAGCGGTGCGTCGGATGGAATCCGGGTCGCTCTCAGAGGACGAAATCGAACGATTGGGGCGACAATTACAGGCCCTCGAAGACGAGCTCGAGCGACTGAAACAGCAAGAGGACATCGACGCCGAGGTCTCCGAGTTTAGGGAGGACCTCGATCACGTGATCCGCGACGCCATCGAACAGCTATCCGAGCACGAGACACCGTCACGTCGCCACTCGCCGGAATCCCAGCGTGATGACGTATGACTGACCACCGGCCCAGCCCGGAAGAAGAGCAGACCACAGCGAACGAGGAACGGACGGTCAGCAACGGCCGCTATCTATACTGCGTGGTCGATACCACGTCGTCGGAATCGGCGACCCTGTCCACGACCGGGGTCGACGACAACCCTGTCTACGTCGTCGAGGCCGATTGCGTGGGCGCCGTCGTCCATGACTGTGAGACGGTCTACGAGACGGAAGACCTCGAACAGGTGAAGCGATGGCTGGTCACGCACCAGCAGGTCGTCGACGCGGCGAGCGACGCGTTCGGTACGCCGCTGCCGATGCGATTCGACACGATCCTCGAGGGCGGTGATGCGAGTATCGAACGGTGGTTAGAAGACCACTACGAGGGCTTCCGCGACGAATTAGCGTCGTTCGCGGGAGTGTGGGAGTATCGCATCAATCTGTTGTGGGATTCCGCACCGTTCGAGGAGACCATCGCAGACCGAGACGACCGGCTCCGAGAACTACGACAGCGCCAGCAACAATCTGGCGCAGGGAAAAAGTTCCTCCTCGAGAAACAGTCCGATCAGCGACTCCAAGAGCTGAAACGAGAGCGCCGGACGGAACTAGCAGATCAACTGAAAGAGGCCATTACCCCGGTCGTGAACGACCTGACCGAACAGGACACGAATACGCCGCTACAGGACGAACACTCGTCCATCGAGAAAGAACAGATCGTGCGGTTCGCCGTTCTCGCGGACGAGGACGACGAGACCGCTCTCGGTGATCGATTGGATACGATCGTCGAACACGAGGGTGTAGAGATCAGATTCACGGGGCCGTGGCCACCGTACACGTTCGCGCCAGATATTGGTAAATAATGGAGCCAACAAAAGACGAGACACACGCGATCGTCGAGTTCGTCGACGTGTTACTGCGCGACGGAGCCGTGATTCAAGCGGACGTGATCGTGACGGTCGCCGACATTCCCCTGATCGGGATCAGCCTCCGGGCAGCGATTGCTGGCATGACCACCATGACGGAGTACGGCCTGTTCGAGGAGTGGGATGCTGCTCATCGACAACAGAGCGAAGCGTTCATGACCTCATCTCGCGCCAATCAGCGAGAGGAGTGATTTGAGGTCGTATGGCGCGAGAATACGAGGGAGTATCGTGGAGTTCCCCTGAGGGATCAAACTACAGCGGGAACAAGAGGACGAGGTAGCGTCCGGACGTACGCCACTCCACCTCGCCGTCTATCGTCTCGGAGACAGGATTCGTATCGATGGGCTCCTCGTGTGCGCCGGAGATCCGGACACAGTGGTTTGTTGCGTCGTGCGTGACGGTGATTTCGCTCTCGTCGACCTCCTCCGGAAGTTTACGGAACGTCTCGACTCGGTCGTCGAATTCGACCCATTCGGATCCACCACTGGCTCCTTCACCCTGCTCCAGTTCCCGATCAATGTCGATCACCGCGTCCGCGTGTTCTGGGTTGGTGTCGTAGTGGCGCTGTAGCCCGCGGTGTGAGCGGAAATTTCGCTCACATGACGGACACGACCACTGCTCTCGCTGATCGCGGTCGTTCCGGTTCGGGTTCGGCGACGACAGGCGTCGACCCGGGCGAACGCCGATTCCTCGCCGCGAGCGCCGCGGTAAGCCGTTCGACTCGTTCGCCCAGTCCACGTTCGCGTCTAACGACCCGTTCCAATCGAGGTTGTCTCGGTCGACATCCTCGAGTTCAGACAGGAGGTCGCGAGCTTCGATCCCCAGCATTCTCACGACGAAGTCGAACGGGTTCGATGACATAAGTAAAGAGTTCGAACTGAGCGCATTTACGTTTGTGGGGTGGTTCACTGGTACGCTTCGGGCTCCCCCCAAATACGAGGAAGTAGCCCGGTCCAGCGACGCCGACGACGCTCGCGACAAGATCAAGGTGGCTATCCATCGAGAACAAAATCGGGATGCTCCCGACGCGGAACGACTGGCGGAACTCGAAGGTTCGTGACACTCTCAGTGGCGAACGAGGCGAAGTCACGGAACTCGAGTAGCTCGTTTCAGTCCCACTTAACCAACAGCAGGCAGCGATACGAGGGTCTGTTGGTTAATATGTAAGATTCGATAGAAACGTACCGTTCGGTTGTAATTTATTTCAGATTATTGCATCTATTGGTGGGCCAGAAAACATATACCGATCTTCCAGCTATCACACCACCATGGACCGGGGCTCAACCGGTGCATACCCACCCCGCACATATGATCACACGGTCAGTCACCATCGAAGACATCGATGACCTGTACCTGACGTGGAACAGCCATATCAACGGGTCCGCCCTCTATCGCCGCGCCCTCCGAGACGAGATGGAGCTTCGCGACGTTGACCCTGACGAGCTTCGAGATCTCTTCGAACGGGCCCGCGAACAGGGCTACACGAAAGACGAGATCGTCGACGAGACCAACCGCTACGCTGATCTGAAAGCACTCGTCGACGATGCAGAGGAGTAACCCGCTATGTCACAGGACAATACGCCCTCCGAGACGGCTTCGAATCGCGCCGACAGCCAGTCCACGGCAGCGAGCAGGATTCCCAGACAGGCCGCGCTCATCGTGGTCTTCCTGAGCCTGTTCGCTGTGGAACCCGCCGCCGCACAGACGAACGCCGTCTGTAGCGCGGACAACCTCCCCAGCATGATCGAGGGCTTCTTCCAGCTTACCACGGCGCTGGGTATTGTCGGCCTCGCAGTCGTGTGGCAGGCCGACTCCCTCATCGAGATGTTCACGATCACGCCAGACCAGAAGAAAGGTCTCAAGCGCCACAAGCGCTCCGCGATGAAGTCTACGGTCGTCCTCGTCGCCCTTGGACCACTCTACACCGTTGCCGGGTCGATGATGAACCTCCCGCTGGCGCAGTGCGTCGACCTCGCCCCCTGGTAGGCGACTACCGTCCCCGTCGCGAGCCCCCATGAAACAACGAGAGCTCTCCGTGCTTATGGCCGCCCTGTTCGTGACGAGTCTAGTCACAGGTCTCGTTACTGCAAGCCCGCCACGGCCGGGGACGGAGGGGAATGGGCTCACTGCGAATGAATCAGCGACGCTGTGGTCTCGCGACGCGGACAACTACATCAGCCAGGAGGAGTACCAGCAGCGATACGGCGAGAGCCGGACCGCGATGCACCAACTCGCAAACGGGACAGACATCACGTTCACGCGCCCGCCGGCGACCGCTGCAACGTGGACGCGAAACGATTTCGCCGATCTCGAAGCCGGTGGGTCGGATACGTCGGTGCATCCGCCGCATGCGTCGCTCGAAGATGGCGTGTTTATCGAGGACGCCCACGCCACGGTGTTCGCAGTGCAGCCGTCGACGCGAGGTCACTTGGAATCGGGTGAAACCCCGCTCTATATCGCGCCGAACGGCACGATGCGGGGGTTCGTCGACTATCGCGTTCGCGTCCCGAACGGAAGCTCCTCGGGAAACACGACGATCGAGTGGTCGCTCGCGAGCAACGAGGTCGAGGAGGTTCGGTTGCAGAAGGACGGCGAAACCATCGTCGAGCGCGACGGCTCGCACACGCCGGCTCTCGACTATCAGATCGAGGATGACTGGAGTGCAAACCTCACGCTCGAAGCCGAGATCAGCGTCCGGCTGAAGAAGACCACGCGAATCGACCGAGGCAACGAGACCGACGTCGAAGTCACGTACCGTACCGAGTCGCGCAACGTCTCGGATTCGATCGCCGTCGAAATCTACGACCTCTCGGCGTACCCCTACTACGCCGAGTATCCCAATGGTGACGCCGGTGTGGCTATTTTCCAATCCCGGCCGTGGCAGGGGTACACGTTGACGGAGAATGGAAGCGCACGAGTGCGTGGCGTCTGGCGGTTCTACACCGCTCGGAACACCAACTGGGATACGCTCGTCAGGCTAAAAGCCTGCTGGCACTTTTAGAGAAAGCGCCAGACGGCACCGCTATTACTGTGCGGTGGTATAGCGATTCTGTGCGGTGGTTTGGGATTTGATGTGTTAGTGCCGTCGCGGAGGATCAGCTACCCCTTGTCGCGAGTTCCAGCTGGGAAAACGGGACCTATGTACGACGAGCGAAAAGCAGAGTCCAGAGAATGACGCAGTGTCCAGTGTGCGCGAGTGAGAAGGACTATCAACGAATTGGACAGCACTGGTCTAACTCGACGTCGTGCGATTTTCCATATCCTAGCGAGAATGAGAGAGCAGTTTTTACTGGACTCTGGTTAGCGGGGGCGACTGTTTCAGAGACTGGCAATAATCCGCTGCTGCTGAAGACATCAAAATACAAAGAGGCGCTAGAGTGGATCGCCGACGAGATCGGTGTCTGGCACAGCACGATCAAAGAAGGATCAGGCCGCGAGACGCTTACTGAATTCACTGGTGACCAGACGGAACACAAATACGAGAAATGGCGATGGACATCTGTCTCCTGTCCGTGGTTACAGCACTTAGTTGATGCTTCTCTTACCAACGAATTCGTCGATTTCTCTCCACGAGCGGCCCAAATTTTCACTTCGTTCCGTGGGACGGTCAATAATAGCGGATCTCTTGCACTGTGGTACCCGGACGGTTCTGCATTCGCGGATCTCCTCGCAGACCACGGTTTTAGCGTAACTACCCATGCATACGAGGGACGATCAGATCTGCTTTGGTTCGACCGACAAACATCAGTGGAGTATCTCGACTGGATTGACGGCCCGATACCACCGTTGGCGATGAAGTTCGAGAGTGGTTGAGGACAGAGATCAGCAGCTGTCGTTTGTGGGTAGAACGAACAGTGTGAGTGGTGGTTCCGCTATAGTTCCTTCCGTAGGGTATCACAGAACAGCTCTCGCACCGTGTTGCAGTCATCCGACGAACCCATTTGTGGGAAGAAACTTCCCCCAAGTGTGGGAATATAATCCCAGTTGTGAAACCGAATTACTGCTTTACAGCATCCTCAAGCTGAGTTACATCTGTTAGAGTGGGAAAATACACGCCCCTAGAGCTAAGTGAGTGGGGAGGAAATCTATGGTTGGAGACAATGACTGGAAACGAAAACTTGCGTGAATTGTTCCGACCCTTCAAACTCGCACAGGTTTCGACAGATGACCGTGGCCGTGCTAATTTCGGCTCAAAATACGGAAATAGGGAGCTTCAGGTGTTTCTGTCCGACGAAGTTAGTGATCTAGATGAGATTCCCGTCTACCACGGAGTCCACTCTACCGAAGTATGGGATAGCCAGTTCCGCGCAGAGCTATTCACGAAATACTTCGCACTTCACTGGTTCAAAGGCCCATACACCGGCCGCTGGCGATTCGAACAGGAACAGCACAAATTCGACGAAGACGATAGTAAGCCCGATCGAAATCCACTAACCGACTGGAAGAACATGGACGAACTCGCTCGTAACGGTGGCCTGCTCACACTCCGTGACACTCTGTACGAGCCCGAGGACACGAAGTTGATGCGGATCACCCCCGTCCTGCCTCAGGCGATTACGCCAATCCCGTTTGAGCATACCTCTGACGAGGAAACCCACTATGCGAAGACGATCGAAATCTACACACCCGCGAGCTTCGTTGTCTCGGACGTAGAATATCCCGAACTGTTCGACAATATCGCACCTCGCCAAGGCTCTCTGAAACAGTGGGATAAGCACGTCGACATCCCACGGCGTGTGTATCGAGAACTCCTTGAATCACGGTAGTCGAATCCGCTGTATCGAGCGTTTGAGCGGTTTCAATCTGAAAAGTTTCGATGCTGAATACGCGCCCTGCATCCAGCGCGAAGCAGGCATTAATTTCACGTGCTTCGCACAGAATAACTGCTTACTACAGATTGGGACTGGCTTACAGCAGTCAGGCCGTAGCCTTCTGATAGCTTGTGAATGCTCTGATATTGCTGCCTCGACCCGGTACATTCTTCTTGGAAATCGTTAAGGTAGCTCACTTTGGTAGTGGTGACCATGTGCTCGGCAGAGGACTTTGATGATATTGACTGGCGGACATACCAGAAGATCGTTGCTGGGCTTCATGCTGATGAGGAGACACGGGTCGAAACCGAGTACGAGTACCCGATTCCCGGGAGCGGGACCAAGGAGATCGACGTTGTCGTCTGGGAAGAATCCGACTACTATGATTACACGCTGCTGATTGAATGCAAGTTCCACGATAATCCACTTTCGCAGAGTGTCGTCGATAGCGTGAACGGCTATTTCCAGCCGAGTGATGCGGACAAGGCAGTAATCGTCTCCAAGTCAGGGTTCCAGAGCGGTGCGATTGAACGAGCGGAGGGAACTGGGGTTGAACTTCTCACCCTCCGGCAGTTGGTGCCTGGAACCGACCTCCCGGTAGATGTACTTCGCTATCTGGATATCAATCTGGAAATTACAAATCGTGAATTAGATGTGCTGGACATGGATGTTGAAGGACTGGACGATAATCCGGAGACTGAGCGAGAGGAGGTGGAGGTCGTCTTTGACCAGGTCAATAGTCAGCTCTTCACAACTGATCGCGAACTGCTGGGGGAAACCCTCATTGGCCGGATGAACGAACTCAAGCGGACCAAAAAGGTAGGCGAACACACGCAGGAGTTCGATGATATTGCGCTCCTGATCAACGGAGACTTCTACGAGTTAAATTCAGTGGAGTTTCAAATCACGGAATCAGAATCTACAACAGAGTTCACGGTGGATATGCTTGATGATGTGGACTTATATTATCGAAATGAGCTTACTGGTGACGAGGAATACCGGTCACTGTCTGATGCGTTAGAAGGGTTCCAGGCACAAGTCGAGAATGAGTCATAGCCTGCAGATGGAACAGTGGTCGAGGTAGAGTTCTCTCTTTCCTCTTTCGTTTCCTCGGACGCATCGGATGGCGAGTCTGGTTCTTTGAACGCACCGCCGATTCCGAGCAGATAGAGGTACGTTTCAGGTCAACCAGTGCGGAATCTGCGCCCTGTATTCAACATGGCTCTGCAAACGTCAGCTGTTGCTGATAGGACGCTCAGTGGTCTGTCCGCAATCGTATTAAACAGCTGATTCTGTGCAACCCCGCCGAGATTTACTGCTTTGTGAACCGTTCTTTGACATTCTGCTACATCTGGTTGATCTGAGTCAGTTTACAACCGTTTCTCGGTTCTGGCAGTCTTCATTGACGCATTCGGAGCCCGTGACGACGTCGCCACAGTGAGGACACCATTCATCGGCCGAATCGACTTCTTCACCCTCAGCCGTGGAGCCAGTATCGGTGATGTACTCGGCGGCATCCTCATACAGATCGATCTGTGCATCAACCCACCCATCGTTTCGGACGATGATTCCCCATCCTGGTGCGAAATCCCCGAACTCACCTTTGGCCATAGCGTGCTTCTCAACGTCCTCAGTCGAGGTTCCCGAGATATCTCCATCAGCGTTGTATTCGGGGATATCCTGCTCTTCCCAGTACGTGCCGACCCTACTCCGTGCGAATGCGATACTCGAAGAGTCATTGAGCCGGAGAATGATCGTCGAGAGCAGCCCAGAAAGGAGTGCATCGCCCCCGTCGCGACCATACCGATCATACAGCTGTGCAACTGACTGCAACGTGATGAGTGCCCGAGTGTCTTTCCCGGCACCGACGTTCACGAGGTCCCCGATGCGCCGCAGTGGTGGCAAGCGAGCAAACTCGTCGAGAACAAAGTATGCGCTTTGATCGCCATCGTCAAGCGCAAACCGAATTGACCAGTCGATAGTAAACCGGATGAGTGGCTTCGTGGATTCGCCGAGCCGTTGCGGATAGTCGATGATCAGGACCTGGCCCTGCGGGTCATCCATATACTGGCGAATCGACCAGCTCCCTGCCTCGCAGAGATCGCCCTGGAACATATTGCGAACCTCCTTGCGGAACGAAGCCATGACGCCCTGCGACTGTTCGGACGCGTCAGGGTCGATGTAGTCAGTGATCCCTTGGAGATCAGGATGCTCCGAGAGCGTTTCAGCGAGTTCTTCGACAGTCGTTGATTCTATCCACGTTACGAGGTCCTCATTCGTAGGAGTGGTTCCGTCAGGAGCTTCTCGACGCATGACCTGAAGAACCGCAGCGAACAATTGACGCGAGGCATCGGCAAAGAAATCAGAGCCATCAGATAGAGTCGGGAATAGCTCTCTAGCGAGCTCTTCGCAGTCCTGTTCAGATTCGACTTCCTCGAAGATATTCCACTGGACATCGGTTTCCCGCCCTGAGAGCACAATGCACTCATCTTCGTCGAGGTGATCCTGGAAATCCGTTTTGTGGTCGTAGATGATGAACGGCGTTTGGTCATCAGCTTTGTCGCGTATCTGGTCCACGAGCAGTTTCGCCGCGTTGGTCTTCCCCGACCGAGTCGCTCCCAGAATCCCGATTGACCCCGTCACGTCGATGGGAATCAGCCGCCGCAGTAGACGACCGCTCAAGTGGTCTGTCTCGTTGATGTGGTTGACTGGAAGCCCAACCTCAGAGTCGTCGAGCCGCTCCGACGAGAGCGTTAGCTGCGGCGGGCGATCTCCCCAGTACCGATAGAGGATGAACGGACTCGCGAGAAATGCCAGCCCCCAGATTGAGAGAGGGATGACTGGAAATTCTGGAGTCGGGAAGTAGAAAAGCCAGACGAGGAGCAACAGAATCCACCCAATAACGAACCACACCGGACGAACGTAGTACTGGAACCGCTTCGTCAGACTCATCGACTCCATCCGTCTTTAGTTAAGCCTCACACCTCGGTTGTGTAGCGGTAGCGAGTGTCTCTTGTAAGATTGGTCGTTGCTTGTGGATCTTTTGAGCGTCTTCGATCAGCCGGCCGAGCAGCGGCGGTGGTGAGTAGCCGAGGAACTCACCGAGTTCGTGGAGAATGAGCTGGGCGTGCGACCGGAAGGTCGCCGCCCAGCGCTCTGTCGGAAACACAAGCTCATCATCCGCCTGCTCAGTGACTAGATCCAACAGATCACGGCTTACAAGCAGCGACAGCAACGCTGCGTACAATAAGATCCTCACCACGTGTTCGTCACTCGTGTCGAACTCGTCCAATTCGTACTGCGTCTTCAGCTCCCGGAACAGCAACTCAACTTCCCACCGACAGCGGTAGATCTCCGCTAAATCAGCCGGAAAGAACTCCTCCCTAGCTAAATTCGTCATGTACAGGTGGTAGTCGTCGGCGTCCTCGTCGCGGACGCCGACGACGCGAAACCGCTTCGTATCCAGCGACTGTGTCCCATTGTACGTCCCCCGTTTGAATTCGACTTCGACCTCCACATCGATGTATTTCCGGTCAAGATCATCGAGAACAGCTCGGAGCTGCTTGCCCTCTAAGGGAATGGCGCGGCCGCGCCATTCCCGTAGCTCCCCGGTAATCAGCGGATTCGCGTTCTGCTTCAGCCGACTCACGAAGTAGCCGTCGTTTTCGTCGATCAGCGCAAACCGGCGGTACTTGAAGTAGGCGAGATCGAACAGCATGAGGCGATTCTCAAGCCACGGCCCTGTTTTGAACAAGGTGCTGTCGTGCGTTTTCTCGTTAGCGGTATCGAGCCGTTCAATCGTCTGCTCTGTGGCATTGTGGAGCAGGTGGAGCTTCGCTCCAGCCTGCTCCTCGTGGCGGGCTTCGAACTGATCTGAGAGAAATTCGTGTAACCGCAGCACCGTTCCATCAGCGATCATCACGTCTCTAAATCGGTCGAGATCAGCGTCAACAGCGTTAGGAACAGCGACCTCGTCGAGGCCGCGCTCGACGAGGTCGCGGAAGTACTCCGCAAGCGTCGGTGTCAACCGCTGATAGAATCCACCCGGAGAGATCGTCTCATCGGCAGTAGAGTTGTAACAGCGTCTAAACCCGGCGAGTGTTCGGCTTTCGCCTGCGGCGAAGCCGAACACGAACGCCCAAACGAAGGCAGGGATCTGGAGCTTGCGGTCTCGTTCGACCACGCCGAGTTCCTCGGCGTGCTCTTCGAGGAACTCAGAGGGAAACAGTGTAGTGAGCCGACGCATAATCCGAGGTGAGGGGTCCTTGTCGTGCACAGACTGGACTTCCTCATTCCTTCCGAAAGATGCCTCGATAAGCCGCCGCTATCACGCGGTTTCTCGCTTAACTAAAGACAGGTGGGTCTCATGATTTGCTGAATCAGCTGTAACGAATTGGAAGCGCCGTACACTTGGTGCACGCTGTTCTTAGCTTGTTGTAGCTATGGCGAAAGAGAAGTTTGGAGTCGCTGTTGACGAGGAGATCGTGCGAGAAGTGGATGAACTGGTC
This sequence comes from Halorubrum laminariae, assembly GCF_024494655.1. Taxonomy (GTDB): domain Archaea; phylum Halobacteriota; class Halobacteria; order Halobacteriales; family Haloferacaceae; genus Halorubrum; species Halorubrum laminariae. The sequence continues at coordinate 68,211 of NZ_JANHDL010000008.1, read as the reverse complement.
GCTGAGTGTGACGATCTCGGAGTCAGCCGCTCCGAGATCGTCGAAGCCATCCTCACAGCATTCGTTCAATCCGAGACGAACCACGTTGAACGGGTGCGAGAAATCATTATTCGGAAACGAAAGGGCACACTCTAACCGGTTCTAAACGTTGTGCACCTAGTGCACGCGTATCTAAGCAAGTAACCTGCTATAATAGTACTCAAACTGACCATAGTATGTGAAGAGTTCTATGACACGCTCAGAATACTCTAACTGCGTGTTGTCGGGAATTGTCCAGTCGAGTAGATCGAGAAAGTCTCGCAGAAGAGCGGCTTTCGTGTTGGCCTCGTCCATCTGTGGTGCCGCCTCAATGGTGGCCTGCGCGTGATCGGCATAGGTCCGAACCGCATCCTCATCCATAGATAGACGAGTGTTCATAGGGTTATCATATCAAAGTGAGCGATAAAACACGGCACGTTCCAACCTATCCACCAGCTGGTAAGACGGTCGTGCAAGATACAAAGCGTGACGGCACCGTAGAAAGGTACAGTGATGAGTTATTTGAGTTTTCTATGTAGCTTCTATTGAGGTATTCAATATAATCCTCGTAAGTTATTTAGGTCAGAGTTTCGAAAAGTCAATAACTTGGGCAATAACGTGTTTAGAGAAAATACTGAACATGAGCAAGAGATGCTGTTTTCGCCTTTGAAAGATCTTTCAGGCCGGGTAAGGAAGAAACTACAGAACCACTGGTCTACTCACTTCTACGAACATGTTTTCACCCAAATTGATGAAACGAAGTTCGGACGGCTATACCACGACGGGTATAGCCGACCGAACAAGCCAGTCAACGAGCTTGTCTCATTGGAGATCATCAAGCACCTGCTCGGCATGTCCGACAAAGAGCTCGAACATGCCTACGTCTTCGACTTCCGCGTCAGGAACGCATTAGGGAAAGAGACGCTTGGAGACAACATCTGTGAGAAGACGCTCACCAACTTCCGCCGTCGGTTGATGAAATACGAGGAAGAGACCGGTCAGGATCTGCTACACGAGGTTTTTGAGGATCACCGCACCTACTTTCAGCGCGAATTTGAGATTGATGCGAGTACGCAACGAATGGATTCGACGTTCATTGAGGCCAACATCAAGCAACTGTCTCGTGTCGATCTCCTCGCTAAAGTGCTTCACAATTTCCTGTGCGATCTCCCGGAGGAGATCGTACAGGAACTTCCTGCTGGAATGGACGAGCTCGCCGACACCGAGAACTTAGAGCTGTCCTATCATCTTGAACCGGACGAAATTCCTGCCGAGATGGAAACGCTTGCCGAGCATATCGCGTGGCTTGTTGAGCGGTTCAGAGGTGAGGCTGAATACGCCGAGTTGGAAAGTTTCGCGCATCTACAGCGTGTCCTCGATGAACAATGCTATCGCATTCCTGAGTTCGAAGACGATAATCCGGAGCCAGATGATCAAGGCCATCCCGGTGACGAGTCACCGGGCTGGCAGCCACTCCAAACGTACACCTCTCCAAGTGAATCCACAGCGACTGCTGGAGATGGACCCGACTCCGAATCGGTAGGCAGAGACGCCGAAGAGAAACACGATCACGTCGGACTGGAAGAGTCCGACGAGATCGGCAGTGAATCACTGCAAAACCCTCACGACGACGAAGCGACGTATCGCTCCAAGAACGCGGAGGATTACTTCGGCTACAAGTCGAATATCGCTGAGACATGCAATGGTGAAAATCCATTCCGCTTGATTACAGCGGTTCGAGTCGATACGAACAACACGGATGATGGAGACCTCTTGGGTGAGGACGCGAGGAATCTCGCCGAGGAAACGGGATTACGTGACCTGCTCGTAGATGGCGGGTACACGCACAAGGAAGTAGAGAAGTGCTGCCGTGATCAGGGGATCACGCAGCACTTCACAGGAATCACAGGTCAGCGTCCTGCAGCAGAGAAGATGTCGCTTGCCGCTCCAGAGTGGGATGGGACGAGAATGGTTGCGTGTCCTGCCGGACACGAACCATTCGAGCAGAACCATTACGAGACCGGCCGTATCTCGGGAAAGATAGAGAAGCAGTTCTGTGATGGCTGCCAGCACCAAGAGAACTGTTTCGTAAATGAGCAGCAGGAACACTACAGCTACGGGTTCAGGGAACGGCGGGTGGAAGTTGCTCAGCGACGGAAGCGGTTAAATGATCCAGCGGAACAGGAGTTCCTGAACTCACGTGCCGGAGTGGAATCATTGATGAACGAGATGTATCACAAGGACGGTGAGAAAACGAAGTTCACGGGGAAAATCAAGGTGAAGAACGCCTCGATAGCGAAAGCTATAGGGAGAAACCTGAAGCGAGCCTCCGGATTCCTGGAATCGGAGGCGAAGCTAGAGAAATCGGCAGGATAGCCGGGCAAGAAGTGTCTTTTTTCGCGGTTGGCCGGTCCTTCTGTGGTGACAGCTCCGTTCTGATGAGATAGTCACTGGTGATCGGGTCGGGGTGTTCTCGTCAGAACACCCCTTTCTGCGGTGCCCTCAAAGCGTGTACCGGTCACCACAAAGAAAAATATACGGCCGACTGAACTCCGACAAAAATGGTCCGTTCCGTCGTGCTGCAGCTTGGCGAAGTCTGGTCGTATATCCTCACAAACCCCGGTTCGACAGCACAAATAGCCCTTTCTGCCGCGCTCGTGGTGGTCACAGTCGCGTACACGTACTTTACTAAGCAACAAACTGACGAAATGGCAGACACGCGAGAGGTGTCGAACCAGCCGGTAGTACGCGGAGGTATCACTAACATGTTCCCGACCAGTCTCGTGGTTGAAATCACGAATACGGGAAATGCTGCGGCACACGACTTGCACGCCACGCTCGATTTCGACGACACCGACGACGTTCCTCAGGAGTTCCGCACGTCGATACTCCAGCCCGGGGAATCATACGAACTTGGGTTTCCGCTTGATGACGACAAGCCCTTCACCATCAACATGGACGGGATTGAGTCGAAGCTAGAAGAGCGCGATTCCGAGGGTATCTTGCACGTCGATACTGAGTTTGAAAGCCCGTTCGGGACGGAGTACGAGGAACACGATGAGATCGAGTACTTCGATGTCGTGGAGAATATGAGTCAGATTATTCGCGATAGCAATGAGGACAAAATTGTGTCTGCTGTCGAGGGTATCGAGGACGAGTTGGGGGCGGCGAATACGCATCTAGAGGAGATAGGGAAAACGGACGAGCAGAAAGAGCGGGAACGGCAGAAGCGCAAGGAACAGAGAGAACGAGCGAAGCACCATCAGAATGTGTTGGAGACGGTGCAGGAAGCGTCGAGGATGGAGTTCGGAGAGCTCGTTGAGGAAATCGGGGAGCCGCCAGAGGACGTTGCAGAGTCAGTTCGGTTTTTACATTCGTTTGTGTCGGTACCGGATGACGCTGAGTTACCTAGTGATGAGGAGGAGGTGGTTGAGTGGACGGGACGAGGCAGTGAGAGTGATTCGGTGGATCCTGATGAGGAGAGCGAGAGCGATGCGGAAATCGAGACAGAGACAGAGGTGGAGGGTGGTCGGGAGTGAGCGAGAAGAGTCGCCTGTGCCCGGCTTTATCCAGCATCAATTCGACCGCGAGACGCTTATTCTGCTCCTCACTGTAGATTGTGTTCAGTCAAGATTCTCAACCTTCTGTTCGAGCCGCTCGAGTCGCTCGTTGAGATCCTCGTCAGGCTCGGCAGCGGGCTCGTCCAGTCGGCGAACATCCTCAAGGGCGGTGTCAACGCGATCGTCGTCAGCCTCGCCGCGGAGATATAGCTCCGCGCGGTCGTTATACAGCTCTCGGAGCGTGCTCGCAGCGACACCAACGTCATCGGCGACGTCGGCAAGTGATTCACCACTGGCGACTCGCTCCATGCCGGCGCGTACCCGGAGGTACTCCTCCGGGTCGACCCGGAGATGTCCGTCGACAACCTCAAACCCCGTCGGCGGCCGACCGGTCCACTTACCGGCTTCTCGGGCAGCGTCGATCCCCGACTGGATTCGGCGAACCTTCTGTGTCTGTTCAATCCGAGCGAGGTCACCCATGAGCCCGGCGATCATTTGGGTGACCGCCTGATCGACCATACTGTCGTCGACATCAAGCTCGAGACCGACCTCGAGGTCCCGGACGCTCGTGTCGTGCTCAAGCGCGTGCTGTAGGAAGTTGTGGATCTCTCCACCGCCAAGCCGGGAGAGCCGAGACAGCTCGTGAACAACAACAACGTCGACTTCCTCATCAGCGATCGCTTCGCGAAGCCGGTGGTACTCTACGCCCCCCTCGTTATCAGTCCCCGAAATAATATCGGCGAACCGTTCGACGCTTGCGTCAGGATACTCTTCGCCGACAAACTCCTCGAGTTCGCGGATCTGTCGCTCATGGTCTTGCCGGTCGGTCGAGACGCGGGCATACAACGCGACGTGGGTCACACTTTCCGTTTCGGCCGGATTAGTATATAAAATATACATCCTTTTCGTGGTTGTCTGTTAGCACTACCTTTTCGGTTCATATTGAGAACGGTTGACAAAGACTGAGAACAAGGATGTGTTCTGACTTGGTGGGCCAAGGAGCGTGTATAATGGGTATAGCGGCTCTGTTGAAACGGCTGTGTTGAATCGCCATACGGCAGAGAGGTAGGCCGCTAAATCAAAGGAGTTGAAGCGGGAGAGTTCCGTTGACCATGACGCAAATCTCCCGCTTCATCGGGGAGGTTGTACCGGTTGCTCAAAGAGTTACTGGCGATGGAGGCGAATCCGCCGCCCCGGACGGCGGCGGCGGATTCGCCGACTACGCACTCGTTTCCCTCCACTGTCTGCGAATTTACCTCGATACGTCGTACCGCATGACGATCGACCTGCTCAAAGAGATGCCACAAATAATCGGGGAGATCGGCCTTGACGCGGCCGATCTCCCCGCGCCGTCCACGTTGTGTAAGGCGTTCGACCGGATCAGCATGAGCGTCTGTCGAGTGCTGCTGCGCCAGTCGGCGCAGCTGCACGATCTCTCTGAACACGCCGCGATCGACGCCACGTTCTACGACCGCTCACCAGCCAGCCGCCACTACTGCCAGCGAATCAGCTACCGCGTTCAGAAGTTGAAAGTCACGAAACTCGTCGATACAGCGTCTCAAGCCGTCCTTGACGTTCACTGCTCAACGAACCGGGAAGGAAGTGACGCCGATCTTGCTGAGCAGATCGCCCGCCGCAATGCGGGCGATTTGCGGTCTCTCGCGGCCGATAAAGGCTACGACAAGCAATCGCTCCGCGAAGGATTACGCGATCTCGGGATCAGACCGCTGATCAAGCACCGCATCTTCGCACCGTACGACCACGCACACAACGCCAGAATCGACGATACTCGCTACAATCAGCGCTCTATGACCGAAACTGTGAACTCGGCTGTGAAGCGCTCGCTCGGCTTCGCCGTGCGAGCGCGGTCATGGTTCCGTGAGTTCCGCGAAATCGCGCTGATGTGTGTCGTCTATAACATCAAACGCTTCGTCAAACAGTGAATCTCTCCGCCTTACAGCGATTCAACACGGCCGTTGAAACCCTATTGTTTTGATAGCTCCCCGGATGAATCTGCCGTTAGATAGGACTGCGGATGGTCGATTCAATTCTACAATCGTATCATCACGTTGCTAGGCCCAGTGAAGGAGATAAAGGAGATAGATGCTAGCGCCCGTAACGAGTATACCAACCGCAATAAAGGCCACAGCAGCCAAGCCAGTTGTGTAGAATGCCATTTGAACCGCTTGAAGGCCAACGAGAACCGTGAATGCTGCTAGTATCGTCCAAAAGACAGTTGAGAGAACTGACCGCCCCGCTCTTGACATCTCTTCTCGCACAGCGCGCCGAATTTCGGCTTCGGGGAGGTTGTCGGAGTCGCCCATGTCGAATACTATGCTCCCCATCCATTATATAATTGGCTTGTACAGCGCGATAAGTGTACTACCGGTATCTAACGCTCAGAGTGTCTTGTCGATGTTATGTGTGAGACAGCCAATAGCGAGTTCACGGAACTGTTTCCACCAGTAGCGTGAGCGGACGAATGCACCGTATTTGCGCTTGAGGCGGGAGTTTACTGTCTCGTTCTGACTCCGTTGACCATAGAGGTTAGCGTCCAACCGAGCGTTCCACGCCTTGTGTAGCGACGAAAACTCGCGGTGCTTGATGAGCGGGCGAACACCCTCCTCGTGAGCTAAGACACGAATCTTCTGATCGTCGTATCCCTTGTCACCGAGGAGAATCTCTACGTCACCGTAGTTCCGCTTGATGAGCGACGGTGCGATCTGTGAGTCGTGTTTTCGTGTCGTCGTCACGTGTAAGTCAATGATTGCGTTCGACCTTGTGTCTACGAGGAGCGTGACTTTCAACTGCTGAATCGTCATCTCCGTTCGCTTTGTATAGTGTTTCGAGGCGTGACTCCGGTCGAAACCGGAGGCATCAATCCCAACGACACCATTGGTCGGGAGAAGCGTGACTGAGAGGTTGAGAAGAACCCGCCAAACAGCCATGTCGAGTCGCTTGAACGCCTTACACAACGTCGAAGGTGAGGGGAGTTCCGTCAGATCAATGGCACTCCGAATCCGGGGCATCTCGATAAGTTCGTCAAGAAGCGTTCGATACGTCGTATTCTTCCGAACCTTGAGACAGAGGAGGACGATGTGTTGATGAAGTGTGTACCGTCGTTTCGAGAACTTTGAGGAGTAGCGAGCAACAGCTCGTCGAGCCAAGTGATACGCCTGCTCAACGAACCGGAGCAACCGTGACTTCGGGAGGGCTTCCATCCGGTCAGACTACCGGCCCAACCTGTAACTCTCTGAGGGTTTCAACAGAGCCGGTATAGCCTGTCGGTAGCGACCCCTGATTTCTCCAATCAATATAAACGACTAATGCGCGAGATGAAGTGATCATCTTCCATGGGTTACCAGTCTCGGACAATCAAGCAGGTTCTGCCAGAAATAAACGAGTCTATCTTTCTACCGGCGATCCAGCGAGAGTTCGTCTGGGACACGGAACAGATCGTTCAGTTATTCGATTCCGTCCTCCGCGAGTACCCAATCGGTTCATTCATTTTCTGGAACCTCAATGGGGACTTCGCTAACAATCAGATCAAGTACTACTTCGTCCGAAACCACATTGAAGATAGTATCTATCCGGACGAGTTCGACAACGTCCACCATCGGAATCCCAAAGTTCCTGAATACGAGCAGCTCCCAGACTCAATTTCACTCGTCGTCGACGGTCAACAACGCCTCTCTTCATTCTACATCGGACTCCAAGGAACATACGTCGAGAAGCAAAAATATCGTCAGCGGAAAAACCCGGACTCCTGGACACGGAAACAGCTCTATCTCAACCTTCTCTCAAATCCCGGTGATCAAACTGAAGACCACCTGAAGCTCCGATACGATTTCAAATTCAAAGAGCCCGACCCGACACAGTCCAGCGAGGCGTACTGGTTCCGCGTCGGTGACATTCTGGAAGTCGATACACTGGAGAAAGCAATGACACGGGCAAACGAGATTGCCGATGAACTAGAAAGCATTTCTGATGCGGAGGAACACTACATCCTCAAGAACCTCACAACCCTCTACAATGCCGTTCACGCCCGAGATATCGTGAACTACTACGAAGAAGGGAACCAGGATAACGAGCGGATTTTAGACATCTTCGTCCGGGCGAACGAAGGGGGTACACAGCTTAGTAAGTCCGAGATTCTTCTGTCAATTGCTACCTCATACTGGGCCTCGGATGAAGGCGATCCAATTGATGCGAAAGAGGAAATCAACAAATTCGTCGGGAATCTTAATCAGACGTATGTCGACGAGGGATACGATTTCGGTAGCGACTTCGTTCTGAAATCACTTCTCGTCGTTACAAACCTCTCCGCTGAGTACCAAATTCGGACATTCACACACGAGAATCTGGCCTTGATGAAGGAGATTTGGGCTGACGGGGGAGTTCAAGACGCAATTGAGTCCACTATCGAATTAATTAGCGACTTTGGGATTACAGGCAGGAGTCTGACAAGCCGAAATGCGCTCATCCCTCTGGTCTTCTACTTCTACCATAACGGGAACCCGTCCCTGACGACAGATTCCCAGCTCGGTGTACAGGTTCGACCACGTATCCTCGAATGGCTCTGCTCTGCACTCCTCAACAGCAATTTCAACTCCCGACCAGACCAGATTATTGAGGATGCGCGTGATGCCATAACAGAGGCAGATGACAGTGAGTTCCCGTTAGAGCGGATACAGCGTGAAATTCGGACCCGCGGGAAGGCTGTTGGATTCAATCAGGAAATCATAGAGGATCTATTTGAAGAGACAGACTACAATAGTACGAAGATCTACCTGCTCCTGTCGGTTCTATACTACCCTGACCCCGCCCTTGACGATTCACACGAAGTGGATCACATCTTCCCGAGAAGCCTTTTAGAGAAGGATAATCTCATCGAGAATTATGGGTTCGATCCGAGCAAGGCAGAACGGTACGCTTCCTTGCGAGATCACGTTGCGAACCTCCAGCTAATCGAAGAAAACCAGTCGAAGAGCGATAGACCGTTTGACGAGTGGATCTCAACGCGAAGTGACCATTACTACGACCGCCACCACATCCCGACTGATGACCGGTTGTACGAACTGGAGAATTTTCCCGAGTTTATTGAGCGACGTGAAGCGATGCTTCGAGATCACATTATTAACACGTTCAATTGAAAATCGTAGTCGGGAAGCAGAGCCAAAGAATCAAATATTCAATCAGAGTAGAACCACTCTATTATGCTCCCAGACGATCTCCCGGTTGATCGCCAGAAATTGCTGACGTGGGAAACAGACTGCTGGCAGTGTGGTGAGCAAACGCCTGTGGTATGGCCACGAAATGATCATCTCGATACGCCTATCGGAGATGTATTAGCGAAGTATGAGACGCCCGTTGAACGAGTCTATAGTAATACTCTTGGCAAGAAGGTCTGGGGAAACGTCTGTCAACAGTGTAGTTCCTACCAAGGCAATCACTTCGTTCAACAAGAGGCACTTGAGATCGACCCACCGCTGGTAGAGTGTCCACACTGTGGGGATGAACACGAATGGAGCCCGGACAAAGGAATGGGCGGTGCGTTCGGACAGGGGTGGGTCTCATGCCCAGAGTATGGTGAAATACCGGTTGGTGATCCACGGGGGGACTGAAGGACCTCTGCGAAGTGACTCAGCAGGCTTTTGACGAAATATTCACCATCAGACACAATTCAGGCTGAAACATCCGGTCGCTGAAAGTACGAATGGTTCGTATCATCGTGGAGGGAGGCCACTATCGAGGTCGAAGGGGTAGTCGATACCGCTCAAGCGTACCGTCAGTTATCTGTAGTAGCCATACAGCAGGTTCGTACCCTTCCGATTTTCGCGCGATACCCGTGATCGCGCCGGCGTAAAACGCGCGAAACCGCTCCCCTGTGTCCTTGTAGACATCACCAATGTAGGCTCGCTTGTGCTTGTGTAAATCGCCTAGGGCGAGTGCATCCAGTTCGACTTCGCTAGCCTCCACCAGATCCCTAATTGAGACTCCATCTCTGGCGATGGGCTCGACGGCCTCGTGCCACGCCAACAGCCGGTACGCGTCCTGTGGTGTGTCACCGGCAGGGGCTACTTCCGAGAGTCCGTTCGTAGATCCATCAGCATCCATCCCGTAGACGGCGAGAGTTCCCTCACCGAGCAACTGAGGCTCATTTGAAAGATGTATCATTCGGCCAGCGTCAGTCTGTGATCGAAGAAACGCGTCCCCTCGGTCACACCCGTGATTGCCTCGAACGTAGTAGATCGGAATGCCGGTGTCGGCCAACAGATCGACGTGTTCTTCGACAATCTGCACGGTCGCTTCATCGACATCGTCGTCGAAAATATCGCCGCTGTGGATGATCGCATCCACCCGTGATCTGACCGCGAGGTTGACTGCGTCGAGAAATCGCTCCAGCTGATTCGCATTCCCCATATGTTCCTTATCGGTCGAAGGGCGACCGAGGTGGGTGTCACTCACGTGGAGAAGACTCACGTCCGGAGTTTGGGGGTGTCCTACTCTCGAAATCTGTGTATTCGCAGCGGTCTCGTACCGGGCCTTGTTGGCCTCGACAGGATTCCGCTTGACCCCTTCTAACTCATACGTCGATCCGACTCGCCACTCGACCTGACCGTGGTGCTTGCTCCACACCCGAAGGTCGGAAAGCCGTCCATCGGCATCTTCAACGAGAATTTCGTGATTGCTGTGTCGATCAAACTTAGGTGGCCCCAGCACTCGTACCGTGATATCCGTTGTCTCTACCTCTTCCACTCTCTCTGGAGAGTCTCGAAGGGGTAATGAGCCTTCTCACTGAGTGTGTCTGAACAGCACCCAAACGACAGAACGTAGAGAGAGTGTCCCGACCTCAACCAGATTAGAATGGATCACTTGCTGAGTATTTCAATAGAGCCGCTGCGACTAAACCAGTGCGTGAACCTTCGATTGGAGGTTTTTGTACGCTGATTCAGCTGTTTCGACGTTCTTAGCACCCGTGATAACCATCTTTCCGTTAGCGAATACCAGCAACACGGCACCGATTTCTGCGGGTCGGTAAACCAGGCCGGGGAACTGCTCGGGTTCATACTCTGTCACTTCTAATCCTAATCCGATTGTAAGGGCATTCAGAGAGACCGGTTCATCAAGCATCGCCGTACAAACGACATTTTGGATGGTGAATCCTATCTGCGCGTTTTCTTCGATAACGTCCAAATCTGCGAGCAACCTCTGAAACGCTTCATTCGTCTCGTGTAACAACTCCTTACTGGAGCACCCACTGATGATGTACTTCCCGCTCCGATATATTGTGATGAGTGGTCCGTCTTCTTCGAGGCGTACGTAGAGACCATGGTAGTTTGACGGATCGTATTCCGAGTATGGCGTCGACAAGTCGGCTTCCACGGCTTCAACATCCAGTTCTACTCCAAGATCGCCGGAGCCGACGACGTTCGTAATCTCGACAGTCATCGTTCACCCGGGTGGCTGTCGACGACCAGTGATGCAGTGACCAACTTTGGCTCCTCAGGGGTAACGTGTTTTTCCTCGTCTAATCGGGCTAATTCATCGTCACGCTCACGGCGAAGCGACTCAAGCTCACGCTTTGCGTTCCCGATTGGTGCTGACATATCCTTTCCCTGCTCGTCCTGGTGTCGATAGGTTTCCAGACGCTCCTCCCACTCGCTAATTTCTTCCTCGAAGTGCTGTTCAGCGTGTTCACGCTTGATTTCAACTTCTCGTTCACGCTCCTCACGTGCTTCCTCAGCGAACGATTCAACCTGCTCCCACGCTTCCATCTCCGCAATACTGTGCAGTTCCTCTGCCGTCGACGCTAACTGTTCAAGAACCGGCGCAGGGCCGACTTCCCCCGGTGGGAGCGTGTCCACAAACTCCGGCTTCTTCGTTCCCACTTCACCTTCGGACGTGACATAGAGTGGAACCAGTTTTTCCGTTACCGCTTCGCCGGCCCCAGAAACGTATCCCAACCGATACGTGAACAGGATACCAGGAGTGGACTCTCCATCAGCGGCTACTTTCATAGCGACCTGTCCGCCGATACGGTTCGAGTCCAAGCAGAACTCAATGAGTGACTGTACGAGCGGATGGTCCAGGGCAATGAATTCGACTTCGTCTTCCTCCATCGCTACTTGGCGTGTGAATGTCGCTTGCTCGTATCGTCCCGCGATTTGATCCCCGGAGAGAACATCTGGAACGTCGAGTTGAAACACGTCTCCGCCGGCACGAGCTGGGCCAGGACGCACGCCACGGATGTCGCCGCCGAATTCGTCGAAGAACTCACGGACCAGAACTTCGATATCGTCTTCGCTGACGTCGCCGTGTTGACTCCGTTCAATCACGTCGAGGATCTCGTCATCCTCGTCGGAGAGATCGAATCGATCCCGGATGAGGAACTCATTCTCAACCGTTTCCAGTGCGTTCTTTCGTTCCTCGATGGTCTCGTCGATATCAGCGACAACCTCGTCTGTAGGACGATCTTCAGCGATTGCGGCCATAATCGTATCGTCGAGATCGACGTCTTCCAGAACCCGACCAAGCACATCGGATCGCATCCCGAGGTCGGATTCGATCTGATCCGTCTTCTCGACTAGCAGGTTCAGGATCTCGCTTTCCCGTGTATTCTTGAAGAAGAGGTTCCGAATCTCGACTGTCCGTTCCTGCCCGTATCGGTGTAGTCGTCCCATTCGTTGATCGATTCTAGTCGGTGACCACGGCAAATCGAAATTACACAGGATATGCGCAAACTGGAGATTCAGCCCCTCCTGGGCCGCATCTGTCGCAATCATTATACTTTTCTCGTTCTCGAAGTCAGCCATTTCTTGTCGACGGCGCTCCTGATCCAAGTCACCGTAAACCTGCGCGATATTGTATTCAGCGAAAACCTGATCGCGGAGGTACTCAAGGGTGTCAGTGTATTCGGTGAAGATGAGAATTTTCTCATCGGGGTCCTCGGTTAGAATCTGGTCGACAAACTGCTTGAGCATCCGAGCCTTCGAATCGGTCTCAATATCCTTAGCTTGCCGCCAGAGCTGTTTGACGCGGTCGAGTTCTTCCTGTATCTGTGACTGATTCAGCGTGACTGTGACCGTCTCCAGCGCCTCCTCGACGCGCTCGCGCTCGGCGTCGGTCATCATCTCCGGTTCGGTGCTGTACCGTGGGATGAGTTCCTGGACGTCGTCGGGCAAATCCTCCGCGACCGCGTCGTTCTGGATAGCACGCATCCGATTTTCCAGGGACTTCTGGATGGCGTATATACTGGACACGAGGCGCTTCTGGTAGATAACCATCGTAAACCCCGCCGCCTTGTTTTCCTCCTGCTGAGCGAGGTTGTAGTACTCGCGGATGTACTCGGTGACGTCGTCGTACAGCTTCCGCTCGGCCCGCGACATATTGACACCCAACGCTTCGATGTTCTTTTCGGGGAACATACGCGTCCCGTCAGTCTCGTACATATCCTCCTTCAGCCGGCGGATCATCAGGTCTTCGAGCCCGTCCGGGTGGATCTGCGACTCGTGACCGAAGCGATACGGATCGAGCAGGCTCACCAGGAAGTAGAACTGGTCGGACTTCCCCTTGTGCGGCGTCCCCGTGAGGAGTAGGAGTGCGTCGGAGTTATCAGCCACCGCTTCCCCGACCGTGTAGCGTTGAGTGCGTTCGATGGAGTCGTCGCTCGACCGGCGGGCGGTAAGGTGGTGGGCCTCGTCGAATACCGCGACGTCCCAAGGGACATCGAGGTTACGGAGTGCTTCGAGAACGTCGTCCTGCTTCGCAAAGTCGACGGACGTGATGATGAGGTCTTCCTGTAGCCAGACGTTCTGGTTCGGGTGGGATTTCCGGTGGGTACGAACAGTCTCGCGGTCGTAAATAACGAAGTTCCGGTCGAACTTCTCGCGCATTTCCTGTTGCCACTGTACGGTAAGCGGCGCTGGCGCAACGATCAGGACCCGTTGGGCACGACCGCGGGCGATGAGCTCCTCGATAACGATACCGGCCTCGATTGTCTTCCCGAGTCCGACTTCGTCACCGATGAGGTATCGGTGGTCGTACGAATTGAGTATCTCGTAAGCAGCTTGGACCTGATACGGTTCTATCTCGATCCGGTTGTTCGTCAGCGACAGGAATCGGTTGTACCGATATGCGAGGTCAAGGCGGGTTGCACGTCCCCGAAGGTCATGGTGGATCGGAGAATCGATCTGTCGAGCTGCGAGCCTGTCGACGATAGAGTCGATCCGCTCGATGTGGGGCAGGCCACTCGGGAGTTTCCGGAGTTCACCCTCCGTGGTGTAAACGTGGAGGAGCTGACCCCCGTTTGGGCGGTCTTCGATCTTCGTGATCTCGCCCTGTCCTCCAGCGAACTGAACGTGATCCCCAACCTCGAAGTCAGTCATTCCTCAAGTGAAGATTCGATGATTTCAAGATCGTCTTGTTCGAGCCCGAATAGGTCATAGACGATTTCATCGATTTTCTCGTTAGTGGCGTTCTGTTTTTGCTCCAATTCTTTGGCTTCCTTCTTTCTCTCTAAATACCTCTCAAGATCATCTTCAATCTCACTTAGCTGGGGGAGGGTTAGCTCTTTAAGACGATCAATTAGTGATTTTGTCGTTGTCGCGTTCTCACGGAACTCTGCAAATCCGCCTGCTTCTTCAACAGCGTACGGCACAAATTCTTCTACAAGGGCCATAGTCTTCTCATTCAGGCCAACGAACTCCATTGCTGGTAGGAGTTCAGTTTCGGCATACCCCCACCGATCAGTGTCGTATTCTTCAGGATTCTCTGGTTTATACCTCGCACTTATTTCAACGGTTAGCTTCGCACCCGAGTTTTTGACCTGCACTGAACCAACTCGCAAATTCTCCCGACTTTCGGTTGTTTCCGACAGAATATTTTCCGAAGTACCAGCTGGTGGCTGATACCCAGTTAGTTTGGCCAGCTTAGTACCGTTCTCATACGGAGTGATGTAATCAACAAGTGCCAGATTGATGGCAGCTCTCTGTTTCTGAGTTGTTGTCATCTTTTCAGCCAAGTTCGCTAATCTGTCACCAGCATCCCCTTCCAGGAGAGCAGTGGGAACGGGGAGATTCTTTATCGCATGCGTGAATGACCTCTGGTAGCCACCGCGATACTCCGAAGTCACAAACTGGTAGTACCAATTGATCGGTGTTGAATTCAATACAGCTAGCAGGGCATTAGAGTCAGAAGGAATGAAATAACATGTATTTGCTAGGTAATATCCCTCGCTATCCATTGCGAAGCTACATTCTTTCGAGATATCCGGATAACAGATCTTCGCAGAATCGAAGAACGGCTGATACTCGGCTTGGCCTTGCATCAGTTCGTACCATTCTTCGTTGGTCGCAGTACTACCAATCTGCTCTTTGTAGTTTTCAAGATGCTCTTTCACCGCAGGATATTGATCAATCTGAATGCCCTGTTTTGCATAGATTAGATATCGGTCTTGGAAATCAATATGATACTTGGAGAGGTCCGTTCCTTTAATTAGAGGTTTAATAATCTCCTCAGATTTGGAGTCGGCATCAATGAGTTCCCTGCGTTTCGCCTCATCGATAATGAACGCATCGTTACCACCTGTTTTGATTCCCCACCCGATACCGTCATTTACTTTCGTAATTCCAAGTTCGTCGGTAATATATTCTGAGAGGTGTACCCCATTGGAATCTAAATTACGTTTGATCCGTTCTTCATCTACCGATCCCATCGACCACTTTTCTTTCCCAAAGTAATCTGATGGGAGATCGATTGCTTGGGCCTCAAATGCCTCAGACAGACTCGTAAAGTCGAGAGTTTCAAATTGAGCCACCTGAACATCATCTGTGAACTCCTTTCGAGTGTTCATAATGAGGATTGTAGGATAAGTCGAAATTCCTGGGAATACCTCCAAATCACCAAAGTCAAGGATCTGTTCTACCTGATGTCTGCTGAGAAGTTCTCTTAGATTTTCACCATACTTTGCCCGCATCCATTTGTTCGACACAATCACACCGTACTTCGATGCGCATAACTCCAGGCTGCGTTCCATGAAGTAGCCGTAAAGATCAACACGGCTATCGTGAACTTCGTAATTCGCGGAGAGGAATGGCTTTAGAGGCTTAATCTGTTCCATTCGAACATAGGGCGGATTACCAATTACCGCATCGAAACCAGGGTTGGAGACTTCCGATCCGTCCTCGTCATAGAAGGCTTCCGGATACTCTAGTTTCCAGTGGAAGTAGTCGTCATCATCGGCCCACTGTTGCGCATCTTCGAACCATTGCATCTGTTCGATTTGTTCCCACTCGTCATCGTCTTCCATCGCCGCCGCCATCCGCTCATAGGCATCGCTTGGTAGGTTATCCAGCCCAAAGTCTTCGGCAGTATGGACGTTCGTCATCGCCTCAAGCCGCTTTCGGAGCTTGTTCCGCTCGAATTCGTCATACTTGGCCTCCATCTCCTTGACGTCCGCAAGCTCCTGATTCTCAATGGCGATGAAATCCTCGTATATCCGCATCAACTGCTCAATCGTCCCTTTTCGAGCCACGCCGAAGTCTGCGAGTGAAGCATTCTGCTCGTCGCCACCACTGTCCGACTCCAGTTCCTCGATCTCCTCGATGTCACTTCCAACGAGCGAGTTCCCGGTCTTCAGATGGTGGTCGAGGAACGCAAGCGGTTGCTCGGCGGCAAGCGTCCGCAGCCACAAGGAGACCTTGGATAACTCGACGGCGAGTGGGTTCAGATCAACTCCGTAAATACAGCGCTGAGCGACTTGTCGACGAGCCCAGTTGATATCGTGGCCTTCGTCGACAGTCTCGATACCCTGCTGTGCAGCTTGCTTCTCCTGGGCGTCGATTATCTCGCGGGCCAGGTAGTCAATAGTGCTCGTGAGGAAATGCCCGCTTCCCATCGCCGGGTCGAGAATCTTCAAATCAAAGATACGCTCAGCAAACTCCGCGGCGAATCCACGGTCGTCACCCCGAGCGCTCCGACCGGCGAGATCAGCTCGTATGTCGTCGATTAGCGGTTCGAGCGTGTTCTCGACGATGTACTCAACAACGTACTCCGGCGTATAGTACGACCCAGTAGCCTTCCGCTCACCGCTACCAGTCGTCAAGTACACTTCACCCTCCTGCACGACTATATCTTCGTCCTCATCAGCGCTCACGTACTCACCGTCGTCTAGTGATAGTGATTCGTCGGCGACGTTGAGCTGGTACTCTAGCAGACCCTCATAGATGCTCCCGAGGTGACGGACATCAAGGGAAGAGTAATCGACGAAGATCTTCCCACCGCCGTTGCTGTTCTGGCTTCGAGTGAGGAGCTCGACAACCTTCGCTAAGTAGGCGTCACCAACATCGTGATTAGCGAGGAACTTCGCCTCAGGGCTGTCATCTTCATCCGGATCTGTACGGAATAGACCGCCGTTGTAGGCCGGGATGTACAGGTCCTCCTCCGGAATACCACGGGATTTACTCCCCTGGTCGATCAGCATGAAGAGCTCATCTAGCCGCGTTTGGAGATTATTCCGCCAATCACGGTACTTCGGATCTCCACTATCGAGTTCTTCAGCGATCTCCTGTTTGAGAGAGTTGAGACTGTAGGACTCCTCGTAAATATCGTTACTCGTGTCTAGCAGTTCACGCCCCTCGGCCTCTGCGTAAAGAACGAAGATGAGCCTGTAGAGGTAGATGAGCGAGGAGTCGTGGATACGGTCGAGATCAGTCTCGTCAAGGTCATTCTCCGGATACTGGAGATGTCCCTCAGAGAGTACCTTGATCGCCTCGTAGATGTTATCTTGGAGGTCTTCCCCGAGATCTTGGGCGAAGACATTGGACTCATCATAGACGTCGTCGAGGAAGCAGTCGCCACCGGAGTCTTCAAGAAACGCACTATGCCGGAAGAAGAGGTAGAAGTATTTGAAGTCCTCAAGATCTCCCTTCTCGAGGACGGTAGGCAGGTCGACCTCGTAGTAGGAGTCGAGACGGTGGCTCGTCGGCCCGTAGTAGAGCCGCCACTTCTTCCCGTCCGTCAGCACTGCCCATCGAGCGGGTGTCTCCTGGAGGTAGACGTGGATCTGGTAACTTGGGTTCTCGAAGTCGCGCTCATGCTCACCGCTCCCCCGCGTGTCAAGCGGGCGTCCCCAGCGCTTAGCGTCGGCGACAGCGACCGCGTTCTCGTAGAAGTCGCCACCCCCTTCGCGGCGCTCGAAGGCGTCACGCGCGGCGTCTTCGGTTTCGAAGAAGCCGTAGTCCGGTCGACGCTGTGTCCGACTCGTGCTCTCCTCGACCTCAAAGGGAATCCCCAGCTTCCGGAACATCGGCCGAATGAACTTCTCCTCCAGCTGGGACTCATTCCGCTTCGGGGCCGTGCTCTTCTCCCGGTCGTAGAGATCGACAATCTCGTCGTACGCGGCTTCTAGTTCGTCGTCGTCAACCTCGTCCCATTCCTCCGTCTCGGGGAGATGCTCGTCGAGATAGTAGTTAGAGAACAGGTCACGATTCGTACGGTAGGTGAGTGAACTTTGCATCAGTTAGACAGGGGTCACTATGAGAAATTCGTCCGAATCCTTGCTGTCGATGAGGGCATGCGCGACGGCCGTCGCGTCGGCAACTTCGACGTCAACCGCGTCACCGATCTCGAGACCGAGTTTGTCAAGTTCGGAACCGGAGACGTTGATCCGCCCTGAGTTCCCGGCATTTCGCCCGACTTGTTTGCGGGTCATCACGTATGACACGGCCGAATACGGGCAGACATATAGACTTTTCTTCGACTAACCATTCCAATGATCACTCTCAGCTAAGCCTCGAAGTTCGACCGGATCCTTTCATCCAGGTCATCCCTCATATCATCCTGATATGCCAGATATGTCTCAGCATTCCTCATCCAACCTTTCAAACCAGATGGACTGGCTTCTGGGGATTCGATAATAACCGAGCGAAGCTCAGAACAGACCGTCTCGATTACCTCTATCAGTTCTACAGGATCCATCGTCGACAAGGTCCAATCCGGCGTCTCGAAACTGTTTGCGGCCGTAGTACCTGTCGACCTCAAAGCGTGATCGGGTTCCGACTCTTCTGCACAACGGAGGACGATCGACCCGTGACCTCTGTAGGAATGGTCGTTCATTTTGGTGTAGTCTACGAGCTGCTCTGTCGTATCCTCTGAACCGAGACAGGCCAAGAGCTGGCCCAAGTAGAGCGTGTGGTTGCTCTCCATTGAACGGATATTCGTGTTCTCGATCGCATGGAGAAGCGGATCCTTTGACTCCATCTTCCACACCCAGAACGAGCCGAGATGTCCGTTGTTCCACGAACTCTGGACAAGGAAGGCCAACTGCTCCTCAGCTAAATCTAATTGGGCTGTGTTGAGGTAGTAGTCGTACAGACTTTCTTCGCTACAGCAGTGTCGGTCTCTACGCCTCCATTTGGTCACGTCCGCGTTCAATTCCCGGGATACGCTGTCAAGTTCGATAGGATCGATCAAAGAGGACTGGATATCTGGTCCGTCCTCGCCGGGGCTCACAGGAATCACGTTGTCATCATCTTCCGCCTCGACTTCTCGAACCTCGCCCAGATCCCTGAGGTAGTCAATATTCATTCCGACCACCTGCTGGATCCCATCCGTGATGTAGTCACGCTCTTTTTCTAGGTGGAACTGGACAAAATCTTGGTAGTCCTCCCGTCGGGCCGGACGGTTTCTGTCCCCATCTCGAATATAGACGTCTCCCCGCGACAGTTCAGACCCCAACTCCCGGCTGATAGTGACCGGAGGTGAATCGTAGGCTTCGACGATGATAAGGCAGAGGAACGGCTCCGTATCGTCGTACTTGTGAATCTCGACGTCAGGAGTCGGTGTCAGGTAATCTGCCAGCGTGTTCTGAGGCGTGGATGTATCGACTTCCAATAGACTGGAATATCCACTGAGGTCTTCCGTGGTTCCGACTATGTCTCCGGAGTCATCTACACCGATTAGAATGTAACGTTCATTCTCGTTTAGGAAGCGAAGGCTGTAATCTGGCTGTAGAGTGACTGTGTTAGCCATCGCAGCGATATCCTTGATAAAATCCGCTTTCTTTTCGTTTCCACGGTCCTCGTCGATAGGATAGTGACGTTTCAGGTCAACCCAAGTGTGTTCGTCGCCGGTAAGTTCACCGGCCAGCTGTTCTACTTCCTCTCTAAGCATCTCTTATGTAACAAACAAATCTTGATCATCATATAGCCTGTGTAACTCCGAGGGGGTCTCATCCACAGAAGAGTGCGTAGAGGGTGTCATAGAACGATTAGCACACCAAAGAGCAGGGTGAATGCTGAGGTGGATGAGCTCAGCGACTCTACAAGATGATCCTTCGGTCGAGTCGTTCTTCAATGCCGTGGAAACCGAGACGTTAGCGCTGCTTGATAGTCACTCGAAGTCGTCAAGCGACGTTTGCTCCAACTTCTCCTGAACGTCATCTACGAATCCGTCCACCTTCCGTTGGAGCGCCTGTAAGGACTTCGAGACCACCCTCCATTCGTCTTTTCTCCCTGCCTGAACTTTCTCGATGTGTTCATCCAGTCCCTGCCGCTGGTACTCCGTGAGGATGGTCTCCGTGTGTGCTCGTAGCTCGTTTTTTAGATTGTTATCGAGGTCAACCCACAGCGGGTGTGCGTCCTCAAGGAGATCGTCGGCGTCAAACGTGTTTTGTTTGAGTGCGACGTGAACAGTGGATTGGAGGATGCTGATGGTGAACTGGCGGTAGTCATCATCACCAGTCCCCACGTCAAATGGGAAGTAGTCCGTTGGCAGACGGCGTGTGTTCGTGAAGATGGGAAATTCGTCTTGGAGATCAACGAGATTGAATTCGTAGTTGTCTAGCGTCCGAATGATGTACTGGTTCGCGTCCTCATCGAAGTGAACGACCGCAAAATCGTTCTCAGGTAGGTGTGGGTTTTCGTCGAGGTCTTCGAAGGATGAGTACGAGAATTCAGCGTCGAAGTCCTCTGTGGCATCGGCGGCAGAGACGATACCGCGAGTCAGCAGGACTTCGGGTGAGTGATGTATTGACTCATACTTCTGGTTCTGTTCCTCCTTAATGAAGTACGACTTACAGTCGATGATGATAGAATGGTTATGGGCGCGGCTGGTGAGAATCAAATCTGGATTCACCGAGTCGCCCTCATGGACGAAGCTCGGATCAATGATGTCGACGGTGTAGCCTAGGTTCCGCAGAGCGTCGGGGAACGTCCTGTCGAGCTGGCACAGCCCAATCCACGCATTAATCTGGAGGGTGTGATCGGAGAGGTTCTCCATCACACTCATTCTTCCACCTCCATCGTAGCGTTCGAGTCATAGTGCCGTTGAAGATTCGAGTAGATGCGGAGAGCGGTGTTCCCACATGCCTCGTCGCCGAGGTAGAGTCGTAGCCACTTGGGGCAAATCTCAATGGTGTATTTGTCGTTATTGTGGAGATCCACGCCTTTTATTTTCCAGTACTGGTCATCGAGCTTGGTCTTCGCACCCCAGAGTCGAAGCGGGTTCTTCGCCGTAATGATATTCTCGACGAACTGCCGGACGTCTTCGATCTCGTTGTCCAGTTCGATCACGAGTGGGGTACCGTCCATCCCCGTCCCGTGTTCCTGAGATTCGTAGGAGAGCCGGTGGTTTTCCTCGATCTTCCGCAGAAGCGTTGCGTATCGCTCCTTAATCTCAGCTACGGTGTCAAGATGGAGTTGGATAGAGTCGCCTCCACTAGTGGTGAACCGTCCGTTGTGGGTTACTCGCTCTAAAATGAACGAGCCGTTCACGTTCCGTTTGATGCCGACGCTGGAGAGGGAGAGGAAGCTGGATAGTTCGTCATGACTGTCGAGAATGTCGAATAGAGTTCCGGTTCCACGACCGCTACTGCGCACCGAGAGATCGCCGAAGTCCAGCCTCTCGTCGATGTAGTCCTCGGAGAACACGTCGTCAGCGTCGTAACTGACGCCCACGTCGCGGAACTCGCCCATGTCCATTACCTCACGCTGTTGCTCGATCGGCATCCACGTGTAGTCGAGTCCGTTGCGGACGCCGCTCACCATGTCTTGGACGACTTTCTTTGCGTCCTCAGATTCTTCGAGGGTGTAGAGGGTCCAGAATCGAGAGTCCTCGTGATCGAGGAAGAAGGTGTACTTGGTAGCGTTGCGTTGGATGATGAGTTCTTGTAAGTCGAAGTCTACCTCGCGAGCCTCTGTTATGTCCACTCTCTCGTGGAGTTCCTCCGGAGTGACATTGGACTCAATGAGGAAGGTCTTGAGCATTGTCTGCCCAGGTTGCAATTCTTGTTCTTTCACCAACTCGTCGTACGTACCCTCGATGGTGTGCTGGAAGACGTCGAAGAGGTCTCGTCTGCTCTGGATAGACGAAGTGGACATCAGCGTTCTCGTATTTGATCCTAGTTCACTAGGTGTGTTAGTAATTGGCAATCCACGGTGAAAGTGGATCCATTACGGCGCGTGGGTGTTCTTTTGTTGGTTTGTGGAAGGGCTATTTAAATTCGTGGTGGGTAGGGAGGGACAACGCACAGTAACCCGCTTCTGGTCGTGATTATTGCGCTAATTCCTCCCACCCGGTAGCACGACAGACCCACAACGGGCGTTTTTCGGTTTCGTTCACACGAGGTCCGATATCAAATCCTTATGTAACATATAGATAGCACCGGGAAACAAGAGTTACATAAGGAATTACGACGGTGTTGAGCAGCTACTATAGCCATCCGATCTCGGCGGGTTATCAGCTTGTCTTGCTCTTTATCAATACCTCTAGAACACTCGTCATAGTCGACATCAACCGTGGCAGCTCTGTTGAATCCGCGGAAGGCGTCGAGATTGGATCACTCTGTATTCGGTTCAGGAGCGCTATCGTGAGAATTCAAAGATAGATTCTTGACAGAGAGCGAGAAGATCGAGATTACTGGGTGGATCGATCCAAGTCATCGACGACAAAGAGCGAGGTAACCACCCCTTCAGAGATCGTGATTCCTATGCCATCTTCGGATTTAACAGAACACTTTCGTGCGTTTGATAGTGTCGTCCATTGGAACCAACAAAGTAGAGAGAGCTATTTGTGTTGTTCGAGATAGTCGAGGTATGCTCGGAATGCGGGCGGCCACTGCTCAAGGAACGAGTCTGCTGCTTGTTCGAATCCTCCAAGATCGTCGATC
The DNA here is from genome assembly GCF_024494655.1 of Halorubrum laminariae. Classification (GTDB taxonomy): domain Archaea; phylum Halobacteriota; class Halobacteria; order Halobacteriales; family Haloferacaceae; genus Halorubrum; species Halorubrum laminariae. The sequence continues at coordinate 45,465 of NZ_JANHDL010000008.1, read as the reverse complement.
GTGGAGGCGTACTCACGGTTGGCTGGTGCTTCGATAGCTTGGGTCTCTAGATCGACGATCCGAGTGGAGAACTCGATGAGAGCTTCTCTAGTGGGGCTGTCAAGTCGAATTCTGTTGGTGGTTGTTCGCTCGTATAGTGGATGATAGGTTTCCCGGAGTGCGTTCCCTTCCTCGCCGCCTTCGACGAGTTCTGGTGTCCCAGTTACAAAGAGAGAGATATTTTTTGGGAGGGTGTCAGCGAAGTTGTCAAGTGCTTTGAAGTGTTCTTCGGTGCGAACGGATTTTTCGAGTTCGTCAACACCGAGCAATACTCTGTACCCATTGATTTGTGCAAGTGAACTAATCAACCCGAGCACGTCCATGGGTTCATTATTCTCTATTTCTTCGAGAAGACTCTGAGTGAGGCTTTGGGACGTACTGTTGAAGTATTCACTTGCGGTTTTCCCGACTTGATCAATAACGGGTTGGGGAATCGCTGCGTCTGACAGAATGTCTTTTGCAGCCAATTCGAGTGATTTCTTCATGCGGGATTCCCGGATTTCGAAGCCTTCTCGTTCATAGTGTGACGCACACAGATCTGCGACTTTTCGAAGGGTCGTGTCCCATAGTTCGTCAAGTCCGTTGGCGTAGTCCACGTGGTCAAGAGAGCGGGGAGTTTCGAGGTTCGTCCGGAAGGCTTCAATGAGCGCTCCTTGGTTCAAGAAGTTTGTTTCGTCGTCAAGGTCTACGAGACTCACAGCAGCCCATGGCAAAACTTCATCGCGCATCCAATGGAGAAAGAAGGATTTGCCGAATCCGAGTTCACCTTCGATGAACGTGTATGGTTGTGCGGATTCTACGCGGGTGATCGCTGTGTTGATCGCTGATTCTCGGCCGATAGCGATTTGTCGACAGGTTCCGGGTTGTGAAGGTGGGATGTGTGCTCGGAGGTTTTCGATAATGTGGAGTGCTTGTACATCATTGAGTTCCGCTGTGCGTGAGTACGTTGTTTCGGCAGGCCCGGCTGGGTTTCGCCATTCCGCTTGTGCGGAGGTGCTACTGGTTCCGCCTGACCCAGAGATGATTAAACGGTAACTTCGGGCTGTGTCTGTAGTTCGACTGTCGCGGATAATTTCGATGACGTCTCCGGGTTCGCAAGCCAGGTGCTGAATGGCGGGGTCGGTTGATTTGATACGTGGCAGATCGGTCCGGTCGATCGAATATTCACGGCACAACTGTGTAACTCGCTCCTCAGGCACAACTCGGTGTTCAGGCACTAACGTATGGTTGACCGTCGTATTGTCGAGTCCCTCGCCTGAGATGGGGAACCACGATTCTTTGACTTTGAGTCGGTCGATCAAACAGTGGGGGCAGTATATGGCATCGGAGACCAATGGGCTTCCGCATTCCGAGCACGAGGAGACCGCTGTTGTCATGTATAGAATCAGTACATCACAAAGCCGGTTAGTTGAGACGTCTGCTTGCTGAAGGTGTGTCTAAAACCAAGCAAGCAGACGGTGAAATTCATGAGGACCAGCTTCTTAACTTCCTCGTCAACTCCCTTGACGAGGAAGTTGCCCTCACACTCGCTGAAAACGCTAAAATCGAGGCTGAAGACATCTACGAGGTCCTCGTCGGCGCGTGCGCCGACGGGACCTCGGTCTCAACGCTCTGTGAGAAAAGCGAAGATGCACCCCACGAAAACTCGGTTCTCTACCATCTCCGCACCAAATTCGATCTTGAGACGCTCGAACAAGTCGGAAACGCGCTCCTTCAGAAGGACGTCCTCGATGTCCTTCCCCAGCAGGTGGAGGTCGTTTCAGACCTCCACCTGCGGCCCTACTACGGCGACGAAGACGGGACAGACGGCCTGTATCACTCACAAGCGAAGCGTGGAACAACTGCGTTCCATGCCTACGCCACACTCTACGCGCGTGTGAAGAACAAACGCTACACGCTGGCGGTGCGCCGTCTCGAAGACGGCGACACCGCCAGCAGTGTCCTCACAGAGTTTCTCGGTATCCTCGACGACCTTGACCTCGAGGTCAAGGCCGTCTTTCTCGATCGCGAATTCTACGACAGTAAGTGTTTGACGCTGCTTCAGGCACACAACTACGCCTACGTCATGCCGATCGTCCGCTGGGGACAGACGATCAAGCAAGAACTCTCGGAAGGCTGGAGTCGCGTGATTCAACACGACATGACGGCGAAACTCGACGGTCACAGCTGGACCGTCGAGTTTCCCGTCTACATCGACTGTACATACCAAAACGGACGGTACGACGAACATGGGGTGGCGCGTCACGGCTACGCCGCTGACGCGCCGTTCATCGACTCGCCACGAGACGCTCGATACCACTACGCGAAACGCTTCGGTATCGAGGCCAGCTACCGACTCTCCGAGCAAAGTATTGCGACGACCTCGACACAAAATCCGGTCGTACGGCTGCTGTACGTCGTGGTGAGCTTGTTGTTACAGAACGTCTGGCGGTATTTACACTGGGAGTACGTGGCGACGCCCCGCCGTGGGGGGCGTCGCCTCTGGAAGTGGTCGTTCAAGGAGTTCATCAACATGGTTCAACGGGCAGCGTGGACGGCCCTCGCGACGCGTCGGGCCGTCCCCGCAAACCGACCACCAGACGACCGGTTTACCCGCTAATCTCCCACCGCGCTAGCCTTCGCCAAGAGTGGCAACGCTGTCGCTGTCGGCGGCAGCCGCCGCCAACAGCGACAGCTCTCCGTCGGTTCGTCGAAGATCTTCTCGTCAAGGCCACCAGCACAACCGCTCCGCCGTGGAACTCAGGCTTCAGAAACAGCTATCCGAGGATGCTTTGTGAGGTACTGAGAATGGACTGAATCCTTAGCTAATTAGGAGTATCGAATTCCTGGCTTATTCTTATGGATTTCTGCTAATAATCAACTCGTGACCGTCCGTTAGAAGAGGTGCTCTCTGCGGAGCAGATTCGTTATTCGAAATGTGATTCAAGAACGTCTACGAGTGTTTGTTGTTCCCCTTGGCCGTTCGGGGTGAGGAGTAGTCCCCGAGGGCTCAGATTACTGATTCCGCCGTGGTGGTCTGCTGCGTTCATAACGATTTTGCGGGCTTTGTCGTCAGTGAGTGTTGCTGACTCACCGTATGCAATCTCAAGTAGGTTTGCCACTTTGGAGACGAGTGTTACGTAATCTTCCTCCGTGAAGTTGCTTAGGACGAGCTTCGCTGCTCGATATCGGTCTTGTAAGGCTTGGTGGCCTGCTTCGTCAATTAGTGAGTCCCATTTCTCTTGGTTTCCGACAAAAACGAACATCATGTACTCGAATTGACCTTTCTGATAGCATTTATTATATAGGTCAATGAGCCGTTGCGTAGTCGCTGATTCGGGGTTCCATTCAAGCTGCTCCGCGGCTTCGTCGATAAGGATGGTAAACCCGTTGTATCCTAACTCAAGGGCGAGGGATCGCAGATGGCGGAGGTAAGTGTACTCGTTTTCTTTTGTAATGCTATCGAAGCCCACTTTCCCGATCGCGTGTAATTCTTCGAGTGAAATATTTTCTCCTTGTAGATATCCGCTTGCGGCGTTGAGTACGTCAACACGGTCTAGTGTGACGTCGTCACGCTCAACGTACAGTTTCCCGTTGGCCCATGCGTCGAGTAAATTCCGAAGAATACTGTAGATTGAATGCCCGTAAAATCCGTACTTTGTGGCTACCTGTTCGAATTCGCTGCGAGATACTTTTTCACAGAATTGTCGGAGGAGTGGCGTGACGCCTGTCCCGTTCTCATCCGGGTACCGAATGTTTTGGACGATTCCCCGGTAGAGTTCACCCTTGTCAGAGATTGCTTCGAGGTCTTGAATGTCGAACTCGGACCGGATGAAGCCCATGTCGGTTGCTCTGTCAGCAATCAGATTGATGAAGAACGATTTCCCGTACCCGAAGTCACCCAAGACAAAGAAAATTTGTCCGCTTCCTCGCTGGACGCTTTGGAGTCCTTCGGTCGGCTTATCGCATAATCGCCGTTCTTCTGCTTCCCGACCGACGCGGATGTGTTTCACATGCTCGGGTTTGGGTGGGACACCCTGTTGAATCCGGGTGAGAATATCAATGGCTGTATCTTGTCCGATTTGGAGGGCGTCCCCCGCATCACTACCAGTCATTATCTGCGTTACTGTAACTGTTCTTGTAACTCCATCGCAATATATCGGTCTCCTTGGACTTTCACACTTCCGTGTTGATCGCTTCCCTTCCGGTGGAATTTAACACTCGATCGGAGAAGATTGATATAGTCCTCTTTTCCGAGAAAGTCTCGAAGATTCTCCTCAACGTCCCCATCAGGTGTATTGAACATATCTTGTATGTTCGATAATGACTGGCAAAACTCAATTACGTCGTCAAAGTACACGAGGTCACCCTGTTCGAATTCAGCTATGTCCAAATACATCTTTGTTATCTCGTATAGTACATCGCTTGTCTCCTTGTGGGAGAGATTGAGCGACCGAGCTTGATGAGATGTTCCGAGCGCGTCGATAACTTCACTAACGGTGTTCGTAACTGTGGCCGCAGGAACTTCAGTATCGTTGACGTAGACCTCACTATAGGGGAGTAGCACATCTACAGTCACGGTTTGTTTTTCACCGTTGGTGGGAATAACAGTAATATCGAGAATTTTTGAAGAGTTTGTCTCTCGACGTTCAATACTGAGGTTTTGATCGTCAGGGAGACTTTGCTGAATTTCCTTTTCAGCACTATCAAGATAATACTGCCATGCGTTGTTGATGTCCCGTTCTAATTTGTAGTAGAGTGCTGTGTCTGTGTCACACTCGGGATTAAGTGAGTTTTGGAGGTTCTGCTTCCGCTCAATAGCTCCGACACCTCCCTGTTTTGTAATTTTATAATCGGAGAGGATAGTTGCCCAGTGACACTCGTACCATTCATTGTCGTAGTCGTGGTGTTCTCTCTTAACTTTGAACGTGTCTGTATCTTCTTCAGACGGGGGGAGAAGCGGAGTTAGTTGTTGCCGTCGCCGGTGTCTGCGGAGAAGAGCGTTCGTGACGAGGTCCTTGGACGGCGCATCAAGTGACTCAGCGATCCTCTCAAAGCCTCCAAGAAGGTGTTGCCACCGTTGTTCAGAGACACGATCGGCATCAAGAAATCGTTCAATCAGATCCACGAGCTCTTCTTCCGGATTCGAACTCTGTGCAGGCAAGCCGCAGACATGCGGAGTCGCTGAGGGACCCTCGTGGTGAAGCGCAAAGTCGTGAGTCCCTCCGTCGTTTTTCCTAGTAACTTTGACTTCAGGGAACGTCTTCCGCCGTGAACGGTATTGATCGTAGTTCTCATGGGAACTAACCCGCTGTTCCCACATGTCGTTAAATCGAGTTTCGCTGAACGACTTTTCTGAGTATACGCCCTGAAGCCCGATTGTAATCGCGTTTTTGAAATGGCGTGCCCAATCTTCGCTTGGGAGATCGTAGGCAGTAACGCTCGCTGGACGGACTACGTTTTCAACGACCCGGTTGTCGGCGACAGAGTAGCGTAATCTGTCATACCATTCATCAACGGCTACAGCGATTTCATCGCCGACGTTGAATTCAGCGCCAGATACTGACTCAACCGTGAATGATCCAACTCCGCGGAACGTTGTTTCGACAGTCTCCTGTTCGTCGGGCCCACCAACCGGGGCGATGAGTGCCACATCGAGCCCAATAAGAAGCAATTGTTGTAGGTTGTGACTTGCGCGCACGAATCGACGGTCGTGCTTCAACTCAGATAGCGGAGTGCCACTCGAGAAAACGATCCCGCCGCGTGTGTTCCAGTCAGTTATGGGATCTGATTGATCTGAGATCCCAACGGCAGCGGCAAGATCAGCACGTGTGAATTGTTGTTGGTCCCACTGATCAAGCTCTGACTGTATTTGACTCGTTAGGTCAATCCCAACCGTCATCGGATCGCCGAGAACAGCTGATTCGTATGGGTCAGCATCGTAGCGACTGAATTGCGCTTCGAGTTCATCAGCAAGAACGCTTTCATCGACCTGCCCGATTCGGGTTTCGAGATAGTCACGGTACACCTTCGAGAGGTCCTTCCCCCAGCGAGACCCGAGTTTGGCTTGTTTCAGTATCTGATCGAATAGATTTGAGTTGGGCAACTGTTCTAGCTCAAGCGCTGCTTGTACACCTGGTTGATCATCGAGAAACTCGACTTTTTCAGTCGTGAGTTCCTCTGCCGCATCTTCATCAGACACTAAGTAGAACACCGCTTCCGGGGTAGATGCAAAGAGTCCGGATTCGCTATCGCTCATTACAGGGAACTAGACAGGATGAAGCTAAAAACTACTGATGAGAACCGGGTACAGAATCGAGTAATCTTGAAAATGAGGAGTGAGGGAACGTTACCGTCGGTGGAAGTGTATCGTTGGTAAACCAACTATTTTTCTCAGGGCCCTCGTGTGCGCTTAGTGTGTCTAATATAGAGGCACAGCTGACAGCCGATGACGAGAAGTTTGAGAAGGGAAAGAGGCAACTGAAAGCAGACGTTCTGGGTTATCTTACTGACCAGCTTAACAAGCCGTAGTCGAAAAAGAAGGGTGGGTCACAACTGGGCATTTCAATTCGTGTTTGACGAAATCCATCTCCCCAGATTTGGTCCTCCGCGAACTAGTATTGAGGAGGTTCAGTCCCCACAGGTTTTCAACACAAAAGTAGCCTATCAGATTGATGACGCTGTGGAGGTTAGCATACCTAATAGATGATTGATCGCCCACTCGCTGGTGTCTGATTTTCTATTCCTCCGCTGAGGACCCTACTAAGAACTCTCTATGCAGAAATACCGAACTGATAGGTTACCGACCTGATCCCGACGCCTTCTGAAGATTTTACGTAGTCAAGAAGTTAGATGTAAACTATGTGTCCGTCCCCGCGTACCATCGAACCGCGGTAGCAACGATGTCTTCACGTGATTGAGCAGTCGATGAAGGATGTTCGGTAACGGCGTCGACGAGTGCTGGGTCAACGCGGATCGTCACGGTTGGTGTCTGGTTGTCTGTGTCGAGTCCGACAAGATCCCCAAGGAGTTCTCCGTAGGCCGTGGTTTTGAACGAATCAAGATCAGTGAACTCATCCGAGTCCGCAACTACACCAGCTAAGGCCTGATCCACTATCGACGAGTGTGAGGAGACACTGGTCTCCGGTTCAGTCTCTGTTCCACGAAGTCGGTCACCAAGGTATGCTGTCGTCGCGTCGGTAGCAACATCAGCGATGGATATCGGACCTTTGTCAGTCTCTGCTATGAGGTGAGTGGCAAGTGCAGTTGTTAGCGGTTCTAACACAACAGAGAATGCCCGATTACCTTCCTGCTCAGGCGATGTAGTGGGAGATTCTGGTGCGGGTTGAGACTTGGTCGTTTCTGTTTCCGAAATTTCCGACGTGGATTGAGTGTCGGTTGTTTCCGTTTCCGGCTTCGAATACGACGACACGGATGGAGCATCAGGAGAATCCACATCCTCCTCACTGTCTGCTGACGTAGTAGCGTCCGAATCATCCGACTCAGCGGTTGAACGAACTGAATCAGATTGTGATGTATTGTGATCGGCATCACCAGCGCTATTGGCAGCCTCATCATCAGGTGACTCGGTTTCGTCTGCCGATGTCGCTGACTGCTGACTACGCCGTACGATTTCTTTGAGATCTGCTTTTGAGAGCTCCCCGGATTGTATTGCGGACACAACCCAGTCATCAAGTTGCTTGAATGATGCGCCAGTAGTGCGAACAAGCCCTACGGATTCGGCGGGTGAGCCTTGCGAGTCGGATTTAGCGGAGTCGTGTTCGTCGTCTGGGGTCGTAGTCATGGCGGGTGAGTCTGATCCGCTGGCGGTTGTTGTCGAGGAGCCGGTATCGCTATCAGCGGCCTCTGTTGTGGTCGGGCCGGTATACGCCGTCTCCTGGGCCAATACCTGTTTCACGTGCTCGATGTCAATGCCTTCAGCAGGAAGATCGACCGTTGGGGAACGTGATAGACTGGGCAAATCGACATCGGAAAAGAGATCTGTTTCAGTTAATGCACCGACGCTTTGCGTCGTGGCTTGTGTTGGGGTCCGACCGCCGTTGGGAGCCCACGGCGGTGCGCGCCACTGTCCATTCGCGTACAGCGTGTACTCGCCAGAATCCGATGGTGACCACACGTTACTATTGAGATGATTGAACTGGTTACCAGCCCCGCGATGCGTGTGCGTGATAACAGTGTGCTGTGGGTTAGCCGACTCATGTACCGATTCTAGCGCGTCGTATTCCGGATGGTTCACGATGCGGAAGTCATGAACGGTACACTGTCCGCTCCGAATCGGAGATTGCCCGGATCCAATCAGCTGTACGACACACGCGTCTGGCTGATCCCGTAACACGCCATATAGTCGGCCAGAACTACGTTCACTCGGAACATCTGGGCCAGCGATCGTGATTATCCCACGTCCCAGGGCCTCATCAGTATGGGAAAACTCCGGGACAGGTCGGACAGCGTCAGCCTCGTACTCCAATCGCTCATACAGCTTTGCGGCCTGCCCCACGACGCGTACTCGGACTCCAAGTTCAAATCGCTCAATCAACGCGCCCAATAGATACGCAACGTGAACACCCACAATACCGCTTGTCGTGACGAGTGTCTGCATCCCGCTATGTGCTTGCTGTAGCGCAATGCCAAGCGCCTCAGACAACTCTGAAGAGAAGTTACTGCTCGTCGCCACGGTGAGAAACAAAACATCTACGTCTTGAATTGACTCAAGTGGGAGTCCCGGATAGCCGCCTGCTCGAGTGAGTGTAAAATCCCCCGTCGCAAGAATATACCCGGTGTCGACACCCTGATCTTTCTCAAATCGGAATAGGTACCCCACTGCCCCTGGGACGTGGCCGGCAGGAACCGGATGAAACGCTACTTCTGATCCGACTGACGTCCACTCGTCGACCGGTTCGATCGCCGCTACCATCGAATCATCCGCTTCAACGCCTGTCTGTTGTGTTGCGATATCGAATACGTCGCCGATGATCTTCGCCGTTGCTGGCGAGGTGTATACTGACGTGTGGGGGTCTACACACTGATTTAGAGACTGATAATGATCCGAATGAGCGTGAGTGAGGCAGACAGCATCAATTGTTTCGCCAGGATTCAGTATCCTATCAAGTTCAAGTTCTGCACCGGCATCGACCAAGATGGTTGTCGGAGCATCAGTCTGTGTAGACTGAAATCGCAAGAGAAAGGATTCATTTCCCCCAGTTGGGTTCGCATGATGATAGGATAGATTCACCTGAATTTCTAATAACTTAGCAGGTCATAATGATGTGTCGGTGTTGGTGGGCAAAATTAGAGAGCTCTGTACTGAACGATCTGTGAGTTCCCTAAACAGATCGCTACTAACGAACCGTGCGATTGCTGCGACGCTGAGTTAGAAGCCAACTGACCAAAACGTGGTTATTAGTCCCCATCTTAGGGGAATGTGAGAATACACTCATGACCGACAATACCCCACCATTTGAATTCGACGAATTGCACGGACTTCGAGACCATCTTATTGAACAGTTTGATGAGGAACTCGTCACAGCCACGCTCAATGTGATCGAAGGTAATGGGAACATCACCGAAGCAGAGTACCGTGTCGCCGTAGCACAGGAATTCTGTAAGTTGGTTGGCGGACCACCAAAAAAGAAAGCGGGCAACCGCTACAGGACTGGGCCCGAAAGCGCTCTTGATCGGGCGTTCACGGGCGTTGCTTCCGCATTCGATATCTCAGAGTCTACCGTCAGAGAGCGCTGTGTTCATACGCGATACGATGAACCTAGTGCTACAGAACAGTTTAGGGATGATCTCCAAACCATTTGTCGTCAAGTTCAAGATACTGAATAAAACTCCAACCACCGGTGGTTCTATAACTGTCCCACCTCCGATTCGCTCAAATCACCCATACCTCGAAACTGGAGCGTAGCGAGACGATTTTAGGTACTATCAGAATCATACATTGTACTGAGTAAGAGCGGAAAGATGTCGGCACTCGCAGAGTTTCTAACAAGTACAGATCCGGAGTAATCGTAGACCTGGTACTCTGCGTGATGAGTTCAGCTTTGGACCTTGATTTGCTCGCCGATGAAATAGCTATTTTCTGCTTGGAGGCGAACGCGGTATTCTTCGCCCGCGTTTCCGTTTTCAACGTGGATGTGCCGCCCTTTGTATTCAGCAATCGCGTTCCCGCTCCCGCTGATACGGTCGACAGTGACTGTTACTTTAGTCCCATCGAGTTGAGACATTGAGGTGGATGTTGAGCTGTTGGATGTCTTTTTTTGCTTCGACTTCGATTGCGACTCCGACTGCTGGGATGAGCGCTTGTGCTTTTCCTGCGACGTCACTTTCCCGTCAACGATAACGTTCGTCCCTTTGCGAGCCCGGTCATGGAACGTTCCTTCACTGTCACCGACTGTTCCTGGTGCTGAGTCACCGATATCGTGTGCTGGGTCTTGGCGGTGACCGTAACCGTAGCGATCCTCATTCGAAGCCATACGACCAATTATATGTTGTTGAACTTAATGGTATGTGTTAGCAACCTGCTGGCGAACAGCGGCTACAGCTGACGTCTCTGGGTCGTCTCATCTCGTTTAGATAGTCATGTCGTAAAATGAGTGGGCCTAGTGGGATTCTGTCTTTCAGTCATGACGTGATGTGAAACAACGGCTCGTTGGGGATCGCCCGCTGACCGCTGAGAATAGATAGTTGTGCGAGGTACAGCGCGCAGATCACACATGAAGCCGTCTTAAATTCGGTTAGTACTGATCGATGGTACAGTAGTTTTGTAGCTTGGTTTATGATTCGATACTCAACAGCAGTTATTCACGTATCGGTGCTATCGTAGTTATCCACAATTACCGGCACATCACTATGGTCTAGCATTTCCGACAACAGATCTGGTTTGAGGTCTCCTTTCTCTAACAGTATACAGATTAATGCATGGCGTTGGGCAGCTGCTCCGGACATATTTCCAATACTGTTGAGTAAAGTTCGAATCTCCCCAGCATTCATATCTGACACGTTCACATAATCAATGATTTGCTCAGCATCAGTGTGAGTGCTACCCGTCAACATACGTGCCACATCGGAGGTGAATTCAACTTTATAAGTCGGTCGCTCATCACTTGATGTGAGAATATCATCATTCTCGTTCTCCTGATCTATTGTGTTCGTGGATGAGGTATCTGGGTCCATCGTCCTAATTCTAAAGTGGCATACATATATATTTGAACGAATCGACTAATCCTCTTATGATTTTGATGGCTGTGTTGTGGAAAGTAGTTGGTAGTGGGTAGGTACAGTTTTCAAAAAATTGTCTAGAAGTCTCGGTGTGTAATCACGGACTGGTTTTATTTTACAGCATCGGTCCCTTTATTCAGCACACAAACTCTGTTAGGTACTGAGGATTCAACAGGACAAATGAGTATATATCGTTGATAGGTAGACACGCCGCTGGCATCAGTAATATCAAATGGTAGACTTAGCTGAGTCGGTATAAATGTCAGATAATATCTTCATCTATTCATCGAGCTCGTTAGCAGATCTGACTATTTATTGTTCGCGGATCAATAGGTTGATGAGTGGAGGATAAAAGACGTAGAGTGTGCTATTACAATGTCCTCAGTGTGATGACTCACAATCATCTCTAGGTGATTTAAACACCCACTTATGGAACAATCATCGGGCATCTATTCTTCCTAATGGAGGTAACCTCAGTCCGGATGGCACGGTCGTCTGTCCAAGTTGTGAAGTACCTATCCGGAGTGATTCTCTCATATATCATTCTTCCTGTCTAGATAGGCTGAATAATATTGACTCAAGTACTATCGAGTGGTTTGGTTCTGGAAGCTTGCTATGCCCTCTGTGTGGGATCAGTAGCGAGAGCGAGTATCAACTTAAATCACACATCTCCTCGGCTCACTCTGAGAGTGAACTCTTCGATCATATTGTTTTATCAGAAACTGACAGTTGTGTTGGATGTGGGGAGTCAAGAGATTCTAGCGATGACCATGCCCAACACTATCTCAACAATCACTCCGCATTTAGTGACAAACCAGCGGGAACTGGATTTGTTTGCCCAATCAAAAATTGCGACTCTCAAGCGGAGTCTGCAGATCTTATTCAATACCACCTCTGGTCCGAGCATTTTGATGGCAGTGGCGGATTCTCTGGAGGCAGAGTTTGCCCTGGGTGTCATGAGAAGATCTCGCTTGAAGAAGTAGCGTCTCACCTCCAGTGTTCAGAGGAGGTTGATGCTTCTGAGTTGTTAGAATATTTTTCGCTGCCATTAGATCTGACTGACTGCTTTGTATGCGATTACTCTACCTACAATAAAGGGAAGTTAGCTGTACACATTCAAAACGACCACGTACCGTCGCTACTGGATAATGGGTGCTGTCCTGCATGCGGAGATAATCTCAAGGACGCCTCACGCTCTGACTTGTTCACACACTATCCATGCTTCGCTGATGCTACTGGGGGAACTGTTCAATTAGAATCCGACACAGGGAAATTGATATGCCCAGATTGTACAGAGTCGATCGAGTCTATCGAAGCGTTAGTAGAACACGTTAGCAACGAGCACTTGACCTCGATTTTTCGAGACTCTGTATGCAGGTACTGCGATAACAGCATCACCCAAGTATATGATCACATAGAGTGTTTACTAAGCACTACCAGTAATTCTGTATCGAATAATGAAGTGACCACTCATACAGCGGTTGAGTCCCTATCTGCTGACGAACGCGATGATTATTATCAAGGTCTACAGGACTTCATCGAATTAGAACGTGAAGCGACCCGACAGGAAGGCTGGGAACGATACCAAACCCAGGCGACCGAAAAATTAGCTCAAAATCAACAAGCGATTCCTGAGGTCATGTCAATCGGAAAACAGCACCATCCAGAATATGATAACCAATATGTATACGAGCAGGTGGTTCCGGATTATGTAACACATCCAAAAAATCTAGTGGACCAGTTTGGGATCTACCCTGGGTCTGAAGTAATAATCGATGTGGATCGAGAAACCGATGCTCTCCCTACAGAGGCCATCGTAACGTTCGTCGATGAGCAAACCATCGGGATCGGTCTGAAAACTGATTATGATTATCATCACAAAGTAAATAAAGAGCTGAGTCAGCTCGATTCAAGCCAAGAAATTCCGGCTTACAGTATATATCAGCTACTCAATCCTACCACATACGATCGTGAGACAGAGGCTGTGAACAAGGCTCAACGTTCCGATCTAATTGACGAAATCATTACAGGCGAGCGAGAAATTATCGAAAGGCAAGCAAACGTTGCTGCGTTAGTCGATCCGTCCCTCAATGCCCCGCAGCAACGTGCAGTTAATCGTGCACTCGGCACATCGGGTATATCCTGTATACATGGTCCACCAGGAACAGGAAAAACAAGAACTTTAACGGCATTAATTAAAGCTGCTGTCGCAAAGGGTGATCATGTCCTCGCTGTTGCTCATTCGAACCAAGCAGTCGACAACTTGATCGTTGGTACATCGGATATTGATAATCCGGATGAGAAGTCGCTACATTTTGCAGCGAAACAAGACGATTTCTCTATTGCGAGAATTGGACAGAATTCCCGTAACAATGTGATTCAGAAATACCACGGCGATATTCGTCCGGACGATGCACAGGTTGTCGCAGGAACTATGTCTGCGTGTGCAGATTTGTCGAGAACTTTCGATTGGGTAGTGGTTGATGAAGCAACTCAAGCGGCACAGCCTGCGACATTGATTTCCCTATTAAGAGGAGACAATATCGTTCTCGCGGGGGATCACAGACAACTCCCGCCGTTCGCATCAAGTGAAGACGCAAAACTGGAGGAAATGCACGTCTCTCTATTCGAACATATTCTTGACAGATATGGGAGAAAATTCGCGGAACGGCTTCTCACGCAGTATCGGATGAATAAGGATATTGCGCAATTCCCAAGTGAGCAATTTTATGAGGGAAGTTTGAACCACGGAAATATCAACAAAGATTGGTCAATACTCGGAATGGATCCTCTAAGTGGGATTCACGTAGAAGGGAGTGAACAAACAGATCGGAGTTCAAAATCCAAATACAATATAATAGAGGCTCAGATCGTCGCAGAGCAGGCTGAGCTGCTACTAAATAAAGGCCTCAGTCATGATGAGATCGGTATTATTACTTCTTACAGTGCGCAAATCGGGAAAATCGCTGGTGAATTACATAATCAGGATATAGAAAATCCGAATCGGATAGAAGTTGATACGATAGACTCTTTTCAGGGAAGTGAACGAAAAGCGATCATCGTCTCTTTTGTGAGGAGTAATGACCGAAATAACGCTGGATTTCTCGAGTTTCCTGATGAAGGTCCACGTCGGCTAAATGTTGCACTTACTCGTGCGCAAAAGCGACTCGTACTCGTTGGAGACTTTGATACGCTTGGAAACGTAGCTGATCATCTTGATGCATCGACTAGTTGTGCACAAGTTTATGATGATTTGAGGAATTACTATTCGGATTTAGGGTACTTTGAGTCAAGGTAGGTTCCCACTCTGCGGCTCCATTTGTCATACAACGCGCCCATCAAAGTTGTCGTGAACGCACACAGCACCGCTTGTTGATCAGACCACTACAATCCTTCCGGTCAAGGTGAACGTCTTGATACTCTTACCGATCCCCAACTGGAAATATAGTAGCGTTCCTAGTGGAATCACAAAATCATCTTTTAGCATGTACTCCACCAGTATGGTATCGCGTTCACAGCCGAGAGAGGCCCCGGCGTAAAAAGGCGTCAGGCGTCGTCAGCGATGTAGATGAGCGTCTGTACGTCGATCATGGACGCGTCACCGGCATGGGCATCGATTTTGCGCATGAGCTCGCGGCACGCGACGGCAACTTCGTGATATTGGCGAGCGTTGAATCCTGTGCCGAGACCATCAAGCGTTGAGTACGCCGCGAAGAAGTGGTCCATGCGTCGGTACTGAAACGTGATGTGTTGATCCGGGTACGCGTACATGAGCAGTGCTGTCGCAGCACGGAGCAGTGATCCGGGACTCCGGTCGTTGTCGGCTCGCGTGGTGAGGTGGTGGAAGAACTCGTAGAACTCGTTGAGCCGATCGACAATCGGGAGGTCTTCGTTGTAGAGATCGCTGAGCACGGCGGCGGCATCCGCTGGGTTGTCGTGACAGTGCGCGACGATATCCTGCCAGGTCAGTCGGTGGAACTGTCCGCCCATCATTTTCGCAGGCACGTTCGACACCGCGTCGAACTCCGCGTCAGGTTCTTCGATCGCTGCGAAGAACTTGGGAATCTCTGTTGCAGTCAACTCTGTGAGATCGAATTGGGCGTGAATTACGTCCTCGAAGTACTCTGCGAACTGCCATTTCCACGATTCGATGTGTGTACCGCCCCAGTGGGCGGTTTCGAGGTCATCGTACGCGCCCGAGTCACGAGCATCTACGTGCGACTCGATCAGCGCATCGACGCCGTCCCATTCGATTGGGTCCGCACTGCTGGTGTGGACTCGATGCCCAACGAGCGGCCGGAACAGCGCCGCGTACGGCCCGGTGAGCTGGGCGTTGATCGTGTCTCGGTCAGCGGTCTGTACGAGCCTGAAAAACTCGTCAATTTCCGCGTACAGCGGCACTTCGTACGGGGTTCCAACAGAGGCGTGCCCGACGACCGACTCGTAGTCCTCTGCAAACTCCGAGATCGCGGTTACAACAGCGTCAGGCGTCCCGACGTTGTCGTATCCCAGTGAACGGAGCACGGTTTGTGCTTCGAGCGTCGGGATGGGGTTGGCTCCACCTTGGAGCCGAGCGTATAGTTCGTGGATACCCCACCCAGGATCTGACCCAGCGAGTCGATCAAGCCATCTCTGATCGAACGAAACGGCATCAGTCATCTCGGAGCAAACACCGAGTAAGGAATCAACCGCCGAATCAGGACCGAGGAGGACAGCAGCACTCGGAGCCCAATAACTCGCCAGCGTGTCGGCATTCCACAGGGCACGAAACGTTTCCGGAGATGGATGAGCGAGAAACGCCTCGTGCTGCTTCTCGCATGCGTGCGTTCGGTTCGTCTCAGTAAAATCGATGCCGGGGGCAATAGGGCTCTCAGACACCATATCTCGCCACGCAGTGAGCGCGGGGGTCAATGAATGGCTGAGCGTAGACCGGGTCATACGTGGTCTCGTGACCACGGCTGGTTATACACCAAGGGTGAGGTGACGAGTACTGAGACCAGCGTCATTTCGAGATCTCGGCCTCCTGTTGTACGTTCGACCGCCAAAGCGTGTTGAGCAACGACAGCTCCTGGCTCATCGACTCGTCGTTCACGGCCTCCATCTCATCAGCGAGATAACTGCGGAGCGTGGCGAAGCGGTGCGCGTACTGGTCAGAGACGACTAGCGGCACCGACTCACGTTCGTGCTCACCACGCTGATCCGGCAGCAGCCAATCGTCGACGCCAGTCCCGGTGGCAGCGCCGTCGTGGACGTCGCTGGCCCATGCGCGAAGCTCTCGTGCATACCGGGCGAGTGCGACGGCCTTCCGCACACCGTTGTGTGTGAACGGTCCTGGTTCGTCGGGCAGCGAGACCGACGTGCGCTCGGTGTGTTCGCCCCCGTTGCGGTCCGTCCACGAAGCCTGCAGTGCGAGGCTTCCCTCTCCGTCTGTTGGAGCGAGTCGAACCAGGAGCACCCCACCGCGAGCCTCGCCGTCTTGCTTGGCCGACGGGAACAGCGTCCCGACGTACATAAGTTGGTCACTGGCAGCATCGCCCGATGGAGAGCCGTGGACAGCCTCGATCTCGTACCCGTCTGCGTCTAGTGCTAACTCGAGGTCGTACACGAGCGGCGTCACCATGTAGTCGAACTCCTTCCCGAGTCGTTGCTCGAACTCGTCTGCAGAGTGGATGAAGTAGTGGTTCGCACCGCGGATCCCCGACACTGCGTCTGCCAGTTCGGCGTTTGCGTCGAGGCCCATCCCGATGAAGGTCGTGTGGATCCCATCGGCGGCCGCATCGGCGAACAGGTCGGTGAGTCCACTCGCGCCCGTTTCACCGGTATTGGGCATCATATCGGTCATGAAGATAACGCGGCGCTCAACGTCTGAACTGCTCGTCCCATCGGCCAGCATATCGACGGCGGCTGCGAACCCGTCTTCCATATTCGTGCTGCCACCGGCTGCGATCTCACGAATGTGCTGTCGAATCGCGGGCATATCCGTCGCCCCGACATCCCGGATGGGTTTCGCCACGTGGGCGCGGTGGTTGTAGAGGACGACACCGAGCCGGTCCTCGACGTGAAGCTGTTCCGTGAGCGCACACAGCGACTGCGTCGCGGCATCGATCTTCGTCTGGCCGCCGGTGTCGGCCTCACACTGGTGGCCCTGCTCGTCGTAGTAGTACTCGTCGAACTGACTAGACATCGATCCGGAGACATCGAGCACCGCCACGAGGTCAAGTCGCGGCCGCTCGAACTCGTCGACTGACAGCGTCGAGTCGAGTCCGACCGAGAGGTACTGCTCGGTCTCACCAGAAATCGGATGCTCTGTGACTGCCGCTGCGTACCGTGGTGCGAACAATGACTCTGTCGCCGTTCGCTCGCCCGTCTCGAAGTAGTAGTCGTAAAACAGCCCTTCGTCGCTGATTGCGTCCGGTTCCGGAGTGTATCCGTTCACAACGTTTTCCCGAAAATTCGTCACGTCTTTCGCTCCACCAGTAGCGAGACCGACCGTCTCGGAATTCGAGATGCAGTTCAGCCCCCCGGGACTCGCATCTGCGTGCATCTCAGCATCGGCACCGTGCTCGGCATGACGAAGTTCGAACTCATCGATGTGACGGCCACAGGACGGACAGACGTAGTCGGGTGCGGTGACCGGCTCATCGTGTATCGGCACCCAGTCGTCGGTTCGTGCACCCGCAGAGAGACGCGCGAGCGACGACGTCGAGTCAAGGATGAGGAAGCGCTCGTCAATCCCGAACGCGTCCGCCGCGCTCACGACCGCGGAGTCAGCGGTGTCGAGCACCCACCCGGGTCGAAGCTGATCGCCGCACTGCGGACAGCTGTGGGGCGTCGACGCCGAGGTATCGACAAGGTCGGCGACGAGCAACCGTGAGAACGCGTACGTGGCACCGGTCTTGAGCGGCCACAGCGAATGGCTGTCCGGCGTGGCGAGCACGGTGAGCTGATCACCTGTCTGGTCGGTAACGAGGAGTCGGGACACTGGCGCGCCGTCGCAGCCGATCGTGCGTATGGTGATGAATTCGGCGTCGAGACCGAGTCGGTCCCCGGGCCGTGTGTCGGTGAATGTGTCGTCCATAGTGGTGTGATGGCTGCCGTTTACCCGGGCAACCCGCGGGCCCTCAACCACAGTACACGCATCGCCGCCGCGCTTAATCAGATAAGCACCATCGTAGCGGCGCTTTTTTCACACGTACACGCAACAATATGGACCATCCTGTTTTAAATCCTTTGTTAAAGTACATTAAAAAAATATTTGATTAGTAATATCAAACATCGGAGTGCGGTTTATTGGTAACGGGGAGCCAAAAACAGACGGAGAGCGCGTATCAACCGCGCAAAGCGGACGCCGCAACGCAGAGTAATCAACCGGAACAACCATTGCGATGGTACTCTTTGATGTACAACATCCTATGGCTCTCGATGCTGGCGACGCCCTCGTCGAATCCCTCCACGAGCACAATCTGTGGTGGGACGACGGAGCCGACGCATTCGATCTTCCTGTGCGCCACAAAAGTGATTTCTACCATCTCGCACGGCCACACGCGTCCGGCAGTCAGTTTGAAGACCAGCCCATCCTCGCACTCGTCGGGCGTCGCGGCGTCGGCAAAACCACGCTGCTCCACCAGTTTATCCACCACCGTATCGACGCTGGCGACGCCCCCGAGCGATTCCTCTATCTCCCGTTCGACGCGAACCCGCTGTATCAACTCCAATCCGACGAGCAACTCGCACGCGCCATCCGGTATTATGAGAGCCGTGTCTACGGACGCGCGCCTGACGACGCGCCGCAGTTCATCCTCCTTGACGACATCCACCAGATCGAACACGCCAACAAGCCAACGATCGACGGGTGGGGAACAGTTGTCGCCGACCTCATCGACGAGCCGCCGGATCGACATCTCGTGCTGACTGCCAGTGCTGACGTACAAATAACTCGAGAACTTACCGACAGCGACATCCCACAAGACGCATACGACGTCCAACCCATTCTGCCCGAGAAATTCCGAGACTACCTGTTCACGCTCTATCCCGACCTCGAAGCGGAAGAGACCCGCGTCAGCCCGAGTTCGATACGCACGGGGATCAACAGCCTTCCGGCCGCCATAGATGACGGGGATCTCTCCGGGCCCATCACAGAAATACAAGAGAAGTATGAGAAAGTCGCTGACGCAGAGGCTCGTATCCAATCACAGGTTGTCGAGTACCTTGCGATGGGTGGCATCATCAGTTACGAACAGGATGGTGCTGTCGACTCAGCACGTGAACTGAGCGATGACGACTACACACAACTTCGGGACAACGTCCGAACCGCACTGTACCAGGACGTGCCCGGCTTCGAATCGATTCAAACAATTGCGGACCTCGAACGGTTGTGCGCGTTGGCAGCCCGGAACCGCGCGACAGAGTCATTCCGATACCAAGAGCTTGTCGAGTTGTTCGATGTCGATCGCCGCACAATCGCCGACAGCTACCTGCCGGCGCTCGCTGAACTGTACGTACTCACCGGCGTCACGGAGTACGACAACAGTCGCCCACGGGGCGTTAGACTCTACCTCCGCGATACCGGGCTCGTGAACGCGCTAGCCGACGGTGCCCCATCAACGGTACGTAACGACTTCCAACGAGAAGCGGAACTTGCCCGCATCGCAGCCTTTGACCACACGATGCGGTTTGCGTACGGGGTCAACGCCACACAGAGAACTGACCCAACGCCCGCTGTGCAGTACTGGCGTGGCCGAGAGGGCGAAGTCGACTTCGTCTTCGAGGTCGGAAATACGCCGGTCCCAATCGGACTCGCATATCGGTCACGGACCCGTGAGACCACTATTGAGGCGCTTCAGGAATTCCAAGACACATACGACGCCCCAATTGGGTTCCTCCTCGCGGGCGACACTGTCCGTGGGACCGAACCAATTCAGCAGCCCAACGATGGCATTATTGAACTGCCATACTGGCTGTACCTCTTGCTCTGTTAGAGGCGTTGCGGCAACGAACACACTAGCCAGCTATCTGATTCGCGTTGGCAACGACTGCTCCGACCTCGAAACCAGCTTACTGGGTGGCAACAGAGATCCCGCCGTTAAGAGTCGAAACAAGTACCTCGCGACCTGATGCGAGCCCAGGATCGTGGACAGTTACTGGGAAACCGATAGCGGACCCACCTCTGATCTTAGCGATTTTTATGCTCACGTCCGCACCGGTTGCTACTCCGACGACGAACAACGAATCAAGATTCCGTTCCTGGCTCAGCTCCCCCTCGCATAAGCTCGCAGATACTTGTTTTGTTGCTCGAGTTCGCATCTCGTCACCTGGAAGGTGATTCCGCTGATACACACCCCGTTGAGCTACCAATTGTGCGTGGTTCTCGTTGACGTCTGCTACTTTAGCATAGATCTGAGAATCAGGGCCGATAGTTGCATTCTCGCTAACTTCCGCTAGACTCGCAGTATCAATATTAGTTCAACTCGACGTGTCTACCTCCGGTGTATCACTGCCGACTCGCGTTACTGTAGCCTGGATCTTATCTCCTTCCTTCAGCTTCAGCCAATACTGTCGTTCGCTGTCTCCTGTTGGCACAGGATAAACAGTTCAATAAGAGAATATATAAAATCATCCCACACCGAATTTGGCTCACCGAGGCACGCATAACTGACTCCCCTGATCAGTATCCACAATATGTTTTGATCAACGAAATACGCGCTCTGGATTCAGCACCGCTCCGAGAGTATATCACCAAATGAGGAATTCAACACCTATGAAAGCCTGCTAGCGCAACAAACCACGTCTGCGATACTATATTTTTCGCCGAGATCGACCCGATCGTGTCCATGGAAAGAAACCGCAAGCAGTCACGGTGACAGCTCAGGAACCGGCCGGCAGGCGGTCAGAACGTGAATGAGTTGAGCTATAGCTAACGACCGCTGCAACCGGCCGATGAGGGCCGCCGAGCCGGCGGCCCTCAGTAACTCACCTCTTGTGGCTCAGGTTCCTCCGTGCGGTCGAGCATTTGGAAGATCGATACGAGCTGCTGCTGCGCTGATGGGTGGTGTGTGCGTAAATGGAGCCACACCTATTCGGGCTCGCCGCCCGGATGCTGGCGGCATCCGGGCGGCCTCCCATGATGGTGCTTCCTTGGCACGTAGGCCAATCAGAGCCACGCGTTCGAAGACGCTGTTGAATCATCGGCCTTTGACCACCCCAGTACCTCTTTACGCACGCTGGGGACTTAGCAGGCTTTCATCCCATCAGAGCCTTTCCATAGAGTGGTAGCCAATTATTTGCTTCCCACCAATGAGTTCCACTCAACCATGACCGGAATCGTGATCCTCCCCGCTGGTCGCGACGACGCGTTTGAGGACTACAAACAGTTCATCCGGGATGGCCACCCAATTGCGGATATTTGAGTCATATCTCAATGACGAAGACCTCGAACTATTTTGCACGACTTCTGACGACGATCTCGTCCACGTCTGGGGTACCCCAGTAGACGGGACGTGGCGGAACGTCGAGCGCAACGACATCGCGCTCGTCTACCACGATGGTGCGTTCGTCGCGAGAGGCCAGTCCTCTAACGTCGCAACGACCCCGACCTTGCGGAGTATCTCTGGAGAGAAAACGTTGAAACGGTCGCTGGAACGAGGAAAGCCCCTGGGAGTACATGACCTTCCTCACCGATGTTGAGGAAGTCGACGTCGACATTAAGGAATTCAACGAGCTCGTTGGCTATGACGAGACCTACCGTCCGCAGGGATTTACACGAGTGGCAGACAAGCGCCTCAACCAACCCTCTGGCGAGGAATCAGTCGAAACCGCCATTGCCGACCTAACCGATGCCAGCGAGCGTGTTCACCCGGTCGACGACGAAGACGACGGACCCACTCCTGACCTAGCTGACCAACTCCGGGCGGCCAGCACAGATGGGAACGCTCACGAGGAGTTCGAGAAACTCGTTGCGAAGGCCTTCTCCCGGCTGGGCTGTGCCGCCGACTGAATCGAAGGAGGGGGTGACACCGACGTGGAGATCCGATCCCCCGAACACGTCGTTGTCGAAGTGAAGGCCCGAGAGAACGGCCGAGTCAACTCGCTAGAAGTCACCAACGTAGACAAACACCGACGCCAGCGTGGAGCCGATCACGCCATCGTGGTCGCCCTAGGCTTCGCCCCAAAGGTGATCGATAATGCCGAGACGACCGAATTAACAACCATCGCCGTCGACGACGTCGTCGAGCTCCTCGATCGCCGGGACGAGTATGCCGTCCCACCCGAGGAGATATTGGCCCACTTGACACGCTCAGGAGCCTTCCAAGACGACAGACTCGACCTCCTCGATGAGTACATCTAGGACCGCATCGATGCTGGAGAGACCTTGCTTGCGGTCATCCGAGCTCTCGAGCGTGCCGCCGGAGCCGTGGAAACAGCGGAGGACGTCCGGTAGATCGTCGTGGGCATGGAGGACTCGAACGATATCCCAACCACCGAAGAGGTTCGATCCGCCCTCCAACTGCTCGCGCATCCAAGCGTAGGGGCCGTCGAGCAGGACGAAGAAGGCTATCGAGTGACGACTGACTACCAGAACGGGATCCAATTGGTCAGATCCCTCGGAGATATCATTCAACCACCGGGAAGGGAGGAGTAGATCGAGGGCATCTCGCCCCGTCCTGATTACGTCGCTTCTTTTGTAGTCCCCTTCTTCTCTCGTGAATAGCTTCGGAAATGGTGGTGTGCGGATTCCCGCAATCACTCGTCAACAAAAGCTGCGGTAACGGTGGAGAGTCAGACCCGATCTATACCTGTTATTGAGCCCACACACCACTGCTTCAAGTGAAACAACAGACTCCATTACGATGGGTCTTTTCGGCAGCTTTCCATGAGAGTGAGCGATCTTAACCAACATACTTCGGGTTCTGCCATCTTTGTTGGTTAATCACAGCATCCTGCTGTCTACCTACCGAACGTCGGATATTAGCTCGATTATACATTTGTTGGGAACACGTTACTCTTGGGCGGCAATCTGGTTTCACACTACGGAGTCGGTGCTGCCGGTCGTTGTGATTGGTAAGAGGAGTGCGGGTCGTAGTGGGTGTGCTGGGAGGGGTTGGTCGCCTACGTCCCCACACACCGGCACTTCGAGTATTTCAAACTGTACACCAGTAGATCGACGCTGAGATCCAGCCGCTCTCTCACACCATCCGTTCAAGTGTTCAAGTGAAACCACCGACGCGGTCGCGAACAAAACTGCTCTCAGCGTCTGGTGAGAGTCTGAGCAACCGTTATCGGAGACACACCCACCACTGTTTCATGAATTTAGCGAGAGTATCGGAGAATGGGAGTGATAAACCTATCTGGAGAAAGTAGATTCACGGATTTGGTTCTGGGGCAAGAGAGACGCAAGCTCGTACAAATCCGCCTGACACCCACCAGTGTTTCAGGAATTAACTCAGCTGGACGAACACCATTCCCTAGAATTCGAGTGAGTGCGTTACTCAAAACGGCAAAGTAGTTAACACTCGACTTGGAGAGCTGAGAAGCCCTAACTCGGAAGGGTAGAGACCAGACACGTCTCTCAGGAATTCGTCAGGAGAAGTAAACATGGCATTTCCGGATGACCAATTATAGTAGATACTAGAAATAATTACTCACTTTTGGAATTGAGAGTTGATCAAGAGCACTGTCGATCGCTGTTGTAAGTTCGTCGAGTGAGTCGAAAAAGCGGTTGCTGAGAGCTGCTTGGAGTTGTCTCCAGCATTCTTCGACTGGATTCAGTTCTGGCGAATATGAAGGAAGCGTCACGAAGGTGAGGTCGTCACGGGCCGCAAGGTCCGTGACGGCCGATCCCTGAAAGTACGGTGCGCCATCGAGAACGATGATCAGATCATCTTCAAATTCTTCACATAGTGCCAAAATGAAATGTTTTGCGTGAGCGGCGGTAATGTACTCTGTAAACCGAGAGAAAAAGCGATCACCGTCCTCGGTGATCGCGCCCAGCAGACACGTCCAGTCCCGTTGACCAGATAATTCGACGGACGGCCGCGTGCCGCGCGGAAACCACGCGGCTCAACTTGGACCGATTTCTTGGTTTGATCGATACAGACTACTGTGGCGTCCATTTCCCGCCGCTTTTTTTGATCTCGTCGTAAAACTCATCTTGCTCGTCTTCGTCGGATTCAGCCGCTGAACGGCGTGGTTTTTGATAACTCAATCCCGCTTCTTTCAACAACCGCCGGCAGCTTGGGATTGAATAGTCGACGCCGTACGTTTCTTCAAGATATTCTTGTGCGAGCGCCGGCGTCCACGCCGGCGCGTCAAAGCCGATCTCTTGAGGTGATTCATTGACTGTTTACTCAAACTCTTGTTGCTGTGTTTCTGAGAGTTTTCGCTTTCGACCAGATCGGTGAGCATCAGAAACAGCCTGTTCAAGTGGGTCGTCCGTATCGAGTCGGTTGAGCCAGTTATAGATCGTTTTTCGCTCTGTGTCGTACCACTCGGCAAGTTCGGTTTGCGTGACGCCGTTTTTGTACGCGATCGCAGCTAACAGCCGTTGAGTCGGCTTGTTTCCATCAACATTGTCAAGCGCCTCTTGAAGTTCTTCGACAGAGATCTCGTTGAGGTGATCCATTACAGGCAACATATATATCTGAGTAAAAAGTTCTACCGACTACTATAAATCGAAGTGATGGATACCGTTGGGACCCCCACCACTGTTTCAGCAATTCCCCCGAATTAGAGATCGGGACGAATACGAAGAAGAACCCCGCTAGAGGTGCACATTTTATAAAGTCTTCAGATATAGGTTGCTACACTCGTTTAAACTGCTCTATCTACTCTCTTACTACTACACTTACTACTACTAAAGGAAAAGAATATATATTATAATAACAGTCGCTGTGTCCTTTATCCGGCTAAAATAGAGGTACCAGTGGCCAAGAACCGTGTCTTCGTACTGTAACATATGTTTCCGTCAGAACTGATTGTCCCCACCGTTTCACACGAGAATTGCTGAAACAGTGGTGGGGGTGTGGGCTGTTTATTTTTTTAGAACCTCCAGTTAACGACATTCTAGACATTGCTGCAACCGGGGTTTTATTATCGCTTGCACAGAAGGTTCCGCATATGACTCAGTTCTCGAATACCTCGCCTATTTTCCAACGAGAAGAGGTCCTTCGTGAGGAATATCATCCCG
This sequence comes from Halorubrum laminariae, assembly GCF_024494655.1. Lineage (GTDB taxonomy): Archaea > Halobacteriota > Halobacteria > Halobacteriales > Haloferacaceae > Halorubrum > Halorubrum laminariae. Next base: position 20,024 of record NZ_JANHDL010000008.1, on the reverse strand, counting down.
GCAATCTCCCCGAACGAACTGATGAGATGGAAGATCTTCATATGTCGCTGGCTCCCGCGGCTCGCGGAGTCGGTGCTAACAACGTGTTTCTCCACGGGAAGGCCGGTCAAGGGAAAACTGCCGCTGCGAAAGCCAAACTCTCCGAACTGCAAGCCCATGCCGAGGAAGAATCCGATCATCTGGATCTCACGACGGCATATGTCTCCTGTGAATCGCACGATCTCTCAACGTCATACAAGGCCGCTTCCCGTATCTATCAAGAACTCACCGGCAACAGCCGGCCGACTGGTTACGCAACCGATGTCGTGATGGACATGATGTTCGAGGCGATGAACGAGATCGGTGGCACGATCATCATCGTCCTCGACGAAATCGATACGCTTGGAGACGACGACCGGATTCTCTACAGTCTTCCCCGAGCCCGAGCGCAGGATTACGTTGAGGACCACGTCTTTCCCAGCATCATCGGCATCAGTAACGACCTCCAGTGGCGAGATAATCTCAGTCCGAAAGTCAAGAGTTCGCTCTACGACGATTCCGTCCTATTCTCACCGTACGATGCGACGCAGCTCCAGCAGATCCTCCGCCGGCGCGCAGCGAAAGCGTTCCGCGATACCAAGTTGACTCCGATCGACGAAGTCGATGCTGATGGAGTTCTGGAGGGGACTGTCGTCGAAATCGACCAATCCGAGCAGGAATATCTGTTTCGGAGTGGTGTACTGACGGATGATGTGGTCCCCCTCGTCGCTGCACTTTCGGCACAAGATACAGGCGACGCTCGTCAAGCGATTAAATACCTCCGCAAAGCCGGCGAATTGGCGGATAAACACGGTGACGACCAAGTTAGTGCAGAGCATGCTCGTGAAGCCCAGGCGCTCGTTGAGCGAGAAGCCGTTGTCGAGGCTATGCGTGAAATGACGACACAAGCCCATCTTGCCCTTGCCGCGCTCACTGCCCTGGAAATTTCTGGGGATGCTCCCGTCCGAGCCAAACCGATCTATGGCGTGTACAAGAGTGTCGCCTCACGAATTGATGCCGACAAACTCGGTCAGCGACGCTTCAAAGACCATCTCCGTGAACTCGACATGCAGGGTATCGCTGAAGGAGAAAAGGTGACAGCGGGTTCGATCGGTGGTCCTGCTTGGGAGTACCAGCTCCAGGTCGATACCGCGATTGCTGTCGAAGTTCTCAAGGATACGGCTCGGTTCGCAGATATCGATTTCGAGCATATCAGTGCTGATCGACCGGACGTGTAGTCATGTTGTTGGGGGTGACTTTCGACTCCCTGTCCATTTACGCAACACCCTCACCACCGTTTCAGCAATTTCGACGATACCTAGTGAACTCCTCTGCTCTTCTGGGGACCACCCCACTATTTCGTAAATTCCGTTTGACAACATGTGTGGCGTGGGGCTGTCTGCTTCGCGTGAAATCTTTGAAACTGCTGAGTGTCTCTCCATCTCAATCAGGACAGACGGAACTCGCGAAACGACCGCTGTCACCCCACCGAGACAGTACTGGGGACCTTGGCAAGGTCATCTGAGGATAGGCTCAGAATTAACCAACAAGCTGGCAGTTCCGCTGTTTCTGTTGGTTAATTACAGACAAACCTATCACTCACGCTTGTATACTTTTGTCCCGCAGTACTCGTTGGGAAACGACAGACCGGCCACGGCAACTGGCAAAATGCTGCATCCTGATCTTCCTCAAGGCGGGTCTTTATGACTGTGATGTGCGAAATCAAAGTATGAGCGACTCGGCGTCACCAAGCGCCTCAGTCTCGCTATCTGAGCCGACTGACATTCCTACAGCCCTAAGTCAGGCTGGCATCGATTATGTCGGTGTCCATGATCACCGACTACTAGCCATCTATCGCACTGGCATCTTCAATGTGGTAACTGAGCCAGAGCCAGTATCGAATGCGAAGACACTCAAGATCGAATGCTGGGACGCACCTCTCTCGTCTCGTAGTGATGGTCGGTCACCACAGGAGCTTCTTGACGACCTTGCTGTCGTGTTTGAGCGTGGCGATAAGGCCTGACTCGTCTATAGATCTCTCGCCCGCAACAACGGTGATCAGCTGAGAGCAACAGGAACGCTAGAAATAAGTTATCGAACACGAACCAGCGTACACGCAACTATGGACATTTCTGAGTCGCTCCAGACATTGTATACTGCGGCTGTTGAGGAAGACGATGGCAGCTACCAGATCACTGTGCCGAAACGCGAGATCGCCACTGGGACACTAGCTGCGGATGAGACGTACCGTGTTGCGCTCATCTCGACATCAACACCAGATGCTGAGGACACAGAGACGACTGATTTTGAACCGTCTACTGACCACGAAGACCAGCAGCAAGAGCTTGAGACCCCGCCTGTTGAGGAAGGTGAGCAGCGAGAAGTAGAGATCGAGAATCTCGGAGACCAAGGCGACGGAATCGCGAAAGTTGAGCGCGGCTATGTCGTGATTGTCCCCGAAACAAACATCGGGGACCGTGTCACGGTCGAGATGCGACAAGTTCGCGAAAACGTTGCATTCGCGGATGTCGTTGATGACACCCCTCGCGGGGAAGTCTAAGACCTGTAGGTTGACACGAACGGGTGGTTATCGAAAGCTCCTCACACTACTACTCACTTCCCGGCTTGCCGACGTACTCCGATTTCATCGTCCCGTTTTCACGATAGTAGCGATAGAGATACGGACCGTGCATATCCGGGGGATTCCCGCTTGCGCATTTACAACTGTCGTCGCCACAGGTGACCTTCTCTTTGACAACGGTCCCGCTTTCTGCGCTATCGGCCTCCTCGACGGGCTCGGCAGTCTTGGGGAGCTCGTCGGTGTCAACCGACTGGTTGCGATACTCAATGAGCACCTCAACGTAGTTCTGTATTTCGTGGAGTGTCTCCGTATCCTGTTTCGGGAGCCCCTCTGTGAGATACTTCGGGAGCGAGGTGGGTGGTGACGGCTGCTTCATACCTTATGTAACAGTCGGGGCCATATTAGCGTTCGGGTGATACATAAGGCGTCGAACCTAGTCTACCAACCGTGAGCGCTTCAGCAATTACTCGAGATTGTAGACCGCAATTTCGTGAGATCCACACTGTGGACATTCATTGATGTCCTTCTCCACGCTGTACCCACAGTGACGGCATTCGTGGTGCGCTGTCGATGGTGGCTCGAACCTCACAATCTGATGGATGAGCTGTTTACTGAGCATCGGTGGGGTCAACGATCTCGCCACAGCTTGGACATTCGGCCCACACGCCCGTGTTACCGCTAGTGGTCTCATAGTGGATGATTGCGTGCCGACCGGTGACTGTCTCGCCACAGAATAAGCAGTCGCCACGGACCGTCTCTGGGTCATTAGGAGTCATTCTCACGAGTTCACGGGCTACTTTGAGGGGGAGAGGGAGCGTGTGACACTGTTTTGGAGCTGATCCGGTTGTTGAAACCGCTCAGCAGTGCTCCCTCTCCTCAAAATTTGAGACTCTGTGACTTATAGTTCGGGCAAGCGGAGTGAAAGTACTGTTTCGGGACGGCAGCGTGATGGTAGGTCGTGAGTAGTCATCGCACGAGAGTCTCATAGCACACTCCGAGAGCGGTGGGTGGTGACTACGCGCTCGCGGGAGTCCCATCGGCGTCGCCGCTATCGACGAGCGGGTAGTCGATGTGGACCTCGATGCGGTCGGACGGAACAACGGGTTGAATCGCACCGCTGGGCCCACCCTCTTCGAGCGTGAGGATGCCCAGTACTTCCACCTGTTTCAGGTCCGAGTGGACGTCAGACACGTCACGCTCGACGAGACGCGCTGCCTCGCGCATACTCTCGGGCGCCTCTTTTGCGATCGCCCAGACGAGCTCAAGGCGCAGCGGCGTGAGACTGTCGACGAAGCCGTCGTAGGTGCCGAACTGGAGCGTTGCTGTTCCATCCTGATCGTCGAGATCGTCGGCCTCAACGTCTTGGGCGAATTGGAGCGCGTCCTCACGGAGCGATTCTCGGTCGTCGACGGTGATGTGGAGTGTGGTCATGGTCGGGATATTGTGTGTCGAGTGGTGCTCGATCAGTGCGGCTGGGGCGGCTCGCCGCCGACGGCGTCCCAGTACTCGTCCGCACTCGCCCAGAACTCGACAGCCGGTCCTCCATCCCCGGGAACTCGACGTCGTCGAGGTCGCCGGCTGCGTCCGGATGGAGGCGAAGTACGGTCCCGGCCACGAGTACGACGCGACGCGTGACGCCGTCGAGTCACCTGCCGAAAAACCGCCTTGCTGATCGCATCATCCGGCGGGACAAAGACCGGATCGGTGGCATCGGGTACGATTCGCGGCTCGTTGCCGACGCCTACGAATCGGTCGTGCCGTACGCGCTCGTCGAGGAGCACGTCGACGTGGAAACACCCACCGAGGGCCAGAAGTCCATGTCGGTCGTCCGCCTGCGGACTGAGCACGTCACGCCCGAGGCGATCGTAACCGACGCGCAGTTCTCGTCGCGGTACCAGCCCGATTACGCACCGGACTTCGACCTCCCTGATGTGGATATGTCAGTCGGGGGAGCCTCACTCTGAGTCGAGTAGCGCATCAAGTTCCGCGATTAAGTCGTCGAAATCGCTCACGACGGTTATTGGATCGGCGGTGAGATGCTCGTTGACCCGCTCGAAAAGGTCTACGTTTTTCCACTTCGACTCGATCGCAACGAGATCACAACTGGTCATAATACCCGCAGAAACGATTTCGAGATCAGCAAAGTCATTCTCGCTCAGACGTTCATTAGGGCCGAGTAGAGAAGCTCTATGGATTATTACCATCTTTTTTGCGTACTCGGCTATGTCGATATCCCGAATATCTAATTCGAGCGTCTCACCATCCTCAGACTCTTTCAGATAGTCATCGAACGCGATTGATAGCATGTACTCGAATCCATACTCGTCGTGGACTTCTTTCCAATCTCTCACAGCCTCCTTCCAATCATCATCATCAGGACTACCCCAATCAGAGGTGGCGACAATCGCCCGAATAGTTGCGTCTTCCGGAGCATTAGACGTGTACTGTCTGAGTAATTTTCGCGAAGTCACCTGCGGGATCACGTCAATGGGATCGTCTGAATACTGGTATTCTTCCCCCTCAGCGGGTAATACAGGGATATACGTATCGACGGTCTCAGACAGAATGACGGAGAGGTTGTCCTGATGATCCGCTTTAACCAAATCCATCAGGTTCCCGTAGCAGAATAGAACTTCAATATCGTCTGAGTTGGAGACACGCGAGTAGAACCGGCGGAACGATTCCGTGTCTCGATCCATCTGAATCCAGAATTGCGTGTCGAGGAGGACGCGTGGCACACCGAGACTTAGCCACCATCGTACAAAAGCGTACAAGCCCACCAACAGCCGCAAATTTCCCATATGTGCCAGACTCACCAAGACACACAAGACCCCAGTAACGCGAGTAGCGTCCAGCCCGAGGACCCGATCAGCGTCGGCGAAGCGATCGATCAGCGAATCACCGACAGCCTGATCGAGCGCGTCGAGAAGGACAACCACTCGATCGAGGCGGTCGTCCGGAACCTGATCGCCGGGCCGGACGCCGAGACCAACCTCGATATCGGGGAGGTGTTCCGCGATCAGGAGCGCGTCGCTGTCTTGAACTGCAACTTCCTGAAACCACGGAATGAGGCGCTCAAGTACCTCGTTCTAAATCTGTGGCTCCGTCTCATCTTCCGGAAGCGCGACAAAAACTCCCGGCTCCCGCGAGCGCCGCTCGAAATCCGTGAGCTGAAAGATATCGCGCCGTCCGTCATCGGGAACGCGAAGTACAAGACCGAGGTGAAGGCGCTCCAGACGACGATCTACGAGATTGCGACGCGGGGCGGGAGTCGCCGGATGATGATGATCGGATCGACGCAAAAGCTCAATGACGTGTACAAGCCCGTCCGGACGAACATGCCGATCAAGATCCTCCTCCAACTCGGTGAGGATGAGATTATGACGCTCGACCGGCCGTGCAACTTCTCTCCCCGGCAGAAAGGGCAACTCGCGTCGTTCCGCGTCGGCTGGGGAATGCTGATCAACGACGGGAAGAGCACTGGCCGACTAACTGGCGGGCCGCACGCTGCGGGCTCGGCCTCGGCGACGAACACTGGCGAGATCGCTACGCGAAGGCGTGGGGCGCACGGGTGTTCGAGGGCCGCGGCACCGGGTGGATCACTGGGCACCGAGACAAAGACGTATACATCAACACGCGGTCGGGCTACGTGAAGCCGATCGACGTGGATAACGACAAACTCCCGGATAACGGCGAGTGGCACGTTTTCTGGGAGGATATCCGAAAACACGTCCCGGTGACCATGACGGTCGATGATGTGACGCCGCCCGATCCGGTCCCGACACAACTCATCGACGCCGCGGTCGAGGCGCGTCGTGACGAACCGATCCGGTCGGATCTTTCCCTCCAGCGCGTTGAGGAGCGCTCCGAGCGCAGTCTCTCGTTCCAGAACGCCGACGACGCAATGAACGAAGAGAAACGGCGCGTCGTCGACGAGAACAACGTCCCGAAGCCGCTCGAAATGTGGATCGGGAAGATCATGAAGTCGATGCACTCGAATATGATTCAGACGCTTGAGGGCATCCAACTGGCCGATCCCGAGGGCCTCCGCACGCTCGACGACGTAGCTGACGAGTGTGGCATCCCGAAAGGGACGATCCGACGGTGGCGCTCCGAGCGACACGACTTCGCGACGTGCATGGAACGCCACGACGGAGCGTAGAAACTGACGAACATCGGTCATCGGTTCCTCCAGATCAACTGGGAGAAGCTCGATCGACTCGTTGGGTAATCGTCTCAGTGTTTCTACTCGTAGAATTCCCACATAACATTTTAATAATTACTGACTAATTGAGTACCCAACTATTAAACTGTAAATTGGAGAAGTACTCCTATGCCTCGGGATAGACGAAGTCAGAACGATTTTGAAGAAGGTGAAATTTACAGGGGTTGTGTTAAACGAATCTCTAACAGTGGAAATGGGTTGATTGCCGTCAAAGGCTGCTATCTCAATCTTGGCCAGATCGATTCAAAGTATGTTGGAGATGTAGTGCGGTATGAATATCGTGGAGGTAAGGACGCGAAGCTTATCGGCAGGCCACCAGACAACCCACTTGAAGAGGAATGGTCTAGAAGTAGGAACAACTTGCTGAATGGGAATATGTGAATATTCGGTTGAAGAATCATATGCGGTCGTGAATGACGCTGTCAAAAGTACTCTACAGAATCGGGTGGCTAGCCTGTTGTTTCGCTCTCGACACGAAACCTCGGTTTCGACTCGAATGAGACTCGGCGCCGGCGAATTACGCTGCCTGTGTCGCTCCGAAACGGACGGTTTCGCGTCTCAGGGGCGCACGTGACCAAGACGCGTACGCACTATCCTCGTCGCGGGCTACTACCAGAGAACCACCGCAGCACACTACGGTGTCCGCGCTATTTCTGTTGGTCCCGAGGGGACACACAAACACCCACAACCACGGAGCGACCGGCGCCGTCGACGACAAGCCACCAGCAGCAAATAACCAAATCGGATAGTCAGCAATTCAGACGCCCACTCATGACTGATACCGAAATCGGTACCGAATACGATACCGCCGACCCCATCCGGCCCGTACGTTACTATTCTATAGTAACACACGGAAGTCTAGATTGAGAACCATATGACGAGTCTGCGGGGCCTACAGGCCTATCATTTAATATCTTGCTGGGCTATCATACGACTATGAGCGTCCAGATCGAGGGGTTCGAAGAACTCGCTGATCAGTTGGACGGGCTGTCTGATCAGGATATCCCGATGGAAGAGCTGTTCACTGACGGATTCATGGCCACAAACACAGACTTCGAATCGATTTCTGAATTCTTCGAAAAGAGCCGTTGGACCGTCGAATCAGAAGAAGACTTTCAGAAGATCGACGAAAATGAATTTGACAGATACGTCGACAAGCACACGGGGTTCAATTCATGGGAAGCCATGCTCTCGGCGGCTGCACGAGAATGGTTAATGCGCGAGATAAATCTTTAGCGCTCTTCTGAATCCCCTGCTTCTTCGTATTCGGACACCGAATCTGGACGCGGACCCTCGTTATTTTCTTCATCTTCTTGCTGCGCTGACTCATCTGAGTCATCGGATCCCCCGATATGTACGTGGTAGTCAACATCGTTGTTTCTGCCCCTGACACTGAATTGCATGGAGGGCCCACTAGGATCATCGTCGTGTCGGTAGTTGTGAACAGCAAGAGCGAACGAACCAAGAGTTGCGATCGCGAGAAGAAGGCTCCAAATTCCCCCGAGGAAACCCGTGACATCACCGAATGGAGGATTTTCGAATATGATCTGGACCTCAATGATGAAGCTAAGAATAAGTAGGAGCAACCCTGTCGCCCCAAGAGCGAGAAGGACACTAGTGGATTTGAGGCGGTTAAGATCCACTCGATCGGCCATTCTTTCATCAACTCCTCAGGAAGAGGTAAACAGTTCTTCGGTGTACGCCGGGGTCAGGTTCGAAAGACTCTATCGCTTATCCGTTGTACTATACGATAGTAACGAACAGCACCCGCGGTTGTCGCTCCCGAACTATTCCTTGCTCTCACCGGCGCCGTCGCGATTGTTGTCGTCACCGCTCCGCATCCGCCTCCTATCGGGACGTGGCTAATCTACAGCCTACAACCGTGGGGAGTGAAACGACAGCCGTCGGGACGACACGCGATAACGCCACGGCCGACACCCCACGTTGCCGCTGTAAACTCCTGTTGCGAGCCCGGCCCGTCATCATAGCCGGCTCACACCCCACGTTGCCGCTGTAAACACTCGTAATATAGACTCCACCCGGCGAAATACCGATCATTGTCTTATCAGAGCTGTCCTCGCACACTTACGCAACCAGTAGCTTTATCACATATCGTGCTGTTTGCTACCGTACCACACTTTTGGCTTACTGAGACGCCATGTCGTTTTGGCGTCGAAGACAGGAACTGCGGAGTAACTGCTCTCATTCTGGACGAGAGGTATGAGAGTGTACGTGTCTCTCGCGACCGATTTCTCATGTCAAGGATGGCTTCGAGTAGAGAACTCGCACCAATCGAGTTTACAGCGGCAATCCGGGGTGTGCGTGTCCCACCGATCCTGTGTTTACAGCGGCACCGAGGGGTTCGAAATTAGAGCGCTGGTTGCAGATCGCGACAAAAACGCCAGAAACAACGGGGTTTCGTCACCACCGTCACGACATCGCCGTGTTTACAGCGGCAATCCGGTGCCGAAGATTAATATTGATTGCCTGAGTGCACTTTCACATGAGCGACACGGAGTCATATTTCGGCGATCCCGACCCGATCTTCGCCGATAAGGAACTGCTGCGGGTTAATCACCTTCCGGAAGGTGACCGCATCATCGGTCGCGAGGAGGAACTTGGTAACCTCGCGAACGCGATAAAGGACGCGCAGCGCGGGGGGACACCGAATAATGTGCTGATCTACGGGAAAACGGGGACTGGAAAGAGTCTCTGCTCGAAGTACATCACACAGGATCTGATCGACGCTGCTTCCGAGAACGGAGTTTATGTCGACGTGGCGTACATCGATTGTTTTCAGGAATCCACTGAGACGCAGGTTGTCCGGACGATCGCCGAGTCATTCAACGCGAATGAGATGAGCGCCGTGTCGGTGCCGGCATCGGGTATTTCCACATCTGACTACTACCGCCGCCTCTGGACGATCCTCGATACCTACCTCGATGTGGGGATCATCATTCTCGACGAGATAGACAAGCTTGAAAATGACAATATTCTCATGCAACTCTCCCGAGCGGCCGAAGCTGGGAAGGTCTCGGAGAGCACGCTCGGCATCATCGGGATCAGTAACAAGATCCGATACAAAGAGTCGCTCAATGAGCGCGTCAAGTCGAGTCTCTCCGAGCGAGACTTTGTGTTCCCGCCGTATGACGCGAACCAACTCCGCGCGATCCTTTCCTCACGGGCGGACGCGTTCAGAGATGGCGTCCTCGACGATGAAGTGATTCCGAAGGTCGCAGCGCTCGCGGCAAGAGAACACGGCGACGCCCGGAAGGCGATCGACATTCTCCGGTACGCTGGTGAAATTGCTGACGAGCACGGCGATGACGTGGTCCGTGTCGAGTACGTCGACGAAGCCCACGAACGCGAAGAAGAAGCGCGTCTCGCCGAACTAATTGGGAAGCAACCCGAGCACTCGAAATACTTACTTCAAGGGCTCGCACTCCAGATGCAGCAGTCAACCGAAACCGACGCCATGATCCCCTCAAAACAGGTGTACTCCGCGTACGAGGTCGTCTGTGAACGCGAAGGGACAGACCCGCTCAAGATCCGTCGCGTCCGCGACCTGCTCTCCGAACTGGCCTTCCTCTCGCTAATCGAGCAGGACCGAAAGGGGCGCGGGAAGGGGAAGGGAGCCCATACGGTGAACCAACTCGTTGATGCCCCCGAACTTGTCGTCGAGGCGTGTAAGTCGGCGTGACCTGAGCGGGCCTTTTCTGCGCGCGAGAATGAATTTGTCCTAGAATCTGTCATAAAGTCGCTGTTTTGCTACAATATGTAGCAAGTGTCTGGGCGATTCAACACTGTACCGCATCGGCATGGATGACCGAGACACAGTTGACGTTTGGTGGCGCGATCTCCGCCCGCCGCTGAACGACCGACATTAAACATTTATCACGAGTTTGCGTAATGCGAATATCCGGCTCTGTTGAAATCCTCTGGAGTTGATAGTTTTTCATCTTCAATCACTCAGTACAAGCAGTGTGCGTTTGAATTGGGACCGTTGAGATTACATGGTGTAGATAGAACGGTGTAAACTCAAGAGAGCTGTCTGCGGCCCATCTCGGTGAGTTCTACACTTCTGTAACCAGCATCGCCAATACCCATCTGAGTATTCGTCTCTACCCAGCCAGCCGTTTTTAGAATGTATAGGTTGAGGTCAATCTTCGTTTCCGATACATCAAAATCAGTGAGAAGTTGGTCACGCTCAACTGCTGCCCGGCTGGGATTCTCAAGATAATAGTCGTAAAGATAGTCTACAAGATCTTCTTGAAGCTCCTCATCAACAGGAACGTCGTCGCGTATTTCATCTACTCGCTCAATTCCCTCATGCGAGAGAAGGTCGCCATTCTTTGTTGGGCGTTGAATCACGTAACGGTCGTTGAAGAGTTGCCACACGTCTTGTGCTTCCCTGCTATCAACGTCCAGTATGTCTTCAATTTGCTGGATTGCGTGTCCGGCAGTAATATAGAATGTGTGAGGTTGTGGATCAATGAACCCATCGTAGAAATGTTCAAGAACTTCATCAAGTTGTTGTTGTCGGTTGGCTGAGGACATCAGATGATATTAAATTATAGTCTGGTATAATTCTAGTGAAAGTTAGTGAGAGAAGCTTTGAGCCTGAACGAACTTGCTACTTAGTAAGCACTCTTCAGCGACCAGCTGTTTCAGCCCAGTTTGGTCTGAAGAATAGAATTTCAACAGAGCCACTGACTCCAATATTCAAGAGATGCTACGACAAGACTGCTACATACACTCTGTAAGTCTTCCAGTGGTCCACATACCAACTCCTGAGCCTATCCTGCTGTTCCAGTACCCCTCTTTACTGACAGCTGATCTCAACAGCGCTGAGAAGGTAGTGGTATACACGAAACCGCAGTAACCCCCACTTGTTTAAATTGACAGCGTATCCTCGAAAACATGAGCGAAAACGGACCCGCGACCGCGGTGAGTCGTTCGCAAGTGTCGCCGACGACACCGGCATCGCTGAGTCGGCGCTCCGGAGCCTCCACCAAGATCGGCGCGACCTCTACCTCGCCGGCGAGGCCGAGGACGAGCGCGTCGACGACGCGCTCACCAATATCCGCCCGCTGAAGGACGCCCGAACCGAGGATCCTGACCTCGAAGAGTTGCGCGAGCGTGTTGAGCGGCTGGAGGAGGCCACCGATATTGACCTCCACTGACACACACCCTACCTGCTCAACCCCGAGTCGTGCGTACGTGTCGAATTGGCTCTGTTAAAATCCTCAACCGGTGATATGTTCTCAACGATTTGCTGAATACAGCGTGTGAATCTCACACAGACTTATCCCCAGATACGATCAGACCGGATCAGTCAACACAGGTGAAGCAGATAGCGAATTAGCAGTAGCGTGGGTTTCGAGGATTGGTAAGTGTCAGGTCCACCGCTGTACAAGACCCAAGTGAATGAGTAACCCAAGTATTCCCAAGAACCCCAAGACAAGACCACGAAGCCGTGGATTCGATAATTCCTTCCAGAAGTTGAGACCGGCGTTCTCACTGCATCTGGAACTATCTTTCTTCGATGGCCCCAGCTAGAGTGTCTGCTCGACAAACTGCGACATAATGCGGTCCTCGGCAGTCCGAAGCCGATATGCTCTGTCGCGTTCCAGTTGCCGGCACTGGTGATGTGTGACACCGAGAGTGATACACTATCGCGAGGATGTGATTCCATCATATCGTACACATCCCTGATCGGAGAGTCACCAGTACTGAGCGGAGAATGGAACGACGAGAGGTTGGTGGGGTTACCCCCCGTAGCCCTCATCCTCGATTGGGCCGCTAAACACTCCGTAGAGGAACTTGAAATACCACAGTACCAGCAGCAGGACCGGGAACCCAAGGACGGTCACGAGGTTCAGCGCCAGCGGCGACACGACCGCTTCTCTAACCAGTAGACCGGTCGGTGGATAAATCGTCGGGTACAGCAGAGTTGCGACAAAAATCGTCAACAGTGTGGGCAGTGCCAGTGCGCTCGCGAGCCAGGCTCGGTACCGGCCGCGTCTGGCCAGTACGCTCCCGCCCAGCCCGACAGCGATCGAGAGAGCGACGACTGCAGCGACGGGCAGCGAGAGCACCGCGTCGGCAGCGCCACCCGCGTCGGTCAGGACAACAGTTCCCAGCAGCACGCCCACACCGCCAAGGTACGCCAGTGTCGCACCGATGCCGTACGTACGCAATTCTGACGCCAGGCTGGGCTCGGTTTTGGCCGCGAGGAACGCCGCGCCTGTGACGACTGAGACGGCGACCAGGCCGACGCCAGTCAACGCCACCGGTAGCGTCGCCCCGCCGAACAGCCAGCGGCCGGCGAGCATTCCGAACAGCAGTGGCGCGAACACGCTGCCCCCGATGAAGGCGTAGTCGGCGTAGCGCTTCCAGCGCTCGTCGTCGCGCTGCTCGCGGAGTTCTGGACCGAGGCCGCGGAACACCAACGCGACGACGAACCCGAGCGCGAGCATATAGTTGTCCGCCAGCAGGCGCGAGTACACGCGCGGGAACGCCGCCAGCAGCATCGTCCCGAAGGCGACGACCCACACCTCGTTGGCATCCCAGACCGGGCCGAACGCCGACAGGAACGTCTCCCGCTCGTGTTCGTCCGTCCGGGTCGCGTACAGCATTCCGATGCCGAAATCGAACCCGTCGAGGACGACGTACATCCCCAGTGCGAACAGCACGACGCCGAACCAGATCTCCGGCAGCGACTCGACGAGGTAGGCGTCGACGGGCAACAACGGGTCAGTCATCGTCACTCACTCCCGGGATCGGACCGTGCCAGCGTCCTTCATTCGGCTCTCGGACACCGAGCGCTTGGAGTTCTTCCCGGACCAGCCACTTCAGGACGTATAGGGCTGTCAGAACCAGCCCAACGTAGACGACGACGAACCCGACCAGGGTCAGTGTCGCCTCCGCCCCGGTTAGTGTCGAGGAGACTGCCTCGCTGGTCCTGAGTTCGTCTTGGATGACCCACGGCTGGCGGCCGATCTCGGTGACGTACCAGCCGGTGAGCAACGCGGCGTAGCCGAGCGGCGATGCAGCGATCATCGCCTTCAGGTAGCGTGTGCTGTCAGACAGCCGCCCGCGGTACGTGAGGTACCCGCCCCACAGCGACAGCCCGATAAACAAGAACCCGAGTCCGACCATGAAACGGAACGACCAGAACACGAGTGCTACGGGGGGGTTCTCATCGTACTCGTTCAGTCCGATAACCTCGGCGTCGAAGTCCCCGCCACTGGCGAGGAACGACCCGACTGCGGGAAGGCTCACGGTGACGAGGTTCTCGGCTCGCGGGTCGGTGAGTGCATCGGGGGACTTCGGAAACGCGAGCAGGTGCAGGTCGGCCTGTCCAGTCTCGTAGTGGGCCTCCATCGCGGCAAACTTCTGTGGCTGGGTGTCCTCGACATGGCGGCCGTAGGCATCGCCGTGGACTGCTTGGAACGGTGCGGAGATGATCAGGAGTACGACAGCCAGCTTGAGTGCGGTGTTCCAGGCTTCAGTGTCGGGCTTTTTCCAGACGATGTACGCCGAGACGCCCGCGACCAGCAGTGCGACCGCGATCACCGACGCGTTCATCATGTGGACGTACATCCAGGGCATTCGCGGGGTGAGGAACGCGGCGAACGGGTCGGTTAGTTTGGCGACCTCCATCCCGTTGCGAGTGACCATCTCGTAGCCCCGTGGGGTCTGCATCCACGCGTTGACGATCAAGATCCAGAACCCCGACAGCCAGGCGCCGAAGCCGACGAGTACTGACGAGATGACGTATGTCCGATCCTTGACGCGGTCGCGGCCGTACAGCAACACGCCGAGGAAGACGGCCTCTAAGAAGAATGCCATCTTCGCTTCGAAGGCCAGCGGGCCGCCGATCAGTTCACCGGCCACCTCGGCGAACTGTGGGAAGTTCGTACCGAACTGGAAGCTCATCGGAATCCCAGTGACTGTACCCATCACGAAGCCGACGCCGAAAACCTTCACCCAGAACGAGCGCAATCGCGCATACCGCTGCTCGTTCGTCCGCACGTCTTTCCAGGTAAAGTAGATAATAAACGGTGCGAGCCCGATCGAAAGGGACGCGAAGATGATGTGAACGGAGATTGTCCATCCGAACTGCATCCGACTCGCGAGTTCCGGAGAGAGGAACGCCACCCATACTGGGTCAACGGCACCCAGTAGTGTGATTGGACCCATTCACCTTGCGCTACGGCACAATAGCTTTTGAGTAGCCACACGGTTCCCACTTTGGAGTATTCACCCCAACAGTTTTTTTATTATTAGAACCGGACTTTTTGTACGCCTCAATCACCGTATCAGTATACGATAACTCTAAGGCGGGAAGTCGGCCACGAGAGCAGGATACTGGTCTCAGAATGGCCGCGGGCGCAGGAACGCCCCCGACCTGCCGCGCAAACGGCATGAGTACGAATTACCTCTCCGGTAAAGACAGTTCGGGTCGCCACCGCAGCGGTGGGTCCCGGAAGGCACAGTCCTCGATCAGCGACGGTTCGGCTCGCAGTTCCGCGCTCGCAGGTGGTCCCGGTGAGTGACGCCGAGCGCACCGGCGGCGACGCGGACGGCATCGACGACCAGCTCCCCGACCTCGACGAACCGGGAAAGTACGAACGATTCACGCGGATCGATAGCGTCGAGTACGACGTTGCTAACGAGTTCCTCGCAGTACTTATCGACCGGCTGTTTCACGGCAGAATCTGAAGAATAGGATTTCAACAAAGCCGGCGAGGAGGATGTCACACCCTAGTCTGAATCTCGAAACGTACACCGCCCAGATCGTTGCTTTCGCCGATTTCGATACGCCAGTCGTGAGCCAAGACGATCTGCCGGACACTCGCCATTCCCATTCCTGTACCGCCGTTATGGTCTTTCGTTGTGAACCCCTGCTCGAATACTCGGTCTCGGTTTCCTTCGGGAATTCCCGGGCCGTTGTCTTCGAGGGGCTGTGTTGAATCGCCATACAGCAGCGAGGTAGGCCGCTAAATCAAAGGAGCTGAAGCGGGAGACTTCAGTTGTTCATGACCCAAATCTCCCGCTTCATCGGAGAAGTTGTGCCGGTTGCAAAAAGAGTTACTGGCGATGGAGGCGAATCCGCCGCCCCGGACGGTGGCGGCGGATTCGCCGACTATGCACTCGTTTCCCTTCATTGTCTGCGGATTTACCTCGATTCATCCTACCGCATGACGATCGACCTGCTCAAAGAGATGCCACAAATAACCGGAGAGATCGGCCTCAGAGCGGCCGATCTCCCCGCGCCGTCCACGTTGTGTAAGGCGTTCGACCGGATCAGCATGAGCGTCTGTCGAGTGCTGCTGCGCCAGTCGGCGCAGCTGCACGATCTCTCTGAACACGCCGCGATCGACGCCACGTTCTACGACCGCTCACCAGCCAGCCGCCACTACTGCCAGCGAATCAGCTACCGCGTTCAAAAGCTCAAAGTCACAAAACTCGTCGATACAGCGTCTCAAGCCGTCCTTGACGTTCACTGCTCAACAAATCGGGAAGGAAGCGACGCAGACCTCGCTGAGCAGATCGCCCGCCGGAATGCGGGCGATCTGCGGTCTCTCGCGGCCGATAAGGGCTACGACAAGCAATCGCTTCGTGAAGGATTACACAAGCTCGGGATCAGACCGCTGATCAAGCACCGCATCTTCGCTCCGTACGACCACGCGCACAACGCTAGAATCGACGATAACAGCTACAATCAGCGCTCTATGACCGAAACCGTGAACTCGGCTGTGAAGCGCTCGCTCGGCTTCGCCGTGCGAGCGCGGTCGTGGTTCCGTGAGTTCCGTGAAATCGCGCTGATGTGTGTCGTCTATAACATCAAACGCTTCGTCACACCGTGAATCTCTCCGCCTTACAGCGATTCAACACAGCCGAATCATACCAACTTCTGTTGAAGACAATTGGCCTAGTAGCTCTTGCACTTGCGGTGATGGTTATCATCCATCTCATTGGTGGGCAATCGATCTTACCGTGGGCCTCCTTTTTTGTCACCATAATTCTTGGTGTCCCCAGCCTCATCGGAAGTGAGAGCAGACTTGATCTATCACTTGATATCAACCGCTCAGTCGAGCGCAAACATGAGAATCAAAAAATGTCCTCAGACGCACCGAATCCTATAGATTGGTCAGAGGATCCCCGGGAGAACCTCAAGAAAGTAAACAACAGCCCTCAATGGAGAAGGGGCAATGATTCTGGATATGATTCATGGAGGAACCTTGGTTCTGTTCTGAATCAGATTTCAAACTGGATTCAGTCGAGTCAGTATATTCATGGAAGACACATACGGGCCCTTCTAGTCCTAACGGTCGCCATAGGTTGCAGCTGGTTCTTGATTATCCTGATCGAGATGATGGCCTCCGGTGGGCTCAACTCAGTTGGGTTTTCCACAATCGCAGATATTTCTCCGTTCAATTACTCAGTGAATGACTTGCCAATCTTTCAAATCGCAGTAAGTCTTGCTCTTTTTCTGATTCCGATAGGCTACATGGACTGGAAAGTCGGAACGACCTGTGACGAATGTGGTGCTCCGTTCTCACTCCGCTCTATAGGTAAATACTGGCATCCTAGTTTGAAAGAAGAAAAGATTGAGGACGGAACTGAAGTTACGATCTATCACGGTGTTCGATTTAGAGAATGCGAGAATTGTGAGAACCTTCTACAGAACACCAACTATAGCTGGAAAGAATCATAATAGGGGCTTATGTAGACCTATTCTCGCTGATCTATTGGACATGCAATTCCAGTTGAAGTGATGGTGTGGTCGTTGGGGCAAATAAACAAAATCCGAGAACTTTCCTAGGCGAGTAGCAGTTTCTCTACACACACTCTGTCTCTATTGTTTTGGCGGTAGGTTCACCTGAATAACTGTCCCAAATTGCCAACGACTGTTAGAGTATCGCTCGAAATCGCAGTAACCACATTGGCCGACTGACTGGTGTCTACGGTTCGGAGAGTGCCCCGACCCTCTCAGCAATCACTTGAAGATCAGCTTTCCGAAACGTAGAGTCGTCAGCCGCCTCCAGCGACTCCGCGATGCCGGTCTCCGCCCGGATGTGTCGACGCATCTGGGATGTCGCCGGCCGCTCTACCTCCCCAATATCGACCTCAAGAGCCTCACAAATCGCCTGCAGCTCCTCTTTCGTGAACGACGCCTCGAACTCCCGTTCGAAGCGACCTGTCGCCGATCGAATCTCGTTACGAACCTCGTGGACAGTCGGACTCATGATTCTCTTCTCGTCTGTCACTCCCCTCAATGTACCTATTCGGTACTAAGGGGATACTGCAGATGTACTACGTCAATTCGCGGAGCCGGTGGGGAATTCCTCGTGGAACTGTTCTCCAACGTCCAAGATCCAGTCGGGATACTCGGCCCAAGATTCTCTGTCCTCAATATGTTGATTTCTTCGACCATGTCCTTGTCACGGGTGCCAAGTCGACGTTCTTCGAGGAAGATCAGGAAGAAGGAGAACAGTAGCGATGCCCCGATAACCATGATCTGTTTCACAAGAACTGTGACGATGGAAGATGTAATAGCTGGTGCATCGACGAACGGAAACGTGAAGGCTGGTACGAACAGTCCAGCAGCAAAGATTAAGCCGGAGATCATCCCGAAGCCAAGTATCCAACTCTTAGGAAACCGAGGATACAGTACGGGAAGATCAGTATCAATTTTGTCGTATCTCGGGGCCTCTGTTTTCTCCTTGATGTTTGGTCCGTTGAATAGTACATCTTGAAGCCAGTACACGGTGAGCGCTCCGGTGAAGAAGGAGAAGTATCAAGACACCAGTTATCCGGACTGATCCGATCCTCTCTTTATTCAACGAAGAGGGCGTCTACGACCGTATCGAATTGAGATTCAAGTGATTTTTGGTCAGCAGAAGAGATGTGAATTTCTTCCGTCATTGATCTCATCGCACTACTGTTACTCGGGATTGTTTCTGTCGCATAGTTCGGACAGTCATCGGGCAAACCGACCGACGGCAGATAACATCATTCGTGACTCGTCGTTCAGGAATTGTAGTCGCTGTGTTCAAGCTCCAGTTCGATCGTATTTCGTGTCTTTGAAAGTAGGTACGGGTATTGTTCGGTGAATGTCGTCCCCTGAAACCTGTTGGTTGGACCGGCGATACTCACTGCACCGAGAACGTTTCCATCGGCGTTGAGGATGGGAACAGCGACACCGTTGATCCCCTCGATATGCTCTTCGCGATTGAACGCGACTCCTTCTTTTTGAACCCGCTCTAGCTCCATGTACAATTGTTCTTTGGTGCTGATCGTCTGATCTGTCGTTTCCGGAATCCCGTGCTGTTCAATTATTTGATCGACTCTTTCTTTGGGGAAGTGCGCCAACATTGCTTTTCCGAGGGCTCGATTGTGAAGTGCAGCGGTGCGGCCGATTGGCGCGTCAATGTCGAGTGCACTTCCGTGGCTAGACTTATATAAATAAACTCCAAGCCCCCGTTCCTCGATAGACAATATTACTAATTCGTTCGTTTTGCTGCCCAGCTTGTTGATTTCTTCTTTCGCGGCTTTGTATAGCGGAATACGCCGGCGGGCTTGGATACCAATGCCTAGAAGTTTCGTACCAAGCTTGTATTTCTGCTTATCCTTTATGACGAAATCGTTCCGTAGAAGCATGTTTAGGTGATAATGGGCAGTACTCTTCGCGATATCAAGATTATCGGCGACCTCGGTGACACCGACGGTGCCTTGTTTATCTAGTAACGTGAGGATTTCAAGAATGGTAGAATCCGAACCACGTTGGTCGGTGTCGTTACTCATTCCATAGAGACTGTGGACCGGGGTTACTTAAGTGGTACGTGTTTACCCCCAGTTGATTTCGGTAGCCTCTCGTAAGAGCCGCACAATTGGTACCGTAGATCAATGCAGCAGGCGAACGAGTACATCTTCGAGGGATGGTCTCCAGACCGGAGACCATCCCGTCTCGTCTGCTCATGATGTCGTCGGACCCCTCCTACGAAGCAGTTCTCGCACGCCTTGCTGACCTTGAGCAGGAACTCACGGAACGACAAGCAGAATCAGTACCTCACAAAGCGTCTACGGCTAACTGCTTCTGACGGGTGGGTTCACTGCTGAAACGGGGGTTGGACCGGCGGTTGATGTCCATTCACAGTGAGCGATGTCACGAAGCTGTCGAAGTCGGCG
>NZ_JANHDL010000007.1 GCF_024494655.1 Halorubrum laminariae | reverse complement strand
TTCTCTGGTTCATTCAGCCCCGTCTGTCAAGAAACGTACCATCATTGGGTCAGCACAGCTGAGTGGTGGTCGGTTTCAGCTCTGCCCGCCCCGTCCGGCGAACTAATTTTGAACGTGCAACAGGGTAACATAGCCAAGTTCATTTAGTGTAGAAAGATGCCGGTGGACAGTACTTTTTGGGATGTCCACTGCATCAGTTAATTCGCTAACACCTGCTCCATTTCCTTCTCTCTCTCGTAATTCTTCGACGATTGCAAAAGTCTTCTCAACAGATTTTGTTTTTATGTTATCATTCATAATAGGTTTTTTAAGCCTAATCACTATTTAATGTTCGGGATAGTAGGACGGTAGTGTTCAGATAAGCTGGTTCCATACGAAGGCGAGAGCTTGAAGCCATTTCGACGGAGTCTGCTTCGGCGTGGCTAAAACAGTTTGAGAACTGGTTGGTTCGTTGTTTTATTTCACGAAAGACACGTTCGACGCTATTCCAATTCCCATGTGTGACGTTGTGGAATCGGAGCCGTGACGATGGCAGATCGCCTGTAACCATGGCACACCGTCGACGAGAAAGATCACGTTGTCGACCTAATGTTTCTCACGCTGTTCAGCGAGAAATATTGAGGAAATTGCGTTCGATCTCGTCGGATGGAGTTGAACATGATGAAGGCGGTTCGTGTCGGGATCGACAGCGACGTACAGCCAATATCGCTCAGAATTGAGGTGAATCACAATTTCATCGACCGAAACGTGATTCGGAGTAGCACCGTCGGTCGGCTGTAAATCAGCTTTCTGTACCTACCGATGGACGGTAGTTCGATGGTAACCGACCCCTAAATCATCAAGAACCAATATTGTATCTAAAAGTGATAGTTAAAATAGAACCGGGTACCGAGCTTCATCGCCGGCTCAGGTGTCACCTCCCGCTCCAGAAAATCTAACTCGATACAACCACTATCGCCATTGGAGCAGTTGAACGAGAGCATAGACCACTCGGTCTTTTGACCGCATCGTCCTTCGGCCTTATCTCAACACCGCCCATCTTGGGAAAACTCGTGAACGTTTCGTGTCGTTCGCAACTCAACTGGAGGTGCTCGGCTTCTCAGTCGGTTATCCACAACCCCACCGCACCGACGGTGGCGACTGCGAGCACGGTCGCGAGCAGTCCGAAGGCAACGCGAAAGCTGAACGCGTCGACGACGATGCCGACAACGCTCGGGGCGAGAGCGGTCACGCCCATCAACAGGGTCCGAAACACGCCGAGTCCACCGCCGGTGAGCCGATCGGGGAGCAGTTCCATCAGATACGCTCCCCGAACGGGATTGAATCCGTGGGCACCGATACCGAAGTGAGCGATGAGCACGCTAAGCGCGATCAGCCCGGCGTCCGGTGCGAGCACGATTCCCCACAGCGCGACCGACGCGATGCCGGCCGTACTTACGAGCAGCGGAAACCGTCCGATGCGATCCGAGAGGTCGCCGGCGACGAACTGGACGAACGCCATCCAGAAGAACAGCGAGTACAGGAGGCTCGCGGTCGCGGTCGAGAGACCCGACACCTGAGAGAGGTACAGCGGGAGAAACGACAGGAGTCCGTTGTTCGCGAACGCCACGCCGATTGAGACACAGATGAACGCGCTGAAGCGCACATCACGGAGCAGACCGAGGTACGTACCGACGCTCGGGTTCATCCCTGTCGCCGCGTTGCGTTCTCGCCGCTCGTCGAGACGGCCGCCGCGGAACCGGACTGTGAACACCCCTGCCAGTGCGAGCGCCGAGAGACCGGCGATCAGGAACACCGCACGCCAGTCAGCCCCGGGAAGCGCATCGAGTCCCCCCGCGAGGATGGGTGGAGCGGACAGAAGCACCACGACGGCCGTCGGCGCGGCCACGCCACCGAACGTGCCGAGGGTGTCGTGGATGCCGAGCGCTCGCCCGGTCTGGTCGGGAAACGAGCGTGCGATGAGTCGCACGGCGACGGTCTTGTGAACCCCCGTTCCGGCACCGATGACGAGCATCGCCGCCACGAACACCTGAAACGGCGAGTCGACGACGAGCGCCAGCGCGCCGACCCCGGCGACCGTCGCGCCGCCGGCAACGATCCGGACCGACCCGATCCAGTCCGCCACCACCCCGCTCGGAAACTGCATGAGCGCGTACACAATCATGAATCCGGTGAACGCGCTCCCGATAGTCGCGTTGCTGATCCCGTACGTCAGCTGTAGGGGCTCAAACAGCGGCGGGAACACGTACCGCACGAACTTCCCGAGAAACCAGATGAGAGAAACGAGCACGAGAACGTCGTAGTTGGCGAGTCGGCCGTTCGTGAATCGTTGCATGAGAGTTCTATGAAACGGTTCGCTGGCACAGGTCTCGGACTGTCGACCGTGAGCAGCACGCCTCCCGATCGACCACCAGAGAGTCAGTCCGTTTATCGAAGGTGCAGGCCGGCATACGTGTCGAACCCGTGCCGACGTGCGCGCGTGTCGGAATTGTGCCGGACGAGATCACGATGGAGGTTCCCCGTAAACGGCGCGAGAGAGGGGTCTAGGTGATGCCGACGAGCTACGACGACTGAAGGGACCGCTCTCGGAGCGTCTCGATCTCACGTTCGATCGAGTCCGTCTCGGCGACGCCCACGAACCGGGTATCGACGCGCCCCTCCAGTGTGAACAGCGTCGTCGGCCCTCCGACGATGTCGTACTCCTCGTCGAGCAGCGCCGCACAGTCGGGCCCGTATACCGAGAGGGCGAGCACGCCCTCGGGTGGGACCGTTCCGAACACGTCGCTCAGGTTCGGACGCATCGACTCGCACGGCGGGCAGTCGTCGCGCCAGACGTACACGACGCAGCGGTCACACAGATCGACGAGACGAACCGCGTCCTCGCCGTGTACCGGGACGAAGCCCTCAGGGGCCCCGGACGCGGGCGGCGGCCCGGACTTCGAGGAGTCGAGTAGCACGGACGCGACGAGTGCCCGAGTCGTCGACAGATTCGGGTGACGCTCCCGCAGGGTCGCGTAGGTCGCGAGAAGTCGGGGATCGACATCGGCGGCGCGCAGGGCCTCCGGGAGGACCGGAAGGTCCGCGAGCGCGTCGTCTCGACCGTCTTCGATCGCCGCGCACCGCTCCGAAACGGTCGCGCGGAACTCGTCGCTTGGAGCGATCCCTGTCGGCGTCACCTCTATTACGCCGGTTGTTACCAGTTCGTCGACGGTTTCAGTGGCGGTCGTCATCGGTTTCGCGGATGAGTGTCGGATTTGTGGTTCATGTGACGGAACACGCTTCTCGGTCAGGGATCCAGTCCGAGTTCGTCGATACAGGGGAAGTCCTCGGCCGAGGGGACCTCTCCCTCCGGCCAGAGCGGATCGAGGTCGGCGTCCGGCGGGTAGTGGAGGTTGCCGTCGCCGTCCCAGCCCCATCCCTCCTCTTCGAGCATCGCGCGGGCCGCTTCGACGTCGCCGCTCGAATCCGGGTGCTCGTACAGCATGTCCTCCGGCGGGAACCGCGGGTGGTTCTCCGAGATGTACGTCGGGAACATGTCCGGCTCGACGCGGCCGTCGAACGCGGTGTTCACCAGCTGGTCACGGTTGACCGACGCGCCGACGGCCTTGCGGAACTCGGTGAACTTACACGGCGCGGTGTGACAGATGTACTGGAGGTTGTAGGAGGTGTGTGTCCCGGTGAACTCCGCGGTGGCGTTGTCGACCTCCTCGTTCACCCGGGTCGCGTTGGGCGGCGAGATCTCGACGGCGACGTGCGCCTCGCCGGCCCCCAAGGCGTTGATCATCGACTCCTCGTTCCGGTACGCGTTGAAGATAACCGGCTGTGCGACCTCGTACTCCGGATGGCCGTCGTGCGGTTCCGTGAGGATGCGCTGGCCCTGCTGGATCGAGGTGACTTCGAGCGGTCCCGACGAGACGATCGGGGTCTCGAACGTCGCGTCACCGGGGCTTTCGACCGCGCCCGCCTCCTCGAAGGACTCCTGGTGGAGGATCCCCCACCGCATGAGCGACGTCTGGGCGAACGGGATGTACGGCTCCGTGAACGTGAACCGCATCGTCTGCTCGTCGACGGCCTCGATTGCGTCGTACGGGATCGGCGCTGCGCCGGGGTACGCGCCCGCGTCGCCGCCGCGGAGGATCTGTTCGAAGGTGAACTTCACGTCTTGAGCCGTGACCGGGTCGCCGTTGGTGAACGTCGCGTCGTCGAACAGTTCGACGACGACCTCTTGGCCGCTGACCACGTCGACCGACCCGAGGAGTTCGACGATCTCGAAGTCCTCGTTGTACTTGTGGATGGGCGAGTGGATCATGTGTTGCCACATCGCTTCCGGCATCGAGGCGGTGTGGGTCATCCAGTTCGTCGTCTCGGTCGCGATCGGGTCGATTCCGACGATGAGTTCGTCGCCGTCCGTCAGCTCGGATTTGAAGAGCCACTCCGCGTTCGAGCGGGCGAGCCCGCCGGTACCGATTCCGTCGATATCCACCAGGTCCGTCCGCCACGCACCGATGTTCGCCACCGGACAGAGGTTGTCGATCGCGCAGTCCTCGGACATGTACGCGATCGTCTCGTTCATCCCCTCCTCGCGCTCTTCGGGCGTCTCGGCGTTGGTCTGTTCGACGAGGAGCCGGGTGTACTCGCAGTCCGCGTAATTCGACGTGTTGGCCTGGCCGTTCGCCCCCGCCCAGTCGAGCCGCATGTTGTTCAACAGCTCCTGCGGGTCGAGCCGGTCGGCCGCCGGCACCCACCACGTGAACGAGATGTTGTTGGCGCGGTTCTCGTCGTTCGCCTGTTGGCCCGTGTTCGTTCCGAGGTCTTTCGGGACGATGTCGACGCCGGTTCCGAGCGCCTCTATCCCCTGACTGATGGTCGGGGCCATCTGCTCTTGAGTGGTGGTGAAGCCGCCGTAGTCGGACCAGTACTCCATCTGGATCGTGGAGACGCGCTCGCCGAGGTCACCGCCAGATCCGGACGAGCTACCGCCGTCACCGCCGTCGCCGCCCCCACCGGAACAGCCGGCGAGCCCGACCGCCGTCGCGCCGCTGAGCGCCTGAAGGAGTGTTCTGCGTTCGATCGATCTCTCACCGTCGTCGGCTTGCTTGGTGTTAGCAGCCATACCACAAACACTATCGTGTTTGTTTATAAATTTACCGGCAGGAACCGATAGACTGTGGTACGATATGAATAATTATACTATATAAATAAAATTAAGAGCCGAGACTAGTTGACACCCAGCTAGAAACGGAGGAAGAGTTGGGTTACCCTTCGAGCCGGATTCGCGGGTCGATCACTCCATACGCGAGATCGACGACGAAGTTCGAGATGATGACGAACGCCGCCACCACGAAGAACACGAACTGGACCGTCGGGTAGTCGCGCGCGAGCACCGCCTCGACGAGCGTGAAGCCGATCCCCGGCCAGTTGAACACCGTCTCGATGAGCACGAGCCCGCCGATGGCGCGCGCGAGAGAGACGGGGTAGATCGTGAGGACCGGGATGCTCGCGTGTTTCGCGATGTGCCGGAGGCGGGTCAGCGTCGGGAGCCCGGTCAGCCGGTAGTACTCCGTGAAGTCCTCGCCCATCACTTCGACGACGCTGTTGCGCATGATCAGCGTCGGGATGAACAGGTACCGGCAGACCACCGCCGCGAACGGGAGCACGTAGTGGGCCGCGAAGTCGCGGGTCAGGTACGGCTCCCACCACGCGAGCCCCTCGGAGGAACCGGGAGACGTCATCCCCGAAGTGGGAAACAGGTTCAACCAGACGGCGAAGACGATGACCAGGATGATCGCTGTGAAGAAGGCCGGCGAGGAGCCGACGCCGATGACCGGGACGGTCCCGAACCGCTCGAAGGCGCTCCCGCGGTTGCTCCCCGCCACGGTGCCGATCACGACGCCGAGGACGTACGTGAACGTCATCGCCGGCGCGACGAGGATGAACGTGTTGAAGATGCGGAGCTTCGTGAACTGCCAGACGTCGACGCGGTACACCGGGGACTCCCCGAGGTTCCCTTGTGCGAGGTTCGCGATGTAGTGGTAGTACTGCATGTACAGCGGCTCATCTAAGTGCCACTGCTCGCGGATCGCCTGCAGCGCCTCCTCGTTCGCCCCCGAGGCCGCCATCTGTGCGGTGAAATCTCCCGGCATGGACCGGAACAGCACGAACAGCGCCGTCATGACGAGCGCCAGCATCATCACGGTCTGTAACGACCGCACGGCGAAGTACCGCCTCAGCGACGACATCTATCGCTCACCTCCGCCGACGTGTCCGCCGGTCTCACACCTGCCGCTCTCGTCTCCGCCGATCTCGTGTCCAGTACGCTCCTCTACGTCTGCCATCTCAGTAGTGTGTGCTCTCATTGGTGCTCCGCGTGTGCCACGCTTTCGGTCGCGTCTGACCCGCCGTCCGTGGCGTTCGTTCCGCCGCCGCTCGCGACCGCCGTTCGGTCGTTTTCCGTGTGGTGATGACAGGCGACGTGCCACTCGGGTTCCGTCTCCACCTCCGGTGGGGTGGTCTCACAGACGCTCTCGAACCGATCGCTAAGGCGCTCGATGGCGATTTCCTCGTTTCCGTCGGCCAGCGACGTGAGCGCCGACCGGAGCGTCGACTCGTTTTTCCCGGTGAGTTCGTGGTCGAAGTACTCGCGCTGAATCGCGTCGACGAGCGCGGAGCGCTCGTCCACCTCCACGATCGTCTGAATCCGATCGAGGTCGACCTCCTCGCGTTCGAGGAACTCGCGGAACGACATGATCTCTCGGTACGCCCCCTGGTCGATGTCGATGTCGTCCGGCGGGATGACCTCCGGACACCGGTCGCGGAACCGACAGCCCTCACCGATATCGATCGGGTCCCGCGGCGCGCCGGACATCTCCGTCCGCTCCCTGTCGTACGTCGGGTCCGGCACCGGGATCGCCGAGACGAGTGCCTCTGTGTACGGGTGCTTCGGGTCCTCAAGAAGCTCCTTGGTTCGAGCCGACTCGACGAACCGACCGAGGTACATCACCTTGACCGTCTCGGCGATGTACGACACCGTCGAGAGGTCGTGTGAGATGTAGATCATCGACACGTCGAAGTCGTTGATCAAGTCTTTCATCTTCGTCAACACCGCGGCCTGCGTGGAGACGTCGAGCATCGACACCGGCTCGTCGGCGAGGATGACCTCCGGATCGAGAACCAGCGCGCGACCGATGGCGACGCGCTGTTTTTCGCCGCCGCTGAGGTTCTCCGGCTTCCGGTCGAGGTACTGTTCTGCCGGCTGGAGTTCGACCTGTTCGAGCACCTCTCGCACCCGCTCTTCTTTGTCGCCGATTCCGTGAATGTTCAGCGGCTCGGCGAGCGACTCCCGGACGGTCATCTTCGGATTCAGGGAGTTGAACGGGTCTTGGAATATCACCTGAACGTTCCGCCGGTACTCTTTCCAGTCCGCCTTGTCGAACTCGGAGACTGGCGTCCCCTTGTACACGATGTCCCCATCGGAGATGTCGTGCAAGCCGATAAGCGTGCGCAACAGTGTCGACTTTCCGCAGCCGCTCTCGCCGATCACGGCGACCGACTCGTTTTCTTCGAGCGTCATCGAGACGCCGTCGACCGCTTGAATCTGCGACGGCTCGCGGCGCATGAGCATGTCGACGATATCCGTGTTCCCTTCGAAGTACTTTTTGAGGTTCCTGATCTCCAACACGGGCTGGTTCGCGCTCACGGTCAATCACCCTCCCCCGTCTGCGCGATGCTCTGTGCGCTCGATCCGTCGTCGACGGGAGACGTGTCAGACTGATACAGCTCGTAGGCTTCCTCCCTCCGGACGCAGGCAGTCACGTGGCTCGGATCGTCGTCGCCCGCAGACTCGGTCGGCGGGGCTCCCTCCCGACACTCCGGGGCCGCCCACGGACAGCGGTCCGCGAAGCTACAGAAGTCGACCTCGCCCATCAGCTCCGGGGGATGCCCCTCGATCACCTCCAGTTCCCGCTTGGGCTCTCTGATGTCGGGGAACGCCTCCTTGAACATGAACGCGTACGGGTGTCGCGGGTTGGCGTGGACCGCGTTCGTCGTCCCCCGCTCTGCGATCTGGCTCGCGTGCATGATGGCGACGCTGTCACAGGACTCGAATATCACGCTGATGTCGTGGGTGATCAACAGCAGGCTCACGTCGAGCTCGTCTTTCAGCCGGTCGAGGTGCTTGAATATCTGGTCTTGCATGATCACGTCCAGCGCCGTCGTCGGCTCGTCCGCGATGACGAGCTCCGGTTCGAGAAACAGCGCGAGCGCGATGATCGCCCGCTGTTGCATCCCTCCGGAGAACTGGTGCGGGTAGTCGTCGATCCGGCTCTCCTGGAGGCCGACGATGTCGAACGTCTCCTTGAGTTTGTCTCGGATCTCCTCGTCCGGCAGGTCCGTGTGGACGTTGCCGATCTCGAGCGCCTGCTCGCTGACTCGCTGGAGCGGATCGAGGCTGCTCATCGCCCCCTGCGGAATCCACGAGATTTCCTTCCAGCGGATCCGCTGGCTGAGTTCCTTGTCCGAGAGGTCCTGAATCTCCTCGCCGCGGTATTTGATCGTCCCGCTCGAGACCTGTCCGTTGTCGTCGAGGCCGCCGATGATCGCCTTCGCCAGCGTGCTCTTCCCGGATCCGGACTCGCCCGCGAGCCCGAAGAACTCGCCGTCGGAGATGCTGAAGGAGGCGTTCGAGGTGGCCGTCAACATCCCGTCGTCCGTCTGGTACTGTACCGTGAGATCGTCGACTTCGAGTAGTGGCTCGCTCATGGTTAGGCGGCGATCGCGTTGTTTTCGGTCTCACTGTCGCCTCCCTCGTAGCCGCGTCCGAACATGAACGTCGCAAGGACCGTGATCGCGATCAGCAGGCCAGGCGGTGCCGACCACCACCAGGCGGTCGCCATGTAGCCGGAGTTGAACGCGTTTCGGATCATGACGCCCCACGAGGGGATGAACGGGTCGGCGACGCCGAGGAACGTCAGACTCGCCTGAAGCATTATCGCGTACCCGACGCCCAGCGAGAGGAAGAACACCGCCATCGGTGCCACGTTCGGGAGGATGTGTTTGAAGATGATATGTGGCGTGCTCGCGCCGCTGGCCTTGGCGACCTGTACGAACGGGTACTGTTTCACCTTCAGCGTCTGCGCCCGGATCACCCGGGCGGCACCGCGCCACAGGATTAACCCGATCACCATGATCGAGGGGATAAATCCCACGCCGAGGAATGTGATCAGCACGATACCGAACGGAATCAGCGGTACGCCGTACACGAAGTCGGTGAACCGCATCAGCAGCGTCTCGGTTCGTCCGCCGACGTAGCCGGCGGTGACGCCGATAGCGGTGCCGATCGTCAGGATCATTCCACCGCCGATGATCCCGGTGAGAACGGTGGGACGAGCGCCGATCAGCAGCCTCGTCAGCACGTCGTATCCTTGGAACGTCGTTCCCAGCGGGTGCGCGAGCGAGGGCCCCTCGGCGCGGAGCATCTCACCGGTCTGTGGATCGAAGTGGATCTGCTCGACGCCGTACGGAGCGAGCATGGGACCGAACACGCCCATCAGGAGGATCGTGACGAGGATGCCGAAGTAGAATACGGTCATCCGGTCGCTCACCATCGAGCGGAGCCCTCCCCAGAGGTTTCTGACGATGTAGTTGTCACCGATGTTTTCGAAACGATTCTGATCAGATATTGTGCGTACTAACACGTTATCTGAAACCTTTTTGGCGATATCCATCAACAATCCCGGGGAAATACGCGTATAAAAGTTCTTTGATTAAAGTACCTAAAACACACCAGCAGACACACCAAGAGATCGAGCGGACCGGAGGGGTCTCGATTGACGAAACGTGAGACCGATGTCACCGCGATCTCGGCGTCAGTACGTCGTCCCGAAGTGCGACTCCGACCGGAACGACAGCGGCTGTCCGAGTCCCTCGGCAGTCGCGTTTCGGTACACCTCGGCCCCCCACGCGACATCTTCCATCGGCAGCCCGAGCGACGACAGTATCGACCGCCCCGCCGTCGGCTCCGTGTCGGTCCCACTGGCGAGTTCGTGCAGGGTTCGGACATCGGAGAGCGCGAGCGGGTACTCGTCGCTCTCGATGGCGGCGGCGTACGCGGCGGTGAACTCCCAGCCGACCTGTCGCTCGAACTCCAACGGGTGCCGGCGAACGTCACAGAAGATCCGGTCCGTATCGAACGCGCCGAGGTCGATCCGGAGGTCGCCCAGTTGGATCACGGTCGAGTCGTCATCCAACCACGAGGCGTCGATCCGTGGCGGCGAGTCTCCCGACGCGGCGGCGACAGTGACATCCGCGCCGCGGACGGCCGTCCGTATCGAGTCGGTCGCCGCGATCCGCGCCCCGACGCGCTCCTGCATCGCGTCGCGGAAGGCCACTGATTTCCGCTCGTCCGGGTGGTAGACGCGTATCTCCGCGAGCGACCCCAGGGTCGCGTCGAGCGCGATCGTCGACGCCTGTCCGACCGAACCGGGACCGAGTATCGTCGCGGTCGTCGCGCGATCGCCCTGTAGGTACCGCGCCCCGAGCGCCGCCGTGGCCCCGGTCCGCATGCTGCTCACGACCGCGCCGTCCATCACGGTCAGCGGTCGGCCGGTGTCGGGATCGCTCAAGACCAGTATCGGATCGGAGTCCGGTGCCGACGCCTCGTCCGGTCGAGCCGTGACGGAACCGTACCACTTGACGCCGATCGCGTCGATGTCGCCTCCAACGTACGCGGGCATCGCGCCGAAGCGGCTCCCCGCTCGGAGTCGCTTCGCGTCGGGTTCGGCCAGTCCGTCGGGAAACGTCGTCATGTGTCCGTGCAGGTAGTGACCGTTCTCGCCCATCACCACTCGACCGTCGTCGTACAGTTCGAAGACCTCGTCCATCCGCTCGACACACCGGTTCGCGTCCGTCGCGCCGGCTTCGATCGCGGCCTCCTGTGAGAGAAACCGCACCGCCTCCGGGCTGTCTGACACCATCGTCCGCCGCAACGACGGAAACCCGCATAGTAGTTCCGGCGAGGAGCCCGTTCGGTCTCGTCGGACCCGAGGAGTGTTTCGGATGTGGCGGCAATATATGCGAAATGCGACCGATATAACAGTACCGGCGTGGCAGCTAGTGCCGTGCTATATCAAGAGCCATTGGCGGACGTCGCAGACGCCCTGCGGAGCGGGCGGATCGACCCCGAGGCGCACGTGGACGAACTCGAAGAGCGCGCGGCCGAAGTGGATCCCGAAATCGAATCCCTCGTCGCCGAGGACGGTCGATGGGAGCGTCTCAGAGCCGACGCGGCCGCGCTCGCCGAACGATATCCGGACCCCGCCGACCGACCGGCGCTGTACGGCGTGCCGGTCGGAGTGAAAGACATCTTCCACGTCGACGGGTTCCAGACGCGCGCCGGGTCCGACCTCCCGCCCGAGGCGATCACGGGCGACGAGGCGGCCGCCGTGACGGCGCTTCGTCGCGCCGGCGCGCTCGTGTTGGGAAAGACCGTGACGACGGAGTTCGCTCACATGTCGCCCGGGCCGACGCGGAACCCCCACGACACGGACCGAACGCCCGGCGGGTCGAGCAGCGGGTCGGCGGCGGCGGTCGCGGCCGGGCTGTGTCCGGTCGCGTTCGGGACGCAGACGATCGGCTCCGTGATCCGCCCGGCGGCGTTCTGCGGAATCGTCGGCTACAAGCCAAGCTTCGGACGAATATCGACCGAGGGCGTCATCCCGCTGTCGGAGTCCGTCGACCACGTAGGTATTTTCACGCAGGACACCGCCGGAGTGAGTCTCGCCGCGCCCCTGCTCTGTGACTCGTGGCGGACGCTGCCAGCGCCGACGGAAACGCCCACGATCGGCGTCCCAGCGGGGCCGTATCTCGAACAGGCGTCCGACCTCGCGCTCGACGCGTTCGAGGATCACCTCGACGAGCTCGACGCGGCCGAGTACGACATCGTGCGCGTCGACGCGATGGCGGACATCGACGCGATCAACGAGCGACATCAGCGGCTCGTCGCCGCCGACGCCGCCGTCGCTCACGAGGAGTGGTACCGGGAGTACGGCGAGCGGTACGCCGAGGAGACGAGCGAACTGATAGCCGAGGGGCTGGAGGCGACGATGGAGACGGTCGCGGTCGGGCGGCGGAGCCGCGGAGAGCTTCGGGGCGACCTGACGGACCTGATGGACGAGCACGGGATCGACCTGTGGATCGCGCCCGCCGCGCCGGGACCGGCCCC
Organism: Halorubrum laminariae; assembly: GCF_024494655.1. Lineage (GTDB taxonomy): Archaea > Halobacteriota > Halobacteria > Halobacteriales > Haloferacaceae > Halorubrum > Halorubrum laminariae. Next base: position 118,957 of record NZ_JANHDL010000007.1, on the reverse strand, counting down.
AGAGGGAATCGACAGCACCGGCGACCCGATAATGAACCTCCCGTGGACGCACGCGGGACTTCCCACGGTCACGGTTCCCGCGAGCGAGACGGACGACGGACTCCCGCTCGGCGTCCAGTTCGCGGGACGGTTCGACGCCGACGAGGACGTGATCCGGTGGAGTCACGGCATCGCGGACGCTTTCTCTGCGGACTGATCGCGCCTTCGTCGCCGAGTCGGTGGTGATAGCTCCACCGGCTCGGGACGGGTAGCAGGCGTGGCGCGCGTATTACCGTTAGTCGGTCGTCGGCGACGCGGTCGCGAGCGCGGCGTTCGCGACGGTGTTCGCCGCCCGGTAACAGTCCTCCCAGCTGGTGTACTCCTCGGAGGTGTGGCTCTTACCGTCCTCGCTGACTGCGAAGACCATCGCGGCGTCACACACCTCGTTGACGTGTGAGGCGTCGTGGTTCCCACCACTCAAGAGGCGCATGCTCTCGTATCCGAACTCGTCGGCGACCCGCTGTACGGTCTCGACACACCGATCGGCGAACTTGGCGCTCTCGGTCCGGGCCGTCTCTTCGACCTCGCAGTCGACGCCCTCTCGTCGCGCCGCCGCCTCGGCCTCCGCCGACAGTCGGTCGATGGCGTGATCAACCACGTCGTCGGCCGGATCACGGATGTCCCACGTCACGGTGGCCGACTCCGGGATGATGTTGATCGAATCGGGTTCCACGTCGATGGATCCGACCGTTCCGACGGTCCGGTCGCCGACCTGCCCCGGGAGGCGTCTGACGTACGAGAGGAGTTCGGCCGCCGGCACGCTGGCGTCGTAGCGCATGGACATCGGCGTGCTCCCCGCGTGGTTGGCCTCTCCCGTGAACGTCACCTCGCCCCACGAGAGCCCGACGACCCCGGTGACGACGCCCACGTCGTTTCCGCTCTCGTCGAGGTACGGCCCCTGTTCGATGTGGAGTTCGAAGTACGCCTCGTACGCCTCTGTCGGTTCGGCGGGGGCGTCACCCCGGTAGCCGATGCGTTCGAGTTCGTCTCCTAGGCGAACGCCGTCGCGGTCGGTTCGGTCGTACTCGGTCTGGAGGTCGAATTCGCCGCACCAAACGCCGCTCCCCTGCAGTCCTGGCTGAAATCGAGAGCCCTCCTCGTTGGTCCAGTTGACGATCTCTATCGGATGGCTGGTCTCGATACCCTCGTCGTCAAGCGTCCGAAGCAGTTCGAGCGCCGCGACGACGCCCAGCTGTCCGTCGTAGATACCGCCGTTGGGTTGTGAATCGAGATGCGATCCGATCAACACGGGATCCGCGTCCGGATCCGTTCCCGGACGGCGAGCGAAGATATTGCCGAACTCGTCGATACGGACTGGAAGGTCCAAGGCTCGAAGCTGTTCGACGAACCAGTCCCGTGCGGCCTTGTCCGCGTCGGAGAGCGCGAGTCGGTGGAGTCCGTCGTCTTCGGTTCCGCCGATCGCCGCCTGCGTTTCCATCGCGTCCACGAGGCGGTCTCTGTTGAGTGCAACTGCCACAGGCGCGTCAACACGGGGCATGATAATAATCGTATCGCTCGTTACACCCGGGCGAGCACTGCTATTCGTCCGTTCCGGTGATATAACGCGTCGTTCAGACAGGCGGAACGGATTCGACACCGACTGCAAAACAAATGGAGTTCTACACAAATAGATGGAGAATAAATATACGAACATACACCTATACTCAAAAGTAGTGGACAGTAATAAGAGTGAAAAGGAGTATTATCCCGTATATGGGAACACTTAACACGCAATACGGCATGGACCACGGTATGAACGACGCTGCCACGAGCGAAAACTCGGGGACGCGAACGTCAGTGTCGAGATCGATCGAAATTATCGACACGCTCGCCCGTCGGGGAAGCCTCGGTGTGACGGAGCTCGCAGAGACGCTCGACCTCTCGAAAAGCACCGTACACGCGTATTTGAAAACGCTGAAGCAGTCCGGATACGTCGTCAGGGACGGCGAGAAGTACGCGCTCGCGTACAAGCTGTCGCTGCGGGGCGAGTCCGTTCGGAATCAGAGTCAACTCTTTCAGATCGCTCGAGACGAGATCGACGATCTCGCGGCCGAGACCGGACTGTACGCGCACCTCACCGTGATGGAGAACGGCCGCGGGATCAACCTGTATCAAGCGAAAGGCGACAGCGTCGGGCGATATGATTACCAGACTGAGAAGATACAGCAGCCGGAACCGCTCCACGTGACCGCCACCGGCAAGGCGATACTCGCCGCTCTCTCGCGGGAGAGCGTCGAATCGATCCTCGATCGTCACGATCTCGTCCAGCGGACGCCCCACACGATCACCGACAGAGACGCTCTCTTCGCGGAGCTGTCGACGATCGATGAGCGTGGCTACGCGTTCAACGACGAAGAAGAGATAGAGGGATTTCGGGCCGTGGGCGCGTCGATACGCGGACGGAACGACGAGGTACTGGGAGCGCTGAGCGTCTCCGGTCCGACGAGCATCCTCCACGGCGATCACTTCCGTGAAGAGAGTCCGGAGGCCGTGACGCGGACCGCAAACCTGATCGAAGTGACGATCAACATGTCGAACACGTTTCCGGGAAACGAATGAATCCCGAGAAATCCACCCGCGGACGCGCCGGCGTGTCGTTCAGCATGTACGAACGGGCACGCTGGCTCACTCTTCGTCATTCGCTCGCCGAAGATGCACATCCATTACAGACATACATTCGTAACGGAAAAAGTGTCGAGAACGGGGCGACAGCCAAGTACCTGAACGGGCCTCACAGCGCTATCGTTCGAACGCTATTTGATAATTATACATTTTAAATACTACTCAGAAATCCGGTAATTTTGGTGAAGATGAAATGGGTTTCCGAAACACACTGAGAGAGTTGTCCAGTAGAAGGTGATTTTCCAGATCACATTGTTACCGATCACTATCTGGCCTTATATGGGTAATTCAAGACCATTTACGTACAATATTCGATTTGTGAAACAGAGCTGGGAGAAGATATGGAATTCTATGATTATATAGATAACTAACCAGATAATATTAGGAAATAACTTATTTATCCCAGATAAATGTTCTTTTGAGGCGCTATCGTGCCAGATACAGCAAAATTATCCTATGAGAACACGATGTCGACGTAGGTCATATTTGCCACCGAGATTAACGACAATCAGAACAGTATTAATTCATAGTATATCGAGTATAATATCGAAAATGTCTGTCTTTAGACTATAGTATCGACGGCAGATGTCGCCGTCGATCCGGCGACTGGACACGGCTCTCAGTGGTACTAACACGCTGTGGTCGGGGTATCGAGGCCGATCCGACAGACGAGACACCGATCTACTCTCGACTATCGTCAACCGGTCCCCGCCCGCAGATACTCACGAGATCGTGGAGATCGTCGATCTCGTAGGTCGGCTGGCAGGTGAGTTCCGTCGACCGTCGGTGGGGACGCCGGACGAACGCAGAATCGATGTCGGCGTTGTCGGCGGCGCGGATATCGGACTCGTTGTCGCCGACGAAGATCGCCGTCTCGGCGTCGAGCGCGTCGAGGGCGCGTTCGAGGTAGTAGGGCGACGGTTTCTTCCGCGAGAGACTCGCTATCGACGGTTCTCGGCCGTACGCGATCTCGAATCGTTCTGACAGACCGAAGTGATCGAGCACGGCGTCGACGGTCGCCTGCTGGTTCGAGGAGACGACGCCGAGCGAGGCGTCGATGAAGCGGAGCGCGTCGACATCCTCGTAGGGAGTCTTCTGTCCGCGTCGCGCGGCGTCGATCTGTGCCGCAGACGCCACCTCGTCGCGGATGCGCCAGAACTCGGTCGGGTCGAGGTCGTATCGCTCACAGATCGTCGTTAGCGTTGCGGGGTCAACGCCGACCGCGACGTCGTCGACGTGAGCCAGATCCGGGTCCTCGACGCCAGCGCTCACGAACGCGTCCCAAGCGGCCTCCCGGAGCGTGTCGAACGAGGTCCGCCCGACGAGGACTCCGTCCTTGTCGAGGACGACGGCGTCGTACACGCACCTATGTCCGTCGGTAACCGGCAAAAACCTTTCACCATTCAGTGTACCCGAGGTTTTCGAGGCCGTCGGACGCCGAGTCTCGCTTTTGAGGAGATGTCTCACTCGACGCAACGACTCCCGCACTTTCAATACCCGGCCGGTCGAACTTCCGGACTGGACCATGAATATCGTTGATATTGCAGCGCCGGAATACGTCGAAGTGGAGGTCGATGAGCGGCTCGCGAAGGTCCGTTCTATCTTCGAGCGGGAGAATCCGAAGGGGATCGTCGTCACCGAGGACGGCGAGTACGCGGGCGTCGTGGGGGAAAAACAGCTCATGCGATCGCGAATGGAGGACGACACCAAGGTGTCGGCCGTGATGAAGCCCGCCCCGTCGGTCGATCGACACGAAGATGTCCGCGAGACGGCGCGTCTCCTCGTCGAGGGCGACGTGAAGATTGCGCCCGTGTACGAGGGCGAGAAACTGTACGGGATCATCACCGTCGATCAGATCCTTGAGGCCGTTCTCGACAGTCTCGACGCGCTCACCGTCGCCCAGATCGCGACCGAAGACGTGATCGGAATCAGCGAGAAAGACAGCGTCGGGAGCGCGATCAACCGCCTCCGCGAGAACGGCATCTCGCGGCTGCCGGCACTCGATGAGGACGGCCAGCTCGTCGGCGTCGTCACCACCAACGACATCGTCGAGTTCGTCGTCCGCGACCAGGAGCGGCAGGGCAGCGGCGACCGCGCCGGAGACATCGACCGGATGCTCGACATCCCCGTCTACGATATCATGTCGAGTCCCGTCGTCACTGCGACCGCCGACGAGACCGTGCAGGCCGTCGTCGAGCGGATGTTCGACAACAACATCTCCGGTCTGGTCGTCACGCCCGACGGGGAAGACACCGTCGCCGGTATGGTGACCAAAACCGACGTGTTGCGCGCGCTCACGTTCACCGAAGAGGCCTCGATGGACGTGCAGATAACGAACGTCGAGCTGCTGGATACGACGAACCGAGAACACATCGTCGAGTCCATCGAGCAGGTCGCGGACAAGTACGCCGCGATGCAGGTCATCCACGCGCACGTCCGACTGCACGCGCACAAAGAGAAGCTCCGCGGCACTCCCCTGATCCAGTGTCAGATCCGACTCCGGACCAACGAGGGACAGGTCGGCGGCTCCGGCGAGGGATACGGCGCGGAACACGCGTTCCACGTCGCGCTCGACAAACTGGAACGGAACGTCCTTGAGATCAAGGGCATCAACGCCGACGAGGAGTACCGCGGACAGCTCCTCCGCAAGCTCGGCGAGCTGTAGCGGCGCACCGCTTTTCGGCCTCCCGCTGTCTCGGACCGGCGCAAGCGTGTTCTCCTCGACCTTTTGCACCCGGGCGGCGTTACGGTTCGTCTTGGCTCGCACCACGCCGCGCGACGAGCGCGGTCACGAGGAGTGCGGCGACGGCGATCGCAGCCCCGAATCCGGGGACGCTCCCGTCCGTGGAGGGCGGAGCGGCGGCCCCGTCGCCTCCGGCGTCAGTCGCACCGGATCCATCACCGTCGGAACCGTCACCGCCGTCGGTAGAGCCGGACGAGCCGTCCAAATCCGACGAATCATCGCGGTCGTCGTCATCCGTCTCATCCGGAACCTCGGAGTTCGGGTCGTCGTCAGCCGCGGTCTCATTCTCTGCAGTCTCGTTCGTGTCGGCTTCCTCCGGTTCGTCGCTCGGTGGAGCGACTCCGCCGCCGCCTCCACCGCCACCGCCCCCTCCACCGCCACCTCCACCGCTACCGCCGTCGTCCGTGGTCTCATCGCCGTCGTCGACAGACTCTGCCACGTCAAACGAGACCGTCTGCGGATCAGCCCCGCCGGGTACCGAGGCCGTTGCGTCGTACGTACCCGGAGAGACCCCATCACCGATCGAGAGAGAAAACGAAACCGTCCGAGTGGCACCCGACGCGACATCAGAAAGCGTCGTCGATCGATCTGCCTCGGTCGCCGTGTCGGTGAACGACACCGTCACGTCGCCGGCTGAGCCGTTGTTGTTCCGGACCGTGACATCGAACGTCTCACTCGTTCCCTGCTCGATGGACGATGGTCCATCAAAGTCGGTCACGGAGAACTCGGGGGGCAATGCGAGGGACTCGGTGACGCTCCCGTTCGACGGAAGTATCCGCGTCGCGCTCGCGTCACCGTATCCGTTCGCCGAGCCAGTCACCAGATACTCGCCGCGGTCGAGGGTCAGCGAGTAGTCGCCAGCGGTGTCCGTGGTGTTCGTTCCGGCTACTTCGTCGGTCAGCGCCGAAGTGGCCGTCACGGTCGCGCCGTCGATCCGGTCACCGGTCGTGCTCGCGGTGATCGTCCCGGACAGCGTAGCGGGGAGCGGACCGAGCTCCAGCAGCGCGCTGGTCGTCGCGTTGGGTTCGATCGCGACATTCTTCTCGGTCGCCGAGTCGAAGTCGGGTGCGGCCGCGGTGACATTGTACGTCCCGGGGCGGAGCGACGCCTCGTACGTGCCGTCCGCGGTTGCGTCGACAGAAGCGACTGCGTCGCCGGTCCCGTTCGTCACCGTGACGGTCGCGTCTGCGGGAATGTCGAGATCGTCGGTGACACCCACGACTCCAGAGAGCGTCCCGTTCCGAGTCTTCAGCGAGAAATTCTGTGTCTTGGTATCTCCTGATCCGGCCAGCGACACCGAGGCGGTCGAGGGTCGGTAGGTCGCGTTACTCGCAGTGATGTTCAGATCGGACGCCGGAACGTCGACAGTGTAGATCCCGTCGCTTTCGGTCGCAGTCTCTCCGACGACCTCGCTTTCGTTCTCGACCATCACGTCGATCCCGGAGAGCGTCGCATCCGTCTCCGCGTCGGTGACTGTACCGTTCACCGTGCCGACCGCTTCCGCTATCCGGATCGGTCCCGTCTCGTCGTCATCGGGAGAGGCGGCCGCAAGCGTGGTCGCGCCCGTGCCGATATCGTCCGGAATCGACCCGGAGAGAGCCACGTTGGTCGCGCTGCCCGGATCGAGCGAGACGTTGGTCTGGTTCAGTACGCGCACGTCGGTATCGTTTCCGGGATCGGTGAGGCGAAGTTCGACGGTTCGGTTGTCTCCGGAAGCCTCGCCTCGGTTCGTCACGTTGGCCGTGGCTTCGAGTGTCGCGTTGCGCTCGACGATGGACGGCGCAGAGAGGTTCGATATCTCGTAGAATGGCCCATCGACAACCGTGATGTCAGTTGTCAGATTCGAGTCGGTCGTGTATGCGCCGTGCTCGTACGTCGTGTTCGTCTGCGTGTCGTCCGGGACGACGTACGAGAACGACACGGTCATCTCTTCGTCCGGTTGGAGCGAGACGTTCGCCTCGTCGCCGACGGTCCCGTTGAAGCGGTATTCGACGACACCAGATCCCGGATCCGCGCCGGTGTTGTTGACTGTGGCCGTCGCTTCGACCGTCGCACCCGGTGCAGTCTCATTCGGCGCGTCGAAATTCGTGACCGAGAGGTTCGACCGGTTCTCCGTAATCGACGACACCGCGGCATGGGCGTCAACGATTCCCGTCCCGTACCGGTCGTCTGGATCGGTCGCATCCTGCGGGTGGTCCGCCGTCTCGCGCAGTGTGTCGTACAGTTCGTCGTCGCCGACATCGCGTGTGCTCGCCGAAAGCATCAGCGCCGCAGCGCCGGAGACGTGCGGCGCGGCCATCGACGTTCCGTCCTTCGTGTCGTACGTACCGCCCGGCTCGGCCGAGTACACGTCGACACCCGGTGCCGACACATCGGGTACGACGTACTCAGCAGGCCAGTCCGCAGGGGCGTCTGATCTCCAATCTTCGGAGGTGTCAACGGTCTCGCCGCTGGAAAACAATGCGACAGTTTGACTGCTATTAACCGCACCGACAGCGAGTGAATCGTAGACGTTTCCGGGCGTACTGGATGTTCCTTGACCGCTGTTTCCCGACGAGACCACGACGACGGCACCAGTCTCTCGCGCGTTACGAACGGGATCGATGAACTGAGTGTAGTATCCGTCTGCACCGAGGCTCATCTGAACCACGTCTGCCTGCTCGCCAACAACTTCCGGATCCAGTGACGCCTCCATGCCACCAATAATTCGGGTAAACGTCGTGTTTCGATCGTCGCCCGGAAACACCTTGATCCCGTGGAGCGTCGCCTCGGGCGCGACACCGATGGCCGTTCCACTCGTATTTCCACCCGTCACCGTGCCTGCGACGTGAGTTCCGTGACCGTTCAGATCGTACGGTCCGTCGTCATTTTGAATGACGTTACCATTCTCGTCAATCTCCGCCCAGCCGCTCACGTTCAAGTCAGGATGATCGGGATCGACACCAGTATCGAGCACGGCGACCGTCGCGCCCTCACCACGAGTGTCGAACGTGTCCCACACTTCGGGTGCTCGGACCATTTCGACACCGTACGTCGCGTCCGTCGACGCCGTCGACACCGTCTGTGCTGTGGGCGTCGGCAGCGCGAGCGACGGGGTCACTGGACTCGGCGCGCCGGCCTCCGAAGTCGACGTCGCGGAGTCGATTTCGACCTCGAAGTTCTCGTGGACGCGCTCGACGCCGCGAACTTGGAGAACGCGGTCGATCGGAACGCGATCGGTGTCGACCGTGACGAGCATCGCGTTCGCGACCCAGAAGCTCCGTTCCACCGTGATCGCGCCGTTCCCGTTCGCGAACCGTTTGAACTCGGTCTGAGAGCTGTCCGCATTCGTCTTGAGATCGGCCGTCGAGATACGGCCATCACCTACCGTCTGCTGTTCGAACCTCGCAGTGTTTCCGAACCGCACGACCACTTCGACAGTACCGTTCGTGGACTGAAGTCCGGGACCGATCGCCTCGCGGTCGACCGCGTCCGTCGTCGATGACTCGTCATCGACCGCGGCCGCACCGCCGTCGAAACCGCCCGCCACGGCAGCGGGCGCGGCGCTCGCGACGAGTACACACGCGACCGCGATCCACACGAGCACGACTGTCGATCGTTTCTCTCCTCCCCCCATTACCCGTGACCTCGGCTGCGAGTGGGTTAATCCTCACGGCCGTGACGAGGGTTGCTACGTCACGTTAGACGGACAATAGGTTATCGACAAGATGAGCCACAGTCAGGCGTCGGTTCCCTCGGCAAGGCCGTCGCCGACGATCCGGAAGGTCACCGTCTCGCCGGCCGGCTTCGACCGGTGTTTCTCCAGCGTCGCCCGGCGGTTCCCACCGCGGAAGCGGTCGACGCGGACGATCGCACCGGTCCAGTGGTTGAGCGTGTTGCCGCCGAGCGCGCGGTCGCGGTCGCTGTCGGGGTCGCTGAACACCTGATTCGTGATCACGACGGCCAAGTCGTGCCGGCGGGCCAGCGAGAGAAGGTGCGTCACCTGTTTCGCGACCGCTCGCAGCGAGTCGCCCGTTTCGGCGTCGTCGGCCCGTTCGAGGCGATAGAAGCCGGTGGCGGAGTCAACCACGATCAGATCGACCTCCGTGGCGAGTTCCTCGGCGTCGCGGACCGCCTCGCGCTGGTCGTCGAAGTCGTACGCCTCCGTGATGATCACCCGAGAGGCGAGTTCTTCGACTGTCTCGTCGGCGTTCGATCGGTCGAGGCTACCCGCCGCCACCTGCTCAAAGCGATCGATGGAGAGGCCCTCCGTGTCGATGTAGAGCGCGCGATCGCCGCCGGCCGCGACCTCCACCGCGGCCGCGAGCGCGAGGTTGGTCTTCCCCGCCGCGGGCGGCCCGTACACCTGCGTGACGACGCCGCGCTCGAACCCGCCGTCCAACAGGTCGTCGACCGGACCGCAGCCGGTCGGAATCGAATCGGTCACGTCAGCGTCTCACTCGCGCTCGTATTTAAACGGTCGATCGCGGTGGGTCACGCGCGGGATTCAACCAGAAACTGTACTCGTCTGCGGACGCTGACCGAAAAGATGTCACTCCTCGTAGATTGAGAGTGTGAAGAATCGGAATCGGTCGCCGATCGCGTCGAGCGACGCCGGAATCCGGTAATTAGTTACGGACGAGGTTCGTCGCGCGGGGTCCCTTAGGCGAGGACTCGATGTCGAACTCCACTTCCTGACCCTCTTCGAGGTCCGGACCGCCGACGTCTTCCATGTGGAAGAACACGTCTTCGTCGTCGTCGAGGTCGCCGTCGTCAGTCGAGATGAAACCGTAGCCGCCAGTGTCGTTGAAGAAATCAACCTTACCGTTTGCCATTGCAACCAAACGTACAGTCCGTTTGGGGATAACCCTTGCGAGGGTCACGGTACCACGACCTGTGATGTGTTCGACCACGGCGAATCGCGGCGAGTCGCCTGTGTTCATCGCGTGCGACCAGCCGCGAGGTTCATTTACGAGCGGCCACGAATCTATCGTAATCACATGGATCGCCGCACGTACCTCCGGTCGGTCGCCAGCACGACCAGCGTCGCCGCCACCGCGGCAACTGCCGGGTGTCTCGGGGTATTCGGATCGTCTGGAGCCGAAGGAACAGTTCTCGGCCCTCCCGAGCAGGATCTGAGCGAAGCATCTCATCCCAGCTACGGCGACGAGATGCCGAATTTTACGCTGTCCGACCCACTCACCGGCGAGGACGTGACAGTCGCGGACTACGAGGGCGAACGCGCGGTCCTCTGGACCTCATTTTACACCAACTGTCCCGACGGGGTCTGTCCGGCGCTCATCCTTCGGCTCCGACGGGCGCAGGCGGCCGCCGCAGAGGATGAGTACGGCGACGAACTCGCGTTGCTCGCACAGACGTTCGATCCCGAGCGCGACACGGCCGATGTCCTCCGCGAATATGCCGGCCAACAGGGCGTGAATCTAGATACCAACAACTGGCACTTCCTCCGGCCGGGGAGCTACGAGGCTGGCCAGTCCCTGATGGAGGAGAAGTTCGGACTCGTGATCGAGAAGACCGAGGCCGACCAGTACGAGAACTTGGAGTACCAGTTCCCCCACTACGGGCTGATCCTCCTCGCGAACAAGCAGGGAATCATCGAGCGAGCGTATCCGAGAGGCCCGCAGACGGACATCGAGTCGCTCATCGAGGACGTCGAGCGGGTGGTCACGGCGTGAGGCGACGGAACCTCCTCGCGGGCCTCGCCAGCGTGGGCGCTCTCGGGGGGGCGGGTGCGGTCGCCACCGGGAACGCACCCGCCGCGCTCGGAATCGGGAGCGACGGCGCAGAGCCCGTCGAACCGGTGACGCTCACCACGGTCGATGCCCCCGGAAGCCGTGACGGCGAGGTTGTGATACCCGCCGACGGACGGGCCACGTTCGTCGATTTTTTCGGAACGTGGTGCCCGCCGTGTGCCGAGCAGATGCCGGCGTTGGGAGAGGCCCACGACCGCGTCGGAGACGACGTGCTGTTCACCTCGGTGACAAACGAGGATGTCGGCGACGACGTGAGCGAGTCGGACGTGGCCGACTGGTGGCGCGAGCACGACGGCGACTGGCTGGTCGCTGCCGATGTCACGGCCGAACTGGCGGCGAAGCTCGACGTGGGCGGGTATCCCACCGCGGTCGCGCTCGACGCCGACGGGCGAGTCGCGTGGAGCGATTCGGGCGTCCACACCGCGGACGAACTCGTTGCCGGCATCGAAACCGCCCTGAACAGATGACCGCACCGCGCTTCTGCCGCGGCGACGGAAAGCACTCGCGCCGATGACGGACATCTCGATCGCGACCAACGTCCCGTTCGCGCTGGCCGCCGGTGTTGCGACGTTCTTTTCGCCGTGCGCGTACCCGCTGTTACCAGGGTACGTCGGCTTCTACGTGAACTCCGTCGACGCCGACCGCGCCTCGGTCGCCGGTGCTGGCGTCCGCGGACTCGCAGCCGCTCTGGGCGTGCTCGCGACGTTCGCGCTACTCGCGGGTGCCACCGTCCACATCGGCTACTCGACGCTCTCCAACATCACCGTCTTCGAGACGCTCGTCGGTGCCCTCCTCGTCACTTTCGGGCTGCTCGTTGCCGCCGGACGAGCCCCGGCGATATCGGTCCCGCTCCCGCAGCGTCGCGCGGGCGTGCTCGGTTTCGGCGTCTTCGGTGCGGGGTACGCGCTCGCCGGCGCAGGGTGCGTGGCACCGGTGTTTCTCGGCGTCGTCGCCCGCGCGATCGCGCTTCCCACGGAGACGGCGCTGCTCGTCGTCGGCGTCTACGCCGGAACCGTCGCCCTTCTGATGGCCGCGACCACCGTCGCGACCGGCGTCGGACTCGTGAGCAACGCCACCCGCGTGATGGCCCACGCGGACCTCCTGAAGCGCGTCGCCGGCGTCGTAATGATGATCGCGGGGGTCGGACAGCTGTACCTCTCGCTCGTCGTGTACTGACTCCGCCTCCCGACATTTATGTATCAGACCGGGGAATCGGCACGTAGCCGAACCCGCGAGTTCGGTCCCCGCACATGAATCTCGATCAGTTCACCGCCGCGAACGCATCGACCGAGAGCGCCGATCCCTTCGAGCGCGAGAACAGTTACACCCTCGACGTCGCGGTCGACGGCACCGTGATGGCGAAGGCCGGTTCGATGATCGCGTACACCGGCGACATCTCGTTCACCGGGAAGGCGTCGGCAGAAGGAGGAATCACCGGCCTCCTCAAGGAGGCTGCCACCGGCGAAGGGACGCCGATAATGGCCGTCGAGGGGCAGGGACACGTCTACTTCGCCGACGGCGGCAAGAAGGTCCAAGTGGTCGAGCTGGACGCCGGCGAGTCGATCACGGTCAACGGCGAAGACGTACTCGCGTTCGAGGACTCGCTCTCGTACGAGATCAGCACCATAGACAGCCTCGCCGGCTCGTTCGCCGGCGGGTTCAGCAATGTCTATCTCCAAGGACCCGGCTACGTCGCGCTCACGACCCACGGCGATCCGATCGTGTTGGAGCCGCCGGTCGCGACGGACCCGAGCGCGACGGTCGCGTGGAGCGAGACTGCCCCGAACGTCGAGGTGAATCGCAGCCTCTCGGACATGATCGGACAGGAGTCCGGCGAACGCTACCAGATGCGCTTCGACGGCACGGACGGGTTCGTGATCGTACAGCCGTACGAGGAACACGTCTGATCGACGACGATGAGTGACGGAATCGACTCCGACGAGGGCGCTGACTCCGACGAGTCGAGCGAAGAGGACGCAAACGGCGGATCGTCGGGTGTCCTCGCGCGAATCAAGACAGTTATTTCAGAGGCCGCCGGTGTCGTCGTCGACGCCGTGGCCGACGCGATATGATCGATCCCAGAGACGGAGAGCCGACGCTGGTCGCGCACCGCGGCTTCGCCGGCGAAAATCCGGAGAACACCGTCGCGGCGTTCGAGGCGGCGACCGAACCCGCGGCTCGAGAGCGGTCGGACGCGACCGAGGAGTCTGGACCCCGTCGCCGTCGCGCCGACTGGATCGAAGTCGATGTCGTCCCGACCGTCGACGGCGACGTGGTCGCCGCTCACGACGCGGAGTTGGGTCGGCGTGACGGAGATGACAGGCCGGCCGGACTCACCGACGCGACCGGCGTCGTCTGGGAGACGGACACCGCGACCGTCACGAGCGCGCCGGTGCTCGAAAGCGGCGAAACCGTGCCGCTTTTCGCCGACGTGCTCGACGCCGTCCCCGCCGATGTCGGCGTGAACGTCGAACTTAAGAACCCGGGACGGTGGGACATCCGGCCGGGAGAGAAGCTAGGGAGCGACGCGCTCGCCGAGCGGACGGCGGTCTGGCGACCGTTCGTCGAACGCGTGCTCGCCGTCGTCGACGATCACGAGAACGACTGCCTGTTCTCGTCCTTCTGTGAGGGTGCGCTGGCGGCAGTCACGGAGTTGTCGGCAGCGCCGGTCGCGCCGCTCGTGTCGGAGTCTATCGACGACGGGCTCGCGATCGCCCGCCAACACGACGCCGACGCGATCCACCCCCCGATCGACGCGATCCGGGGGACACCCTTTTTCGACGCCGACGCGTTCGGGCACGCCAACGACATCGTCGCCGTCGCGCACGCAGACGAGCGCGCCGTGAACGTCTGGACCGTGGAGACGTGGTACCAGGCCGATCGCCTCGCGTCGGCCGGCGTCGATGGAATTATCGCCGACTACTCGACGGTACAGCGCCGCTGAGCCTGCGACATCGGCAAAAAGACGGTCGAAGTCTGAGCTCTGGTCGCGAATCCGTTACCGCGCGGCCAGCCACTCGGCGAAGTCGACAGTGAGAAACTCGACGTAGTCGACGACGCCAAGATACAGCGAGACGGCCACGACGACGACGATCGGAATCCGAACGATCCAGATCCACGCGTCACCGAACGGACCGAGGTCGCCGATCCCCCGGGACAGTTCCTCGCGGGCGATATCGGGGACGACCCAGCCGACGAACAGCGCGAGTAGCAGCGACCCCAACACGAGCAGAATGCCGTCGGCGAGCAGGTCGAAGAGGTCGAGGAAGATGAGGTCGATTGTCACCGGAACACCGAGGAGGAAGACGGCGACGCCGAGCGCGATGGACGCGGGGACGCGCGAGACGCCGAGTTCGTCGATGAGGTAGGAGACGAGCACTTCGAGGATGCTGATCGCAGATGACAGCGCCGCGATGCCGACCATGCCGAAGAAGACGACGCCGAGGACGCGTCCGCCGGGGATTCCGGCGAACGCCGTCGTGAGGCTCACGAAGATGCCGCCCGGACCGCCCGCTCCGGGTTCGAGTCCGGCCGCGAAGAGGAACGGGAAGACGACGAACCCGACGAGCACCGCGACGAGGGTGTCGAGACTGGCGATCACGCCCGCGTCCGCGACGAGGTTTCGGTCTTCACCGAGGTAGGAGGCGTAGGTAATCATCACACCCATCCCCAGTGAGAGGGTGAAAAACGCCTGTCCGGCCGCGGCCGGGAGGATGCTCGTCCAGTTCGCGGCGAGGTAGCCGAAGTCCGGCGAGAGGTAGTAGCTGTAGGCCGCCGTCGACGCGTCGAGGGTAAACCCGTACGCCGCGAGTCCGACGAGCAGGATGACGATAGCCGGTACCATGACCTTCACCCCGATCTCGATGCCGCGGCGGACTCCGGCAGCGATGATCCCGATGACGAGCGCCATGAACACGGCGTGGAACAGCAGGGTGTCGATCCCGGTGGCGACGGTGCCGAACAGCGCCTGCGCCTCCCCCGTGTCGGCGATGGCGTAGCCGTCGAGAACACCGATGAGCGTGTACCGCAGGAACCACCCCGCGACGACGCTGTAGTACGACAATATCACGAATCCGATGGCCACGAACAGCCAGCCGAGGTAGTTCCACGCACCGCTACCGAGGGCGCGTATCGCGCCGACGGGGTTCAGCTCCGTGTGTCGACCGATCACGAACTCGACGAGGATCGCCGGGAGGCCGATCAGTGCGACGAAGAGCAGGTAGACGAGGAGAAACGCCCCGCCGCCCTCCTGTCCGGTGATGAACGGGAACCGCCAGATGTTCCCGAGCCCGACTGCGCTGCCGACGGCGGCGAGGATGAATCCCGCCCGTGTCGCCCATGTCTCGCGTGCCATGTGTGTCGGATCGGCTTCTCCGAACCGTCTAAAACGTGTCTCTCCGACACTCCATCTAATAACGAACGACGATGAACGACTCGGACGGTGCAGCCGGACCGTGAATTTAATACTCGGACGGGAACCTCACGGAGTATGGAACGCGTAGATGTCGCGATCGTGGGGGGCGGCCCGGCCGGCTCCGCCGCAGCGCACGCGGCCGCGACAGGCGACGCGGACGCCCTAGTCCTCGAAAAGGGGGTTCCCCGGGCCGATCGGGACCGGCTCGGGCCCGACTCAACCGACGCCGCCGGGATCTTGGATTATTGGGTCGACATCATGGGGATCCACCCCGACGAGTTCGACGATGGCGTCGTCCAGCGGAAGCTAAACCGCGCCGAATTCCGCGGCCCTGACGAGTCGGCGACGCTCACGTCGACTGGGATCGAGTCCTCGTACGACACGTTCGGATACACCTTTCACCGCGCGCGGTTCGACGACTGGCTCCGCGACCGAGCGGAAGACGCCGGGGCCGAGTACCGCACCGGCGTGTCGGTCCGCGGCGTGGACACCGACCCGTCGATAGCTCCCGGCACGGGCAACACCGACCGGCCACGTCACGTCGTCGAACTCGCCTCTGGCGAGTCGGTCGGGGCCGACTTCGTCGTCCTCGCCGACGGGCCCCAGCGCACGGTGACGAACCGGGTGCTCGACGAGTACCTCCCGGCCGACGCACCGGCCTCGGAGCGGCTCGCCTCTCGGACGGCGAACCACATTGCCTATCAGGAGTATCGGCGAGTCCCGAAGGAGGTGTACGAGGAGGTGAACGACGCGATCGTCTTCTGGTGGGGCGTGATGCCCGGCGAGACCGCGTACCCGTGGATATTCCCGAACGCGGACCGCGTCTGTCGGATCGGATTGACGATGCCGATCGGGCTCGACATCGACGAGTTCGATGCCGAAGCGTACGCGCTGCTCGAGCCCGACGACGACTCGATCCCGCAGGGGAGCGAGTACGTCCGACGGCTGCTTGAGTGGCAGTACGGCGACGAGTACGACATCGAGACGGAGTTCCCGCTCGTCGAGGACGCCGGCAAGCGCGGCGGAACCGAGACGTACCCGATCTCCTCGACACGTCCGATCGATTCGCCGACCGACGCGGGCATCGCCGTCGCCGGCGGCGCGATGGGGACGACCTCTGCCTTCCACGAGGGGGGCGACCACGTGGCGGTCCGAACCGGCGCGATCGCGGGCGAACTCGCCGCCGAAGGCGACCTCGCGTCCTACAATCGGCGGTGGAAGGAAACCATCGGCGACGAGATCGTCCGGAACGTGACGATGGCAGACATGGTCGCCGAGTACGACCCGGATGACTGGGATCGGATCATCGGCGCGGCCGACGAGATGCTCGCGGCGGCGGGTGACGGGCTGCTCTCGCAGCCGTACCGCTCCGGGTGGGAGTCGGCGAAGCTCCTGCTCGCGTACAAGTGGAACAAGCGGCGGGTGAAGAAAAGCTACGTCGGCATCGACGAGAACGAGTACGTCTACTGACCGCAGTCAGCGGATCGTCGATCCAGTCAGCGGATCACCGGCGCAGTCAATTCCCGCGGTTCGGTCGAGATTCCCTCGACTGCGACCGGCTCCACCTCGTGTGTCGGCCACTGCCCCGTCTTCGTGAGCGTCTCGGTCCGATCGGGTGCGACGAGATGGGTGTCCTCGCTTTTCGCGCCATGAACGGTCGGGTTCCAAGCGTAGCCCATGGGACGCCGGACTGGCTCGTCGCTCTCCGGCGTCGCGATCCACTCGCGGCTCGCGAAGCCCGCAGCGCCGCCCTGATGATGTTCGCGCCACTCATCCGGGTGTCCCACGGCATCGTACGCCTCGCGGATCGCCGCGAAGACGTCTCCGGCGGTGTCAGAATCAGCAGATCCCGTCAACTCGCCGTCTGCGGCCGCCTCCGTCGCCGCGAGCGCGGTGGCCTCGACGCGGGCGGCCGCGCGATGACGCTTTTTCAGCCACTCCGGCGCGTCGAAGGCGATAGTGCGCGTGAGCGAGGCGTACAACCCGGCGCGCTCGGCGGTGACGGAGACCAGCGCGTAGTCGCCGAGCGTCGCGTCGGTCGGAGTGTAGTGTCGGTACGTCTGTGCCCGCTCGGCACCGCCAACGAGAACGACCGGCGTGTTCACGTCTCGGGAGGCGAGCGAAATGTCGATGCCGGCGGCGACCTCATACTCCGGATCGTCGGGTTCGAGGTTTCGACAGACGGTTTCAAGGGCGGCAGCGACCTCGCGTCCCAGCTCGCGGTATCGATCGACGTCGTCGTCGGTGAGCGGCTGCCGGAGACGGCCGCCGTCGACGCGGTCGAATCCGGGAACGTCGAAATCCGCTGCCGCGGGAGCGGGCGACCGGTCGGCGACCGCCTCCGCGAGCGACGAGGTGTGCCACGGGAACGATTCGACGGCGACCCCGTCGGGTAGCTCTTCGTCGAGGAGTCTGTCGGCTTCGATGTTGTCTGTGATCACGCGGAGTTCCCCGTCGTAGCCGGCCGCGGCGACGCCGACGTCGGCGTCGCCGTCGACGACGTTGTCGCCGCCGGTGAGCCACGCGAAACCGTTGGGCCTGGCGAACCAGACCGCTTCGAGCCCGCGCGCGTCGAGGTACTCGTCGAGCCGGTCGGCGCGAGCGGAGAGGTCGACCATGCGAGCACACTCTCGTCGACCAACAAAAGGCGGTCGAAATACGTCACGCAGTGACGCATGCGGCCGGAAAGCGTCGCTCGGATCGGCTGACCGCGGCGTATCGCGGGCCGCCGAAACGAAAGGTTCAATTATATCCCCCGGATACCACGAGTTGCGAGTGAACGCCCCCACGGGTTGGTAGTCTAGTCCGGTTATGACACCTCCTTGACATGGAGGAGGCCGGCGGTTCAAATCCGCCCCAACCCACTCCTTTATAAGCAAACACCGCACGACGGCGAGATATCTCTCCGCTCGCATTGACCTGCGGACTGCATCTGGTCGCGGGTTCCGAAATGACTATGCCTCGGACCGCCGAATCGGCTCGCATGGACTGGCCACACGACCCCGACGGAGAGCAGGGGAGCGAAGGAGGGCGGAAGTACGGCCACGCCGTCCTCGCGAAGAAAATCGACGAGGAGGAAGACTTCCCGCTGACGGCGGCCGAGTACGTCGAGCAGTACGGTAACCACCCTGTCCGGATCGACTTCGAAACGGTCGTCTCCGTCGAGGAGATATTCGACGGCGTCGAGAAAGACGAGTTCGCCGACTTCGTCGAGTTCCACCAAGAACTCGGCAGAGCGATGCGCGAGAACGACTACTGGTTCTACGAGGGCGCGGCCCAGTTCGTCGGCGGCGACGCCTGACGCGAGCGGAACGGCCCGAGCCGACTATCGTGAGGTCGCCCGCGCAGTTTTGCGGTGGGTCGCCGATTCCGTCTGCGTCAGGCCGCCCGGCGGTACGTCTCTCCGATGAGTTTCGCGAGCAGTGCGACCGTCGCGATCCCGAGCGCGGCCGCGAACGCGACGACGAGTCCCGTGAGCACGTCGATCCCGCCGCCGATCTGTTCGACGACGAAGTTGACGGCCAGCGTGCCGGACACCAGTAACAGCGCGACGCCGCCGAGGTTGGCGAGCGCAGACGCCCCCTCGGACACGGCGTCGGAGTTCAGGAGGTACAACACGACCACGATGGCGAAGGGCGTTCCCACGGTCCCCAACGCGAGCACGAGCACGAGCTGCCCGAGGATCTCCCCGCCGATGAACGCGCCCGGAGCGGACAGCAGCGCGACCGCGACCAAGAGTCCGCGGTACCGTCCGTCCTCGACCGTGGTTCCCCACCCGAGCTTGTCTGCGACGAGGAACGGCGGAACGAGCGTGTTACCACCGAGCGTGGAGACGGCCGCGCCGCCGAGCCCGAGCAGGAACAGCCACTGCGCGGCCGAGCCGGCCAGCGGGCCGAGTGCCTGTGCCGCGCCCACCGTCGAGAGGCTCGGATCGCTGAGGACGCTCGCGGTGACGAGGAACGTCGCCACGCTGTAGACGCCGAACGCGATAAGCATGGAAGCGACGACATCGACCGTCGCGAGGCGGTACTCGCCCTCGGTCCACTGGCGCGCCCGCATCGTGTACGAGTGCATGGTAATGAGCGTGATGTGCACCGCACCACCGAGGATGCCCGCGGCGACAACCGCGCTCCCGGCTGGAAGCGTCGGAACGAGCCCCGAAAGCGCCTGTGTGGGCTCTATCGGGACGACGAAAAGCGACGCGACGAACGCGGCGACGACCGCGGCGACCAACACCTTCGCGACGAACTCGACGAAGCGGTACCCCTTGCCGGCCAGCCCGACCACGAGAACGAGCGCCCAGAACGCGCCGCAGATCCGCGCGTCGACGCCCGTTATCGTCGCCGACACGGTCGCCACGGTGTTCATTATCACCAACTGTGCGACGCCGGCCGCGATGACGACATCCGCGACGAGGATCCACGCCCACCACTCACCGAGGTGTCGCTCGACGACGTCGACGACGCCGCGCTCCGTCAGGAGCCCCAGACGCATCGCGAGGTACTGCGCGAGCGTGCCGGCCCCGGCCGACAGCACGACGACCCAGAGCAGCGCGTAGTCGAAGCGCGCGCCGGCGGTGATCAGGCTCGCCATCGACGCCGGACCGGCAGCGATCGCACCGGCGATCCACGACGGCCCCATCCCGGTGGCATACTCGCGAATCTGCGTTCCCCAAGCGGCTATCGCGCCCGAAGTTGTCTCAGACATACTCTAGTGGTATCACCCTAGAATAATACGTTTGCCTTCTCGCTTCGAGCGTGTTTCTCGATCACATCCAACACACTTTGAGGTACGTCCTTCCCGCTTCCGGGACCGTGACGGCACGGCCACCTCGACTCTTTTAACCATTCTCGGGGCGACGGACCGAGCATGAGCGACGAACGCATCGCCATCCTCGCCCACGAGAAGTTCCCCGACCGAGCGAAGACCGCCCTCGGCGTGATGCGCTACGGCGACCAGAACGTGTGTGCCGTCCTCGACCGCGACCGCGCCGGCGACCGCGTCCGTGATCACGTTCCTGATATCGACGACGCGCCGATTGTTGAGTCGTTCGTGGACGCGCTCGCGGCAGCGGACGGCGAGATCGACGCGTTGTACATCGGGATCGCGCCCATCGGCGGCGGCTTCGACGAGTCGTGGCGCGACGACGTCGAAGCCGCGATCGAGGCGGGCTGTGACGTGGTGAGCGGCCTCCACTACTTCCTCAATGAGGACCCGGAACTCGTCTCGCTAGCCGACGAACACGGCGTCCACCTCGTCGATGTCCGCGAGCCCGACGACGACCTCACGGTCGCAACCGGGGCCTCGGGCGATGTCGACGCGGACGTGGTACTGACCGTGGGAACGGATTGCTCGGTCGGGAAGATGACGGCCTCACTGGAGATCGTCGCGGCCGCCCGCGAGCGAGGGATCGACGCGGCGTTCGTCCCGACCGGCCAGACCGGCATCATGATCGCCGGGTGGGGGAACCCGATCGACCGGGTCGTCTCCGACTTCACCGCCGGCGCGGTCGAGGACATGCTCGTCGCGGTCGGCGACGACCACGACCTGCTCGTGGTTGAGGGCCAGGGAAGCATCATTCACCCCGCCTACTCAGCGGTCACCTGCGGGATCGTTCACGGCTCGATGGCCGACGGCCTCGTGCTCTGTCACGCCGCCGGCCGCGAGGCAATCCACGGGTACGAATCGTTCGACCTCCGACCCGTCTCCGAGTACGTCGACCTGTACGAGGGACTCGCCGACCCGATCAACGAGACGGCGGTCATCGCCGGCGCGCTCAACACGAAGAACGTCGAGAGCGACAAGGCGGCCGCCGACGCGGTCGCGTCGTTCGCGGCCGAGGTCGGGGGGCCGGCGGCGGATCCCGTCCGCGACGGCGCAGACGCGATCGTCGACGGCATCGTCGACGCGGGGCTCGGCGGCGAATGACCCTAGAGGCCGAGTTCGAACGGGTGTCGATGCCGCTTTCGGACCCCTTCACGATCTCTCGGGGGACCCAGACCGACGCGGAGAACGTGATCGTCCGCGTCACGGACGAGGGAGGGATGACGGGCGTCGGCGGGGCAGCGCCGTCGGCGCACTACGGCGAGACAGCCGCGACGGTAGAGGCGATCCTTCCGGATCTGCTCGCCGCCGTTGAGTCGGTCGGCGACCCGCACGCGCTCCACGAGATCGAATCCCGGATGGCGGGCGTCGTGAACGGCAATCCGGCCGCCCGCTGTGCCGTCTCGATCGCGGTCCACGACCTCGCCGCGAAGCGGCTCGGCGTCCCGCTGTACCGGCTGTGGGGACTCGATCCGTCGAGGATGCCGGCCACGTCGTTCACCGTCGGACTTGACACGACCGAACGCGTCCGAGAGAAGGCCGCAGACGCTGCAGACGCCGGATATCCGGTACTCAAACTCAAGCTCGGCACGGACCGGGACCGCGACCTCGTCGACGCGGTCCGCGAGGCCGCCCCGGACGTGCGTCTCCGCGTCGACGCGAACGAGGCGTGGACGCCCCGCGAGGCCGTCGAAAAGACCGCGTGGCTCGCCGACCGCGACGTGGAGTTCGTCGAGCAGCCGGTGTCCGCCGACGACCCCGAGGGGCTCCGGTTCGTCTACGAGCGCTCGGCGCTCCCGATCGCCGCCGACGAATCGTGCGTGAGTCTCGCCGACATCCCCGCGATCGCCGACCGATGTGACATCGCGAACCTGAAGCTGATGAAGACCGGCGGACTGCTGGAGGCGCGGCGGCTGATCGCCGCCGCGCGGGCACACGGACTGGAGGTGATGCTGGGCTGTATGATCGAGTCGAACGCGTCGATCGCGGCGGCCGCACAGCTCGCACCACTGCTCGACTACGCTGACCTCGACGGCTCGCTGCTTCTCGCCGACGATCCCTACGACGGAGTCGAGATGCCCGACGGCGAGATACGGCTCGTAGATCAGGATCGCGCGGGGACCGGGGCTCGGCCGGTCGGCGGTAACTAAAATAGAGCGCGAGTCGTCAGACGTGAATCGGTGGCGATCGGGGCAGCAAACGTCGAATGTTAGTTCCGCTGCTCGTCGGCGTCAGCCTCCGAGTCTTCCAGTTCGACGTCGAGTTCCGCGTCGACCTCTGTGCTCGCGTCGCCGTCGTCGGCGACGGCGGTGTCGTCTACCTCCGACTCCAGATCGTCGGCGTCGATCTCGCTTTCGATGTCTGACAGTTCGGCGTCGATCTCCTCGTCGGTGCTGTCGGACGCTCCGTCGCCCGCTCCGTCGCTTTTGCCGAGTTCGCCTTTGAGCGTCTCCAGTTCGGCGTCGACCTCGCTGTTCGTCGAGAGGCTCTCAAGCTCTCGGTCGATGCTGTCCTTGTCGGAGAGCGCGTCCTCGAAGGCACCGGAGTCTTCGAGCTCGTCCATCGCCTCCGCGCGCGCCTCCATCTCTTCGGTTCGCTCTTCGGCGCGCTCGATGGACCGGCTCACGTCTTCCATCTCGTCGCCGACACCCGTCATGGCCTCCGAGACGCGTGAGGATGCCTCCGCGGCCTCGTAGCGGGCCTTCATCGTCTCCTTCTTCGTCCGGAACTCCTCGATGCGATTCTGGAGCTTGTTCTTCTTCTCGACGAGCTGTTCTTGGGTGTCGTTCAAGTCCGCGATCTGCCCTTCCAGCTCCTCGATCTGGCTCATCTTCGATTTCTTCTTTTCGAGGGCCTTGCGCGCGAGGTCGTCGCGGTCCTGCTGGACGGCCTCGCGCGCCTGTCGGTTGTGCTTCTCGACGTTCTCCTCCAGCTTGCGCTGTTGAATCTCCAAGCGCTTCTTCTGGGTCGTGAGGTCGGCGATCCCCTGTTTCACGTCTTGGAGTTCGTCGCGCATCTGTTCGTACGAGTAATCGAGCGACTCCGTCGGGTCCTCCGCTCGGTTGAGGAGGGCGTTCACCTTCGAGCGGATGACGTAAGAGGCGCGAGAGAGGATACCCATACCGGTCATACACGCTCCATCCGTTAAAACCTCATGTGGTTCGGTCGCAGACGCGGCTCAGACGCCGGTCGCGCCGAGCGGATCGCGGCCGGACCCGTTCTCGGACCACTCCTCGATGTTCGACTCCTCGCCGTCGTACCGCCCCAAGGTCTCGCGGGTGTCGAACGCCACCGGCTCCCAGACGACCTCGAACTGCTCGTTGCCGGTCGCGTTCGGAACCGGCACCCGATCACCCGGCTGGACCACGCCGTCGCCCGGCCACCTGCCGAACTGAACGTTCCCGTCCGGATCCTCGCCGCGGACGTACAGCTCCTGTGCGGGAACCGGATCGGGACCGCCGGCGACGATGACGAGTTCGCCTCCGTCTTGTTCCGCCTCGAACTCGGCGTCCGGGGGGGCGACGCCGTCGATGAGGCCGATCATCGCGGCACCGACGAGCGCCAGAAGCACCACGACGATGCCGACGAGCAGCCCCGAACCGGCGAGCGGCGTGAACCCTCGATCGTCGTGTCGGAGCACGCGCATTCGGCCGTACCTCCGACGTGCACCGTATAATCAGTTACCCGCCAGTTATCACGTGAGATAGCCGGGGATCGGAACGGCGTTATGCTGTCCGCCCCAATGAGCCGCCGTGACCTCGTGGATCGACGATCCGACCGGCGGACGCGCTCGCGGACCGAGCGGAATCGCTCGCGCGTGGGTCGCGACGCTCGTCCGTCCCCGACAACTGTTCTCGAACGGCGTGAGTCCCGGCGATCAGGCTCCCGCGTTGACGTTCGCGGTCACCGTCGCCGCCGCGTACACGCTGGGCTGGATCCTCGCGGAGCCGTCGGCAGTTCCCGGCGTCGTCGATTCGGTTGCGGTCTCCGCGCTCGTCGTGCTGCTCCTCGTCGTCGCGCTCGCGGCACCGGTCGGACTCCATCTGACTGCGGCCGTCGCGACGCTGTCCGTGGTGATCGCCAGCGTCGCGTACGACGACGGATGGGTCCTCCGTGATCGAGCCGGTGTGAGCCAGACGGTACAGGTGGTCGCGTACGCGAGTTCCCCGATGGCGCTCGCCGGGCCGCCAGTTCCGGCGCTTCGCGTCGTCTGCGGCGCGTACGCCGTGGTACTGTTCGTGTTCGGGATCCGGACCGTCCACCGGCTCACGCTCCCCCGAGCGGTCGTCGCGGGACTCCCGCCGGCCGTTCTCGGGTACGGCGTCGGATATCGGGTCATCGCGGCGGTCCGAGCCGTGCTCGGATGAAGACGACGCGGCCGAGCTATCCGTGTGTGTCACACGGTCTGTCACGGCCACTCTGCGAGGGCCGATCCCAGCGGGTTTCGGCCGTGTGCTCTCACACGGGTTTCGACAACCGTTTTAGGCCCGAGACTCTCGGTGTACTCAAATGGGATCCTGTATCATCTGTGGCGTCGCCGTCGACGGTGGCGGTCGTATCTGCGATTCACACCAAGAAGACGTCGCCTTCGACTTCCGAGGAAACTCCCCCGACCAACTCGTTCCGAGCAGATTCTACCGCGGCGTCGTCGACGGCTACGCCGAGTTCGGCGTCTTCGTCGACCTCGCGCCCGGCGTGACCGGACTCCTCCACCGGTCAGAGCTCGACCGACGACTCGACAGCCTCGACTGGGAACCCGGCGACGACGTGTTCGTCCAAGTGAAGGGCGTCCGCGACAACGGGAACATCGACCTCGGGTGGTCGATCCGGCAGGCCGACCGCGAGTTCCGCGGCATCCTCGTACAGGACGGCGACACGGAACACCTCCCGGAAGCGGTCGATGACGGCGATGACGAGGACGAGGCAGACGCAGACGCCGACACCGCCGATCGAGACGAGTCGGCCGGCTCTGCGACGGAGGTCGAATCGAACGACTCAGGGGCTAACGACGTAGACGCCAGCGAACCGGAGACGAGTGAATTCGAGCCCGCCGATGTCGCCGACGCGGAACAGGACGGCGACGCCGCAGACGACACCGGCGGCGAGGCAGAGTCCGACGCGGTCGCCTCTGCGGACGACGACGAAATCGACGACCGCGACCCCGCGATCGAAGCGGCGGAAGGCGACGATATCGGCAGCCCCGACGACGACCACGAACGGGTCGAGATCGGCACGCTCTCCGACGCCATCGGCGAATCGGTTCGGATCGACGGCGAGGTCGTCGGCGTCCGGCAGACCGGCGGTCCAACGGTGTTCGAGATCGGCGACGAAACCGGCGTCGTCGACGTGGCCGCGTTCGTCGAGCCCGGCGTCCGCGCGCATCCGAACGTCGAGGTCGGCGATGCGGTACGGATCGACGGCGGCGTCGAGAGCCACCGCGGCGACGTGCAGGTCGAATCGGAGGCGCTCGTCCTGCTTGACGGCGAGGAGGCCGAGGCGGTCCGTCGTCGACTCGCCGAGGCGCTCACCGCCGAGGCGCGTCCCGAGGGGCTACAGCCGCTCGCGGGCGACGAAGCGGTCGCGCAGCTCGCAGACGGGCTGCTCGATGCCGCCGAGGCGGTCCGTCGCGCCGTCCTCGAATCGCGTCCGATCGTCGTGCGTCACCCCGCCACCGCCGACGGCTACGTCGCCGGCGCGGCCGTCGAGCGCGCCGTCCTCCCGCTGATCCGCGACGAGCATGCGAAAAGTGACGCCGAGTATCACTACTTCACTCGGCGACCGCTCGAAGATCCGGTGTACGACATGGACGCGGCGACGAACGACGCGACCAGAATGTTACAGGACCGCGACCGTCACGACGAGAAGCTCCCGCTGTTCCTGCTCGTCGGAACCGGCTCGACGGTGGAGTCCGCTGACGGGATCGAACTGCTCTCCGTCTACGGCGTCGACGCGGTTGTCGTCGACGCTGAGGTCGCGGATGCCGAGACGCGAGAGGCGGTCGACACGCTCGTGTCGCCCGAAATCGACGGCGTCGACGCCGACCTCTCGACCGGCGCGCTCGTCGCATCGCTGGCCTCCGCGGTCAACGACGAGGTCCGCTCCGACCTCCGGCACCTCCCCGCCGTGAGCTACTGGGACGAGACGCCCGACCGCTACGTCGACCTCGCCCGCTCCGCCGGCTACGACGCCGAGCGCGTCGCGGAGCTTCGCGAGGCGGTCGCGCTTGAGGCGTACTACCAGTCGTACCAAGACAAACGCGAACTCGTCACCGATCTGCTGTTCGACGACAGCGGGAACCTAGCCGCACACGTCTCAGAGCAGTTCCGCGAGAAGCTGGAGACGGAGGTCGGCACCGCGAGCGAGAACGTCGTCACCGAAGCTGTCGACGGCGTCGAGTTCGCGCTGCTCGACACCGACGGCTACACGCACCGCTACGACTTCCCGCCGACGCCGCTGCTTCTCGACGACCTCCACCGCCGGAACGCGAACGGCGAGGCGTACGCGACCGTCGGCATCGGCACCGACGAGCTGTACCTGCGGACCACCGCGGACGTGTCGATCCGCGACGTGGCCGCGCGCGCGGCGGAGATCGCGCCCGCCGCCGACGTCACCACTGCCGGCCTCCGTGAGGGCAAAATCGAGTTCCTCTCGGGCGAGCGCGACGCCGTCGAGGACGCGATCGTCGCCGCGGTCGCAGACGCGTTCTGAGCGCTCGGATCGCAGGAATTCACCGTCGCGTGAACGGTCCCGGCGGGAGGATGAGGTCGTCGAGTTCGTCGAGGTGTTTGACGTTGAACACGACTCGGAGCTCGTCGCTCACCGGATAGCCGTTACAGGAGAGTCGGAACCCGCGATCGGCGAGATCGTCAGGCATGATGTGGTTCGCGGGCTGTGAAATCTCGCCCTCGACGAGGTAGACGGCGCAGTTGGCACAGGCCCCGCCTCGACACGAAAATGGCCACCCGAACCCGCGGTTTTCAGCCCCTTCGAGCAGGCTCTCGTCCGGCTGGACGAGCAGTCGTCCGTGCTCTGACTCGTCGAGGTCCGCGTGCGACGCCTTCCGGAACAGGTCGCCGTCGTCGAGCGACCAGCCGTAGTCGTCGAGCACCTCGTAATCGAGGAACTCCACGCGGACCGGCTCCACCTCGGCGTCACCGTCCTCGTCGGTCAGGTCGATGTCGGCGACGTCCGTGTCGTCATCGTCTGTTGCGCGCTCGTCGCCGTTCTCGTCTCTGTCGTCGAGTTCGCGGTACGCGCGTCTGACGAGCTGGAACTCTTCGAGGGTCCCCCCCTGATCGGGGTGAGCCTGCTTGATGCGCTCCCGGTAGGCCCGTTCGATCGTCGCCTCGTCGGCGTCCTCGTCGACTTTCAACACGTCGAACGGCGAGACCATTCGATGGCTTCCCTAGTCGACTGACGCACATAAACGCCTCACAATCGGCAGTCGGAGCGGTCGATATTTCACCGGCCACCACGAGTGTCGGGCATGGGAAACGCGGACTTGCGCGACCTCGCTGCCATTCGCGACGTGACCTTTGCGGACATCGATGGGAGCGTCGTCGCCGTCGACGCGCACAACTGGCTGTACCGCTACCTCACGACGACGGTCAAGTGGACGGCAGACGAGGTGTACACGACCGATGATGGCATGGAAGTGGCGAACCTGATCGGGATCGTTCAGGGGCTTCCGAAGTTCTTCGAACACGACCTGATACCGGTATTGGTGTTCGACGGGGACGTGACGGATCTGAAGGCGGACGAGGTGGCAGACCGGCGGGCGAAACGCGAGGCGGCCGAGGAGCGGCGAGCGGCGGCGGCGGAGCGCGGCGACGCCGTCGAGGCCGCGCGGCTCGAAGCGCGCACGCAGCGGCTCACGGAGACCATCCACGAGACCACCCGCGACCTGCTGCGGCTGCTCGACGTGCCGACCGTCGAGGCCCCGGCCGAGGGGGAAGCCCAGTGCGCGCACATGGCCGCGACCGGCGCGGTCGACCACGCCGGCAGCGAGGATTACGATACCCTGTTGTTCGGCGCGCCCACGACCCTCCGACAGCTGACGAGCAAAGGTAACCCGGAGCTGATGGATTTGGTGGCGACGCTCGACGAACTCGGACTCGACCGGCAGGGACTGATCGACGCGGCCATGCTGTGCGGGACCGACTTCAACGAGGGAATCCACGGGATCGGCCCGAAGACGGCGGTGACGGCGGTGAGAGAACACGGAGACCTGTGGGGAGTTCTCGCCGACCGCGACGCCGATATTCCGAACGCCGAAGCGATCCGCGACCTGTTTATGGACCCGCCAGCGATCGATGTCGATATTGACACGTCGGTGAACCCGGACGTGGAGGCCGCCCGTGCGTACGTCGTCGACGAGTGGGGCGTCGCGGCCGACGAGGTGGAACGCGGTTTCGAACGGATCGCGGAATCGCAAGTCCAGACCGGCCTCGATCGCTGGACGTGACGGCGAGGGAAGAAGCGCCGAGCGGCGAGTGGAGAATCGGATCGCTCGCGCGGCCGACGAGATGACTCAGTGCGACCGGGAACCGGAACATACCTTTTATTTCCTCGTCGTCTGAACTGGTGACCACACGTGTCGTGGACCAGCGCTCGACGGCAACGCTCGTCGGCAGACAGTCGAATGAGTCGGCTCGACCGCGGCGGCGTGGCGACCCCGATCACAGCAGCCCGAGCGCGCCGCGACGACCCCCCTTACCAATGAGCTTCGAAGTTCCCGACGAGTTACGGTACCTGGAATCGCACGAGTGGACCACGGCGGACGGCGGCACCGTTCGGATCGGTGTCTCCGACTTCGCGCAGGACGAACTCGGCGACGTGGTCTTCGTCGAGCTTCCCGATGTCGGCGACACCGTCACCGCCGGCGAGGCGTTTGGCGTGGTCGAGTCGATCAAGGCCGTCTCCGACCTGTACGCCCCCGTCTCGGGTGAAGTCGTCGCGGTCAACGAGGAACTGTTCGACCGCCCCGAACTCGTCAACGACGACCCGTACGGAGACGGCTGGCTGCTCGAAGTCGACCTCGACGGCGAATCCGACGAACTGCTCGACGCGGACGCGTACCGCGACCAGATCGCCTGAAACGATGATGAGAGCGCAACACCGATGACACTGCAATCCCGCGACGGACGGACGGAGCCCGGACGCGTGACCGACGGCGACGCCACCGGCGGCGGCACCACCGCCCTCGGAGTGAGTCAATGAGCCGAGCCGACGGCAGCCCGTACGCACCGCATACCGACGCCGAGACCGCGAAGATGCTCTCTGCGATCGGCGTCGACGACGAGGAGGCGCTGTTCGACATCCCTGACTCGGTCGCGTTTGACGGCGAGTTTGGCATCGACTCCCGGAGTGAACGCGAGATCCGCGCGGAGTGCGCCCGACTGTTCGACCGCAACGACGACCTCACGGAGTTCCTCGGTCGCGGCCACTACGGCCACTACGTGCCGAGCGTCGTCGATCACCTCTCGGACCGCGCCGAGTTCCTCACGAGCTACACGCAGTACCAGCCGGAGATATCACAGGGGTTCCTCCAAGCGCTGTTCGAGTACCAGTCGATCCTCGTCGAACTCACGGGGCTCGACGTGGCGAACTGCTCGATGTACGACGCGGCGACCGCGCTCGGCGAGGCAGCGACGCTCGCGGACCGGGTCCGATCGACATCAGGAGATGTCGTGCTCGTCCCGGCCCAGTTGCGCGAGGGAAAGCAAGCGGTGCTGGAGAACTACTGTGCCGGCGCGGAGTTGACCGTCGAATCGTACCCGATGGACGACGGGAACGCCGATGTCGACGCGCTGGCGGAGCGGGCGGACTCGGACGTGGTCATGGTGTACGCCGAGAATCCGACGGTCCGCGGCTGTGTCGAGGAGCGACTCGCGGCGATCGGCGAGGTCGCAGACGACGCCGATGCACTGTTCGCGCTCGGCTCAGACGTGGTCTCGCTCGCAGTGCTGCAAGAGCCGGCGAGCGTCGGGGCCGACGTGGTCGTCGGGGAGGCCGGCGCGCTCGGGCTCCCGACCGCGTACGGAATGGGACTCGGTATCTTCGCCTGCAGCGACGACTTCATCCGGCAGGTCCCCGGACGACTCGTGGGCGCGAGCGAGGAACGCGCGCCGCCGGAGGGGGCGCGAGACAGAGGCGGCGACGCCGCCGAATCGGGCGGCGACCGCGCGTTCACGCTCACGCTCCAGACCCGCGAACAGCACATCCGCAAGGAGCGTGCGACCTCGAACATCTGCACGAACCAGGCGTGGGTCGCGCTGCGCGCGGCGATCCACGCGGCGACGCTCGGGCCGAACGGACTCGTCGACCTCGCGAACGACTGCATCCGCGAGGCGGCCGCCCTCGCCGACGCGATCGACGACCTCACAGGCGCGGCCGCACCCGTCCACAACCGCCATCATGTCCGCGAGTTCGCGGTGCGCGTCGACCAGCCCGCGGCGGCCGTCGCCGAGGATCTGGAAGCGGAAGGGTTCGCCGTCCACGTGATAGGCGAACATCTGCTGCAGGTGTGTGTGACGGACCTGAACGCGGCGCGGGCGGACGACCTCGTCACCACCCTTGGGGAGGTGATCTGAGTGATCCACGATCAGGCGCGATACACGCGAGAGGACGAGAACGTACACGAACCGCTGCTCTCGGAGAAAACGGAGGAAACCGTCGACGTGCGCGCGGAGTCGCCGCTTCCGGACGACCTGACGCGCGACTCTCTCACACTGCCCGCGCCCTCCGAGCCGGAGATCGCCCGCCACTACACCCGGCTCTCACAGATGACCTGGTCGATCGACTCGGGGCCGTATCCGCTCGGGAGCTGCACGATGAAGTACAACCCGAAGTTCACCGAAGACGTGGCCGCCGATCCGAACGCCGCCGTCCACCCGGACCGGTCGGGGCGGTCGATACAGGGGACGCTCGGACTCCAGTACCGCCTGCAGGAGTTCCTCGCCGACATCGGCGGGATGGACGCGGTCACGCTCCAGCCGCCGGCGGGCGCGGCCGGCGAACTCACCGGCATCCTCGTCGCGAAGGCGTACCACGAACACCACGGCAACGACCGCTCTGAGGTCGTCGTCCCGGCGTCGGCACACGGCACGAACTTCGCGACCGCCGCCACGGCGGGGTACGACGTGGTCGAGTTACCCTCTGGCGAGGACGGTCGCGTCGACGTCGAGGCCTTGGAGGCGGCCGTGGGTGACGACACCGCCGCACTCATGCTCACGAACCCGAACACGGTTGGGCTCTTCGAGCGCAACATCACCGATATTGCCGAGATCGTCCACGACGCCGGCGGCCTGCTCTACTACGACGGCGCGAACCTCAACGCGCTACTCGGCCGCGGCCGCCCCGGCGACATGGGATTTGACGTGATGCACTACAACGTCCACAAGACGTTCGCGACGCCGCACGGCGGCGGCGGCCCCGGCGCGGGACCCGTCGGCGTCGTCGACGAACTGGCCGAGTTCCTCCCCACGCCTCGCGTCCGGAAGACCGAGGGCGAGGGAGGCTACGAGCGGTTCGAGCCCGACCACACGATCGGGAAGGTCCACGGGTTCGCGGGCAACTGGCTCGTTCTGATCAAGGCGTACGCGTACATCGCTCGCCTCGGTGACGAGGGGCTCGCGGACGCGGCCGCGAAGGCCGTGCTCAACGCGAACTACCTCGCCGAGCGGATCGATATCGACGTGCCGTACGGGCCGTTCCACCACGAGTTCGCGGCGACCGCGGGCGACCGCGACGCCGCAGACGTGGCCAAGCGAATGCTGGATTTCGGCGTCCACCCGCCGACGACGAAGTGGCCGGAGATGGTGCCGGAGGCCATGCTGACAGAGCCGACGGAGATCGAGGGGAAATCGTCGCTTGACGACCTCGCAGAGGCGTTCAACCTCGCGTACGCCGACACCGACGAGGCGCTCGAAACGTCGCCGAACCGCACCGCTGCGAGTCGGATCGACCAAGTCGGTGCCGCGCGGACCCCGCGGCTCTCCTGGCAGGCGCTCGACGACGAGTAGTCGAGCGTCGAGGAGCGGTGGAGCGCCCCGTGCTACGTTGGTGCGCGTCGAGCGTCCGGCGCGCGGATCGGAACCACTACGGCGAGCGGTGCCCACCCCGCGCACATGGAACTTGGTGTCATCGGACTCGGACGGATGGGACAGATCGTCGCGAACCGATCGATGGACGCGGGCCACGACGTGGTCGCGTTCGACCTCTCCGCGGAGGCGACCGCAGAGGCGGCCGAAAATGGCGCAGAGCCGGCTGACTCGGTCGCAGATCTGTGCGATCGGTTGGGCGGGGGCGATGGGAGCGACGACGCGGGTGACGGCGGAAACCGGATCTGGCTCATGGTGCCCGCGGGCGACGCGGTCGACGCGACACTCGCAGATCTGGAGCCGCATCTTACAGGCGACGACGTGGTCGTCGACGGCGGGAACTCCCGGTTTCACGAGTCGGTCCGCCGCGCCGAGAAGACCGACGCCGCGTACCTCGACTGCGGGACCTCCGGCGGCCCGGCCAGCGCCGAGGAGGGGTTCTCACTGATGGTGGGCGGCCCGGAGTGGGCCTACGAGGCGATGGTCCCCGTCTTCGACGCGGTGGCGACCGGGCCGGACGGCCACGACCGGATGGGCGAGTCCGGGTCGGGCCACTACGTGAAGATGGTGCACAACGGCGTCGAGTACGCGTTGATGCAGGCGTACGGCGAGGGGTTCGAGTTGCTCACTGAGGGCCGGTACGACCTCGACATGGAGTCGGTCGCGCGGACGTGGAACAACGGCGCGGTGATCCGGTCGTGGCTGCTCGAACTCTGCGAGGAGGCGTTCCGCGAGGAGGGATCGGACCTCGGCGACGTGGCGGACCACGTCGCCGGCGGCTCGACGGGGACGTGGACCGTCGAGGAGGCGCTCGAACAGGAGGTGCCGGTGCCGCTCATCTACCAGGCGCTCTCCGAGCGGTTCGACTCCCGCAACGAGGGGCGGTTCTCGCGGCGACTCGCCAACCGACTCCGATACGGGTTTGGTCGTCACGAGGTCGCGCGCCGCTGACCACCGACCGCATCGACCACCCGGAGTTTTATCGCCAGAGACTCTCAGATACACCCATGAGACACGCACAGGGGCCGCTCCTCACGGTCGACCTGTCCGAGCGGTCGGCCGCGACGACCCCCATCGACGACCGCCTCGCCGAGTTCGTCGGCGGCCGCGGGCTCAACACGTCGCTCGCGTACGACCGGATCCCGTTCGACGCCGACCCGCTCGGCCCCGAAAACCGCCTGTACCTCTCGACGGGGCCGATGCAACACTCGACGACCTCCTTCACCGGACGGATGGCCGCCACGGCGCTCTCACCGCTCACGAACGGCCTCTGCTCGTCGAACGCCGGCGGGTTCCTCTCGCGAAACGTCACCGGTACGGGATTCGCCGCCGTCGAGATCGTCGGCGAGAGCGACGAGTTGCTCGCGATCCACGTGCGCGAGGTCGGTGACGGCGGCGAACCCGACGTGACCTTCGAACCGGTGCCAGACCTCGAGCAAGCCGAGGTGTCTGCCGTTTCCGAGCGGTTCGCCGAGAGCCACGACCTCTCGGCCGAACACGTCGCCTGCATCGGACCGGCGGGTGAAAACGGCGTCCGATTCGCGTCGATCATGACCTCCGACACGCGGGCGTTCGGTCGCGGCGGACTCGGTGCCGTCCTCGGCGCAAAAGGTGTGAAGGCGCTTACCTTCGACGGGGATCACGCGGCGCGAAGCGCCGCTGGCAGCCGGATGTCGTCCAGCGACGCGGACGACGCGGACGCCGCGATCGACCTCGACTGGCCCGACGAGGCCGCAGCGGTCCACCGCGACGCGGCCACGTCTGACTCGATCATGAAGCGGCAGGGCACGGCGAGCGTGACGGAACTCGCCAACGAGGTCGGCGCACTCCCGTCGTACTACTTCTCCGAGACCTCCTTCGAGGGTGTCGAGGGAATCTCCGGCGACCGCGTCGAAGAGAAGAAGTACAAGAAGGGAACCTGCTCGCAGTGCGCGTTCGCCTGCAAGCTTCCGACCCGCGACGAGGAAACCGGCGTCGAGACCGAGGGGCCCGAGTTCGAGACGGTGATGGCGTTCGGATCGAACGCCGGCGTCGACGACATCGTCGACGTGATGCGCGCGAACGAGCTGTGTGACGAACTGGGGATGGACACCATCTCCTGTGGCGATGTCGTCTCGATGTTTCTGGAGAGCGAAGACGAGTTCGGCAACGCCGAGCTAGTGCGGTCGATCGTCGAGCAGATCGCGTACCGGGAGGGCGTCGGCGACAAGCTCGCCGAGGGCGTCCACCGCGCGCACGGGGAGTTCGGAGCCGACGACTGGACGGTCAAAGGACTCCCGTTTTCGGGACACGACGGGAGACACCTCAACGGACAGGGCCTCGCGTTCGCGACTGCCAACCGCGGCGCGGACCACATGTACGGCGAGTTCTACCCGTACGAGTACCCGCTCGTCGACCCCGACGATGCGCTCGATCCGGAGGGGCTGGACGGGAAACCGCCGAAGCTCGTCGAAAAGGAGAACCGCAACGCCGCGCTCGATTCGGCGATCGTCTGTAAGTTCTCTCGCGGGATCGTCTCTGACGGCCAGCTCGCGGCGCTGCTCGACACCGACTACGAGGCCCTCCAAGCGCTCGGCGCGCGGATCGTCGAGCGAGAACGCGCGTTCAACAACTCCCGGGGCTTTGACCGCGACGACGACACCCTCCCGTACGCTGACGAGATCGAGGGGTTCGAGGCAGCCCTCTCGGAGTACTACGCCATTCGCGGCTGGAACGACGACGGGACGGTGCCCGATCGGGACGCGGGCGACATGGATCGGGACGTGATCGGTGGGGACGCGACCGCCGACGACTGATCGGCCGTCGATCGCGGTGCGTGGACTGTCTCGGTCAGGCCGTCGACGTGAGCCGTGCCGGTCGCCGGATCACTGTTCCGCTGCGACGCCGTCGGCGGTGTCGACCTCGCTGAACTCGAAACGGGTGCCGCCGCCCTCGGTGGCGAAGATCGACACGGTCCAGCCGTGTGCCTGAGCCACCTCGTCGACGATCTTCAGGCCGAATCCCGTGCCCTCTGGATCCGTCGATACGCCGGCTTCGAACACCTCATCGTGGCGGTCCTCTGGAATACCCGGACCGTTGTCGGCGACGTAGAACCCCCGACCATCGTCGAGCTGTCCGACGGTGACGTGGACCGACTCCCCGACGTGTTCGACCGCGTTCGCGAACAGGTTTTCGAGGGCCTGTCTGAGTCGGCTCCGATCGGCGC
This sequence comes from Halorubrum laminariae, assembly GCF_024494655.1. GTDB lineage: Archaea > Halobacteriota > Halobacteria > Halobacteriales > Haloferacaceae > Halorubrum > Halorubrum laminariae. Next base: position 83,256 of record NZ_JANHDL010000007.1, on the reverse strand, counting down.
GAAGACGACCGTCGCTCTCGATCGCGAGTTCGGCGTCCGCGGTGTCGACGCCGCTCCACGCCTCTTCCGCCACCGATTCGATCGAAACCCATTCGAGTTCGTCGATCGCAGCGCCCTGTCGCGCGAGCGTCAGCATGTCCTCGACGAGCGACTCCATTCGGTCGAGCGATCGGACGACTGCGTCGAGTTCCGACTGCCCCGATCCCTCAGTTTCGAGACGGTCTGTGATCAGTGCGAGGTTCCCCCGCGCGACGTTGAGCGGGTTCCGAAGGTCGTGAGACACCAGACTGGCGAACTCCTCCAGCCGGTCGCGTTCGCGGGCCACCTCTGCCTCGTGCTCGCGGAGCTGGCGTTCCCGTTCGATACGGACGAACACCATGGTCACAGTCGCCGCCCAGAGCCGGGCGACGGCGAGCGCTGACTCGTCGAATGCGTCGGCCTCCGTCGCGCCGATGTTGATGACGCCGTACCGGCCGAGCGGGAGGACCAGTTCGCTGCGGATCGGTGAACTCAGGTTGTACCGATCTGGCTCGGCGTGGGTGTCAGGGACGTATCTCGGGTCGCCCGACGCGAACGCCTCCCACGTGATGCTCCGCTCGTCGGCGTCGAACGTCGGGTGGTCTCCGATGAGTTCGTCCGCGGAGTCAGTCCAGACGATCGGTTCAAGGGCGTCCCGCGACTCGTCGTAGAGCCAGAGTCCGGCGATCGAGTGGCCGAGGGTGTCCTCGACGTACGTGATAGCGGCCTCGGCCGCCACCTCCCTGTCAGTCGTCTTTAGGAGGTTCTGCGTCGCCGTGTGGAGCGCCTCCAGCGTCTCGGTCCGGCGGTGGAGCGCCGCGCGCTCGGCCTTCTCCGCCCTGTCGTCGACGATGGTGATCACGAGGAACGACCGGTCATCTCGCTCAAACGGGCCGAGGCTGAGCGTCACGGGGATGACGGTGCCGTCGGCGCGGCGCGCACAGAGGTCGAGGCTGGCCGACATCGACCGCGGTTCGGGGTCTGTGACGTACCGGTTCAGCGTCTTTCCGGCGGTTCCGTCGTCTGGGTCGAAGAGCAGGTCCTCGATCGCGGTCCCTTCGAGTTCGTCGGGAGAATGCCCGAGGGCGGTTTCGGTCTGATTGTTGGCAGCTTGGATCGTTCCGTCGGTGTCGACGATGACGACCGGGTCTGGAAGTCCGTCGAATGCCTCGGGAAAACGGTTCATTGTCACTCCTCGCTCGGTTCGTGGACGTGACCGCACTCGGGGCAACGGACTTCCTCGCCGCGAAGATCGGCTGAGGAGGCCCGAACGTCGCGCATCACCTCGCTGATCCGGTCTTCGGCTTCGAGTTCGTCCGCGACCGCGAGGTCGACGCCTTCGACCTCCAAGAGGAACTTCGCGACCTCGGTCACCTCGTACATCATCTCGTCGAGATCCTCCGCGGTGAAGAACCCAGACATCGCCCCGTAGAGGAACGTCGCTCCCGCCTTCGTCACCTTCTGCTCGAAGGAGTACCGTGCCTGATTGACCGCCTGCGGCGTGTACGTGTCCGTCATAAAGGGGACCAAGTCGGGGAGGTTCTCGCCGATCTTCGTCATCTCGACGCCCGTCTCGGTCCGGAAGTCGGCACACAGCCGCGCGATCGCCCACTCGCGGGCGGTGATGTACGTCCGGTCTCGGAGGAACTCGTTGACGCGCTCGTACCGGGCCCCGTCCATTTTCTTGAACCGCTCGTACTTGCGGACGTCCGGCGGTGCGTTCGCGTCGCCGTCAGTCTCGTTCACGTCGCCGTCAGTCTCGTTCGCGTCGCCGTCAGCCTCGTCCGCATCACGAGAGTTCTCGTCGCCGTCGACCGTCGATCCACCGGTGTCCGCGTTCGTTGCGCCGCTCTCATCGCTCGGCTCGTCTGTATCCGCACCCGCTAGAGGATCCGCGTTCGACGTCGAGGAGGCGTCCGATCCTTGGCCGTTTGCCGCCGGTGACGGATCGGTTCGATCGTTCATATTAGTACGAACTCCATCCTGAACAAAAGGGTTGTCGGTGGATTATATATACTGTCCGACAGTCTCGTTCTCTTCGAATCCACAGCTGGCTCACCCGTCAGAGAACGATTTTTGTACCGGGGAGAGAACGTGCACGCATGAAGGTGCTCTGCGGGATTGGCGGCAGCGACGACTCGTTCCGCGCGCTCGACCGCACCGTCGAGCGTGCAGCGGTTGCGAACGACGATCTCACCGTCGCCGTAGTCGACAACGAGGACGCCGACCCGCCGATAGAGGAAGTTATCACACGAGTCGAAGCGGCCGTCGCGGAAGCCGGAATCGACGCCGACGTGCGGAGGGTGGAGGGCGATCCGGGCAGCCGTCTCGTCGAACTCGCCGAGACCGAGGGGTTCGACGAGATCGTGCTCGGCGGGGGCCACACCAGCCCGATGGGGAAGATCACGCTCGGGTCGATCGCCGAGTTCGTCCTGTTGAACGCCAAGACGTCAGTCACGCTGGTCAGATGACCGATCGAACGTATCCGGACGCGGTGGCAGACGACTTCCCCACCCCCCCGACCTCGTTCACCGATCGAGAGGAACGGACCATCGAGATACGTCCGTACGAGGGGTCAGACGAGGGATACGAAGCGCTCGTCCAGATGTACGACACCTTCGATCCCGCCGACCGCGCACAGGGTATCCCGCCGAGCGGCGAGCCCCGTATCCGGGAGTGGCTCGACGCGATCCTCGGCAGTGACTGCTACAACGTGATTGCGTGGTGTGACGACGAGGTAGCCGGACACGCGACACTGGTCCCAGACGAAGACGCCTACGAACTCGCGATCTTCGTCCACCAGACGTACCAGCGCGCCGGGATCGGTACACACCTCATTCGGGGACTGCTCGGACACGGGCAGGCTGCCGGCGTCGAGAAAGTGTGGCTCACCGTCGAGCGGTGGAACCGCGCCGCCGTCTCGCTGTACAAGAAGATCGGCTTTGAGACCTCAAACGCCGAGAGCTTCGAACTCGAAATGGGGCTTCGGCTGACCGACGACGCCGGCTGACCCCACCTCGTCGGGGCGAGACGGGATCTTCAACCCTTTTACGTCGGGCGAGCGAGCGCATCGATATGAGTCACCGAATTCTTCTGCTGGGTGCACCGGGTGCCGGAAAAGGAACGCAGAGCGCGAAGCTCGCCGACGAGTACGGCGTCGAGCACGTCACGACGGGCGACGCGCTCCGCGCGAACAAAGACATGGAGACCGAGTACGGCACGCCGCGCTCGTTCATGGAGGCGGGCGAACTCGTGCCCGACCCGGTGGTCAACGAGATCGTCGAGGCCGCGCTCGCCGACGCCGACGGGTTCGTCCTCGACGGCTACCCGCGCAACCTCGATCAGGCCGAGTACCTCTCTGAGATAACCGACCTCGACGCTGTAGTTCTCCTCGACGTCGACGAGGAGGTGCTCGTCGACCGGCTCACCGGCCGTCGCGTCTGTGACGACTGCGGCGCGAACTTCCACGTCGACTTCCAGCCGCCGGAGGAAGCGGGCGTCTGCGACGAGTGCGGCGGCGATCTGATCCAGCGCGACGACGACACCGAAGAGACCGCACGCGAACGACTCGAAGTCTTCTACGAGAACACCGAGCCCGTCATCGAGCACTTCCGCGACGAGGGCGACCTCGTCGAGGTCGACGGCGAGGCGGCCCCGGACGAGGTCTTCGACCATATCCGCGACGCGCTCGGCGAGTAGGTCAAACGCTTGGAGTCGTCGCAGCGATCGACACCGATCCTACAAGGTTCTTAACTGTCGGCCGCTAACCGGCCGCTAATGAGCAAGGTCGAACGGCGGGTCCGCTCGCTCGTCCGCGAGGACGGCGAGATGCGAGACGCGATCGAGGTCGTTCTCGACCGCGCCACCGACGGCGAGGTCCAGTGGATCGACGTCCGCGACGAGATCACGAGCGGCCAGTGGGGCCGACTCATCGAGAAAGAAATCCTCGTCGACGGCGAGATCGGCTTCGCGCTGGCCGACACGGACGCGATCAAATCGGGCCTGTCGGAGGACGGTGACGGCAGCTCGTCCGGCAGCGGTGGCGAGACGCCGGAGACGACATCGTGGACGAAATGGGACAAGATCGCGGGGGTCGCGACGATCGGAGCCTTCGTCGGCTACGCTGTCAACCCGGTTCGAAACGCGATCGCCGGTTCGATCGATGTGGTTCTCGGACCCCTGTTGAACATCGTTCCCTTCTACGTCGTGGTGATGGTGATCGCGCTCGCGACCGGACTGTACTCCACGCTGTTGCGCGCGGGGCTCATGGACATGGAGAAGATGAGCGCGTATCAAGATCGGATGAAAGAGATCCAAGAGCGCCGGAAGGACGCCAAAGAGCGCGACGACCAGGCCGAACTCGACGCCATCCAAGAGGAGCAGATGGACGCCATGGGCGATCAGCTCGGCATGTTCAAAGAGCAGTTCCGCCCGATGGTGTGGATCATGTTCCTCACGATCCCGGCGTTCCTCTGGATGTTCTGGGTGATCGGCTACCGCGGTTCGGACCCGGCGTACCCGGCGGTCGCCGCACAGGAGATGATCGTTCCGATCGCCGGGGCCGTCACTTGGGACGCGGGCATCGTCGGCCCGATCCAGATGTGGATCCTCTGGTATTTCCTGTGTTCGATGGCGTTCACTCAACTCGTCCAGAAGAGCCTCAACATCCAGATGTCGCCGTCGTAGTCGGACGATTCGGTCTCCCCGACTCCGCACTGATTTACCGATCGCCGTCGTCGTCGCGGCCGGTCACCTTCCGGATACACGAGGAGCCGAACGGGCCGAGTTCTCCAGCGTCGAGTCGCACGAAGTGGCCGGTCGTGATCCCCGCCCCGCAACGGCGACAGTCGAACGACCCCTCCCGCGTCACCACCTGCGTCTCGTAGTTCACGTAGGTGCCGCCGCGCCGGACCCGGAGTCGTGCGCCGTCGCGATCGACGATTCCGCGTTTCTCGGCGGTGTCGAGGATCTCGCGGGTGAGCGTGGGGCTCGTCGTCACCGTCTCGATCCGGTCGATCGCCTCCGAGAGCGTCAGCTCCTCGCGTTCGAGGTGTGCGAGCAGCTCCACGGCGAGTTCGACCGTCTCCGCGCGCGTCGACGGCTCGGTCACGGTCGGCGAGACGCCGTCGACCCTCTTAACTCGGACGGGACGGCGTCCGAGCTCGATGTGTGTCAACTGTCTATTACGACGTGACGATCTCGAAGCGAGTACCGCCGCCTTCGGCCGACGTGATCGAGATCTCCCAGCCGTGTGCGTCGACGACTTGCTCGACGATGGAGAGCCCGAGTCCCGTTCCGTCCGCAGACGTGGAGTAGCCGCGCTCGAAGACGGTGTCTCGGTCGTTTTCCGGAATACCGGGACCGTCGTCTTCGACGTAGAACCCATCGGGCGTGTCGCCGATCGTGACCGTGACGGCGTCGCCGCCGTGTTCGACCGCGTTCCGTACGAGGTTTTCGAGCAGTTGGCGCAACTGTTCGACATCGGCGTCGATTGTCTTCGTCGCGCGGACTTCGAGCGTCGCGCGCCCCGTCGGGACGGTCGTCCAACACTCCGCGGCGACGGCGGCGACGGCGACCGGTTCGATGTTCATCGCCTCGTCGCCGTCGCGAGCGATCGCGCGCAGGTCCTCGACGAGCGCGTCCATGCGGTCGTGGGCCGCGGCGATGTCGTCGATGTGGTCGCTGTCGCACTCCTCGCGCAGGAGGTCGAGTCGCCCTCGCGCGACCGCCAGCGGATTTCGGAGGTCGTGGCTGACCACGTCCGCGAACCGGTCGAGTTGCTCGTTCCGCTCGACGAGCGTGTCCTCGCGCCGCTTCTGTGCGGAGATGTCGCGGTCGATAGCGAGGAACAGGTCGGTGCCGTCGACATCGAGCCGGATCAGACTGATCTCGATCGGGATAGTCGTGCCGTCACGCCGGTTCAGTTCGCCCTCGAAGCGGCGGGGTGTGTTCGGTTCGAGGTTCTCCCAGAACGGCTCGGCGTGCTCCGGATCAACGGTGGGATCGAGGTCCCAGACCGTCTTGCCGACGAGCGCGTCCGCCTTCTCGTATCCGAGCGTCTCGTGGAACCGCTCGTTCACGTTGCGGATGACACCGTCCGCGTCGTGTACCGCGACCATATCCGGGGAGAACTCGAACAGTGCTTCGAGGTACGCCGAGTGCTTGCTGAGCTTCTCCGCCCGCGCCTTCGACTGAGTCACGTCGTCTTGGAACCCCACGAACGCCTCAGGTGAACCCGCGTCGTCGAAGACGGGCGCGACCCGAACGCGATTCCAGAACGGCGTACCGTCCGCCCGGTAGTTGCGCAACTCGACGGTTGTCGGCTCCGCGGCGTCGATAGCGGTACGGAGCTTCGAGACCGCGTCTTCACTCGTCCGTTCGCCCTGCAAGAACCGGCAGTTTCGTCCGATGACCTCGTTTTTGTCGTATCCAGTCAGTTCCTCGAACGCGTCGTTGGCGTAGATGATCGGGTTGTCGTCGTGGGCCGGATCAGTGAGAACGATGCCGATTGGAGCCTCGTCCATCGCCTGTTCTTTCACCGACTGACCGACTGCGGCGTCCGCGTCGCGTCGGGGGTTCGAGAGCGTGCAGATCAGCGAGCCGTCGTCGGTGTACGACAGTCCGTGTTCGGCGACTAACTCCGTGCCGTCTTTGCGAATGAACGACGTCGTTCCCTTCCATCGACCGGTTCGGGCCTTCGGGAGGAGTTCGTCGTACACCTCGCCGACGCGCTCGTCGTCATAGAACGTCTCCCAGTGGAGGCCGAGCGTCTCCTCACGATCGTATCCGAGCATCTCGGCACCCGCGGCGTTTATGTACTCGACGTACCCGTCCTCGTCGAGGATACTGATTCCGTCTTGGGCCGTCTCGATCGCCTCGATACCCCGATCTAGGTACGTATCGGCCCAGTACCGCTCAACCGCGTTCTGAGCGCGGTTCGCGAGCAGGTCGTACTGGTCTCTGCCGCCGCCCTTCTGGAGGTAGTCGGTGACGCCGGCCGCGATCGCCTCGCTCGCCACCTCTTCGGATCCCTTCCCCGTGAACAGGATAAAGGGAAGGTCCGGTCTGTCCTCGCGGACGCGTTCGAGGAGGTAGATCCCCGTCATCCCGGGCATGTCGTAGTCGCTGACGACGCAGTCGAACGCGGTCGGCTCCGTGCGGATCAGAGACAGGGCCTCAGCAGGGTCCGTTTCCGTGCGAACGGAGATCGAGTCGTGTGCGCGCTCCAGAAACGTCGAGACGAGGCTCGCAAAGTCGGGATCGTCGTCGACGTGGAGGATATCGATCGTCTTCGTCCCCGACAGAAACGGCCGGCGAGACGGCGTTTCCGGATCCATATCGTCATGTCCGGTCGCGCGCAGTATGGCTGTTTTGGTGCACGTGACCTTCCGAAAACACTGCTTGGGGAGCGCGAGCCCCCGATAGGCCCTCAAGACGACGGCCGAGCGAGGCCCGTAAGACAGTTATCGCACCGAACGCTGAAGTTCGTATGGACGTACTCGACGTCGCGGCGCGGGCGGCCGAGACCGGACCGGTCTGTGACGCCTGTCTCGGCCGGCTCGTCGCGGACCGGAGTTTCGGGCTGTCGAACGCCGAGCGCGGGTCGGCGCTACGAACCGCGCTGACGTTGCGCGACGACGAGGACTACGAGCCGGTCGAGACGGCCGACTGCTGGGTCTGTGAAGGCCGGTGTACGGAGTTCGACGCGTGGGCGGAGCGCGCCGTCGACGCGGTCGGCGACGCCGAGTTCGAGACGTACAACGTCGGGACGCGAACGCCGCCGCTGATCGAGGAAAACGAGGCGCTACTCCGGGAAGACGCCGGACTCGACGCCGACGCGGGCGAGCCGTTCAAGTCGGAGTTCAACCGCGAGGTCGGGAAACGCGTCGGTCGGCTCACCGACACGGAGGTCTCGTTTGACCGACCGGACGTGCAGTTCACGATCGATCTGGCCGAAGACGCGGTCGACGCGAAGGTGAACTCCACGTTCGTCTACGGTCGATACCGGAAACTGGATCGGGACATCCCGCAGACCGAGTGGCCGTGTCGGGAGTGTGATGGTTCGGGGCGACAGGGCGCGGATCCCTGCGACCACTGCGGCGGCTCCGGGTACCTCTACGACGACAGCGTCGAGGAGTACACCGCACCCGTCGTCGAGGACGTGATGGACGGCACGGAGGCGACGTTCCACGGCGCGGGCCGCGAGGACGTCGACGCGCTCATGCTCGGGACCGGCCGACCGTTCGTGATCGAGGTCGAAGAGCCGCATCGACGCCGCGTCGACACCGATCGGCTCCAATCGGACATCAACGCGTTCGCGGACGGAGCCGTCGAAGTCGAGGGGCTCAGGCTCGCAACGTACGACATGGTCGAGCGCGTGAAAGAACACGATGCCTCCAAGCGCTATCGCGCGCAGGTCGCGTTCGATGCCGACGTCGACGCCGACGCCCTCGCCGACGCAGTCGATCGGCTGGAGGGGGAAACGATCGAACAGTACACGCCGAACCGGGTGGACCACCGGCGTGCGGGGCTCACCCGCGAGCGCGACGTGTACGAGGCGACCGCGGAACTCGACGATTCCCGCCACGCGACCGTCGAGATCCGCGGAGCCGGCGGACTCTACATCAAGGAGTTGATATCGGGTGACCAGGGACGGACGGAACCGAGCCTCGCGGGACTCCTCGACGTCGATGCCGACGTTACCGCACTCGACGTGTTGGCCGTCGAGGGTGAGTCGGAGCCGTTCGAGGACGAGGCGTTCTTCCGAGACTGAGACGATCGGGCGGACCGGCGGGATTTATCCGACGCGCGTCAGACATCCAGCCATGAACGGGAGCGACCCCGACGGCGGGGGCGCGGACGGAGCGACAGCCAAAACGACCCGTACCGGCTCTGCGATCACCGGTCCGATCATCGAGTCGTTGATCGAGGAAGCGATCGCGGCGACCGCGACCGCGTCGCACGCGCGGATCGAGGGGACGGACCGGCTGAGTCGAGGGGACCAACTCGCCTCGATTCTCGTCGCGGTCGGTCCCGGCCCGCACTCGGGGGCGACGGTCGACCTCGCACGAGCGGTCGCCGAGACGACCGACGCGTGGCTCGACCTGTTCCACGTCGTCCCCGACGAGACGCCGGACGCCGCGAGCGAGGAGCCGGACAATCGAGACGGAACCACCGCGGCCGACAGCACCGCGGACCACATCGCCGCCACCACCGCGACGACCGGCGATGAACTACTCTCGGCCGCGCGCGAGCGCATCGTCGACTTCGAGTGCGCTGACCAGTGGCTCGTTGAAGAACGGACGGCCGCGGGCGCGATCGTCGAACAGTCGCCGTACTACGACCTCGTCGTCGTGGGCGAGTCGACCACGGGGACCGTCGGCCGGTTCGTCTTCGGCTCGACGACGGAGACGGTCGCTGACGAGGCCGCGGTTCCCGTCGTCGTCGTCGAGGGAGACGAGCCGACGCCGATCGTCGACGACTGACCACACCACTCGGGCGAACGGAGGACGACCAGCCGATTTTCACCGACGACCGCGAGCACAGACAACCGGCGACAGCGTTAAATTAGTGTACATACTTGTACATCACAACGCGAAATACTACATTGGTGAACATGATGGATATCAACGATACGGTCGAACGCGTGACGGATGGAGAGGATCTGACGGTCGAACAGGCGCGCGAGGCCGCGCGGCTCGTCTTCGAGGACGCGACGGAGGCGCAGATCGGCGCGCTGCTGGCCGCGCTTCGAGCGAAGGGGGAAACCGAGGCGGAGATCGCCGGTTTCGCGCAGGGGATGCGCGACGCCGCCCGGACGATCGACCCCGATCGGGAGCCGCTCGTCGACACCTGCGGGACCGGCGGCGACGACCACGACACGATCAACGTCTCGACGACGGCCGCCATCGTCGCCGCGGGCGCGGGCGTCCCGATCGCCAAACACGGCAACTACTCGGTGTCCTCCTCGTCGGGCAGCGCCGACGTGCTGGAGGTCGCCGGGGCGGACATCGAGGCCGAGCCCTCGGCCGTCGAGGCCGCCATCGAGGCGGACGGGATCGGCTTCATGCTCGCGCCCGTCTTCCACCCCGCGATGAAGGCGGTCATCGGCCCGCGGAAGGAACTCGGGATGCGGACGATATTCAACGTGCTCGGCCCGCTGACGAACCCGGCCGGGGCCGACGCGCAGGTGCTCGGCGTCTACGACCCCGAGCTGGTGGGGACGATCGCCCGGTCGCTCGCGCACATGCCGGTCGAGCGTGCCCTCGTCGTCCACGGCGATGGAATGGACGAAATCGGTATCCACGGCGAAACGGTCGCCGCAGAGGTTGACGGCGACGAGGTGCGGGAGTTCACGATCGAACCCGAAGACCTCGGGCTCGACGGAGCGCCGATCGAGGCGGTCGCGGGCGGGACGCCGGAGGAGAACGCGGCCGACCTACGCGGCATCGTCGAGGGGACGGTGACGGGACCGAAACGCGACCTCGTGCTCGCGAACGCCGGCGCGGCCGTCTACGTCGCTGGCGAGGCCGAGTCGCTTTCGGCCGGCGTCGAGCGCGCCGCCAAGGCCATCGATTCGGGCGCGGCCGCGGCGAAGTTCGCGGCACTTTGCGGCGACGACTCGGCGGCGGACGCGACCGCGGCCGACGATCCGGCCGCGACGACTTCGGAGGACGACTGATGGCGCGCGTGAAAGTCTGCGGACTCGCCCGCGACGCGGACCTCCGGGCGGCCGTCGACGCCGGGGCCGACGCGGTCGGGGTCATCACTGAGGTGCCCGTCGACTCGCCGCGCGAAGTGGATCCCGCCACGGCGGCGGATCTCCTCGCGGATGTGCCGCCGTTCGTCACGGCGACGCTCGTCACGATGCCCGACTCGGCGGAGCGCGTCGTCGAACTCGTCCGGACGATCGGGCCCGACGCGGTCCAGATCCACGGCGAGTGGACTCCCGACGAGATTCGGTATATCCGCGCCGAAACCCAACGAAAAGTCATTCTCGCCGTCGACGCCGCAGATCCGCGCCGCGCGGAGGATCTCGACGCGGTCGCCGACGCGCTCGTGCTCGACTCGACGGACGACTCGGGCGCGGGCGGGACCGGCGAGACGCACGACTGGACGCGAGCCGGCGAGCTCGCCGATCGACTCGCGTCGCCCGTCGTCCTCGCGGGGGGGCTCACGCCGGACACCGTCGCGGAGGCGATTCGGGCGGCCGATCCGTTCGCGGTCGATGTCGCCTCCGGTGTCGAACTGGAGGGCGGCCGGAAGGACCACAACGCGATCGCCCGCTTCGTCGCGAACGCGGGCCGGGAGATGGAGCTGGCATGAGCGACGCGAGGACGCTCCTCGACACCGACAGGGAGACGTTCGTCGACCTCGCGAGCGACGCAGACGGGGGCGATCCGGTGGTCGTCCGCGCCGCCGCGTCGCTCGACGCGGACGTGACACCGCTCGCCGCGTACGCGACGCTGGTCGGCGACAGCCCGTACGGGTTTCTGCTCGAATCCGGCGAGAAGGTCGCCTCCAGCGACCCCGACGGCGCGTTTACTTCCGGCGGGAAGGCGGACAAACACGCCCGCTACTCGTTCGTCGGCTACGATCCGGAGGCGATCGTCTCCGTCTATCCGGATCGGACGGAGGTCACCGAATTGGGGCCGGCCGCGTCGTTCATCGGGAGTCCCGGCAAGGAGAAAGATGACCTCGGCCCCGCAGGCGGCGACGCGATCGACCGCATTCGGGCGGCGTTTCCGGACGTTTCGCTTCGGGGCTTCCCCGACACGGACCGACAGATCCTGTCGGGGGGATTCGTCGGCTTCCTCGCGTACGAGGCCGTCTACGACCTCTGGTTGGAGGAGGTCGGCGTCGACCGACCGGAGACCGAGTTCCCCGACGCCGAGTTCGCGCTCACGACCCGCACGGTCGTCTTCGACGAGGTCGAGGAGACGGTTGAACTCGTCTTCACGCCCGTGATCGGGGGCGACGACGACCCGGGAGCCGTCTACGACGACCTCGTCGCCGAGGCGGAGCGGGTCGCCGGCGAACTCCGGGCCGCGTCCGCGCCCGACCCCGACGGCGTCCGCATCGAATCCGAGTCGGCCGGCCCACAGGTAGACTACGAGGCGGCCGTCCGCACGGCGAAGAAACACGTTCTCGACGGCGACATTTATCAGGGCGTGATCTCGCGGAGCCGCGAGCTTCGCGGCGAGGTCGATTCGCTCGGGCTGTACGCGGCACTGCGCGAGGTGAACCCCTCGCCGTACATGTACGTGCTGCGCCACGACGACCGGAGCATCGTCGGCGCGAGCCCCGAGACGCTGGTGTCGGTCCGCGGCGACCGGATCGTCTCGAACCCGATCGCGGGCACCTGTCCCCGCGGGACGAGCCCGGTCGAGGACCGCCGGCTTGCGGGCGAGATGCTCGCGGACGGGAAAGAGCGCGCGGAACACACGATGTTGGTCGACCTCGCGCGCAACGACGTGAGACGCGTCTCAGAGCCCGGTTCGGTCCGGGTCGAGGAGTTCATGAACGTGTTGAAGTACAGCCACGTCCAGCACATCGAGTCGACGGTGACGGGGACGCTCGCGGCCGACGCGGACGCCTTCGACGCGACGCGCGCAACCTTCCCCGCCGGGACGCTCACGGGCGCGCCGAAGGTGCGTGCGATGGAGATCATCGCGGATCTGGAGACGACTCCCCGCGAGGCGTACGGCGGCGGTGTCGGCTACTACGCGTGGAGCGGCGACGCCGACTTCGCGATCGTGATCCGAACGGCAACGCTCGACGAGTCGCCCGCGGACGGCGCGGCCGGCGCTCGCGGCGAAGACGAGACCGCCGTGACCGTCCGGGCCGGCGCGGGGCTCGTCGCCGACTCCGACCCCACCGCCGAGTACGAGGAAACCGAACAGAAGATGGACGGCGTGTTGGCCGCGATCGACCGCATCCGGGAGGACAGCGAGCACGGGGCAGACCCGCTTATCCCGGGTACGGAGGTCGACGAATGAAGGTCGTTGTGATCGACAACTTCGACTCGTTCACCTACAACCTCGTCGAGTACGTCTCCGATCAGCCCGACGAGGACGAGCCGATCGACATCGAGGTGTTCAAAAACACCGCGTCGCTCGCCGAGGTCGAGCGGGCGGACCCCGACGCGATTCTCATCAGCCCCGGCCCCGGCCACCCGAAGAACGAGCGCGACGTGGGCGTCACCGCAGACGTGCTACGAGAGCTGTCTCTCGACGTACCGACGCTCGGCGTCTGTCTCGGTCTCGAAGCCGCTGTCTACGAGTACGGCGGCACGGTGGGGCACGCGCCGGAGCCGATCCACGGGAAGGCGTTCCCCGTCGATCACGACGGCGACGGCGTCTTCGCCGAGCTCGATCAGGGGTTCCGCGCGGGACGGTATCACTCGCTCGCCGCGATCGAGGTGCCGGATATCTTCGAGGTGACCGCCACGACCGATCACGACGGCGAGTCCATCGTGATGGGCGTTCGGCACCGCGAGCATCCGATCGAGGCGGTGCAGTTCCATCCCGAGAGCGTGTTGACGCCGGCCGGTCACGACCTCATCGGGAACTTCCTCGCGTCGGTGTAACACCGGATCGCCTATACGATTTCGCCCGCAGTTCTCCGAGTATGAGCAACGACGCAGCGGGGGCGGGGTGGTTCGAGACCGTGCCGCCCGACGACCTCGACGCCGCGCGGGACGCCATCGAGACTGGCGGTGCAGACGGTCCCGCGGACTGGCCCGCGAGAGCAGTCGAAGCGGGGTTCGCGAGAGACGAAGCGGCGTACTACGACGCCCTCCACGAGGCGACGATCCACGCCACGCGAGAGGCCGTCGCCGAGCGCGAGCGAGCCGACGACCGCCAGCTGATACACGCGATCCGTGCTATGGACGACTGCGAACGCACCGCGAACGAGTTGGCCGAACGCGCCACGGAGTGGGCCGGCAGCCTGTTCGACGACGTGGAGCCCGGGATCGAGGGCGCTCGCGCGGTCGCCGACCGCGAGCCGACGAGCGAGGTAGGAGAACGGGCGGTCTCGCTCGCGGCCCGCGCGGTCGACATGGCCGACGAGCGCGACGCGATCGCGGCGACGATCGACCGGGTCGCGCCCGCGGTCGCGCCGAATCTCGCGGAGATGGCCGGCGCGGAGCTCGCGGCGCGGCTGATCGCGCTCACGGGCGGACTGGAGTCGCTGGCGAAGAAGCCATCCGGGACGGTGCAGGTGCTCGGAGCCGAGGACGCGCTGTTCGCACACCTCTCGGGACGCGCTCCATCGCCGAAACACGGTATCATCTACACTCACGAGTACGTTCGGGGAACTCGCCCCGAGGACCGCGGATCGGCCGCGCGGGCGCTCGCGGGGAAACTGACGCTGGCGGCCCGAGCGGACCACTACGCGGGCGAGCGCCGAGAGTCGCTTCATGACGACCTCCGCGAACGGATGGCGGCGATCCGCGGACGCGCCGCAGACGGCGACGGAGGAGAGGGCGGAGACGAAGCGGGCGCGGGCGATGGCGACGACACCGAAGCGGAGGAGAGCCGATGACGAACCCGGCGCTTCCAGACGGGGTCGAACGGCGCGAGATCGACGGCGAGCTTCGGCTCGCGACTCGTGGCGAGCCGGTGTACGGGGAGCCGACCGCGGACGGCTGGCGCGCCTGGGATCCCCGACGGTCCAAGCTCGGTGGCATGATCGAACTCGGATTCGACACCGGGCTCGCGGGCGGCGAGACCGTCCTCTACCTCGGCGCGGCGAGCGGCACGACCGTCAGCCACGTCGCGGACTTCGCGGGGTCGACCTACGCCGTCGAGTTCGCGCCGCGCCCGGTGCGCGACCTCCTCGATGCCGCGTCGTCTCGCGACCGGCTCTTCCCGCTGTTGAAAGACGCCAGAAGGCCACAAACGTACGCACACGTCGTGGAGGCCGACGTGGACGTGATCGTACAGGACGTTGCGACCCGCGGTCAGGCGACGGTCGCCGTCCGCAACGCGCAGTTCCTAGCGGACGACGGGCGGCTGCTGCTTGCGATCAAGGCGCGAAGCGAAGACGTGACCGCCGATCCGGACGACGTGTTCGACGACGCGCTCGATCGGCTTCGAGACGCCTACGAGGTGCTCGAAACGCGGCGGCTCGGTCGGTTCCACGAGGACCACCTCGGGGTCGTCGCGACACCGAAGTGAGTTCGGATCGGCCGATGAGGGCCCTCACTCACCACGTCGGCGGGGTGAAGCCGGCGTCCTTCAAGATCGGTTTCCAGCGTTTCTGGACTGAGAGCCGCGAAACGTTCATCGCGTCGGCGACGGCGGACTGCGATCGCTCCTGCCCCCGGATCAGGGCGGCGGCGTAGAGGCTGCCGGCGGCGGCGACGCGTTTGCCCCGGTCGTCGTCGGGGGCCCGCGAGAGGAATAGATCGGTCGCAGTCGAGAGCGCCTCGTCGTCGAGATCGAGCGTCGCGCAGGCCTCGTCGAGCCGATCGAGCCACGCCGCGTTGTCGACTCGCTCGCTCGCACGGTACATGTCTAGCCGTACGCGACGAGAGGTACATAAGTGTCCGCGTGGCCGCCGCGCTCAAGTCGACCCCGTTCGTACGGCCCGTATGTCGACGCAAACGTGGACGCAAGCGCGGGTGCGCGCGCTTCACGACGACCTCGTGAATCTGTACGAGCCCGTCGATCGGGAGACCGAACACGGCGCGGACCCCACTGCGAACCCCGGAGAGGGCGTCCGACAGCTGGTGACGACGATTCTCTCACAGAACGTCGCCGACGAGAACACGAGCCGCGCGGCGGCGGCCCTGTTCAATCGCTACGCTGACTTCGCCGCGATCGAGGCGGCCGATCACGACGAGTTGGCTGAGACGATCCGCGTCGCCGGACTCGCCGACCAGAAGGCCGCTCGGATCCAGCGGGCGCTTTCCGCGGTCCGCGAGGAGACGGGCGGTGCGTACTCGCTGGCGTTTCTCGACGCCATGGCGACGGACGGGGCAAAGGCGTGGCTGACCGATATCAAGGGCGTCGGACCGAAGACCGCGAGCGTGGTGTTGAACTTCCACTTTGGCAAGCCCACGATGGCCGTCGACACCCATGTCGAGCGCGTCTCGAAGCGGTTTGAGCTGGTTCCCGAGTCGGCCTCGAACGCGGCCGCTCACGATCGACTCGACGAGATAGTCCCCGACGAGCTAATCTATCCGCTTCACGTGTTGTTGATCCGCCACGGGCGAACCCACTGTTCGGCCCGCGATGCCGACTGTGCGAACCCGGTGTGTGAGACGTACTGCGACTGCAATTTCTGTCCGTGACTGGCCTCGTGCAGGCGCTTTTGGCGAGTCTCACACGGCGTCCACTTCTCTCACAGCACGCGCAGGGCGATCCGCTGTGGTACGTCCGGTGGGTCGATCTGCGTGCCGCCGAGTTCGTGACCTCGATACGGACACCGCCGCTCACCGAGGCGATGACCTCGATGACCGGTCTCGGGTCGGTCACGGCGGGCGTCGTGCTCGTCGGGCTGTTCCACCTCGCGGGGTGGCGCGAGGAGTTCCGCACGAGCGTGGTGGCGCTGTCGATTCTCGGGATCGTCGTCTGGGGGTTGATGTCGGTCGTAGAGCGACCGTTCCCGTCGAATCCAGTCTGTGTGACAGAGGGGTCGTCCGGGACGACGAGTTCGTTTCCGTCGGGGCACGCGGCTGCCGTCACCGCGTACGCGATGGTGGCCCGGACCTCGGAGGAGCTTCTATTCGCGGCCACGACTGCGCTTGCCGCGCTGATCGCGTTCTCGCGGATATACCTCGGAACGCACTACCTCTCGGACACCGTCGTCGGAATCGGGCTCGGGATGGTGTCGGTGGTGATCGCCGAGCAGATTCTCGATCGGACCGACATCGACGCGCTCCTAGATCGGCTCCCGTTCGGTTCCGATCGCTGAGTGCGGGGCCGAGAGCGCCCCGGAGCGACAGCTATTTTTGCGCCACCCGGATACGGTAGTTCGCGCGCGGGTTGCCGAGCCAGGCCAAAGGCGTAGCGCTTAGGACGCTATCCCGTAGGGGTCCGCCGGTTCGAATCCGGTCCCGCGCATGAGTGAACGAAGTGAGCGAAGAGCAGGGGCGGTTCGAACCCTGCAAGACGCAGCGCGAACGAAGTGAGCGACCGTCTTGTTCCGGTTCGAATCCGGTCCCACGCATGCTTCTCCGAGCATTTCGCGAGGAGAAGCATCCCGATGAGGATTCGAAGCAGGGAACGGAGCGAAGCGGAGTGACTGAGGTTCGAATCCGGTCCCGCGCATACCGTCTCGAACAGATGTGAGAGACGTGTATACGCAACGAATGTGAGTTCCCGGCCGATCCTCACCGCTCGATACCGCTCTGTGCTTTGATCTGCATGATGTGACGGACGTTGAGGTAGATCTCCTCCGGCGACGTCTGCTCGTTCGGATCATACAGATCCGATACGCGGTAGAGGATCGCCGAGAGCTGCTGACTCTCAGAGCTGTCGCCGCGAACGTCGTTCGCGATGTCACGGAGAAAGGCTCGAACCGCGGCGTCGTCGGTGACGTCGTCGGTGGCGGCGTTCGCCGCCGAGTCGGGCACTACTGGGTCGACGCCGGCGGCGTCGAGCGGATCTGCGGGCTCACCGTTCCGGTCGTCTCGGTCCGCTTCGTTGTCGCCGGTCATCGGCTCTCGGACGCTTCGCGTCGGCGGACGATACCGGCGTTGTTCGCGACGTTCTCGACGATCAGTTTGAACGCGTCAGCGGTCTCGCCGTCGTCAAGCACGACCGGGTTGCCGTCGTCGCCGCCGGTGCGGACCGCGGGATCGAGGGGGACGCCACCGAGGAACGGGAGATCGTGTTCCTGCGCGAGCGCCTTTCCGCCGCCGGAGCCGAATATTTCGTGGAAGCCGCCGCAGTCCGGACACCGGAAGCCGGCCATGTTCTCGGCGACGCCGAGCACGTTGGTGTCGTGTTTCCCGAACATCCGCAGACCCTTCACCGCGTCGTCGAGCGCGACCTCTTGCGGGGTGGTGACGATCACAGCCCCGGTGAGCGGGAGCGTCTGGAGGATCGTGAGTTGGGTGTCGCCGGTGCCCGGCGGCAGGTCCATCACGAGGTAGTCAAGCTCGCCCCACTCTACGTCCTCCACGAGTTGGGTGATGATTTTGTGAACCATCGGACCGCGCCAGATGACGGGGTCGTCTTCGCCGGTGAGAAAGTCCATACTCATCAGTTTCACACCGAACTTCTCGGTCGGGACGATCGTCTCGCCGTCGGTCTGCGGACGCTCCTCGGCCGAGAGCATCCGCGGGACGTTCGGCCCGTACACGTCTGCGTCGAACAGTCCGACGCGCGCGCCGAGCGCAGAGAGCCCCGACGCGATGTTGACCGCCATCGTCGACTTTCCGACTCCGCCCTTTCCGGAGGCGACCGCGATCACGTTTTGGACGCCCGGAAGGACCTGATCGTCCGCCGAGAGGTCGTCCGGAATCGACGCTGACAGTTCGACATCTAGGTCGGTGTCCGCGAGCGCGTCCCGCACGTCACCGGCAATCTCGGACTCGTGTGGCGAGAAGGGCGCACCGAGCGCCAGCGACACGTGGACGACGCCCGCCTCGGTGTCGATATCGATGTGGTTCACCAGCCCGAGGGAGACGATGTCATCGTGGAGATCGGGATCCTGCACGGTCGCGAGCCGCTCGCGCACGTCCGCTTCGTTCATGCCCGAACGCAGGGTGGTGAGTCGAATAAGAGTTCGGTACGGTGCTCGGTGCGCCGAGGCAAGCGTTTATTGTTCGGGTCGCTGCAACTTCACGTATGCTCGGACGAGTGAGGACGGATACGACGATACGGGTCATCCACGTCGAAGACGACAGTGCGTTCGCCGACCTCACCGCGTCGTATCTCGACCGTCTCGATCCGAGGTTCGAACACCAATCGACACGGACGATCGCGGACGCGAAGCGCCGGTTCGAAGCGGGGCCGGTCGATGCGGTCGTCTCCGATTATGACCTTCCGGACGGCACGGGTATCGACTTCCTCGAAGACGTGCGCGAGACCGATCCCGAACTCCCGTTCGTGCTCTTCACCGGAAAGGGAAGCGAGGAAGTCGCAAGCGAAGCCATCTCGGCGGGCGTCACCGACTACCTGCAGAAACGGGGCAGCACGGACCAGTACGAGGTGCTCATCAATCGGATTCGAAACGCTGTGGACCACCACCGGCTCAGTGAACACGTCGAACGGAGCGTCGCCGCACTGGAAGCAGCGAGCGAGCCGATCGCGATCCTCGATTCCGACGGGACCTACCTGTTCGCCAACGACCCGTACGCCTCGGTGTACGGCGTCGAAGTCGGCGAGTTGGTCGGCACCCACTGGGAGGAGTTCTACCCCGACGACGAAATTGAGCGTTTTAGTCACACAGTCTTACCGAGCGTGAGCGACGACGGCCACTGGACCGGGGAGGCGACAGTCGAGACACCGGACGGGTGTCGGATCCGCGAGCAGTTGTCGTTGACTCACACGACCGACGGTGGGCACGTGTGCATCATCAGAGGAACGGAGCAGATCAGAGAGTCGTAGGACGACCCAACACAATCTTTCGCACTGATCCGGGGTCGACGTGCGCAACGAACAGTCACTCAGATCCGCCGTCGATCCGTGTGCCGGCGTCGTCGCCCCGCAGGAACGCCGCGAGGCCGTCCGCACCGAACACCTGTGCCGGCGCGTCGAGATCGAGAAGTTCGCGGACCTTCGCCGCCATTCCACCAGAAACGTCGGTCGCGTCGCTCGCACCGAGCGCGTCGGCGACCGGTTCGAACGCGTCTATCGCGTCGATCACGTCACCGTCGACATCGAGAACGCCCGGGACCGTCGAACAGACGCCGACACGTTTCGCACCGAGCGCGGTCGCCAGTTCGACGACCAGTTCGTCGCCAGAGACGACGGTCACACCCGCCCCAGCGGTGGCGACGCCGTCGCCGTGGAGCACGGGAACGAACCCCTCGTCGAGCAAGGTCGCCGTCGAGGCGCTCGGAAGGTCAAGGTCGCCGCTCGCGCCGTCGGGGCGGGCAGCGACCGAAAGCGGGTGAACCGGAACGGCCGGCACACCTCGCTCGTGAAGCCGGGCGAGAACGTGTCGGTTCAGAGTCGTCATCGCACCGTGGATGTCCATCACCGCGTCTACGTCGCTCGTGCCTGCAGTCGTCGAGACGCCGTGCTCGCTCGCGTGGTGATGCCCGAAGCTACCGCCGCCGTGAACGACCACGAGTCGCGAGACCGATCCGTCATCGCGAGCCGCGGCGATCGAGTCGCAGGCCGCGTCGAGCGCCGCGTCGTCGAGCGTCTCGGACCGGTCTTTCTCTGTGATCAGGCTTCCACCAAGCTTGAGCACGACGGGCGGTGTCGACGCGTCGGAATCGGAGGTCGGTCCACCGCCCATCACGGCTCCACCACCCGGACGCCCTCCGTCGCGAGCGACGCCCGAAACGTCACCTCACAGCCCTGCGTGAACGAGAGCGCGGTCTCCGTCTGATCGCTCGGATCGAGCGCGACGATACAGCCGCCCCCGCCGGCACCCGTGAGCTTCGCGCCGTGCGCGCCCGCGTCTCGGGCGGCCCACACCATCGTGTCGAGCGAGCGCGCGGAGACACCGAGCGCGGCGAGGAGTCCGTGGTTGAAATCCATCAGTTCGCCGAGTTCCTCAAGCGTCGCCGGCGATGGGTCTCCGCCCGGATCCGCGTCCGCGAGCAGGTCTTCGCCAGTTCGGACGATGTCACCGATCGCCGTGACCGTGTCGGCGGCGAACGCGTATTCCTCCCGGAGTTTCCCGACGCCGGCGACCAGCTCTCCGGTGTCGCCGGCACCGCCGTCGAAGCCGACGACGAACGGAAGGTTGGGAGCGTCTATCGGCTCGCAGTTGTCGCCTTCGACCCGGACCGCACCGCCCATCGTCGAGCAGAATGTGTCGGCGCGCGAGGCCTGTCCGTCCTGTACTTCGTACTCCGCGTGATACGCCCGGTCGGCCAGTTCGCGCGGTTCGAGAGGGTTGCCGAGCGCGCGGGTCGCCGCGTCGATCCCGGCGACGACCACGGCCGCCGAGGAACCCAGCCCGGCCCCGAGCGGGATGTCGCTCTCGACCGTGATGTCGAATCCGGCGTCGGGAGCGTTCGCCGCATCTCGGGCCTGTCTGACCGCGGCGTCGACGTAGCCCATCGCGGCCTCGACGAGTGGGGTCGGCACGTCGACGTCCGGTCGGACCTCCGTGCCGCCCGCGTACTCCACGGTGAACCCGTCGAGCGAGAGATCCTCGGCCTCGACGCGGACGTGATCGTCGCCACGGGGCTCGGCGGACACGGTTGCTCGGCGCTCGATCGCCGCGGGCACGGCCGGCTCGCCGTACACGACGGCGTGTTCGCCGAAGAGGTACACCTTCCCCGGCGCGTCACAGACGGTCATACGAATCTCCTCTCTCCGCGTGCTTACAGGCGTTGCGCTTGGTCCCCGGGCGACATCCTCCGCAGTCCCCCCACCTTTTCGTCTGTCGCTCCCGTCGCGTGTGCCATGCAGATCCTCTCAAACCTACTTGCGGAGTCCCTTCGGGGGTTCCTCAACGGACTTGCCGCCGCGGTCCCGCGCGTTCTCTCGGGGCTGGTCTTCCTCACGCTCGCGTACGTAGTCGTTCGGATCGTGCTCGCGATCGTCGACCGGTCAGTCGGACGGATCTACGCCGGCGATCGGGCGCTGATCGGGAACCTGCTCGTCACGGTCGTCGCCATCTTCCTGTGGTTCGGCGTCGGGCTCACGTTCCTGAAGGTCGTCGGGATGGGTGACGTCGCGGCCAGTCTCGGGACCGCCGTCGGCTTCATCGCGCTCGGCGTCTCCTACGCCCTCTCAGAGATGATCGAGGACACCGTCGCGGGCGTCTACCTCCTTCGGGATCCGGACTTCAACCCCGGCGACCGCATCGAAGCGAAAGGCGTGACGGGGACCGTCGCCGCGATCGAACTGCGGAAGACGCGTATCGACTCGGACGACGGGAACCGGATCGTGCTCGCGAACCGCGAGATCGAGTCGCGGTGGGCGTTAGACGAGCACGCGCAGTCGGAGCCGGAACCAGTGGCCGAAGAGTAGCGGCCGGGTAACGTGACGTGGTCGGCTTATATACGAAACCGGCGGTATCGGGCCCATGGCATCCACAGCAGCGGGCGTCGGAGTCAGCGGATCGAGCAGAAACACGGCCTTTGCCGCGATCGCACACGTTCTCGCGCTGTTCGCGTGGATCGCCGGTCCACTCGTGATCTACGTCGTCACCGAGGACGCCTTCGTCAGAGAGAACGCGCGGAACGCGATCAACTGGCAGATCTGCTTCGCGATCTATTCGTTCGTCGCGCTCACAGTCGCGTTCGCGCTCGCCGGAATCGGGTTTCTGGTGTTTCCCGCCCTCGGCGTCGTCAATACCGTGCTGGTCGTCATCGGGGCAGTGAAAGCCGCAGGCGGAGAGACGTGGGACTACCCTCTCACGATCGATCTCCTGTAGTCGCAGAAAAGTCGAACTCGAACGTGAAACGCCGTCTCAGAGGTCGTCTTCGAAATCGTCGAGCGCGAAGACGGTGTCAGCGCCGCGGCGGTCGAGCGTCTCGTTGGCGAGCAGCCAGTAGACGACCGACAGCGCGCGTCGACCCTTGTTGTTGGTCGGGATGACCAGGTCGACGTTCGACAGCTGGTTGTTGGAGTCGCACATCGCGATCACGGGAATGCCGACGGTGATGGCCTCCTTGACGGCCTGTGCGTCGCCGATCGGGTCGGTCACCACAACGACGTCCGGCTCGATGTAGCCGGCGTAGTCGGGGTTCGTCAGCGTGCCGGGGATGAACCGTCCCGTGCGGGCGCGAGCGCCGATGGCGTCCGCGAACTTCTCGGCTGGGAACCGACCGTACTGCCGCGAAGACGTGACGAGGATCTGTTCGGGATTGTAGTTCGCGAGGAAGTCCGCGGCGGTGCGGATGCGCTGGTCCGTCGTGCTCACGTCGAGCACGTACAGGCCGTCGTCGCGGACGCGGTGGATGAACCGCTCCATGTCCTTCGTCTTCTGCTGGGTCCCGATGTGGACACCCGCGGAGAGGTAGTCCTCGACGGGGATCAGCAGGTCGACATCGTCGTCGGGCATGACGTTGTCGTCGAACGGGGAGGTCTCCTCCTCGTCTGCGACATCGTCGTCCGCATCCGCCGTCACGTCGGCGGCCTCGGCGGATTCGGCGTCTCCGGGTTCGGCGTCGGCGGACGCCCCGTCGGCGGCCGCGTCGGCGGTCGGTTCTTCGGTCGTGTCGGCCTCCTCCTCGACCGCCGCGTCGACCGCCTCGGTCTCCGCGTCGTCGAGTTCGACCGCGTCGTTGTCTTCACTCATGCGTGTGGGTGTCCGTCATACCGCGCCGTCCGCGATGCGGACCAGTTCGTTCAGCTTGGCAGTGCGCTCGCCGCCGACCGTGCCGGTCTTGATGTAGCCGGCGTCGGTCGCCACGGCGAGGTGTGCGATGGTCGTGTCCTCCGTCTCGCCCGAGCGGTGAGAGATAACCGTCTCGTACCCGTTTCGGGCGGCGAGTTCGACCGCATCGAACGCGTCCGACAAAGTCCCGATCTGATTCGGCTTGATCAGGATGCTGTTTGCCGCGCCGACGTCGATCCCCTCCCGGAGTCGTTCGACGTTGGTGACGAACAGGTCGTCACCGCAGATCAGCGTCCGGTCGCCGACCCGGTCCGTCAGCTCCGCGAACGCCTCGTAGTCGTTCTCGTCGAGGGGATCCTCGACGTACGCGAGGTCGTACTCGTCGACGAGTCCGGCGACGTACTCGACCTGCTCGTCCGTCGACTTCGTCTCGTCGCCGTACACGTACGCCTCGCGGTCGTCGTCGTACAGCTCCGCGGCTGCCATGTCGAGCCCGAAGCGGATCTCGAAGCCCACCTCGCTCTCGACGCGGTCGACCGCCTCCTCGACGACCTCAAACGCGTCCGCGTCCGATATCGGCGGTGCCCACGCGCCCTCGTCGCCCTTCGCCGCCGGGACGCCGCGCTCGTCGAGCACGTCCGCGACCGACGCGTGGACCGCGGCGTTCGCGAAGACGGCCTCGGAGACGCTCGGCGCACCCACGGGTGCGGCGAGAAACTCCTGAATGTGCGTGGCCTCTTTGGCGTGTTCGCCGCCGCCGACGACGTTGCCGAGCGGAACGGGGAAGTTGTCGCCGCGGAACGCGCCGCCGAGGTGCTGGTACAACGGCGCGCCGAGCACGTCGGCGGCGGCCTTCGCGGCCGCCATCGAGATCGCGACCGCGCTGTTCGCGCCGATCGCGGAGAAGTCGTCGGTGCCGTCGGCCGCGCGCAGGGCGTTGTCGACGGCGCGCTGGTCGCCGGCGTAGAGCCCTTCGACCCGCGGAACGGCGTGCTCTCGGGCCTTCGCGATCGCCTCGCTCGCCGGCAGTTCGATCGCCTCGTACTCGCCGGTGGACGCCCCGCTCGGGGCCGCTCCCCGACCGAAGCCGCCGGACTCGGTGAGCACGTCGGCCTCGACCGTCGGGTTGCCCCGCGAGTCGAGCACGCGGCGCAGCGAGACGCTCGTGATTCGCGTCATTTCTCACCCTCCCGTCGGACGGTGAAGGGGAGCACACCCGCG
Source organism: Halorubrum laminariae (assembly GCF_024494655.1). Lineage (GTDB taxonomy): Archaea > Halobacteriota > Halobacteria > Halobacteriales > Haloferacaceae > Halorubrum > Halorubrum laminariae. The sequence goes on along the minus strand of NZ_JANHDL010000007.1, from coordinate 58,590 downwards.
TCGTACTCCTCCGCGGCGACGAGAATGGGCTCCGTCTGGTCAGACTCGATCAGCACGGGCGCACCGTACGACACCTGCAGCGCTCTTGCACCGAGGATGCGCGCCTTCTCGTATCGATTATATCGTTGTGCAGACATGTTACTGGTACGGGGAGACGACGTCGACGAGGTCCCGGTGGCTGACCATCATCCGGCGACAGCAGTGCCGGTCGACGCCGAGTTCGTCGAGAACCGCGCCGGGGTCCTCGTCGCCCTCGCGGGCTCGCTCCTTGAATTCTTCCCAGTGTTCACCCACGACGTTGCCGCACGTGAAACACCGAACGGGGATCATCATAACTGGATCACCTCAGCGGTAGGACTTCTGGTAGCGAGCACGCGCACCCGGTCCGCCCCACTTCTTGGGTTCGGACTGGCGAACGTCGTTGACCAGGAGCGTTCGGTCGAAGTTCATGTAGGCGTCGCGCAGCTCCGCGTCGCCGAGATGTTGAACGATCCCGCGCGCGATGGCGGTGCGAGCGGCGTCGGCCTGACCGCTGAAGCCGCCGCCCTCGACGGAGACGTCGATGTCGACGCCGTCGCGAAGCTCCTCGCCGGCGATTCGGAACGGTTCTAGCATCTTGAGCCGTGCCTGCTCCGGTTCGACCAGCTCGACGGGCTGGGAGTTGATGCGAACGCGGCCCTCGCCGTCGCGCACCGTTGCGCGAGCGACGGCCGTCTTCTTCTTGCCTGAGGTGTTCGTTACCATGTGACGTTAGCTCCCAGAGACTCGGAGATGTCACCGAGCGTGGTGAATTTGATGTTCGAGAGTCGGTCCAGCGAGGTACCGTCGAGGACGACGCTCTCGGCGTCGTCGTCGCGCTCGTAGGGGTTACCCACGTAGACGCGAACGTTCGAAAGCGCCTCGCGGCCGTCTTCCGTCTTGTACGGCAGCATGCCGCGAATGGCACGCTTGAAGATCCGGTCGGGGCGCTTCGGGTAGTACGGGCCACTGTCGGAGCCGAGCTCCGCGCGGGTGTGGTACGTCTCCATCGTCGCCTCTTCGTTGCCGGTGATGACGGCGTGTTCGGCGTTGACGACGGCGACGGACTCCCCGGCGAGGGCGCGCTGGGCGACCTCCGAGGAGACGCGGCCGAGGATGCAGTCGCGGGCGTCGACGACGACATCCGCGTCGATCTTCGCGAGACTCATCGAATCACCCGGACGTTGCTTCCTTCGGGGTTCTGTTCGACGAACTGTTCGAGTGACACCGCTTCGCCGGCCTGGTCGATCTTCGTGCGGGCAGTTCCCGAGAAATCGACGGCGGCGACGGTGACGTTCTTTTCAAGCACACCGCTGCCCAGCACCTTGCCGGGGACGACGACCGTCTCGTCTTCCTGCGCGTATCGTTCGATACGGCCCAGGTTGACCTCAGCGTGCGTGCGCCGTGGCTTCTCCAGTCGGTCCGCGATATCCAGCCACACGTTGGCTCCGGAATCGCGCGAAACCGACTTCAGATCGGCGATGAGGTTCTGTAATTTCGGATTCGTCTTGCTACTCATAGCTGTCCCTCCTGTGTGGAGAGTTCGTTGAAAACGGAGTGCAGGGAGCAGGATTTGAACCTGCGGACCTCTACAGGACAGCGCCCTGAACGCTGCGCCGTTGGCCTGACTTGGCTATCCCTGCGTGCACTCCTGCGTAATCCGGCTCCCTTCAAACCACTTTCGGTCCCGGTGTCACCGGGACCACGCGACCGTTCGGCGGCGCGAGCGTCGGCGTCGCGACTGCGGGCAGGGGCGAGCGCCGACCGGGTGGTTCGAAGGTCCGTCATTACGTTAGACCGTGACTTTCGTCTGTAGTTCGTCCGCGCGCTCCTCGAGGGAGTCGATCGCGCGGAGCAGCAGTTCCTCGACGCTGAACGATCCGTCCGTCTCGATATGGAAGACGAACGTACCGGGGACATCCTCGACGCTGACTTCCTTGCCGGGGTACCGGTTTGAGAGGTCGTTGTCGAACTCGTCCGTGAGCACGACGTCGCCCTCTGGCGTCTCGACGACGCCACGGAGGATCTGCGACTCGTCCTCGTCGAACTCGCCGCGGTCGCCATCGACGGCGATGCGCTGGAGGTGTCGGTAGCCGACGGAGACGCCGCCTTGGTGTTTGGCGTGCTCCTTTCCGGTGTCTAACACCGCGTCAGCCTCGAACTCCAGCCGCTGTCCCTCCTTCAGCTCGATGATCGGGACGTTGTCGTCTGCGACCTCGACCAGCGGATCGGCGCTCTCGATGTCGCCTGAGTAGGCCGTCGCGGGCCCCTCGACGTCGAGTGCGAGCGTGACCTCGTCGCCGACCTCGAAGTCGTCGAGCGGGGTCGTGAGGGGAATGAGCCCCAGCCGCAGGCCGATCATCTCGTCGAACATGACGGAGGAGTTCTCGACGAACCGAACGGTGTCGATCGAGAACGTCGGGACGTCGGCGATCATCGCGCGGCGGATGCCGTTCGCGAACGCCGGAGTGAGCCCGCGGATCAACACCCGCGCGCTGCGTTCGTCCCGTTCGACGTACTCAACGTCGAAATCTGCGTCACTCATGTCAGACTCGCTTGTTCTTCGGTGCCTTCGTCCCGTCGTGCGGGATAGGCGTGACATCTTCGATCCGGCCGATCTCGACGCCAGCGCGCGAGAGCGCTCGGATCGTCGCCTGCGCACCGGGACCGGTGGATTTGTTGAGGTTGCCGCCCGGGCCGCGCACGCGAACGTGCACGCCCTCCAAGCCGGCGTCTTTGACGCGCTCGGCGACGACTTCCGCCATCTGCATGGCGGCGTACGGCGACGCCTCGTCGCGGTTCTGTTTCACCACGGTGCCGCCGGACGACTTGGCGATCGTCTCGGCTCCCGTCTCGTCGGTGACCGTGATGAGCGTGTTGTTGAACGATGCGTACACGTGGGCGATTCCCCACTTTCCGTCCTCGGATTCACTCATGGTTAGTTACTCCTGTGACTCCGCGCGCTCGGGGTGGAGATCGTCCGCGAGCGGGCTGTTCTCGTCGAAGTCGATGGTTCCCTCGTCGGCCACGTCGACCTTCACCGAGGGGCGCGTCACGCGCGCCCCGTCGACGGTGATGTGGCCGTGGACGAGGAACTGGCGGGCCTGCTGCGTCGAGGACGCGAGACCCTGCCGGTAGACGACCGTCTGGAGACGGCGTTCGAGCAGGTCCGTCACGTCGAGTGACAGGACCGTCGAGATGTCGTCGTTGTCGCCGAGGATGCCGATGCGGCGGAGCCGTGCGACGAACTCCGAGCCGGCCTCCTGGGCGGCGTCGACGTCGCCCTGAGCCTCGCCGAGCAGTCGCCGCGCCTCGCGGCGCATACTGCGCAGTTCGGACTGGGCGCGCCAGAATTCCTCTTTGTTCTTCAGGCCGTACCGCGAGAGGAGGTCCGACTCCTCGGCGATCCGCTCGCCTTGGTACGGGTGGTTCGGCGTCTCGTAGCCTTTGGTGTTCTTGCCGGTGCTCATTCCTCGTCACCCGCTTCGTCTTCCGCCATCTCCTCGCGGATCTCTTCGACGTTGACGCCGATGGTGCCCTCGGAGCGGCCCGTGGACTTCGTGCGCTGGCCGCGTACCTTCTGGCCGCGCTTGTGGCGAACGCCCTTGTACGATTCGATGATCTTCATCCGGTTGATGTCGTGACGACGCTTCTCGCTGACGTCGGTGCCGACGAGGTGCGTCGTCTCTCCGGAGTAGAAGTCGTTCTGTCTGTTCGTCATCCACGACGGGACGTGGTCTTCGAGGTTCTCTGCGATGTCGACCACCGCGTCGATGTCACCCTCGTCGAGGAGACCGAACGTGGCGTTGCGGTCCACGTTGGCCTTCTCGGCGACCAGCCGCGCCGTGCGCGTGCCGATGCCGTCGAGTTCGGACAGGCTTCGCTCGACCGTCTTCGTCCCGTCGAGGTCCGCGCCCCCGATCCGGACGAAGTACTGGAGGTCTTCTTCCTCCTCCGGCGAGTCGTCCTGTGATTCTTCCGTGCTCATGTGTTGGTTGTCGTGAGCCCTGCCGGCGCGATTCCGGCGGTACTCGGTCCGTTCGAGCGTTGCGGCGGGGATTCGAACCCCGGAGGCAGTGACGCCACAGAGTTAGCAACCCTGCGCCTTGGGCCAAGCTTGGCTACCGCAACTCGCGTCGTATCATCGCCCTCTCGGACTCGGGGCCCGGTACCCCTGCAGTTCGTGCATCCGTACGGACCCGCCTTCGGTACTTAAACATCACGAAAGCCGCGGGTGAATACGCCGATACCGCGCGGATGAGAGGATGTACCGTGGGACGAAATCACGGCCGGTTGGCGTACTGTTTAGTGGGTGCCGCGGGTGGTAAACAGTGTGCAAGCAGTCCAATTCGATTCCCACGGCGACCGCGACGTGATCGAGTACGGCGAGTTCCCGGACCCGGAGCCCGACCGCGGCGAGGTGCTCGTAGACGTCAAGGCGGGCGCGTTGAATCATCTCGATATCTGGACCCGGCGCGGCATGCCCGGTATCGACCTAGAAATGCCGCACATCCCCGGCAGCGACGCGGCGGGAGTCGTCGAGGCCGTCGGCGAGGGAGTGACGCGGTTCGAGCCGGGCGATCACGTGGCCGTGAGCGCCGGCGTCTCGTGCGGGGAGTGCGAGTTCTGCCGAAGCGGCGAGGAGTCGCTTTGCGCCTCGTTCCACATCATCGGCGAACACGTCCGGGGCGTGCACGCCGAGACGGCCGCGGTGCCCGCCGAAAATCTCGTTCCCGTCCCGTCGGGCGTCGACTGGGAGGTCGCCGGTTCCGCGTCACTGGTCTTCCAGACCGCGTGGCGGATGCTCCACACGCGAGCTGATATCGAGGCGGGCGAGAAAGTGCTCGTGCTCGGCGCGTCGGGCGGCGTCGGCCACGCGGCGGTCCAGATCGCCGACCACGCGGGCTGTGAGGTGTTCGCGACCGCCTCCACGGAAGACAAGCTCTCGCACGCCGAAGATTGCGGGGCCGACCACGTCATCGACTACGAGGCGAACGACTTCGCCGACGAAATCGCCGAGATGACCGGGAAACGCGGGGTCGATGTCGTGGTCGATCACATCGGTGAGGCGACGTATCCTGACTCGCTGAAGTCGATGGCGAAGGGCGGACGGCTCGTCACGTGCGGGGCGACCACCGGCCCGAACCCGGGAGCGGGGCTCAACCGAATATTCTGGAACCAGCTGTCGGTGATCGGCTCGACGATGGCGACTCCCGGCGAGGTGGACGACGCATTGCAGCTCGTCTGGGACGGCACGTTCGAACCGCGGATCCGCGAGGTGCTCCCGATGAGCGAGGCCGCTCGCGCGCACGAACTGATAGAGAACCGTGAGGGCTTTGGCAAGGTGGTGGTAAAACCCGACAGTGAGTTCTGATCCCGACGCCGACGACGCCACCAATGAGCCCGACGCCGACGGATTCGGACGGAAGGGGTGGGCGCTGACGGCGGTTCTTTTCACGTGCGTCCTCGTTATCCCCGGGATCATCTACGTGTATCCGTACGCCGCCGGCGCGTTCGGGTTCACATTCTTCGCGACGTACCTCGCGCTGCCGCTTGTTCCCGCGATCCTGCTCGGGCTCGTCGCCGTGTGGTCGATGACGGCGGCGACTCGGGACCAGTAACGGGGACCGCCGTCGCTCGCCGCGCTCGTCGGGAGCGGCGAACGACAACCGTTTTGAACGATACCCGCGGAGTAGCGATATGTTGATCACCGTCTCCGGCCCGCCGGGAAGCGGGAAGAGCACGAACGCCACGGCGCTCGCCGACCGGCTCGGTCTCGGTCACGTCTCCGGCGGCGACATCTTCCGCGAGATGGCGGCCGAACGCGACATGACACCCGTCGAGTTCAACGAATTCGCTGAGAAGGACCCGCAGATCGACCGCGACCTCGACCGCCGGCTCCACGAGATCGCCACGACCCACGACGACGTAGTCCTCGAATCGCGGCTGGCCGGGTGGCTCTCCGACGACGCGGCCGACTTCCGCTTCTGGTTCGACGCGCCGATCGCGATCCGAGCCGAACGGATCGCCGACCGAGAGGACAAGCCGGTCGATCGCGCAAAAGCCGAGACGGAACGCCGCGAGGCGTCCGAGCGGAAGCGATACCAAGCGTACTACGACATCGACATCGACGACCTGTCGATCTACGACGCAGCCTATAACACCGCCCGCTGGGGACCGGACCGCTTCATCGACGCCCTCGTCGCGACGATCGACGCGTACGATCCCGACGAGGACGAGGGGAAGGCACCCATCGAGGGCGTCAGCTACGACTTCTGAGCGCGCGACCAGATCTCGATCATGACCCGCAATCCAGACGACACGGACGCCACGCGCCTTCGCGCTCCCCCCGAGGAGCGGACCGTCCCGGAGCTGCTCCGGTTCGGCGTTGTCAACCTCGACAAGCCCGCTGGTCCGTCTTCACACCAAGTCTCCGCGTGGACGCGGGACGCGATCAACGACACGTTGGCCGCGATCGATCCCGAAGGCGAGTCGATCGATGGCGTCGCGCACTCGGGGACCCTCGATCCGAAAGTCACCGGCTGTCTGCCCGCGCTCACCGGCACCGCGACGCGGGCGGCACAGGTCTTTCTCGAAGGCCGCAAGGAGTACGTCGCGGTGCTGGAGCTTCACGGCCCCGCGCCCGACGATTTCCGCGAGGTAGTCGCCGAGTTCGAGGCGGAGATATATCAGAAGCCTCCGCGAAAGAGCGCGGTGACGCGCCGGCTCCGAACGCGAACCGTCGACGACATTGACGTGCTGGAGATCGACGGGCGGCAGGCGTTGCTTCGGGTTCGATGTGAGTCCGGAACGTACATCCGGAAACTGTGTCACGACCTCGGACTCGCGACGGGCGTGGGCGCGCACATGGGACACCTCCGCCGGAGCGCGACCGACCCGTTCGACGACCGCGACCTCCACACGCTGCACGACCTCGTCGACGCCCTTGCGTGGGCGGAAGACGGCGACGACGCGCTCCTTCGAGAGGTCGTTCGGCCGGCCGAGGACGCGCTGGTTCACCTCCCGGCGGTCACCATCGCACCGTCGGCGGCCCGGAACGTCGCGACCGGTGCGCCCGTGTACGCGCCCGGCGTGATCAGTGTCGACGATCCCGCAGCGAAGGCGGTCGCCGAACCCCCGAGTCCGGACGGAGCCGACGCCGCCGACGCCGACGACGATGGCCCCCTCGTCGCCTGTTTCACGCCCGACGGAGCCGCGGTGTGTCTCGGCCGGCTCGTCGGCGACCCGGACGCGGAGTCCGGCGTCGTCGTCTCGTTGGAGCGCGTGCTCGTCTGATCGATTGACCGTACTGGAGTCGAGAGCTGTGGTCGCGATGCGACGTGCGAAACGAAGTTCTTAATTACCGGACTCTCATCTTTCCGGATGCACTTCGGGACCGTGGGGTAGTGGTATCCTCTGCGGATGGGGTCCGTAGGACCTGAGTTCGACTCTCAGCGGTCCCATCAAAATTCTTACTGGATTCCATTATCAGTAGTTTCAGCGCCGTCTAGCTCCCGAAAAACGCGTTCGGGGGATGCGCTATGAACCATCTCGACGGCGGTTCGAACACCTCGGTCGCTGACTCGTGGCGACTGGAGTGTCCGGTCGGCCACAGCGGCACGTCGGTCCAGTCTCGAACCGACCACTGGTACTGTAGTCGCTGTGCCGCGCGGAACATCCATCCCGCGTACAGCTACGTTCGTGACAAGCAGACGGGCGAGTTCGTCGAGCCCGGAGAAGTCGTCTTCGAGTGATCAGCGATGCTCGTCGATCCACTCACACCACGCGTGGAAGTCGTCGGCACCGCACTGGTCGGCGATGTTTCGGAGGGTGTCGCCGCTGATCTCGTGCCCGAGCGGGACCGTGACGTTCCGCGTCTCGCATGTTTCGGGGTGGACGTATCGGAGTTTGAGGTGGCTTCCCGTCCGGTCAACGGGCGTGTAGTTCATGTCGGTCAGCACAGAGACAATATCCCGACCGGTGAATCGCTGGCGGACCACTGTCAAGCCGTCTCGTTCGCATCGTCGAACCACGGTGCGTCAGGGACCCCGACCTCATCCGATACCTCGTCAGGATCGAGGCCCAGTTCCTCCAAGTCCTCGTCAGTAACGGGCTCGCCGGCCTCACCAGTGTGCAGCGCGACCGCCTCGTCGAGCATCTCCAACGCCTCCTCACGAGTATCTCCGCAGGAGGCGACACCGAGATCCTCGTCGATAGCCGACCACCCGCCCTCGTCCTCCTCGATCAGGCGGATCTCGCGTCCCGTGCTCATACCTGCCAGTAGTGAGCACGCCGGAATAAGCGTTCTGTCGCTACTTACCAAGCTTCGTCGTCAGCGCGGAACTACCCGAGACAGGGGTGCGGGAAACGTCGAAACGGTCAGTTCTAGACCGATCGGACATCCTGCGGGGTGAGACGCTCTTGTGGCCATTGGAGGTCCTTTCAGCCCGACCTTTTTCCGAGTCGAGTCGCTCGCTTCGCTCGCGACTACTCACGGAAAAAGCTCGACCAAAAAGCGCGAACTCGCTTTGCTCGTTCGCGTTCAAACCCTACTCTCCGACCGCCTCACTCCGACCTTTTTCCGAGTCGAGTCGCTCGCTTCGCTCGCGACTACTCACGGAAAAATCTCGACCAAAAAGCGCGAACTCGCTTTGCTCGTTCGCGTTCGAACTCTACTCTCCGACCGCCTCCTCAACAATCTCGATCTCCTCGTCGGTGAGACCGTACAGCTCGTAGACGATCTCGTCGATCAGGTCGTCAGTCTTCTCGATCTTCTCGTCAAGTTCCTCGGCGCGCTCGACCGTCCGGAGGTAGTTCTCCAGGTCGTCGGCCACGTCGTCGACATCAGGCAACTCGATCGCCTTCAGCCGATCGACAAGCGAGTTCGTCTTCGTCGCCGTCTCCCGGAAGTTCGCGAAGCCGCCCGCCTCGTCGACAGCGACCGGCACGAAGTGTTCGATCAGGTCCGCCTCCCGATCCGTGAGGTCCGTGATTCGGAAGGCTGGCAGGTAGTCCGTCTCGGTGTAGCCCCAACGGTCGGTCTCGAGGGCACCTCCACGGGCTTCGACCGTTCCGGCAGTCCGAGAGCCTCCCTCTGGTCGGCTCTCGCGGTCCTCATCGTCGGGCTTGTAGCGAGCAGTCGCCTTGATCAGGACCGTGTTGGGGGATTCGCGATCGACGGTGGCGGTGCCGATTCGGAGGCTTGGATATGAACCCGCGGTGTCTGTAAGACGGTTATCTGCTCTGGAAACTGGTTGGGGGAGCCCAGAATCAGTTATTGATATATTCCCCTGCCGAGTAATATAATCACGGAGATTGGTATTCAGCCGGAATCGTTGTGAATGGAACTCTGAGAGTTGACGCGCTAACCACCCGACATACTCTCTAAGAATACTATCATCATTCGCCCGAACTTGATCAGAAAACTCTGGATCCCAGTCAAAATCACGATCTTCTAACTGCTCCTGCAAATGCGTAAAGTCACCACTATTGGCGTCTCCAGATATCTCTACAATTGGCAGGTTCTTTATATGTGCTGTTCGCATCTCCAATCGGCCACCATCTTGTTCATCCCCGAGAACAGAAACTTTCAGTTTTGCAGATTCAAATAAAAGCTCTGAGTTAAGTACGCCTAATAAAAAGTAGTTCTCCTCAGGTATTATGTAGCACTTATTATTTGGATAATAATTCTGATCATCAATCGCAAATCTGGGTGACATTGCTATTTCCGGATATATTATCTTCGTCCCCTCAAATTCATGATAATAATCACATGGCCTCAATTCCCACCAGAATTCACCTTGATCGTATCTCTTCCTTGCATCCTCCTCAAATTCAGATAAATGATCTGCGATAGCAGGATATTGTTCTGAAAACCATCTCCACGCATCCTTCTCATTGGCGGAATTCGATTGTTTTCTGGTCCAGCCAGATCGGATAACAAGTAGATACCGGTCGCTGTATTCTACATTGTATTGACGAATGTCGTCACCAACTACAAGCGGTTCAATCAATTCTCTGGACTGCTTATGTTGTGAAATGAGTTGGTTCCGAGTTTCGCTATCAAGCACAAATGCCGCGTTAAGTCCCGTTTTTATACCCCAATGAATTTCATCGTTAATATAGTCTCCAAGAGTTGTGCTTTGCTGTTCGATCTTATCGTGTATGCTAGCGATCCGTTGTGGTGCGAGTGACCAGCCAGTCGCTTTCAGCCCGGTATCTGAAACTTCATACTGATGATCCTGCTCATATTCCTTGAGAGAATTGAAGGATAATGTTCGAACTCGGGTAACTGCAACCGATTGCCTTTCTGGGCTATGGTTTTTGCCAATAAAAATCAGTGGGAACGTAGACGCATCAGAAAATACTGGTAGTTCACCGAAATCCAATAGATTCGATATTCCCACATTATTGGCTAGATACTCTCGAATATTCTGGCCGTATTCTGCTCTCATAAATTTATTTGAAGTGATATATCCCAAGTTGCCAGATGTAGAGAGAGTTCTCGTTGCTTTCTCAATGAAGTACACGTACAGATCGGCAGAGCTATCGTACGATCTGTAGGAGTCTTTCAGATACGGCTTAAGTTGAGTTATCTGCTCTTGCCGTACATACGGCGGATTCCCGACAACCGCATCGAACCCCGCCCCCGCCAGCTTCTCGCCATCAAGATCAAAGAACACCTCAGGGAACTCCAACTCCCAGTGAAAGAAGTTCTGCTCCTCGGCGGTCGCCTGCGCAGGCTTGAACCAGTCCGTCTCCTTGATCTCCGCCCAGTCGTCTTCGTCCTCAATCGCGCCGGCCATTTGCTCGTAGGCGTCGTCAGGCACGTCGCAGCCGAACTCCTCGGCGGTATGGACGTTCGCCAACTCGAAGAGGCGCTGATACAGCGGATCGTCGCGGATCTCGTCGTACAGTTCCTCCATCGACTTCACGCTCTCTAAGGAGTCGTTGTCGAATGCGAGCAGATCCGCCATCAGATCCATCACGTGTTCGAGCGTGTCCTGTCGCACGCGAGCGAACGCCTGCGTGAGCGTGATCTGTCCGGTGTCGTCGTCGCCGCCGTCTTCCGAGAGCACTTCCGTGATGTCGCTTCCGACGAGTGAGTTCCCCGCCTTCAGGTGGTGATCGAGGAATGCGAGCGGCTGGTCGGCCGCAAGCGTTTCGAGCCACATCGAGAGCTTCGACAGCTCGACCGCCATCCCGTTCAGGTCGACGCCGTAGATCACCTCCTTGGAAATCTCCCGACGGATGTCCTGCTCGTCGTACGACTGGATCTCCTGTTCACGCACGACCGCCATCACCTGCTCGGTGAGGTACCCCGTTGCCTTCGTCAGGAAGTGCCCGGATCCCATCGCCGGATCGAGGATCGTCAGATCCTTCACCTCTTGGTAGAACTCGACGAAGTACTCCTGATCGCTCGGTTCGAGCCCCTCCTCGCGGAGGTCCGCGTCGATCTCTGCTATGAGAGGATCGACCGTCTCCTCGACGATGTAGGTGACCACGTAGTCGGGCGTGTAGTACGCGCCCGTGGCCTTGCGCTCGCCCTCGTCGTTGACGACGTACAGCCCGCCCTCGTCAACGACCTCGACCGCGTCCGCGACCGACACCTCGCCGCCCGACTTCCACACCTGTCCGCCGTCCTCCGAGACCGCGGCGACGCCCTCCGAGCCCGCGATCCGGAACTCGTGTTCGAGAAGCCCCTCGTAGATCGACCCGAGGTGCCGCGTGTCGAGGTCGGCGTAGTCCGCGGGGACGTGGTCGCCCTCTTCGTTCTCCGTCGTCGACAGCCAGAAGATCACCTCCGCGATGTAGGGATCTTTCACCTCGTGTTCGTCGAGGAACGCGTGATCGTCTTGGCTGAACAGGCCCCCGTTGTACGGCGGAATGTCGAGGTCCTCCTCGCCCTCGTCGATCAGCTCGAACAGCTCGGAGAGCCGCCCCCAAATCGACGAAGAGTACTGACTGAACTCGTCGTCAAACGCGTCGCCCGACTCGACATCAAGCCCTTCCACCTCGTCGATGATTTCCTCGCGCTTCGCTTCGAGGCTGAAGTATTCGTGATACTCCTCGCTGGCGTCGGAATCATCCGGATCGATCAGCCCCCGCGACTCCGCGTAGAGGACGAACATCAACCGGTAGAGGAGCACGAGCGACTGCTCTTTCAGCTCGTCGCGAGCCGCCTCGTCATCGGGATCGATGTCGAGATCGTTCGATTCGACGAATCCCTTTCCGAGTACGCGCAGCGCCCGGAACACGTTGTCTTGGAGGTCTTCACCGAGTTCCTGTGCGGCCGTTTCGGACTCCGACCACACGTCGTCGAGGAACGAACTTCCGGCCGTCTCGACGAATGCCTCTGGCCGGAAGAAGACGTAAAAGTACTTGAACGCCTTTAGGTTCCCACTTTCGAGGATCTCCGGGAGGTCGATCTCGTAGTAGGTCTGTGTCTCGTAGTCTTTCGTCCCGTAGAGTCGCCACTTCTTCCCGTCCGTGAGCACGCCCCACTTGAGGTCGCTCGGCGTCCGTTCGAGGTAGTACTTGATCTGATGCGAAGCGTCGCGGTAGGAGCGCTGCTCGGCGAAGCGCGCCTCGAAGTCTGCATCCCACTGTTTGGCTTCGAGAATCGCCGACGCCCGCGAGAACAGTCCCTCGTGATCGCCGTCGAGCGCTCGCTTTGCCCCCTCGCGGCGCACGTCGTCGTTCTCGAAGAGCAGCCGGTCGACGTACCCGCCACCGTCCGGGAGGGTCACCTCGGAACTCGTGCCGTACCCGAGAACGTCGACGATCTCGGCGATCCACGTATCGATCAGTTCGTCCTCGTTGTAGGAGGGGAGGAGCGAGCCCTCTTTGTTCCAGAGGTCGCGTATCTGCTCGAAGGCTTCTGCGGCCTCCTCGTCGCAGTCCCACGCGTCGAGGTCGGCGACGCGCTCGTCGAGATAGTAGCCAGAGAAGAGATCGGAGTTTCGGTAGGGACCACTCCCGAGCGTCGCTTGACTCATGTGATATCAAATTCACACGTCAGCGCGAGTAAATAGATGACGGAGCGATTGCTGTAGTTCCCGACTCAACTGGACCCAACCGAAGGGTTCTCACGGAGACACACGGTGTGCCGAAATCTGCCTCCTGCGAATGACTCCGGTGGGCGTCTCTCCGGAATTTGTCTAGTTCGTGATCTCCAGGTCACAGACTCAAACCGACCGTGACAACACCGCCGTAATATCTCGACTTCGGGTCGGAAGAAAATGTTCGCAACGCCCGCAACGAATTGGATCCAACGCCGACCTAGCAATGCCCCACCGACAAGATTGGGTTGCAGTGCAGAACCCAAATAGAAAGCCGCTAGCGGTGAGGTGATCTCAATTAGCTGCCGAAGTCGGCACGACCTTCGAATATCACATTTCCACTCGGATCGTGGATGAGCTGAACTGTCTGTTCATTGGTGCCGAAGTCAGAACCGGTGATGCTTTTTGTTTCACCAGTCTGCCAAGTGGTTGGTTCACTAAAGTTAGCTTCGTCAAATCTTTCACCACCGATGGAGACAGTGAGATCACTCGTCTCAATCGATTGTCCTCCAGTTTTGGTAACGTCAACCGTTGAATTGTTTGCACTCTCGATTTCGAAACTCGCCTGCGGCGCACTGTCACCTAACTGATCGCCGAGTCCGAGCACGAAGGTCCCGATGACGGCCGCGAGGATGACAGTGATTGCGACCATGAGTATGACCCCTATAACGGGACTCACGGCACGATCGTCCGATGTGTTTTGGTTGAATGATTTCATGGTTGAACCCAGCGTCGGCCGAAGACGCGAGTACGACCTGCGTGCGGTCGCGTCCGTCGGGCTGCTGGCTACGCTACAGTACGCCGATTCGGTATATGTACGTGTTGGCCCAAATCTCAGCGTTGAAAACTACTCCGCTACGTTCAAGGTGTCACCGAGCCGATTAGTGGGTATGTCCCCCACGGCGCAGGCCCTCTCCCGGACCTACAGCGACCGCGAGTATCCCGATCCGTGGCAGAAAGTTCTCGACTATCGGCGCGTTCGCGAGTACGTCGCGGCACACCCGAACCACGGCCGCACGCGCGTCGGCAACGCGCTCGATCTCCCGCCGGGTCGCGTTCGAGGATGGCTCAACGGCGGGATGCCCGACTCGGTCCACGGTATCCAAACCGCGATCGATCACGGGTGGCTCGATTCCGACGAGGCGATCACCGCCGCGCTCGTCGACCTCCTCGCACACGTCCTCGCCGGGGGGAGCATCGACGACGCGTTCGTCCCAGCGGTCACCGTCGACGAGTCGGTGACGACCGACGACGTGCGCGCGGTCTTCGAGGCCCTTGACGTTGATAGTCACACCCGCAACGAGGACATCGACAACCGCGCGACGGAGGTGATACCGACCACCGACGCCTCGGTCCTCGGTCGGTGCCTCGTCGCGATCGGAGCACCGATCGGAGACAAAACCGGGCTCGACTCGTTCCCGCAGATCGTGTGGGAGGTGCCGCGACCGGTCCGTAAGTCCTTCGCGCGGATCTACGTCGGGCACCGCGCGCTCACGTACGACACGAAGGCCACACGGGTGATCCAAGAAGACCGGTCGCGAGCGTATCTCGACGACCTCCGCGACGTGGTGGCCGACGTGACCGGCGAGTCCGTGAGCGTCGGCGACGGCCGAGTGACCATCTCCGCGGCGGCCGCTCGCCGACTCGCCGAAGCGGATCACGCTAACTCGTTCCCGTCGAGTTCGACGGCGAGGTAGCAGTCGTAGAGGGGCACGGTCACACCGCTCCGGAACCACTAAACGCCGCACACGCCTACCGCCGGCAATGGCCGACTGGACCGAAACGTACCGTCCGCACACGCTCTCAGAGGTCCGCGGCAACGACAAGGCCCGCGACGCGTTCGCGGAGTGGGCGCGCTCGTGGGACGACCACCGCGAGGCGGTCGTCCTCCACGGGAGTCCCGGCGTCGGAAAGACGAGCGCGGCGCACGCGCTCGCGAACGACATGGGATGGGAGACGGTCGAGTTGAACGCGTCCGACCAGCGTACCGCCGACGTGATCGAGCGCTACGCGGGACGGGCCGCCCGAAACGCCACGCTCGGCGGGAGCGCGGCCGGGGGCGGGGCCGCCGGCGGCGACACGGCGTCGCGCCAACTCGTCATCTTGGACGAGGCCGACAACATCCACGGCAACTACGACCGCGGCGGCGCAAGCGCGATCACGGAGCTGGTGAAAGAGTCCGGCCAGCCCATCGTCCTCATCGCCAACGACTACTACGACATGTCTCGCGGGCTTCGCGACGCCACCCAAGAGGTCGAGTTCCGCGATGTCTCCGCGCGCTCCATCGTCCCCGTCCTCCGCGACATCTGTCGGAAGGAGGGGATCGAGTTCGAGTCGGACGCCCTCTCCGAGATAGCCGAGCGCAACCGCGGCGATCTCCGCGGCGCGGTCAACGACCTCCAGGCCGCGGCGGAAGGGCGCGACGCGATCACCGTCGACGACGTGGTCACTGGCGACCGCGACAAGGCGCTCGGACTCTTCCCGTTCCTCGATGCGGTCCTCAAAGAGGAGTCCGCAGAAGAGGCGTTACAGTCGGCGTACGCCGTTGACGAGACGCCCGACGACCTGACGAAGTGGATCGAGAACAACGTCCTCGACGTGTACGATTCCCGAGAGGCGGTCCGAGCGTACGACTCCCTCGCCAACGCGGACGTCTGGCTCGGTCGCGTGCGCGCCACGCAGAACTACACGTACTGGCGGTACGCGACTGACAACGCGGCCGCGGGCGTCGCGGCCGCACGCGACGAGACGAAAGGTGGATGGACGCGCTACGGCCGCCCGCAGTTCTGGTCCTCATCGGACGCGACCGCAGACAAGGTAGTAGGACAGATCGCCGCCGCAAGCGGCTGTAGCGTCGCCACCGCTCGCCGTGAGGTGCTACCGTTCCTGCAAACGATAACGCACCACTGTAAGCCGCGCGAGCCGACAGTCGCGATGGCGGCCGCGTACGACCTCGACGAGGCGGGCGTCGCCTTCGTCACCGGCTCTGGCGAGTCCACCAACAAGGTAGAGTCGATCGTCGAGGACGCACAGGCGCTACGAGACGAGCGAATGGAGGACAACGCAGACGGCGCGTTCGCCGCGAGCCCCGGGCGGAGAAACGGTGATGCCGCCAATGAGAGGAGCGATTCGGATACGGAGGGCGGCGGCAATCGAGGGATTACAGGAGGAGACGCTAGCGGAAACGGGACCGACAGCACAGAGACCGACGGTGACGCGAGCGGGGACGACGAGACCGGCGACGATGGACAGGCGGGACTCGGCGATTTCGTGTGATCGCTACAATCAGGAGACAGAGTCGTCGTCCGTGATCTCATCCGCATCGGGAGAGCGGACTGAATCGATCACCGTGACATCGTCAAACTCGAATCGCGCGCCGCCGGTCCGGCTCTCGGTGAGTGAAACCTCCCACTCGTGGGCCCCGGCGATTCGATCGACGATGGCGAGCCCGAAGCCGGTACCGCCCTCGGCGGTGGTGTGTCCCGGTTCGAACACCGACTCGCGGTCCGACGGATCGATCCCGTCGCCGTCATCTGCGACGTAGAATCCGCGGTCGAGTCTGCCGACGAACACCCGAATCGTCGGGTCGGCGGCGGACTCGGCCACAGATTCGGGGTCAGACGCCGGATCGAGATCTGACTCATCGGCCGCGATCGGGGCGTCACCGTCGGCTCCGCTGGTGAACGTGCCGGGCGGGACGCGGTCCGATCGGTCGCCGGCTGCGCCGTATCCGTCTCGGTCACCGAACGTATCACCGGCGTCACCGTCCGTGCCGTGCTCGATCGCGTTGCGGAAGAGGTTCTCTAACGCCTGTCGGAGACGACGTCTGTCGCATTCGATGCGCGGAAGCGGGGCTTCGACCACGAGCCGTGCGTCCGCGGTCGCTCCGACGGTCCGCCACGCCTCGTCGACGATGACCGCGAGATCCTCCGGCGTGGGCTCCTCGACGGACCGCCCCTCGCGCGCGAGGGCCAGTAGATCCGAGATGAGATCGTCCATCCAGTCGAGCGCGTCGAGTGCGCGATCGAGACGCTCGGCACTGGCATCTCCCTCGAACTCGGTCGCCAGTTCGATGTTGCCGACGGCGACGGACAGGGGATTGCGCAGGTCGTGTGAAACGACGCTCGCAAACTCTTCGAGGCGCTCGCGCTGTCGTTCGAGCTGGCGGTTGCGCTCGACGCGATCGCCGGCGGTAAAGAGGTATCCGACGATGTCACCCGTCTCGTCTCGAACCCCGCGCTCGCGAACCCACGTCTGCGTGTCATCGAGGGTGAGACGATAGGTGATATCGACTCGCCCCTCATCGAGGGCAGCGCGAAATCGGTCGCAGTCCGCATCAGCGACCGCCGTCGACCACTCGGTCTGTGGGAGGTTCGCGGCGTTCAGCCGAGATTCGCCGACCACTTCGGGGACGAACCGGTCGGGGTCGCCATCGGGGCGGCGATACGCGATACCGGGTCGCCGCTCCATCGAGTGGCACACGATCGCAACCCGCAATGTAGACTATTAAACCTTTCTCGAATAACATTATGTTGGGACCGGTTACCGCTCGCGGGCGACATCAGGTCTGGTAAGGAGACGCGGTTACCGGCGCGTTCCATCGGCTTCGAAGCCGAAAGTACCGACGCGAGACGCGTCGTGGAGATCGGCCGACAGCGACTGGTCGGGTGACCACGGCAGAGGCCAGTCAGTCGCCCCTGACTGAAGCCGTGAGCTGTCCCGTTCCGCCTGCACCGCGGACCGTCCACGCCGCACCGACGGCCAGCACAACGGCGACTGCGAGCGCGACGAGGTTGATCCGTTGCCAGACACCGGTGTACAACACGAGATCGCGGCCCAGAAGCAGCGTACCGACGAGCGCAACCATCGATCCCGCGGCCAACGCGCGCACGATCCGCGCCGTGGAGCGGTCGAAGCCGGCGTAGCCACCTCGCACGGCCTCGGTCGCGTACGCGACCGTCGCGACTAATCCGAGGTGTCCGGCGAGTCCGGTGATGTAAAACCCGGCCTGCGCGCCCGGCGAGTAAGTCACGAACGGGACCGCCCGCGAGAAGACCGCGCTGGCGACGATGCCGGCGACGGCGATCGCTGTGGCGATCCGCAGGAGTCGCGGCGAGCCGCGACCGTCGCCCCAGATCGTCGCGAGCGCGAGCAGCGTGAAGATACAGAGGGCCACGACGAGGTGCGCGGCGTGCGTCGAGACGGTGTAGCCGCCGGGGACGAGCCCGCCGACGGTGACCGTGATGGCACCGACCGTGATCTGCAGTGGGAGGATCGCCACCGCGAGCGTCGCGGCCAGCTTCGTGCGGCGGTCAAACCCACCGAGCCAGGTCCATCCGGCGACGCCGACGATGAGGAAGCCGGTCACCATCGCCCACACGCGGTGGAACCACTCGATGAAGTCGGGGTTGATCGTGAGCGTGGGGATGAGCTGGTCGGAACAGAGCGGCCACTGGGCCTGACACGCCAGTCCCGACCCGGTCGCTGCGGTGTAGACCCCGAGCGAAAACAACACGAGGGTCATTCCCGTCGTCGTCGCCGCGTATCGCCTAAACGAGAGCCACGCGGGCCGAAGACTCATTGGCCGTATTCGGGCTCGCGCGTACTTAGACCGTTCGCACGATCCGTGTGAGCGGGAACGGCGGCGACGTACATCGAATAGACCCGTCAGCCGCCGACACCTCAGCCGCCGACACCTCAGCCGCCGACACCTCAGCCCGACAGCTCCCGTTTCGCTCGTCGCGCCTTATCGGACATCTCCTCGTTGCCCTCGACGTCTGCGAGGGTCTCGATCGCCTCCAAGTTTCGGACCGAGTTGTCGAGGAACGAGAGCACGTCGCCGGTGTACGCGTACACCATGTAGTCGTCGGTCATCACGTCGACGATCGCCTGCGGGCCGAGCCCCTCGGCGCGGAGTTCGAGGACGTACCGCATGAACTTCTCCTCGGGACAGCCGCAGTAGGGATTGGCGTCGCAGTCGCAGTCGAGGAAGTCCTCGGCGAAGTCGAGAATGCGGTCCCGCGTCGTCGAGTCGAGCTTCGAGAGGCCATCGCCGCTGTAGAGGATGTCGAGCGTCGCACCGGCGAACGCTCCCTTCGGAATGTTCGTTTCCAGTTGGGAGGCGAGCTGGCGGTGGTTCTTCACGTATATCTTGTCGGTGAACGCCACGGATTACGCCTAGGTACGCCGTCGCGCGCCTAAAGCGGTGCGGTCGGGGCCGTCTGAGATTCGGTGGAGATCGGGTGGTCGGGCCACGGTCGCTGCGGCCCTCCGCGCGAACTGCTCGCACGGACTGCGGCGAGTCGTAACGGTTATCAGTCGAAACGGGGTACGTGAGAGTGCGTGTCCGGGTTAGGGTAGTGGACTATCCTTCAGCCTTGTGGAGGCTGAGACGCGGGTTCGATTCTCGCACCCGGACTTTCTGAGGAACGTAGTGACGAAGAAAGCTGGAAGGCGAAATCGAACCGCGCGAGACGAGCGTTAGCGAGTCTCGCAATCGGGTTCGATTCTCGCACCCGGACCTTTTGACGACGACCGAAGGGAGAAGTGGAAGAGCCGGCAGATGGGGGTCGAACACCGCACCGCGAGGCTCGTTGTCTTCGATCGACACGTCGCCACCGGACTGGTCGGTGAGCACGTACACGGGGTACAGTTCGATCCCGGAGTCGTCGACGCCGAACGCGCCGATCACGATCCATCGGTGGGATACTCGTCGCGGCGACCGTCCGGTGTAAGGTAGTGTTCACATAAGCTGATTCCATGCAAAAGTGAACGATCTCAGCCACTCGTTAGCAGTTTCTGCTTCGGCGTTGCCGAAACAGTTTGAGAAACAGGTAGTTCGACGTTTTATCTCACGAAAGATACGTTCAACGCTGTTCCGATTTCCATGTCGTTCGCACCTGAAATCGAGGTCGTGTTTGCGACAGGCTCGTTGAAGTGAGGCTGATCCATCGACGAGAACAGCTGCGTTATCGATATCGTGTTTGTCACGGAGATCAGCAAAAAACCGATCTTCGAGGGCGTTATTTATCGGTTGTTCAAGCTGTGTGTGGAGCAGATCGTTTGTTTCTGGATCGACAGCAGCGTACAGCAAATACTGTTCATCATCAAGTCGAATCACCGTTTCATCGACCGCAACGTGATTCGGACTCCGACCAGATTCCGGCTGTAGATCGGCCTTATGAACCTAGGTATGAACGGTGGATCGAACCCGATTAACACCGAATATCTCAAGAAACGAAACAATATTCGAAAGCGAGAGTCCAGCTAAATGGAGCTGAATACTGAGCTTCATCAACAGTCGCGGTGTTGCCTCTCGCTCCACAAAGTCTACGTTGATTTCGTCTAAACAGCCACTGAGGCGGTCGTTTTCGGGCATAGATCACTTTGAAAACGCACTGCCTCACCTTTCAAACCGTATCTGAACACCGCCGACCACCCCGACAGTGGCCTTATGACGATACCCCAGCGTGATGAGGCATGGACGAGAACACGGAGTCAGACCCCGGCACGGCAGACACCATGCGCGACCGTGCCGACGAGAGCGGAGTGAAACTCTGGCTCCTGTTGCGGGCGAACCGCGCTCTCGTCGCCGGCCTCGTGACTGTGGGCCTGTTCGTCGCGTTTGTTGCCGTCGCGGCCGCGTTCTCTCCGGCACTCGCCGAGAAGGTCGGGTCGAGCGACGTGATCGAGACGATGTTCTCGGCGATGATCACGGCGATCGTCACCGGTGCGACGCTCGTCGTCACGATCGGACAGCTCGTTCTCACCCAAGAGAACGGCCCGCTCGGTGACCAGCAGGAGCGGATGGCCGGCACGCTGGACGTGCGCGAGTCCGTTGCCGCGCTCACCGGCTCGCCGGCTCCGACGGATCCAGCCGGCTTCCTCGACGCGATCCTCGGCGTCGCAGCGGATCGATCAGAGGCGCTTCGAGCGTCTGTCTCCGGGGACGACGAGCGCGACGAGGCGGTGAGAGACGACGTGGCCGAACTCGCCGAGAGCGTCGCCGGCAACGCAGACACCGTGCGCGACCAGCTCGACGGTGCGCAGTTCGGCTCTTTCGACGTGGTGTTCGCCGCCTTGGATTTCAACTACGGCCGGAAGATACATCGCGTCGACCGCCTCCAAGCCGAGTACGGAGATCGCCTCACGGAGGCGGAGAACGACGCGCTTGGGGAACTCCGGGAGTCGCTCGCGCTGTTCGGGCCGGCTCGCGAACACGTCAAGACGCTGTACTTCCAGTGGGCGCTCATCGACCTTTCCCGGCTGATCCTCTACGCCGCCCTGCCGGCGCTTCTCGTCGCCGGCCTCATGCTCGCTGTCGTCGACGCCGGGACGTTCCCGGGGAGCACGCTCGGCGTCGATCACCTCACGGTCGTAGTCGGTGGTGCGTTCGCCGTCACGCTGTTACCGTTCGTGCTGTTCGTCTCGTACGTGCTCAGGGTTCTCACGCTCGCGAAGCGAACGCTCGCTATCGGACCGCTGGTGCTTCGAGACGGGCGGTGAACTGGGAGTGACGGCGACCGCGGGACGGTGAGCTACGAGAGCATGCGGCCGACGCGCTCGAAGACGATTGCCCACGCGCTCGTCGCGAGCGCGACGACGCCGAGAGCCAGAAACGCGGCGTCGAATCGACCCGCGTCCGCCAAGAGACCGACCGCCGGCGGTCCGAGCGCTCCGAACGCGATATAGCCGGTTCGGAGGAGTCCGAACCCGCTACCCTGAATCTCCGGCGGCAGCGACGCGAGACCCGCTGCGTTGACTGGCGGCATCGCGCCGAGGAAGAAGCTCAACAGGACGGTGACGGCGACCAGCGCCGAAAACGTTTCAACGACCGTCAACAGTACGAACCCGGGGACGCTGAGGCTGATAAACACGATAATAGCGACACGATTTCCGCGGCGATCGGCCACGATTCCAGAGAGGAACTGCACGCCGATCGCGGCCGCGAAAAACAGGCTGTACAGCGTCGCGGCCGAGCCGGGGTCGACACCCTTCTGCGCGACGAGGTACGTCGGTAAGAAGCCGGTCAGACTCTGGTACAAGAACATGTTGAGCGAAAGCAGCGCCGTGACGGCCAGCACGGGCGGTCGCCGCACCGCCGCCGCGACCTTCCGCATCGTCTGGCGAAAGGACTCATCGCCGGTCGCGGGGGAGGCCCGTCGAGGCAACGCGATCCACAGGCCGATCGCACACGCGACCATCATGGGTAGCAAGAAGCCGAACCCCCACCGCCAGCCGAGGTAGACGCTCACGAACCCGGCGCTCGCCGAGAGAACGACGTTGCCGACGTTCCCGGCGGCCTGGTTCACGCTGATTGCGGTCGTTCGCATCTGGTCGAACAGCGCCGAGATGACCGTGAGCCGCGTCGTACCGAACAGTCCCGTGCCGAGGCCGAGCAGCACCGTCGCCAGCACGAACGTCTCGACGGTCGTCGAGAGCACGATCACGCTCACCGCGCCCGCCGAGAGGAGGATGCTGCCGGCGAGCACCAGCCGCTCGCCGACGATGTCGGCGATCGCACCGCCCGGGAACTGCAACAGCGCGTATGTCGTCCAGAGCAGGCCGATGAACGCGCCGGTCGTGGCGTTGCTGACGCCGAACTCGGCAGTCACCTGCGGTAGCAACGCCGGGTACACGATCCGGACGCCGAGCGTGAGAAACCATCCGAGCGAGACGACGAGCAGGATCGACACCGGTCCGTCTTCCCGAATATCTGACAGGGTTCCGATCAAAAACGATCCCGGCCGAGACAACGCTCCCATCACACGGTTCGACTCGGGATAGCCGTCTAAATGTTTTCGTCCCGGTAAGCCGAGCGGCGGTGCACGATCACAAGCTCCGCGTCCGTCTGTGGTCGCAGATTTCCAGATTCACCGTCGTCGCAGGTCTTCAGAGCGCAGTTCGCCCTTCGCGTGCCACGTCCGCGGCCGAATCGCCACAGCGACTGCACTGAGATAAAACAGCAATACGGTTCCGACAACGACCGCTCCGGGTATCATCCCGACGGCGGCACTCCTCAGTACTGGCTCCGGCGAGAAAGCAGTAATACGCGCGAGCCACGCGGCGAGCAACACGGAAAACAGCGGGAGATACACCCGTCGGAGTCGGTGAGCTATCGCCTCTTCCGTACTGATTTTAAGCGTCGGTTCTCGGTAATCCTGACTCAGGGTCTCACGCCACTCCGGGTCGGGGAGTCCGGCGGACGGATCCAACCCGTACGCGAAGACGTTTTCCTGTAATTTCCGGACTCTACTCCGCCAGATGTCGTATCCCCGATACCGACGTGCCTCGATCAGCAAAAACACGGAGAGCGTCGCGATACCCATAAGCAGCATATAGTGGGGCGAATCCGGCCGTGAGAACGCCCACGTAATGATTGCAGAGATGACGAGAACGGCCCAGTTCGTCGTGCGATCGAGACGCTCGCGCCAGAACTTCATACGGTGGATCTCACCGCGGTAGAGGTGCGCCGTCGCCGAGCTCGGACCCATGTTCTCTTCCAACAGGCCCTCACCCATCTCTCTGTGTTCGGCGTCGGTCGGGTCGATCTCCTTTGCTGATGGTCGTGACATTTTGAACTGTCAGTGTTAGACCAGAATTTGGATGTCGGATTCAGCCATATCCTGAATTGCCGTTGCGGCCCCGACACCGACGGTGACACCGTCATAGAAGTCGTCTTCGTCGTAGTCCATCAGGTCTATGGTCATCTGACAGGCTTGGAACTCGACGCCCATCTGGAGCGACGTGTCGATGAGTTCCTCGATCGACGCCGTGTCGTTGTCTTCGATCTGTCGTTCCATCAGCTTCGTCGTCATACGATCCATCCCCGGGAGCGCGGCGATCACGTTTGGAACCGGCATGTTGGGATTGCCGACGGAGCTCAGCTTCAGATCCCTCGACTTCTCCTGGTGAATGATGTCCAACCCCCAGAACGTGTGGAAGACAGTCACCTCGTATCCGAACGCGGCGGCAGTGCTGGCGAGGATGAGCGGCGGGTACGCCATATCGAGGGTTCCCTTCGTCGCTATGATCGACATCTTCGGCCGTTCGTCGTCGCGTTCGGACTCGACGTGGCCGAGTCGATTCTCTAGTTCCACAATTCGCGCTTCGAGTTCTGCGCGGCTCGGGGGTTCGTCGTCAGCAGTGGCCGTTCGTGGTGCGTCCGTACTCATCGTCTCTCCGTCTTGCGAACGTAATGGGTGAAGACCTCGTCACCCTCATCTTGATCGACGAGCGCCACACCTTCGGTGGTCTCCGCCCACCCGGCGATGTCGCTCATACTTCCGGGATCCGTTGCGAGGACTTCCAGAACCGCACCCTCTCCCAGTTCGTCGATGTGCTGTTTGGTCTTGACGACCGGCATCGGGCAATTCTGTCCCTTCACGTCGAGCGTCTCGGTTATTTCGTACTTGGCCATGATATTGACTACGCTCCCCAATACTATGTCCTCCGCTAAAAGTGCATCGATAGTAAACCACAGATAATACATTATCATAATCCGTACTTTCACGCTATACGCTCCTATGCGTGATTATAATCGGGTTTCCTAAACTAGCCTTGTGTAGTAGTAGAATTACTATGCAAAGTTTTATTGGCGACTGGTTTGTAGAGAGGGATGTCCATGAGCGATGAAGGCAGTCCCGCTACCGGAGAAAATGTTGAATTGGTTACACCAGAGCGGCTGAAAGAGCGGATCGATAGCGGCGAGGACGTGTTCGTCCTCGACGTGCGCTCCGGAGACGACTTCGAGGAGTGGCACATCGAAAGCGAGAACGTCGAGATCGTGAACTATCCGTACTTCCAGTTACTGGACGGGATTCCGCGGGATCTTCTGGCGGATCTCCCCGACGAACGGAAGATAACCGTGTTGTGTGCGAAGGGCGGATCCAGCGAGATGATCGCCGAGAACCTCAGAGCGGAGGGGTTCGATGTCAACCATCTCGAACGCGGAATGAAGGGCTGGGCGCGCATCTACGAATACACCGAACTAGATGTCGATAGCGACGCGACGATCGCACAGTACCAGCGTCCGTCGAGCGGGTGTCTCGCGTATCTCGTCGTTTCCGACGGTGAAGCAGCGGTCATCGACCCGCTCCGGGCGTTCGCCGACGACTACGTCCGAGACGCTCGAACCCTCGGGGCTGAACTCACCTACGCGCTCGACACGCACATCCACGCGGATCACATCTCCGGAATCCGAGAAATCGCCGAGCGGACGGACGCGACCCCGGTCGTGCCCGCCGCCGCTGCAGCGCGTGGCGTCGCGTACGACCATCAGTACGAACCCGTCGAAGACGGCGACACGCTCACCGTCGGCGACACCGAGATCGACGTGCTCCACACGCCAGGTCACACGACGGGGATGACCGCATACAAGGTCGGGAACGTCCTGTTCACCGGCGACGGACTGTTCACCGAGAGCGTCGCCCGTCCCGATCTCGAAGACCCCGGAGCGGTAAGAGACGCTGCGAGGACGCTCTACGAGTCACTCACCGAGACGGTCCTGACCCAGCCTGACGAGACGGTTATTGCACCCGCCCACTTCAGCGAATCCGCAACGCCGAACGAAGATGGCACGTACACCGCTGTGCTCGGTGAGCTGCGAAACGCGATGGATGCGCTCTCGGTGGACGAAGCGGCGTTCGTCGAGTTCATCGTCTCGGATATGCCACCGCGCCCGGCGAACTACGAGGAGATCATCGCCGCTAACCTCGGGCAGGAATCACCCGATGACGAGGAGGCGTTCGAACTCGAACTCGGGCCGAACAACTGTGCAGCGAGCGAAACGGCGTTGACGAACTGAGATGATCGAGGGTATCCCAGTGCTTCCGCTCACCGAGTTCTTCCCGCGCGGAGTCGCCCAGTATCTCCTCGGTGGACTGCTCGTCGGGCTCGGTGTCGCGGTCATCTATCTCGCTACGGGAATCATCGCTGGTGCGAGCACGTTCCTAGAATCGACGCTATCGTACATCTCCGATGTGCCCCGGTTCAACCGATTCAAATACGTCGAGTCACGGAACTGGCGATTCGTATTCACGGCCGGTATCGTCAGCGGCGCTGCCGTGTACGCAGCCCTCTTTCAGGGCGGGATTTGGACGACAGAGGTCCAGTGGTGGCGTCTGCTCGGCGGCGGCTTTCTCGTCGGCGTCGGAACCCGCCTCGGCAAGGGGTGTACGTCGGGTCACGGCGTCTGCGGCGTCGGATCGCTCTCGAACACCTCACTCGTGAACGTTGCGACGTTCCTCGCTATTGCGATCGGAACGGCCCAACTCGTGCAGGCCGTAGGGGTGGCTCCATGAGTGGCACGAATGACCAGCGAGAGGCTTCGAAAAGTGCGACCAGAGAGGAGCGACCCGCAGGCAACCCCAAGCGCAGTCCGTTGTTTATGCCGGTGATCTACGCAGGTGGGCTGATCTTCGGGGTGGGCCTAGCGATCAGCGGCATGGCTCGTCCCGAGGTCGTGCTGGATTTCCTGCAGTTCGATGACTTCGGTCTCCTGTTCGTTATGGGTGGTGCGGCCGTCGTGACGGGCCTTGCCTTCGCCGTCGCCACGCGGTACCTCGATCGAGCACCAGTAACGGCCAGCGAGTACACGCGCCGGGTGAAAGCGTTCGACCGCAACGTCGTCGTCGGCGGGGCGATCTTCGGTGTCGGCTGGGGCGTGTCGGGGATCTGTCCGGGGGCGGCGTACGCGAGCGTCGGCATCGGGAACTATCCGATTTTGTGGGCGCTTCTCGGGATGTTCCTCGGCGCATACGCCCAAGGCTACTGGCGAGCACGTTATTCGGACACCACCGACGACGCTGCCGAATCTTCTCCCCGCTGACGGTGGGTTTATCCGCGAATTCAGCGACAAATACGATGAGCTGGCCGAGTAGACGCCGACTGACGGAAACAAACTGTAGAGGGTTCTACTACATTTTTGAATCGTGCGCGCGACACTACCGGACGAGTTTCTACTCGTAGGCTGGATGAAAGTAGAACGCCTGAACGGACGTCTCGCGCTACTCCGGCGGTTTCCAGGAGCCGTCAAGAACTGCCTTACTCTGTTCAACTATCTGATCGGTGAACTTCGTCGTGACGCGTCCCTGCGGGCTCGCTACTGCACGGTGTTTGACGGTTCCGATGACCCACGGAGAGCAGTACGATGTTTTATCGGGATTTCGCCCCGTGATCCACGCATCGCCGACTTCGTAGTTCGCTGGAAGATCGCTCGTGGTGAGTGCAGCACACACGTACTCTTCGCCGGGATACGGTAGATGCTCTGCGACCAGAGTTAACCAGAGTCGAGGGTTTGAGCCCCTTCTGAAAGGATCGGGAGCCCAGAAGACATCCCCCCTGCGATAGGCGTCACTCACGCTGTTCACGCGGGTCGACCGCGTACTCCTGCCACTCGTCGTACTCGAACGGGGTTTCTTCGTGACTTGCTGCGACTTCACTAGTGTGGTTCGTTGCAGCGTCGACACTCCGGCCGTGATCACTGATTCGCCAGTATTGTCCCCTGTGGTCTACTCTCGCGCGTTCCCGAAGCCGCACCAGCGTCGGTCCGACCGAGCCGCGCTTGACCTCGGTCGCCTCTGCGATCTCGGTCTGGGTGAACGCCTCGCTTGCACGCTCTTCGAGAAATTCGAGTATTCTGGCAGCATTCGTCTCGGGCCTCGGTTGTCCCTCATCGTTGTCGATCTCCTCAAACCGATCAGCACTGATTGGCATATCTGTACTATTTTGTATTAGATGTACTAAAGACTTCCCCGGATGCTCTCTCGGGTCCATCTGTAGACGAAGGGTTCTAAATGCCGATACGATCAAGGCTATTCTGACTCAGTACGATCGAGCGCTACAGAAACAAACCACTCTCGGCGGTCATCATTCCATGCTCCTCCTCAGCAGCAATTTCCTCACAGATAATTCCATGTTGACATCCTCCCCGCGCTGAAGCGCGAGGATTCCCACGGCACCGCGCCGCTGGGGTGGGATATTGTGGTTTGTAGCTGTCCGAATGGACAGCTACTGGCTGTGCCAATCAGCCGGTACTCCTATCCCGGTATGGGATTCGGAGTTACTTTTGACGACATCCACACCAGTCCCGCAGAAAGGGTGTTTCTGCGATGGGGTGAGGGAATCCCGATACTGTCCAATTAATCGGGCGGATAGACCGCCTCGGATACTTGTTCATGCGGTGTGTGATTACTTAAAAATATCCGTTACCCACGCCGATCAGAGCTTGTGCTGGCGGTATCGGATTCATCCCCGCGCTGAAGCGCGAGGCTTTCTCCTTGTACTTCCGTAAATATGAAATGTACGCCCGCGTCACTGCCTGACGAGTTTCTACTAGTAGGCTCCGTGGAAGAGAAACAAGCTGGAGTACAAGCATCCGGCGACCGAGCGGCTCGTAGAGCCCGGTAGATCGCCGGTTCACTCGCGCGAACGGCCGTGAGCGTGAGGCCGACGACTGAGCGGAAGGAAGTGAAGCGAAGGAGGAGTGCTTTTGGTCGAGCTTTTTGCCGAGCGAGCGACACAGTCGCTCGCGCAGCGCAAAAGATCGATGTACGCCCGCAACACTACCGGGCGACTATCTACTCGTAGGCTCTGTGAAAGTGAAAGATCGGCTGGATCCCAGTCCAGACGTTCAAGTATGGTGGCGGTGTAGTGTCGAGTATGAGCCAGGTGACAAGACGTATCGTGCAGGAACTCCACGACGAGCCACATCTCGAAGGCCGGCGGATCACCGTTCAGTTCGTCAAAGAACAGATCGAAGAACGGGGACTGGATCCGAGGACGGTCGCCGATCGTCACGATCTCGACGTGGCTGATGTCTACCGGGCGCTCACGTACTACCATGACCATCCCGAGGAGATGCGTCAGGTCGAACGCCAGCGGAAATCTGAAATCGAAGAACACGCACACCTGACAACAGACCCCGACGAAGTGCGTGAGTAATGGGGTATCGAATTCTTGCTGACGAAAACGTCGAGCAAGCGACGATCAACTATCTGCGGAAACTCGGGCACGATGTCGAACGGATCGATGATGTCGAAGCACTCGGCCTCGGTGCTGATGACGAGGAGATTGCCGTATATGGACGCGAGGCGAACCGCCTCATTCTCACTCAAGATGATGACTTTTTCACTCGGATAGCTGTCGAAGACACTGCTGGAATTCTCTTTCAGAAGGATCAGGCGCTTTCGGCCCGAGAAGTCGGGGACATCGTACACGAACTCTCCGAGTATATTGATCAGTCCGACGTGATGCTCGAATACGTTAGTCGAAACTGGCTGTGAACACCAGACCGCAACTCAAGATTTATATTATTCATAGGTGGTTCTAGTAGTACATTTGAAATGTCGCCCGCGACACTAACGTCCGGTCTCATCTCCGGCGGCGTGCCGCGTCGACCGGGAAACCCTCGTGGCGGGCGGTCGCCTGCGCGGCGACGGGCGGGTCGCGTGTGCGACCGGATGTCGCGCGCCTGGGTTCTCCGCGCGGTCATCGCTCCCATCGGGGAGTACTCGGGCGGGGACTTGAGGGCGCGCGTCCCCGGGTAGCCGCCCGAGCGATTTAAACGGTCCGTTGGGCCGGTCACTCCTCCTGCTCGGTACCGGCGACGACCACGCGCTCGCCGTCGTCCGTCTGCGGCTCCGCCACCGAGACAGGGTCGATCCCCCGACGGGAGGCGTCTATCTCGGAGAGGAGGTAGACGAGCCCGGCGAGCAGCAGGACACCGAGCGGGAGCAGCGCGAGCGGCGTCACTCGGGTGTACCCCCACACCACCAACAGGAGGACGACGACCGCCGCGACGGTGAACGCGTAGTAGATCTGGGTGCGGACGTGGTCGATCAGGTCCGCGCCAGTGAATGTCGCCGAGAGGACGGTAGTGTCGGAGATGGGCGAGCTGTGGTCGCCGAAGATGGCACCCGAGAAGATGACGCCGACCATCGCGGCCACAAGGGTGTGGCCCGCCGCGCCGCCGCCGCTCACTTCCCACGCGATCGGGATGGCGATGGGCGTGACGATCCCCATGGTCCCCCACGAGGTCCCGGTCGAGAAGGCGATGACGCCGGCGACGATGAACACCAGCGCGGGGAGGAGCGCGGGCGAAACGGTGCCGACGGTCAGCGTCGCGACGTAGTCGCCCGTACCGAGCGCGTCGATGGCCTCCCCGAGTCCCCACGCGAGCGCGAGGATGGAGACCGCGGTGAGCATGATTCCGAACCCGTCGATCGTGTACTCGGTCGCGTCGCCGACGCCGAAGATCCCGTACGCCTTCCCGAGGGCGAAGCCGCTGGCGACCATCGCGAACGATCCGATCATCAGCGCGACCTCGTAGGAGGCGTTGAGCGCAGCGTCCCACAGCTGCCCGCCGGCCGCGCCGAACTCGGCGGCGAACAGGTCGCCCGCGAATCCCGCCGGGGAGAGCTCACCGGTCCAGAGCGCGGTCGCAACCGTCACCGCGATCAGGACCGCAACGGGCACGAAGAAGTTGGCGAGTCGGGGCGTCGACGCGGGCGGTTCGCCGAGTTCGCCGGCCACGTCCTGCATTGGAACCGCTCCGTCGCGGGTGACCTTCCCGGCGGTCCACGACCGGTGTTCCGCGGTCAGCATCTCGCCGTAGTCGCGCCCCGACCCCACGATCAGAAGCACCATCACGATCGCTAAGATCGCGTACATGTTGAACGGGATCGAGGAGACAAACACCTCAAACGTGCCCGGGCGGTTCGCGGCGTCGACGCCGGCGGAATCGTACCCCTCCGAGATGAGCGACAGTTGGAACGCGACCCACGAGGAGATCCCGAGCGTCGCGACCGGGGCCGCAGTGGAGTCGACGATGTACGAGAGCTTCTCTCGGGAGATCCGGAGCCGGTCGGAGACGTCTTTCATCGCCGACCCGGCGATCGCGGTGTTGGCGTAGTCGTCGAAAAAGAGGACGATCCCGAGCCCCCACGCGACGAGCCCGGCCTTCCGTTGGGAGTCTAGTCGGTCGAGCGCCCAGTCCCGGACGGCAGCGGTTCCGCCGAGGTTCCACACCATGGCGACGCCGGATCCGAGGAGCAGGGTGAACACGACAATCGTCGCTTGGAACTCGTCTGAGATCGCCGCGACGATCCACTCGAACGTCTGGACGATCCCGAGCCCGCCGGTGACGATCACCGCCCCGGACCAGATGCCGAGGAACAGCGACAACACGGCCTTTCGGGTGATCACCGCTAACACGATCGCGAGCACCGGCGGGACGACGGACAGCAGTCCGAAGTCGGTCATTGACACGTACTGACACGGGGATGTATATAAACGTCGCGTGCTGCGGTGGCAGTGCTGCCGTGCTGTCGACGACCGGCGGAATCGGCGCGTATCCGAACGCACTTACGTCCCTGTGACTGACCCCCGTGCAATGTCTGTACGAGTCGGTATTCTCGGTGCCACCGGTGCGGTGGGGCAGCGATTCATCCAGTTGCTCGACGACCACCCGACGTTCGACCTCGCCGCGGTGACCGCGAGCTCGGAGAGCGCGGGTAAGACCTACCGCGAAGCCGCGAAATGGCGCGTGAACACGCCTATTCCGGACGATGTCGCAGGGATGGAAGTCGCTGAGACCTCGCCGGCCGGAGTCGCCGACGCCGACGTCGACCTGCTCTTCTCTTCGCTTCCCTCGAGCGTCGCGAGCGAGGTCGAACCGGACTTTCTGGAGGAGGGATATGTCGTCTCGTCGAACTCCTCGAACGACCGCATGGCCGCGGACGTGCCGCTCACCATTCCCGAGATCAACCCGGGCCACCTCGACCTGATCGAGGTCCAGCGCGACGAGCGGGGATGGGACGGAGCCTTGGTGAAGAACCCGAACTGCTCGACGATCACCATGGTTCCGACGCTGGCGGCGATCGACGAGTTCGGTCTCGAAAGCATCCACGTCTCCACCCTGCAGGCGGTCTCCGGCGCGGGCTACTCCGGCGTCACCTCGATGGAGATCATCGACAACGCCATCCCGCATATCGGCGGCGAAGAGGAGAAAATGGAGACGGAGTCCCGCAAGCTGCTCGGCGAGTTCGACGGCGCAGCGGTCCATCTCCATGACGCCGACGTGGCCGCCTCGTGTAACCGGATCCCGACGCTCGACGGCCACCTGGAGAACGTCTTCGCGGAGTTCGCCGAAGCCCCCTCCCCCGAGGACCTCCGCGAGGCGATGCGGTCGTTCGAGAGTGCGGACCTGCCGAGTTCGCCAGACCAGCTCATCAAGGTGTACGGCGACGACGAACCGGAGCGCCCGCAGCCGCGTCTCGACCGGACGTACGCCGACGGGATGGGTATCGTCGCCGGCGGCGTCCAGACCACGGACGACGGCGCGAAGTACAACTGCCTCGCCCACAATACGATCCGCGGCGCGGCCGGTGCCTCCCTGTTAAACGGCGAGCTACTCGTCGAGGAAGGCTACGTCTAGCGCCTCGGTCCGCGCGACGAACAATTGGCGATCCGGCTACCGCATCGCGCGAACGCCGAGCGCCGACGCCGAGACGCCGCCGACGGCGACGGGCATCCAGTAGACGGCCCCCCGAAACACGAGCACGGCCGCGGTGACCGTCGAGGCGGGAACGCCGGTCGTGGGGACGAGCAGCGCGACGAACGCGGCCTCGATCCCGCCGAGTCCCCCGGGGAGCGGCGTGGCACCCGCGACGTACGCCAGCGGGACGACGAAAAGCGGGATAGCCGGCGATATCTCGTGGCCGACCGCCGCGAACGCGACCGTGAGCGCCGCCGCCTGAAGCACCCACCCCGAAAGCGAGAGCCCCACGGCCGTCGCGAGTCGCCCCGGACTGGTCCCGACGCGCTCGATGTCCTCGAAGAAATTCCGGAGCCGCTCGGCGAGTCGGTCTTCGAGCGAGGCGGGATCGAACCGGTCCAGCCGACCGAGCAGCCCGGCGACGCCGGCGGGCAGACGGGCGACGACGCCTCGGCGATACCGCCACGCGAGCGCGATGACGATGACGATCGTCGTTATGAGGGCAACCGCGACCGCGACCGCGACGCTCAGGCGCTCGCCGATGGCGGTCGTCGTCGCGTGGTAGCCCACGCCGAGGAAGACGAGCGATATCGACGGAACGACGTTGAGCACGTCGACGCTCGCGATCCCCACGAGCCCCGTCTCGTAGCGCGAGCCCGACACGCGCGAGATGAGCGCCGCAGCGACCGGCTCTCCGCCGGCCTGTCCGAAGGGCGTGACGTTGTTGGCGAACACCGCGCCGGCGTACACGAGAAAGGCGGTCGGAACCGAAAGTGAGACGTCGAGCGACCCGAGCACAGTCCGGAGCATGAGGCTCCACGCGAGCAGCCAACAGAGCGCGAACCCGAAGGCTGCGGCGACCAGCCGACGGTCCGCGGCGACGAGCGTGTCGACGACGCGGCCGGCCCCCACGACGACGAAGAGAACCGCGAGGATCCCGAAGGCCGCGAGGCCACCGAGGATGATCCCGCGTCGCGGATTTCGGTCCATGACCACCCTGCGGCGCTGTCGGCCTTGAAACATCTGGTCGCGGCCGGGTTGGTGGTGTCGGGGCGGACTGTCGGAGTCGATCGGACGCGAGCGTGCGACCGTACCAATAAGAATACAACCGTCGACCGGGTACGAGCGGACAACCTATGGAAGACCAGCGGTTCCTCGAGTCGGAGTGGGATTACTGTCTGGTCCTCGACGCGTGCCGCTACGACGTGTTCGAGGACGTGTACGACGAGTACCTCGACGGCGACTTAGAGAAACGCTGGAGTATCGGCTCGTCGACGCCCGAGTGGGCCTATCGGACGTTCACCGGCGACCACGACATCGCCTACTTCTCCGGAAACCCTTTTATTAACGACCTCGGAATCCCGCTGAACGAGCTGAAGTGGGGCGCGAGCTGCGACTACGAGTGGACCGCCTCCGAGCACATCAGCGACATCCACGACGTCTGGAAGACCGGCTGGGACGACGACCTCGGAACGGTCCCGCCCGACGGGCTCGCCGAGGCGTTCCGAAACAACGCCGAGGCCGTCGAGGCTGCCGACCGGACTGTTCTCCACTACATGCAGCCGCACGCGCCGTACCTCTCGCGCGGGAAGGGACAGAAGCTCAAACAGATCCAGAAGGGGATCAAGCGGCAGGAAGAGGAAGCGGCCGCAGACGGCGACGGTGGCGGCGACGGCACGGACGACGACGGGCTCTTGTCCTCGCTCAGCGACTCGATCCGGCCGAAAATTGAGAGCCGGCTCGACGACAGCGAGTTCGCACAGAAGGCCGGGCTGTGGCTGGAACTCGACCCCGCGGATCTCGTGAAAGACGGCACCCGCGTCACCGCGCTCCGGCTGTACGAGGAGAACCTCCGGATCGCGCTCGAATCCGTGGCCGAACTCGTCGAGGAACTGGACGGGACCGTCGTCGTGACCGCCGACCACGGCGAGGCGTTCGGCGAGGAGGGCGTCTGGGAACACCACATCGAGACGCACATTCCGCCGCTGATGGAGGTCCCGTGGCTGGAAGTCGAGTGACCGGGGCCGACAGCGGAGACCCGTCTACTCCGTCGCAATGAGGGTCAGTCACTACTTCGAGTTCGAAGACCGGATCACCGGCGGGATCGCAGAGTCCGTGGCCCACCAGCGGACGATGCTCGACCGCGTTGACATCGAGTACACGACGGAGCCGACGCTCGACGCCGACGTGCTCCACTGCAACCTGATGGGGCCCCGATCGGTGTGGTACGCGAAGCGCGCCCGCGACCGCGGCGTGCCGGTGGTTGCACACACTCACGTCACCGCGGAGGACTTCGGCGACAGCTTCCGCTTTACCAACGCGCTCGCGAAGCCGCTCAAACCGTATCTCAGTCGGGCGTACGGGCTCGCGGACGCGCTCGTGTGCCCCTCCGAGTACAACGAGAGAGTGATCGCCGACTATACCGACGCGCCGACGACCGTGATATCGAACGGCGTCGACCGCGAGAAGCTCGACGGGTTCGAGTCGCTCGAGGCCGAGTACCGCGAGCGATACGGTCTCGATCCGCCGACCGTCTTCCTCGTCGGTCACGTGATCAAGCGGAAGGGATTGGAGACGTTCGTCGACCTCGCCCGCGAGCTTCCCGACATCGACTTCGCGTGGTTCGGCCCCCTCGACCTGTCGTTGAAGGGGCGAGAGACGACCCGGCTCATCGAGGAATCGCCGGAGAACTGCACGTTTACTGGATACATCGACGACGTTCGCGGGGCGTTCGCCGCGGGCGACGTGTTCCTGTTCCCCACCCACGAGGAAAACGAGGGAATCGCGCTGCTGGAGGCGATGACCGCCGGAAAAGCCGTCGTGGTCCGCGACATCGAGACGTTCGACTGGCTCGAAGACGGCACGGACTGTCTGAAAGTCTCTACGGCAGAAACGGACGCAGACGGGGAGATAGCGGCGTTTGCCGACGCTCTTCGCCGTCTCCGGGATCCGGATCTCCGTGAACAGTTGGGTGCGAACGCGGCGGCCCGGAGCGAGGCGTTCTCGCTCGACGCGATCGCCGAGCGCTACCGCTCGCTGTACGAGCGAGTGGCGTAGGCGCGGCACGTCACGGGCGACCCGCGAGACGTCGGGGACCCGAGGGCGCGCGACCCGACGGAGCGACCAATCGCGGTCGGCATCGCCGTTCACCGAAACCGCAGTTGGTATGAGCCTGAACCTGCTCTCTACAGCCAACATGACACGCGTGAGCGTTATCGGCTGTGGTAACATGGGGGGTGCTTTCCTCCGCGGACTCGCCCGGACCGACGCATATCACCTGACCGCGATCGATCTCGACCCGGAGGCGCGCGAAAGCGTCGCGGACGCGGCCGACGAGACGACGGACGACGCCGACGCCGGCACGGAGGAAGCCGATATCGTCGTCCTCGCGGTGAAGCCCGACATCGCCGAGCCGGTGCTCGCCGATCTCGACCTCTCCGCGGACCAGCAGCTCGTCACGCTGGCGGCGGGACTCCCCCGGGAGTTCGTGGCCGAGCGGACGGCGGCGTCGGTGGTCCGGATCATGCCCAACCTCGCGGCCGAGACCGGCGACATGGCCGCGGCGGCGACGACGGACGGCCTCACGGACGAGGTCAGGGAGTTGCTCGGCGACCTCGGCGAGTTCGTCGAGGTGGACGAGTCGCTGATGGACGTCGCGACGGCGGTCAACGGGAGTGGCCCCGCGTTCGCGTTCTACCTCATCGACGCGATGAAACGGGGCGGCGTCGACGGCGGCCTCGAACCGGAACAGGCCGAGACGCTGGCCGCGCAGACGTTCAAGGGGGCCGCGGAGACCGTCCTCCGCGACGACCGGAGCGTCGACGAGCTGATCGACGCGGTCTGCTCGCCCAACGGGACGACTATCGAGGGGATGGAGGTGCTCTGGGACAGCGACGCCGACGCGGCGGTCGCGGACGCGGTGGCGGCGGCCGAAGAGCGTTCACGCGAGCTCGCGGAGGCGTTCGATGACGAGTGAGACGACCGAAAAGACGACGACGGCAACGGTCGAGTCGCTCGACGGAGACGTCGTCGAACGTGCACGCGAGCGGGCCGCGGCGGCCGACCGCGTCGTAGTGAAGGTTGGGACAAACTCCCTGACCGACGACGAATCGAAGCTCGACCGGGTCAAACTGGACAAGTTAGTCGGCGACGTGATGGACTTACGGCGCGAGGGCAAAGACGTCGTGCTGGTCTCCTCCGGCTCGGTCGGTGCCGGCATCGGTCACCTCGAACAGACGCACCTCGACCGCGACAGCGACGAGATAGAGGAGAGTCAGGCGCTCTCGACGGTCGGACAGAGCCTCCTGATGCGACACTACACGCAGAGTTTCGACCGCTTCGACCAGTCGGTCGCACAGATACTGGTGACTGGCAAGGACCTCGACAGTCCCGAGCGGCTACGGAACTTCGAGAACACCGTCGAGACCCTGCTGGAGTGGGGAGTCGTTCCCGTGATCAACGAGAACGACGCGGTGGCGACCGACGAGCTGCGGATCGGCGACAACGACATGCTGTCGGCCTCGGTCGCGCTGGCGCTCGGCGTCGACCTGCTCGTCACGCTGACCGACGTGGCCGGCGTGTACACGGGGAACCCGAAACGCGACCCCGACGCGTCGGTGATCGAGGCGGTGGGATCGAACTACGACGACGTGCGATCGATTATCGGCGACAGCACGACCACCGATTTCGGCGGGATACAGACGAAAGTCGAGGGGGCGCGCGACGTGGCCAAGAGCGGTCGCCCCGCGATCATCGCCGGGTCGGCCGAACCCGATGTCCTCGCGCGGATCGCAGCCGGTAAATCCGCTGGAACGCTATTCGTCCCACCCACCGGTGAGACTGATGAGTGACACGACAGCGGTCGAGCGCGACACAGACGAACTGGTCCGAGACTCGCAGCGCGCCGCGTTGGGTCTCGCGAACGCGGACGAGGCGGTGCGCAACGACGCGCTCCGGGCAATCGCGGATGCGCTTCGCGACAACGAATCGGCGATCCTCGACGCGAACGCCAGCGACGTGTCGGCCGCCGAGGACCTGCTCGAAGAAGGCGAGTACACGCAGGCGCTCGTCGACCGGCTGAAACTCGACGCGGCGAAAATCGAGGATATCGCTGAGATGGTCGAGTCGGTTGCCGAACAGGACGGCCCGCTCGGACGGACCCTCGCGGCCCGCGAACTCGACGAGGGCCTCGATCTGTATCGGGTGTCGGTTCCGCTCGGCGTCGTGGCCACGGTGTTTGAGTCGCGGCCAGACGCGTTGGTCCAGATCGCGGCGCTCGCGTTGAAGTCCGGGAACGCGGTCATCCTCAAGGGCGGCAGCGAGGCGAGCGAGTCGAACCGGATCCTCCACCGCGTGATCCGCGAGGCGACCGCGGGGATAGCCGACATCCCCGACGGGTGGGCGGGGCTCGTCGAGGCGCACGAGGAGGTCGACCGGCTCCTCGAACTCGACGACCAGATCGATCTCGTGATGCCGCGGGGCTCCTCGGAATTCGTCTCGTACATCCAAGACACCACCCAGATCCCGGTTCTCGGGCACACCGAGGGGATCTGTCACGTCTACGTCGACGAGGCGGCCGACCTGGAGATGGCCGAGGACGTGGCGTTCGACGCGAAGGTCCAGTATCCGGCGGTGTGTAACGCGGTCGAGACGCTGCTCGTGAACGAGTCGGTCGCAGCCGAGTTCCTCCCCGGCCTCGTCGAGCGATACGAGGACGCGGGAGTCGAACTCCGAGGCGACGCGGCGGTTCGAGAAATCGTCGACGTGGGAGCGGCGACCGACGACGACTGGGACACCGAGTACGGCGATCTGGAGCTGTCGATTGCCGTCGTCGACGACGTGTTCGCGGCCGTCGACCACGTCAACGAACACGGCTCGAAGCACACGGAGTCGATCGTCACCGAGGACCTCGACGCCGCCGAGGCGTTCATGACCGGGATCGACGCCGCCAGCGTCTTCCACAACGCCTCGACGCGGTTCGCCGACGGCTACCGGTACGGACTGGGGGCCGAGGTCGGCATCTCGACGGGGAAGGTCCACGCCCGCGGCCCGGTCGGGCTGGAGGGGCTGACGACGTACAAGTACTACCTCGAAGGCGACGGGCACCTCGTCGCGAGCTACTCCGGCGAGGACGCGCTCCCGTACACGCACCGCGAACTCGACGCCGAGTGGACGCCGGGCGAACGGTAGGTCGTCGGTAGGCCGTCGCGGCGACGAAAGCGCAAAGACGCCGGGACGACACCACGAGGTATGCGACTCGAGGATTACTGGGGGATCGGACCGAAGACGAGCGAGCAGCTCGCCGGCTCCCTCGGCACCGAGCGGGCGATCGAGGCGGTCGAGTCGGCTGACGTGCGCGCGCTCGTCGACGCCGGACTCCACCGCGGCCGTGCGACGCGGATCCTCCGCCGGGCGAACGGCGAGTCGGGGATGGACGTGCTCGCGACGAGCGACACGCGCTCCGTGTATGACGACCTCCTCGCGCTGGCGGCCCGCGAGGCGGTGACGGCACACGCCGCTGATCGGATCCGAGTGCTGACGCCGCTCGCCGACCGCGACGCCGTCGACTCCCGGCTCGACGACGTGATGGCCGCGAGAGAGACGTGGACCGTGCTCGACGATGCGGAGCGCGAGCGCGTCGTCGCGGCGTTCGACGCGTACGACGACGCCGACGGGGCCGACCGCGCCGCGGTCGAGACAGCGATCGCCCTGCGCGAGGTCGGTGTCGATTCGGGACCGTTCGCGGCGATCGGCGACCTCGACGGCGAGACGCTCCGCGACGCAGCCGACGCGCTCGCCGACGTTCGGGGCGCGATCGGCGGTCCCGACGCCGACATCGACGTGGCTCGGGGTGCGGACGACGAACTTGACCGGCGACGCGACCAGCTCGCTGCCGCGCGCGAGCTCTCGAACGCCGCGTTCGACGTACTGGAGGCGGTTCGAGACGGCTCTCTGCGGGACTTCGAGGCCTTGCAGTCGGCGACGATCGACCACGTCGCCACGGAGACCGGCGTCGACCGGGC
The DNA here is from genome assembly GCF_024494655.1 of Halorubrum laminariae. Classification (GTDB taxonomy): domain Archaea; phylum Halobacteriota; class Halobacteria; order Halobacteriales; family Haloferacaceae; genus Halorubrum; species Halorubrum laminariae. The sequence goes on along the minus strand of NZ_JANHDL010000007.1, from coordinate 18,994 downwards.
GACGGTGCGGGCGGCCGCGCCGTCCGACGCGCTCGACGCTGCCGACTTCGTCTCCGCCACGCTCCGCGACCTCGAAGCGGAACTGGAGGCGGCCGTCGACGAGCGCGAGGCGACCGTGGCCGGCGACATCCGAGCGCGGATCGGCGCAGAGTCGATCGGCGGCAGCGACGGCAGCGTCGGTTCTGACGACAGCGACGACAGCGACGACAGCGACGACCACGGCGAGGCCGAAAGCGACGTGGCCCGCGCCGCAGGAGCGGTCGCAGACGCCGCATTTCTGTTGTCGCTCGGGCGGTTCGCAGCCGATCGGGACCTCGTTCGGCCGCAGATCGTCGACGACGGGATCGCGATTCGAAACGCCCGGAACCTCTTCGTCTCCGGTGACGTGCAGCCGGTGTCGTACGGGATCGGAACCCACTCGCTCGCGGAGGACGCCGGCGTCGCGAAGGGGGACGCGCCCCCGAGCGGCGACCGGGTGAGCGTGCTCACGGGGGCGAATTCCGGCGGGAAGACGACCCTGCTCGAAACGCTGTGTGCGGTGGCGCTGCTCGCGTCGATGGGGCTTCCGGTGCCCGCGGACGCGGCCGAAGTCGGCTCGTTCGACCGAATCGTCTTCCACCGGCGGCACGCCTCGTTCAACGCCGGCGTGCTGGAGTCGACGCTGAAGTCCGTGGTCCCCCCGCTCGTCGAGGACGGGCGGACGCTCATGCTCGTCGACGAGTTTGAAGCAATCACGGAGCCGGGGCGCGCCGCCGACCTCCTGAACGGTCTCGTCACGCTCACCGTCGACCGCGGCGCGCTCGGCGTGTACGTGACGCACCTCGCGGAGGACCTGAGCCCGCTGCCCGAGGCCGCGCGGATCGACGGCATCTTCGCGGAGGGGCTCACCGGCGACCTCGCCTTGCGTGTCGACTACCAGCCGCGGTTCGGCACCGTCGGGAAGTCGACGCCCGAGTTCATCGTCTCGCGGCTCGTCGCGAACGCGAGCGACCGCGGGGTCCGTGCGGGGTTCGAGCACCTCGCCGGGGCCGTCGGCGAGGAGGCGGTCCAGCGAACGCTCTCCGACGCCGAGTGGTCGGAGGGCGACAACTGAGCATGACCGGCGACACCGCAGACCCGACCCGCATCCGGTCGATCGCCGTCCACCGCGAGGACGTGGCGAACGCCCTCGAAGCGACGCTCCGGACCGACCGCGAGGTCGTCCTGCGGGTGACCCCGCCCTTCTCCGGGCGGATGCGAGCGCGACTGCACGCCGTTGACGCGGCGGAATCACGGAGAAACGCGACGGCTTCGGCCGCCGAGTCGGATGCCATTCACGTCGACCCTCGCGACCTCGTTGCGGACCTACCGGCGTACCCCGAGGTCGACGAGACGGCCGCAGATCATCCGGATGCCAACGTGGAAACCCGACGGCGACGCCACGGCGAGGCGGTCGAAGCGTGGCGCGAACGCGTGCGCGGGTCGATCGCCGACGCGGTGACGCTCGATGTCGACGGCGCGAGCGATTCCGAGGCGAGCGACGAGGTCGACGTGACCGCGCTCGGCTGAAAATAGGGTGTGAGACGATCGCTCGGGACGGAAACGTCGGGCGACTACAGACGAATTCGCTCGATCGCGGTGGCGGCGTCGCGGAGCCCGGCGAGCGGATGGTCGCCGTCGGCGTCGCCGCCGAGATCGACATCGTCGGCCGACGCCGCAGCGGCGACAGAGATGCTGTGTGCGTCGATATCGGCGTCGATCCGAACCTCAAACGACCCGTCCCGCGGCGTCGCTAGCGTCGAGCTGGTCGGCGTGTGCACGGCGACCACGTCGGCGGACGTCTCGCCCGCTATCACGAGGTCGGCGGCGATGAACTCCGCGGTCGCGTCGAGGGCGGGCTCGTCGAACTGATCGCGTTCGACGTAGCGGTCGCGTACGACCGACGGCGTCGCGACCGGTTCGCCGGCGTCGACGCCGTGAGCGAGACGGATGAATCCCGCCATCGACCAAGCCAGCGGGGTCGCTCCCCCGGTTCCCTCGCCGAACTCCCAGCCGTAGTCGGTCGGGTGCTCACGGTCCCACACCTGTTCAGGTAACATTCGGCCAGAGTTACCGAACCCGGCCATCGTCTCCAAGAGCGCGTCGGGGTCGAGCGCGCCCTCGTCGGTGCCGCCGAACCCGTCAGGGCCGTCGGCGCGGGCACGGAGTTCGTACTCGCCGCGCTCGCCGGTGAATATCGGCCACAGGCGACCACGTCCGTCGCCGGTCCCAGCCCACGGCGCGCCCGGGTCACCGGTCGCGATCTCGCCGTACGCGTCGCCGACGTAGCGGTACCACGCGGGACCGTGCGGCGTGTCGACGCGGATCGAGTCGTCGGCGACGGAGACAGAGTTTCGGACGACGTCGTCGTCGGCGGGCTTCACGCCGAGACGGACGAGCTCAAGGAAGCCGCCGTCGACGATCTCCCGCTCGTCGTACGTCGGGCCGTCGTTGGCGATCGTCCGCGGCCGCCCGGATTCGGGGTCGCCGTTGGCGGTGATCCGGACGTAGTAGGGGGTCTCGGCGTGTCGCTCCGTCCCCGTCGCGGTCGCGCACCACTCCTCGACGCGGTCGGCCCAGTCGTCCGCGAGCGCGAGCCACGCGAGCGCGTCGGCGCGGAGCGTGTCGGGGTCGAACAGATCGCCTGCGTCGGCGCTTCGCCCATGCGCGTCGCGACGGTCGGCCTCCGAGAGCGCCAGCGCGGCCCCGCAGACGAGTCCGGCGATCTCGGCGGCGATACTCGACGGCGAGAATCCGGCCTCCTCCTCCCAGCGTTCTTGGGCCGTCTCGGGGCCGTTGACGGCGATGTATCCGAGCGACCGACGGACCTGATCGTATGTATAGTCGGCGTCGTCGAGCGCGACGCCGTGCTCGTGGAGCTGCCACGCCATCACCGAGGGGAACGCGATGTTGTCCATCTGTTCGCCGCCCCAGCGGGTGCGCCCGTCAATGTAGGTGTTCTGCGGGAGGAATCCGTCGTCGTCCTGTTGGGTGTTGTAGAGGTACGCGAGCGCGTCCGCGCCACGCTCGACCTCTCCGATCTCGACGAGCGCGGTGAACACCTGATAGAGGTCTCGCGACCAGACGAAGTTGTAGCCGTAGCCGCGGTCTTCAGCGGCGTACTCCGTCTCGCCCCACGGTACCGACGGACTCGCTATCCCCGCACCGTCGTGCCGTTTGTCTTCGACGGCCGCGAGCGTCATCAGCGCGAAGCGATACTGCGTCTCCACGTCGGCGTCGCCGGCGACCGAGTCGGGGAACGCCCGGTCGGCGAGCCAGTCGCGCCACGTCTCGACGTAGTCGCCGCTGACCGTCTCGAAGCCGCGCGAGATGGCCCCCTCCGCCTCGCCGAGCGCGGCCGCGGTGTCGGCCTCCTCGGCAAATCCGAGCGCGAGCGTGTCGGAGATATCGGTGCCGCTCCCGACGAGTCCGGCCAGCACGACGTTGCCGACCGCTTCCGAGATCCCCTCGCCGCGCGCGCCCTCACCGAACAGCGCGTCGGCCTCGTGGCTGCCGGCCGCGAGCGCACTGGCCCACTCGAAGCGCCCCTCGCTGGCGAGCGCGAGCGCGACCTCGAACGAGTCGCCGTCGTCGTCGACCAGTTTCCCCGTGTCGCGCTCCGTCGCGTCGTCGTTGCGAGCGAGGAGATGATAGCCTTCCTCGTCGCCGACGCGGGTGCCGCGGTCGTTCGTGCCGACGTTCGTGATCGTCGTGTCGACGAGGGCGTACACGTCATACTCGCGGCTCCCTTCGAACGCCACGTCGGCGAGGATCGCGTTCCCCTCTGTGTCGACCGCGTACTCGACAGTCAGCGTCCATCGGTGGCCGTGACCGTCCCCGGTCTCGCGGATCGTCTGCGTGTACACGAGCGCGTCGCCGACGGTCGGCTCGGTGGTGCGTTCGACGGTCTCGGTCGCCGTCACGTGGCTCGTCTCGTCGAAGGTGCGGATCGTGTACCCCGTCTCCGGATCGGCGACGAGGAAGTCGAACGTCCGCACGTTCATCACGTCGATTCGGGGGAACCGCGCCTCGGTGAGCGCCCCCTCCGTCAGCGTATACCAGACCGGAACGGGCTGCTCAGTCTGGTGATCCGCCGGCGTCCCGACGCCGAACTTCCGCCCGGTGGTCCAGTGCGGGGCCTCGTCCGGCCCCGTGGGTCGGTCGTGCGGGACCGGGAGCGCGCCGTGCGCCGCAAGCGTCACGGTCGCGTCGATCCGGAGCGCGTGCGACCACCCGAGTGGAGTCGCGCTGTCGAGGTCGCCGTCGTCGAACACCTGCTCGGCGAACAGGCCCGCATCGTTGACCAACGGCCCGTCAGACTCGCAAAGCGAGTACAGGTCCCTTGCGTCTGCGAACAGCGTTGCCGCGTCCCCGCCGCGGTCGGCGACGAGTCCGCCGAGTTCGGCTGCCGCCGTCGCGCCCCACAGCGTCGCGAGCGACCACACCTTCGCCGCGCCCTGTTCAGCCGTTCGCCAATCGTCACCGGTGAACCTGACGAGCCCCTCGATGTTCTCGGTCTCTCGGCGGAGCGCGTCGATCGTGTTCCCGACGTGCGTTCGCACGCGGTCGAGGAACCGCTCGAAGTCAGCCGCTGCGACCGTCGCATCGGATCCGTCAATGGCCGCGCCGTCGACCTCGGTGCGTTCGGCGCGCAGGGCCGCGTACTCAGTCGTCGCGCTCGCGAGCGCGAACGTGCTCGCGTCGGCACGACCGTCGCGACTGTCGGTGCTCTCGCGCTGCGGGAAGCGCCCCGTCTCGGGGTCGAACCGGTCGTCGAGACCGGCGATCGCCTCGTCGGCAGCGGCGGCCGCGGCGACGCGCGTCTCGTCGTCCACCGGAGCGCGCGCGACCGCGGCGAACGCGCGGAGGTACGTCGCGCCGGTGTGGGTGAACCGCCCGAGGGCGTTCTCCCAGCAGTTCTGACAGCGGCGGGGAAGCCCGTCGTCCTCGACAGTCTCACGGAGGAACGCGACCGCGTCGGCGACGGTGGCGTCGATCCGATCGCGCCACTCCGCAGGGAGGTCGGTCGTCCGCCGAAGTCGGGCGAGGAACGCGACGACTGAGGCGGGCTGGTCGAGCTGGTCGTTCGGTCCGACCGTCCCGTTTGCGCCCTCGATGCGCGCGTTCGCCCACCCTGGGGCGACCTTCCCGGAGTCGGCCCAGACTCGGTGGGGCCACGAGCCGTCCGCGTCCTGCGTCCGGCAGAAGAAGACGGCCGTCGCGAGCAACTCCTCGTCGGCGTCGAGTCCGATCTCCTCGCTCGCGTCGAGCAGCGCCATCGACACCTCCGCCTCGTCGCGGAACCACGTGTATCCGTAGCCGCCGGACGTCGAGTAGAAGGGGTCGAACTCCGGGGCGGCGATCCGCGCGCCGGACTCCGCCGTGAGGAAGTCGAGAGTTCGGAGATCGCCGGCGACGAGGTCCCGCCGCGGCACGTCGTCGGGGACGGTCGGGCCCCGTCCAGCGGCGGCCTCGCGGAGGTCGGCTGCGTCGGGATACGCGGTCGCGATTCGTGCGATCTCGTCGATTCGGCGCTGGCGGTCGGGACCGTCAGAGAGCGCGTCCATCCCGTCTTCGCCCGTGTCACGAGCGTCTCGCCGGTCCATCACGGCGCGGCTAGCGAGCGTGACACGTTCGATGCGGCCGTCGCGTTCAAACGGCGCGCGCATGACCACGTCAGGGGTGAGCCGCGAGTCCTCGCGTTGGTCGATCTCGCCGCGGTGCGGGAACCCGTCGCCATTCTCGCCGAGAAGCTCCGGGATCGTGCGGAGACGCTGGCCGTGCGCCGCCGAGAGGCCGGTCGAGGCGGTGAAGAAGTCGTGTTCGGTGCGGTGGTACACTTCGACGACGCTCCCGTCGTCGGGACCGGCCGACTCGTGGACGAGGTTTCCGATGCGTCCCTCGACCATGTTCGGGGAGAACGCACAGGCGGCGACGAGTTCCGCCCCCGCGGGCGGCGCGCCGCGGAGTTCGACGTGCGTGAGGTGCGTGTCGCTGACCACGAGGTCAAACTGGTGGATCGTGTACCGACCGGCGTCGTACTCGGTCTCGACGAGCGGTGTGTCGCCGTCGTAATGCTGGCGCGTCGTCGTGAGTTCGTCGAACCAGCGGACGCCGCGTCCGGCCGTGATCCCCATGCGAAGCCGGTCGGCTCCGCCGACTCCCGACAGGGAGTACGAACAGTCGTGGACGGTGCCGTCAGGCCCAATGTGGACCAACCGCCCGTCGTCACCCGTGAACGCGCCGGCGGTTGTGGGGCGCTCCGCCGGGTAGCGCTCGTCACGGCGACGTTCGTGCTCTGTGAGAGCGGTTCGCAGTCGCATGGTCACCCTGTGATACCCGCGGTAAAAGTCTTGACGACCGAGGCGGTCCACCGGAGCAGAGCGGGGTGAGAGGGAGGAGGATCGGAGTGGTGGAACGGGGTGGGGGAGCGGAGTGGTGGAACGGGGTGGGGGAGCGGAGTGGTGGAACGGGGTGGGGAAGTCGATCGAAGAGCAACACCGAAGACCCCGGGCGTCGATGGGTGTGACATGACACAGCAGGGAGACCCACACACGGGCGCGCCACGGGTCGGCCAGCACCACCCCGGTCCGCCGCGGTTCCTCTCGACCGGCGAGACGACCGAGTTGGCTCCGCGAGACCCGGACCCGGACGCGAGCTACCGCTGGCGCGTCGCCGACGCGCCGCCAGACAGCGACGCGACTGTCGGCGAGGGACCGGTGACGGAGTTCACGCCGGACGTGCCCGGTCGGTTTCTGATCGGTCTCGACGCGCCCGACGGCGACCACCGATTGACCGTCCGCGCGTTCGCCGCCGAGTACGCGGGCGTCGATGTCGCTGGCGGAAGCGGAACTGCGATTCGCGACCGCGACGCCGACGCCGGCGACGCCGACGCGATCAGCTACGCCGCCCACCGCGAGCGCGAGGGAGAGGGTCGCCCGCGGATCCGGCTCGACGCGACCGTCGAGCTCGGCGACGAGTCCGCAGACGTTGCCGGCGAGAGCAGGAGCGGCAGCGACCGGGGCGGCGGAGACGGGAGCGAAAGCGACGCGGAGGCCGCCGAGGTCGTCGTTCGCGCGACCCCGACTCCGAACCCCGAATCGGCGCTCGACGCCGAGGAGTTGGCCGTGCGGTTCGTCGTCGACGACCGCGACGTGGAAACCGCGGTGGCGACCGGCCGCACGAACCCCCGAGACGCTATGCGGCGGACCGACGACGGACGGACGCTCCGGATCGACGCCGAGGCGGTCCCGGACCGGCTGCGCGTTCACGCCGTCGCCGTCGCCCGCGAACCGGGCGGTGATCCGCGCGTCAGTGTCGCCGACGCGGTCGCCGTCAAGCGGACGACCGCGGACGCGTTCGATGGGGGCGCGTTCGACGCCGAGATGTCGACGTTTGAGACGGTTCGGCTCAACGATCCGCCGTCGTGGGCCGCAGAGACTACCGTCTACGAGGTGTACGTTCGGACGTTCTCTGACACCGAGGAGGGCGAGGCGTTCGACGCGCTCGCAGAGCGGATCCCCGAGATTGCCGACCTCGGCGTCGACACGGTGTGGCTCACGCCGGTGCTCCAACACGACGGGAAACCGCACGGCTACAACATCACCGACTTCTTCGACACCGCCTCAGATCTCGGCGACCGCGACGACTACGAGGCGCTCGTTGAGACCGCCCACGACCACGGGATGCGCGTGCTGTTCGACTTCGTCGCAAACCACACCGCCCGCGACCACGAGTGGTTCGAGGACGCGTACCGGAATCCGGAATCGCCGTACCGGGACCGCTACGAGTGGCAGGAATCCGGCGAGCCGGGCACCTACTTCGACTGGGAGCTCATCGCGAACCTGAATCACGCGAACCTCCACGTCCGGCGGTTCCTCCTCGACGTGATCGACGAGTGGGCCCCGCTCGTCGACGGGTTCCGCTGCGACATGGCGTGGGCGGTTCCGGATGCCTTCTGGCGGGAGCTTCGCGACCGAGTGAAAGACATCGACCGGGAGTTCCTGCTGATGGACGAGACAATCCCCTACATCCCCGACTTCCACGAGGGGATGTTCGACGTGCACTTCGACGCGACGCTGTACTTCCAGCTCAGGCAGGTCGGTCGGGGGGCAGCGCCGGCGAAGAGCGTCCTCGACGCGGTCGCCCAACGCGCGGAGATCGGGTTCCCGGACCACGCCGGGTTCCTCCAGTACATCGAGAACCACGACGAGACGCGCTACCGCGTCGAGTGCGGCGACGCGGCCGCGGCGGCGGCGGGCGCGGCGACGTTCGTCCTTCCCGGCGTCCCGATGATCTACGCCGGCCAAGAGATCGGCCAGCGCGGACGCAGGGACGCGATCGCGTGGGAGCACGCCCGCGAGGAGGTCCGCGATCGCTACGAACGGCTGCTCGCCGCCCGCGAGGTGCACCCGGCGCTCGGTCCCGACGGCGACCTCGACCGCGTGGACTACCACGTCGCGAGCGGCGACCTCGACGAACGGCCGATCGCCGCAAGCGGAGACGTGCATCCGGAGGACGTGGTCGCGTTCCATCGGAGCGACGGCGACGAATCGCTGATCGTCGCGCTGAACTTCGCGCCGGAGCCGGCGAGCGTCGCCGTCGAGACTGCGCACGGCAACCGCGACCTCGTCACCGGCGAGTCATGCGTCGTCGTCGACGGCGAGGGTCGCGAGCGGATCCGAGTCGACGAGGTCGCGGTCGTTCGCGCAGAGACGTGACGAGCGGCGCGGGCTAGAGCCGTGGCGACCGATGACGACGATCACCGCCGGGTCCGTCGGACGCAACGCTTGAGTCGGTGGGGGCCACAGGAGGTCGTATGCGATTCGACCGCTCCGGCGGCGTGTTCTGTCACCTCACCTCGCTGCCGGGCGACCACGGGATCGGCGACCTCGGCGACGGCGCGAGCGCGTTCCTCTCGTTCCTCGGCGACGCCGACATCGACCACTGGCAGATCTGCCCGATCGGTCCGACGCTCTCCGGGGCCGGCGAGTCGCCGTATCAGTCGCCGTCGGCGTTCGCCGGCAACCACCTGTTGATCGATCTGCACGGGCTCGTCGACGACGGCTGGCTCGACGAGAACGACCTCGAACCGAGTCCGGATTTTCCCGAGGACCGCGTCGAGTACGACGCGGTCCGCGAATACAAACTGCCGCTGTTGCGGACGGCGTTCAAACGGTTCGAAGAATCGGCCTCGGCGAGCGGCCGGCGGGACGTGGAGGCGTTCCGCGAGCGTGAGCCGTGGCTCGACGACTACGCCCTGTTCCGCGCGATATCGGCGTCGCGCCCCGAAGCGACGTGGACCGAGTGGCCCGCGGACCTGCGGACCCGCGAGCCGGACGCGCTGTCAGCGGCTCGCGAGCGCCACGCAGACGAGGTCCGCTACCGCGAGTTCGTGCAGTGGACCTTTGACCGCCAGTGGCGAGACCTTCGCGAGGTGGCCGACGCCGAGGGTGTCTCGATCGTCGGCGACGTGCCGATCTACGTCGCGCTCGACTCCGCGGACGTGTGGGCGAACCCGGAGGCGTTCCGCCTCGACGAGGGCGGGCGGCCGACCGCGGTTGCCGGCGTCCCGCCGAATCCGGGCGACGACGGACAGCGATGGGGGAACCCGGTGTACGACTGGGACCGGCTGGCCGAGCGCGACTACGACTGGTGGATCGCGCGGTTCCGCCGACTGTTCGAACTTGCCGACGTGGCGCGGCTCGACCACTTTCTCGGGTTCGTTCGGTACTGGGAGATCCCCGCCGACAGCGACGACCCGGCCGACGGTGAGTGGCGTGACGGACCGGGTCGTGACCTGTTCGAGACGGTCGAGCGCGAGCTCGGCGAGGCCCCGTTCATCGCCGAGGACCTCGGCTTCGAGGATCCGGAGATGGACGAGCTACTGCACGAGTTCGAGTTTCCGGGCATGCGCGTGCCGCAGTACGCCGACTGGTGTACCGAAGGGAACCGGTACCAGCCGATGCACTATCCCGAAAGCGTGGTCGGCTACACCTCGACGCACGACACCGACACTTGGGTCGGCTACTACGACGACTTACCGGGCGAACAGCGCGAGTGCTTCCGGTACAACGTGGGCGCGGACGGTGACCGCGCCGTCGAGTGGGAGATCATCGAGGAGGTGTGGCGGTCGGAGGCCGTCCTCGCGATGACGACCGTCCAAGATCTGCTCGGACTCGGGAGCGACGCCCGGTTCAACGAGCCCGGCACGGTCGACGGTAACTGGGAGTGGCGCGTGTCCCGCGAGGCGCTCGACGACGAGATCACAGACCGGCTGTGGGAGCTGGCCGGGAAACACGTCCGGTGAGCTAATGGTCGGAGTGATCGCGGTCGGCGCGTCGCTCGTTCCCGACACACCGTTCGTTCCCGACACACCACTCGTTCACGTTCTCGTCATCGTCGCGGCGACGGCCGCGATCTGGGTCGGCAGCGGATGGCTCGAAGAGTCCGCGGAGACGCTGTCGGGGTACTACGGGCTGCCGGCGGTCGTACAGGGATCGATCGTCGTCGCCATCGGCTCCAGTTTCCCGGAGCTCGTGAGCGTCCTCGTCACGGCCGCAGTCGGCGTGTTCGACATGGGCGTCGGCGCGCTCGTTGGCTCCGCCATCTTCAACATCCTCGTCATCCCGGCGCTTTCGGGACTCGGGACCGACGACTCGCTCGAAGCCAGCCGCGCCATCGTGTATAAGGAGGCGCAGTTCTACATGATCGCCGTCTCGGGGCTCGTCGTCACGTTCGCGCTCGCGGTCATCTACTTCCCCGTCTCCGCGGACCCGATCGTCGGCGAACTCACGCGGCCGCTCGCCGCGATCCCGCTGCTTCTGTACGGGCTTTACTTATTCATCCAGTACCAGGACGTCGGCGACGCCGCGATGGACCGCACCCAGACGGGGGTCGACATCCGCCGCGAGTGGGGGAAACTCGCAGCCGGACTGCTCGTCATCGTCGTCACGGTGGAGCGGCTGGTCGCGTCGGTCGAGGCGCTCTCCGTGACGTTCGGCGTCCCGGAGTTCCTCGCCGGCATCACGATCGTTGCGGCCGCGACGAGCCTACCCGATGCGCTCGTCAGCGTCCGGACCGCCCGCGAAAACAGGGGCGCGACGAGCCTCGGAAACGTCCTCGGATCGAACACGTTCGACCTGCTCGTGGCGATTCCGATCGGCGTGTTGATCGTCGGCAGCGCGGAGATCAACTTCTCCACGGCGGTCCCGATGCTCGGCGTCCTCACCGTGGCGACCGTCCTGCTTTTCACGCTGCTCCGGACCGATCTCAAGCTCACGAGCCGCGAGTCGTACGGGCTCTTGGCCGCGTACCTGCTGTTCGTCGGCTGGGTCGTCGCCGAGACGGTCGGTCTGACAGGGGTTCTCAGGGGCGTGTGAGAGATTCCAGCGCCCGTTCAGCGACTCCGACCGAGGAGGAAGTAAAGCACCAACCCGAGGAGCGGTGCGAGGAAGGCGACGATCGCCCACAAAAAGGCCGGCTGGTCGCTTCGTTTCTGCGCGTCAGAGTAGACCCAGACGATGATGCCGAGGTGGACGAGCAGTGCGAGGAGGCTGAACAGGAGGGCGACAATGCCGGCCGCGCCCTGCAACAGTATCGGGGACATTGCGATCCAGCGCACGCAGTGAACCGGCAAGTGTCTTGGGACTCGACCCGGACGGCGGAACGGTTTTGACCGCGGCGGGCGAGCATCGACTGTGAGACGCACGGCCGCAGTCGCGACGGTTCTCCTAGGAATTTCGGCCGGAATCGGCGGCGCGTACGTCGACGCCACCGCCCCGCTCGCGGGATGGCCGCCCCTCGCCGGCTACCCCGCGAACGCAGTGATCACGAAGGGGCTCCAAGTGGGGAGCGTGCTCGGGATTCTCTCCGGCGTCTACCTGCTCGCGGTCGGGCTGGTGTGGCGCTCAACGAACAAGCGTCGGGCGCACAACACACGGAACCTACTTCGGCTGGCGTTCGGACTCGTCGGGGTCGTGGCGACGCTCGCTGTGCTGACGGCCAACTGGCTCGGGCTGTTGTTCTCGCTCGGCGTCGTCGGCTTCGCTATCACCTTCGCGCTCCAACAGCCGCTCTTGTCGCTGATCGCGTGGGTGTATATCGCGGCCAAACAGCCATACGGCGTCGGTGACCGCGTTCGGATAGGCGACGCGAACGGCGACGTGATCGAGGTCGACTTCCTCGTGACGACGCTGTGGGAGATCAACGGCGACCTCGTCACGACGAACCAGCCCTCCGGACGCGTGGTGACGGTGCCGAACAGCGTCGTGCTCTCATCAAACGTCGTCAACTTCGGCGGCGGCGGATCGCCGTACGTCTGGAACGAGATCGGCATCCAAGTCTCGTACGAGACCGATCTCGCGTTCGCTCGGTCGGTGATGGTCACGGAGGCGACGGATCTGCTCGGCGACGATATGGCGGACGGAATCGCGGCGTATCGCGAGTCGCTCGCGGAGACCCCGGTCGAACTGGAGGTACACGACGGCCCCACGGTGAACGTGACACAGGCGGAGTCGTGGGTCGAACTCCGCCTCCGCTACCTCACGCATCCGCGTCGAGGGCAGCGCGTCAAAAACGAACTGTACACGCGGATACTCGCGCGGTTCAACGAGGAACCGGACAGGGTGGCGTTCCCCCTCGGTCGGAACCGGTGACCGACCGCTGGAATCCGTGGGACGCCGCCGGTGGCGGTCTACTCCCCGCCTCAACGGTGTGACTGGCTAGCAAGGTATATATACCCTCATCGAAATCGAGGCGGATCGACAGACGATAGATCGAATACGGTGAAGACGAATTACGACGTTATATCCGCTGTACATCGGATCTGTGATGCGAGTCTAGGTAAATGTGGCGACATATTTATATACTCTCGTGACTTACTGTTAGTTAACGAATCGGCGTGCCCGACACCAGTATTTCTATCGGGAGTTCGATCGGAGAACCCATGACAGAAACACGCACACGAAGCCACAGCGGAGAGACGAAACGCGAACGTACAGCAGACGGTCGAACAACCGAGCGGGAGACAAAAGGAGACGAGACAGCGCGGTCTGGCGAGCGGACGACGACCTGTCCCGAGTGCGGCGGGTCGCTGATCACCGACACAGAACACGGTGAAACAGTGTGTGACGACTGCGGGCTCGTCGTCGAACAGGACGGTATCGACCGCGGACCGGAGTGGCGGGCGTTCGACTCCAGCGAGCGCGACAGCAAGTCGCGCGTGGGGGCCCCGACGACGAACATGATGCACGACAAGGGGCTCTCGACGAACATCGGTTGGCAGGACAAAGACGCCTACGGCCGGTCGCTGTCAAGCAGCCAGCGCGAGAAGATGCAGCGTCTGCGCACGTGGAACGAGCGGTTCCGCACTCGCGACTCGAAGGAGCGCAACCTGAAACAAGCTCTCGGCGAAATCGACCGTATGGCCTCGGCACTCGGCCTCCCCAAGAACGTTCGGGAAACCGCTTCGGTCATCTACCGCCGCGCACTGAGTGAGAACCTCTTGCCCGGCCGCTCGATCGAGGGAGTCGCGACCGCGTCGCTGTACGCCGCCGCTAGGCAGGTCGGGAATCCGCGGAGCCTCGACGAGTTCACCGCGGTCTCGCGCGTGGACAAGATGGAACTCACCCGGACGTACCGCTACGTGATCCGCGAGCTCGGACTGCGCGTCCAGCCCGCCGACCCCGAGAGCTACGTCCCGCGATTCGTCTCCAAGCTCGGCCTCTCAGAGGAGACGCAGCGACTCGCGCGCGACCTCCTCGATGCCGCGAAAAGCGAGGGTATCACGAGCGGAAAGTCGCCGGTTGGGCTCGCGGCCTCCGCCGTGTACGCTGCCGCGCTGCTCTCCAACGAGAAGGTCACGCAGAGTCAGGTGTCGGCCGTCGCCGACATCTCCGAGGTGACGATCCGGAACCGATACAAAGAACTCCTCGAAACGAGCGAGGAAATCACGGTCTAAGCCGGCGCTTCCCGCTCTATATCTCACGGACGATACCGGCCGGCTGCGAGCTCCAATTCGTCACGTACGTTTTTAACCTGGTGGCGTCTACCACGGCACATGGTGGACGCGTTCGTCAGGCTCGTCTGTCCAGAGTGTGGTAAAGAGTGGCAGGATAATCCCGCAGAGCTACAGCAACTCCGATCGAACTTCAGCTGTCCCGGCTGTCACGCCACCCGCCGACTGACGGAGTTCATGCGAACCGAACGCGACCTCGAGGCGGTCAAACAGTTCCAGTGACCGCCTCGGGACGAAGACAGCCTCGGAGAACTATATCGATCGATAACGCAGAACTGGGTGTTTGCGGCCGTACAGCGGTTCTATTCGAGCTACCCATGATAACGTGACTCAAGATAATAATATAAACCTCCGGTAGCAAAGAACTGGTACTCATGAAGAAGCAGGAGCTCATCCATCTTCACGGCCTCCTCGCAGAAGTACGAAAACAGTGCGAATTCTGGAACGAGGACGTCGACCTCGACGCCTACGAAGAACTCGGCGTGAAGCCGACATCGATACACAAATCGAAGACCGACCACAAAGCCGCCGTTTTTAAACTGACTGAGGGAATCACCGAGCCGATGGACGAATCCGAGTCGGAGCCGCTGGCCCCGACCGCAGACTGACTTTCACAGCCGACTTGCAGCCGTACGTCAACTTCCGAGTAGCGACGCGATAGCCGACGGCGAACCTCCCTGTCGAGTCACAGATGACCGGGAGTCACATGGACTCACGCCGAATCGGGTTCCGTCTCCGACTCGGGGTTGTCGGCCTCGTGATCTTCACTATCGTCGATCACTTCCACATCGAGGACTTTTAGCGGGATGTTGCGGAGGCGCTGTCCGATCTCTTTCCGGGCGACACGGCTCGCGTGTTCCGGGCGATCGACGTTGAATACGTCCATTTGAAGCGCAAGCGCGACGAGCGCCTCGTCAGCAGCAACAAACGCGGGCGCAAGCTCCTCGCCGCTCGGCGCGGTCCGGGTTCCTGTCTCGATCTCGACGTAGTTGAGGTCGGGATTCAGCATCTGCCCCGTCTTCGAGATCGCGATCCGGACCGCCTCGTCCGGCGTCTCGACATCGTACACCGGAACGGCGGCCTCGACGACGACTCGACAGTCCATCACGAGTCAGTGTACCACACGAATCAGCATGAAACTTCGGCCGACAGAACCGTCACGGGTCAGTCGCCGCCGGCCCGGAGGTGATAGAAGACGTACGTCTGTGCGTATCCGGCGAACTCGCCGCCGAACCGCTCGCGTATAGCTCGCGACGTCTCGGTGTAGTTCCCGCGTTCACAGTCGGGATAGTACTCCTCGATAGTCGTCCGGATCCAGGTATCGATCGGCACCGCTTCGAGGAATTCCAGCGAGAACAACAGCACGCAGTCTGCTACCTTGTCGCCGACGCCGACGAACCGCGTCAGCGACTCGCGAGCCTCTTCGTACGGGTGGTCCGCCGCCTCTCGCGGGTGGGACTCTCCGGAGGCGACTATCTCCGCCGTTCGCTGGACATAGGAGGCTCGGTAGCCAAGCGAGAGGTCGCGGAGTTCGGCTTCCGTCCGCGAAGAGAGCTGATCCGGCGTCGGAAACGCGTGATACTCGGTGCCGTCAAGGGTGACGGTATCGCCGTACGTCGTGCGGAGTCGACGCTGCATCCCATGGATGCGTGCGACGCGCATCTGTGCCGAGCAGATGAACGAGATGAGACAGGGGAACACCGGATCGCGCGTGAGTCGCATTCCCTCGTAGGCGTCGTACGCCCGATCGAGGAGAGGGAGATTCGGCGTCGATCCCAAGATTGCGTCGAGGTCGTCGTCAAGACGGAACAAGTGATACACGAGCGGAACGGCGTCGACGGACGATTCCCAGTGGAGAGTTCCGTCGTGAGCGCCGCCGGTCTGTCTGACCCGCAGGGGGACCCGCTCGTCGACGACACCGGGAACCGGGTCGACAACCGACTCGTACCACTCGTCGCCGCCGTAGGCGTGGAGTTCGTTGTAGGTGCCGCCGTCAGCGCGGTTCCAGAGGTAGCTCTGTCCGCTCTCGACTGTCGCCTGCAGATCGAACGGCCCGGCAAGATCGGCGATGTCGACCGCGCCTCGTTCCATACCAACTGCCTAGCGACGCGGTCGTATCGGGGTTTCGGTAGCGGGGAAGCGACCTCCGGTCGATCGGGCGAAGAGGTTTTTGTCCGATCAGACCATACACACGCTATGCCGACGTACCGCCGAACGACCCGCGTTCCTGCTCCTATCGACCAAGTGTGGGTGTTCCACTCGACGATCGACGGCCTCCGAGCGCTCACTCCCGACTGGATGAACCTCGTAATCGACGGCGTAGAGGGACCCGAGGGAGACGCCGAGCCCGAACTGCTCGTCGAGGGGTCGCGAATACGGATGTCGATCCGTCCCTTCGAAGTCGGTCCGCGGCAGCGGTGGATCTCGCGGATCGTCGAACGAACGCCCGACAGTGACGCGCCCGTCGGGAAGAGCGCACAATTCGTCGACGAGATGGAGGGTGGGCCCTTTCGGCGGTGGACGCACACGCACGCGTTCTATGCAGACGGGGATCAGACGCTCCTCGTCGATACAATCGACTATCGACTCCCGCTCGGTCTTCTCGGAGACGCCGCCGGTCCGTTCGCGAAGGTCGGCTTCGAGGGCATGTTTCGAGACAGACACCGCCGCACCGTCGATCGATTCGATCCGTAGGTTTCCACGGGCGTCAGACCGCGATCTCACGCGAACTTGGCAGTCGTCTCGGCTCCGAACGAGATATCGAACACCGCGCCGTCGTCGTTGTAGACGTCGAGGTCCCATCCGTGGGCGTCGACGATGCGATCGACGATTGCGAGTCCGATACCGGAACTGTCCGCGATCGAGACTCCGGAGTCAAAAATCGAGTCGTCCTCGTCCACCGGCACTCCCGGCCCGTCGTCGGCGATGAACATTCCGACCCCGTCGGCGACGTCTCGCGGTCCGATCTCGATGTCGACTCGCGGTCCGGCGTGTTCGACGGCGTTTCGGAACAGGTTCTCGAACAACTGACGAAGGCGGAGCGGATCGGCCTCTACATCGCCAATTTCGTCTATGATCGTCAGCGTCGCACGGGGCGCACGGATCGACGTCCACGCATCTTCGGCAACCTGACAGACCGGGGTCGGTTCCGTCTTACCGATCGTCTCTCCGCGTTTCGCCAACATGAGCAAGTTGTCGAGGAGGGTTTCCATCCGCGTGACGGCGCGATCCATCGGCCCGTGTGTCGACGGTGAGACATCATCGTCGATCATATCTAGATACCCCGAAAGCACATTAAGAGGGTTTCTGATGTCGTGAGAGACTACGGAACTGAACTGTTCGAGTTGTTCGGTCCGTTGCCGGAGTTCCAGTCTGCGCTCGTTCCGCGCAATCGTGTAGGCGATCAAGTCGGCGAACGTCCGATACAGATCAACTTCCTCTTCGATCCAAGTGCGCCACGCGTCCGTCTCAAGCGAGAGCACGCCGATCAGTTCCCAATCGGCCACGAGTGGGATGTGAACTGTTGCGGGCGGTTCACCCTGCGTTTCATGTGCCGTCTGTTCCCAACCGTCTGGACGGTCTTCCGACTCCAACTGGACAGAGGAATGAACCACGTTCTCGAAGGTCGCAAGACTGTTCGACTGCGGGAATTCGTCGAGTGACCGCCTCGCGGTATCACACCCGTCAGGACACCAGACGTAGCGTGGATCGAAGGTGTCGCCGTCGCGAAGGTAGCAGACGATGCGGTCGACTTCGGCGTGTTCACCGACATTCGCCATCGTCCACGTAATCTTCGTGTCGACCTCGTCGGTTCTCGTACTCATCAGCGTCGACCCGGCATCTAGCAGAACAGCGCGGAGACGGTCCGCGTCTCCGATTCGAAATCGGATCCGACGCGGCGAGATGTTTTCCGCGAGCCGTCGTGCGAACAGATCGGTGCCGGCGTCGTCGTCTTCGATCTGATCGCCCAGATCTGCTTGCGTGATGACATCGGACGGGCTGACTCGCAGAACCGAGCGAAACGCATCAGTAGTTGACTCCTCAAGAACGACAATAACGGGGACGCCTTCGGGCATTCTCGCGAGTTCCTCGGCGACCGAGTCGTTTGCCACTGCGCGGCCAGTAGTGACAATCCCACATGCGTCCGTTAGTAGGAACGGCTCGTCCTTATCTATGCCCGTTCCGGTCAATTCAGTCGTTCCGAGATTCCGGTACTTCGGAACACGCGACCCGCCCCACGCGGACTCGATCGCACGCCCCACGCAGTCGCGAACACCCGGATCGTCACCGACAAACGTGACGACAGAGCGTCTGTGCATGACAACTCGTCTGCGCCAGTCCATTTGAAACTTGAGTCAAAAATATCGTTGCCGAGAACGCCAAGACACGTGTCTGGTCGTGAGACCAGCGTTCCGCGCATATAAGCGGCGGTCGATCAAAGTGAACCGACGACACTTAACACGCCACCGGCAAATCAAGAGATATGTGTGCAGACACGTTCGGTGTGGGGATCCACCTCACTGAGGACGAACTCCAGTTCGTCGTTCGCGTTCCCTCAGAGATCGATTCGGGATGGACCGACCCAGAGACGTTCCAAACGCTCGTTGCCGACACTGTCTGGGAGCAGCTCAATCAAGAATCGACGCTACACACCATCGCAGAGCGCTTCGAAACCGGTGAGACCATCTCGCTCGGGACAGTCACGCTCGATCCGGACGGGACAGTCGTTGACCACCGTCTCGCGCTCCCCGACACGAGCGGTTCACCGGCCTAAACTGCTAGTTTTGGAAGTGGTTAGCGGGTGCTGTGGCTGGTCGGGTTGGTGATATGAAAAAAGCCCAGAGACACGCGTCTCTGGGCTGTGGGTGGTTGAGACCTAGTGTGGGTCTCGGTAGTGGATGTGGGAGGTATGCTCCCGTATGAGTGGGTAGGCGGCGAACCGCGGTTCCCAGAGGATCG
>NZ_JANHDL010000006.1 GCF_024494655.1 Halorubrum laminariae | reverse complement strand
CGAATCCCAATAGCAATGGCCTCCGGCAGGATCAACCGGAATGTATACCTCAGTGCCTGGTTCCCGGCACTGAGGGGGTGTTGGCGGGTGTTGACACGATGTCAACACACCATTGCATGGTCTAGTATGGTGTCCAGTCCCATCCAGCGACCTGGATGACACCGAACGACCATGGCTCACATCAGATTTCCGCTTACGCCGGAGCGCAGGGGGCGAAATCCTCATGTTGGTGAGTCGGACAAACCGACTCTGCGAAACCGGGCCGAGTTGAACGGCCCGAATCCGCGGTGCGTTCTTCGCGTCTTGACCGAACGGGCTTATACACTTAAGCACGTCGGAATACTTCGACCGGCCGCCGAGCGGCCGGCCGGAGTCCCTCGCACCGGGGGACCTTCGCATTAGTCACGATGGCCGGGTTGTATTTAACCCCGTCGAACTATCGACGCCACGTCATGCGGTTTCAATGGTATCAGTTCCCACGACAGTAGTCGATCAGACGGCGAAAAACGAAGCGACACGATCACGGTAGCGATTTCAAGATATCAGGAGGATTTGAGAATGCATAATTTTATCATCATTTTCATGACGGGGCAAAAAGACATGAGAACACGCGTCAACGGTATGGAACAAGAGAGATATAGAGGGAAACCTTCAGTGTGAACTCTCATTCAGAAGTTCGATTTTAGAAGTCGTGGCACAGAGTTATATGAGTAGCAGTGACTGCACGACCGCTGATCAGTGAAGAAAACGGTGGCGCACTTATCCATCTGTTCGTCTCAATTGCACGGCTACTGGGTGAGCATAAGATAGGGTCCCCACCAGCGAACGGGCCATTTATACCACGGGCGTTTATAAGGGAGGGGACCACATATAAAAGCGAACGATGACGAACCCTGCAGATTCGATCGAGATACAGAACGTAGTTGCATCGACGGGGATCGGACAGGAACTCGACTTAGAGGCGCTCGCAGAGGATCTCCCGGGTGCCGATTTTAATCCGGATAACTTCCCTGGGCTCGTTTACCGGACGCAGGAGCCGAAGGCAGCCGCACTTATCTTCCGGTCCGGCAAGATCGTGTGTACGGGCGCGAAGAGTATCGCCGACGTTCACGAGGCACTGGGAATCATCTTCGAGAAGCTTCGCGGGCTACAGATCCCCGTCGAAGACGACCCGGAGATCACCGTCCAGAATATCGTGTCGAGCGCCGATCTCGGACACAATCTGAACCTCAATGCTCTCGCGATCGGTCTCGGATTAGAAGACGTCGAATACGAGCCGGAGCAATTCCCAGGACTCGTGTACCGGATGGACGAACCCGAGGTCGTGATTCTGCTGTTCGGGAGTGGGAAAATCGTCATCACGGGCGGCAAGCGGACGGACGATGCGGAGGAGGCAGTCGAAGAGATTGTCGAACGGATCGAAGGCCTCGGACTCCTCGGTTGAATCTGTCGGAGACAATCGTCAACCGACGGATGAACCGCAGAAGACGATCCGCTGTCGGCAGCCACGAGATACGTACCAATCCTGTCGAATTCGCTTTTGTGTCGTATCGCGACAGACAGAATCTGGCAGAGTGATCTCGTCATACGGACACCGAAGTGTATCCCGATCCAATAAATCGCCGCGGATCGCGACCGAGGCCGCGGTTTTCAGACTGACCGCCGACCTCAGAACAGCGCCTCGCTCGCGTCGAGCAGGTGGGCGGGGCCGCCGACCTCCCAGACGTCGGTGTCGATCCCGATCTCCGCGATCCGACTCTCGACGTCGTCGACGTGGTCGGCCAGCGTGTTCACGTACACCGACGCGCCGGTGTCCGTCGAGAAGTAGACGGGGACGCCATCCTCGCGGAGTTCGCGGACCGCGTTGAACACGGCGATCGTCTCGGGCTGCCAGTACACCCATCCCGCGGGACCGGTCATGGTGGTGGCCGTAAGCGACAGCGAGTCGTGTTCGGCCGTCTCGAAGATTCGGTCGAACGATCCCTCGCGCAAAGCGTCTGTCATTTCGACGAGCTGGTCCTGTACGTGGGCGGTCCGCGCCTGCATCATGTGGCTCGCGGCCGCCTCGCGGTGCGCCTCCTCCGTCTCCTTGTACGCGGGCACGTGCGCGGCGACGATCCGGAGATCCTCCTCGGGGTCGAACCCGTCGTCGCTCACGCCCACGTCGAGCCGGTGCGACCGGCAGTCGGCGTCGTTGAGCCCGGCGTCGAGCCGCGAGTACGCGCCCGTGACCGCGCGGGCGGCCGAAGAGGAGCCGCGACGGGCGACCGTGGAGACTTCGGGGAGGCTCAAGTCGAGTCCCGCGGCCTCGACGAGCGCGAGCGCGGCGGCCGCGAAGCCGGACGACGAGGAGCCGAAGCCGATGTTCGACGGGAAGGAGTTCTCGCTTTCCAGCCGGACGGCGGCGTCGACGCCGGTCAGTTCGCGGACGTGTTCGACGACATTGTCGATGCGCTCCGCGGCCCGACCCTCCACCTCCTCGCCGCCGATGACGTACACGTCCTCGCGCGCGTCGGGCTGCCACTCGACGGTCGTCGTCGTCGCGGTCGGGGCGGTACAGAGGCTGATGCTGTCGTGGTACGGGAGCCGGAGTTCCTCGTCACGCATCCCGTGGTACTTGACGAGCCCTTGGATCGGGTGGGCTCGCGCGGTGGCCTTCTCGGTCATACCTCGGGAAGCGTCCGGCGGGGGATTAGTCGTTGCGATGGGCGGGAGGTAAGCGTCAAGAGCGCGAGCGAACGCCAACGACGAGGCGTCGAAGTATACGTATCGTCGCCTACTTCCCCCAGAACGGGTCGCGTTTCCGCTTGGTTTCGAGGTACGCCGCGAGCGCCTCGCGCTCGTCGGCCGTGATCTCCTCTTTCAGCTCCTGCTCTAGGATCTTCGCGTGCTTCTCGGGGACCTCGGTCCAGAGCGTGTCGCCCTCCTCGATGTCGCGGCCCACCGTGGGGCCGTCGATGGCGATGCTCACGCGCTCGCCGGCGCGGGCCTCGTCCACGTCGTCGCCCTGTTTCTGGATCCCCGAGAGCTGTCCGACGCGCTCGAACTCGTTGCCCTCGAAGGTGCCGACGTTGCGGTTGTTCTGGACCGTCCCGGAGATGACCTCGACGCCGACCACCGCGGGATCGTTCTGTCGGAAGGTGTGGTCAGGAAGGATGCGGAACCGCGAGGGGCGAACGACCTTGTCGAGCACCGTCTCCTGCTGTGCGCGCTCGCGCTCTTCGACGTAGGTCTCGTAGTCATCGATGAGCTGATAGATGACCTCGTCGGTGAACAGCTTCATGTCCGCGTTTTCGAGCTCGGTCTCCGCGTTCGCGAGCAGATCGACGTTGAATCCCAAGATCGCCTTGTGCTCGTCTTGGTTCGCGGTCTCCGCGACGGCGATGTCGCGCGGCGCGATGTCGCCGACCTCGGCGCGCAGGATGGGGACCTCCGCCTCGCGGAGGGCGTTCGCCATCGCTTCGAGAGAGCCGAGGGTGTCCGCCTTGACGACGACCCCGTCCTCTGCAGTCTCGACCTCGATCTCGGCGAGTTCCGCTTTCACCTCCTCGATCACGCCCTCCAGCGGACGGTCGCGGACGACGCGGACCGGCGCGCCGGCCATCGCCTGATCGAGGTCCGGTGCGGCGATCTTCACGCCGGCCGCGGCCCCGACCTCGGCGACCTTCTCGAACTTCTTCTCCGTGCGGATCTCTTCGAGCGGGCGCGGGCGTAACAGCGCCCTGACCTCGGTGACGATCGGCTCGTTTTGCCCTCCGACGACGATCGTGTCACCGTTGCGGATCACGCCGTCGTACACTACGGTGTCGATGGTGGAACCGAACCCTCGCTCGTCTTTGACCTCCAAGACGGTCCCCTCGCCGGGCCCCTGTACGTCGATCGCCATCTCCTCTTTCATGAACCGCTGAGAGAGGCCCATGAGGACGGTGAGCAGGTCGGGGACGCCCTCGCCGGTGAGCGCCGACAGCGGGACCACGCCGATGTTCTTCTGGAAGTCCTGCACGCGCCAGTAGAGGTCGGCTGAGAACCCCGCGTCGGAGAGCTGGCCGATGATCTCGTAGAGGTTCTCGTTGAGCATGGACTCGGCGCGCTCGGACTGCGCCTCTAGGCTGCGCTGGATCGGCTCGCCGTCCTGCGGGTTCCATCCTGGTGTCGTGTCGGCTTTGTTGGCGGCGACGACGAAGGGTGTTCCCGTGCGTCGGAGGATGTCTATCGCCTCCTCGGTCTGCGGCTGGAAGCCGTCATTGACGTCGACAACGAGCACCGCGATGTCTGCGAGCGCGCCCCCGCGAGCGCGCAGCGTCGAGAAGGAGTGGTGGCCGGGCGTGTCGATGAAAAGGAGCCCCGGGAGATCGAAATCGGTCGGGTCGATGAGTTCGCCCGCCATCCCCGAGATGGTGTCGAGCGGGATGTCCGTCGCCCCGATGTGTTGGGTGATCGCCCCGGCTTCGCCCTCGCTGACGGCGGAGCCGCGGATCGTGTCGAGCAAGCTCGTCTTGCCGTGATCGACGTGGCCCAGCACGGCGACGATCGGCGTCCGAAGAGTGTCCGCGTTTGTGTGGTCGGTCATCAGTGATCGCCCCGAAAAGAATCGGTTACCGGACGTTCCGCCCGGGCGTCAGTTAAGCCTTTCAAAACGCGTCCGTCGTTCCCAAGCCGCGTCGGTCGCCCGTCGGACGCCCCCGTGGCGTTTAAGACCGTCGGCCGGGACGTAGCGCACATGGTAGACATCCTCGCGGAGAACCTCTCCGGGAAGGCGGTGATGAGCTCGGACGGTACGGAGCTCGGCGACCTGTACAACATCACGATGGACCTCAAGTCCGGCGAACTCCGCAATCTGCTGGTGAGTCCCCACGATCAGCTCAGTGCGGACCGACTGAGCTTCGACGTCGACGAGATGGGCCGTCTCAAGGTACCGGTTGCGAACGTGCAGGCGGTGAAAGACTACATCGTCGTCGCCCGCTGATGGAAGTCCTCGACACCTCGGCGTTCATCCACGAGTACACCACCGACGACGATGTCATCTCCGTGCCGGAAGTCCACGACGAACTCACCGGCGAGGGAGCGCTCCGCTTCGACGCGATGGAGGGATCCGGGATGACGATCCACGTCCCCGCCCCGGAGGTGATGGACAACGTCCGCCGCGCCGCGAAGGGCTCCGGCGACGCCGCGGAGCTCTCCGAGACCGACACCCGGCTGATCGCGACCGCGCTCGAGTTGAGCGCGACCCTCGTCACCGACGACTACGCGATGCAGAACGTCGCAGAGCGGCTCGACATCGCGGTCGAGGCCATCGCTCGCGACGGGATCACGGAGGAGCGCGAGTGGCGGTTCCAGTGTGTCGGCTGTAACCGCACGTTCGACGAGAACAAAGAGCGGTGCCCGATCTGCGGGAGCGACCTGACGCGGAAGAACCCGGCGTGACCGTCACGCAGACCGAGTCAGTCCGCTAACTCCGGGTCCGCGTCGAGAACGTCGCCCGCGATCGCTTCTTCACCGGTGCTCGCTTCCTCACCGGCGAGCGCTCTCTCGTCAGCGATCGACCCGTCATCGCCGATTGTCCCTTCATCGATCGTCGTCCCCCCGCCGTCGGCGATCATCTCTTCCTCGAGTATCGTCTCCTCGCCGTCGGTCTCGTCGTCATCGGCGAGCGTGCCCGGAAGCGCCGACGTGTCGAGCCGCGGGAACCGGTCTCTGAGCCGCCGCGCGACGGCCTGCGCCTCCGCGAGTTCGGCCTCAGCGACGGCCGCGACGAGCGCGGCCGCTCGTTCGGCGCGGGCGCGCTGCCACGACTCCTCTCTTGACTGGTACGTTCGAACGGCTCGCAACAGTTCGACCTGTGAGAACTCCGGCCAGTAGGGGGCACAGAAGTAGACCGCGGCCTCGTTGCCGTTGGCGTGCCACGGCAGGAAATTCGATGTGCGCTCGTCGCCGCCGGTGCGCACGATGAGATCGACGTCTCGGACCGGTCGGTCGTAGAGTCGGTCTTCGACGACTCGCGCGTCGACATCGTCGGGATCGAGCTCGCCCTCGTTGACATCCTCGGCGATCGCGCGGGCGGCGTCGAGCAGCTCCGTCCGACCCCCGTACGCGAGCGCCACGTTCAGCGTGAAGCGGTCGTTGTCGGCGGTGCGGCGTTCGGCGTATTCGACTGCGTCGCGCACGCGTTCAGGGAGCCGGTCCACGTCGCCGATTGCCCGAATGCGGACGCCCTGATCGTGGACGCGATCGGCGTCTGCGAACTCGCGGAGCTTGGCTTCGAGGAGGTCGAAGAGCGGTTCCAGCTCCTCGTCCGGGCGCTCGAAGTTCTCGGTCGAGAAGGCGTACAGCGTCAGCTCCGCGACGCCGAGATCCGCACACCAGTCGAGCACGCGCTCGGTGGTGTCGGCCCCGGCGCGGTGGCCGTCGGGCGCGTCAGCGCCGCGTTCGCGCGCGTACCGACGGTTTCCGTCTTGGATAATCGCGACGTGTGCCGGAACGTCTTCGATCTCGCGACGGAGGTGTCGCCGATACGCGCGTTCGACGAGACCGCGAAGCCGATGCAACATACGTTCCGACTGACACGGCCAAGCGGTATGTACTTTTTTGCTTTGCAGACAAATGCGCCCCCTGATGGACGCCGCCTACGTGTTCCGAGTCGAATTTCAGGTCGATCCGCCCGACGCGGTCGTCGACCCCGACCGCTTCGAGACGTCGATGGAGATTCCGGCGCACACGCCCGGTTCGGACGGCTGGCTGTTCTTCCGTGACCGCCTCTGGCGCGGCGAGATCGGCGACGAGCCGTCGTTCAGCCGACTTGCGGCCGATCATCTCGGAGTCGCAGAGGCCGACGGGGTCGAGATTGTCGCTATCCAGTTTCGGGAGCTGCGAACCGATCAGGCGTACCGCGACGCGCTTCGTGACGTGATCGCGGACGATCTCGATCGGTTCAACGCCGACGCGGTCGACGCGGTCGTCCGCAAGTACCTCGGCTCCTCGATCCACGTCCGTGATCGATAGACGCGAGCGACTACTAGGCCCGAGCGACCACCAGAGGTGAGAGGCCGCCCGTGCATCCTTTTCAGGCCGCGGCGGGAGTTCCGGGTATGCCTCCCCTCGATCTTTCCTTGGGACTCGGAACCTCCGGCCTCGACGACCCGGCTGAGTGCACCGCGACCGTCGCCGCTGCACTCGACGCCGGCTACCGCCACGTCGACACCGCACAGATGTACGACAACGAGGCGGCCGTCGGCGACGGAATCGAACGCGCCTGTGCCGATCCGACCGTCGACGTCGAGCGCGAGGATGTGATTGTCGCCACGAAGATTCACCCGACGAATCTCGCGCCCGAGGACGTTCGCCGGACGGCCCGCGAGAGTCTCGATCGACTCGGGCTCGACCGCGTCGACCTCCTGTACGTCCACTGGCCGACCGACGCGTACGAGCCCGAAGCGACGCTCCCGGCCGTCGACGAGCTCCGCGACGACGGGCTCGCGGATCACGTCGGCGTCTCGAACTTCACGCCCGACCTGCTTCGGGAGGCCCGCGAGATACTCGACGCGCCGATCGCGGCCCACCAAGTCGAGTGTCACCCGCGGTTCCAGCAGGCCGAACTCCGCGCGCTCGCCGAGGAGTTCGGCCACCGGCTCGTCGGGTACTCTCCGCTGGCTCGGGGCGCGCTGTTCGACGACGACGCGTTCCTCGAAATAGCCGATCGGAGCGGGCACTCGCCGGCCGTCCTCGCGCTCGCGTGGGCGCTTGCTCGCGACGTGACACCGATCCCGAAGGCGACCGGCGACCACGTTCGAGAGAACCTTCGCGCCGTCGACGCGGACGTGCCTGACTCGACCCTCGCGGCCGTCGACGCGCTTGAGTCCGGCGGCAGACAGATCGATCGCGATGACGCGGCCTGGAACCGCTGACCCGGTCGTACGTTGGTGTTTTTCGACCATGCATTCGGAATCGCGATCACACGGCAGTTAGCCGGGCCTGCAACTCCGCGTCCGCGCGGTCCGCGAGCGCGTCGATCGGCTCGTCGAGGTAGGTCGCCCACTGGTCGAGGAACCCCGAGCGTCCGAGCATCCGGACGACCTCATAGACGGGACGCCGTTCCGCGAACCCCGGCGGAAGTCCGCCGGCGACCTCGCGGTATCCGTCGTGGAGCGCGGTGGCGTACGCCTCGGGACCGGTGCTGTCGAACCCGTTGAGGAGTTGGTCTTCCGCCCGCACGAGGTCTCGCGCCGGATCGCCCACGTGAGCGAGTTCCCAGTCGATCGCGGCGATTCCGTCGTCGACAGTCGTGTCATCGTCGACGGCCGCGTTATCTGCGACGAACAGGTTCGGCATCGCCACGTCTCCGTGGAGCAGCGCCGCCGGCGCGTCGCTGAGGCGACTGCGGTTCGCTTCGACGCAGTCGACGACGGCGTCGTAGTGGCCAGCGAGTCGCTCCGTGGTCCCGATCTCGCGAGTCCGCTCGATCGTCGAACGGAGCACGTCGGGCCACGGGGCCGGGTCGATCGCGATCGCGGGTGTGGCGGCGTCGGCTTCCCCGACGATCTCGCCGTGGGCGTCGAACAGCTCCGCGTGGAGCGTCGCGAGCGTCCGCCCGACACGATAAAGAAGCGCTTCGCGCGCCGAGTTCTCGTCGGCGTCGTTCCACGCGACGGTGAGTTCGCGGCCGGAGACCGGCGCGGTCACGAGGTACGGCGGCGTTCCGTTCCGGTCAGCCGCGAGCACCGACGGAACCGGGATCGAGCGCTCGGCGGCGACGTACCGCAACACGGCCCGCTCGCGGGCGATCCGGGTCCCGTCTCCGTCAACGGCGACCTTACAGAACGCTCGGTCTCCGTCGGCGAACTGGACGCCGAGTGTCTCGTTCGCACCGTTCCACGAGGTCCCAACCTCACATAATTCGGCCACGGGGCGGTCGGGAAACGCGTCGCGAATAACGGACGAGACGACCTCGTTCGCCGCCACGGATCACTCGCCGATTGACCGATCGCGGTCGGCGTACTCGCGCGCGGCGGCGCTGAGTCCCGACGATGTCGTCGACCGCTCTTCTGTTGGCTCCGCTTCTGATTCGACCGTCTCGTCGTCTCTGGCTATCGCCTCTGCCGTGTTCGGGCCGCTCTCGTCGTCTCGCGTCTCTGTGTCTCGCGTGTCGCCGTCGCGGAGATCTGTCGGCTCGGCGTCCGGCGGATAGCTCCGTTCGGCGGGTGGAACGAACGCGGTCTCGACCGCACGGACGATCTCGTCGACGCTCTCGTCGTCGAGGCGATCCGCGTACGCCTCGCGTATCAGGTCTGGGACGGCGTACGCGTAGTGGCCGCGGCCGGCATGGCGGATCAGCCCAGCGCGCCGGATGGGACGGTGTCGGCTGTAGGCGTGTTCGGCGTCCCCGTCGCCGCCGGCGTCGATGTGCGCCGCGACGGGGTCGCTCACGCCCTCGCGCCGGTAATGGCGGAGCATCCCGCGAGAGATGTCGGTGAGGTCGTCGATGCGACCGCGAAGTTCCTCGATGACCGCCTCGCGCGTCCCGAGTTCGACGGCGTCGTCGAACCGGAGCGCACTCTCGGCCACGTCGTCACGGGTGACCGGGTCGACGTCGTCGGCGTCGGGAGACACGTCGTCTGTAGCGTCGACGATGTCCGTATCTTCTGCCTCATCTTCTCTGACCGCGGTGTCGTCGGTTTCGGGGGATTCCTGGGTTTTGGGGGATTCCTTGGTTTCGGGAGACTCCTTGGTTTCGGGAGACTCCTTGGTTTCGGGAGACTCCTTGGTTTCGGGAGACTCCTTGGTTTCGGGCTTCGAGCCTTCGGTGTCTGCGTCCCTGTCCGTCTCGTCGCCGGCCGCCGCGTCGTAGGTGTCGAGATCGGACTGTTCGTCGCGTTCGGCGACCGTCGAAGCGGCGACAGACCGCGCGTCGCCGCCGCGATAGGGAGCTTCGGCCTTGCCGAGCAGCGCCTGTGCGAACTGGTCGGCCATGTTACTCAGGTCGCGGGCCTCCTCTAGCTCCCGTTCGAGTTCGTGGATCCGCTGGCGCTTCTTGTCGAGTTCCTGCCGGAGGTCGGCTAGCTCGGACTCGTGTCGCGCCTGCTCGTCGGAAATGGACTGGAGTTCGCCGACCAGATCGCTGGAGACGGACTTGAGTTCCGGGCGCTCGAAGTCGTCGAGTCCCGGAGTCGCACCGGCATCGAACGTCCGTTTGCGGTGGAACTGGATCCGCCGGATCGACTCGTCCCAGTCGGTCATCAGGAACGCCTCGCCGTCACCGAGGTCCTCGACGGCACTCGCGTACTTCGAACCGAGGATGCGCCCGACGACCTTCGTGTCGTTGTCCCACGTGAGGCGGTGCCAGCAGAGCCAGTCGCACTGGGTGATAAAGTCTTTTTTCACGTCGGCGGGACGCTGGCTGATTCCCACGATCCCGAGGCCGTGTTTCCGGCCGCGCTTGCCCACCTTGATCAGCATCTTGCCCGTCTCGTCCATCCCGCCGCCTTCGGGGATGTACTCGTGGCACTCCTCGACGACAAGCAGGAAGGGCTTCTTGAGGCGCTTCTCTTTCGCGAACAGCTGTTTGACGACTTCCAAGAGCAGTTCGTTGGCGGTGTCCTCTTCGAGGTAGCCGGAGACATCGAGGATGATCGGGACGTTCTCTTCCAGGGCGAGCGTGGCGATCTTCTCGGCATGTTCCGGCGAGACGACGATGTCGCACTCGTCGTCCGCGCCGGCGTGAAGGATTTCGTATTCCTCTTTTAGGCCGTAATATTCCCCATCAGTATCTACGATAAGAACCGGAAATCCGTTACCAAGGAGGTTCTCGATGACGACGCTCGCGGTGTTGCTCTTGCCGGATCCGCTCTTACCGGTGATAAACGAGCGACCGGTGAGCACGTCGACGACCGGTAGTTCGACCGGCGATCCCGGTTCGGCCGTCGCGTCGCCGCCGATCCCCTCGCTGACGTCCGCGACGTGGATCGTCTCCTGCTCGGTCATATACGGTACAGCGTCCGCCCGCCCAATAAACCCCGCTGGACCGCCAGATGAGATCTCCGCTGGACCGCCAGATGAGATCTCGCTGGACCGCCGGATGAGATCTCGCTGGACCACCGGATGCGATAACTGGGAGTTCGCGCTCGCGGTGGATCGTCACGCCGACCGAACACGGTCGGACAAACGATTAAGAGCGTCGTCGTACTCGGTCGACGCATGCGACTCGACACCCTCGGGATCGATTCCTCCGTATCGGTGCTGTTCCCGCCGGAGTTTCTGGCAGAGCAGCTGTCAGACCTCTCTATCGATATCGACGTCCTCGACGAATCCGTCGGAACCGACGGTAAAGATGGAGCGCCGGCAACGACGTGTGACGCGATCGTCACGTTCGAACACCGGGAGTCGTTCGTCGACCTCGACTGGATCCACTCGATTCAGGCAGGCGTCGACCGGTTCCCGCAGGATCGGCTCGAAGACGCGGGCGTCGCCCTCACGAACAGCACCGGGATCCACGGCGACGCGATCGGCGAGACCGTCGCCGGCTATCTGCTCGCCTTTTCGCGGCGGCTTCACGAACACATCCGCGATCAGGAGCGGCGCGAGTGGAGTCAGCCGGACTGGGACGAGGCGTGGACGATAGCCGGCGAGCGCGCGTGCGTCGTCGGACTCGGGAGTCTCGGCCGCGGCGTCGTCGATCGGCTCTCTGCGCTCGGCGTCGACGTCGACGGCGTTCGGCGGACACCCGTGCCAGAGCCCGGTGTCGACCGGGTACACACGCCCGGAGAACTGGAGCGCGCCGTTGCCGACGCGCGGTTCGTCGTGCTGACGGTGCCGCTCACCGACGAGACCGAGGGCATGATCGACCGGCGCGTGTTCGACGCGATGCCCGACGACGCGTACCTGATAAACGTGGCCCGTGGAGGCGTCGTCGATCAATCTGCACTCGTGTCGGCGCTCGAAGCCGGCGATATCGCCGGCGCGGCGCTCGACGTCTTCGAGCGCGAACCGCTTCCGGAGACCTCGGCGCTGTGGGAGATGGACGAGGTCATCGTGACCCCGCACTGCGCGGCGTTCACACACCGATACGGCGAGCACGTGGCCTCGATCGTCCGTGAGAACGTCCGGCGGGCGCGCGCCGGTGAGGCGCTGACGAACCGCGTGTTGTGAGAGAGTTGAGGGAGTTGAGGGAGTTGAGGGAGTTGAGAGAGTTGAGGGAGTTGAGAGAGTTGAGGGAGTTGAGGGAGTTGGTCGACTAACTGAACGGCCGCACTACAGCGCCGGCGGCCCGTCGCGGCCGATCACGATCACTTGCCCCTCGATATCTTCGAGGGCGGCCACGCGCCCGCCGATATCGACTCGGCCGTCCGTCGTTTCGACGACGAGGGACGCCACTTCCTCGCTGTCCTCGAACGCGAGATCGACGACTCGGCCACTGACCGTGACGGATTCGCCCGTTTCGATGTCTCGTCCCTCGACGCTCGCGTAAAACTCGCCGGTCTCGGACTCGTCACCGGTCCCGGATTCGCTGCCGCCTTCGGACTCGCCGGCCTCGCGACTGAACTCGCGGATGTCCTTGACCGCTCTCCGGATCGACGCGTAGCG
This sequence comes from Halorubrum laminariae, assembly GCF_024494655.1. GTDB lineage: Archaea > Halobacteriota > Halobacteria > Halobacteriales > Haloferacaceae > Halorubrum > Halorubrum laminariae. Next base: position 185,186 of record NZ_JANHDL010000006.1, on the reverse strand, counting down.
TCGTGGGAACGGACGCTCCGTGCCGTCGGCCGCGAGCGTCTCGGCGGTCGTCCAGAGAACCGTCCCGAAGAAACCGGAGACGAGGAACCCGAGCGCGGAGCGGTTGAAGATGACGCCGTATCGCTCGCGGTCGTCGCGGAGGGCGTCCTGCGTCGCGTACACGGAGTATTCCCCGTCGGCGACGGCGAGGATCGGCGTGGTGATCCCCCGGCGCGCGCGAGCGATTGTCGCGACCTCGAGGTAGTCGAACTCATCCGGATCGGGGGCCTTCGACGCTGGCGTGACGAGGAGCTCGACGCTCACGCCGTCGGCAACCTTGGCCGCGAGATCGTCGCGGAATCGGCGGAGGAGTGCGGGCGTGAGCGACACCGCCAGCTCAAACTCGGCGCTCTCTATCACCTCTTCGACGTAGCGGAGGATCGTCGACCGCGACTTCACCAGCGAGACGGCCTCGGTCTCTCGCGTCGGCGCGGTGTATCTGGCTTCGAGCTCGTCGACCATCTCCGTGAACGACGACCGGAGGTCACCGAAGGCGTCCTCGGGATCGACGGCGACGATCTTCATCGGACGCGACTCGCGAAGTTCCACGAGCCCGCGGTCAGAGAGACTTCGGACGGTGTCGTACACCCGTGGCTGTGGAATATCGGTCTTGTCGGCGATGTCGCTCGCCGTCAGTTCCCCGTGTTCTAACACCGCGAGGTACGCGTCGATCTCGTACTCGCCGAGATTGAATCGGTCCCCGACGCGATCGAGCGTGCCGCGGAGATCGTCTGTCATGGGCGGTCTGACGTACCCCTCTGGTATAGGTTTTTACTATGAGTCGAGTTGCACGGGTTTTCAGACCGGGATTCTTTGCGTGTATTCAGTGTCGACAGCGTAGGCATCTACCTGTTGACTAGTGCACGTTTACCCAATCTTCAGATTTAGACTACATATACATCCGATCGTAGGCCCCCTCGGGTTCACGTTCCTCGATACGCTCTGCGAGTCCCTCGTAGTACTGGCGGATCTCGGCGGCAAAGGCTTCCAACGGACCGGAATCCACGCCGAGGTCGTACGTGGCGTCGATCGTGTCCACGAGCCGGACTGCCGCCTCGACGTCGGGTGCTTGCGCGTGAACCGGCGTGATGAAGACGCCGACGCCCAACGGGGAGTTCATTCCGTGTTCGAGCAGTGACGCGTTGGCCCCGTCGAGGAACCCAGTTTCCATCGGCGGAACCCTTCCATCTTCGAGTTGCGCGGTGCGGTAGTCGTCGGTCGCAACGTAGAACGTCTTGTGCGCGTCGGGGCCATGTGGGATCGGGACGCCCGCGAGCACCACGACCTCGGCGACCTCTTCCGCCTCTGTCCAGTCGAGGATCGACGTCGCCAGCCGCTCGCCGAGCACCGGCGGGACGAACTGCTCTCCGACGAGAATGGTTACGTCGACATCGTCAGCCGAGTACAGTCGGATCGAGTGGCGTGGTCGTCCCTTCTCGAAGGGCGTGATCGACGGCAGATCGGCAGTGCTCACGTGCCCGATCGTTTCGAGTTCGAGGTTATCGACGAGATAGTCAACGGCGGTGAGACCGGCGAGCCCGAATGACGAAAATCCAGCCACGAGCACGTCGTTTGGCGACAGATCATGGGTGACACTGAAAGAGGGGGATCCCAGCGGTGAGTGTGACATACTTGGAATTCGGTAGTCGAGGTGTTAATCATTTCCCGGATGGGATACGATGAGGGTGAATGGAGAAGAGAGTGAATGGTGGTGAGAGTCGTCGGGATTCTCGGGAACCCCTCGGGAGAAACCCTTTTTCGGGTGGCCGACGGCAGATTCGCTATGACGCGCCCCGACGCGATCGGTCTCACCGCGAACGCCGCCGCGATCCCGTTTGCGGACTGGGTCGCGCGGCTGCCGTCGCTTCCGGGACCGGCGTTGTCGTCGCTTCCGGGCTCGGGACTGCTGATCGTTCTCGTATCCGCCGGAATCGGCGTACTCGTGTCGAAGTTTCTCGTACGGCTCATCGGTCGGCCGGTTGCGCGTCGAGTGTCTCGACAGAGCGTCGCACAGACCATCGTTCGGGGAGTCCGAGTCGGAACGATCACGCTCGCGACGCTTATCGGACTCGGAGTTGCCGGCTTCCAGTTCGCCGATCTGCTTCTCGGAACTGCGGTCTTTTCCGCCGTGATCGGTATCATCCTCGCACCGATCGTGGGGAACTTCATCAACGGAATCTTCGTGCTCGCCGATCAGCCGTTCGAAATCGGCGACATGATCGAACTGGAGAACGGAACGACCGGATTCGTCGATGATATCACGATCCGCTACACGAAGATATTCACGCTCGATAACACGTTCATCGTCGTGCCGAACGGGACCATGCGCGAGCGCGATGTGACGAATTTCTCGGCCGAAGACGAACGGACGCGTCGGACGATCGACGTGCTCGTCACCTACGAGAGCGACATTCCCGAAGCGCGTCGTCTCATCGAACGGGGCGCGCGCGACTGCGACGCCGTGATCGACGGCGGTCCGGACATCCGCGTGGGTGTCGCTCGGTACACGGCCAGCCCCGACTGTCGATTGCACGAGTTCGGCGACGACGGGGTGTTACTCCGGCTCCGCTACTGGGTGAAAAAGCCCTACAAGCTCGCGAAGGTGCAGTCCGACGTGAACACTCGAATCCGCGAGCGGCTCGCCGACGCCGATGTCGAGATGGCGTACCCGCACCGCCACCTCGTCTTCGACGACACGTCCGGCGTGGCCCGCATCGACGGACCCGCCGATGCCGCCAGCGGTGACGGCCCCACCACAGAGGAGTTCAAGGCCGATGTCGCCGACGAGGATATTGCTGCGGAGGATGCCGCCGACGCGGTCCCTGCCGACGAGGATGACGACGAGACCGCGATCGACGATCGAATTCTAGACGACAACGACATGGGAACCCCGGACACAAGCGGCTCTGCTGAGCATACCGATACTGGAAGTGAGAGAGACACGGGAGGCGGCCAAAACGCGGTCGGACGCCGCCCCGATGATGTCTCGGCTGATGAGGGTGATGGAAACTCCTCGTCGTGACGTGACCGACGGTCCGGGCATCCGATACGTGTTCTGGTTTATAATCCCGAATTCTGTATATTTACTGATGATACATTGTTGATATATAGTTGATATATTGTCTTTTTATTGTACAAATTTTGATGTTATCTATACGATGCTGATGATGGTGCAGGCTCTACCGCGCGCGGATCGGAAAGGTGATGCGCTACAATCTCCCTATATATACGAGTGAGTGACGAGCCCTCCAAGGAGTCGTCAGGCTCCGATCAGTCCGATACCTCGTCCGACGAAACTACAGCGACCGGCGGTGGTCGGACAGATGACGACACATCAAGCGTCGATGAGGGGATATCTGACGACGTATCGGACGGAGGTGAGAAGACCTCTGACGACGACACGATGAGCGACGCCGGAATTTCTGTGGAGTCGATCACGGAAGGGAGCCTCGTTGGACCTCTGTTCCGCCTTGCGTGGCCGATCGTGATGATCCAGTTGCTACAGGTGACGTACAACGTCGTCGACACCCTGTATCTGGGGCGGTTATCAGCTGACGCGGTCGGCGCGATCAGCCTTGCGTTTCCGCTGATATTCCTACTCATTGCCGTCGCCGGCGGGTTCACGACCGCGGGTGCGATACTTGTGGCACAGTACACCGGTGCCGACGGCGATCAGTCCGCGGGGCTTGTCGCCGGACAGACGATGGTCACCGTCGCGATCCTATCGGTGTTTATCGGCGTCGGCGGCTACCTCTACACCCGTCCCGCTCTGGAACTTCTCCCGAGCGATCCACAGACGGCTGCGGCGGTCATTCCCCTCGCCGCAGACTATATGGAAGTTATCTTCGCCGGGATTCCGCTGATGTTCGGTTTCTTCGTCTTCTCCGCACTGATGCGCGGATACGGAGATACCCGAACACCGATGGCAGTGATGATCGTGTCCGTCTTCCTGAACGTGCTCCTCGACCCGTTTTTGATATTTGGATTCGCGGACAATCCGCTCTTCGGGTGGCTCACCGAAGTTCCGATCGTTTCGTCGCTCGATCCGCTGACGATTCAAGCGTCCGCGCTCGCAGCAACCGGGTTCACCGGACTCGGGATCGAGGGCGCTGCGATAGCGACGATCTTCTCCCGTGGGGTTGCCACCGCGATCGGCGTATGGGTGTTGTTCGCGACCGACCTCGGTCCGACGGTCGGCCTCGAACACCTCCGGCCAGACACGGAGTTCATCGGTGACATCTTCCGTCTCGGACTCCCCTCCAGCGTCGAGCAGACGACGAGCGCGCTGGCGATGATCACACTCACCGCCATGATCGTGACGTTCTCGCCACCGGTTGTCGCCGCGTACGGGCTAGGGAACCGACTCATCTCTCTCGTGTTCCTCCCCGCGATGGGGCTCGGACGGGCGATCGACACGATGGTTGGCCAGAACCTCGGTGCCGATCGCGCCGACCGCGCGGCGCGTGCGGTCAGACTCGCCGCCGGGACCGGCGCGGGCGTCATGTTCCTCGTTGCCGTCGTCGCTGTCACGTTCACAGAGCCGATCGTCGGCGTGTTTCTGGGAGATGTTCCCGACGCGCCCGCGACCATCTCGTACGCCGTCGAGTACGTGCGGATCCGATCGGTCGAGTTCGCGTTCATCGGCGTTTCGCAGGTCATTCTCGGCGCGTTCCGCGGTGCCGGGAACACGAAGACAGCGATGGTTATCTCGATTCTCACGCTCTGGGTTGGCCGAGTCGCGAGTGTTTCCTACCTCGTCTTCGTCGCCGGGTGGGGCGAAACTGGGGTCTGGGTCGGGATGGCGATCGGAAACATCCTCGGGGCGGCCGTCGGCGTCGCGTGGTTCGCACGTGGTACGTGGTCCGAGCGGTATATCGACGATCCCACGCGCGATGTCGATCCAGCGGGCGATGACTGACTTCGAGCGGTTCAAGTAGTCGGTAACTGACAACTTGTAGGTTGAATGGTCATCACGTGGGATCAGTGGCGGAAGAGGTGGATCGCGTCGTCGTCACGGAGGAGACAAAACCGTGCGCCGTCGTTTTCGGGGAATATCATTTTGTCTTCGGACATGGTAAACAGACGCGTGAACGGATCCTCACAGACCGGGCAAGAGATATTTTTTCGGTTCTCCCAGAGGCTTGTCTCGCCGGTGTCTTTCAGCTGTTTGAGCGCGTGACGGTGGTCATGGATATCGAACCGCACCATAGATCTGTGTCCGCTCGGGAGACAGTCAATGTATTCCCGTAAGTATCAGCGTTGATTTTGGTTTTGAGACCAGTTTCGCTTCGGGATCAGTTTCGCTTCGGGATCAGTTTCGCTTCGGGAACTGACTTCGGTGTGAGGATCTGATTCAGTGTGAAAATGATACCACCGTAGGGATCTTACTGTCATGAAGATGGACGGTGTAAGTCGGCTCTGATGGGATGAAAGCCTGCTAAGTCTGAAGCTGACCACAGTCGTGAGGAGGGGAACTCCGCGCTACCGATTAGTCGACTGAGAGAATCCGTTCTATCGAGCGTTCACTGAGTATCGGCCGAGTACAGACGTTCACTGAGTATCGGCCGAGTACAGACGCTCAGCGATGCCGGTTATCTCTCCTAAATCGATTGTTCAGAAAGCGTGTCTTGTGCCCGGGTGAGGGCGATGTCGTCGCCGTTTCTGATGAACTCGCCGATCGCGTTCGCCGCGTTGACGAGAGCATCGGCATCGGTGGGAGATACGTCACCACCGAGCGCTTCGACGCGTTTCGTACGATCACGGAGTTGTTCGAGCACGTTCTGGGCGAGAGACGATCGAGAAGCAGCGGTATCGCTGTCACGTTTAACGGTCTCACCAACCGCGTCACGATCCGTCTCGCTGCTGACGGTGTCGTCTGACACCTCTCGCGACTCCAGTTCGTCAAGATATACAAGGAGATCTCTTCGATACTCCTCCACTGCGTGCACAGTTGCCATACCACGCGCTTTTCGGAGCGATTCGGGAACGTCTTCGGTCGGGGGACGAACTCCGTCTGCTGCACCGGCCAGAAGGCTGAAAAGGTACTCGCGCTCGGTGTCAGTCGGGTCGCGTATCCGATCGTAGATATCAACTGCTTCGAGTAGTTCGCGCGCTGCGAGGTAGGCGGAATCGAGTGTGAGCAGTTCGCCACCTCGAATAAACCCCCGCTTGCGCGTGTACTCGCGGATGTCGGTTTTTAGCTCTGTGACACCATCTTTCGGCAGCGTCTCATGTGCCTCGCCGAACCGAGACTGATGGGCGCTGAGATCGAGTTTCACGGGGGTGTCGGTATGTGTAGTTCGATCGTTCAACCCGACGCTCCGCAGGCTCTCACACTCGGGACACTCGATGGACCCCGTCTCGTAATACGACCAGCGTGTTCCGCATTGTTGGCACTCGCGTTCGCCGCGAACTTTCATACCGGTGTGTCGGTCTCTGCGGGGTAAACGTCTGTGTATCACTGTATCACTGAATCTGTGTGAACGTCGTACACTGTTTGTACATCGTGAGTACCACACACGTGTCGAAAACAGGATTTACGAGTTCGCAGCAGCGATCACGATTAACACACGATATTCCACGGCGTCTGAGCGTCCTACTTCCACGATGTCTGAATATTTTTTAGAGAAACGTCGATGGATAATAGAGACATTATGACGGGAGTGGCACACCGTATTTCCGGTGAAATGGGTGGCGGTGGGTGGATTGTGAGCGTTGGTTTCTGCTCTGCCGGAATTTTCGACGGTAGATGATTTCACTAATTATTTATATTACATCTGTGTATCGTCCACTAAGTGGATCAGCGACTAGCATAATAGCGACAGCGCTAGTTTCATCGGAAATGCAATCCTGCTACTAGACGTGTTTCTCTATACTCACCGTAGCGGCGAACACGATACGGTCACATCAACTATCATCAACTATTAAACCGATCTGGGCCTTCCCGAACCAGATATCTACGCGGACCAGATATCTACGCGGACCAGATATCTACGCGGACCAGATATCTACGCGGACCAGATATCCACGTGGACAGATTGACACCACGTTTCCGGTGAATCTATCACGCTTCTAGTGGGTCTAATTCTGCTCCTAGCGGATCTAACTACGCCCCAGTGAAATTACCTACATCTTCGGCCGATTAGACTACGTTTCTGATGGGTCAGACTACTCCTCTCCACTGTTTTCATTTTAGTCGTTTTGTGTCTATTCTCTCTTACTGTATCCTCGTTTCTCACATTATCCGCTCCTACCCTACTCCACCTCACTTTACTCTTCCCCGCCCATTTCACCGGAAATACGGTGTGTGTCTCAAACCGAAATTCCCCCACTCGAAGCGGAATACATTTCACCGGAAACACGGTGTCCCCTCCATGGACGCAGCGGACGACCTCTTCACTAGGGAGGATCCGATATTCGCGAACAAGGAACTGCTAGAGATCAGCCATCTCCCCGGCGAGGGACGGATCGTCGGCCGTGACGACGAGATATCGAACCTCGCCACGGCGGTTAATCCGGCAATCTTCGGACAGAGCCCGAGCAACGTACTCATCTACGGGAAAACGGGTACTGGAAAGTCGCTTTGTGCGAAGTACGTCTCGAAGCGGCTCGTCTCTACGGCCGGCGAAGAAGATGTCAACGCGATGTTCGCCTACGTAGACTGTGCACAAGACACCACGGAGACGCAGGCCGTTCAAACCATCGCAGATAGCGTCAACGACCCCGACATGACTGGAATTAACGTTCCGGATAAGGGATTATCCACGTCGACGTACTACAAACGACTCTGGCGCATCCTCGACCAACGCTACGATGTTGTACTCATCATTCTCGACGAGATCGATAAGCTCGACGACGATGCCATCTTGATGCAACTCTCCCGAGCCGGTGAGGCCGGAAAGATCACCGATTGTAAACTCGGTGTCATCGGGATCAGCAACAAGATCCAGTACAAAGACCGCATGGACGAACGCGTCAAATCGAGCCTCTGTGAGCGTGAGTTTGTCTTCCCGCCGTATGACGCGAACCAGCTCAGAGAGATCATGCAGGCCCGCGCCGACGCGTTCCACGATGAGGTGCTCGAACCGTCGACGATACCGCGCGCAGCGGCGCTCGCCGCCCGTGAACACGGTGACGCGCGAAAGGCCATCGACATCCTCAGATACGCTGGCGAGATCGCCCAGTCGAACGGCGAGCCGACCGTTCGCGAAGGATTCGTCACACAGGCCCGCGAGCGCGCGGAAACCGATCGATTTCGCGAACTCATCCGGGGATCGACGCCGCACTCGCGATACGTGCTTCAAGCGCTCGCACTCCTTTCGCTCTCTTCCGGGCGTCAAGATGGATTCCGGACGAGTCGGGTATACGAAATATACGAGAACATCTGTCGTCAGGAGGGATCAGACAGCCTCTCTCTTCGACGCGTTCGTGATTTGCTCAAAGAACACGCCTTTCTCGACATCATCGAACAATCGAAACACAGTGGCGGGAGCGCCGAGGGCAGCTACACCAAACACCAACTGTTAGAAGATCCGAGCGTCGTCAAAGACGTGCTGACCGAAGAGTAGCCGAACTACCTCATTATACGCGGAGCAGGCGCAATACCACGGCCTTCAGGCCGTGGATACGCGCCGTCACTCAGTGACACGTTCCACAGGTACCAACAAGGCCGGATATTCCACGCCAGACATAGGCTTTAATAGAATATACTCATAACTCATTATGAACACAGTACGATGCTGGAGACGACCCGTACATACGTCGCCAGAATCACGAACCACAGTCAGGTTCGTGACGACCTCGACCAGTGCGGGTTCTCTGCGTCGAAACTGTGGAACGCCGGACGCTACTATATCCAAGGCCGATGGGATGAGGACGGTGAGATCCCCGACGAAGCCGAGTTGAAATCGGAGTTGAAAGACCACGAACGCTACAGTGACCTGCATTCTCAGTCAAGTCAGCGAGTTCTCGAAGAACTTGCAGAGGCGTTCACCGGGTGGTACAACTCCGACGACGGCAACAACCCACCGGGCTACAGGAAACGTGGCGACCGACACCCACGCTCCACCGTCACGTGGAAGAAACGAGCCATCAAACACGACGACAAACATAGTCAACTCCGGCTCTCGAAGGGCTTCAACCTGAAGCAGAGTCGGTCTGACTTCATCCTCGCCGAGTACGAAACTCGACCCGACGTACAGGTGGAGAACATCCAGCAGGTGCGTGCCGTCTACAACGGCGACCGCTGGGAACTCCACCTCGTCTGTAAGAAAGAACTCCCCGTTGAAGACGCTCCCGGCGACAAGACAGCGGGAATCGACCTCGGCATCAGCAACTACCTCGCTATCAACTACGAGGACGGCCCCTCGGAGTTGTATCCGGGGAACACGCTGAAAGAGGACAAGCACTACTTCACCCGTGAGGAGTACCAGACCGAAGGCGAGAACGGGCCATCGAAGCGTGCGCGGAGGGCTCGGCGGAAACTCTCCCGGCGCAAAGACCACTTCCTCCACACCCTCAGCAAACACATCGTTGAGCGATGTGCCGAAGAAGGTGTGGAGAAGATGGCAGTTGGCGACCTCAGCGACATCCGCGAAGACGAGAACGGTGACTCGCGGCACTGGGGTGCGTCGGGAAATAAGAAGTTGCACGGGTGGGAGTTCGACCGATTCGCTCGTCTGCTCGAATATAAGGCCGAGGAACACGGCATTCTTGTTGATCGTGTGGACGAGGAGAACACGAGCAAGACGTGTTCGTGTTGCGGCCAGATTCGAGATACGAACCGCGTGGAGCGAGGTCTGTACATCTGTGAATCGTGCGAAACGACGATGAACGCGGACGTGAACGGTGCGGTGAATATCCGGCGAAAGATAACTCAGAGTCCCCCGACGGGGGATATGAGTAACGGCTGGTTGGCACAGCCCGGAGTCTTCCTGTTCGACCGCGAGAGCGGACGGTTCACACCGAGAGGGCAGGGAGACTGCAAACTCTAATATCCCAACGCTCGGGATTCCTCCGCCTGAAGGCGGAGGAGGATGTCAACAGTGCCGTCGGTGAACCGTTGGAATATGTCGACTATCGCCGAAGCGATTCTGGACTTCGACGGCCCGACGCCCCGCGTCGTCGCCGACTTGCGGAGCGTCTCGTTCGAGATCGAGTACGTGCGCGACGATGTCGAGGACCGCTACTCCGACGGCGACCTCGAGGAGGCGTATCAGTTGGTGATGTCGAATCAGGTAACGGGCGACGACTTCAAGCGACTCGTCGGGCGGAACCGGTACCAAGCGCAGACGCTGTTCTTCGACGACCTCGTCGTGTTCCTGTTCCCCTCGGACCGGTACGACGCGGTATTCGCGTCGTACGATTACGGCGAGGAGTTTCCGGTGAACGACCTAGTGAGCGCAGTCTCTGAGGCGCGGGCGACGGAGTAGCTGGGACGCGGGGCCGCAGACTGTGACTCCTACTCCTCCGGATCTTCGCCGCGCGCCCGCTTGTACATCGCCAGCGCTCGCTCGCGGCGCTCGGAGTGGTCGACGACGGGGTGCGGGTACTCAGGTGCGGCGTTCGCGCGCTGGGTCGGCGACAGTTCGTGCCAGCCGTGGACGACATCCGGGTCGACACCGCGTAACTCCGGGACGTACTCTTTGATATACGCCGCGTCCGGATCGTAGCGCTCGCCCTGTGTCATCGGGTTGAAGATGCGGAAGTAGGGCTGCGCGTCGGTGCCCGTCGAGGCCGCCCACTGCCACCCGCCGTTGTCGTTCGCGGTGTCGTGGTCGGCGAGGCGCTCGCGGAAGTGCGCGTATCCGTGTCGCCAGTCCGCGAGGAGGTCCTTCGTCAGGAAGGAGGCGACGATCATCCGCACGCGGTTATGCATGAATGCCTCCTCGCGGAGCTGGCGCATCCCGGCGTCGACGATGGGGTAGCCCGTCTCGCCGCGCTTCCACGCCGCGATCTCCTCCGGATCGTCGCGCCACTCGATCCCCTCCTCGTACGCCTTGTAGTTCGCCGTCACCACCTCGGGGTTGTGAAAGAGCACCTGCGCGTAGAACTCCCGCCACGCGAGCTGCTGTTGGAACTCCTCGACTTGTTCCGGCGCGTCCTCTGCCCGCGAGTCCGACTCGGCCGCCGCCATCGCCTTCGCCGTCGCCGCGTACGTCTCCCGAATACCGATCTCGCCGTACTTGAGGAACGTCGAGAGCCGCGAGGTCGCCTCCCGCGCCGGGTAGTCCCGCTCGGCCTCGTAGGCGAACACCGCCTCGTCGAGGAAGTTGTCGAGTCGCTCGCGAGCGACCGCGGTCCCCGCCGGGCCCACGTCGGCGTCGGGCACCGCGAAGCCGAGGTCAACGAGAGAGGGGAGATCGCCGACCGCGACATCGACGATCCCGGAGTCGCCTCTCGCTGCGTCATCGCCCGTTGCATCATCGCCCGTTGCATCATCGCCCCACGCGTCGCCATCGTCCGCGACCGGTCCGCCGGCCGCGCCCGGCGAGTCGGACCGCGCGACCGTATCGACTGCGTCGGCCAATCGCCCGGAGTCAGCGACCGCCTCGGCGTCGGGCGTCGGTACCGGGTCTGCCTTCTCTCGGTCGGTCCACTTCTTCCAGTAGTAGCTGTACACCGAGTACGGGTCGCCGGCGTTCGTCCGGATCGCGTCGGGGTCGTGGAGGACCGCGTCGTGGTGCGCCTCGCGCTCGATCCCGTTCGCGTCGAGCGCGCGCCGGACGGCCGCGTCGCGCTCGCGGGCGAGTCCCGAGTAATCGCGGTTCCACCCGACTCGGTCGGCGTCGAGTGTGTCCGCGATCGCCGGGATCGCGGTTACCGGGTCGCCGCGCGCGACGAGCAGGTCGCTCCCTCGCTCGCGGTAGTCGTCACGGAGGGCTGCGAGCCCGTCAAGGAGACGCCGCACTCGAACGTCGCTGGCGTGCGCGAGCACGTCGTCGTCGAAGACGAAGACGGGCGCGACGGCGGCGTCGACGGTGGCGTCGGCATCGTTGGTGACGGCGGAATCGTCGGTGACGGCGGCGTCGGCACCTCCGTCGCCCGACGCGACGCGATCTGCGGCCGCCGCGAGCCCGACGTTGTCGGCGACCCGCAGGTCCCGTCGGTGCCAGAAAAGTTCCATAGGATCGCCACGGGCGCGCACACTGTGAAACCATCGGGCGACGAGGCGGCAGCGGGGCGGCGAAGTGGCAGCGGGGCGGCGAAGTGGCAGCGGGGCGGCGAAGTGGCAGCGGGGCGACGAGGTGGCAGCCGACAACGCGCGAGCCGACCGCGAGGTCACCGGTTACTCCGTCGCGTCGATCCCGGTCAGCGATTCCAACAGGTGGACGGCCGCTCCCTTCGCCAGCGGCTCGTTGGCGTTCCCGCAGTGCGGTGACTGCACGCAGGCGGGACAGCCGCCCTCGCAGTCGCAGCCGGCAATGAGCCGCGCGGTCCGCTCCATCAGCTCCTCGATCCGCTCGTGGCCCCGACGCGTGAGACCGACGCCGCCGGGATAGCCGTCGTAGACGAACACCGCCGGCCCGTCGGTGTGAGAGTGGTAGGGCGTCGAGATGCCGCCGATGTCGGCGCGGTCACACAGCAGGTGGAACGGGAAAAGCGAGATGAGTCCGTGTTCGGCGGCGTGGATCCCGCCGTTGAACGCGTGTTCCCCACCCGGCGGAGTCTCGTCTCCGTTATCCGAACTCTCACCTGCCGATCCCCCGTCGACAGCGGCGGTCCACCCTCCGATCGCTCGCATCTCGCCTTCGATGTCCGCTGGAACCGGGAAGTAGAGCGCCTTCGTTCGGAGCGTCGTCTCCGGGAGGTCGAGCGCCGACTCGCCGAGCGAGTCGCCGGTCGCCGCGTCTTTCCGGACGAATCCCGTGATCTGTTCGGTGACGGTGACGTCCGCGAACCGGACCGGCACGTCGGGGCGGGCGGAAAGGTCGTGCTCCGCGAGGTCGGCGTTCACGACGACATCCTTCTCAGAGAGCACCCGCGTGTAGTAGTCCGCCCACGACTGCTGTAGCTCGGCGACGTTGCGGTCCAGATCGAGGTCGACCACCTCGTACGTGCGCCCCTGTTGGTGGTAGATCGCACCGGGGTGGGCGTCCCGCAGGGCGTCGGCGAACCCGAGCGTCGCGATCGTCTCGCCGCTCGATTTGTCGAGCAGCGATACCTCTCGTTCTTCGGCGGTTCGCAGATTGACCGACTGCTGCGGGCTCGACGGCCCGGCGTGGACCCAGCGGAGCCCCTGTGCCGTCTCCCGGCGATCGAGGGTTCCGGCGTCCGTCAGCGATCCCACCACGCCGGGGAACGAGTCGCCGAACAGGCGCTCGTCGGCCGGCGAGAGCCAGTACTCGTCGGCCGCACAGGCGACGTGTCGGGGGAGCAGCTGGTCGTTTTCCGGGTCGCAGATCGCGTCTTCGGGTGGTGCCTCGAAGAAGTCGGTCGTATGGGTCATGAGGTACTGGTCGAGCTGGTCTTCGCCGCCGACCATCACGACGAGGGCGGGGTCGTCTCCACGGCCGGCCCGCCCCGCGCGCTGGTGTGCCGACATTCGCGTTCCGGGATAGCCATCCAAGAGCACGGCGTCGAGCCCGCCCACGTCGACACCGAGTTCCAGCGCGCTCGTCGTCCACACGCCCCGCAAGTCCCCCGCGTGGAGATCGGCTTCGATCTCGCGGCGGCGGTCGTCCGACAGCGCGGCCTGGTACGCGCCGACTTTCGACGCAAGGTCGCGCTCGCCCCGCTCTCGGAGGTCGCTCGCGCTGTCCGTCGCGTACTGCTCCGCGGTCTGTCGCGCGCGGGTGAACGCCAGCGTCTGTGCGCCCGCGGTCACGAGGTCACAGAAGAGGCGCTTGGTCTCGGTGTGGCTCGACTTCCGCCGGCCGCTGCCGCGTTCGGCCCAGTCGTCGTCGTACTCCGGCGGGTTCCACAGGACCCAATCGCGCGGCCCTCGCCCCGACGCGTCCTCGTCGACGAGCGCGATCCCATCGGGGTCGCGGCCGGTCACCGTCGCGACGTGCTCGACGGGGTTGTTGATCGTCGCCGAACAGCAGACGAACTGCGGGCTGGAGCCGAACCGCTCGCAGGTACGTGCGAGTCGCCGCATGGTCAGCGCGACCTGCGAACCGAACACGCCCCGGTAGCTGTGAACCTCGTCGATGACGACGTACTCCAGCGAGGCGAAGAACCACTCCCAGAGTCGCCCCGCGTACGGCAACAGGGCGTAGTGGAGCATATCGGGATTCGACAGCAGCACGGTCGGCTCGCGGTCGCGCACCGCGCGCTTCTCGCTTCGGGAGAGCCGTCCCGTGTAGGAGTCGACCGACACCCGGCTGCCGAAGCCGAGTCCGGCGGCGAGATCCGACAGCGACTCCGCTTGGTCCGCGATCAGCGCGTTCTGTGGGCCGATGTAGAGCGTGCGTCCGCCGTGGTCCATCGCGGCCTCGAAGGCCGGGACGGTGTACGCGAGTGACTTCCCGCTCGCCGTCTCGGTGGCGAGCACCACGTCGTCGCCGTCGCGGACCGCCTCGATCGCGTCGGTCTGGTGGCGGTAGAGCCGATCGATCCCGTCTTTCGCGAGCGCGTCGGCCATCCGCGGCGCGAGTTCGACATCGCGGAAATCGGGCTCACGCGCCGGGAGCCGCCGGTGTTCGGCGACCTGTCCCTCGTAGAACGGGCGATCTTGCAGCCACTCGACGGCGTCGTCCACGGTTACACGATTCACGCGACGGTCGCGCCTAACGGTTGCGGTTAGCACGGCCGGATGGCCTCTCAGTGCGCGCGTCACTGCGACGGCTCGGAGTACGACGGCTCAGACGGCCCCTCACGCGCGAGCGGCGGCAGCCGAACCTCGGTCGCGACAGGAGCGTCGAGCGGCAGTTTCATCCGCAGATCGCTCCGGCGTTCGCCGGGCTCGAAACCGACCGTGCGGTAGACGTTGCGGGCGATCCGGTTTCCGGCCTCGACGTGGAGTTCGATCGCCTCGCGGTCTGCCGCTGCGGCGTTGGCTATCACGTGTCGGCACAGCTCCGTCCCGACTCCGCGGTCTTGGGCCGCCGAGTGGACGAACACGGCGAGTTCGGGAACGTCCGCGTCGGTCGGGGTGTACATCGCGTGCCCGAGCACCTCGCCGTCGCGCTCGGCGACGACGTTGTTCCCCTCCGCGAGCACCGACTCGATCCATTTCGCGCACTGGCGGCGAACGACAGGCGGGAGCCCCTGTGCGCGATCCTCCCGGCCGAACCGCTCGTACATCTCGGCGAGCGGTGCGAGATCCGCTGGCCCGGCCGGCCGAATCGTCCAGCGCGCGCCGCGTTTGTCCACGAACCGCGGGCAGCGCGGCGGACAGTGGATCGTCCCCTCGCACTCGCTCGCATCCCACCCTCCACAGACGGCGTCGGTGGATTCGGCGGTCATGGCTGCACCTTGGCTTTTCGGCGGGATATAGACCTTGACAGACTTTCAGGCGATGAGAATACGCGCGAGAGATCTGCGAGGTCACATGCGTGTGATTTACTCACACGTTGTGGGAATTAAAAAACCGAGAAGTTCCGCTCGGGTCCGCCGCGTATTTGTCGCTTGCGGGGTACGCTCACCTATGGACAAGCAGGCCGTCCGGGAGGCCGTCTGGGACGCGTTCGACGAGGGCGATCAGGCCCGGTTTCCGTTTCCGCCCCACGATCGGATCCCGAACTTCGCGGGCGCAGACGCGGCGTGCGAGCGGCTGACAGCGACGCCGGAGTGGGCGGCCGCCGAGACGCTGAAGTGCAATCCCGACGCACCACAGTTACCGGTGCGGCGGGCAGCGCTCCGAGCCGGCAAGACCGTGTATGTCGCCCAGCCGCGACTGCGAGATTCAGACCCGTTCCTCCGCATCGACCCCGCTTCCCTCGCCGCCGACGAGATCGACGACGCCACCACCGTCTCCGGTATCGGCGAGTACGGCGACCCCGTCTCGCCCGAGGCGGTCGCCGAGGGACCGACGATCGACCTCGTGGTCTCGGGCTCCGTCGGCGTCACGACTGATGGGGCACGGATCGGAAAGGGCGAGGGGTACAGCGATCTGGAGTGGGGCGTCCTCCGCGAACTGGATGCGGTCGATACGGCCACGACGATCGCGACGACGGTCCACGAACTGTCGGTTCTCGACGGTCCCGAGTCGGCCGTCACCGAGACCGGCAACGCTGGGAGTAACACGGACACACCGGAGACGAAGCCCGCGCTCCCGGAGCCGGACGCACACGACGTTCCGATCGACCTGATCGCGACGCCCGAGCGAACGATCCGAACGGAGACGCCCTACTCCCGACCGAGCGGGATCGACTGGGATGCGCTCGACGACGAGACAATCGAGGCGATTCCGGTGCTGGCCGAGCGAGCACCCGCTGAAAAATAGATCGAGTATCGATTCACTGGCTCATCTGCTCGTCCGGTCACCAACTCACAGCCCGGTATTGTTCAGTCCGCGCACTGCGACGCCGGGGCGGACCGCTCGGGACGGTGGTCGGCCACGTGGCCGCACTCCGGACAGACGACCGTCCGCTCGTCGCCGTCGCTGACGACGAGCCATCCCTCGTTCAGGGCGCTCTCGAAGCTGCACTCCGCACAGAAGAGGACCGACTTCCGGCGGGACGACCGGTGACTGCTGGCGACTGCATTCATGTCTACACCAAGTATCCCGACGTATAAGGGTCTTGTCCGACCTGATCGATCCGTATATATGGGTGTATATAGATCAATCCCCGGCTAAATGAGAAATTCGTTGATCAAACATGAGATATCGAGGGCGTTCAGACAAGAGGTCGGTCGCCCTCCGATCTGTGACATCTCGTCGTCGCGTCAGCGGGCCAGCGGCATGTTATAGCTGGTCTCCTCGTCCATCACCAACTCCCACGTCGCCTCGCACTCGCAGGAAGCCTGCTCGAAGACGCTCGGATCCTGCCGGCGGTCGAAGTCCTTGATCGCTGTCTGTACGCGGTCGTCGCACTCGCCGCAGTTGTGCGCACCTCTATCAGATCCGTGGCCAACCGGATCGGAGACGACGATCGCGTCGACGTCAGCCGTCTCTTCGAGGACGTGTGCGACCGACCAGAGCCACGGCGGCCGGTAGCCGCCCTCGAAGAACAGCTCGTCGACCATCGTGTATCGCTGGACGTTGGTGGGGTTCATCGAGACGGTGTGACATCCCTCGACGGCCGCACAGCGCCGGATCGAGTCGATCATGTCCGCCGCGGCCTCGGGCTCCGCGAGGAACGGGGGCTTCAGCAGGAGGTATGCCTTGATCCCCACGTCGGCGTCGAAGGTCGCGTCCGCGGCGGCCGCCTCGCCGCAGGCGTCTTCGAAGTCGGCGAAGTCGAAGTACTTGTTCACGCAGTCGCGGCGGACGCGGTCGGTCGCGGTCTCCAACCCGACTGCCACGTCGGTGGCGATGCCGTGGTCCGCGAAGTCGCCGATCTTCTCCCGATCGACGAAGTCCGGCAGCGACTCAACGACGATGCGGTCGCGGTCCGCGAACGTCTCGGCGATCGCTCGGCGGGTCTCGGCCGGGACCTCCCGCTCGTCGAGGAACGACCCGGAGGTGTAGATCTTGATCAGCTCTGCGGGTGCCTCGGCGTTTTCCGCCTCGTGGTCGAGACACGCGTCGATCTGACTCATGAGGTCCTCGTGGGCGACGCTGCCGCCCTCGACCGACTCGGCGACGTAGCCACACATCGTGCAGCCGCCGGCGCGGGCCCACCGGCAGCCGCCGGTATTCAGGATGATCGTGAGCGAGTTCACGACACCGTCGGGCGTGTTGTCCTCGTCTATCCACACGCGGGTGGGCTCCGTCGGGTCGTACGTCTCCGAGCGCTCGGCGCGGATGTCGCGCATCACGGCGTTGTGCGCGTCCATCCCGCGCCCCTGCTCGTACGCGTCGGGGCTCGGCTTGCTCATTATCGGGGAAAACGGCCGAGCGCGTAAAGTCGTGTCGTCATCGCGGTTCGATCGACTATCGACCGAGGGCAACCGCGCAGTCGCGATCGGTCTACCGCGACGCGGACGACCGGATCTGTCGGACCGCGTAGCCTCCCGAACCGACGGCCGCGCCGATCGTGTTGACGCCGGCGTCGGTCCACGCGAACGATCGCCACGGAACGGTCGACTGCGCGAACTCCACGCCGAACCCGACCGCGGTGGCGACGAGGATTCCGGCCACGGTGGCGACGGGAATACCGACCGCGGTGGCGGCGACGAGCGAGGTTGCGGCGGCCGGATTCCTGTCCGCGTCGGCGGAGACGGCGTCGGTCTCACGGTCGTCCGCACGCCTGCTCCGCTCGACCGTCGGCGTCGCGTGCGCGGCCC
Organism: Halorubrum laminariae; assembly: GCF_024494655.1. Lineage (GTDB taxonomy): Archaea > Halobacteriota > Halobacteria > Halobacteriales > Haloferacaceae > Halorubrum > Halorubrum laminariae. Next base: position 166,814 of record NZ_JANHDL010000006.1, on the reverse strand, counting down.
GAGTCACGGCCGCACCGAGGGCCGCGTAGCCGACGAGATGGAACAGCGTGGTGACACCCACCCACGCCGGAAGCAGCCCGGCTCCCTGACCACCATCCGGCACGCAGCCGATCGCGAGGTCCGGCACCGGTACGAGCGACGCGAGGAGGATGGCCGTCACGATCGCGGCGACGAGCGTCCACGGATCACGTCTGCGAATCCGAGAGCTGCGACCGTGCGTCCGGGGACCGCGGCGAGGGGGAGACACGCCGCGGGTTTCGACACGGATCGGGTTAACTCCCAGTGCGGCCCGCGGAGCGCGCACGTCCGAGTCGAAATCGCCGGACGCAGCCACTCGATTCGGAGTGAGGGGCCGCGACAGAGGATTCCGACGTGTAATAGGTTCCGGTTACTTTTGCGAATCAACACCTAACCCGCTACGGCTCTAATATAATGGTAGAACATTACATGACTGAAATGGGCGGCTACCGAAATCGAGTAGCACAGGTCGACCTCGGAGCGGGCGAGGTCAACTATCAGGGAATCGACGACGAAGACGCGAAAAAGTACATCGGTGCGCGCGGGCTCGGCGTGAAGTACGCCTTCGACGCGGGGCCCGATGTCGACCCGCTGGGCCCCGACAACCGGCTCGCGTTCATGACGGGACCGCTCACGGGGACCCAGACCGTGATGAGCGGCCGCATCGCCCTAGTGACCAAGTCCCCGCTCACGGGGACGGTCACCGACTCGCACCACGGCGGCTGGTCCGGGGCGCGGCTCAAGTGGGCCGGGCTCGACGGCATCCTGCTCGACGGCGCGAGCGACGACCCCGTCTACCTCCTCGTCGAGGACGGCGAGGTCGAGGTACGCGACGCCTCCCACCTCTGGGGACAGGGCGTTCACGACACGATCGACGCGCTCGGCGAGGAGGTCGACGGCTCCGTCGGCAAGAACCTCTCCGTGATGGCGATCGGACAGGGCGGCGAGAACGGCGTCAGGTACGCCTGCGTCATCAACGAGGACGACCGCGCCTCGGGCCGCGGCGGCACGGGTGCCGTGATGGGGTCGAAGAACGTGAAAGCGGTCGTCGTCCGCGGGGGCACCGATATGCCCAAACCCGCCGATCCGGAGACGTTCCAAGAGGGCTACCAGCAGGCGATGGAGGTCATCCGCGAGTCGGACGTGACCGCGCCCAACGAGGGCGGGCTCTCGATGTACGGCACCAACGTCCTGATGAACGCGACCGAGGAGATGGACGGGCTTCCGACGAAGAACGCGAAACACACCTCCACCGAAGCGTACAGCGAGGCCGACGGCGTCGACGTCCAAGCGGAGCGCGTCTCGGGAGAGAACGTCCGCGAGAACATCCTCGTGGACGAGCCGACGTGTCACTCCTGTCCCGTGGCGTGTAAAAAGGAGGTCGAGGTCGACGTCACCCACAAAGGCGAGGATATGAACGTCCGCATGGAGTCGTACGAGTACGAGTCCGCGTGGGCGCTCGGTCCGAACTCGGGCCACTCCGACCGCGACGAGGTCGCCGTGATGATCGACCAGTGTAACGATCTCGGCATCGACACCATCGAGACGGGCAACATGATGGCGATGGCGATGGAGATGAGTGAGCAGGGCAAGCTGGAGGGAGTCGGTCACCTCGACTGGGGCGACTCAGAGGCGATGATCGATCTCATCGAGGAGATCGGCCTCCGATCGTCGGATCTGGGCGACCTGCTCGCGGAGGGGCCGGAGCGCGTCGCGGACTCGAAGGACGCACACGGCAACAAGCTCTCCGTGAAGGGACAGACGATGGCCGCCTACGACCCGCGCTGCATGAAGGGGATGGGGATCGCGTACGCGACCTCCAACCGCGGCGCGTGTCACCTGCGCGGCTACACGCCGGCTGCCGAAATCCTCGGCATTCCGGAGAAGGTTGACCCGTACGAGTGGGAGGGCAAAGGCGAACTGACCGCCACCTTCCAGAACCTGCACGCCGTCTCCGACTCCTTCGACATCTGCAAGTTCAGCGCGTTCGCCGAGGGGATCGAAGAGTACGTGCTCCAGTACAACGGGATGACCGGCCGCGACGTCAGCGAAGACGAGCTGTTCGAGGCCGGCGAGCGGGTGTACAACCTCGAACGGTACTTCAACAACCTCGCCGGCTTCGACGGCGCTGACGACACGCTGCCGAACCGGTTCATCGAGGGGCACCCGGACGCCATCCCCGGCACGGGTGCGAGCGAGGGTGAACTGGTCGAACTCGACCAGATGAAAGCGGAGTACTACGAGACCCGCGACTGGGTCGACGGCGTCGTCCCCGACGAGAAGCTCGCGGACCTCGGCATCGACATCGGTCCCGGCACCGGCGTCTCCGCTGGCGACTCCGCGGCACCGGCCGACGACTGACGATCGGGTCCACCAGCGCCGTCCATTTTTAAGTGACCGCCGCCGGTAGCGCTGCGTATGGCACATGACCCGCTTTCTCCCTCCGGGGCCCTCACCACGCCGATCGGCGCGACGCTGGGCGCGGTGAGTCTGCTCGCACTCGCGTACTCCGTGGTCGTCGTCGCGCAGATCCTGCTCGGTCTCGTCGCGGTGGCAGTGCTCTCGATCGGCCCGTATCTCGGCTATCGACTCTTCGCTGCCCTCGACGCGGTCGCCGACGCCGCACAGCGGATCGCCGCGGCCCGCGAGCGCGAGTCATCGCCGGAGCGAGTCGGCGGCCGGGAACGATGAGTGTCCGAGAACGATGAACTCCGGGGGACGGATCGACTGAGGAGCGGTCTCTCTGCCCGACCTACGCGAACACGACGAAGCGGAACAGCCACAACACGACCATCCCGACCGTGATCGTCGCGAACACGTTCTCGGTGCGCCACGCGACCGCACCCGCGACCGCGCCCGCGATCAGCCGCTCATCTGCGAGCGTCGCGACCGCCGACGGTTCGAGCGTCACGAAGTCAGGAAACACGAGCGCCGCGAGCACCGCCGGCGGGACGTACCGGAGCGGGCGCTTCACTGACGGAGGTACCTCGTCGATCCGGCCGAACAGGTGAATGAAGGAGAGCCGGAAGCCGTACGTCGCGACGCCGATGGCCGTGATGGCGATCCACACGTCCAGAGACCCGCTGAACAGGCCCTGAGCGAGGACTCCCTGAGCGAGGACGGCGTGAGTGAGTGCGACACCCGTCATCGCTCTCGGGCCTCCGTCAGCAGTCCAACGAGGATGCCGGTAACGGCTCCCGCGAGCAGCCCGAGGTTGAGCGGGAGGCCGGCCGCGGCGACGGCGACCGCGCCGCCGGCCACGCCCGCGGCGGTGGTCGGTCGGTCCTTCATCGCCGGAACGAGAAGGGCGAGGAATACCAGCGGAACCGCGAACGTGAGTCCCCACGCGTCGGGAACGCCCGCACCGACTACGACACCGACGACCGTGCCGATCTGCCAAACGATCCACAGCGACGCCGCCGCACCGAGGTAGTACCGCCATCTGCTTCGGTCGTCGTTGCCGCTGAACTCCGCGACTGAGAGCGCGTACGCCTGATCGGTGAGGAAGTACGCGAGCCCGGCACGGATTCCCCGTGCGTACCGGGCGAAGTGGGGAGCGATCGACGCCGAGTACATCATCATCCGGAGATTGATCACAACAGCCGTGCCGATCACGACCGCGAGTGGCGCGCTCGACCCGATGAGGTCGAGCGCGGCGAGCTGTGACGCGCCAGCGAACACGATCACGGACATCCCCACCGCCTCCGCGAGCCCGAGTCCCGCGTCGACGGCGGCGATTCCGGCGACGAGCGCGAAGGGAACGATCCCGAGCATGAGCGGCGAGACGTCGCGCATGCCGGCGAGCAGATCGTCGTGAAGCGGGATCCCGTCCATCCGGCTTACTCCGTCGGGTAGACCGGCTCGTCGTGCTTCGCGGCGAGGTGATCCGCGTGCGACAGCTTCGTGTTCGCCTTGCGGAACGTGCCGAGCAGCGAGTGGATCTCGCGCTCCGTAGGATGCGCCCGACCGATCAGCCGCCGCATCAGGAGTGCGTTCTTCTCGCGCACGTGCTCGCGCTGGCCGGTCGACGCGAGGAACTCGCCGAAGTACTCGTGGAAGCGTTCCACGTCGGCCTCCGGCGCGCGCGTCACCGCGGTGTCGGGCAGTTGGGTCTCTCCGACGGTCAGTTCGCGAAGCTCGTACAACAGCACCGTCGCGGCCTGACCGAGGTTGAGCACGGGGTAGTCATCGTCCGCCGGGATCGAACACACCTCGTCGAGCCGCGAAAGTTCCTCGTTGTTGAGTCCGCGGCCTTCTCGTCCGAAGACGATCGCGGTGGGAGCGTCGACGGTCTTCAGCGACTCCCGGAGTTCGACGGGCGTCTTGAACGGGAATCGCTCGTGGCTCTGGTCGTCCTCGCCGGTGATAGCCGTGGTGCCGACGGTGTGGTATCTCTCGACGACCTCGTCGAAGGTCACCTCGTCGGCGTTCGGAAGCACGTCCTCGCGGGCGTGGCCCGCGAATCCGTAGGCCTCGCCGTCTTCCGCCAGCTCGGGCGGATTCACGAGCTTGAGGTCGTCGAGTCCGAAGTTCTTCATCGCCCGGGCGATGGTACCGACGTTGCCCGGTGTTTCCGGCTCGACGACGACGACGAGGGGCTTCCGGCGGGCGGCCGGGTCGTTGTCGTGGTCTGTCTCGGTGTCGTCGTCGCGGCCGCTCGCACCATCGCGCTCCGCCTCAGTGTCGTCTCGCTCTGTCGACATCTCGGTGTCGTCCGTCTCCATTCCGCTCATCGGTTCGACGGGTAGTCGGTCGAGAGGTCGACATCCGAGTTGGCGAGGTCGTCTTCGTTCAGTTCCTCCTCGTCGTCGGTCTGCCCGGCGAGTTCGAGAATGTCGATCCGTTTGCCCTCGAAGCCCTGCTCGACGCGCTCCTGAATGTCCTGCTGGTCGGGGAGATCCGGAAGGCCGTCGGGGTCCTCTTCGACGTGCTCGACGGAGCCGTATCCCTCGGGAGCCTCGTTGCCCGCGGCGACCCACTCGTGGAAGCGGTCGCCGAACTCCAAGTCACCGGTATACTCGCTGCCGTCTTCCTCGCGGAACCAGTAGATGAAGTCCGGCTCGTGTTCGGGGCACAACAACACCTCGCCTTTGGGCTCGCCGTACACGATCTCGGCTTGATTACAGCGGTGAACCTCTCCTTCGCCGTGTTCGAGGTAACACACGTCGCAGGGCTCTTCGACGAGGGCGACGAGCCTGAGGAGTCGCTCTCGGGGCTCCTCCGGAATCTCGTCGAGGGGCTTCAGCTCCTCGTCGCCGGTGAATATCTCGTCTTCATCGAACCGCCATCCGCGGAGGCCGATGCTCACTTTCGACATGCGCGAGCGTACGCGAGGCGGCGATAAAAGCGCGTCCTTCCGGGAACGAACGACCAGATTCGTCCGTGCAAGCGGCCTCGTGGCGTGCCGAACTCCTCGTGAGAAATCCTCGTGAGACATTTACGCGCGCGTCGCGTGGTCACGCCAATGCGACGCCGGAGATACCTGAGTGCGGTCGGTGCCGTCGCCGTCGGCGGGCTCGCGGGCTGTGCCGGGAGCGCCCCGGTGGCAGACGACACCGACGGAAGCGAGGAGACCGCCGACAGCGACGAGCCCATCGACTGGCCGTCCGGTCCGTACGCCGACTACGAGGCGACGCGTGTGACGGTCGAGGACGGCGAGAGCGGCGCAACCCTCGGAACCGTGAGAGCCGCGGTCGCAAACACCAGTAACAAGCGGACTCTCGGGCTCAGCGACGCCCTGTCGCTGCCCGAGAACGCCGGCATGCTGTTCGTGTACGACTCGCCCCGCGAGTCGCTCACATACATCATGCCAGACATGAGCTTCGGGATCGATATCGTCTACGTCGACAGCGATCGAGAAATCGTTCGCATTCATCACGCGTCCGAGCCGGGACCGAACGAGGACGGGAGCGAGCAGCAGTACCCCGGATCCGGACAGTACGTGCTGGAGGTCCCCTACGAGTGGACCGACCGAAACGGCGTCGGAGTCGGAGACTCGCTGGCGTTCGAGCTGTGAGAGTCGGGCGGAGCGGCGGTTGACGACGGGAGTGAGTGGTGCACGCGGTTGGAGTGGCGGAGTATACGCGGTCGAGTGGTGTTGCTGGCGGCTGTTTGTCTATCGTTGCTGGCGCGGTGAACACCCCCAGAGCCCCGCGCCACACCGCACCACACCGTACCACACCGCACCACACCGCACCACACCGTACCACACCGCACCACACCGCACCACACCGTACGACACCGCACCACACCGCACCACACCGTACCACACCGCACCACACCGCACCACACCGCACCACACCGCACCACACCGCACCACACCGCACAGCCCAGCACCTCACACCTCCCCAGCCTCGCGGTTCGCGCTCTCCGAGCGCTCACCGCGTCCCTCGCGGACTCCTCGCGCCCTGTCGGACGCTCGGAGGCACGCCACCACATCGCACGTTCCAGTGTACGTAGCGTGGCTGTCGAGGGTGTCCGCTTACGTACCTCGTCGGCGGCGTCTGCATTACGCGCTCTCACCACCGATCAAACGCAGTCTGCGCCAACCGAGGGGTTCCTGTTATCGAGTCAATTCCTGTTATCGAGCCCGGTCGGCGAAGACCCCGCCCACACCGATCGTGACGAGGAGCGGGACCGCGAGTAATTCGCCTCCGAACGTCATGAGGAGGGCCGTGACCGCGATTCCGAGAAACCGATCTTCGGCTTCTGTGGACTCCCGTTACGTGCCGGACGCGGTTAACGCGTGGATGACAGGTTCCGTCGTGTCTCACCCTCTCACGTCTTCTGACACCAGATATCGTCCATTCATCTCCGTATTTCGATAGACAGAAACGGGTCCGCCGGCGAGGGCGTCGGGTACACGCCTCGTTTATGTCGCTCGCGCCCGTGGTGAGCGTATGCGAAACGTGGACGCCGCGGGACTCGGGATCGGCGACGACCACCCGCCGCGGATCATGGGCGTGCTCAACGTCTCCGAGGAGTCGCCGTACGACCCGAGCGTGTATGACGATCCCGGCGAGGCCGCCGCGTACGTCGACGACGAGCTGATCGGCGAGGGTGCAGACATCGTCGATGTCGGCCTCGAATCGGCCAACAAGGACCTCGACGTGCTCTCCGCCGAACAGGAGCTAGAGCGGCTCGACACCGCGGTCGAGACGCTCGAATCGACCTCCGGCGACGCGGTCTGGTCGATCGAGACTAGGTACCACGAGGTCGCAGACGAAGCGCTCTCACGCGGCTTCGACATGGTCAACGACATCTGCGGGTTCGCCGACCCCGAGATGCCCCGCGTCTGCCGCGAACACGACGCTGCCGTCTCCAAGATGGCCTCACCGCCCGACCTAGTGCGTCCGGGCGCGATCGAGGACGTCGATGAGATTTACGAGGCGCTCTCGATGAACGGATTCACGGACAAGACGATCCTCGATCCCGCGTTCGGCGGGTGGTCCGAGGCGAAGACGCACGGTGACGACCGCGAGACGTTTCACCGGCTGCGTGAGTTCCGCGGGTACGGCCGCCCCCTGCTCGTCTCGATCAACCGCAAGAGCTTCCTCAAGAAGATCGCGGGGCGGACGACCGAGGAGGCCTTGCCAGTCTCCCTCGCGGCCACCTCGATGGCCGTCGAACGCGGCGCACACGTGATCCGCACTCACGACGTGGCCGAGACGCGCGACGCGGCGCTCGTCGGCGCGAAATTCACTCGAAACCGCAGGCGGACCGGTCGAAACGGGACGGGAACCGCTGCGGTCACCGTCGAGGAGCTCGACGTGACGACGGTCCGCGAGGCGGAACGCCACCTCGATCGGCTCGCCGCCGACCGTTCCGTCGCTCGCGACGCCGTCGTCTGCACCTACGAACTCGGCGGGCTGACCGCTGAGGCCGTCGGAGCACTCCGGGCCGCGACGACCGCCGCGGACGCGGATTCCGCGACTGGTGCGTCTTTCGCGGTCGCAGGGACCGAATGCGAGACCGCCGCCTCCCCGTCAGCGACCGACGGCGGGAGTCCGTGCGACCGAGGCTCGACCGGCCGATCGGACGGCGATCGCGGGTCGAACGCGCATGCCGGGATCCTCGTCGGAACGCCGACGGCGATCGCTACGGTTCAAACGGCGGTATCGGGGATTTCAGAACCGCTCGACGCTGCACTCGAATCGATCGATTCGGGCTCAAGGTAAGAGAAAGTTTATGCCGTCGTGCAGACAACCCATCCAGTGGACGCCGGAGGGGCACGCGGGTAGGGGTACTCTGTGCTACTCCGGTCCATACCATATTCGAACCCGCGAGCAGCGGCACTGTGCGCCTCCCGGAGGGCTGACGTGTCGGTCGGTTACCAGTGAGGTCGGCCGACGGGCCGATCGCCCCGCGATCGGGGGGTACAGACGGTGAACTTCGAGACGTTTGAGCCGGTGTACGAGACCATCCTCGCGGATTTCGGGTTCGGACGCGAGGCGGACGAACGCGCTCGCGACATCGCCGCGGTGCGGTCGTCGCGGTTCGACCTCGATCGGCTTGGCGACTGGCGGGGAGAGACCGTCGCCGTCGCCGGCGCGGCCCCCTGTCTCACAGATGAGGTCGCCGTCGCACGCGACGCCGACGTGGTTGTCGCCGCCTCCACTGCCGCCGACGTTCTCGTCGATAGCGGCGTCGACATCGACTGCATGGTGACCGATCTCGACAAGAACCCGGAGACTGCGGAGCGGCTGACTCGCGAAGGGACGCCCGTCGCGGCGCACGCGCACGGCGACAACGTCCCCGCGGTCCGCGAGTGGCTCCCGCGGTTCGAGTCCGCGTGGACGCTGGCGACGACGCAGGCGGCTCCGAGCGGACCCGTCCGAAATCTCGGCGGGTTCACCGACGGCGACCGCGCCGCGTTCCTCGCGGACCACGTCGGAGCCGGTCGGCTCGTCTTCCTCGGCTGGGACTTTGACGACCCGAGCGTGGGGCCGATGAAGGAGCGGAAGCTCGACTGGGCCGCGCGGCTGTTGCGGTGGCTCGAACGCCGCCGCGGAGAGCGGTTCGTGGTACTCGACGACCGCGACCGCGACGAACTAGACGCGGCGCTCGACAGAATCGTGTCGTAGCACGCCGAGATCGCTATCGCAGCTCGACGAGAGTGCTACTCCACTCGGTCTTTCGGCAGCAGTTCCTCGCTGTCGCGCGCTCGGAGCCACTCCGTCAGCTGGACGAGCTGATCGGCCGCGGCTTCGAACAGCCGCTCGGCCTTCTCCGGCGTCACGTCGGTCGGGTCGCCGAAGGCACCGTTTGCGGAGTTGTCGACCGAGTCGTAGAACGTCCGCGCGCCGTGGACCATCGTGTCCGCGGACTCGAGGTCGACGAGCCCGTCGTCGCGGGCGTTCTCGAACTGGCCGTCGCGGACGAGTTCGGGCGCGATGTGCGTGATCATCGCCGTCTCCTTCGGACCGGCGTGGGGACCGTTGTGTTCGAACAGGTCGTCGACGAGGTCCGGGATCGACTCGTCCCACATCCACTCGATCGCGTAGGCCTCTCCGTCCTCGTGGAGCCGGCGACCGACCTCGCGGAGGTGCTGGACGTTCCCGCCGTGGGCGTTCACGTACACGACGCGGTCGATCCCGTGGTAGGTGAGGTGGCGGGTGAAGCTCTCGACGTAGTCGCGGAACTCCGGCGCGTCGACCCACATCGTCCCAGGAAACTGGCGGTGATGGGGACTGACGCCGACGGTGACCGTCGGCGTGCGGACGGCACCGGTCTCCTCGGCGGCCGCCGTCGCGAGCGCCTCGGCGATCAGGTGGTCGGTCGCGAGCGGGAGGTGCGGTCCGTGCTGTTCCGTCGACCCGAGCGGGACGAGGGCGACGGACTCGTCCGCGAGCGACTCGCGTAGCTCGGGCCACGTCTGGTCGGCGATGTACATACCGACGAGTCGCGGTCGGGACGTATCAAACCGCCGTCTTCGGCGGAACGAACCGGAACTGACGGAACGGCGAGGCCGGTAGAGCGAATCGAAACTGGCTGGCTAGCGGAGCGGCGGGTCGCTACCCGTCGTCTCGTGTCGTCACCCTTTTTGTGCCGTCCAGCCGAATTCCGGTCCATGTTCGGAGGAGGCGGAATGAATCCGCGGAAGATGAAACAGATGATGAAACAGATGGGGATCGACGTCGAGGAGCTCGACGCCGAGCGCGTCGTCATCGAGACGGCTGACGGCGACCTCGTCTTCGACGGCGCGCAGGTCACCAAGATGGACGCGCAGGGCCAAGAAACCTACCAGATCGTTGGATCGCCCGAGGAGGTAGAAGACGCCGGCGTGGGCGGAGATACGGGCGAAAGCGCGCCCGCTGTCGAGTCCGGCGACCCGGACGCGACGGCGCGAGACGCGGGCGTGGTCGACGCGATCCCGGAGGAGGACGTGGCGCTCGTCGCCGAGCGCGCCGGCGTGCCGGAGTCGACGGCCCGGGAGGCCTTGGAGGCCGCAGACGGCGACCTCGCGACCGCCATCGCGGAGCTGGAGTGACCGACGCCGCGTACCTGCTGGTCCACGACGACCGGGAGTACCTCTTGGAGCCGGGCGAGGAGTTCGGCACCGACCTCGGCGTGATCGAGGTGCCCGAAGACGTCGCCGGCGGCGACACCGTCGAGACGCATCTCGGGACCGTCTTCGCGGTCCGCGAGCTTCGCGGTCCCGACCTGTTCAATCACCTCGAACGAACGGGCGCGCCCATGATGCCTCGCGACGTGGGGTTGGTGATGGGCCACACGGGAATTTCGGGTGGCGACCGCGTCCTCGACGCCGGGACGGGGACCGGCATCCTCGCCGCCTACATCGGCCGCGCCGGCGCGGACGTGACCACCTACGAGGTCGATCCCGACTTCGCCGAGGTCGCCCGCGCGAACATGGAGACGGCGGGCGTCGCCGACCGCGTCGAGGTGCGGACGGGCGACCTCACCGAGGCGCTCGACGACCTCGCGGACGAGGAGCCGTTCGACGCGCTCACGCTCGACACGGGAGACGCGCCGACGGTCGTCGAGCGCGCCGCGGACCTGCTCGTCTCGGGCGGATACCTCGCCGTCTACTCGCCGTTCATCGAGGGGACCCGCGAGGCTGCGATCGCCGCTCGCGAGGCGGGATTCGGGGGCGTCGAGACGCTCGAAACGATCCAGCGCGAGATGGACTTCTCCGACCGGGGGTCGCGCCCGTCGACCGCGGGCGTGGGCCATACCGGCTACCTGGTGTTTGGGCGCGCGCCCTAACCGGGGCGGGCTGTGACGAAACGCTTCGCGGTCAGATCACTAGCCCCGCGGGCGACGTGACAAGACCTAACTGCCGGCAGCGCTCCCGAACGCGTATGACGACGTTCTCCGATCGAGTCGAACGGATTTCCATCAGCGGGATCCGCGAGGTGTTCGAGGCGGCCGGCGACGACGCGATCAACCTCGGGCTCGGACAGCCCGACTTCCCGACGCCGGAGCACGCGCGGCAGGCCGCCGTCGCCGCCATCGAGACCGGAAAGGCCGATGCCTACACCGAGAACAAGGGGACTCAGTCGCTGCGCGAGGCCATCGCTGAGAAGCACCGCGCCGATCAGGGGATCGACCTCGACCCGGGCGACGTGATCGCGACCGCGGGCGGCAGCGAGGCGCTTCATATCGCCTTGGAGGCGCACGTCGACGCCGGCGACGAGGTGCTGATCCCGGACCCCGGCTTCGTCTCCTACGACGCGCTGACGAAGCTCGCGGGCGGCGAGCCGATCCCGGTTTCGCTCCGCGACGACCTCACGATCGATCCGGCCGCGATCGAGGCAGCGATAACGGATGACACCGCCGCGTTCGTCGTGAACTCCCCCGGAAATCCCACCGGTGCGGTCTCCTCAGAGGAGGATGTCCGCGAGTTCGCGCGGATCGCCGACGAGCACGACGTGCTCTGCGTCTCCGACGAGGTGTACGAGTACACCGTCTTCGACGGTGACCACCGATCGCCGATCGAGTTTGCCGACAGCGACAACGTCGTCGTCGTCAACTCCGCGTCGAAGCTGTTCTCGATGACCGGCTGGCGGCTCGGGTGGGTGTACGGGTCGAGCGAGCGCGTCGAGCGCATGCTCCGTGTCCACCAGTACGCACAGGCGTGTGCGTCGGCCCCGGCGCAGTACGCCGCAGAGGCCGCGCTGCGCGGAGACAGAGAGTTCGTCGGGAAAATGACCGACTCCTTCGAGCGCCGGCGCGACCTCCTGTTAGAGGGGTTCGCGGAGATCGGGCTGGACTGTCCGACGCCGCAGGGGGCGTTCTACGCGATGCCCCGCGTCCCCGACGGGTTCGTCGAGGAGTGTCTCGACCGCGGCGTGGTCGTCGTCCCCGGCGAGGCGTTCGGCGACCACGGTGCCGGACACGCTCGGATCTCGTACGCGACCGACGAGGCCGAACTGCGCGAGGCTCTCGACGTGATGGCCGACGCCTACGCGGCCGTGAACTGATCTGACGCCGCGGCGAGAAGATCCACCGCGGTGAGAATATTCTCCTCACGCATTAACGAACGCCCGGAGGTTTCCGCAAGTTATACTGCCGCCGACGGAGTATGAGGTGCCAATGGACCGGAACATTCAGGTCAGCCGCCTCGACCGGCAGGCGGTCGAGGACCAGGAGGTCGAGATCGTCGAGCGAAAGGGAATCGGACATCCCGACTCGATCTGCGACGGCGTCGCGGAGTCGGTCTCGCGGGCGCTCTCACAGCTCTACTTGGACCGCGTCGGCAAGGTGCTCCACTACAACACCGACGAGACGCAGTTGGTCGCGGGGCGCGCCGCACCGGCCTACGGCGGCGGCGAGGTCGTTGAGCCGATCTACCTGCTCATCGTCGGACGGGCCACGAAGCAATACGACGGGCAACAGCTCCCGGTCGACTCGACCGCGCTGGCGGCCGCCCGCGACTACCTCACCGAGGCGATCCCGGAACTGGAGTACGGAACGGACGTCATCGTGGACGTGAAACTGGGCGAGGGCTCGGGCGACTTACAGGACGTCTTCGGTGAGGAGACCCAACAAGTTCCGATGGCCAACGACACGTCGTTCGGCGTCGGTCACGCCCCGCTCACGGAGACGGAGACGATCGTCTCCGAGGCGGAGCGCGAACTCAACACGACGTACCACGACGAGCATCCCGAACTCGGTCCCGACGTGAAGATCATGGGCAAACGCGAGGGCGACCGAATCGACATCACGGTCGCGGCCGCGATGGTCGATCGGCACGTCGACGGGCTCGATGACTATGACGACGCCGTGAGCGACGTTCGAGAGTTTGTCACGGAACTCGCTGAGAGTCACACCGACCGAGCGGTCAGCGTCGACGTCAACACCGCCGACGACTACGACGAGGGGTCGGTGTACCTCACCGTCACCGGTACCTCGGCGGAGCAGGGCGACGACGGCTCCGTGGGGCGCGGGAATCGCGCGAACGGGCTCATCACGCCGAACCGTCCGATGTCGATGGAGGCCACCTCCGGCAAGAACCCGGTCAACCACATTGGGAAGATCTACAACCTCCTGTCGACACGGATTGCGGAGTCGGTCACCGACGAGGTCGACGGGATCCGCGACCTGCAGGTCCGACTGCTCTCGCAGATCGGTCGCCCGATCGACGAGCCGCACGTCGCCGACGCGCAGATCGTCACCACCGACGGCGTCGACCTCGCCGACATCGAGGACGATGTCCTCGCTATCGTCGACGAGGAGCTCGCCGACGTAACGGACATCACCCGAAGCGTCATCGACGGGGACGTCTCGACGTTCTGAGCCGGGCGGGAGGGGCGATCGCGGTGGACGATCGCGACTCGGTCGTCCGACCGCAACCGATTTGCCGAGCGGGCGAGTCGGATGAGGTGTGACGCGGGTGTGTCTCCTCGGCGATCCGGCGGTCGATCTCACCTACGAGCTGCTGTCTCGCGAGACGGCGCGGGACGCGCTCGCGACCTACGACATCGAGGAGCCGTTCGCGAACAGCCTCGCGGTCGACACGGTGAGCTTGGGCGCTGCCGTCTCGCTTCTCAACGACCTCAACTGGTACCTCGTGCGGTTCGTCGACGAGGCGATCATCCGCGAACCGTCGATATCGACCGACGAGTGGCTCTCTCGCGACCTCGCTCGGGCGGTACGCGACGGTGCGGTTCCGCCGGAGGAGACCGACCAGCGACTGAAGGTGTTCGGCCTCGTCGACGGCGAACTGGTCGATCCGGTGTACGTTCGCCGGACACAAGGAGAGTCATCGACACACGACGGAGAAAATATTGACGAGACGCTCGTCGTTCGCGTGAGCGAGTCGGAGTTCGACGGCTGAGAGGGAGTTTCAGTCAGTTCGACGGGTGAGATAGGGTCAGTCAGTCAGTCAGTTCTTGGACCAGCGTCTCCAACTCGTAGGTCGCCGGCGCGCGAGGTTCGTCGCGGAGGGTCGCGATCGTGAACGTCGAGTTCGTGCGCTCGACCTCGGGGATGGCCTCGAAATCGCTGATGAGCCGCTCGACGGTGTCCGACGAGGAGAGCCGCGCGAGGACGACGAAGTCCGTCTCGCCCATCGTGAAGAACGCCTCCGTGACGCCCTCGACGGCGAGCAGTTCGTCGGCGAACTCGTCGTACGGGCCCTCGTAGTCCGCGAGCACCTCGACGATGACGGTCACTCCGAGACCCAGCGCCTCGTGATCGAGGTCGTACAGGTCGTTCTCGATCACGCCCGCCTCTCGGAGGTTGTTCAGCCGATAGTGGATCGTCGACACCGGAATGCCCGTCTCCTCGTGGAGCCGCTCGGGGCTCCCCGTGCCCAGATCGGAGATGGCCTTCACCAGCCGCACGTCGCGTTCGTCCATACCCCCGCTTCGCGTGACGGACTGGTATATATTTCGACCGACATACTTGGAGTCGTATTCGAATACGACACGGTATATTAGGCCTCTATTGTATTATATCCAAATGTGTGATTTTTCATCTCAAAATAACCCTTATTCGAGAGGATAGTTTAACTATCTAGGCGTAGTTTGAACTGATAACTAATGAACCTACGATCACCGATTTCTTCTCCCGAATCGATCGCGGGGGCGTTCGTCCTCCTCGCGACTCTTTGGGGCACGTCGTTCGTCGCCATCGAGGCCGGCCTCCACTACTTCCCGCCGCTTCTGTTCGCAGGTATTCGGTACGCGGTCGCCGGTGCCGTCGTCCTCGCGTTCGCGGTCCTCGTCTCCGATCGATGGGTGCCTCGCGGCCGCGACGAGTGGCTCGGCGTGGCCGTGGCCGGCACGTTCGTGATCGCGGCGTATCACGGGCTGTTGTACGTCGGCGAACTGTACGTCACCGGCGCGGTCGCGGCCGTCATCGTGAGCCTCTCGCCGGTGTTGACCGCTACGTTCGCCGCCGCGTTGCTCCCGAGCGAGCGGCTCGGTCCGGTCGAGATCGGCGGGTTCGCGCTCGGGATCGTCGGCGTCGTCGTCATCGCCGATCCGGTCGCGTCCGGTCTCGGAAGCGCGGCTCTGATCGGCGTCGCGCTCGCGTTCGCCGGCGCGGTCGCGTTCTCGCTCGGCGCGGTGCTGCTCCGCCCGCTTCGCACCGACCTCCCGGTCGCCGCGCTGCAGGGGTGGGCGATGGTGCTCGGAGCCGGGCAGCTGTTCGTCGGCGCGGGACTGCTCGGCGAGTCGCCGGCGTCGATCGTCTGGACCGCTTCGTCTCTCGCGTCTCTCGCGTACCTCACGCTGTTGTCCGGCGTCGTCGCGTTCCTGATCTACTTCGCGCTGCTCGACACGGTCGGGCCGGCCCAGCTGCACCTCGTCGGCTACGCGGAGCCGGTCGTGGCCGCGGTGGGAAGCTGGGCGCTCCTCGGGCAGGTGGTCGAGGGGGAGGCCGTGGTCGGGTTCCTCGCGATCCTCGCCGGGTTCCTCGCGCTCGAACGCCGCGAGATCGCCGCCTACGTCGGATTCGATCGGACGGTAGACCGCCTGAGTAGGTGATCGAATCGCGATTCAAGCGGGATTCACCTTCCCGAGATCACTCGTCAATTGTCGACGCTCGTCAGTCGTCGATATCGGTTGTCAGTCCCCGAGATCCGCCGTCAGCCCCGCTCGGAGGTCGCGTCCGAGGTAGTGTCCGAGCAGGGCGACCGCCAGCCCGATTCCGCCGCCGAGAACGACGAGCGAGGGGCCCCACTGCTGGAGGTAGTCGATCCCGATCGGGAGGAACCCGACGCCGAGGACGCTCGTCACGGCGGTGCCGGCTCCCGCGAGCGTGCCCGCCAGCCCGGTCTCGGCGTACCGCCGCGACGAGAGGACCGCCCCGAGCGCGAACGCTCCGACGAAGACGCCGCCGACGGAGCCGAGAGCGCCGCCGACGAGCGGAATCGCACCGACGAGAAACGTCGCAACGGCGACGACGGCGAGCGCGATCGCGAACGCCTTCGCCGAGAACCACCGACCGCTCGCGCCGATACGACTCCCACCGCTCGCCGCGGATCCGCCGCCAGCACCGGCAGCCGCGTCGCCGAGGTCGGCGTCTCCGTCGGTCGTGTCGCCGGGGGACGCCGACCCCGATTGTCCCTCGGCGAGATCGTCGTCGAGGAGGTCGTCGAGGTCGTCCATGGGATCCCCGTCCGACGACTCTCGCTCCTTGGAGGGTTGCATACCCGAGCGTTCGGGCGTGAGCCCTTGGCTCTTGTGCCCGCGGCGGCCGGCGAGAAACATGTTCCGGCCGTCGGAGGTCGCGTGGTCGGTGGAGAACCTGTCGCGGTCGGTGGAGGGGGTGTCACAGTCGCCGGATCCACCTGTTGCCACCCACCGCGACGCGCCGTTTCGCGCCCCTCGATACCACGCATCGTTTCACCGGAAATCCGGTGTCTACGGCGCGAATCACTCGTTGTCCGGCTCTCGCGGTTCCCATACGTGCTTGTCGATGAGTTCGACGGTCAGCGGACCGTTGACGCCCACTTGACAGGAGAGCCGCGGCTACCCGAACCGGTCGGAGAGGTGGTCGTGCCAGTGACTCGGGTCGGGACCCTCTCGGATCCGGAGCCGCAGGTCACACAGAGCCCGCGCCCGCCGCAGTTGAGCCGTCTCGTCGCGGCGGCGTACGGCGACAGGCCCGCTTCGATCAACTCCCACCGGAGTTTCCGTCCCCGTTCGTCGGACAGTTCCGCGCGAGCGTCGCCGTCACGTACGACGAGGGCGACGGTGTCGTCCGCCGAATCGCTCGCGTCTCGGTTGCTCACCGGTGTCGATGTTCCATCACTGGCGGCCGAGTCGGATATGTCGTCTGCCTCTCACCCGGAACCGCTTTGCGTCCCGATGTCGATTCTCGGGACATGGACACGCGTCGCGCGCTCCTCGACGCGCTCGCGGACGGGCCGGTCTCGGGGCCGGCCCTCGCCGACGATCTGGGCGTCTCGCGAGCGGCGGTCTGGAAGGCGGTCGAGGGGCTTCGGGAGTCGGGATTCGCCGTCGAGTCGACCGCGGCGGGCTACGAAGCGCCCGACGATCCGAACTACTGCGGGCCCGGGATCGAGTTCGGGCTCGACGCGCCGTACGCCATCGAGTACCACGACAGCCTTCCGTCGACGAACGACCGCGCGCGCGAACTCGCGGCCGACGGAGCGGACGGCGTCGCGGTCATCGCCGACGAACAGACCGGCGGCCGAGGACGGCTGGACCGCGAGTGGGTCGCCCCGAGCGGCGGCGTCTGGCTCTCGCTCGCGACCCGCCCCGACGTGCCGGCCGCGCGAGCGCCCCTCTTCACCCTCGCCGCCGCGGTCGCGATCGCCGACGCCTGCCGAGAGGCGGGTGTCGACGCGCACATCAAGTGGCCGAACGACGTGCTCGTCGGCGCTACGAGCGAAAACGGGGTGGGGTCTGCGGGCGACGACGCGACCGCCGGTCGCGGCGGCCGAAAGCTCGCCGGGGTCCTCACGGAGATGGAGGGAGAGGCCGACCGGATCTCGTGGATCGTCCCGGGGATCGGCGTCAACGCGAACCTCGATCCCGAGGCGCTCCCGCCGGGTGCGGCGTCCCTGCGCGGGGAGCTGGGCGAACCCGTCGACAGGCGGGAATTCGCCGCGACGCTTCTCGAACGGTTCGACGCGCTCGCGGGGACGGCAGACCGGATGGACGGCATCCTCCCGGCGTGGCGCGAGCGCGCGAGCACGCTCGGTCGACGCGTGCGCGTCGACACTTCGAACGGCCCGGTGACGGGTATCGCGGTCGACGTGGAGCCGCCGGGCGCGCTCGTGATCGAGACGGGCGAGGGGGCCCAGAGGGTTCACGCGGGCGACTGTGAGCACCTCCGGAGCGAAGACAGCTAGCCGACCTGGTTGCCGAAGGCCCAGCGACACGGCTTCGGATGCGGGATCGGGCACGCGGGCGATCGCAGCGAGACGTGTAGTTAAGCCTCTTGGCGTCCATTGACGGACATGACCACCGAGATCACTCTCTCCCGCCTCGAAGACGAACTCCGCGACTACGCCTACCCCGCGGCCCGCGAGGACCTCGCCGAGTCGTGCGCGGGAACGACCGTACTGTTCGCCGACGGCGACGCCGACCTCGGCGACCTCGTCACCGACATCGATCAGCGAGAGTTCGAGAGCGCCGAGGACGCGTTCACCGCGCTCCAGAACGTCCTGCCGATCGAGGCGCTCGGCGAACCGGGACAGTCCGACGGGGACGCTTGATCGGGCGCACAATCGGCGTTTCGGGGTGGTTCGTCCCGGTCCACGTCACCCGTACGTCCCGGTCCACGTCACCCGTACACACGTCACGGAGCGTCTCGCATCGCTTTTTACCGTGGCTCGCGCAGTGAGCCTAATGAGCTATCGTATCGGCCTCGTCGGCAAGCCCTCCGTGGGGAAGTCGACCTTTTTCAACGCCGCGACGATGAACGACGTGCCCGAGGGCGCGTACCCGTTCACCACGATCGACCCAACCGTCGGCGAGGCGTACGTCCGCGTCGACTGCGCCGCCCCCGAGTTCGACGAGACGTGCACGCCGAGCGTCGGCGTCTGCCGCCAGGGGACCCGCTTCGTCCCGGTCAAACTCGTCGATGTCGCCGGACTCGTTCCGGGCGCTCACGAAGGGCGCGGGCTCGGCAACCAGTTCCTCACCGACCTCAACGAGACCGACGTGTTGATCCACGTCGTCGACTTCTCCGGGAAGACGGATATCGAGGGCGAGACCACCGAGGGCCACGACCCCCGCGAGGACATCGATTTCTTGGAGGAGGAACTCGACGAGTGGTACCTCGACGTGTTAGAGAAGGGCTTAGAGAAGTTCGAGACGCGATATCACGGCGCAGACGCCGCGATCGAGGAGGAGTTGGCCGAGCAGATGTCGGCGTTCGGCATCGACAAGGACCGGATGAAGCAGGTGATCCTCGCGCAGGGGCTCGAACTCGACCCCGAGACGTGGGACGACGCGGATAAGGCGGAGTTGGCTCGCGAGATCCGCAAGCGCACGAAGCCGATGGTCGTCGCCGCCAACAAGATGGACACGCCGGAGGCGCAGGACAATTGGGAAGAGATTACGACCGACCCCGACTACGACCACCTCTCCTTTGTTCCCGCGAGCGCTCACGCCGAGAAGGCGCTCAAGAACGCTGACGAGGCGGGCGTCGTCGACTACACGCCCGGCGAGTCCGACTTCGAGGTCGTCGGCGACGTGTCCGGCGATCAGGCGGCTGGCCTCGATCAGATCGCCGAGTTCGTCGACGAGTACGACGGCACGGGCGTGCAGGGCGCGCTCGAATCCGCCGTCTTCGACGTGCTCGGCTGCATCGCCGTCTTCCCGGGCTCCGCGAACGGGAGTAAAGACGAGAAGGGCGTCTTCCGCGACTGCTTTCTCCTCCCCGAGGACTCTACAACGGAGGACTTCGCGTTCCACATCCACTCGGACATCGGCGAGGGGCTCCTCCATGGTACCGACTGCCGCAACGGCCGTCAGGTCGGGACCGACCACGAGCTCTCCCACCGCGACGTGATCGAACTGATATCGACGAAACAGGCCGCACCCTAACGGACCTCACAGCCTTCGTTCCGTCGCAACACGTCGCGGACTGGTGCGGGTGTGGCGTACGGACCACCCTGCACCCGGTGATCGGGAATCAGTATCGGTATCGGGTTCTCGCGGAGCGCGCGGGTCACCGTATCGAGGTCGTCGGCGTCATTGTCGTCGTACCCCGCTGACCGCGCGAGCCGGCTGACCGAGATCGACTCGCCGGGGAGAATCGAGCGGAGCGCGTCGAGGACGCGCCGCTGGTCCGTCGGGACCGTCAGCCCGATCTGCACGTCGTCGAAGCGACCGGGCACGTCGTCGAGCCGCTCGGGTCCGTCGCCGGGTGACGTGTCGCCGTCGTCGGCCGCGTCGCCTCGCAGAGACGCGCCGATCCGATCGAGCAGCTCGTGGTCCGCCTCGGCGTCGGTCGGCGTCTCGGGCGGAAATGACACCGCGATCACGCGGCCGCCGGCGAAGCCGACCTCGACAGCGCGGCCGATCTCGTCGAAGTACCGGGCAAACACGCCCGACGTGTCCGTCGATTGCATGGTTCTCCTTCCGCGGTCCCGACGGTTAAATCGAGGGGAGAATCGCCTCGATACCGGGCGTGCCGAGCGACCGGACGCTGCCGATCGCCCGCAAGTCTTATGAACAGATACGTGCATTAGTGTACACTAATGGAGGACGATTCTGCGCTGGCTCCGGCGGTCGAGTCGATACTGGCGACCGCTAGGGAGCGAGCCGCCGAGGGGGGGACCGACCGCGTGGCCGTCGATCCCCGCGATCTGCGCGCCGCATTTGACCGCGCCGAAGCCGACGGTCGCGTGCCCGTGATAGCCGAGGTGAAGCCGACGAGTCCGACGACCGAGGGAAGCCGCGAGGACGACCCCGTCGCACTCGCCGAGGGGATGGTCGCGGGCGGAGCCGCGGCGCTCTCGGTGCTCACGGAGCCGGAGCACTTCGGCGGGAGCGTCGACACGCTCGAACGCGTCCGCGAGGCCGTCGACGTGCCGGTGCTCCGGAAGGACTTCGTCGTCGCCGAGTCGCAACTCGATGCGGTCGCGAGCGACGTGGTCCTGCTCATCGCGCGTTTTGTCGGCGACGACCTTCCCGCCCTGCTCGACGCGGCCCGCGACCGCGGGTTTCAGGTCCTCGTTGAGGTCCACGATCGCGCGGAGCTCGCCGCCGCGATCGACGCGGGCGCGACGTTCGTCGGCGTGAACAACCGCGACCTCGCGAAGCTCGAGGTCGACCTCGAAACCTTCGAGTCGGTCGCGCCCG
This sequence comes from Halorubrum laminariae, assembly GCF_024494655.1. Taxonomy (GTDB): domain Archaea; phylum Halobacteriota; class Halobacteria; order Halobacteriales; family Haloferacaceae; genus Halorubrum; species Halorubrum laminariae. The sequence continues at coordinate 145,545 of NZ_JANHDL010000006.1, read as the reverse complement.
AGGTTCCCGACGACGTGACGCTCGTCGCCGAGAGCGGGATCGGCTCGCCCGCCGACGCCCGCCGGATGCGCGCGGCCGGTGCCGACGCGCTGCTCGTCGGCAGTGCGATCATGGACGGCGACGTGACGGCGAACACCCACGCGTTGACGCGGGCCGAGGCGGACGAGAGTGAAGAGACGGACGAGAGTGAAGAGACGGAGGCGGACCCCACGGAGACATCCACATGAGCGAATCCGACACGCGAACGACTGACGAACCGGACGCGGCGGTACCGTCGCGACGCCAAGGTCGCGAGCGCGGCCGCGACGATGGGAAGTTCGGCCGCTACGGCGGCCAGTACGTTCCGGAGGCGTTGATGCCGGCGATCGAAGAACTGACCGACGCCTACGAGCGCTACGTCCTCCGCAACGAGGACGGGTTCATGGACGAACTGCGCGAGCGGCTCGCAGACTTCGGCGGCCGACCGACACCGCTCCAACGCGCCGACCGGCTCTCGGAGCGGTACAATCGCGAGGTGTATCTCAAACGCGAGGACCTGCTCCACGGCGGCGCGCACAAGCTGAACAACGCCCTCGGGCAGGTTCTCTTGGCGAAGTACATGGACAAAGAGCGGATCATCGCGGAGACCGGCGCGGGCCAGCACGGCACCGCGACCGCGATGGCGGCCGCCCACCTTGACATGCCCTGCGAGATCTACATGGGCGAGCGCGACATCAACCGCCAGCGCCCCAACGTCTTCCGGATGAAGCTCAACGGCTCGGAGGTGAATCCGGTCACGGCCGGTCGCGGCACGCTGAAGGAGGCCATCTCGGAGACGATGCGCGACTGGGCGACGACCGTCGAGACGACCCACTACGTGATCGGGTCCGTCGTCGGCCCACACCCGTTCCCGGTGATGGTCCGCGACTTCCAAGCGGTCATCTCCGAGGAGGCCCGCGAACAGGCGATCGAGAAGGCCGGCGAACTCCCGACTGACGTGGTCGCCTGCGCGGGCGGCGGCTCGAACACGATGGGGTCGTTCGCGGCGTTCGTCGATGACGAGGACGTGGCGCTCCACGCCGTCGAGGCGGGCGGCTCCACCCTCGAAGTCGACGAGGAGGCCGGCGTCGCGCCGAACTCCGCGTCGCTGTACGCGGGCGAGGAGGGTGTCCTTCACGGCGCGCGGACGAAGCTCCTGCAGGACTCGGACGGCCAGATCATGGAGAGCCACTCGATCTCCTCCGGGCTCGACTACGCCGGCGTCGGCCCCGAGCTCGCCTACCTCGTCGACGAGGGGCGTGTGAGCCCCGTCGCCGTCGACGACGACGACGCGCTGGCCGGGTTCCATCGCCTCTCGCGGACCGAGGGGATCATCCCCGCGTTGGAGACGGCACACGCCTTTGGATTCCTGGAGGAGCACCACGAGGAACTGGGCGACCGCGTCGTCGTCACCGTCTCCGGCCGTGGCGACAAGGACCTCGACGCCGCCATCGAGGAGACGGACAAACGCGACGTGCCAGAGGCTCCCGACATGTCGATGTTCACGGGGGGGATCTGAGATGGCGGGCGGACGCGGGAAGTCGGACGCGAACTCAGACGAGGAGACGGAGACAGAGACGAAAACGGGCAACTCCGCGGCCATCGCCGCGGCCTTCGCCGACGGCCCCGCGTACATCCCGTACCTCGCCGTCGGCGACCCCGATTACGAGTCGTCGAAGGCGTACGTCGAGGCGCTCGACCGCGGCGGTGCGGACGTGATCGAACTCGGGCTCCCCTTCTCGGAGCCGATCGCGGAGGGGCCGACGATCCAGGGGGCGCTCGTGCGCGCGCTCGACGCCGGGATGACGCCCGATCGGTTCTTCGAGTTCGCGGAGGAGCTCGACGTGGACGCGCCGCTCGTCTGCATGACGTACTACAACCTGATCTACCAGTACGGGTCGGGCGACGGACAGGGCGTCTCGGACGCGAACGGGGACGCCGGGAGCGCCGGTCCCCGCCCCTTCGTCGAGCGCGCGGCCGCCGCCGGCATCGAGGGGCTCGTCGTCCCGGACCTCCCCGCGGAGGAGGCGGAGCCGTTGCGCGCGGCGTGCGACGAGTTCGGGCTGGATCTCGTCTTTATCGTCGCGCCCACCACCGTCGGCGATCGACTCGATCGGATCCTGAATCAGGTCTCCGGCTACGTCTACGTGCAGGCGCGCCTCGGCACGACCGGCGCGCGCGAGGATGTCTCCGACCAGACCACGGAGAGCCTCGGCCGACTCGCGGACTACGACGTGCCGAAGGCCGTCGGATTCGGCATCTCGACCGGGGACCACGCCGAGCGGATCGTCGCCGGCGGTGCCGACGGGATCATCGTCGGCTCGGCGCTGGTCGACATCGTCGCCGACGGCGTCGAGAACGACCTCGCGACCGACGCGGTCGCCGAACAGCTGGAAGCGCTCTCACGAGAGCTGAAAGCCGGTGCAGAGCGCGGCTACGCCGCTCGGATCGAGCCCGCGGAGTCCACCTGACGGACACCACCCCACCAATCTGCCAACTGGCCCGGCCGGCGGACCGGTTCGAGCCAATACGTCCCCGAACGAAACCGACTTACCTTCGATTGCCACACGTTCACACAACGACTGACCTCACAATGACAGCAGGACTCACAGCACGACTCCGGCGCATCTCCACGAACGACCGATTTCTCATCGTCCCGATGGACCACGGGATCACGATGGGCGCGGTCGAGGGGCTCGTCGACATCGAATCGACCATCGACGGCGTGACGAGCGGCGGCGCGGACGCGGTACTGACGCAGCGCGGCATCGCGGGACGCGTCCATCCCAACAAGAACGACGCGGGGTACATCGTCCACCTCAACGGCTCGACGACGATCGGGCCCGACGAGAACGACAAGCGCGTCACCGGCACAGTAGAGGACGCCGTCCGGGCCGGCGCGGACGCCGTCTCCTTCCACATCAACGTCGGCTCGGACCACGAGCCGGATCAGATCGAAGGGCTCGCCGAACTCACCGCGGACGCCGAACGGCTCGGCCTCCCCGTGCTCGCGATGGCGTACGCCCGCGGTCCCGGCGTCGACGAAAGCGATCCCGAGTCGCTCGGTCACGCCGTCCGGCTCGCAGAGGAACTCGGTGCGGACGTGGTGAAGACGGGCTATTCGGGCGACGGCGACTCCTTCGAGCGCGTCACGGAGTCGACTCGGCTGCCGGTCGTGATCGCCGGCGGTTCGAAGGGGTCCGACCGCGAGACGGTCGAGATGGTCCGCGGCGCGATGGACGGCGACGCCGCCGGTGTTTCGATGGGTCGATCGATATTCCAGCACGACGACCCCGAGGGTATCGCTCGGGCGGTCTCGGCGATCGTTCACGATGACGCGACGGTCGACGAGGCACTCGCCGCAGGCGGGTTCATCGAGGTGTAGCGGCTCGCACGACCCCGGATACCGGGTTAGCAGGCGGTGTGTGTCCGTTCCTGTTTTTCAGGCTCTCCGACCGGTCCGTGCGGACCGACCGGCTGCTCGACGTGGAAGACAGTCACAGATGTCACGTCGCGGTCCGATCGCGCGCAGGCGTACGCCGCCACCGGTCGATACTGTGACTCGCCGGCACTTTTCATCCTGAACCCGAACTGATGCCAGAGGGTCGTCGGATACGTCTCCGCCGCGTCCGGCGGCCGATCGTACGTGACCGCCTGTCCGTCGCGCACGTCGATCGCGTCGCCCGATTCGAGCGTTCCGCGGACGACGTACCAGCTTGAGGCGTCCGGTGGGTTCGGCGCGAAGAACGACCAGCTCACCTCCGACAGCTCGCCGCTCGACTCCGCCGCCGGGAGGTCGACGAGTCCGACCCCTGCGGCCTGCCACCACACGAGCGCCACGAAGGCCCCCACGAGCAGTAAGGTGGCTCCGACCCGGATCCCGCGCCGAGTCCGTGACGGAGCCGGAGACACGGTCTCGTTCGCGTTCCCGCCGTCACTTCGGTACGCGTCCACCGTCGGTCGAGAGGGGGCGGGGAGCGTCGACGTGACGGCCTCGACGCGGTTCCAGACTTCAGTCGGCAAAAACAGGAGGAGGATCGCGACCATGACGAACGGGAACACGCCGAGCCGCATCGTCGCGGCCATGCCGAGGTGTGCAGAGACGAACGCAACGACCAGTCCGACCCTGAGCCGTCCGGTCGCGACGATCAGCAGAACGGACGAGGAAAGCAGCGCGATCCAGAGCCAGTTTACCATCGTGAGGACTGCGACGTGGTCCGAAACGAACGGCCCCAGCCGCACGATGAACTCCTCCAAATGGAAGATCCGAGGGACCGCAGTGCCCGACATCCACGGGTCGCTCCGGTACTTGGAGACCGCGTTCCCCGCGTAGATCGACACGAGCGTCAGGAGAAGGACAGCCGTCCCGACCGAACAGAGTCGCCGATCAACGCCGTCTTTTCGCTCGTCAGCACAATCGTCAGGTCCCCGTTCGTCGGATCCGCGTCCACCGACATCATCGCGAGCGCTACCGCCGCTCCGGTGGGACCCGTCGAGCGACCAGCGAGCGTCGAGCGGGAGGAAGAGGCTCAAAAAGAGGAACACGACGAGAATCGTGTTTCCGCCGTTGATCACGTACGGGTTCCGAGCGTACAGCGACGCGAGCAAGACGAGGGAGAGACCCGTCGACGCCCGCGTTCGATACCCGACGAGCAGGCAGACGGCGATACAGGCGGCGACCGCGATCAGCCCAGTTTGTACCCGCGCCGAGCCGGAGATCGCGTGGAGCGAGACAGTCTCTAGCAGCGGATAGGCCTCGGCGAGCGCCGAACGTGGAAGAACCCCGTCGTCGGTGTAAAACGCCTCTATCCCCGGAAGCCGATAGGCCAGCAGATCGCCGAGGAGGACGAGCGCCAGCGCGATCCGGAACGCGCCGAGCGCTCGCGAATCAATCCCGAGGTGTGGCGTGGCGCGCTCGCGGAGGGACTCGCGCGCCGCCGCGTATCGGGAGCCCGCGTTCGAGAGCCGCTGGCGTGGTGTCGTCATTCGGATGCGTACGTCGTACGATACGATCTCAGCGATAAGTGCTTTGTCGTCTTCGGCGTTCACCGTCGCCCGCAACGCCCGACCCTTTCGCAGTTTTCAAGCCCGCGCGCCGTGAGACTCCGACAATGACACGCACGGTCTGGGTAAAAGCCGATGGAAGCGTCGGCGACTGGGAGGCGCGTAAACGACGGATCACGGCCGCCATCGAGGCCGGCGCGGACTGGGTTCTCGTTGACGAGGGCGACGTCGGACGCGTCCGCGAGCTTGGCGACGTGAACATCGCCGCGTTCCGCTCGGAGGCAGACGTCATCGACGACGCCGAGAGCGACGCGGAGGCCGATGCCTACTTCGTCGGCAAAGGGGGCGAGGGCGACGGGACGATCGACCTCCCCGACGACTTCTCCGGCTCCGCCGACCTCTCGACGATTCGGCGGCGAGACGACCGCGCGCAGGGGGCGTACGTCCGCGTGCTCGGGACCGAGTACGAGCGGTTCGCCGAGACCGCCGCAACGGACGCTGAATTCACTATCATCGTCGGCGAGGACTGGTCGATCATTCCCCTCGAAAACCTGATCGCCCGCGTCGGCGAGGAGACGCACCTCGTCGCCGGTGCGACGACCGCGGCCGAGGCGAAGACCGCCTTCGAGACGCTGGAGATCGGTGCCGACGGCGTCCTGCTCGATGCGGACGCGCCCGACGAGATCCGCGGCGCAGTCGACGCTCGCGACGCTGCCGACCGCGAGACGCTTGATCTCCGACACGCCGAGGTGACGGCGGTCGAGCAGACGGGGATGGCGGACCGCGTCTGCATCGACACCGGCTCGCTGATGGACGACGACGAGGGGATGTTGATCGGGTCGATGTCGCGCGGGCTCTTCTTCGTCCACGCCGAGACCGCCGAATCGCCGTACGTCGAGTCGCGGCCGTTCCGCGTGAACGCTGGCGCGGTCCACGCGTACGTCCGCAACCCCGAGGGCGGCACGAACTACCTCGCCGAACTGTCGAGCGGCGACGAGGTCCAGGTCGTCGACACCGACGGTCACACCCGCGAGGCGATCGTCGGGCGGGTGAAAATCGAGAAGCGGCCGATGTTCCGGCTGCAGGCGGAAGTCGAGACCGACGACGGCGTTGACCGCGTCGAGACGCTCATCCAGAACGCCGAGACGGTGAAGGTCGCGACGAGCGAGGGAAAAACCGCCGTTACCGACCTAGAGGCCGGCGACGAGGTGCTCGTCTACTACGAAGACGTGGCACGCCACTTCGGCGAGGCCGTCGAGGAGAGCATCATCGAGAAGTAACGCGACCGTTTGAGAGGCGCGGTCCGGAGTGGGTGGTGTGGCCGAGAGTGGGTGATGTGGCCGTACGACAGGCGGAGACCGAAGCTCAGCCACAGCATATTGTGTCAACCGTAAGGGATATTTGTGTCACTCGGAATCGGGGCACATGGCAGTCGCGAACGAGAGTCGCCGCGTCCCGGAGCAGGGCTTTTTCGACCGAGTCCGTCATCTCGCGGACGCCGCGAATCCGGCGTTCGCGGCCGGATGTCTTCTCGTCCCGCTCGCGGTCCTCGCGGCGAGTGTGATCGCGTCGAGCACCACGCTGCTCTTTTATACCCACGTCGCCGCCGGCGCGGTGTGGTTTGGGTTCGCGCTGATCTTCCCCGCGCTCATCGGGCCGACGCTCGGTGGCCTCGACGACGAGTCCTCGGCCGCCGTAATGGGGACCTTGGTGCCGAAGGCCGTCTTCTTCCTCGTCGGCTTCTCGCTCACGACGGTGCTGTCGGGAACGGTGCTGTTGACCGGCGGTCTCGGACTCGGCTACGGCTTTTCGAGCACGTTGTCGTCGGCCGCCCTCGGGGTCGGCTGGGGGCTGTTCGCCTTCGGGCTCGCGGTCCCGCACCGGCTCCAACTCAGCGCGTACTACGAGAGTCAGTCGCCGGATCCGGACACCTCGCGGCTCGAATCGATCGAGAAGAAGAACCTCGTCGTCGGCCTGTTCGAGACGGCCGTGATGCTCGTTCTCATCGCGCTGATGACCGGGTTCAGGCTGTGAGAACGGCGACCGCGGTCCGATCGGTTTTGGCAATCGAGATCTAGATCCCGAACCGCTCCGTCCCCGCAGCCTCACACCTCCCCAGCCTCGGTCAGAGGCGGCCGCCGGACCGCACCGCATCGCGGCCGCCCCTGCCCTCCCTCGCGCGGTCGATTCGGCCCTTTATAAAGGGCCGAACCGGCACGCGCCACCGCACCGCTCGTCTGTTTAGACGCGATCGGTGGGTCTGTTTAGACGCGATCGGTGGGTCTGTTTAGACGCGATCGGTGGGTCTGTTTAGACGCGATCGGTGGGTCTGTTTAGACGCGATCGGTGGAACTGATCGACGTAGCTTATACGCCGTACAGCTCGCCGTACTTCGCCTCGACGTAGTCGGTGAAGGCGTCCGCGGAGAGCGCCTCGCCGGTGGCGCGTTTCACGAGCTCGTTCGTCTCGTAGCGGGAGCCGTGCTGATGGACGTTCTCGGCGAGCCACTCCTGAAGCGGCTCGAACTCGCCCGCGGTGATTTTGTCGTCGAGGTCGTCGATGTCGTGTTCGGCGGCCGCGTACAGCTGGGCGGCCATCACGGAGCCCAGCGAGTAGGTCGGGAAGTAGCCGAAGTTCCCGTGGCTCCAGTGGATGTCCTGGAGACAGCCCTCGCTGTCGGTGTCGGGGCGGATCCCGAGGTACTGTTCGTACTTGTCGTTCCACGTCTCGGGCACGTCCTCGACCGCGAGATCGCCGCGGACCAGGTCGCGTTCGATCTCGAAGCGGACGACGATGTGGAGGTGGTAGGTCAGCTCGTCGGCCTCGACGCGGATGAGGTTGTCCTCGTACACTTGGTTTACGGCCTCGTAGGCGTCCTCGACGGTCGCGTCATCCGTTTCGGGGAACTGCTCCTGAAACGTCGGGAGGAACCGCTCCCAGAACGCCCGACTCCGGCCGACGTGGTTCTCAAAGAGCCGCGACTGCGACTCGTGGACGGACAGGTCGCGGTCGTCGCCGAGGGGCGTGCCGAAGTGCTTCTGTGGAAGTCCGAGGGCGTACTGCGCGTGGCCGTACTCGTGGATCGTCGAGCCCACCGCGGCGAGCGGGTCCGACTCGTCGAATCTGGTCGTGATCCGGCAGTCAAACTGGTTGCCCGACGTGAACGGGTGCGAGGAGACGTCGAGCCGGCCGCGGTCGAAGTCGTAGCCAACCAGATCCAAGGCGTCGCGCGCGAGCGCCTCCTGCTCGTCCTCCGGGAACTTCCCCTCGAAGGTGTCGACGGCGAGGTCGGCGTCGGACGCGCGGATCGCGTCGATGAGCGGGACGAGCGTCTCCCGGAGTTCGTCGAGGATCGCCTCCGTGCGCTCCATCGAGAGACACGGCTCGTACTCCTCGAACAGCACCTCGTAGGGGTCCCGATCGGGGTCGATGTGGTCGGCGTACTCGCGTTTCAACTCCACGTGCCGTTGGAGATGCGGCGCGAACCGGTCGAAGTCGTTCTCGTCTTTCGCTTTCTCCCACGCCTGTAGCGCTTCGGTGCTCGCCTCCGAAATCTCCTCGACGAGCCGTCGCGGAACGGCGTCCGCGCGCTCGTACTCGCGTGAGACCTCCCGCACGACGGCCGCCTGCTCGTCCGTGAGGTCGGCGTCGGCGAGCGTGTCGAGCAGGTCACCGGTCTCCGCGTCGGTGATCATCTCGTGACGGATCGACGAGAGCGTGGAGAGCTGTCTCGATCGGGCGGGCGTGCCGCCCTCCGGCATCATCACCTGCTGGTCCCAGCCGAGCACGCCGGCCGCGCTCCCGACCGTGTTCCAGCGCCGAACGCGATCGAGCAGGGCGTCGTACGCGTCGTGGGCGTCTGACGTGTCGGCGTCGTCTGCGTCGTCTTCGACGGCTTCCGTTCCCATACGACACGGATGGATCGCGCGACATAAGAACTGACCGCCGGCGTCGGCCGCGCCGGCGCGGGTGAATTCGTCCAGTCGCCTCGGCGACGAGCGCGACCTATTTCTCTCCGGCCGCCGAATCGCCGCCAACGAATGACAGACGACGATTTTATCGACCTGCGATCAGACACCGTCACGCGACCCTCCGAGGCGATGCGCGAGGCGGCCGCGACCGCCGAGGTCGGCGACGACGTGTACCGCGACGATCCCACCGTCAACGAGTTGGAGCGACGCGCCGCCGACGCGGTCGGGACCGAGGCGGCGCTGTACGTCCCCTCGGGAACGATGGCCAACCAGATCGCCGTTCGCGTGCACACCGACCCCGGTCAGGAGCTCTTACTGGACCGGGAGTCGCACCTCTACCGGTGGGAGCTTGCGGGCGCGGCGACGCTCTCCGGCGTCCAGACCCGGCTGGTCGACGCCGGCGCGCGCTGTGTGCCGTCCGCGGATCGAGTGCGGTCGGAGACCGTGACAGAGGACCTTCATCGTCCCGGAACCGGCCTGCTGGCACTGGAGAACACGCACAACTACCGCGGCGGGACGGCGGTCCCCGCTGACCGGATCGCCGCGGCCGCAGAGGCGGCACACGAGTCCGAGATTCCCGTCCACCTCGACGGCGCGCGGGTGTTCAACGCTGCGGTCGCGCTCGGCGTCGACGCGAGCGACATCGTCGCGCCCGTCGACAGCGTGGCGTTCTGTCTCTCGAAGGGGCTCGGCGCGCCCGTCGGCTCGATACTCGCGGGCGAGGCGGCGTTCATCGAGGAGGCGCGACGGGTCCGGAAGCTGTTCGGCGGCGGCATGCGACAGGCCGGGATCATCGCCGCTCCCGGACTACTGGCGTTGGAAAGCGTCGATCGCCTCGCTGACGACCACGCCAACGCCGAGCGGCTGGCCGCGGGGTTGGACGCGATAGCGGGCGTCGACGCCCCTGAACCGGACACGAACATCGTCGTCGCCGACACCGAGGCGGCCGATATCGCGGCCGCCGACCTCGTCGCGGCCTGCGAGGACGCCGGTGTCGGCTGCGTCGAGTTCGACACGCATACCACGCGGTTCACGACGCACCGCGATGTCGACGCAGCGGACATCGATGCCGCGGTCGACCGCGTCGCCGCCGTGGTCGGCGACCTGTAGAGACAGCGGCTCCAGAACGCGCCTCACCGATCGAACCCGTTCTCGGCGACGATCCGCCTGACGCCGACGTACGCGACGGCCGCGATAGCCACGTACGTGACGACGAGCGCCGTGGTCGTCACATCTGCGCTGTCGATCGCGAGCCGCGCGACCGCGTTGGCGGGGCCGCCGTCCATGGCCGTCGCGCCGCCGAAGAGCGCGAGGACGCCGATCGAGTAGAGGAACTGCGCGGCCCGACGATCGGGCGCGAGTGCCGAGAGGGCGACCGCGAGTGCGACGACGAGCGCCGTGAGCGCGGTCATCAGCGCGAGGATCGAGGGGACGTTCGCCACGGGCGTCCCGTTCGCGCGGAGCAACAGCAGCCACAGCAGCGCCTGTGCGGGCGCGATGGCGACCGCCGCGAGCGCCTTCCCGTCGACGATCTCGCCGAGGGTCACGGGCGCGACGCGGAGGAGTTCGAGCGTCCCCTCGTCGATCTCCTCCGTGATCGAGTCGACGACGAGCGAGCCGGAGATGAACACCGGCAGGAACACCAACACCGGGATCAACACGGTGTACGTGAACGTGAAGTACGGACTGGAGCCGGTCCGTTCCGGCAGCGGAAGCGGCGATTCGTCGAGGTAGGCGGCGCGGTCTCGACGCTCGTCCAGCTCGTAGGCGCGCAACACCTCCCGTAGCTGGACGACGAGGACGGTCGTCTCGACCGTGGCGTCCGGCGCGGTGACCCGCACCGCGATCCGCTCGCCGCCTCCGTCCCCGGCGTCGACCCGGTCCGCGACCACCACCGCGTCGGCGGCGTTGCGGTCGAACGCGCGTTTCGCGGCCCCGACGTCGGCGTACGTCGTGACGCCGACACTTGGGACCTCGGCGGCGGCTCGTTCAAGCCCGTCGACCGCGTCGCCGCTCGCGGCCACCTCGATCTCCGCGGCGTCGAGCGCGCCGGGGTCGTACATGGAGACGAGTCCGACGACGAGAAACGACGAGAACGCCGCGATGAACAGCTGGATGCCGATCGCGAGCAAGATCGTCTTCTCCGCGCGCAGCCCCGCCAGCTCGCGGCCGGCGATCGTCAGGCGGCTACCCATGGATGCTCACCACCGCGAAGTTATACGCCGCGTGGAGCAGCGTCGCCAGCGCGAGCGTCAGGACGTACCCGGTTCGATCCCTGCTCGCGCCCACCGCGGTCACCGTCGTTGCGACACTGTGGAGCGCGAGCGGCGCGAACACCAACGCAACCAGTACGGGCGCGGACAGCCCCTCCAGTCCGGCGACGCTCCCGAAGGCAGCCCGGCCGACGTACAACTCCGTGAGGCCGACGGCCTGCACGACCGCGGTGGCCTTCTCCGCGAGGAAGAATCCCGTCGCGGAGGCCACCCCGACTGCGACGGCGACCCGGTCGGTGCGGGCGAACACACCGCGCTCGAAGCCGGCGTAGAGATGGACGCTCTTGGCGACCTCCTCGATGAAAGCGATCGCGACGAGTAACACGGGTATCGAGACGGTGATCGGCAGCGCGAAAAGCAGCGCGACAGCCATCAGTTCCGCGACGAACACGAAGGGTATCGTGCAGGCGGTGAGCAGCGCCACCGGAGCGAGCGCCCGGCCCCACGTGCGAACTCGCGTTCGGGGGCGTGGAGATGCGTCAGTTTCGGCCACACTTCGCGCGGCCGTGTCAGTCCGTCCGGCGACTCCCACCGGGGCGAGCCGCACGGCGAGCGCGTCGAGGAACTTCCGGCCGATCGGCTTCTGCGTGAACATGTCCTCCTCGCGGTAGACGCCGAGGCCGAGCGCGAACAGGAGTCCGGCCCCGATCGACATCGGCGTCGTCGAGAAGAGCACGTCGCCGGCGGAGACGGCCTCCCCTTGCAGGTCGAAGACGACGAGCGTGAGCGGCGACACGAGCGCGACCGGCGTGACGTTGGTGAATATCGCGGGGACGAACGCGTAGGTCGTAAGGAGGACGCTCACGCCGACGGTGACGAAGGTGAGTTCCTTGAACGACCGAGCGAACATTGCGCCAACGAACGTCGCGCCGAGAAACGCCATCGCGACGGGGAACACGGCGACCACGGAGAGCGGGCCGCCGCCGACCGCGACGGCGATCAGCGTCGTGATCGCTCCCGCGAGCGCGACGTACGGGAGCGTCTTGCCCGCAACGATCTCGGCCGGCGACAGCGGGGTGACGAGCAGCGGCTCCCCGCGGCGGTTCGTCCGCTCGTCGAGAATGGAGGACCCATAAGCTTGGATGAGGAAGTTCATCGGGACGAGGAAGACGAACGCTAGAAGCAGCGAGACGAACGGGAACGGCGGCGAAATCGACCCCGGCGATCCGACCGTGTCGGCACCGAAGGTCCCCCCGCCAACGGAGGGAACCGCGAGGCCGTCGCCGTCGCTACCGGTGCCGTCGCCGTCGCTACCGGTGCCGTCGCCGTCGCTACCGGCGGAGCCCGCGTTCGTGCCGTCATCCGATACCGTTCCGTCGTCTCCCGCCGCGTCGTCATCACCGCTATCGGTTGCGTCGGAACCGCTCCCATCCGTCGCCGTGTCCCCGTCGCCGGTGTCCGTGCTCCCCGCGTCGTCTCCGCCCGCGTCGGTGTCGCCGCCGCTTGCATCGATATCAACACCGTCCGTCTCGTCGCCGCTCGTGTCGGAGGAATCAGACGCGTCAGCGGTGGCGTCCGTCCCGTCGGTTTCCGACGTGTCGGCGTCCCCGGAGCCACCGAGCGTCGCGCCGTCGTCGACTCCGTCTGTCCGACTCACGTAGCGGAGGGTGACCGCGACTGGAAACGCCGCCGTCTCGTTCTCCTCGGCGGCCATCAACCGTTCGTTGTGGGCCTCGACAGCGCTCCGAAACTCGGCCGCCGCGGCCGCTCCCTTTCGCGTGTCGCTGGCGCTGACCACGACGCCGATGACGGACGATCTGCCACCGTCGGTCGTCCCGCCGCCGGTCGCCTCGCCGTCGGTCGTTCGATCGGCGGTCCCGTCGTTCGCCGGAATACCGTCAACGTCTCGGACGATCAGGTCCGCCGAGGTCCCCAGCGACGCGCCCTCGGTCGGGACCGCGGTGAGCGCAGGCGCGCGTTCGACCGCGTCCGCATACGGCGAGTCGTCGTCGACGGCCACCCGGTAGACATCGCGGTCGACGTCGAGGCCGACGACACCGGCCGCGAGGCCGCCGCCGATCACGCCGCCCGCGACGGTGAGAAGTGCGAGCGCCGCCAGCAGCGTCCGGCGGTCGACGCCGCCGCCGGCGCGGGCGGCCTCCCATCGGGCGACCCGGAGCACCCTCCGGAGCCGGTCGATCACTTGGCACCCTCCGGCTCTCCCGATACCCGTCCGCCGTCTGTTTCGTCGTCTGTGGACTCGTCATCCGAGGGCACACCGTCCGTGCCGGCGGTGTACCGTCCCGGCATCGGGCGGCCGACGATGTCGAGGAAGACATCTTCGAGGCTCGGCTCGCGCGTGCGAATATCGACCACCTCGCCGCCCGCGGCCGTCACCGCCTCGCGAACCGCCTCGACCGCCGTCATCGTCGGAACCGCGGTCCGGAACCGGTCGCCGACCTCCTCGGTGCGGGCCGCCGGACCGTCGGCGTCTGCGATATCGGCCAGCGCGTCCGTCCGATTCGGCGCGACATCGGAAAACACGTGGTACGTCGTCTCGCCGTGTCGCTCGCGGATCCCGTCGACGCTCCCGCGAGCGACGATTCGTCCCTCGTTCATCACGACGACGCGGTCGCAGACGGACTCGACGTGATAGAGGTTGTGCGCCGAGAACACGACCGTCTTTCCGGCATCGCGCAGTTCGCGGGTGAACTGGAGCACGGAGTCGGTCGTCACCGGGTCGAGCCCGGAGGCCGGTTCGTCGTACACGAGCACGTCTGGGTCGTTGACGAGCGATCGCGCGATGGCGACCTTCCGTTTCATCCCCTTCGACATGTCTCCCAGCCGGCGCTCGCGGTGGTCGAGTCGAAGCCGGTCCAGTGTGGCTTCGATCCGGTCGTCTGCGACATCGCTCGGTACGTCGTAGAGGTCGGCGAAAAACCGCAGATACGAGCGCGGCGTCATCTCCTCGTACAGCGGCGACTCCTCGGGAAGAAAGCCGAGTCGGTGGCGCATCTCGGGATTGCCGGAGTCGAAGCCGGCGACTGTCACCTCGCCGGCGGTCGGTTCGACGAGCCCAGAGAGAACCTTGAGGGTCGTGGTCTTCCCTGCACCGTTCGGGCCGACGATGCCGAACACCTCTCCCTCCCCGACGGAGAACGTACTGTCGACGACGGCAGCGAAGTTCCCGTACGTTTTCCGTAGGCCCGCCACCTCGATCATGCGCCGCACTCTGCTCTCCCACGGGTTAAACCCACCTCCGCGGTTATCGCCGGCGAGAACAGCGGTACGCTTACAGGACCGCTTGACGAACCCGATGCCAATGACGGAGCCCGGAGACGTAGCGGCCGATACCGACCGCGAGGCCGGTGACGACCGCGAGGCTGGTGACGAATCCGAACCGGGTAGGAAACGCGAGGCTGACATCGACCCGGCGGTCGCGGCGACGGCCCGCGAAGAGCTGCGAACGACGTTTACCTACCAAGTCGAGCGGCTCCGCGAGATCGACACCAAGGCCATCGAGATTCTGAAGGCGAACCTTGTGCTCATCGGCATCGTCGTCACAGGCGGCTCGATCGTCGTCCAGACCGAATTCGAACTCGGGGGGTTCCTCAACCCCTTCACGCTGGCCGGCGGCGCGATCTTGCTCGTCTCGACCGGACTGGCCGCCGTCACGTACACCGCGTCCGACCTCCGCGGCGGGCTCACCATCGCCGACGTCGACGCTCTGATCGCCGCCGAACGAACGCGCGACGCTGCCACCGTCGCGAACGGCGACGCAAACGACGAGACGGTGGCCGGTTTTGACGAGCGACTGCTCCGCAGCTACGCGGAGTGGATCGACTACAACGCCCGCGTCATGGCGGTCAACGACCTGCTCGCAACCGTGACCGTCCTCATGGTCTTCCTCGCGTTCGTCTACGTCGTTGCGGGCGTCGTGACCGGCGCGATGGGACTCACGTCTACGGAATCGTGGCTCACGTTCGCCGTTTTAAGCCTGTTCGCCGGCGGCTTCACGTGGATTGCCGCGCACATGGATCACCTCGGCCCCGAGACGCGGCATCCGGCGGCGTCGTTCGACGGCGTGCAGCTCTCGAAGGGGGCAGACCGCAGCGAAGCGTGGTCGTCGCTCCGCGCGATGATCGGCCGTCAACCGCCCGACGATCTATCTGAACCGGACGCGACACCGCCCGACGGGTCACGTGACGAGTGACCGTACGAGGCCGCTACTCCTCTTCTTCCGCTTCCTCGACCGGAATGCGCCCTCGCTCCCAGACGGAGTGAGCGGAGGTCTCGTTCGGTGCCGTGTGTGAAACAGTCTTCATCGTGTCGCGGTCGCTCATGTTGCACGTCGCTTGCGACGAACGCCGCATTAACCCTTCGTGAAAATAGATAATGAATATTAACAATATATAAGGCAACAGGGGCAGTGGAGGCGACTACTCGTCGGTAGTCTTGATGTTCGCCGAGAGCCCCTGTGCCATCCGGATGTCCGTCGAGTTGTTGAGCGTCCAAGCGGTCCGGTCGGTGACCGCCTCGATGATCTCGCGCGCGGAGGGGTTCCCGTTGCCAGACTTCTTGACGCCGCCGAACGGGAGTTGCACCTCCGCACCGATACACGGCAGATTCCCGTACGCAAGCCCCAACTCCGCGTGGTCTCGGTAGTAGTTGATCTGGCGATAATCCTCGGAGACGATCGCACCGGCGAGTCCGTAGTCGGTGTCGTTCTGGATCTCGACCGCGCGCTCGATGTCGCCATCGTACTTCAGGAGCGCGACGTGGGGCCCGAACACCTCCTCGCTGGTACACCGAAGATCCGCGTCGGGGTCGGCTTCGTAGACGAACGGGCCGATCCAGTGTCCCTCCTCGTGGCCGTCGGGGAGCGCCGCGTCGTCGAGATCGGTTCGATCGACGAGCACGTTCACCCCCTCCTCGCGGGCGAGGTCGTTGTACGCGGTAACCCGCTCGCGGTGTGCCGCCTCGATGAGCGGCCCCATGAACGTCTCCTCGTCGAGGGGATCGCCGACGGCGATCGACTCCGCCACCTCGACGAATCGGTCTCTGAACTCGTCGTACACGTCGGCGTGGACGATCAGTCGCTCCGAGGAGACGCAACGCTGACCGGTCGTCTTGAAGCTCGACATCACCGCCGAGTGGACCGCGATGTCGATGTCGGCGTTCTCGGTTATCACGACCGCGTTCTTCCCGCCCATCTCGCAGGCGGCGCGCTTACCCGGGACGCCCCCGAGCGTCTCCTGAATCCGCTGGCCGACCTCCGCGGAGCCGGTGAAGAGGATCGTCGAAACGCCGTCGTGCTCGACGATCGCCTCGCCGGCGTCGCCGAACCCCTGAACCATGTTGAACACGCCGTCCGGCAGTCCAGCGTCCTCAAACAGCTCCGCGATGATCTGGGCACACCACGGGGTCTGTTCGGCGGGCTTGAACACGACCGTGTTTCCTTCGACGAGCGTGACGGCCATGTGCCAGAAGGGGATCGCGACCGGGAAGTTCCACGGCGTGATACAGCCGACGACGCCCCGCGGCTTCCGCCGCATATAGGCGTCTTTCGCGGCGATTTCGGACGGAACCACGTCGCCGTTCGGGTGTCGAGCGTCGCCCGCGGCCCACTCGACCATATGGGCGGCCTCGACGGCGTCGGCTCTCCCCTCGCTGATCTCTTTGCCGCACTCTCTGGTGACTATCTCACCGAGTTCGTTCGTCCGCTCGCGGAGTTCGCGGTACACGTCCCAGAGGAACTCGGCACGGTCGATCCGCGAGCTCTCGCGCCACGCGCCGAACGCGTCGGTGGCCGCCTCGACCGCGCGGTCAACGTCGGCCGGCGTCCCCCGACGGAACTCGCCGAGCGGCTCGCCGGTCGCCGGGTTCTCGCTCGTGAATGTCCGCGAGCCCGAACCGTCGATCCACTCACCGTCGACGTAGTGTCTGTGTAAGTCTACCATAGATAGATGTCTGCGGGTACGGACAAAAGATCACCTCCGAAAAGACACTCCGCGACGGCGCAGTCGGGGACCGGCTACTCCTCGGTGGCAGCCACGCCGTCGCTCGCGTCGGTCGCGGTCGCCCGTTTCTCTAATTCCCCGTTCAGCGCCGCGGCGTCGAAGTCGTGGTCGGGCCGGATGGCGACGAAGTCGAGGAACCGTCGCGCGGCGAGCAGTTCCGTCGTCGAGTAGCTGGTGAGCGCGGCGTCGACGGCGTCGGCCGCGCCGACGAGCGGTTCAAGGGCGGCCAAGGCGCTCGCCAAGTCGTACGAGCGCGCCGACTCGCGACCGTCGTCGCTCACGTTCGTCGCGTCGATGACGTAGAGGTCGCCGTCGCGGACGAGGACGTTCTCGGCGCGGAGGTCGCCGTGTGCAAGGTCGGCGTCGTGGATCGTTCGGAGGGTGTCGAAAAGCGACGGCGCGAGCGCGCTGATGTCCTCGCGGTCAAGTTCGTCGAGGGTCCGGAATTCGGGGAGATACTCCAACACGAGCACGCCGAGGTCGCCGATCGAGAACGCCTCGACCGGCTCGGGCGCGTTCACGCCGAGTTCGCGCACTCTCCGGGTGGCCTCTAGTTCGTGGCGAGCCATCTCATAGGGGGTCTCGTGGCGCTCGAAAAAGCCCTCGGTGCCCGCGGAAAAGGCCCCGAGGTTCCGTCCGGTGGTAAAGAGGGTATGGACCAGCGTGTTCTGCCGCGTGATCACCTTTACGAACAGGTCGTCGTCGACGACCATGGGAGTCGACAGCCAGTTGTCGGCGTCGAGAAAGCGCACGCGCATCGTCTCGCGGTCGTACCGGTCCGCCAGCTCGCGGACGACCCGTTCGATGTCGGGCCAGTTGACGCGACCGCGAACGAGCTGCCGGAGTTCCATACGGGTACGAAACGCGACGACGACTGATAAGTGACACCGTCGCGCGACGGGATCCACGCGAGCGAGCGTGAGCGAAGAGCGGGCACGGCGGGATCCCCGCGAGTGAGCGGAGTGAACGAGCGGGGGTCAGCCGTGCACGTGACTGAACGGAAGTGAGGGAGCGGGCACGGCGGGATTCGAACCGGAGGAAGACGGTCGGCCTCGCTTCGCTCGGCCGCTGCGACTTCCGGGGTTCGAACCACTGTGCCGCTGCTGCTCACATTGTTCGCAGACAGCGGGCACGGCGGGATCCCCGCGAGTGAGCGGAGTGAACGAGCGGGGGTCAGCCGCGCACGTGACTGAACGGAAGTGAGGGAGCGGGCACGGCGGGATTCGAACCGGAGGAAGACGGTCGGCCTCGCTTCGCTCGGCCGCTGCGACTTCCGGGGTTCGAACCCCTGTGCCGCTGCTGCTCACATTGTTCGCAGACAGCGGGCACGGCGGGATTCGAACCCGCGATCGAGAGGTTAGGAACCTCTCGCCCTGTCCGCTAGGCCACGCGCCCGAATAGAGAAAACCGCCGCGTCCGGAAATCGGTCGGCGTCGCAGGCGGGGTTACGCGCTCGTCTCTTTTTCGGTGTCGATGTCCTCAAACTCCTCGTCGTCGTCATCGAGCGTCGAGTCCGCCTCGTCGTCTTCGCCCTGCATCTGTTTCAGTTCGTCCTCGACCTCCTCGCGGCCTTTCTTGAATTCGCCCATCGCCTGCCCGGTAGACCGGGCGAGCTTCGGAATCTTGTTCGCTCCGAACAGGAGAACCAAGACGAGCAGGATGATGAGGAGCTCCGGCCCCGCCGGAATGCCGCCGATCAGTGGAATCGCGCTTGCCATCTCTATACGGGCGTAGCTCTCTGGCGACTATAGTCTTTTTGCCTCGATAGGTTCGAGGCTCCCGAGCGTGCGTCGTCGTCGCCGAGCGGGACGGTGCAGATCGTGAGCGGTGGCCGTCTCTCCTTCCGATCGACGCCGAAACTGTGATACGCCTCGCCGCCGATCGGACGGTATGACCGATATCGGCGACGATGCTCCAAGCTTCGACGCGTCGATCGTAGACGGTGACATCGAGTCGTTCGAGTTGGCCGACCGCATCGGCGACGAGCCGGTCGTGTTGGCGTTTTTCCCGGCCGCCTTCTCGAACACCTGCACCGACGAGATGGAGGCGTTTCGCGACGAGTTCGACCGCGACGGCTGCACGCTTCTCGGCGTGAGCACCGACCTCCCGCACGCACTCGAAGCCTACCGAGTGCAGTACGACCTGCCGTTCGCGCTCGTCGCCGACCCAGACCACCGCGCTATCGAGGCGTACGACGTGATTGAGGAGTTCGAGCGCTACGGCGTCGACACGGTCGCACAGCGGGCCATCTTCGTGATCGACACCGACGGCGTCGTGACCTACCACTGGCTCGCCGAGCACTCGGGCCAAGAGCCCGACTACGACGCGGTCGCGGCAGCGATCGCGGAGGCGTCGTAGGCGGACTACTCTCGGAGATACCTACTGAGGATCGAGACACTCGCCGGCGACCGAGACGTTGTCGGCGTCGACCGCGACGGTCCCGGCGTACGTGGCGCAGACGCCGGTGTCCCACGCGAGCCGTCCCTCCCAATCTCCTCCGGAGACGACGACCTCGTGGCGTCCCGTCGCGCCGACGGTCACCTCGAACGCACGGGCGACGCCAGCGTCGACGCGGTCAGTCGTCTCCTCGTACGTTGTCCCGTCGTCGTCTCGCACGACCACGTCGACATCGACCGGTGCGTCGCCGTCGTTGCGGACCGTGAGGTCGAGTCGTCCGGAGTCGTTCTCATCGGATCCGAGACAGCCCGCGACCGCTGCCATGCTCGCGAGCGCGGCCGTCGCGGTGAGGAGTTCACGCCGATGCATAGTGGCGACTCGTCGCTGGTGGACTTGAATCCCGCCCACGCGGCGTTTCGAACGCGACGCGTGTTGTATGAGTAGTTCAGGCGGCGCGCCTACTCGGCGTCGCCGGCGGCGTCGTCGCTCTCGGCGTCGCTGGCGTCCCCGTCGTCGGCGTATGCCGATTCGGGCACGATGTCCACGGACGCGACCTCGTCGTCCGGATCGAGATTCATCACGATGACGCCCATCGTGTTGCGTCCGACGGTCGATATCTCCTCGACGCGGGTTCGCATGATCTGCCCGTCGGCGCTCATCGCGAGGAGGTGATCGCCGTAGGTGACCGCCTCGATGGCGACGACCTCGCCGTTGCGGTCGCCGGTCTTGATGTCGACGAGCCCCTTTCCGTTGCGGGACTGGGGGCGGTACTCGTCGAGGTCCGAGCGCTTCCCGTACCCGTTCTGGGTGACGGTGAGCACCCAGTTGTGTCGGTCCTCGTCGATCGCGGCGACCCCGGCGACGGCGTCGCCGTCGCGCAGGTCGATACCGATCACGCCGCGGGCGGTGCGGCCCATCGCCCGCACATCCGGCTCCTCGAAGCGGATAGCCATCCCGTTCCGGCTTCCGATGACGATGTCGCGATCGCCGCCGGTTACCTCCACGTCGACGAGTTCGTCGCCGTCTTCGAGCCGGATCGCGCGAATTCCCGTCGACCGGATGTTTTCGAACTCGTCGACTGCGGTCCGTTTGATGTACCCGTCGCGGGTGACCATCGTGAGGAACTCGTCGTCGTCCAAGTCCTCCGTGTTGACCACCGACTCGATCTCTTCGCCGTCGTCGAGATCGAAGAGGTTGATCGCAGACTTGCCGCGGGCCGTCCGCGACATCTCCGGGATCTCGTACGTCTTCAGTTCGTAGATCTGTCCGTGGTTCGTGAAGACGAGGAGGTAGTCGTGAGAGTTGGCAGCGAACACGGAAGAGACGCGGTCGCCCTCCTTGAGTCCGGTGCCGATGATCCCCTTCCCGCCGCGGTTCTGCGCGCGAAACGTGTCGAGCGACATCCGCTTGATGTAGTCGTCCTCGCTCATCACGACGACGCACTCCTCTTCGGGGATGAGATCCTCGTGGGTCACGTCGCCGACGTCTTCGATGAAGCTCGTCCGGCGCTCGTCGTCGTACTCGGCTTTGATCGCCTGCAACTCATCGACGATCACCTGATCGAGTTCGTCGGGGTCGTCGAGGATCGCCTCCAGCCGCTCGATCCGAGCGATAACGTCCTCGTACTCCGACTCGATCTCTTGGGTCTCCATCGAGGTGAGCGAGCCGAGCTGCATCCGGACGATGTGTTCGGCCTGCGCCTCGCTGAACTCGTAGTCGGCCTCAAGCGCCGCCTTCGCCGCGTCGCGGTCGTCGGAGTTCTGAATGGTCTCGACCACGCTGTCGACGTTGTCGAGCGCCTTCAGCCGCCCCTCCAAGATGTGTGCGCGGTCCTCGCGCTCCGCGAGTTCGTGTTCCGAGCGCCGCCGGATCACGTCGCGGCGATGTGCGACGTAGTGTTCGAGCGTCTCTTTCAGGTCCAAGACCTGCGGCGAGCCGTCGACTAAGGCGAGGTTGATGACGCCAAACGTCCGTTCGAGGTGGCTCTCCAGCAGCTGGTTTTTCACCACTTCGGCCATCGCGTCGCGCTTGAGTTCGACGACGACGCGGATGCCGTCGCGGTCGGACTCGTCGCGCAGATCGCGGATACCCTCGATCGCACCCTCGTTGACGTCCTCGGCGATCCGCTCGACGAGCCGCGATTTGTTCTGCTGGAAGGGAAGCTCCGATATCACGATCCGACCCTCCTCCTCGTCGACCTCGAACTCGGCGCGGACGCGGACGCGGCCGCGGCCGGTCTTGTACGCCTTGTGGACCGCGTTCCGCCCGACGATGTTCGCGCCGGTCGGGAAGTCTGGGCCCTTGACGTGCTCCATGAGATCCTCGACGGTGCAGTCGGGGTCGTCGATCAGCGCGACCGTGGCGTCTATCACCTCGCCGAGGTTGTGCGGCGGGATGTTCGTCGACATCCCGACGGCGATCCCCGACGAGCCGTTGACGAGCAGGTTCGGGAACGCCGACGGCAACACCTCGGGCTCTTCGAGTCGGTCGTCGTAGTTCGACGAGAAATCGACCGTGTCGCGCTCGATGTCGGCCAGAAGCTCCTCCGCGATGGGAGACATCCGGGCCTCGGTGTATCGCATCGCCGCGGGCGGGTCGCCGTCGACGGAGCCGAAGTTCCCCTGCCCGTCGACGAGCGGGTACCGCATCGAGAAGTCTTGGGCCATCCGCGCGAGGGTGTCGTAGATGGCGCTGTCGCCGTGCGGGTGGTAATCACCCATCGTCTCGCCGACCACCGACGAGGACTTGCGGTGCGCAGAGTTGCTCGTCACGCCCGCCTCGTGCATCGCGTAGAGGATGCGCCGGTGGACGGGTTTGAGCCCGTCGCGAACGTCCGGGAGCGCCCGACCCGCGATCACCGACATCGCGTAGTCGATGTACGACTGCTCCATCTCGTCTTCGATCCGGGCGTTCGTCACCTGCGCGGCGCGGATGTCGTCGGGGTCGGCGTCGGGGACGTCCGAGCTCATATGTCCACCCACTCCGCTTCAGTCGCGTGTTCCTTGATGAACTGCTTGCGCGGCTCGACGGCGTCGCCCATCAGCACGTTGAACATCCGGTCAGCCGCGGCCGCGTCGTCGATCGTGATCCGCTTGAGCCGGCGGTTCTCCGGATCCATCGTCGTGTCCCACAGCTGGTCGGGGTTCATCTCGCCGAGCCCCTTGAACCGCTGGACCTGCGTCGGGTTCCCGTCGCACTCCTCCTCGACGATCCGGTCCCGTTCCGCCTCCGTCATCGCGTCGTACGTCTCGCCGCGATAACGGACCCGGTACAGCGGCGGCTGCGCCGCGTACACGTAGCCGGCCTCCAAGAGGGGCTTCATGTGGCGGTACAGCAGGGTGAGCAGGAGCGTTCTGATGTGAGCCCCGTCGACATCGGCATCTGTCATTATAATTATCTTATTATACCTGACATCTTCGATGTCGAACTCCTCGCCGATCCCCGCGCCGATCGCGGTGATCAACGCGCGGATCTCGTCGTTCTCCAGAATGCGGTCGAGCCGGTGTTTCTCGACGTTGAGGATCTTCCCCTTGAGCGGGAGGATCGCCTGATTCTCGCGGTTGCGGCCCTGCTTGGCACTGTTGTGAACGAACACACCGGAATCGAGAGCGAAGTTGTGGGTTCCGGGTACTTCGAGATCGTACACGTCTTCAGTCTCTCTGATCGGTTCCACGGACGCAACCGAGTGGTTGTGTGTTTGGACGGTCTCGATCAATGCCGATTCGTCTTCGAAGAATTTCTCTATCGTCGTCGATTTCGTGAGGACGTTCGGCCCGGCCTCTGCCTGTCTACGTTCGTCGTAGTTTCCTAGGTCGCCTTCGTCTTCGAGGACCTCCTTCATGAACGGAATCGTGTGTTCGAAGTACGTCTGGTTGTACGCCTCCATACGCTGTTCTCGGAACTCCTCGTCCCACTGTTCTTCCGTCTTCTGGCTCCGCCATTCGCGTAGGTCTTCGTCGTCCCACTGTTCGTTCGCCTCTTCCCGTCGTTTTTTGATTGCCTCTGGGTTGTTTTTATAATACGCTTCGACCCGCTCAGACTGTTCTTCGCGGTGTGACTCGTCTGCCCAGTACTTCCGAGCTTCCTCGGTGAGACGCTCGCGTACCCGCTCTCTGTATTCGGGGTGCGTATCGTAGTACTCCTGCCACGCTTCCCGCATCTCCTTGCGGTACTCTTCGTCTTCCCACTGTTTTATCGCCTTCTCGCGGAGGATCTCCACCGTCTCCTCTCGCTGCATGCGATCGCTCATCTTCTCGCGGAACTCCTCGGTTCGTTTGAGTTCTCGGAGCTTCTCAAACACCTCCTCCGTGTGTAGCGTCTGTTCCGCGTGCTTGCGGTGTAACTGCATGTGTTCGTCTTTTGCGAGCCGCTCGATGTTGTCCGGACGGTTGTTTCGCTTGTCGAAGTCGACGTGGTGTTTGTGTTGTCCCTCACCCTCGTCGTACCGGCCGTGTTCCAGATTATACCGGTCTGCGAGAAGATGAGTGAACTCCCAAAAGTCACGCATTACCGGCTGTTTCACCATTTCGTAGCCGTCAATTGTGATGTTCTCCTCGTCAGTATCTGATGTCTTGCGGTACAGAGGCATGAGTGACTGACCGCCTTCGAGATATCGAGCCTCGCAGTAGCTCCCGTCTCTGAGCATGAACTCGTGGTCGGGAGTACACCGTATCGTCTCGCCGTTGTCGAGAGTAACTTCGACGAGATCTGCATCTGTTTTCGTGACACGTGGATTTGCGACCTGCTGGATTCCGATTTTCCCATCGGAATCGACCGTGTAACAGTAGTGTGTCCGGCCGGATTCGTGCTCTTCGACGAGATCCTCGAACGTGATCGATCGGCCGGAGGCGAGTGCGATCTCCGTGTCACCAGTAAAGCATCCGCCGGCGCTGTCTCCCTCGACGACGAACAGCTCCGCCTCGGTGGGGTCGCGGGTCTGACAGTCGGCGAGCTTGCCGGGCAGCGCCGTCGACTCCAGCGCCGACTTCCGCCGGGTCAGCTCCTCAGCCTTCTTCGCCGCCTTGCGCGCTCTCGCGGCCTCCGCGGCCTTGTGGACGACCTTTCGGGCGGTGTCGGGGTTCTCCTCGAAGAACGTCCCGAGCTTGTCGTGGGTCGCGGACTCGACGATACCGCGGACCTCGCTGTTTCCGAGCTTGGTCTTCGTCTGCCCCTCGAACTGCGGGTCGGGGTGTTTCACCGAAATGACCGCGGTGAGCCCCTCGCGGACATCTTCGCCCTTGAGATTCGCGTCGAGGTCGTCGACGAGACCGTGCTCGTTGGCGTAGTCGTTGACGGTCCGCGTCAGCGCGGTCTTGAACCCGGTGAGGTGGGTGCCGCCCTCGCGGGTGTTGATGTTGTTCGCGAATGCGTGGACTGAGCCCTGCAGTTCCTCCGTCGCCTGCATCGCGACCTCGACGTGGATGTCGTCCGCCTCGTCCTCGAAGTAGATCACCTCGTCGTGGATCGGCGTGCGGGCCTCGTTGAGGTACGAGACGAACTCCCGAATGCCGCCCTCGTACTCGAAGGTGGTCTCGTCGCCAGCGTCGTCGACCGCATCGGGTTCGCGCTGGTCGACGAGCGTGACGGCGACGCCGGAGTTGAGAAAAGCGAGTTCGCGCAGCCGACTCGCCAGCGTCGAGAAGGCGAACTCGGTGACCTCGAAGATCTCCGTGTCGGGCCAGAAGCGAATCTCGGTCCCCGTCTCCTCGTCGTCGGCCATGTCGCGGACGCGTTCAAAGCCGTCCTCTTCGGGCTCGCCGCGCGCGAACGCGTGGTGGTAGACGCCGCCGTCGCGTTTCACTTCGACTTCCAGCCGCTCGGAGAGGGCATTGACGACGCTGACGCCGACGCCGTGGAGGCCGCCGGAGACTTGGTAGGACTTGGAGTCGAACTTGCCGCCGGCGTGGAGGACGGTCATGATCACTTCGAGAGCCGGTCGGTCGTACTTCTCGTGGGTGTCAACCGGGATCCCGCGGCCGTCATCGCTGACGCTGACGGAACCGTCGTCATGGATCTTGACGGAGATATCGTCGCAGTAACCCGCGAGCGCCTCGTCGATCGAGTTGTCGACGACCTCGTAGACGAGATGGTGGAGTCCCCGACCGTCCGTGGAACCGATATACATCGCCGGTCGCTTACGGACGGCCTGGAGGCCTTCGAGGACCTGAATCTGGCCGGCTCCGTATTCACTCTCCTCTGACATAGAACTTACCCGAGGTAGTTCGTGCCTGCTTATAAAGCCGGCGCACGCGCGCGGGCGTGTGAGCGAGAAGCAGCGCAAGAAACTAGCAGATTCCCGTCGAATCGGTCGCCTTGGTCCGAGTCGCTACCGGCGCTCCGCCGGCTCACCACTCTTCCGTCCGCTCGTCGAGATACGCCCGCGCTCGCTCGACGACCGCAACGCGAAGCGCCTCGGTATCGACTCCGTTCCCGTCGCCGACGCTGACGGTGGTCTCGCGAGCGATCGACTCGACGGTTCGGTCCGCGAGTTCGTCGACCGTCACCGGATCGCCGCGCCGGTCGAGGACGGCGACGACGCGGTCGAACCGTTCCGGCGTCGCGTGGGTTTCAGCGAGCGCGTTGCCGTCCGTCGCTGCGTCTGTCTCCTCGTCTTCTGCCGTGCCCCGACCGCAGCCGTCTCCAGCGATTTTCCCGCGGCCGCCGCGCTTGTTCCGGACATCCACTCCAGCCGCAGGACCGTCACGCCACGCCGACTCCGGGATCGCGTAGTCAGTCGGGTCGAAGTCTCGGGCGTGCACCTCGCGCTCGACGGCGTTTACCGCGGTGACCCCCACGCCGTCGAAGATCGCCGCGACAGCGTCCGGCGGGCGAAAGGCGTCCGCGTCCGCCGAGTACACATCGGTCCCGAGGAACGGCGGGAGGCGGTCCCAGTCGTAGTTGGTGCCGCGGCGGTGGGTCGCAACGCCGAGGAACGTGACGCCTTCGGGGTCGTCGACCGCGGCCCGGAGCGCCTCCCGATCGAACGCCTCGCGGACATGGCGGACCGCGGGTCGGAGCGCGAGCGGAACGTCCTCGTCGTCTGCGTACGTCGCGTCCGGACCGCCGAATCGGAGCAGCCCGGATTCGTCCATCCGGAAGCGGAGCCCAGTCCCGTCGATCAGTTCGAGGATCCAGAGGTGGCCGTCGAGGAGGTCGTCGGGAGCGTGCGGTCCGGTGACGACCGGAAGCGAGGGAAACGAGCGCATGCTGCGTGATCCTCGAAGGGTGTGGCCCCGAACGGGTTGGGTCTTTGGGACACGGCGGACGCGACCGAGGCGATCGCGGCCGAGACCAGTCGGCCGGATGGCGGTGTGTCGGCGCGTCCGACCCGCACCGACACGCGCCCTCCCACAGCTACAAGCCGGTTCCCGCCGTACCCCTCGCCGATGCTACCGATCGCGGACTCGTTCGAGCACGGGTATCACGGCTGTGAGATACTGTACGGGCGCGGTCGCGCCGCGGACCTCGGCGCGTTCCTCGGCGACCGCGGCCTCGACGACGCGCTCGTCGTCTGCGGGTCGAACGTCGGCGCGAACGACGACCTGATGGACCCGATCCGCGAGGGGCTCGGCGACCGGCTCGCCGGTGTCTTCGACGGAACGACGCCCGACAAGCGGATCGAGGACGCGTACGACCTCCTCGACGAGCGAGCGGCCGCGGGAGCCGACGTCCTCGTCGCCGTCGGCGGCGGGAGCAGCCTCGACACGGCGCGGCAGGCCCCGATGCTCGACGCGGACGGCCGCGACCTCGAACGGATCCGGGCGGCCGCCGAGGAGTCGCCGGACGACCTCGGGCCGCTTGCCCCCGACGCGGAAGCGACCATCCCGGTCGTCGTGATCCCGACGACGTTCGCGGGGGCCGACCTCTCGACGGGCGGGTCGCTCGTGGTACGGTCGGCGGACGCCTCGCCGACCGGACAGCCGTTGACCGTCAGCGGCGACGCGCCGATGCCGATCGCGGACCTAGCAGACCCGGCGCTGTTTGAGACCAGCCCCGAGTCGGTGCTCGCGGGGTCGGCGATGAACGGGTTCGACAAGGGGATCGAGACGCCCTACGCCGCCGACGCGACGCCCGTGAGCGACGCGACCGCGATTCACGGGCTGCGGCTTCTCGCTGACTCTCTGCCGGGCGTCGCGGGCGACCGCTCCCACCCAGATCCCGAAGCCTCGATGGACCGCGCCGTCGCCGGCGCGCTGCTCGTCCAGATCGACCGCAAGATAAGCGTGATCCACGCGGTCGGCCACGGATTCGCCCGGCGGTACGACGTTCAGCAGGGGGCCGTCCACGCGATCGTCGCGCCCCACGTCCTCGCGTACCTCTTCGAGGAGGTCGACGGGAGCCGGCGCGCGCTCGCGGCCGGGCTCGGCGTCGCCGCCGAGGGGCGCTCCGACGAGGCGGTCGCCGAGGATGTCGTCACCGCGGTCGCTGCCGTCCGCGACGACCTCGCGGTCCCCTCGCGACTGCGCGAGCTCCCGGAGACCGCCGAGAACGACCTGCCGGTCATCGCCGAGTACGTCGTCGACGACTGGTGCATGGACCGCGCGCCGGACGGACTCGACGCGACCCCAAAAGGGATCGAGGGCGTGTTGCGAGCCGCGTGGTAATGCGGTCGGCGCGTGCCTGCGAGGCCGTCTCGCGGCCGAGCAGCACCGCGCGAGGGACGCGGTGAGCGCTCGAAGAGCGCGAACCGCGAGGCTGGGGAGGCGTGAGGTGCGGAGGCTGTGTGACGGTGCGGCGCGGCTGCTTCGCGGCGGCAATCTTCCGGCTGGATTCCGGGGATCACCGCCGCTCCGCCAGCGATGTTATCTAAGCTATTCTGGTTCCAACGGCGACTATTTGTGAATCACCGGCCGAGTCTACTCGTCTGGAGCCGGGTCCGAAGCCGCGTCAGCATCCGGTGCAGCGTCGGGCCGGTACGCCTCGCTTATCTTCTTCCACTTCCCGGACCGGAACCGCCAGTAGTTGATCGCGGCGGGGATCGTCGTCTCGGCGAGAAACGCTAGATAGAGCCCCCACAGCCCGATCGCGGGCAGCGCGATTTCGGGGATAGTTATGCCGACGAGCGGCACGTCGATCGCGGGCGTTGTGTCGTGCGCGCCGACGTACGCGAGCGGGATAGACACGCAGAACATTCCGAGGAACTGGCTCGCGAAGGGTATCTTCGTGTCGCCCGCGGCGTCGAGCGGCCCCGCCGCCCCGCCGGAGACGCCCTGGAAGACGACGGCGACGCAGGCGGCGTACACGAGGGTGACGGCGATCGGGATCTCGGGACTGTCGGGGCTCTCGGCGAACAGCGTGACGATGTCGGTCGCGAAGACGGCCGTCAGCGCCGCAAAGACGATGTACGTCGCCACCGAAAACCGGATGATGTCGCGGGCGTACGCCTCCGCTTCGGCAACGCGCTCGACGCCGAGTTCCTGACCGACGAGGCTGGAGGACGCGAGCCCGAAGCCCCAGCCGGGTGCGTTCATGATCCCCCAGATGCGCCGTGCGATGACGAACGCCGCGACGGTGTTCTCCCCGAACACGTCGAGGATGGCTAACATCGGGAACTCCGCGACGGTCCATACGAGGTTGCGCGCGCCGACGGGCAGCCCGATCTCGACGAGGTCACGGAGCATATCCGGCGACAGGTACGATCCGAACGGGTCGATCGAGACCGGGAACGACCCGATCCCCGGCACGCTGCCGCGAACGAGCCCGACGGCGAAGGCACTCGCAGCGACGACGTTCGAGAGCACCGTCCCGACCGCGGCCCCCTCGACGCCCCACCCGAAACCGAAGATGAACAGCGCGCTCAAGACGATGTTCGCGAGCGCGCCCCCGGCGCGGACCTGCATCGCGGTGTAGGCGTCGTCACAACCGACGAGCGCGCGGCTCCCGACGAGGTTCAACGCGGCGAAAGGGACGCCCAGCCCGACGATCCGAAGGTACGCGGAGCCGTACGCGATCGCGACCTCGTTGCTGCTCAGGACGTCGATGAGGGCGGCCGAGTACGTCCAGAAGCCGGCCGCGACGGGGACGGTGACGGCGACGACGAGGAGGACGCTCGCCCGGACAGCGTCACCGAGTTCTGCGAACGCCTCGGCGCTGTACCGCTGTGAGACTAGGGCGATGGTGCCGCCGGCGACGCCACCGCCGATCGCGAACGCGAGCCCCCAGTAGGGACCGGCGAATCCGACACCGGCGACAGCGCTCGTTCCCACGGCGACGCCGACCATCGCCACGTCGACGGCGTTTTTCGACATGCGGGCGATCCCCGTGACGATCCGCGGCCACGCGAGGTCGGCCGTCCGGACCACTCGGTGGCGGTCGATCAGGCCGACGCGCGCAAGCGCGAAGCCGATGTAGCAGATCGCGGCGCGGAAGGGGTTCGGGAGGCGGGCCACTGCGGGGTCGACGCTACTGCCGTGCCGAGTAAAGGAATTTCGTCACGCGCCCGAGACGAGATAGACCGACGCGGCCGCGAGAACGATCCCGAGCGCCTTTCGGGCCGTGAACGTCTCTCCCAAGAGGAGGAACCCGACCACCGACGAGAAGACGAGGAACATGGCGAAGATCGGACTCACGACGCTTACCGGTCCGAGTGAGAGCGACCGATACAACGCAAGGATACCAATACCGAGGAACAGTCCGGCCGCGAGCACGTACCCAATCTTCGGCGAGCTGAGGGGCTCTGTGACACCTTGATCCGTGTACGTCAGTACCCCGAGCGCCATCGCGACGAGAACCGTATTCGAGACGACGACGGCGACATCGCTCGGGACACCGTTCTGACCCGTGGTGGCGACGCGCATGAGCGGGGGGACGAACGCGTACGCCCCCATCGCGAGTAGGGCGTACGGGAGATACGTGGCGTTCATGTCGGAACGACGAGCGGGACCGACAAGTTTCCACCGACCTGCGACCGCAACCGGTCCGCGAGCCGGGTGCGGTCGGCCCCCTCCCGTGGGGGTGGGTACGGGGTTCAGTACGCTTTTGAGGCGAGCGCCCGATATCCGGGGTGTATGGACGGAACCTTCGATCACGTGATGATCCGCGTCGAGGACTTAGAGGAGAGTCTCGACTGGTACCAGACGCACCTGAACTACGAGGAGAAGGACCGCTGGGAGGCCGACACGTTCACGAACGTCTACCTCGGTCCCGAGGAGATGCACGAGGACGGCGCGCTCCTCGAAGTAACCTACAACCACGGCGACCACACCTACGAGAACGGCGACGCGTGGGGGC
Source organism: Halorubrum laminariae (assembly GCF_024494655.1). Classification (GTDB taxonomy): domain Archaea; phylum Halobacteriota; class Halobacteria; order Halobacteriales; family Haloferacaceae; genus Halorubrum; species Halorubrum laminariae. The sequence continues at coordinate 114,693 of NZ_JANHDL010000006.1, read as the reverse complement.
ACATCGCCGTCCGCGTTCCGGAGGACGCCCTGCAGGAGTCGTACGACCAGCTGATGGAGGAGGGCGTCGACGACTACCGGGACCCCGAGTCCTGCGGGAACCGCTACGCGTTCGTGAAGGACCCCGACGGCCACGAGATCGAGATCGTCAAGCGCGACTACGGCGCGACGTGGAGCATCGACCACACGATGATCCGCGTCGAGGACGCCGACGAGGCGCTCGGCTACTGGACCCGCAAGTTCGAGCACACCGAGGTCCCCGGTCGCTGGGAGGCCGACTCCTTCTCGAACTACTTCGTAGCCCCCGACGACGCCCCGCAGGAGGCGATGAAACTGGAACTCACCTACAACTACGACGGCCGCGAGTACACCATGGGCGACGGCTGGGGACACGTCTGCGTCCGCGTCGACGACCTCGACGACGCGTGGGAGACGCTCATGCGCCGAGAAGCGCCGGACTACCGCGATCCGGAGTCGTGCGACCACAACTACGCGTTCACCAAGGATCAGGACGGCCACGAGGTCGAACTGCTCGTCACCGAGTAGTCCGTTTCACCTTCCCTGCCGTCCCGCGACGCCTCACGCCCCGTCCGTCGGCCGAAACACGACGATGCGCTCGCCGTCCGTCTCTCGCGTTCCGACGGACGCTTCGAGTTCGTCGCCGGCCTCGATCGCGTTCGGTTCCGGATCGATCCCCCGCACGACGCCCGTGACTCGAACCGGTCCGAAGTCGACGATGGCGGTCACGTAGGGCGCGTCATCGGCGAACCGCGGAGCGGGAACGTGCACGACGCTGTACGTTTCGACCGTGCCCGTCGCGTCGAGCGGCTCGCGCGAGAGGTCGGTCGATCCGCACTCGGGGCACACGCGGCGCGGCGGAAGCGACCCGTGTCCGTTCGAACAGACGAGGGCGTACCCCTCGCCGTCGGCGATCGCGTCGACCCACTCGTCGTAGCCGGCGTTCGTCGCCGGCACGGGGCCCGCGTCGGCCGCGTCGGCCGCGTCGTCGCTCATTCTGCCACCTCCAGCACGTGGACGACTGCGCTGGCTACGGTTCCCCCAGCGTTGTGCGCGACGCCGATCTCTGCGTCGTCGACGTGGTCGCTGTTCGGGTGATCGCCGCGGAGCAGTCGTGTCAGCTCCGCAATCTGCGAGCCGCCGGTCGCGCCGACCGGATGGCCTTTCGCCTTCAGCCCCCCGGAGAGGTTCACCGGCACGTCGCCGTCGGCGGTGGTGCGTCCGTCGCGGGCGGCCGTGATCCCCTCACCGCGCGGCACGAGTCCGAGCGACTCGATCGCGAGCACCTCCGCGATGGTGAAGCAGTCGTGGACCTCGGCTACGTCGACATCGGCAGGACGCACGCCGGCGGCCGCGTACGCCGTTTCCGCCGCGTCTTCCGCGGCGGGCGTCCGCGCGACGTGGTCGCGGTCCGCGAGCGCCAGCCGGTCCGTTCCCTGACCGACGCCCGTCACCGCCACGGGTGCGTCCACATCGTGTTCGGCGGCGTACTCCTCTGAGACAATCACCAGCGCGCTCGCGCCGTCGGTGATCGGACAGGCGTCGTAGAGGTGCAGCGGCTCGGCGACCGGCGGGGCGTCCATCGCCTCTTCGACGGACACCGCAGAGCGGAACTGGGCGTACTCGTTCGGGACCGCGTTCGCGTGGTTCTTCGATGCGATGTGCGCGAGATCTTCGCGTTCGCCGCCGTACGCGTCGAAGTACGCGGTAGCCATTAGCGCGTACGCGCCGGGGAACGTCACTCCCTCGCGGACCTCGAAGAGGTCGTCCGCCGCGATGGCGAGCCCCTCGGTCACCTCGGCGGTCGGGAGGTTCGTCATGCGCTCCATCCCGCCAGCCAGCACCACGTCGGCGTCGCCGGCGCGGACGGTTCGAACCGCCTCGCGGACGGCGACGCCGGCCGAGGCGCAGGCCGACTCGTACCGGGTCGCCGGACAGTGAACGCCCGCCGCTTCCGCCATCAGCGGGGCCTGATGGCCCTGGTGCTCGGCGAGCGATCCCATGAAGTTGCCGTAGTTCAGTTCCTCGACATCCTCGCGGGGGACGCCAGCGTCCTCGAACGCACGGAGCGCGGCGGTCGCGAAGAGGTCGCGACCCGTCCGATCCGGGTGATCCCCGAACCGCGTGAGCCCGACCCCCGCGACGCGTACGTCTGTCATACACGAACGATGATCCGTGACCGGTTTATCCCTGCCGGAAACAGTCAGATCTCAGGCGATCGAGCCACCGGCCCGACGCGACTCACCGGTGACCACGCAGCGAAACCCGAACAATTTAGCCGATATACCGCAGGTCGTCGTCGGGCACCGCCGGGCCGTCCTGCATCTCGCGAATTTTCCCGACGACCTCCTCCATCTCCTCGGCGCGCTCTTCGAGGCTCTCGTAGTCGACGACGAAATCGAGGAGGTCTTCGAGCGTCTCCAAGACAGTTCGCGCGCTCTTGGGGTCGACGAGGTAGCCGCTCGTCTCGCCCATCAGGCAGGCTGCATCGAAGCCGCGACGGTCGCCAAGTCCGAGCACGAGCCCCGAGACGCCGACGATTCCGCCGGCCGGCTCGTCGGGGCGGAACTCGACGCCGGCGTCTTCGAGCCCGTCGAGGAGATCGGCGTTCGAGACCGCGCCGAGCACGGTGTACTCTTCGACGAGTTCGCCGGTCGGGACGCCGCCGAGTGCGTACGCGCGCGCCGCGCCGAACTCCTCTGCAATGTCGAGGAACGTCGTGGTGAGCCGGTAGTGACCCGCGTTGGAGCCGGCCTGGTGGTCGCCGGTCAACACCAGAAGATCCGCGCCGTCGGTCTCGATAGCGTGGAACTCCGCACAGGTCAACCCGGCGACCCCGTCGCCGTCGACGCTCACCTGCGGCGGGAATTCGGTGGCGTACACGCGCCGCACCAACTCGCCGTCGAACTCTTCCAACAGATGTTCGGCCGCGAGCTTCCCCACGTGACCGACGCCCGGTAGTCCCTCGATGAGTACCGGATCGTCGAGCTCCGGCGTTGCGACCGCGTCGATCTCGATGTCGTCCATGTCGGGTCCGTCAGGGCGGCGTTCACAAGAGGGTGGCTATTCGGACGGCGCGCGCTCCGGATGCGAGCAGCGAAGCAACTCTCGTCGCTACCGATCGTCCGCCCGTTTCCGGACGCGGCGGCGGTACTCGCCGTGAGGGTCTTCGGGACTGAACGGCGCTGGCGCGCTGTTTTCCGTCTCGCCGCCGCACGCCGGACAGCGGTCGCCGAGCGCGTACACCGGCCGGTCGTGGACGGTCTCCCAACTCGCACAAACACGGATGTCAGATTTCACAAGAAAAAACACGGAAAACGCGGGTTACTCGTCGTCTTCGCGGCGCTCGCGGTGGTATCCGCCGGTGCCACCGACGGCCTCGATCGCCTCGCGGGCGCGGTCGGCCGCGGCTTCGAGCTGGTCCTCGGCCGTCTTGTAGTCGGGAGCGCGGACTTTTATCCGGTATTCCGGGGATCCGACGTAGCCGACTTCGAGGTCGACGCTGTCGGGGATCTCACCGTTTCCTTCGGCAGCTTCGAGCGCCGTTTTCACGTCGTCGACGCCGTCAGCGGCCGTGGATTCGAGATCGACGTATCCGGTCACGTCGACGTACGGGACGGAGACGTTGTCGCGGGCCGCCTCGACGATCGCCTCTCGGGCGTCGTCGTCGACATCTACGTCCTCTAAGGCCTCGTCTCCGCTGATCGCGGCCGCTTCGAAGGCGTCGTAGAGCGTGTCGTACTCGTCGAGGAGCGCGTTGGCGACCTCGGTGTATCGGTCGTCGTCGACGTCCTCGCCGAGCGCGATGAGCATCCAGTTGTCGGCCTTCTGCGCGTTCTTCCAGGCCTGTATCTTGTCCTTGCGCTGGTGCTCGTTGACATCTTTGATCGACAGATCGATCTGGCTTGCGGACTCGTCGACTTCGAGCACCTTCGCGACGACCGTCTGTCCCTCGCGGACGTGGTCGCGGACGTTCTTGATCCAGCCGGAGGCGACCTCGCTGATGTGACAGAGGCCACGTTTGTCCTCGTACTCGTCGAGGTCAACGAAGACGCCGAAGTCGGCGATCTCGTCGACGTCGCCGACAACCAACTCACCGGGTTCGGGCCAGCCGCTGTACTTCATGACGGGGTGGTGAGGCGGTTACCGTGCCTCAACGGTTTCGACAATCTCGCCGTGGAGCTCGGCCTCTCCCCCGGTCGGGGTCGCGAGCGTCGTGCCACAGACCGCACACGACACGGTCGAGGAGGCTTTGCCGAAGACGACCTGTTCGTTCTCGCAGTCGCCGCAGGCGACGCGGTGGAAGCTTCCTGCCATACTTACTCCTGGAACGTGAGTCGACCGGCGCGCCAGCCCTCGCGCATGTGGGCCTTGCCGCAGTCGCCGCAGCGGTACTTCAGGTGGGTCTTCTTCGTCGGCTTGTCGCCACCGGGGACCTTCGAGTACCCGCCGGCGTTGCCGATCGTCGCGAGCGCGCGGCGTCGCTGGCGCGCGTCGCGTTTCATTCCGGTCGCCCGACCCGATCGAACCTTCTCCACTTCGTGCTCCTGGTGGGAGTCACAGTTGGGACAGTACGTGTTGAAACGACGTGGCATCTCCATGGATATCGACCTTGAGACGCGATTCGTCACCGACGCTTAAAACGGGTTTGGTCTGTCCCCCGCCCGGCGATCACCGTGTGAGGCGATCACGTCCCGTCTGCGGCAGGTCACGTCGCGTCCCCTGCTGGTCACGTCTCGTTCTCACTCGGTCACGCCTCCCACTCTGCGACCGCCCGCACCGGGGAACCGTCGCCGCCGCGAAGGCGGAGGGGAAAGGCGTACAGCCGGAACCGCTCCGGGAGGCCGTCGAGGGAGCAGAGGTTCTCGATAATCGGAAGACCAGCCCCCAACAGTGCGTCGTGGGCGGGCGTTCCCTGTGGCTCCTCGGTGGACGGATCTCCCGAGACCGACGTGCCCGCCGACGGCGTCGGATCCGGCCCGAAGGTGTCGAGTCCAATGCCGACGCCCGCTTCGCGACACAGCTCCGCGGCCGCCTCGGTCAGGTACGGGTGGTCGCGGTACCGATCGGTGCCCCAGTGGTCCGCCCATCCAGTGTGAACGACGAGAACACCGCACTCGTCGCGGACCGATCCGGGACTCGGCAGCGTCGCAGCCGTGATCGGTTCGCGGGCACCGATCGTGCCCGCGAGGTCGACGAGGCGGGCGTCGAGCGCGAAGGACTCGACGGCGGCCCCGTCGATCGACTCCCCGTCGGCCAGCGTGTGTCGAGGGGCGTCGACGTGGGTGCCGGCGTGGGTCCCCGTGCGGAATTCGCTCGTCGCGTAGCCGTCCGCCGCGTGGGTCGCGGCGGGCGACAGCATCACCGCGGGATCGTCGGGATAGGTCGGCATCCCCGTCTCGATCGGCCGCGAGAGGTCCCGGAACATACCGGAAATGACGACTGCTCCGGGTAAAAGCCGGCGTAAGCCCCGCCGTGATCCGTATCGTCAATCGCGATCAGTGTTCGACGAACTCGACGAGCACGCCGCCGGTCGACTGCGGGTGGAGGAAGGCGACATCGTGGCCCCACGCGCCGGGACGGGGCTCGTGGTCGATGAGATCGACGCCGAACTCGCGGGCCCGATCGAGCGCCGCGGGAAGATCGTCGGTCGCGAGCGCGACGTGGTGGATCCCCGGCCCCTCGCGGTCGAGGTAGTCGGCGATCGCGCCCTCCTCAGCCGGTTCGAGCAGTTCGAAGTAGCCGCCGCCGTCGAGTTTGAGGAAGACGACTGCCATCCCGTCGAACGTCTCCTCGTGGGCGATCGGCGCGTCGAGCAGGCCGTCGAACAGCTCCGCGAGGTCGGTTGCGTCGCGCGTGGCGACCCCGATGTGATCGAAGTCCATGGGGACACGTCGCGACCCGGCGTGTATAAAGTGCCCCGGACGGACCGATACCAGAACCGAGGTTCGCAGAGGGAAAGGCTTGGGTGGTGGCGGGGACAAATCCCACAGGATTCACCGCCGTGAGCGATTCAGAACGCGACACGCGACTGGAGCAGAAATCCTCTCGGACGATCCTCGACTCCATCCTTGACAGCGCGCTCCACGAGATGCACCGCGAGCGGTCCGGACTGTTCCTCTCAGGGCTGTCCGCGGGCCTCGACATCGGGTTCGGCCCGCTGCTGATGGCGGTGGTTCTCACGCTCTCACCGGGTGGGTTCGGCGACCTCCCGACCGAACTCCTGCTGGCGAGCGTCTACTCCGTCGGCTTCATCTTCGTGATCCTCGGCCGTTCGGAGCTGTTCACCGAGCATACGATGCTGGCGGTGATCCCCGTGTTAGACGGGCAGGCGTCGGTCCGAGAGCTGGGTCGGCTCTGGGGGCTGGTGTACGTCGGAAACCTCGTCGGCGGAATCTTATTCACTCTGCTCGCGGTGCTTTTGACGCCCGGTCTCGGCGTCGTCGAGCCCGCGGCCTTCGAGGCCATCGCACACAAGCTTGTCAGCCACGACCTCCGCTGGCTGTTCGTCGGCGGCGTCTTCGCCGGGTGGCTGATGGGGCTTTTGGCGTGGCTCGTCACCGCCGCCCAAGAGACGACCGGGCGACTGCTCCTTGTAGTGATCGTGACCGGAACCATCGGGATGCTCCATCTACCGCACTCGATCGCGGGCAACGTGGAGGTTCTCTTCGGGCTGTTCGTCTCCCCCGCGATCACGGTAACCGATTATCTCCAGTTCCTCGCGCTCGCGACCCTCGGCAACGCGGTCGGCGGCGGAATCTTCGTCGCCGCGCTGAAGTACGGGCACGTCGTTCGCGGGGCGAACTGATCGGCTCGACTCGCCGCCTCACCGCCCCGGCTTGTACTCGCCGAACTCCTCGCGGAGCACGTCCGAAATCTCTTGCACCGTCGCGTACGCCTTCACCGCGTCGACGATATGTGGCATCACGTTCTCCGATCCCCGCGCCGCCTCGCGCAGCGATCCGAGCGCGTCCTCGACGGCGTCGCTGTCGCGGTCGGCTTTGACCTCCTGCAGTCGCTCGCGCTGGGCCTGCTCCTGTTCGGGATCGACCTCTTCGAGGTCCATCTCGGGCTCCTCATCGACCTCGTACTCGTTGACGCCGACGATGATCCGGTCTCCCTCCTCGATCTCCTCTTGACGGTCGAAGGCGACGTCTTGGATCTGTCGCTGGACCCACTGGCTCTTGACCGCCTCTAACATCCCGCCTCGGCGGTCGACCTCCTCCAAGATCTCGAAGGCGTCTTCCTCGATTCCGTCGGTGAGGTTCTCGACGTAATACGATCCGGCCAGCGGGTCGATCGTGTCCGCCGCGCCCGACTCGTGTGCGAGTATCTGTTGCGTTCTGAGGGCGGTGCGAACCGACTGCTCGGTGGGAAGCGCGAGCGCCTCGTCTTTGCCGTTCGTGTGGAGGCTCTGCGTGCCGCCGAGCACCGCCGCGAGCGCCTGATACGCGACTCGCACGACGTTGTTCTCGATCTGCTGGGCCGTCAGGGTGGATCCGCCGGTCTGCGTGTGGAACTTGAGCTGTTTCGATTTGGGATTCTCCGCGCCGAATCGCTCTTCCATGATCTGTGCCCACATCCGACGCGCGGCGCGGAACTTCGCGGCCTCCTCGAAGATGTTGTTGTGCGCGTTGAAAAAGAAGGAGAGCTGCGGGGCGAAGTCGTCCACGTCGAGCCCGGCGTCGATGGCCGCCTGCACGTACTCGATACCGTTTCCGAGCGTGAACGCGACCTCTTGGGCCGCGGTCGAGCCCGCCTCGCGGATGTGGTATCCCGAGATGGAGATGGTGTTGAAACTCGGCGTCTCGGCGGCGCAGAACTCGAAGATGTCCGTGATGAGCCGCATCGAGTGCTCGGGCGGGTAGATGTAGAGGTTCCGCGCGATGTACTCTTTCATGATATCGTTCTGGATCGTCCCGCGGAGCTGCTCTCGGGGGACGCCCTGTTTGTCGCCCATCGCGACGTACATCGCGAGCAGGACCCCGGCCGGGGCGTTGATCGTCATCGACGTGGACACCTCGTCGAGGGGGATTCCGTCGAAGACGGTCTCGAAGTCGTCTAAGGTGTCGATGGCGACGCCCGAACGGCCCACCTCACCCTCGGCCATCGCGGCGTCGGAGTCGTACCCCATCTGCGTCGGGAGGTCGAACGCCATCGAGAGTCCCGACGACCCCTGATCGATGAGGTAGTTGAACCGCTCGTTTGTCTCCGCGGCGGTTCCCATCCCGGCGTACTGGCGCATCGTCCAGAGCCGCCCGCGGTGCATCGTCGAGTAGACGCCGCGCGTGTACGGCTCCTCGCCCGGATTCCCCACGTCCTCGCGGTAGTCGTGGTCGGGAACGTCGGCGGGGGTGTACAGCGGATCGACCTCCTGACCGCCCGTGTCAGTGGTGAATGTCTCTTTTCGCTCACCAAATCGGTCGACGGTCTCACCGTAGGTCCCCTCCTCCCACGACGCTTTGGCCTCGCGGATGGCGTCCAGTTCGTCAGGATCGTACATTATTGAGACCGAGTGGCGAACAGGACTTAACAGTTTTCAGAATGCCGTTTAGTTCTCGGGTCGTTCGGGCCGACTCCGCGGATCTCCAGATGTGCCCGTGTCCGGGGCCAATCTATTCCGGTCTCGGACTCCAACGCCGACCCGATGAAGGTGGGGCTCATCTCGGACGTACACGCGAACCTCCCGGCGCTCGAAGCCGTCCTCGACGACATGCCCGCAGTCGACCGAATTGTCTGTGGCGGCGACGTGATCGGCTACAACCCATGGCCGGTCGAGTGCGTCGACCGCGTGCAGGATGTCGCGGCCGCGACCGTTCGCGGCAACCACGATCGCATGGTCGAGACACCAGAGCGCTACCGGGCGAACCGGATGGCCGAGGCCGGACTCGAACACGCGAAGGCGTCGCTGTCGGACGACCAACTCGCGTGGCTCCGCGGGCTCCCGCGGACTGCCGAGATCGCTGGTGGGCGGTATCTCCTCGCGCACTCACATCCCGCGGCAGCGCGCGAAGACGCCTACGTCTACCCCGAGGAGTTTCAGAATCTGAACCGCCACATGGGCGACTACGACGGGATCGTGCTCGGGCACACCCACGTGCAGGGCGCGCGCGCCGTGGCCGGCGGCGTCGTGGTGAATCCCGGGAGCGTCGGCCAGCCCCGAGACGGCGACCCCGACGCCGCCTACGCCATGCTCGACTCCGCGAGCGACGAGGTCGACCTCCGCCGCGTCGGCTATGACATCGACCGCGTCCGCGACGCGGTCGCGAAGGCCGGGCTCCCGGAGCGGACCGCAGACCGGCTGTACAGAGGAAAGTGAGCGGTTCGGGGGGTCGGTGTCGACACGCGCTCACCAGACGCCGGCGAGGAGGAGGGCGTTCCGGAGGGCAGCGAGGAGGGAGAGCAGGCCGACGCCGCCGCACATCAGCGTTGCGACGAGGCGGCGGGAGCCGCCCGCGACGGCGACCGGAACGCCGATGAGCACCATGCCGATGGCCTTGGTGACGAGCATCCCGCGAAGCGGGCCGAGCAGGGTGATCAGCGCGCCGCCGACCGGCGACCCCTCGACGTACTCGCCGCCGGTGATGGCGAGATACGTGGATCCCACGTCGGCGACGGTGCCGACGACGAGGAGGACCACGGCGAGGGCGAGGTGGGAAGGCACTGGCGGGAGAACGCAGTGCGGGCAAATAAGTCTCCGGGACGCGGTGCGGATCGTCGCCGGCCGCGTGATTTTCGGGACGCGGGGCGGGTCGTCGGTCGGGTTCCGTCGCCGAGCGATGCGCTGTCGCTCCGAGGTCACCGGGTGACTCGCCGTCTCCGCAGTCGGTGTTCTCCCCAGCCGGCCACGAGGCCGAGGGCGACGACCGCGACCCACCCGAGAAGGAACCACCCGAACGGCGTCGGTCCGACGGGCGCGGGCGGGGTCTCCGGAGCCACGTACCGCGTCCACGTTCCGTACGCCGCCGCGCCCCCGATCGCGAGGTGTACGACGAGCGGGGCGACGAGGCCGTAGGCCGCCGCGAGGATGGCCGGGACCGCACCGAGAGCGATCGCCCCGAGGCCGACGTAGATCAGGAACTGACCGTTGCCGGCGGTCCGCGTCGTGAAGCCGAATCGGAGCCACAGCGCGCTCGCGACCGACAGCGAGACGAGCCCGCCCAGCAGGCCGATGACTACCGTCCTCGGCAGCGGGAAGAGCGGATCGAGAGAGGGGGTCACGTACGCCGGTTCGGCCGACGGCGTGTTACGATTGTCGGGCGGACTCCCGAGAGACGGGGCTGGCCGCGGCGCGCGCACACCACGACGCCATTTAAACCGGAGGACGCCGTATCACCGGTAATGAGTTCGTCTGACGACGACTACGATATCGCGGTGGTCGGCGGTGGTCCCGCCGGGCTGACGACCGCGCTGTACGGCACGCGACTCGGCCACGACACGGTGCTCGTCGACCGCGGCGGCGGCCGAGCGGCGATGATGGCCGACACCCACAACGTGATCGGCGTCACGGAGGAGACCTCCGGCAACGAGTTCCTCGCGACCGGCCGCGAGCAGGTGGAGTCGTACGGCGGAACGTTCGAGCGCGGGTTCGTCACCGATGTCGAACGCACCGACGACGACCGTTTCCGACTCGCCGTCGACGACGACGAACTGCTCGCCGATCGGGTCGTGCTCGCGACCGGGTTCTCCGACGAGCGGCCGGACCCGCCGCTTCCGCGGACCGGAAAGGGACTACACTACTGCCTCCACTGTGACGCCTACATGTTCGTCGACGAGCCGGTGTACGTCATGGGTCACGGCGAGGCGGCCGCCCACGTCGCGATGATCATGCTCAACGTCACCGACGAGGTGGACCTGCTGACCCGCGGCGCGGAGCCGACGTGGAGCGACGAGACCGCCGCCCAACTGGAGGCGCATCCGATCGACGTGGTCCGCGAGGACATCGTCGGCGTCGAGAACGACCCCGACTCCGGCTGGCTCGACGCGCTGGAATTCGAGGACGGGACGACCCGCGAGTACCGCGGCGGCTTCCCCATGTACGGCTCCGACTACAACACCGGGCTCGCGAAGGGGCTCGGCTGCGACCTCACCGAGGGCGGGGAGATAGACGTCGACGACCACGGCCACACGAGCGTCGACGGCGTGTACGCCGTCGGCGACGTGACGCCCGGTCACAACCAGGTCCCCGTCGCGATGGGGCAGGGCGCGAAAGCCGGGCTCGCGATCCACAAGGAGATCCGCGAGTTCCCCCGCTCGAAGGAGTCGATCGCTCGCGAGGGGCCGGTCGACCCCGCCGAGGTGCCCGCGATCACGCCCGAACTCGCGGCGACCGCTGTCACCCACGAGGGGCACGCGGGCGGCCCGCGAGCGGAGACTGACGCGGAGACGGTCGCCAAGACGCCGCGGGCGGACGACGACTGAGGTTCACAGACACGCGTACCGCGTGTCGTGAGGTCTCTACGTGTCGAAAAGACTCTGCGTGTCGCAACGCTTTTGCGGCCACTCTCGGGACAGGCGTGTATGAGCGACGTGAGATCGGAACTTCGCGAACAGTTCTTGGACGCCTTCGACGGCGCGGACTACCCGGTCGAGTCCCAGATGGACCTCGTGCCCGTGCTTCCCGACGGCCCGACAACGACGTTCGAGGCGGGCGACGTGCGCGTCACCGCGATGGAACTGGCCTCGAAGCTTGGCGGCGAACAGGAGTTTCCGTACGAGTCGGCGGATGCCCTCGTCGACGACATCCTCGACGGGCTCGAAGCGAAGGGCCTGATCTGAGCGAGGGGTTGATACGCGCCGAGCCGCAACTGGTGTCGTGGTCGTCGAATCCGTCACCGCGCTGCCGGCGTGGGTCCTCCTCGGAGTCGCCGCCGGCGTCGTCGCCTCCGTCGTCGTCGCGCTCGTCTTCTATCTCGGCGACAGGCTCATCGCTCCCGGCGGATCGGCAGACGACGAGAGCGGGCACACCGGCGATGAGCGCCGCCGCCGCGAGATCCGCGAGTATCTGACCGCGACAGAGGTCCGTTTCACCGAGGACCACGCGCTCGGCGAGGTGAGAGTTCCGTTCTACCTCCCCGACCGCGACGTGGCCATCACCTTCGACGCACACGACTACTTCAGACTGGAGGGAGAGGGCGTGTACACCGTCCTCTGTGAGCACGAGATGCCCGGCCGCGGGCTCGGCCGGCGGTTGCCCTTCGAGGTGACCGAGCCCGACTGGGGAACCCGCAAGGGGTACGTCGACGCCCCGACCCCCGATCCGGTCGCGGCCGCGTTCGACGAGTTAGACGTTCCGCGCGACGCCGACGGCGACGAGGTGAAGCGCGCGTACCGCGAGCGCGTCAAGGAGACGCACCCGGATCAGGGCGGCGACGAGGAGGCGTTTCGACGCGTCCGCGAGGCGTACGCGACCGCTCGCAACCACGCCGGCGATCGCGGCGACCCGGGCGGCGAAACGTCGCGGGAAAGCGGCGCGGCGAATCAGCGAGACCGAGCCCCTCGTTCCCGCCGAGAGCGTCGCTCCCGTCACGCCGATCCACCGACCGGATTCGGGCGGTGAGACTACCGCGCGTGGCCGGCGGTGAGCGCACGGACCACGGCGAACGCTTTTGTCGATCGGCTCGGATCGTGACTCGTGAACACTGACACCGCCTGTCTCGGCTGTGGCAAGCCGTTCGACTGGGACGAAGGCGACTGTCCGGCGTGCGGTTGGAGCCGCGACGAGTGGGCAGACGACGGTCGTCACGGCCTACAGACGGAGGGCCACGGCGAGCCCGAGGAAGACGGGAAAACGAGTGGAGCCGGGGGCGGACTCGGCGGGCTCGGCCCGATACGGTGAGCCCAGAGGAGCCGCAGTTTGTCACCCGCTCGCGTCGTCTGCGCCGTGACGAGCCCGGTGGAGCGCGTCGCACACCGCGCCCTGCCCGCTCATGTTGACGTCGGCGAGCCGGGAGCGCTTCTGGACCTGATCGAGTCTCTCTGGCGCGATCGAGTCGCCTTCGGGCGTCAGAAACAGCGTGTCGCCGGCGGTGGTGACGTGGTCGCTTTCGGCCGCCCGCCCGAGGTACGTCTCGATCGGATCGCGGTCGACGACGACCGAGAGCCCATCCAGTCCGACGTGTGCGTCCGCGCCGTCAAGCGTCACGTCGTCGCGGTCGAGCGCCACGATTTGTTCCGGGTCGACGCCGGCGTCGAGAAGCGTCGCGACCGCTTCCCGCTGGCGTGAGACACGCGCCTTGTCTGCGATGGCTGCCCTGACTTCCGCGACGCCGCCGTCGGCGTCTGGGAAAGTCTCGCCGAAGGAGTCGCGGGCGTTGACGCCGGTCGTGATCTCCTCGTCGTGCATGTGATCGCACAGTTCGATCCGCACCTCGTCGACCCACGCGAGTGACTCGACCTCGTCGCGGGCGTCCGTCGCCATCATCCACGCGAACGCCGGCGAACACCAGGCGGTCGGGAGGGTGAACTGCACGAGCACGCGTCCGCCGTCGGTCTCGATCGCGTCGACGTAGTCGAGTTCGACGATCGACCGGGCCAGCTCGGGGTCCTCGACGCGGTCGAGCCTGTTCCGAACCGCCTCGACGCGCGGGCCGACTGCCCCCGCCCCGCTCGAATCGGGGGACTCGGCCGGGGACTCCGCGGTGTCGGCAGGATCGGTCGTGTCGCCCGTGTCAGGCATATCAGCGTCGCCCCCGCTGGCGTCAGTTCGGCTCCCCGACATCAGTCCGCCGCGGCCCCCGCGTCGCCGCCGTAGTGGTCGGCCAGATCGAACCGCTCGGTCATCGCGTCGTCGCGGAACTGGCGTTTCTTCTCCTCGATGTCAATGTCGTACAGCCGGGCGGCGTTCTCGCCCATGACCTTCTTCATCGTGTCGACGTCGAGTTCGACGCCGTACTCGTCGCGCTGTTCGTCGGTGAGCTCGGCGTTCATCACCTGATCGACGAGCCAGTCGGGGTTCCACAGCGCGTAGTCGGAGCCGAACAGGATCCGGTCTTCGCCGAGCCAGTAGAGCAGTTCGCCCATGATCTCGCCGAACTTGCGCTTCCGGTTCGTCGACATCGCCGACGCGACCGCGAGCCCGCCGTAGACGTTCGGTTCCTGCGCCGCGATCCAACAGAAGTCGTCGAGCCGCGGGAGGCCGACGTGGTTGACGATGAAGTTGAGTTCGGGGAACGACGAGGCGGCGTCGTCGATGTCCTTCACGTCGAAGGCGTCGCGGTTGAGCGGGCGGATCGTCGGCCCCTTGTGGGCGTTGATGTTCTCGATGCCGAGGTCGGAACACTTCTCTAAGAACTCGAAGGCGTCGTCGCTGTCGAGCCGCCACCCCTTCGAGTCGCCGCGCCACGCGGCCGTGTACAGCTTCACGCCGGGGATGTCGTACTCCTCCTTGAGGTGTTCGAGGTACCGGAGCCCTTCCTCGCCGTCGCGGGGGTCGAAGCTCCCGTTCAAGACGAACCGCTCCGGGTACTCCTCCGCGAGTTCGGCGTTCTGCTCGGTCGTGTTGAACCCCTCGTCGTAGAACTCAGTGAGGTACGTGGGCTGGAAGATCGCCATGTCGGCCGCCGCGTTGCCGAACAGGTCCGACGCCATCCGGTCTGCCCCGTAGTGTCTGTACTCATCCATATCCCACTGTTTCTCCTCGGGCGTGAACCCGGTATGGTAGTCGTAGAAACACTGGATGAACTGCTCTCCCCCCTCGTGAGTGATGTTCTCCGTGCGAGCGTCCCACAGGTGAACGTGCCCGTCGATAACGAAGATCTCCTCTCCGTCCTTCTCGTACATGTGTCTTTGTGTGGGGAGTGACTGCACATAACAATAAGGATCATTCAGTATAATTACAGAACTATAACGAACGTTTATGCGGGAGGGACGAGGACGATGACGCACATGCAAGCCGCGCGACTTCACGAGTACACGGACGACATGACGGAGGGGCTGCAGATAGACGAGGTCGAGAGACCGCACGCGACCGGGGCCAGCGACGTGATAGTCGAGGTCGAGGGCGCGGGATGGTGTCAGACTGACAACCACATCATCGAGGGAATGTGGAACGAGTACGTACCCCAAGATCTCCCGATGACCTTGGGTCACGAGAACGCTGGGACCGTCGTCGAGACGGGCGAGGACGTCGATATCGTTTCCGAGGGCGATTCGGTGATCTGTCACCCCGTCCAGACCTGCGGCACCTGTCGTCCCTGCCGACTCGGCGAGACGATGTACTGCGAGAACGACGCGTTCAACGGCCTGACGACCGACGGCGGCTTCGCCGACTACCTTCACACCAGCGAGCGCTCCGTGATCCCGCTGCCGAGCGGCGTGGATCCGATCGACATCGCGCCGCACGCCGACGCCGGCATCACGGCGTACCACGCGGCAAAGAAGGCGGTCGACGAGTTGAACCCCGGCGATCACGCGGTCGTGATCGGCATCGGCGGTCTCGGACACATCGGGCTCCAGTGTCTCGACGCGATGAGCGCGGCGCGGATCACTGCCGTCGACGTGAAAGACTCCGCGCTGGACCTCGCCGACCGGTACGGTGCCGACCACCTCGTCAACCCGACCGAGGCCGACGTGCCGGCGGAAGTCGAGTCGATAACCGACGGCACGGGTGCCGCGCAGGTACTCGATTTCGTCGGCGCTGACCAGACGACCGCCTACGCCCCCGATGTCACCGCCGCCGGCGGCGATCACCACATCATCGGCTATGGCGGCCACATCCACGAGCCGGCACAGGCGCTCGTCAACGGCGAATTCTCGTTCGTCGGCAACATCGTCGGGCGGTACGCAGAGCTACAGGAACTCGTCGCGCTCGTCGAGCAGGGCGACGTGGACTTACACACGAGTCGGTACGACCTCGACGACGTGAACGCAGTCGCCGAAAAGCTTGAACACGGCGAGATCGACGGCCGAGCCGTGATCACGCCGTAGGGACGGCGCGCCCCGTGCGCGCCGACGGCCGCGCTGACGAGGGTCGGTGACAAACGCGCCACTGACGGTCGCACGGCGATAAGCGCGTCGGGAACGGATGTTCTCGTCTACTCTCGGAGCAGGACGATCCCGTCGCGGAACACCAAGTGGTTCGGGAGCACGTGCTCCTCGCCGTCGGCCTCGATGCGTGTGACGAACAGGTCGACCTCTTGGACGATTCCCCGCTCGCCGGCGACGCGGACCTCGTCGCCGACGCCGTACGGCTGGCGCAACAGGAGGAACACGCCGGCGGCGGCCGAGGCAACGAGGTCCTTTGTCGCCAGCGCGGCGAACACCACGACAGCCAGCGCGAACGCCGCGAGCAACACGACGAGCGCAAGCGTCTGGACGCCGATCTGTCCGAGAGCGACGAGCGCGGCGACATACACCACGCTGTACTTGACGAGCGGCGGGAACACGCCGAGTTCGGGGAGCTTCACCCCGCGGAGCCGCTCCGTGACGAGGAGTTCAGCCTTGTCGCCGACGACGACGCCAACGATGAGGACGATGACGGCGACGAACACGCGAGGGAGGAAGGCCGCGACGCCCGACCAGAACTGTTCGAGGTAGTTCACGTCGGCGACCGTGAGCGCGACGATGACGGTGACGGCGGCAATGAAGTAGCTCGACAGCTGCGCGAGGATATGGACCGTCGAGGTGTCGAACTCCCGAGCGGTCCGCTCGAAGGCGGTCCCCTCGATCACCTCGGGGACGCCGGCCCGCGTCAGCAGCCGGCGGTTGATCACGCCGACGACGTAGGCCGCGACGAGCCCGAACGCGAGCACGAACAGGGCGAGCCAGAGCCGGTCGGGGACGGCCGCGACCGCCCCGACGAGCGCGCTCGTGACCGTGGACATGTCTCAGTACTCCTCCGGATCAATCTCTAAGACGAGTTCGCCCGCCTTGAACGCCCGGACGAGACCGTCGGACTCCGAGAGCACGATCGCGGTCGCGTTCGTGTCTCGGGTGATCGCGCCGCCGGCCATGTGGCGCGCGCCGAGCCCCTTCGGGATGTCGACGCCCTCTGCACCCGGTTCGAGGTAGCGGTACGCGGAGACGATCTTCCCGGAGTCGGAGACGACGAACGCGCCGTCGAGCCGCGAGAACTCCTTGAGCATGACGTTCACGATGGGGTCGCCGACGTGGACGTGCGACTTCTCGAAGGGGTTGTACGAGAGCGGCCGCGACTTGTTCATCACCTTGCCCGCGTCGCCGACGACGAACAGTGCGCCGACCGGCTTCCCCTTCTGTCCCTTCTGTCCGAGTTCGATCGCGACCTCGAAGACATCGCGGATGACGCTCGGTTCGGCTCGGGAGTTGACGAACAGGTCGTAGATCCCGGTGTGGACTGTCTCGTTGACGGTGACGCGGATCACGGCGTCCGACCCGCCGTCGAAGACGGACGCGATACAGACCACCTCGTCGCCCTCGGTCACGAGGTCGGCATCCATCGCACCCTCGATGCCGAACCGGATCCGGTCTTTGACGTTGTCGAAGGGGAGGGGTAGCTCGACGAACACCTCGGCGTCGACGTCGTTGTCGGGGGCGACGACGACGACATCGGGATCGTCGCCGCCGTCGTCGACGAACCGCTCGTGGAACGAACTGGTCGGCGAGAACAGCAGCGCGGCGTCCGCGTCCTCGACGAGATCGGACAGATGGTCAGTGAGCGAGGCCATTGTTTCACGGACTCTCGGACAACGTATAATCGTTGTGACACCGTCGTACGGGCGTCTGACGCCATACTTCCGATCTGCGTCGCGGTTCAGGTTTCAGGACCACTCACGACCGAGGCGTGCGCGCGACTTATCACACAGAAGCCGGAACCGACACGCATGTCGACCCGCGAGGCCCTCTGGGACTACCGCAACGCGTTCGGCGACGCCTTCGGGCGGACCTACTTCAGGCGGTTCGGCCCCGGCGTGGCCGCCAGCGTGGGGATCGGCACGTACCTCGGCGAGCCGACGCCCGCGGTCGACGACGCTTCCCGCGAGGCGATCGAGCTCGCGCTCCGGTCCGGCGTGAACCACGTCGACACCGCGATAAACTACCGCGCCGGGCGCGCGGAGCGCGTCGTCGGCGAGGCGATCCGCGGATCCCCGATAGACCGCGAGGCGGTGGTCGTGGCGACGAAGGGCGGGTTCCTCCCGTTCGACGGCGACCGCCCCGACGACCCGGGCGCGTACGTCCGAGAGCGGTTCCTCGATCCGGGAATCGTCGACCGTGCTCACCTCGCAGACGGGGCGCACGCGATCTCCGTCGATTTCTTGGCGTGGTCGCTCGACCGGTCGCTGGAGCGGCTCGGTCTCGACGCCGTCGACTGCTACTACGTCCACAACCCGGAGACGCAGCTCGCGGTCCGCTCCCGCGACGCGGTGTACGACCAGCTGGAGGCCGCCTTCGAGCTGTTGGAGCGACGGCGGGTCGCGGGCGACGTGGGGAGCTACGGCGTCGCGACGTGGGACGCGTTCCGCGTTCCGACGGACGACGCGGCGTACCTCTCGCTCGGGGAGGTGCTCGCGCGCGCCGAGGCCGCCGGCGAGGCCGTCGGTCCCGACGACACCCACGGGTTCGAGGCGATCCAGCTCCCCTTCAACGTCGCGATGGCCGACGCGTTCACGCGGGCGAATCACCCCGCGCCGCCCGGTGCCGACGCCGACGGTCCGCTCTCGGCGCTCGAATTCGCTCACGAGTCCGGTCTCTCCGTGGTGACGAGCGCGAGCATCGGGCAGGGAGATCTCGCGGTTGACGGCGCGATTCCGGCCGACGTGGACGCGACGCTTTCTGGCGAAACGCCGGCGCAGCGGGCGCTCAACTTCGCGCGGAGCGCGCCGGGAGTCACGTCGTCTCTCGTCGGGACGATAGACCTCGCTCACGTCCGCGAGAACGTCGCGGCCGGCACGTTCGATCCGCTCGGTGCGAACGCGTTCGACGCGGTGTTCGAGTAGCGCGTGGATCGGAAGCGGGTGGAGAGGGCAGAAGGCGGACCGTCGCTGACCGCGGCGCGACGGATCGGCGGGGACGTAGGCGACTGACGATCCGGACTCGCGGATCCCGAGAGGGGCTCAGCGGAGTTCCTTGTACTTGGCACCGCACTCCGGGCAGACGCGGACGGAGAACACCTCGTCGGGGTCGTTTTGCTTTTTCAAGACCATCTCGCAGTCGGCGCAGTTGAGCCGCTCGTACGTGTCCTTGAACAGGTCGCCGTCCCGGAGTCCCTTCCGTGTCGATTGCATGAGTTGGGATTGATCACGCGGCTGTATAAAAACCCCGTACGACGCCGGTCGGACGGCGCGGGCAGTTGCGGCCGCCGATCGGTCGCATCGATCCCCGTCCACGCGCCTCGATCGACGCGACGTTGCGGCCTTTCGCAACGCTTGTCTCCCGTCGCCGAGAAGTTCGCTCGTGTCACGGACTCGGCTGTTCGGTTCGCTCTGTGCCCTCGTCTTCCTCATGAACTTCGCGCGGGTCGTGTTCGCCCCGCTCGTGGGCGAGTTCATCGGCGAGTTCGGGATCGGCGAAGGGACCGCCGGACTCATCGTCACGCTCGCGTGGCTCGGTTCGGCCGCGCCCCGGATCCCGGCCGGGTGGGCGCTCACTCGCGTCTCTCGCCGGTTCGTCATCCTCGGGTCCGGTGCGGTGTTGACGCTCGGCGCGCTCGGCGTCGCGCTGGCTCCCGGCGTGCCGACGCTGATGGTCGCCGCGTTCGCCATCGGCTGCGCCTCCGGCGTCTACTTCGTGGCCGCGAACCCGTTCATCGCGGAGCTGTTTCCCGGCCGCGTCGGTCGCGTGATGGGCGTCCACGGGATGGCGAGCCAGCTGGCGGCCGTCGCCGCCGCGCCCGTCGTCACCGTCGCGCTGTGGTACGACTGGCGCGCCGCCTTCTATGGGCTCGCCGCGGTCGCAGCCGCCGGCACGCTCGTCTTCGTCGCGCTCGCGAGCCGGACCGATCTCCCGGACGCCGGCTCGCGCGACACCGACTTCGCCGGTGCCGCGCGGGGAGAGTGGAAGCTCATCCTCGCGGGCGTCGTGCTGATGGGACTCACGAGCTTCGTCTGGCAGGGGCTGTTCAACTTCTACGAGCTGTACATGGTTGACAAGGGACTCCCACAGACGACCGCTCGCAACCTGCTTACGGTGATCTTCGCCGCGGGAGTCCCCGCATTCCTCGTCTCCGGCGACCTCGCCGACCGGCTCCCGCACGTTCCGTACCTCCTCGGGATCGTCTCGACGTTCGTCGTCGGCGTCGTATTCGTCGTCCTCGCGTCGGGGATCGTGCCGGTCGTCGCCGCGAGCGTCGTCGTCGGGTTCGCGATCCACATGCTGTTTCCCGCGGGCGACACCTACCTCCTCGCGTCGCTGCCGGACGAGTCCCGCGCGTCAGCGTACGCCGTGTTCTCGGCGGGCATGATGTCTGCGCAGGCGGCCGGCTCGTGGGTCGTCGGCGAGGCGATCGAGGCGGGTGCCGCCTACGACTCCGTCTTCCTCGCGCTCGCCGGCGGGCTCGCCGTGCTCGTCGTCGCCTACGCGCTCCTCGATCGAGCGGGCCGCGTGCCGGGCGGCGCGGCCGGCGCGGAACCGACAACATGACGCGATCGCGGGGACGGCTGCCCGGATCCTCGACACGCGAGGGCCGCGACCGTCCGAGACCGGAACGCTCCGCGGGTATCGCACCTATTTAGGGTGTCGCGTCCCTGCAGACTCTCAATGGAATACGTGCAAGAACGCGTGACCACGCTGCACGCGTTGACCGATCACCGGCCGGACGCCCCCACCGGCCGGGCGGCGGTCGTGGTGCCGATGACGGAGCGCGAGTACGGGACGCTCGCGTCCGAACACGTCCTGACCGCGCTCGAAACCGTCGCGCCGGCCCGCGTGATCGTCCCTCTTCGCGCGTCGGCGGAGCGCGTGGAGCCCTTCGTCCGCTGGCTCGACGGGTTCGACGTGGACGTGGAGACGCTCTGGTGTGGCGGTCCCCGGCTGGCGGACCTGCTCCGCGACCATGGGATCGACGGCAGCCGCGGCAAGGGCCGCGACGTGTGGCTCGGCCTCGGACGCGCCCTCGATTCGGAGTACGTCGTCGTCCACGACGCTGACACGAAGACGTACTCGCCGGCGTTCGTCAACCGCCTGCTGTTCCCGCTCGCCCGCGGCCACGACTTCGCGAAGGGATACTACGCCCGGGTCGAGGACGGGTCGCTGTACGGGCGGCTATTCCGGCTGTTCTTCCGCCCGCTCGTGCGGGCGCTCGCCGACAGCGGCGACACCGACGGTACTGGCGGCGCTACCGACGCGAATGGCGAGGCCGGTGCGAACGGTGCGGGCATCGTGGCGTACCTCGACGCGTTCCGCTACGCGCTCGCCGGCGAGTTCGCGGCGACGAGCGACCTCGTCTCGCGGCTCCGACTCCAGCGCGGCTGGGGGCTGGAGGTCGGAACGCTCGGCGAGGCGTTCGAACACGCCGGGTTCACGGACAGCGCGCAGGTCGACCTCGGGCGGTACGAACACGACCACCGGTCCGTCGACGGCCCGACCGGACTCGCCGACATGAGCCGGGCGGTCGGCGCGGCGACCCTGCGCGCGGTCGAGAACGCGGGCGTCGCAGTCGAGTATGACACCCTCGCAGCGCGCTACCGCGAGGAAGCCGCCGACCTGATTCGGGGATACGAGACCGACGCCGCGTTCAACGGACTCGCGTACGACCGCGAGGACGAGCGCGCGCAGGTCGAGACGTACGCCGACGCGCTCGGCCGACCGGGGCCTGACACCCGGCTTCCGGCGTGGCGAGACGCGCCGATATCGCCAACAGATGTCGCGAACGCGGCCCGCGCCGACATCGCGGACGTCACGGACGCGGACGCCACATCGGTCGCCGCCGCTGCCGAATCGATGACGGACGACGGCGACAGCGGCGACGGCGACGGCGGAGACAGCGACGACGACCGTGGAAGGAGAGACACCCAGAGCGTTCGCCAGCACCAGAACGGTCACCGGCCCGCCGAGAACCACAAACCGGACGCAGCGCCGGGTGACGAGACGTGACGGCGGACGACGCGCCGAGCGTGGCGGCCCGCGACGACCTCGCCGGCGTCGTCGACCTGTTCGGCTGGCTCACCCGCGCGGAACTCTCCCGGGCGCTCTCCGAACTCGCGTTCAAACAGCGCGCGGCGGTCGACGACGAAGCCATCGCCGCCGCCATCGATATCGCCGTCGCGGAGTACGCGCTCGTTCCCGCGCCGCCGGCCGCCCTCTCGGAAGCGGGAGCGACGCCGGAGACAGTCGCGCCGCCAAGCGGAGCGAACGGCGGCGACACCGACGCCGTTGCCGATCCCGACGCGGACCGCGACGCCGTCGCGCTCGCGGTCGGTCCCGCCGCGTTCCCGTCACTGCCGGCCGACGCTGAGGACCTCCCGCACATCCTCGACGTGCCGGACCGGAGCGTCGACCGCGAAGCGCTCGCTGCAGCGGTGCTCGATCGCCTCTCTGCAGACGCCATCGCAGCCATCGGCGAGAGCGACACCGAGCGACTGGAGACGCTCGCAGACGTGACGTACGACATCGAGGCGTGGGCACCGGTCGACGCCGGCGACATCCGCGACCGGATCGTCGACGAGGCGGACTCGTAGGGACCGAGGGCGTTCGGCGTCGCGACTGCGACACCACGGGTGAAGCCGCGCCCGCGGAGACGGGTTGAAAGGGATTCGGCCCCGAATAGAGGCATGGGAATGAAAGCGGACGGCGAGGCTGACATCCACGAGATCGACAGACACGATCGCGGCGTTGGCTGGATCGCCTACCCGAACGAGACGATGGAGCGTGCGAGCCACGCGGTCGCGGTACCGAACGACGAGACCGACGCGGACGACGTGTGGGTGTTCGACCCGGTCGACGCGCCGGGCGTCGACGACCTCCTCGCGGACCTCGGTACCGTCGCCGGCGTCGTCGTCGGCTTCGACCGCCACGAGCGCGACGCGGCGAAGATCGCGAACCGCCACGAGGTCTCCGTCTACGTCGCGGACTGGATGACCGGCGTCGCGGAGGGTCTCGACGCGCCCGTCGAGCGGTTCGGGTCTCGGCTGGCCGACACCGGCTTCAAGGCGTTTCGAATCCGCGACAGCACCGTGCCGCCGTGGCAGGAGGTCGGCTTCTTCGACGGCGAGACGCTCGTCGTTCCCGAGTCGCTCGGTTCGGCGTCGTACTTCCGCGGCGACCGCGAGCGGCTCGGCGTCCACCCGATGCTCCGGCTCACGCCCCCGACGGTGGCGCTGTCCGGCCGCGACCCCGACCGCGTGCTGGTCGGCCACGGCGTCGGCGTTCACGAGCGGGCCGCGATCGCGGTCGAGGACGCGCTCTCCGGGTCCAGATGCAAGGCACCGGGACTATACGCGAAGACGCTCCGCAACGCGATCGGGATCTGACCGTGACTGAAACTCGATCGCCGTCCATCGCGGGCGAATTCCGGTCACCGTGATTCACATCACGCGCGACCTGTTGACTGTCCTGCTCGATCGCGCCGACGACCGCGACCCAGCGGAGACGAACCTCCGGCTCTCGTCGACACGAGCCGGCGACTTCGAGACCGACACCGGGCTCGATCCGGAGACGCCCGTGCTGACCCACTTCACGCCAGCCAGCGTGGGCGGCGCGGTGAACGCCGTGTTCGGCGTCGACCTCGGGACGCCAGTCGACCGGGGCGGAGCGCGGTTCCTCTCGCACCCGAAGGGGTTCCTCGGCGTCTCGAAGACGGACGACCTCGCCGCGGTCGTGATCGTCGCAGTCCCGCCGTACGACGACGACGCGGTCGCCGCGTTCGACCGCGCCGGCGACGGGATCGAACTCGGCGTGCTCGACGCCGCGCCGCCGGAGGAGTCGCTGCCGGAGTGAGGCGAGGACGCCGTCCGAGTGGGAGATCCCTCCCGGAGAGCATGGGTTTCAAGCGTTCGGGGCGAGTAGGCCGCGGCGATGGCAGCACGCCCACCCGGCGGCGGATCCTCGGAACCGGAGGCGATCGAGTTCGGGATCGCCGTGCTCGACGCCCGGATCGAGGAGGCTGGCGTGTCGTTCCCCGCGACGAGCGAGGAGATCGTCGGCGCGCTCGACGACCCCGAGATCCCGTACGACGCCGCGGGGCGAACCGTTTCGATCGACGCGGTGTTCGACGAACTCCCCCAGCGGCGGTTCGAGAACGAGACGGAACTGCTCGACGCGGTGTACCCCGTGTTCGACGAAAAGCGCCGGACGAGCGGCGGCGTCTTATCGACCCTGCGCGACGCGCTACCGTTCTGAGACCGTTCTCTGGCGTCCCCTCACCGGGGCGACTGTCCGGCGTCGGCCTCCTGTTCGTCTGATTCGGTGTCGAACCGCTCGATAACATCGTTGACCAACACGACATCGCCGACGGCGCGCACCCAGCGGTACGGGACGATGACACCCGTGTTCCGCTCGACGCGCCCGGCGAACAGTTCGTGGTTGAGTTCGGCGAGCGCGAGTCCGGTCACCGCCTGTGCGTCCAAGTCGAGGCGCACGTCCTCGATCTCACCGACGAAAACCCCGTTGTTCGAGTACACCTCACGGCCGACGAGCGACGTGATCTCCTGTGGAGCCGCGTTCATATCAGATACGGTCACGAGCGCGCCTAATAAGCGTTCGTTGTCGAACGACGCCCGTCAGACGCCGGGACGAGCCGCGGCGCAGATAGACGTTCTTACTCCCGCGGCGCGACCAACTGGACCGGGTGCATCGGCGCGTCCCCGAGCAGCGCGTCAATCTGTTCGGTACAGGACGTGCCGGCGGCGACGACCGTCCGGTCGGTGTCGCCGAACTGCTCTCTGATAGGCTCGCCAACGTCCATGCTCAGTTCGTAGTAGTCGTGTTTGTAGCCGAACGAGCCGGCCATCCCGCAGCACTCGGTGTCGGAGACCCGCACGTCGTAGCCGAGCCGCTCCATCACCGCGGTCGCGTGCTCGCCGACGCCGATCGTCCGGGCCTGACAGTGCGGGTGATACGCGACGCGCGCCCCGGACGCGACAGGGCCGGTCCCCTCGGCCGGCGCGCGCAGCGCGGCGGGATCGCCGCCGTTGTCTAACAGGCCGAAGAGGTACTCCATCACGTCGTAGCTGGCGTCGGAGAGCTGCTCGTGGGATGCGGCGGGCAGGAACTTCTCGTACTCGCGGCGGAACATACCGAGGTCGCTCGGCTCGATGACGACCACGTCGCTGCCGGCGTCGACGTGGCGCGCAAGCCCGGCGTACACGTCTTCGGCTTTCGCTTCCGCCGTCTCGACCATACCCTGCGAGAGCGGCGGACGACCGCTTCCCGGCAAATCGGGAATCTCGACGTGTACGTCGAGCGCCTCCAGCGCGCGCACGGCCGCCTTCCCACGCTCGACGTCGACGTAGTTTGTCGCGGTGTCCGGGTAGAGGACGGCCTCGCGGCTCGCTTCTTCGGTCGGGACGGCAGATCCCCCTCGGGAACCGAACCAGTCGACGAGTGACTGACTCGCGAAGTCGGGGAGGTCGCGGCGGCGGTCGATCCCCGCCACCCGTTCGCCGAGCGCCCGCAGCGGGCCGAGGTCCGCGAGCCGATTCGCGATCGGTGCGGTCCGACTCCCCCACTTCGCGAGCGTCTCGTAGTTGCCAACGATCCGGGTCCCGATGTCGAGGCCGGCCGGCTCCTCGTCCGGCACCAGCTCCTCAAACATCCAGTCGACTTGGCTCCGGTCGGCCTCGCCGCGGTTGATCCGGTCGCGGACGACCGTGTTGATCCACGGAATGTCGATCTCGACGGGACACGCCGGGACGCAACGGGAACAGCCGGTACAGAGGTCGTTGAACTCGGCGGCGGTGTCGAGCCCCTCGATGCCAGCCTCCCAGCCGGTGGCGATGCCCCCGGAGTACGTCTCGCCGCCGAAGGCGTGGCCGCCGACGCTCTGGAAGTTCCCGCAGGAATTGGAACAGGCGGAACACCGGATGCAGTACAGCGTCTCCTTCAGCTCCTCGTCGTCGCGCATCGCCAGCCGACCGTTGTCGATCAACACGAGGTGGAAGTCGCGGTCGTCGCCGGAGCCGTCGGCGAGGGGGTCGTCGTCGTTCTGGAAGTCCGGCACCGGTGAGTCGATCGTCGGCGTGAGCGTCGAGATGTAGGAGGTCACGTCCTGGCCGGTCCCGGAGCGGCCGATCAGCTCGACGAAGGGGGCGAACTCCTCGACGCTTGGGACGATCTTCTCGACGCCGGCGACCGCGACGTGGGTGTCCGTCGCGGTCACCGTCTTCCGGGCGTTCCCCTCGCTCGTGACCAAGAGCATGGTGCCCGAGTCGGCCGCGATGAAGTTCGCGCCCGTCATCCCCACGTCGGCGTCCTCGATGAGTTCGCCGAGGCGCGCGCGGGCGAACATCGTCAGTTCCTCTGCGGTCTCCGGCGGGTCGTCCGGGTCGAACCGCTCTTCGAACAGCTCCGCGATCCCCTCGCGAGATTTGTGAATCGCCGGCGCGACGATGTGCGACGGGGCCTCGTCGGCCAGCTGGAGCACCCACTCGCCGAGGTCGGTCTCGATCACCTCGACGCCCTCGGCTTCGAGCGCCTCGTTGACCTCGATCTCCTCCGAGGTCATCGACTTCGATTTTACGAGGCGGTCGGCGTCACGCTCGTCGGCGGTCAGCTCCGTGATGTAGCGGTTGGCGTCCGCGGCGTCGTCGGCGACGTAGACGGTGCCGCCGTTGGCCTCCACTGTCTCTTTGACCTCCTCGATCAGTTCCGGGAGCCGCGCGATCGCGTCCTCTTTTATGTCTCGTGCGGCCCCCTTCAGCTCCTCGTAGTCGTCGAGCCGCGACGTAGAGTCGTATCGCCCCTTGTTGAATCCGCGGGTGTTCTCGGCGACCGCGTCGCCCTCGGTCGCCATCAGCTCCCGGATCCGATCGGCCTTCGCGGCGTCGCTACTCATCGGCTTCCTCCGCCTCGGCCTCCAGTCCCTCGTCCGTCGCCTCGCCGTCCGCCGCCTCCTCCCGAAGCAACACCACATGGACCTCCTTCGGGCCGTGCGCGCCGTGGACGAGCCCGCCCATGTCGGCGGTCGCGCTCGGGCCGGTCGCGAACACCACGTCGACAGACCCCTCGCGGGCCTTGGGACCAAGCCAGTCGAAGGCGTCGGGCATGTCCGGGACGAGGTCGCGCTCGCGGAGGACGACGACGTGGCGGTCGACGAAGAGGCTCACCGGCTCGGTGCCCGCGGCATCGGCTTCGATCGCGACGCTGCCGTACTCGGCGACGCCCAGTTCGGCGTCGGTGACGCCGGTGTGTGCCGCTCGTAGATCCGCTGTCGTCGGCTCCGTCTCGATCCCGTCGGGAAGTGGCGCGTCAGAGACGCCGACGGCCGGGTCGCCTGCGGCCTCGGCTATCAGATCTCGGCACGCGCTCTCGGGGCCCTCGCTGACGGTGACCCCGAGATCGTCGAGCCGACGTTTGAACGTCGATCGGTCGGCGAGTGACATACCGGACGTTCCGAGGGGACGCATATGGGTGTTATGCCGATCGTTCGTGACTGATTCCGAAACCCGTCGTTCGGCCGTCAGTTCCGGCGCGGTCGTCTCGCCGACGTCAGGAGGTTTTTGACCGTTCGACCGTGACAGATCTGCATGGCAACTAACACGCCGGACCCGCGGGACGGGGGGGACTTCGATTACACCGGGGGATCGGTCGATAGACCGGACCTCGTCGACGCGCTGGACCGCCGGGTCGACGGCGACGTGCGGTTCGACGAGTACTCGAAGCGGCTGTACGCGACCGACGCCTCGGCGTACGAGGTCACCCCGATCGGCGTGGTGATTCCCGAGTCGACCGCCGATATCGCCGCCGTCCACGAGTACTGCTTCGAGGAGGGGATTCCGGTGCTCCCGCGCGGCGGCGGCACGTCGCTCGCGGGCCAGACCGTCAACGAGGCGGTCGTCCTCGACCTCTCCGGCGAGATGGACGCGGTGATCGAGACGGACGCGGAAGCGGCGACGGCCCGCGTGCAAGCCGGCGCGTACGTCGGCGATCTCAACGCCGCAGTCGAGTCGGACGGACTGAAGTTCGCGCCCGACCCGGCGTGGCGCGACAAGTCCGCCGTCGGCGGTGCGATCGGCAACAACTCCACCGGGTCGCACTCGCTGAAGTACGGGAAGACGGACCACTACGTCGAAGAACTCGAAGTCGTGCTCGCGGACGGCACCGTGACGACCTTCGGCGAGGAGCGGGTCGACGACCTGCGCGACTCTGCGGACTCCGAGAGCGACGACCTCCTCCCGCGGATCCACGCCGAGATCGTGCAGATCCTCGACGAGGAAGCGTCGGAGATCGACGAGCGCTACCCGGAGATGAAACGCAACGTCTCCGGCTACAACCTCGACCGGCTGCTCGCGGAGTACCGCGGCGAGTACGGCGAGGAGGGCGTCGTCAATCTCGGCCGACTCATGGCCGGCAGCGAGGGGACGCTCGCGACGGTGACGGAGGCGACCGTCTCACTCGTGGAGATTCCCGAGACGAAGTCGGTCGCGCTGCTCACCTACGACGACCTGTTGGACGCGATGGAGGACGTGGCTCCGATCCTCGAACACGACCCCGCCGCCGTCGAGGTAATGGACGACGTGCTGCTCGGGCTCGCGGCCGACACGCCGGAGTTCGCGGACGTGGTCGACATGTTGCCCGACGGGACCAACTCCGTGCTCTTGGTCGAGTTCTACGCCGAAAGCGACGCGGAAGGGCGACAGAAGGTCGCGGACCTCGTCGCCGATCGCGTTGGGACGGCGGCCGAGGGCGGCCCGGAGACGATCGAAACGCCCAGTGCGGGGGCCGCGGAGGAGACGAGCCAGCCTCGCCGCGCCGTCGACGCGATGGAAGCACACGACCCCGACGACCGCGAGCGCTTCTGGAAGATGCGAAAGTCCGGGCTCCCGATCTTGCTCTCGCGAACCACGGACGAGAAGCACATCTCCTTCATCGAGGACTGCGCGATCCCGCCGGAGCACCTCCCCGAGTACACCCGCGAGTTCCAAGAGATTCTCGACGACAACGACACGTTCGCGACCTTTTACGCGCACGCCGGTCCCGGCGTGCTCCACATCCGTCCGCTGATCAACACGAAGAACGTCGAGGAGGTGGACGCAATGGTCGACATCGCGGACCGGGTCACGGACGCCGTCGTCCGACTCGGCGGGTCGGTGTCGGGCGAGCACGGCGACGGTCACGCGCGGACGCAGTGGAACCGGAAGCTCTACGGCGACGACCTGTGGGATGCCTTCCGCGATCTGAAGACCGCGTTCGATCCCGACTGGCTGCTCAACCCCGGGAACGTCTGCGGCGACCACGACATGAGCGCGGATCTCCGATTCGACTCGGAGTACGAGTACGACGAGGGGTTTGACCCCGCGCTCGAATGGGCCGTCGACAACGGGATGCAGGGGATGGTCGAACTCTGTCACGGCTGCGGCGGCTGCCGCGGTCCACAGGAGACGACCGGGGGCGTGATGTGTCCGACCTACCGCGCCGCAGACGAGGAGATACAGGCAACCCGCGGACGCGCGAACCTGCTCCGTGGGGCGATGAGCGGAGAACTCCCCGAGGATCCTACGAACGACGAGTTCGTCACCGAGGTGATGGACCTGTGTGTCGGCTGTAAGGGGTGTAAGGTCGACTGTCCGAGCGGCGTCGACATGGCGAAGCTGAAAGCCGAGGTCGAGCACGCCCACCACGAGGAGCACGGGGTCGACCTCCGGACCCGGCTGCTGGGGAGCTTCGAGTCGCTCGCTCCTCTGGGGTCGAAGCTCGCGCCGCTGTCGAACCTCCCGAACAAGCTGCCGGGCGCGGGCGTGATCGGCGAGAAGCTCCTCGGCGTCGCCAGAGAGCGGAACCTCCCCACGTTCCGGTCCGAGAGCCTCACCGACTGGTTCGAGGCCCGCGGCGGGGCGGGCGTCCCGCGCGCTGAGGCCGACCGCGAGGTGTTGTTGTTCCCCGACGTGTACACGACGTACACGAACCCCGGTGCCGGCAAGGCCGCGGTGCGCGTGTTGGAGGCCGCGAACTGTCACGTGCGGATTCCGGACATCGACGGCAGCGGTCGGCCCCCGCACTCGAAGGGGATGTTAGAGAAGTCGCGCGCGACGGCGAGAGACGCGGTCGAGACGCTCGCGCCCGAGGTCCGAGCGGGCAAAGACGTGGTGGTCGTCGAGCCGACCGACGCCGTCATGCTCCAGTCCGACTACCACGACCTGCTCGACGGTGACGCCAGTCCGGTCCCCGACGACGACGTTGCGGCCGTCTCGGAGAACACCTACGGAATCATGGAGTTCGTCGACGCTCACCGCCTCGACGAGACGCTGACGCTCGACGTGCCGACGGAGTCACTCACGTATCACGGCCACTGCCACCAGAAGGCGACGAAGAAGGACCACCACGCGGTGGGGGTGCTCCGCCGCGCCGGCTACGGCGTCGACCCGCTCGACTCCTCGTGTTGCGGGATGGCCGGATCCTTCGGCTACGAGGCTGAGCACTACGCGATGAGCAAGGCGATCGGCGAGACGCTCTACGAGCAGGTGGACGCGAGCGACGGGGACGCGGTCGTCGCGCCCGGAGCCTCCTGTCGGACGCAGCTGAAGGACCGCGACGGCGACGCCGACGAGCCGCCGCATCCCGTCGAAAAGCTGGCGGCGGCGCTGGCGTAGTCGGCTCCGGCGGCATCGACCGGGCGGCGATCCGTCACTCCGGAATCTGTCGGACGTTCGGCGTCGCGATCGGAACCGATCTCGTCAGGCGTCGCCATCGAAGCCGGTCCCATTCGAACGGGGGTCCGAGCCGGCGTCCGCGACCGCGTCGCGCTCCCGCTCGCGGCGACGGTCCAGAAGCTGCCGAACTCCCTTTCCGGGACCGCCCTCGATCGGCCACCCGTTCGTGCGCCACTGCGGCGGTTCGGGCGAGAACTGCGGGCACGACCCCGAACACTCCCGGGCGGTCGGGAGTTTTTCCTTGGCGGTACAGTAGGGCACCAGCGCGCGTCCCTCTCGACGGAGTTCGAAGCCCCGACAGTCGGGCCGCATCGTGTCGTGAAACGACCGCCATCCCTTCCCGTACGCCCGCTCCGCGATCTCCAGTCGGCGGATCGTCGCCGCGTCATCTCGGGAGCGGCCCGTCGGCGACAGATCGCTCGGGTGCCACGCCACGTCGCCGCTCTCGACGTCGACGCCCGCGGAGAAGTCTGTTGCGAGCACTCCCGCCTCAACGGGCATCTCGCGCAGCAGGGCGCGCTCTATCCGGTCGCCGGTCGTCTCGGTCGCGAGCCAGACCTCGTCGGCGAGGGCGGTCTCCACATCGTGTGCGAGCTGGTCGGCGAGCCTGTCGGCCGCGCTGGCGTCGAGGTCCGGCTTGTTCTCGACCGCGACGATCCGCTCGACCCAGTCCGGATACGGTCGCAGCCGACGGATCTGTATCCGGTTGCCGTCGCGGCGCGTCTCGATCAGGTCCCGACCGGCGGCCCGGTGGATCGCCTCTCGGACGTATCGCCACGGGTAGCCGGGGTCGGGGAGCGCGTCGCGGTACCACGCCCAGTCGGCGGGCGCGTGCCGGACGACGTGGAGGAGGTCCGAGCCGATGGTCTCGTCGCCGAACCTCCGGCGCGCCGCGAGCGACGCGGGGTCCACCTCGACGACGACGGTGTCCCAGCGGCGCTCGCGGGTGCCGAGCTGGCGGGAGACGATCGCCGGACGCGGACCGTCTCCCGGATGCCACGCCAGTTCGGCGTACCGACAGACGAGGAGTTCGTAGCCGAACTCGGCGTCCGGAGTCACGACTCGGGAGTCGGCTCCGGCGGATAAAAACGGTCCGCCCGACGCGGTTGCCGCGGTCGGTCAGACGTACTCGTCCGTCTCGTCGTCTTTTCGCTCGTCGAGGTACTCGTGAGCGTCTTCGAGGATCTCGCGGGGGCCGTCTTGGGTGATCGTGTTGATCGCCTGGTCGTAGTCGCGCCACTGCAGGTCGCGGTGTTCGTTCGAGATCTCGGCGCTGGCCTCGAACGAGCGCGCGATGAACAGGTGAACCGTCTTGTGGATGGTGTTGCCGTTCGCCTCGAACACGTAGTCGTACTCCTCGCGGAAGCCGTCTATCAGCCGGAAATCCTCGATTCCGGCCTCCTCGCCGACTTCTCTGATCGCCGTCTGCTGAAGCTCCTCGTCCCCCTCGACCCCGCCTTTCGGGAACTCCCAGTCCCCCGGTCGGCTCTTCAGGAGCAAATACTCCCGTTCGCCGCGGGTGTCGCGGAAGAGGATGGCTCCAGCGCTTGTCGCTTCGACCGTCATTAGCGTCAGGTAAGCAATCACCCCTAAAGAGGGTGTCGGACTCACGAACCCACCGACCGTTTCAGCCGCCATCGGCGGATTTGCGTGCCCAGCAGCAGCCGATGTGTGTCCGTTTTTTAGCGCCTCCCCCCGAGCCAGACGATCCACCACAGATAGCCAGACAGGTAGGTGCGCTTTTAGCCTTCGGGCCACCACACATGCACAACCCCCATGACCTTCGTCACGAAACTCTCGTTCGCCTCCGGCGACCGAGACGTGTTATCTGAGACCGTCCAAGAGCTGAAGACGACTCTTGAACGCAAGGGCGCGGAGTGTAAAGGGCCGCACGCCACGCCAGCCGAGAAGCTCAACGTGCCACTATATAAACAGCTGCGCGCCGGCGACGAGTTCTCGCCGTGGAGCTACGACGTGTACAAGCGGTCAATGGAGATCCACGGCTCCGACGACATCGCCCGCGACGTGGTGGCGCGCGACTTCCCCGACTCGATCCACGTCGAGGTCGAGGTCGACCAGAAGAAGCCGCTCGGGCACCGGCGCGACTAGAATTTAAGCCCCATCCCGGCCACCAGGTACGTATGCCAGTCCACGACGGCGACGAGTACTGCGCGTTCCGCCGCGACCTCCACCGGCACCCGGAGCCCGCGTGGTGTGAGTTCTACACGACCTCCCGGATCGTCTCTGCGCTCCGCGAGCGGGATCTGACCGAACTACATGTTGGTCCCGACGCGCTCGCAACCGGCGATCGGATGAACGTCCCCGCCGACGACGAGCTCGCCGAGTGGGAGGCTCGCGCCCGCGACGCCGGCGCGGATCCCGCGGTCCTCGATCGGATGACGGGCGGCCACACCGGGTGCGTCGCCGTCGCGGAACGCGGCGACGGCCCCGTGGTCGGCCTGCGCGTCGACATCGACGCGCTGCCGGTCACGGAGTCCGACGAACAGTTCCACCTCCCCGCGAGGGAAGGGTTCCGCTCGGAGACCGAGGGGTACATGCACGCCTGCGGCCACGACGCCCACGCGACCATCGGGCTGGCGACGCTCGACGCCGTCCTCGATTCGGCGTTTTCGGGCACGCTGAAGGTGTTCTTCCAGCCGGGTGAAGAACAGGTCGCTGGCGGGCGACCGATGGCCGAGTCCGGTCACCTCGACGATGTCGACTACCTCTACGCGGTCCACGTCGGGTTGGATCACCCCTCCGGCGAGATCGTCTGCGGGATCGACGGGTTCCTCGCGGTCCGGCACTTCCGCGCCGACTTCACGGGCGAGTCCGCCCACGCGGGAGCGCGACCCGAGGCGGGCCGCAACGCGGTACAGGCGATGGCCGCGGCGATCCAGAATCTCTACGGAATCCCCCGACACGCGGACGGCCCGACCCGAGTGAACGCCGGACTGGTCGGCGGCGGCACGGCGACGAACGTCATCCCGGCAGAGTCGTACATCGAGGGTGAGGTCCGCGGTGCGACGACCGAGTTGGCCGAGTACGCGTCCGAGCACGCGGATCGAATTCTCACCTCGGCCGCGGCGATGCACGACTGCGACGTGGAGATCGCCACGAAGGGCGAGGCTCCGAGCGCGAAAAGCGACGACGCGCTCGCCGACGTGATCGGCGCGGTCGCCGCTGGCGTCGAGGGCGTCACGTCGGTCCGCGACCGCGGCGACCTCGGCGGCTCCGAGGACGCGACCTACATGATGCAGCGGGTACAAGACCGCGGTGGACTCGCCTGTTACGTTGGCGTCGGGACGGACCACCCGAGCGGACACCACACGAGCGAGTTCGACGTCGTCGAGGCCGACATCGAGATTGGCGTCGACGTGCTCGCCGGCGCGATCCGGCGTGTCGGTGACGGAATCGGTGGGGCGAGCTAGCCACATGATCCGGGGGATATCGAGCCGCCGTGGCGGTAGGTTTAGGCGTCGCGAGCCCCTTCTGTCCGGGTATGGAGGCCGTCCTCTGGTACGTGCTCACCGGGACCCGCGGCGGCCCGAATCGAGTCCGGATTCTCCGGGCGATAGACAAGCGCCCGCGGAACGCGAACCAGCTCGCAGACCGACTCGATTTGGACTACACGACGGTGCGACATCACTTAGACGTACTCCGCGACCACGACGTGGTGACACGCACCGGTGATGGCTACGGGACGGTGTATTACCCTACCGAGGGAACCCAGCGCCACTGGGACCTCGTCGAGGAGATCGCGGAGGGACGACCGCTGTGAGCGATTTCGTTCCGACGGCGGGAGCGGCTCATCGGAGGCGACTACTGCGATGCCGTGGATAGATGTCGCGCGGATCAGCGTCGCTCTCAACGTCGCGATGCTGTTCGCGCTCACGTACATTTGGGCGCGCAACTACCTCACAATCCGGTCGAAACACGCGGCCGGGCTGGCGGTGTTCGGCGGGCTCTTGCTCGCGCAGAACGCAATCTCGGTGTATATCTACTCGTTTCATCCGGTGTTGTCCGGCTGGTTCGCCACCGACATGCCGCCGCTCGCGTGGCGAGCGGGAGTCATCGTCCACGCGCTACAGACGCTCGCGCTCGCGTTCCTGCTGTGGGTGACGTGGGATTAATTGGGGAAAATTCGGACCGCAGCCCGATCGCACTCAGTACTTCGGGTCCGCGCCGGTCGTCTCGTACACGCGGTCCATGATCGCGTCGCGCTCGCTCGTCCAGTTTGCCATCGCGGCCGGACTGGTCGGGTACGAGTCGTAGTGGTCGAGCAGTTCGTCCGCGAGCGACTTCGTCTGATAGAAGTTCCGGATGGTTCCCCAGTAGCCGAAGCTCTGGATAGCCGCCTTCACCTTCAGCCCGAACGACATCGATGTCGACCCCTCGTACAGCGCCTCGGCGAGCTTCTCGCCCGGCAGCGACGCGAGCAATCCCATCAGGTCGTCGACGTCGACCGCGGTCGAGAGGACGTTGTACACGTCGAGGCCGGCGTAGCGCCCGCCGAAGTGGTCCATGACGCGCGTGTTGTACCGCCAGAGGTTCTCCTCGCTCACGTCGCCGTCGGCGATCGCCTTCACCGCCTGTTCGCCGGCGTACTTGCCCGCGTACGCCGCCCCGGCGATGCCGCCGCCGGTGGTGGGATTGACGTGCCCGGCCGCGTCGCCGACCGCCATGTATCCCGGTGCGACCGCGGAGTCGTACGGGCGGCGCGTCGGGAGGGCGGCACCGAGCTTGTCGCGGACCTCCGCGCCCTCGAACTCGGGGCGGTTCCGGAGGTCGCGTTTCAGCGCCTCGACGAGCTGCATCGGCTCCTCGTTCATCTGGAAGCCGAGCCCGACGTTGATCTCGGTCGCGGTCCGCGGGAAGTACCAGAGGTAGCCCGCGGCGCGGTCGGTGGCTTTGAACACTAAGGCGTCGTCCCACTCCACCGGCTCCGGCACCTCGACGATCTCGCGGTAGGCCGAACAGAACTGCGAGTACCGCACGTTCGTGTCGAACGTCGTCTCCGAGAAGTCTGCCTTGTCCTGAAGCAGCGACAGCGACCCGGCACCGTCGATGACGACGTCCGCCGCGTACGTTCTCGGCTGGCCCTTCCGTTTGGCCCGCAGTCCGGTGACGCGGCCGCTGTCGGTCTGTATCACGTCGTTGATGACGGTGTCGTAATGGAAGTCGACGCCAGCGTTTTCGGCCCCTTCGATGATCCGACGGCCGTACTCCCAGCGGTCGATGACGGCGAGTTCGCCGGGAACGGGGATCTCGAGGACCGTGTCCTCCTGTGGGATCTCGAAGCGCCCGTGGTCGACGCCGGTGTTGGTGAACGCCGGTTCGAGCTGCGATTTCGGGATCGCCTCCGGGAAGGCGTCCGCGCCCTTCAGCGCGTCGCCGCAGGCGATGTGGCCCGCCTCCTCGGCGTCTTTCCGCTCGACGATCACGACGTCGAGCCCCTCGTTCGCGATCGTCGCGGCCGCGTAACAGCCGGCGGTGCCAGCACCCGCCACGACGACGTCGTACTCGTCGATGCTCATACCTCGTGCGTGGTCGCCCCGGTGGCAAAACTCTTTGTTCCCGATTGAGTCCCCTCGGCGGCGACAGAGGCGTCTACTGCCGCCGTCGACGCATCGGTCGCGTCGAGCACTGGGTCGCCCGGCGGCCGCGGTATCACACGACGCCAACGAGCCCGAACAGCACGTCGAGCAGGTCGACTAGCTTCTCGGCCGACGCACTCGGAACGCCCGCCGCGCCCGAACCGTCAAGGGATTCACCGCTCGCCGCGAGGCGCTCGATCCGCCCCGCCTCTCGCTCCCACACGAACCGCCCCAGCGCCAGCGCAGTCGCGGCGAACGCGACCGTCGCGAGCAGCCGCGAGATCGTGAGAAGCTTCAGCAAAAGCGGAACGAGGAGCACGAACGTCACTCCCGCGACAACGGACGTGACGGCCGTCTGCAGCGCAGCGCCGTCGGTCCCGATGTCGACGAACCCACCAGCCGAAAGAAGAACGAACCCGCCCACTGCGGCGGCGAGCACTCCCCAGACGCCGACCGCGAGCAGTCGGACGTTGCCGTCGTATCCGCCGCTGGCCGCGTCCGACATGTCGTCGTGGACCCATGGGTTGCGCATGGACCACTTCGTTCGTCCGAGCATATAGAGTTCGTTGCAGCGAGGTGAAACGCGACCCGCCCGCAGCGACGACCGCTCGCGAGCCGCCGGACCCGCTTCCGCGGCGTCCGCGTCGCGTCCGTTACTCCGCGACATTCGTCTCTCGCACGCGAACGCCCTTGCGCGCGAGGTGTCGCATCTGCCGCTGGGCGAATTCCTCCTCGCTCGACCCCCGCGTCGCGAGCACGTAGACGAGCGCCGATCCCGAAGGCCGCATGGTGCGCCCGGCGCGCTGTGAGCCCTGTCGGCGAGAGCCACCGAGTCCGCTCGCGACGACCGCCAGTCCGGCGTTGGGGAGGTCGATCCCCTCGTCGCCGACCCGAGAGACGACGAGGGCGTCGAGACCGTCGTCGGTGCCGGCGGCGTCGGGGTCGTCATCTCTGTCAGTGCCGGCGGTGACGCGGTCGTCGTCGCTGTCGGTGCCGGCGTCGCTGCCCGCGCGGAACCGACGGAACAGTTGTCGGCGCTCGCGGTGAGGGGTCTCGCCGCTGACGAACGGCACGTCGAGCGCGTCGGCGATCACCTCGCCCTGATCGAGGTACTCGACGAAGACGAGCGCCTTCGCGTCGCGGTGGGTCGCGATCAACGAGCGGATCTCGTCTATCTTCGCCGGATTCTCTGCGGCGAGGCGGCGGCGCTCGCGACCGTCTGCGCTCGCGTACTCGTTTCGCGCCAGTTCGTCGCGCCACGGGACGTACCGTATCTCGACTTCGGGCTCCTGCACGAAGCCGGCGTCGAAGAGGGCGTCCCAGTCCGCGCCGATCGGCTGGCCGATCAGGGTGTAGATCTCCTCTTCGGACCCGGATTCGCGGACGGGAGTCGCCGAGAGCCCGAGCCGGTGTTTGCTCTGTAGCTCCGCGGTACGCGAGTACACCGGAGCGGTGACGTGATGGCACTCGTCGAAGCAGATCAGGCCCCACTTCCGGGAGTCGAACAGGCTCCGGTGGCGGTCCATTCCGGCGATCTGGTAGGTCGCGATCGTAACCGGTCGGACCTCCTTCGTTCCGCCGTGGTACACGCCGACATCGGCGGGGTCGATCGTCGAGTGCGCCGCGAGTTCGGCGCGCCACTGGTCGGCCAGCTCTCGGGACGGGACTAGAATGAGCGTCTCGCCGCCGACAGCCGCGATCGTCGCGATCGCCGCGACGGTCTTTCCCGATCCCGGCGGACCGACGTACACCCCCGAGCGGCGGTCGAGAAACGTCTCGACCCACGTCTCCTGATAGTCTCTGAGGTCGGTGGTGAGTTCGATGTCGACCGGGTCGCCCGTCTCTAGGTCGCGGTCGTCTTCGACCGGATAGCCGGCGTCGTAGAGCGCGCGCTTCACCGCGGCGACGGCGGATTCGTTCACCCACGCCTCGGTCTCAGATATCGGCGCGCGGAGGTGGTCGTCGTCGAGGTGCTGATCGGCGACGTTGCCCAGCAGATTCTCGTTTGCGGCTTCAAGCACGACGTAGCCGTCCTCATGGGAGTACAGCCGGAAGCGGTGCGCGCGCCGCCACTGGTCGCGAATCCACTCTTCGAGGTGCTCATACCGGCGGGGGAGCACGGAGCGGAGGCTCGCGATCAGCGCGTCGGCGTCCTCAAACGGCGCGGCCCAGACGTCTTCCTGACGGATCCGGTAGAGGTACCCGCGGGTTCCGGGTTCGGTCCCCGTCGTGTCGACGAGGTACGCGAACTGCGAGAGTCGGGCGCGGGTGAACTGCGTCGATCGGTCGACGACGATCTCGCGTCGATCCGGAAACGCGACGATGCGCTCA
Organism: Halorubrum laminariae; assembly: GCF_024494655.1. Classification (GTDB taxonomy): domain Archaea; phylum Halobacteriota; class Halobacteria; order Halobacteriales; family Haloferacaceae; genus Halorubrum; species Halorubrum laminariae. The sequence goes on along the minus strand of NZ_JANHDL010000006.1, from coordinate 76,029 downwards.
CGGGTCGCCAAGCGACCCCAGTCGGACGGATAGAAGACGACCGGGTCGGTCTCGACGTCGATCCGATCGACGTCACCGCGGTCGACGAGCGTCGCGAGGGCGTCGCGGGCGGCCGCCTGCGTGGTTCCCAGTCGCCGCGCGACCTCGCTCGCGGTTGCGACCGGTCGCTCCTCGGCTTCGAGCGCCTCGTGAAACCGGTCGAGCGAGAGGTCAGCGGTGGCTTCGTCGTCCCTGACGGACGGATCGTCTCCGGCGGCATCACTGGACGGTGGATCGTCTCCGGCGGCATCACTGGTCGGTGGATCGTCTCCGGCGGCGTCGCCGGTGTCGTCGGTCATCGGTGAGGCTTTGGCCGCGACGCGGAAATGGGTAGCGTCAGCGACCGGATCGCGAAGCGGCCGAAAGGTAAGCAATCGACGCGTGAAGCGGTCGACGCGTGAAGCGGTCGATCGTCGGGCGCTACCGACCCACAGACCGGTCCTGACATCGGCGAGACGTGATCGCCTCTTTCGAGCGGAACCGGCAGCCACAGGCGGTACAGCGGACGAACGGATCGCCGGGGGCGGTTTCGAGGCGATGGTCGCCAACCTCGAAGGGGCGCGTCACGACGCGCGGCCGAATCCGGTCCGGGATCGGCGATGACGCGGACTCGCTCAGTGCGGTCCGCACGGTGATCGTGTCAACGTCGACCGCGTCCCAGCGCGAGGCGTCGAGAGCGGCCTCGCGGTCCGCCACTTCGGTCCAGCCGGTGACGACGACCGGCGAGTTCGTCTCGGTGTCGCCCACGACGACGACGAACCGGACGCCGCTGTCGACGAGCGCGAACCGCCAGCCGTCGGTGCGATTCCAGCGCAGTTGGCCGCGCCGGATCGCGTCGCTAACGATCCGCGTCGAGACGTACCGACCCGGCTGTTCGAGCCGCTCGCGGAAGTGGTCGGTCAGCGCGTACAGCCCCGGGTCCCGCAGCGGCGGGTCCTCAGGCGTTCGAGCGACTGCATCTCTCGACGGCTCGGCTCCCGATGGCCGGCGCTCGCCGGGATACGGGTGGGAACGAGAGCGAGACCGACGCCGCTGGGGTGCGCCCGGCCGCGAGTCCGCCGGCGAGTCGTCCCGCCGCGTGTCGGGAGTCGCGGGAGCGGCCGTGGAAGCGGTCCGACGATCCGTCGATCCGGGCCCGAGGGGCTCTGCGTCCCCCGACCCGCCCTGTCGGGATGCCACTGACTACGTGTATAGAGTCCGCTCTTAAGTGTGTTACGGCGACACACGAAGTTCGCACCGCGGCGCGGCGTCTCCGTCCCGCGATCGGGACCGTCCGTGAGGCTCCGATCTCCCGATCAGGCCCGTTTCGCTACCACTCGTCCACAAGACGTATCTCGTGGCCGCGAGAGGCTACCATATGAACACGGACAACACCCTCCTCAACGCCGTCATCGGCGCGGTCGCGACGATCGGTTTCTCGTTTCTCGGAATCTCGCCCATAATCGGCGGCGCGATCGCGGCGTACCTTGAAGGCAGCGAAAGCGAGGACGGCGTTCGGATCGGTGCGCTCTCCGGGTTGATCGCCTCGCTTCCGGTCGCCGTGATCCTCGCCGTCGCGCTCGTCTTCCTCCCCCTGACGGGAGACGTCGGCGTCGCGATCGGCGGCTTCGTCCTCGTACTCGCGGTCGTCGCGATCGCCGTCGGGTTCACTGTCGCGTTGAGCGCGCTCGGTGGCCTCATCGGCGCGTATCTCAAAGAGAACGCGTAGCCGCCGTTGCTCGACAACGCTGCGGGATCGAACATCACCGGCACGCGATGCGACCGCCGCCGCGTCGGGATGACAAGGACTAACGCCCGGCACCGTCGAGTCCGGTACATGTCAGCCGACCTCGCCGAGGCCGCCGAAACCGCCGTCGAACAGTGTCTCAACGTCGCCGCGGGCGAGTCCGTCGTCGTGGTCACCGACGACAGTCGCGAGGCGATCGGCGAGGCGCTGTACGCGGCCGCGACCGCCGTCACCAACGACGCGACGATCCTCCGCTATCCGCCCGCAGAGCAGCACGGAACCGAACCGTCCGCACCGGTCGCAGCCGCGATGGCCGAGAGCGACGCATTCCTTGCGCCGACCGCGAAGAGCCTGAGTCACACGCGCGCTCGGGGGGCGGCCTGTGAGGCTGGCTCGCGCGGCGCGACGCTCCCCGGCATCACGGAAGACGTGTTCACGACGGGGCTCGACGCCGATTACGCCGCGATCGACGCCGCCTGCGACGAGATGATGGAACGGGTCGGCGACGCCTCCGAGATCCGAGTCACCGCGCCCGCCGGCACCGACATCACCGTGCAGATCGGCGACCGCGAGTGGCTCGCGGACACCGGCATGGTCCGCGATCCGGGCGACTTCTCGAACCTTCCGGCCGGCGAGGTGTTCGTCGCCCCGGAGACGACCAGCGGGACGTTCGTCGTCGACGGGACGATGATGCCGCACGGCCTGCTCGATCCGGACCAGACGCTGCGGTTTGAGGTCGACGACGGGCTCGTCACGGCCATTGACGACGACGCGGTCCGGGCAGACGTCGAGGCCGCAGCCGAATTGGTCGGCGACGCAGCCCGCAACCTCGCGGAACTCGGGATCGGAACCAACGTCGGCGTCGAGCAACTGGTCGGCTCGGTCCTCTTAGACGAGAAGGCGGCCGGCACGGTCCACATCGCAATCGGCGACAACGCCGGCATCGGCGGCGACACCGACGCGCCGATCCACCTCGACGGGATCATCCGCAACCCGACCGTCTACGCCGACGGCGACGAGGTGGAACTGCCGACGGCCTGACCGTCTCGTCGTCTCGCTTCCGCCGTGTACGCGTTTCGCGCTCCTGTTCACCGAGAGCGACCTCACTCCCGTTTCGCGAGCGCGACGCCCGCCGCGTCGCGGACGCCGATCACCTGGTGTCGCCAGCCGTCGCCGGCGTCGACGCAGAGCGTGCCGGCCGCCGTGACTGCAACGGCAACGCCCGGGCCGTAGCCGAGCGCGACTGCCTCCTCGTCGACCGGGAGGGCTGTCTCGCGCCACGCGTCTCGGTCCCAGCCGCCAGAGCCGGCATCGTCGCGTACGAGCAGGTCTCCGTCCACGACCGCCGTCGCGTGGCCGTCGCCGTCGGCCGCGACCGCGGTCGCGTCGCCCTCCTGTACCGTCATCCAGCCGTTTCCGAGCCAGTAGAGGCCGGAGGCGGTCGCGGCGAGCGGCATTCCCGTGCCCGCAACGTCGCGTGCGTCGTCGAGGCCGACCGACGCGAGGGCGTATCCCGTATCTCCGGCCGACGCGGCCGCGCGATCACTCGTGACGCGGTGGATGCCGTCCGCGGCCGCGACGAGCGGACCGTCGATCGCGCGCGGCTCGGAGACGGTGCCAACCCGTGTCGTCGTCGCCGAGAGCGTCGTCGAATCGCCGTCGATCGCGACCGCATCGTTCGCGTCTGCATCGATCGTGTCTGCACCACTCGCGTCTGCACCGCTCGCGACCGCCTCACCCGCATCCGATCCGGGCGTCGTCTCGATCGCGACGCGATCGATCCCGCCGTCTGCGGTACCGACGAGAAAGGCGTCGTCGCGTGCGTCGTCGACGCCGAGCGCGACGGTCGGTTCGTCGGTGACCGTGACGAAGTCGACCTCGTCGCCGACCGGAGCGACGCGGAGCCCGTCGGCGGATGCGACGCCGATGAGAGCCCGATCCTCGCCTCCCGGGAGCACGGCGATGTCGCGGGCGGGTTCGCGCGCGACCATGTCGAACGCGCCGATCTTGTCGGCTGAGAACGCGACTCTGACGATCCCTGTCTCAGTGGCGACGAACGCGTCCGTTCGACCCGCGTTTCCGGCGTACACGCGCTTTTCTTCGATCGAGATGTCGTCTTCCGCGGGTGCCATCGGCGGGGGCTTCGGCGGGGGGAGGCATAAGCCCCGCGTGGACTATCCTCTTCGAAGTGCGGATCCGCGTTCGCGACGGGTCGGCATCCCGGCAGTTCCGATGCGCATTTGACCGGCGGCCGCGTGATCGTATCCGTGCAATCGGTCGTCGCCGAGTTCCTCTCGCTGCTCGCCGAGGTTGCTCCGCGGCTGACGCGCATCACGGCGTTCATCGCGGCCGGGGTCTTCGCCGCGAACGTCGCGGTCGCGTTCGGCCTCGTCCGCTACGTCGCCGGGCTCGCCGGGTGGCTCACCCGTCCCGCCAACCTCCCGGACGAGGTCGGTACGGCGATTCTGACGACCGCGGCGTCGACGACCGCGGGCTACGCGACGCTCGCCGAGTACCGCGACACCGGACTCCTCGACGACCGCGCCACGCTCGTCGCGGTGGTCATCAACACGTTCTTCGGATTCGTCCAGCACGTGTTCACCTACTACGTTCCCGTGATGATACCGATCCTCGGCACCGAGATCGGTATCGTGTACGTCTCGGCGCGCGCCGGCATCGCGCTTGCCATCACGGTCACGGGCGTCCTGCTCGGCGGGCTACTCCTCTCAGAGCACAATGTAGATCGTACGGCCCTCGCGAACGTCGACGCCGACGGAGCCGAAGACGACGACCGCGACTCCCGCGAGCGCGTCCGCGACGCCGCCGAGAAATCGTGGTCGACGCTCCGGCGGATCGTCCCGCGGCTCGCAGTCGTGTACGTCCTCGTGATCGGACTCGTCACGAACTACGACGTGGGTGCGCTGACGAGCGTCGCCGAGCCGGTCACGGGCGTGCTCGGACTCCCCGGAGAGGCGATCCCCGTCATCGCCGTCTACACGCTCGACACGACCGCCGGTGCCGTGACGATCGCCGGGGCGGAGCCGGGGACGTTCACCACGCGAACCGCGGTCGCGACGCTTCTCATCGGCGGCATCCTCTCATTCGCCGTCTCGACGTTCCGGCGGTCGATCCCCTTCCAGTACGGGATCTGGGGTGCCGAGTTCGGGACGAAGGTGATCGCCGTCAACACCGCGTTGAAGCTCCTCTTCATCTCGCTCACCGTCGCGGTACTGCTCGCGCCGGTGTGGTGATCGCCGCCGCGACAGCACGCCGCGCGTCGCACGAGTACACGCCTCCGCGCGCCTGACGCCTACCCCGATTTCCGCATCGGCTGTGCCTCCCCGTACGTGAGCGTCCGCCAGACCCACTCGACGGGGCCGAACCGGTAGCGGCGCAGCCAGAGCACCGATAAGGCGATCTGGACCGCCCACACGATGAGGACGAGCGCGTACTGCTCGACGCGACTCACGGAGCCGAACAGCCCGAGCCCGTGGCCGTAGAATATCGTGGTCGCGATGACGGTCTGGAGCAGGTAGTTCGTGAACGCCGTCCGACCGACCGCGGCGAGCGCGTTCGTCACGGGACCGTCGGATCGGCGGCGGGTATAGAGGGTGACGGCTCCGAGATAGCCGCCCGCGAGGAGGAGGCTCCCGACGTAGTTGAACTGTCGCCAGTACAGCGCCGCGCCGGCGCTCCAGTCGTTGGCCTCGATGTACGCGACACCGGCGACGACGAGTGCGAGGCCGACGACGCCGCCGCCGACGAGCCACCGATAGAGCCGGTCCGACCGCTCGCCGGTCAACACCCCGTTCCGGTACAGCGCCATGCCGAGCAGCATGACGCCACCGATCCGCCAGAAGCTCGATCCGATGAATCCGGTGGTCTGCCGCTGGAACGAGGAGGAGACACGATGGCTCATCTGTTCGATCCAGCCGCCGCGGTACGTGGCCACCTCCTGACGGAGCACGGATTCGGGCGGCATCCACTGGCCGGCGATCGCCTCGCCGCCGACGGTGACGGCCGCGAACAGTTCTAGAAGAGGGACGAACGCGAGGAAAACCACCGCGAGTCCGGCAAGCCGTTTCGCGTCCCAGTCGCGCAGCGTGACGATGAAGAGCCCAGAGAGTCCGTACGCGACGAGAATGTCGCCGTACCAGAGGAGGTACGCGTGCAGGAGTCCGATCGCGATGAGGATCGCGGTCCGACGGTAGTGGAGCCGCACCGCGTCTTGGCCCTTCTCCTCTTTGCTCTCGACGAACAGCAGGACGCCCGCGCCGAACAGCGCCGAGAACAGCGTGATGAACTTCGACTGGGCGAACACGTGCCCGGCGAACCACGCCCAGTAGTTCGCGCCGGAGAACTCGCCGTAGACGGTCGAGTCGGCGTAGATATTCGGATTGAGCAGCGTCTGCTCCGGCATCGCAAACACCCAGACGTTGATGAGGAAGATGCCGAGCAGGGCGAAGCCTCTGAGCGCGTCGAGGCTGACGATCCGTTCGGAGGGCGGCGTCGGTCCGGCGTCGCGTGTCACGAGTTGGCTCGGAAGAGGGCCCACAGGACCGAATAGGTTCTGGTAGCGAACAGACCACACGGACAAAAAGAAACCGCTAGCCCCGGAGCGCATCGACCGGTGATTCGTTGGCGGCCTTCCACGCGGGATAGACCCCGCTCAGAACGCTTGCGACGAGGGCAAACGTGAATCCGTATAGGAGATACCTTGAACTCGACCATCCCAACGCGAGGACCGGATCACCGACCAACACGTAGAAGATCACCAATCCGACGGCAAGAGATCCAGCAGCTCCGAGGACCCCACCGACCGCACCCAAGAAAGCAGCCTCGGTGAGGATCATACGGAGCACTTCTCCGCGGCGTACTCCCACAGCACGCAACACGCCGATCTCTCCACGTCGCTCGATGGTACTCATTAACATGACGTTCAAAATGGCGACGCTGGCCACGAACAGCGAAATCGAGCCGATACCGAGAAGCGCAAGTTCTAATGTATCAGTAAACGATGTAATATCTTCTTGCACGCTCCCGTACGTAGTCACGCTGAGAATTTCCTCGTCTTCGTCGTTGAAGTAGTCCTCGATCGAGTTTGCAGCCTCAGTCGCGGCATCCCCGTCTTCAGCGATAACAGTGACAGAGTCGTAGTAGTCCTGTTCATTAAGTGCCGACAGGGGAAGCACGAGTTCGCCACCACCATCCGGACCGAATCCACTATCTGAAGCGATGAACCCGCGAACGCGGAAGATCTTCCCCTCGTACTCGACGGGATCACCTATCTCGAGTCCGAGCGTCTGTGCAGTGCTTTCCGAAATGAGGGCCCCAGTTTCGAGGCGCGTGGGTTCGTCACCAACTGCAATCTCGTACAGCGGTGCGGCGTTCGTCACGCCGGTCACCTGTACATTCGCTTCTTCGCCGTTCCGTGCGGAAAGCTCCGTGCTATTCGTTTTTTGCGGGATAACCGTCGTTCCAGGTGCGATGTTCCGGACCGTTTCGACCTGTTCATCTGTGATACCATCCGTATCGATATCGTCACCGGGAGAGATACTCGCTTCGTCTGTGAGGCCGCCAAGGCTTGAGGTCGCCTGTTGTTCGAGCGCCACACCAGCCATCCCGAGCGACGCGATTGCGATCACGCCAATCACGATGCCGAGCACCGCAAGCGCAGTCCGAGTCCGGTTACGTCCCAGATTCCGCCACGCCATGAGAACGCTCGGAAAACGACGGAGGACGCTTGCAAGCCCCATCACTGGACCACCCCATCAACGATACGGACGACCCGGTCCGCATATTCCACTAACTGTTCGTCGTGAGTGATCGAGACAACCGCGATGTTCTCCTCTCGTTTCAGTCGCGTTATCTCGTCGAGAACCGTGCTCCCAGTGTCTTGGTCGAGGTTTCCGGTCGGCTCGTCCGCAAGCAGGATATCTGGCTCGTTGATGAGCGACCGTGCGATAGCGACCCGCTGCTGTTGGCCACCAGAGAGCTCGTCGGGTGTGTGGGTGAGTCGGTCACCGAGTCCGACTCGTTCTAACAGATCGACAGCGCGCTCCCGGCGATCGACATCAGTGTCCCACATCGATGGTAACTCGACATTCTCTTCGGCCGTGAGCATTGGAAGCAAGTGGAAGTCTTGGAAGACGAACCCGAGCTGCGACCGACGCTCCTCCGTTCGTTCGTCTTCGCCAAAATCAGTAACGTTGCGACCGTCGAGGAATATCTCACCCTCCGTCGGCGTGTCTAGGAGACCGATCATGTTGAGCATCGTGCTCTTTCCACTCCCTGACGGGCCGGTCACGACGACCATTTCACCGCGGTCGGCATAAAAATCGATATACTTCAGCGCTTCGATCGTCTCAGCCCCGGTATCGTACCGCTTGAGCACATCGTCAAGCTGGATTACGCTCATTCGCGGTTCCACAGATAGAATCCGGCACCTCCAAGACTGACGATAACCAGTAATCCAACGACGATTGGAAGTATCGGTAGTCCGGGCGGATCCTGTCCAGTGCCAGTAGAGGTGGCCTCTGGCTGATTCTGCCCTGCTGTGCCGGTGGTAGTGTTGACGGACGAAACATCAATCGTCTGTGTCAATGTGACACGCTCATTATCAACAATATACGCGATCTCGATCGGAACGGTGTCGCTCTCAATGTTTGCCGTAAGTTCGAACGTCGCGAATTCACTAGCGTCGACGGAGCCGACGAAGTACTCGCCCGACCCGCCAGAGGGAGAGATACCGTCCGTGTCTGGTATGCTGACGAGAACGGATTCGACATCGGTGCCTCCGACATTCGCTGCCTCTCCGTCGATCGATGTGGCCGATCCACTTCCCGTTACGTCGATACCGGTCAGCCGGATCTCCCCCGCGACTTCCTGATCGAGGGTGACTGTACGAGTCGTTTCGTGTCGGTCGCCGCGCGCAGTATATGCCGCCATAAACGTGACGCTGTCCGTTCCGTACTCTCCCGTATCGAATGTCACCGAGTCGGCTTCGTTGGGATCGACATCGAAAGCGTCTCGACGATCACGCACCGCGTCGTCCACCGAAGCAGTTATTTCGATGTCGGAAAGTTCGACGTTCCCGTAGTTGGTGAACGAGACCGTGGTCTCGTCAGAGTTGTTCGTCGTCGCCGAGAGCCCGCCGTTGATATCGAGTTCCTGAACGTCGACCGTCACAGGACTGTAGTATGCACGGAGATTTCCGCCGGCGGCGCGTTCAGCAGAGACATGTGCCTTGAGATTTTTCTGCCCTGCCTCCTCGAAGGTGCTCGTCATTTGGACGGTCAGGCTACCGCCCGGTGCAAGCGAGCCGATGTCTTCAACCCGCTCGTAGTGTTCTTGGTTCGTTCGAAGCATGATACTTGAGACATCGACGACACCGTTGCCGCCTTCTTGATTCGTCACGGTGACGTTGAACGTGACCGTCTCACCGACGACCGGCTCTTCTGTTGAGGATTCCACGGATACAGTAACACCCTGCTCTTGGGCGGAGACCACGGTTGCACCGCCGATCGCCGCGCTGGCGAGCATGAGTACCGCGAGAAAACCCGGAAGGAGTCGGCGAGCCTTCATCGGGCCACCATCCGTTCTGACGTAGACTGATGTTGCAACTGGAGCATTCGACGGCTAACGGCGTGTCGCATAGTTCGCTGGAGGGTAGATCGTACCTGCACACCTCGTTTGAAACGGCCCGTGGATAAAACACATTTCATAACTTACACATATATGAGACACAATTGAGGCCCAAATTCAACTTCCGTTCAGAGTGGAACGTTGCCTTTCTTGCGCTGTTCATCCCGTTCAGCCAGCTGGGGCTGTTCCCGGGCCGTGGCGAGTCGACCCTGTCGGTCGCGCTACTGCCGGCGGTGTTCATCTCGGCGAGTGCGCTGTTCGCCTATAGTGTCCATCGCCACTCATCGGCGTGGACTGAAACGGCGTCAAAGCGTTCGGTACTGGTTCAATGGCTGGTGTTTCTCAGTATCGTCGTTACTGTCGGGACTGGTATCCCTTACGCGTACATTCTCATGTAAATTCTATTTCACTTCGAGCGACTCTGACTAACTACAGAGGAGTAAGGGTAGCTCCGCTCAGTAAGCGGGGGTATCTTTCGCCGGTTTTATCCAATATCATATATAAAAGATAATTATCCAATAAAGCCAACTATTTAGTCGTCGTCGGCAGTGTACGCGCCGTCTCGACGTTTTGTACGTGCGACGACAAGCCGCTGGTCGTCCTGACGGAATGTCACGGAGAGCCGGAACTCTCCGATGCGAATCTTCTTGTGCGGGCTGTTATGGAGTGGCTCGCCGTAGTCGGGCGGGTCGCGCCACGGCGAGGAGACGATCTCATCGAGCTTGTCGAGTATCCGGTCTTGCTCGGCGGGGGATAGTCCGTCGAGGTCGTCTTCGGCTTTCGAGGATAGTTCCCACGTCCACCCGTCGTCACTCATCGCTCGTGCCGAACCGCTCACGGGCCTCCTCGGCGCTCGTCGTTCGCCCCTCGCGGATGTCCTCCTCGGCTTCGAGCAGGGCGACGAGTTCGTCGCGGTCGAACGTCGGGAACTCGACGGCATCCCGAAGCGTGTACCGGATGAACTCGCTCCGACTGTTGAACCCGCGTCCCTGCCACGTGTCGTCTATCTGTTCGAGGAACGACTCGGTGAGTTTGAAGTTCACCGTGGCGATGTCGTCCCCGCCGTCGTCATTTGTGGCCGCTTCAGACATATAGACGTAATACGCTGGTCTTACCAATAGTCGTTTCGGCGGAACCCCATTTGCCGCGTAATCGTCGTGGATAGCCGCATCGAGGGGTGTTCTATCAGGTTCCTGACTACGCTTCACTCGTTCCTCTGCGAGCGCGGATTAGCGAAATCAGGTGTGTCCCTGAGGGATGCGCTCCCGGTCAATTTCGGGTCTAATCCACCGCAGTCTGCGACTTGGTTTGTGTGTCCTGACAATTTAACGAATCGCAGGACGGCGTGACAGCCTCTATTTAGTGAGAGAAGGCTGTTTTGACCACGTTGTGTTCAAGACAGATTAATCCGTAAAGTATGCGTACAAGGAGTGTACGGCAGAAAGAGCCTAGGCGGGGATTTGAACCCCGGCTCTCGTCCTTACCAAGGACGCGCTTTACCGCTAAGCTACCCAGGCGCGCAATCAGTCGTTACCCGGATTCGACTTTAGGGGTTTCGATCCATCGGCGACGCATCGCCGGATGAAGCCGGGTGCGCGCCGTTCGAGAGGGACGCCGGTCAGCGGTCCGTCACGCTCACCGTGCGATCGGAGATGTCGGCGATCCGGTCGGCAGTCGCCTCGGGGAGTGCGCGTCCCGGCGGCGGGAACTCGCCATCGTAGTCGGCGGCCAACTCCCGAGCGTACGCCAGCAGTTCCTCGGGGGCGTCACCGCCGACGGCGGTCGTCCCGGCGACGACGGCCAGTTCGAGGGCGTCGACTTCGAGATTTCGGTCGAACGCGGTCGCCGTCGCCGAGTCCGTCTCCTCGCGATCCCTGAGCGTCTGATCGCGACCGAACGCGCGCACCACCTCCACAGCAGCCCCTGCCGCATCGGTACAGGCCAGAAGCGAGAACCCCCGCGAGACGAGCACGTCAGCGGTGAGCACGTCCATGTCCGCGTCGATGTCGGACGACCGAGTCGGCTCGGTCACCCACGGCTCTTCGTGAGCCACGGCGCGGGTGAGGCGAAGCCCTTCGTAGATGAGTTGGACGCCAGCCGCGCGGTCAAGGACGCCGTCAAGGGAGATGTCCGGATCGATCGCACGGGCCGTGATCAGCGCCAACACGCCCGGTGTCACAGCGGCGTCGAGAAGCCTATCTTCGAGGGCCTCGCGCAGCCGGTCGGGCTCGACGTCCGCGAGCGCTTCACAGGCTGCGTCACGCGCTCGCGAGGCATCGTCCATCACCGTACGATAGGCGATCGAGGGGCAAAGACCTTTGGAAACGAACGAGACGCGTAGCCATGATTCGCGTCCGTGACGACGGTGACGTGCGCATGATAACGCTCGATCGCCCCGACAGCCGAAACGCACTGCGACCGGCCGACCTCGCCGACCTACGCGACGCCGTCGAGACCGCCGAGACGCCGGTGACGTACCTCCGCGGAGCGGGGACCGCCTTCTGTGCCGGGGCAGATCTCGACGCCGTCGCCGCCACAGACGACCCGAGCGAGTTCGCACGCCGGGGGCAGCGAACGGCGTCGGCGATCGCGGACGCCGACACCGTCGTCGTCTGCGGTATCGACGGGGCCGCACGGGGCGGCGGCGTCGAGATGGCCTTGGCGGCCGACGTTCGGGTCGCGACCCCCGACGCGACCTTCGGCGAACCGGGCGTCTCGTTCGGGCTGTTCGGCGCGTGGGGCGGCACCGTCCGGCTTCCCCGAGTGATGCGCGAGGGTGACGCGCTGGATTTCGCGCTCTCCGGGCGCGTCCTCGACGCCGAGGAGGCGCTTCGGGCGGGGCTCGTCTCCCGCGTCGTCGACGACCCGCGCGCCGTCGCCGAGGAGATCGCCTCGGGGAAGCCGGACGCGCTGCGGACGATCAAGCGTCGGATACGCGACCGCCACAGGGACGGCGCACAACAGCGCGCGGAGGCGGCGGCCTTCGCCGACCTCGTCGACGCGCACCGCGAGGCGATCGCCGCAAGCCGCGGAGAGTAGTCCGAAAACCGGACGCGGACACGCCGCTCAGTCGGCGACGACTGCACGCCGTCGCCCGAATGTGACAGGTTTAAGTGACTCTCCCCGCAACCTGAGCGTGCAGAGCACGCACCGGTAGTGTAGTGGTATCACGCAACCTTGCCATGGTTGCAACCCGAGTTCAAATCTCGGCCGGTGCATCTTCTCGCTGCGCTCGAAGATACACCGCCCTTACTCCCGTTCGCTTCGCTCACGGGAGTCTCGGCCGGGGCAACTTGTGAATGAAGTGGGCGAAATCACCGAATGATATGAACGCTATCAGTCACAGCGGCGAGCAAAGTGATCGGAAGTCCGCTCCTTGACATCCTCCTCGCGCTGAAGCGCGAGGCTTTCTCCTCGATCCTCCGTAATAGATGGCTCCGTCAGCGTTCGAGTTCGACCGTCAGGTCGGTCGCGATCCACGCGTCCGTATTGCCGTGTTCCGTGAAGACGGTTCTGTCGGGTGAACAGCGGCTCGCCGCGACGGCCGGCCGCTCGTCTGTTTGCTCGTCGGCGTCGCGTCCGATCCGATCTCCAGTGCTCATTAGCGGTCCGTCAGCGACCTGCGCACATATGGGTTTTGGTGGACCTAAATCGGACGCGGCTAATTCCTTCGAAAGCAGCCATCGACCGGTGTGATCGGATCATATTACCCGACACTGGCCGTTCGATAGACCATGACCGAGTCGCTTTTCACGCCACTCTCGCTGCGCGGGACCGAGTTCCGGAACCGCGTGATGATGTCGCCGATGTGTCAGTACTCCGCGGACGACGGATTTCCGACCGACTGGCATCGAGTTCACCTCGGGAGCCGCGCCGTCGGGGGCGCGGGCGTCGTGATGACCGAAGCGACCGCCGTCGAGCCGCGCGGTCGGATCACGCCGGGCTGTCTCGGGATCTGGTCCGACGAGCACGCCGAGGCGCTCGCGCCGACGGTCGAGTTCGTCAGATCACAGGGAGCGGTTCCGGGAATTCAACTGGCACACGCCGGTCGAAAGGGGTCACACCGTCCGCCCGCCGAGGGGGGCGCACCGATATCGGTCGACGATCCGAACGGCTGGGAGACCGTCTCCGCGACCGACGATCCGTATCCCGACGCCGACCGAGATGAACCGGACGAATCAGGCCGATCGGAGAAATCAGGCGATCCGGCCGCGACTCGCCGGCTGTCGACCGACGAGATTCCCGAGGTGATCGACGCGTTCGCCGACGCGGCGGCGCGGTCGCTCGACGCCGGCTTCGAGATCGCAGAGGTCCACGCCGCGCACGGATACCTGCTCCACCAGTTCCTCTCGCCGGTCACCAACGACCGCGACGACGCGTACGGCGGGAGCTTCGAAGACCGAACTCGGTTGGTCCGCGAGGTCGTTTCCGCGGTCCGCGAGGTCTGGCCCGACGACAAGCCCGTCTTCGTCCGGATCTCCGCGACCGACTGGCTCCCAGATCGCGACTCGTGGGACGTCGACGATTCGGTCCGGCTGGCACCCCTGCTCGCCGAGGCCGGCGCGGACCTGATCGATGTCTCCGGCGGCGGGATCCATCCGGCCCAACAGCTACCGAACACCGGACCGGGCTATCAAGTTCCCTACGCAGAGGCGATCCGCGACGGTACCGACGTGCCGGTGGCCGCAGTCGGCGGGATTACGGAGCCGACTCACGCCGACGCGCTCGTGCGCAACGACCGCGCCGACCTCGTCGCGCTCGGACGGGAACTGCTCCGGCACCCGTACTGGGCGCTCGAAGCGGCCCACGAGCTCGACGCGGACATCGAGTGGCCGGTGCAGTACCGCCGCGGTCGCTTCGACTGAGGAGCGATGATCCCGGCAGGTACGCGGCCAGAGAGCAGCTGCAACCCGGTTAGATCGACGCCCCGCCGGGGTTTTTGTTTGCTCGTCGCCTACGAGCGGCCATGAGTTCCCGCGACGGCCGCGACGACGACATCGAAGAGCGCCTCGACGAGCTCGAAGACGTCCTGAGCGAACTTCGGCGCGACCTCCGCGAGACCGAGCGCGGCCGGCGGGGCCCGCCCGGTTCGCCGCGCCTACCTAGCCCGCCGCGTCCCCCCCGACTGTCCGAACTCCTTCGATTCACAGAGCAGTACACCATCCCGACGGTCATCGCGCTGTTAGAGACGACGATCAAATCGCTCGAACTGCTGCAGGGGACCCTTCGGCTGGCCGACCCGGGGCGGGGCGTCGCCGAGGGCGCGGAGTCGACCGGTGACCGCCTCGCAGACGTGCGCGACGGCGCGACCGCCGGACTCTCTCGATCGCTCGCGGAGTTGCGGACTGCGCTCTCGGAGGCTGACCTCCCCGAGGACGCGGCTTCTCGTTCGATCGTCGCCGACGCGCGAGACCTCACCGCGGAGATCGAATCGCGGATCGACGAGAGTCGACGCGCCGTCGATGCGGAGACCGAGCCACCGATCGATGACGAATCGGAGACCGAATCCACGACCGACGATGCGGTCCGGATCGACGTGACCGACCCGGACGCAGAGGGCGGTTCCGCGGGTAGAGACGACAACGGCGCGGACGAAGACACGCCGTCAGGCCCCGAAGTCGATGTCGAGTCAGAACTGGAGTCGATCAAACGACAGATGGACGGCGAGAGAGACGATACATCCGATATCGACCGTGGGACCGAAGGCACACGCAACACCGGAGACAGTGGGGCCGAAGACGAGTCCGGGGACGGAAGCGATGACAAAGGCGAGTCCGGAGACGGACGCGAGGACGAGAGCGACACCGGAAGCGACGCGAACTGACCCGACCTGACGGCGAGCGCCCCGGCTCAAAACTCCGCGCCGAGCCGGTCCGCGATGCGTTCTGCGGAGTCGAGGAGTAGCGTCTCGTCGTCGGTAAATACTTCGAGGGCGACAGTTCCGTCGAACGTCGGGAGATGCGTCTCGACGTGGTCATAGTCGACCTCGCCCGCGCCGATCGGGAGATGGGTGTCGCCGCGGCGGCGCACGTCGTGACAGTGGAGGTGGGAGACGCGGTCGCCGTGGCGACGGAGAAACCGCTGTATCGCGTCGTTGCCGCCCTCCATGTAGGCGTGGCCGACATCGAAACAGATCGGCGTGTCGGTCTCGGCGGCGATGTCGGCGAGGACGGACAGCTGGAGCCCCTCGTGCTGGTGTCCGACGTTCTCGACGACGATATCGACGCCCGCGCCGCGGCCGGCATCGGCGACGCGGCGGAGCTGGTCCGCGGCCACTTCGCGAAAGGCCACGTCGTCGCGGTCGGCGGAGGTGGCGTGGAGGACGGCCTTCGTCGCCCCGAGGTCGCCGGCCGCCTCCAAGAGCCGACGCTGGTACGCGACGATCGCGTCGTTGATCTCGGGCGCGTAGCTGGCGAGGCGCTGACTGTACGGCAGGTGAACGCACAGGTCGCGGCCGTCGAGCGCGCCGTCGAGCCGATCGGGGTCGATATCGCCCGGAACGAGCGTCGGCTCGCCGACCCCGAGCTCGCAGAAGTCGAACCGCGCGGGCGACGCTGCGAGCCGGTCGAGGTCGTCGCCGACCGTGAGACCGATGTCCATGGCAGCGGTGGGTGCGGCGTCTTTGTATAACTGGTGTCGCCGGGGTAGTGATTCTGTTACAATTCAGTTGGTCGTATTTGGGACCACAATCGCTCAGTACAGGAAAATCACGGATCGCTCAACACAGTTATTCCGTTGCTCGATACGCCTGACCTCCACGAACGATTCCCAGTACTGCGAGGAGGACATACAGAACGGGCATATTTACGAGACCGAGATTCAGATAGCCGAGAACGGCGAACGCAAGTGCGAGAACTCCAACGACGATCATAATGACTGAGTACGCCTTCTGAAGATTCAGGAGCAGGAACACACCAGCGACGGCAATTAACGAGAACAGGGAACTGAGGAAATACGAATCGAGGTAGACGAAAACAAAAACCGCTCCGAAGAAAGCAACAACGATGATTCCAACCCTACAGAGGTTCCTCCGTAACTCCTGATCGATCACGTTGAGAGAGTTACATTCCAAGGAGAAACAGTTTGCTCATTTCGCAAGCGCGTTCTCACGGCTGTCTCAGTAGGAGATCAACCGAAATAAAACCTCAACAGACCCGCTTCAGTCGTCGAGCGGATTGTCGATGTCGATCTCGCCGGAGTCGATCTCGGCTTCGACCTCGCGGACCGCAGTCACCATGTTCTCGGTCTTGCCGTAGGCGATCTCACGGGGGAGCAGCTTCAGCCCGCAGTCGGGCGAGATGGTGAGTTTCTCCGGCGGAACGACGCGCAGGCCCTGTCGGATGTTCTGTTTGATCTCCTCGACGGGTTCGATTTCGGCGGTGTGGGCGTCGACGACGCCGAGCGCGAGGTCTGGCTCGAACTCGGGATCGGTGAATGTCGGGATCTGTTCGAAGTCACCGTTACACAGCTCCACGTCGAACTCGTCGATCGGGTACTCGTTGATCTCGGGGTAGATCCGCGAGTAGTCGCCGTAACAGACGTGGAGGCCGATCCGGACCTCCTCGTCGATTCCCGAGACGATCCGTTCTAAGGCCTCGCCGACGATGGCGTGGTCCTCCGGCGTCGTCGCCAGCGCGGGCTCGTCGATCTGGATGTAGCGCGCGCCGGCCTCGACGAGTTTCTCGACTTCCTCGTTCACGAGGTCCGCGAGGTCGTAGACGAGATCCTCGGTGGAGGGGTACGCCTCGTTGAACGCCCAGAAGCCGAGCGTGTACGGCCCCGTGATCGGCACCTTCACCGGCTTCTCGGCGACGTTTGAGGTGAATTCGAATTCGTCGACGAGCCACGGCTCGTCGTAGGTGACCTCCTCGACGACGCTCGGCTTGTCGAAGTAGTTGTGACCCCACACCTTCACCGGGCCGTTGAACTCGTAGCCGTCGATGCGGTCCGCGAAGAACTCGACCATCTCGTTGCGGCGCATCTCGCCGTCGACGACCGTGTCGAGCCCGGCGCGTTCGTGCTCGTGCGTGATGAGTCGACAGGCGTCGTCGTGCGCCTCCTCCAGATCTTCCTCGTCGAATTTCGAATCGGGGTCGTCGACCAGTTCGTCCGCGCGGTTCAGCCACTTGGGTTTCGGGTACGAGCCGACGACGGTCGAGAGCAGGAACGCGTCGTTCGGGTGGTCGTTCGGGCGGAACTGTTCACGGTTGGCTGACGGATTTCGGACCATTAGTCGAGCACCTCCGCGGCGGCGGCGAGCGCGTTCAGCTTCGCGCGATACTTGTTAGCAGGCAGGTAGAACAGCTCGGTGTTCGGCGTCAGGTACGTCCGGTCGAACCCCTCCGCCGGGATCTGCGACTCAAACCACTCGACGCGCTCTGCGACCGTTTCCGGCTCCTCGACAAGCGTGTTCTGCCCGTCGACAAGGCCGAGCGACAGCGAATCTGTCGAGCCGAACTCTTGGACGTTGTAGACGGTGTCATCGCGATCGCCGGCGACCAGATCGAGGCCGAGCGCATCCGCGCCAGCCTCGTCGACGAGGTGGGCGTACAGCTTCTCGTCGAGCGCGCCGTACGAGGTCTGAACAACGACGTCGGCGTCGGTCGCGTCGGAGACCGTCGCGATGGCGTCGGTCGCGCGCTCCTCGTCGCCCTCGGCGGGCGGGTTCGTCACGAGCGACGGCTCCAGAAGGAACAGCGTCTCGTGGGCGGGGAACGCCTCGACCTCGGCGGCGAGGAACTCGGCAATCGCGGCCTGGAACTCGGCGTCGTCTCCGTAGTGCTCGTCTGTCGCGAGGTCGGCGAGCGAGTACGGCCCCGGGAGGGTCGCCGCGAGCGGAGCGTCGCCGTCGACGAGGTCTCTCGCCCGCTCCAGTTCGGCGGCGACATCGCCGGAGAAGCCGAGGTCGTCGACCACGCGAGGGTCGCGGTAGAAGTTGTTGTTGTCGTAGTACCGGACGATTCCGCCGGTCTCGACGGCGTCACTGACAGTGAGCGGGTGCGCGATCATGTCGTCCCAGCGGCCCTGTCCCTCCGAGATCAGGTCGAGGCCGGCCTCCAGCTGGTCGTCGACGTACTCGGCGCGCACCTCGTCGTACTCCTCGACGATCGCCTCGCTCTCGTCACCGCTCAGCAGGTCGCCCTTCTGGTGACCCTTGAGGTCCGAGAGCGTCTCTTTCGCCCAGTCCGGGAGCGGATACAATCCCGGCGTGGCCGCGACTCGTTCAGTCATCACCGACGATTGGATATGCCGTCGTATAATATTTGCTAATGGAGTTTATGCTATTGAGTAATATTATCGGCGGAGCGCCAACACCGTGAGCGTCTCGAACGGAAACGACTCCTCGTCGACGACCTCGTGGTCGAACCCCGCGTTGTCGACCAGCGCGAGCACCTCGTCGTAGCCGGTCAGCGAGGAGACGAGGAGGAGGACCACGCCGGCGGGCGCGAGGACGCGCCCCACGTCGGCGAGGAACGGCTCGATGAGTTCTCGACCGGTCTCCCCGCCAGAGAGCGCGTGTTCCATCCAGTCGTCCCACTCGTTGTCTGGATCGGTCGGGAGGTACGGGGGGTTGAAACAGATCGTGTCGAACGCGTCGGCTCGGAACGGCGAGAGGAGGTCGGCGACGACGGCCTCGACGCTCCGTTCTCCGGCCTGTCGAGCGGCGTGCGGGTTGAGGTCGCTGCCGACCACCTCAAGGCCGCGCTCGTCGGCGATCTGCGCCGCGACCCATCCCGACCCCGTTCCCACTTCCAGTACGCGGCCGCCAGCCTCGGCGATCGCCGCCTCCGCGAGCAGCCCCGAGTCCTCGGCCGGCTGGTAGACGACGGTGTCGTCGAGCCCACGTCGCTCGGCGAGGTCGGTCATCGGTCCGATCCTCCGCTCGCATCGCCGTCTGTGGCGTCGCCGTCGCCGCCGTCATCGGTCGTTCCGTCCGCGTCAGTTCCACGGTCGCCGCCCCGCACCGACGCCCGCTCCTCGACCGAGGCGTCGAGTTGGGGGCCGGACGCGCCCTCGGCCCGAGCCGAGAGCGTCTGCTGCGGGAAGGGAATCAGGATCCCCTCCGCCTCCAAAGCGGACTTCATCGCGCTCATCGCCGCGGTCTGGGTCCGCCAACGCTTCCGCATGCTCGGGTTTCGGATCCAGTAACGGAGCCCGAGAACGACCGCGGAGTCGGCGAACCGCTTCGTCACGGCGTTCGGCTCCGGCATCTCGGCGACGTCGTCCACGTCGGCGACCGCACTCTCGATCACTTCCGCCGCGCGATCGATGTCGGTGTCGTAGTCGACGCCGACCTCGATTTCGATCCGCAGGCGGTTCCGACGCGATCGGTCGACGATCGAGCCGGCGCGCACGTCGTCGTTCGGCAGCGTGACCATCTCCCCGTCGAACGAGCGGAGGCGCGTGCTCATGATCGAGATCTCCGTGACAGTCCCCTCGTGGTCGCCGACCTCGACCCAGTCGCCGACCTCGAACGGCCGGGAGAACATCAGCACGAACCCCGCCAGCACCGCGCCGAGCGTCTGTCTGGCTGCCATGCCGACCACGATACCTAGGAAGCCCGCACCGACGAGGAGCCCGCCGACGTTGTCGGTGAACAGTCCGACGATCACGAGCAGGGCGGCCGTGTACACCGAAAGCTGTGTGATCCGGAGGATCACCTCCTGCTGGTGGTCGGAGATCGACGCGCTCTCGGCCCCGACCTCGTGAATGACGCCGCCGAAGAAGTCCGTGACCGCGTACGCGATGGCAAGTAACACCACCGCGAGCACGACGTTCGACAGCTGGTCTGCGATCGCCGCCGACCGGACGGCCTCGAGGAGCGCTCCGCTCCGGTCCCACACGCCGATCAGCGCGATCGCGCCGGCCGCCGTGACGGCAGCGACGCTCGTCGACAACAGTAGCCGACGGGTCGACGAGAGCTCATCGTCCCGACGCTTCAGCCGACGGGTGAGATACCGCGCGGCGAGCACGACCGCGACGATCAGCGCCGACACCGCGAGCCGCTCGACGTTGCCCGCGACGACACTTTGCGGGTCGGTCGTGAGACCCGAGATCGCGACCGGCATCCGTCCTCACGCCTCCGTCGGTGATCCGCACTCGCGAGCCAACTCCGCCAGCGCGGCGAACGACTTCGGCTCCAAGTTTCCCGGTCGCTGGCGGAGCAGGTCCTCGTCTGCGGCGTCGACGACCGCCTCGGGCTCGTCGAGTCCGGAGATGTGGGACGTGTTCCGGATCGCGTTGCGAACCGTCTTGCGTCGCTGCGTGAACAGCGCCTTCACGAACCGGAGGAAGAACGCCTCGTCGCCGACGGTGTACTCGGGGTCTCGCGGCGTGCACCGGACGACCGCGCTCTCGACGGCCGGCTGCGGGTCGAACGCCTCCTTCGGGACGCGCTCTGCGATCTCCACGTCGGCGTAGTGCTGCGCGGACACGGAGAGCCGGCCGTACGCCGACTCGCCGGCCGACGCCACCATTCGATCCGCGAACTCCGCTTGGAACATCAACACGAGCGGTCGCTTTTCGGGGAGCAGCCGGAAGGCGATCTCAGAGGAGACGCCGTACGGGAGGTTGGCGACGCAGGCGGTGAACGGCGGGAGTTCGATGTCGAGTGCGTCGCCTTCGACGACGTCGAGGAGCCCGGCGTCGACCGCGCCCGCGAATTCCTCGCGGAGGAAGTCGGCGAAGGCACCGTCGCGTTCGATCACCGAGAGGACGCCGGATTCGAGGTCGTCGTTCCCGCTACCGCGGGCGACCACGGCCAGCAGGCGGTCGGTGAGCGCGCCAGCGCCGCCGCCGATCTCCAGTACGTGGCTGGTGTCCGCGTCGTCCGGGAGGTACGTCGGGATCCGGTCGAGGACGCGGTCGTCGACGAGGAAGTGCTGGTCGCGGTCGGGGTTCGCCCGCGCCCCGGCGCGACGCGCGAGGGCATCGGGATCGCGGCCCCCGTACGTCGCCTCCGGACCCGTCGATGTGTCGGTCATGGCCGCGTTACTCCGCGGCTCCGGGTAAAAGTCCCGTTTCGTGGCGTCCGCGGGGCCGGTCTCCGGGCCGTCGACCGAGGTCGTTCATCGCGGCTCGCACCCGACACGACTCACTCCTTGGTGCCGACGAAGGTCCGGTACTTCAGATCGTCCTCGCGGATCTCCTCGACGATCCGCTCGACGATTACCTCCCGAGGCCGGTGCAGTCCGGAGACGCGCTCCGAGACTTCCTCGAACGTCTCAAACGGCCCGCGCTTCCGCTCGTCGAGGAGGTTGTTTCGCAGTTTCTTGCCGATCCCGGGAAGGAGGTTGAGCCGGTGGAGTCGAAGGGTGATCGCCCCTGCCTCGTTGTAGAAGTCGACGAACCGACGCTCGTCGGCGTCGACGATGTCGTCCACCGCGTACTCGATCTCGGCGGCCGCGTTCCGCGTGAGATCGTCGAATTCGACCTCGCGGTAGCGACCGACCGACGGTCCGTCGAGGTCGATCCAATCGCTTACGGAGACATCTGCCGACTCCGTGAGCGCGAGCTCGTACAGTCGGAAGTCGGCCGTTCCGAGCCCGTACGCGACCGGTGACTTCTGGTGTGCCGGGCGGTCGTCATCCGGCCGCCCGTTCGGCAACACGTCGAGGAGGACGACGGTCGATCCGGAGTCGCCGTCACCCGTCTCGGGCGCGTCGGTATCGGAGTCGCTCATACCTCTCGGTCGCTCCGAACGGGCAAAAAACCGCTGGCGATCGGACTGGCAGCGATCCGGCCGTCACTCGATCCGTTCGCGGGCGGCCGCGACGAGCATCGGCAGCATGACCGTCGCGTCGCCGTACACGGAGGCGTTTCGCGCGTCTTTCTCGAGTTTTCCCCACGATCGCGCTTCGTCCAGCGTCGCGCCCGACAGCCCGCCGGTCGCCTCCGGATCCATCGTGATCTGGACCGCATAGTCGTACGCGCGCGGCGTGACGAGCATCGTCTGGAGGGTGAAGTTCTTCGGGACGCCGCCGCCGACGAGCAGACAGCCGGCGTCGTCGGCGTCGAAGGCGAGGTCGGTCAGCGCCGTCATGTCGGCCAAGGCGTCGAGCGTGAAATCGGCGGTCTGGGCGTACATCCACGCCTGTAGTCCGAGGACGGAGTCTTGCACGGCGGGACAGTAGACCGGCACGTCGCACTCGTAGGCGGCGGCGGCGACACCGGGACCCTCGTCGATGTCGTCGCGCTCGTTGACCTCGCTGTTCGCGCGTCCCAGCTCTCGGGTGAGATCCGCGATGGAAACCGACTCCCCTTCGAGCGCCGGGAACACCTCCTCGCGCAGGTGTCCCTCGAAATGTGCGAAGTGCTCTTGGGGAAGATAGACGTTGTAGATTCGGTCGACACCCTCGTCTCGGAGCCCCTCGTCGTGTTCGCGCGCGGTTTTTTCGGGATCGTGGGTTCGGCCATGGTGGTGTTTCCCGCCGATCGCCTCGATGGCGTCGTGCGTGAGGTTCGCACCCGTCGTCACCAAGGCGTCGACGTGGCCGTCGCGAATGAGGTCGGCGACGATCCGGCGCATCCCGGCGGGGACCATCGCGCCCGCGAGCGAGAGGAACACGGTGCAGTCTTCGTTCGCGAGCATCTCCGCGAGCACGTCGCTGGCCTCGTTGACCGACGCCGCGCCGATGCCGGCGTCGCCGTACCCGTCGACGAGTTCGCCGACGGTCATCCCCGCCGTCGCACGGGTGTGCCCGACCGGGTCCTCGTGGAATTCCTCTCGGTGCGGCTCGTCGTGGTCGCCGTCGGCCGCCGCGCCGTCGGCGTCGCTCTCGCTGCCCGCGTCACGCTCGTCCTCGCTGTCGCTCATGCGTCTTGATGTGTCGGGTGACCGTTTGAAACGACCGATCCGTCAGTCAGATCGGCCGCCGCTGACGGGAGGAAAAAGCGCCAGTTCGTCGCCGTCTTCGAGGGTCGTCGAGAGCCCGCCATCGTGATGGACGCTCCGGCCGTTTCGGAGGACGTTGATGTGATCTGCGACCGTGCCGTCTTCGATCACGCGCTCTCGGAGATCGGGGTGTGCATCGAGCAGGGCGTCGAGCGCGTCGCCAACGGTGTCACCCGCCTCCGTGTCCACCGCGATCACGCGGTCGCCAGCGATCTCCGCGAGGTCAGCGAACAGCTTCCACTCCATACTGACACCGCGTGCGGACGCCTCAAGAGCGTTGCGTCCCGCCCCCCGATATGTCGTTGGTATCGCCGTCTTCGGGTGCAGTACCGTCGTCGCCAGTCGCTGCACTGTCCGCGCCACCGCCGCCGGATCCTCCGCCAGACTCATCGCCATCGCCAGAGTTGCCGTCGTCGCCGGATGCAGTCGCATCGGCTTCGATCCGCCGGAGCGCGTCGGGTCGGCCGACAAGGTACACTTGATCGCCGGGAGCGAAGGCGTACGAACGCGGCGGGATCGGCTGAACGGTACCCGCCGCCGGTCGAACCGCGGCGACGACCGTCTCGACGTCGCCCACGGTTCGTTCGGCAAGCCGACTTCCATCCCCGACAGTGACCGCGGCCATCGTCTCGTCGGCGTTCCGTAGTAGCGACGCGAACTCGCGGTCCGCCTGCGGCTCCGCGGGCAACGTCACGAGACGGTACCCGCTCTCCGCGGCCACCGCCTCGGCGTCGGACTCGTCGAGCGCGACTGTCACGGCGTCGCCGGCGACGCCCCGAAGTTCGCCCGTCGCGAGGCGCTTCGGCTCCGGATTCGCCTGCCACACCTGAACCGTGTCGCCGGCCGTGGCGTTGTTCGGCGGGTCGGCCGCGATCGCGATCGCGGCCGACCCCGGAGCGAGCGTCGGACCGAGCCCGGCCGCCCGAGAGCCGACCGCAAAGTACTCGACGGTCCCGTCGGCGGCGACATCGACGTCGACGTACCCCACGCCGTACTCGCTCTTGATCCGGGAGACGAGACGCTCTCGAAGCTCCTTGGCGGAGAGCTTCTTCGGGAACAGCAACGTCTTCTCCGCGAGTTCCGCCTTCTTTTCGGGCGAGACGGGATCGTACGTGTCGATGTCCTCGATGGCGGTCGCCTCCGGCAGCGTGACTGCCGTGAACCGTCCGACAGCCCGCACCACGCCGCTCAGTTCGCCGTCCAACTGTCTGGCACCCGAGAGCGCGAACACGTCGACTGCGAGCCGATCGCCCGCGTACCGGCCGATCGGGGCCGTGACCGCCGCCGTCCCGAGCGCGACGACGTTGAAGAACGCGCTTTCCGGTTCGAACAGCGCCGGGCTCTCTCCGGCGGCTATCGCGCCGAGCGAGGTCGTGTTGAGGTACAGCGCCACGACCGCGACGCCGAGCAGCGCGGCGACCCCTTCCGGGATCGCATCGCGGAAGTACCACCGGTACGTCAGCGCTGCCGAGCCGGCGACGAGGGCGGCGAGGATCGCGAACGTGACGAGCGCGGCGGCCGCCTGTCGGGGGCGAGCGAACCCGACCTCGATGGCCGGACCCTCGATGGCGAGGACGGCGAGCTGCGACGCGGCGAGAGGGCTCATCGCGCGACCTCCGCGAAGCCGTCGATGGCGTCACGGCTCCCCACGACGAACAGGTCGTCGCCCGCCGACAGCGACTGCGACCCGCCCGGTGCGACCGTCCACGACTCGTGTCGCGCCGCCAGGACGGCGACGCCGTATGTCTCGCGGATCTCGAGTTCGCCGATCGTGTGTCCGTCGAGCGGACCGCCGGCGACGACGGACACCTTGCGGAACCGCTTGCCCGCGCGGCGGAGGAGACTCGTCAGCTCGTACTCTCGTCGGGTGCCGCGGGAGAGCACGAGCACGCGGCCACGGTCGGCTCCGACGAGTTTCGTCGCCGCGGAGCGGTCGACCGCGACGGTCACGCGCCCCTCACCGCCGGTCGTCGTCGGGGCGACGGACGGAGCCGGGGTCGGCGTCGCGGCGGTCGACTCGCCGCCGTCGGTTCGGGCGTCGTCTCGGCCGTCATCGATCTCGCCGCTCGGAGGGGTCGCCGCGCTCCCCGATTTCCCCGCGTCGACCGCCCCACTTGAGCGCGCCGCGAGCACCGTCCCCTCGACGGTGAGGTCCGGGGTGAGCACGCGGACGAGGTCGCCCCGAGCGATACCGGTCGGAACGAGCGCCGGGATCGACACGGCGCGTTTGCCTGCGGGAACGCGCTTCGAGAGCGCGCCGGTCGGCGGCGCAGCGGCGACCGTCGCCCGCGCCTGCTCGTCGATTCGGACGGACACGTCCGCGAGATGGAGCTCCGTCCGGAGCCGCTCAGCGAGTCGGTCTTCCAACTCGACGAGCGGGAGGTCCGCGGGGAACGTCCACTCGCCCTCGACGATCGCGCTGCGGGTCTCGACCGGCAGCGACGGGTACCCCTCCATGTCGTTCACCTCGCCCGCGATCTCGACGGTGACGCGACCGCGGCCGCCGACCAGCTCGATCACGTCCGACGAGAGGGTGCGGTCTCGAAGCTGCTTGAGAGAGATCCGCTTCGGCACGCTGGCACCGAGCTTGTCGCCCTGCGCGTGGGCGTACAGCGAGAGCATCAGAATGACGACGATCGCCGTGAGAAGCGCCGGCGCGTGCTCCGACGAGCGAATCGTCTCGTCGTTGAGCGCGAGGAGCCCGCCGTTGATGCCGGCGATGGCAAGCGAGAGGACGACGACCCCAAGCCCGGGGATCGTCACGTCGGTTATGTACTTGAAAATGAACCCCAGCACGCCGGCCACCAACGCGGGGACGATCCCCGTGATGGCCCCGAGGTAGATGCCGAAGAGTATCTCGACGGGAAGTGCCATACGGACCCAACCGACGCGGCCGTTAAACGTGTGTCGGCGCTCGCAGGCTGTCACCGCGATCCGACCGACCGCGGCTCGCGAAGCTTAAGTTCGGCCTAGCTGACGGAAGGGTATGGAGCTGACTCGGGACTGGGTGACCGTGCGAGCGTCGATCGTCCTGACGTTCGCGGTCGCGGTGCTGTCGATCCTCGCCGGGCTCGCGCAGATCGGTGGCCTCGGCGTCGACGGCCCGCTGGCCCCGTATGTTCCAAGCGTGATCCGACAGACTGTCGGGTTCACCGGGACCATCACCGGATTCGCGATGCTCGGCAGCGGGTTCGCGCTGCGAAACGGCTACCGCGTCGGCTGGTATTCGACCGCTGTTCTGCTCCCGCTGACGGCGATCCAAGGACTGATGCAGGCGTCGGTGCTGTCGCTCCCGCTCGTGGCGCTGTCGGTGCTTTCGGTACCGGCCCTCGTGATCAACCGCGGCCGGTTCGACCGGACGTACTCCCCGTCGCCGACGCAACTCGCTGCGGGCGCGGCGCTCGTGAGCGCCGTCGCGTACGGAACGGTCGGGTCCTACGCACTGCGCGACCAGTTCGAGGGAATAGAGACGATCGTCGACGCGTTTTACTTCACGGTCGTCACCGCCTCGACGGTCGGATACGGCGACGTTCACCCCGGCGCAGGTCCCGAGTCCGACATCGCACAGCTGTTCGTGCTCTCCGCACTCGTGATGAACGTCGCCGCGTTCGCGGTGGCGCTCGGTGTCCTACTCACTCCCGCGATCGAGGCGCAACTCTCCAAGGCACTCGGAAAGATGACCGAAAAACAGATAGACCTCCTCGACGACCACGTCCTCGTTCTCGGCTACGGGGACCTGACGGAACCGATACTCGAAGAACTCGACGGCCGCGACGGCACCACCTACGCCGTGGTGACGACCAACGAAACCGCCGCCAAGCGGCTGGATGAACGGTCAGTTCCCGTGCTCACCGCGGATTCGAGCGACGTCGAACCCCTCGAACGGGCCCATATCGCGGACGCGAGAGCGGTCGTCGTCGCCACCGAGAACGACGCGCAGGACGCGCTGGCGATTCTGACCGCGCGTCAGCTCAACCCTAGCATCCGGATCGTCGCCGCGGCGACCCAGCGGGAGAACGTCAATAAGCTCCGTCGGGCTGGAGCGAATCAGGTGATTTCGCCGTCGTCGCTCGGGGGACACATCCTCATCGACTGCGCGTTCGGCTCGAACAGCGACGAGGCAACAGAGGAACTCCTCGGCGGCGCGCTGGACGGGGAAGCGAACCGAGACCTCTCCGACGGCGACACCACCGTCTGAGGCGGATCAGCGGCTCTGCCGGCCTTTCGTCTGCCGATAGTCACGGCTCAAGACGTTCTGGCGCAGGTGTGTCGTGAACGCGTCCGCCTCGTCGTCGCTCATCTCGGTCGGCTCTTTCATCGGTACCAACTCGAAACCGCGCCCGCGGATCGTCGTCGCGTGTTCCGCCTCGATGTCGAACGAGTCCGGTCTGCGGGTCGTGTACTCGACCGCCAGCTCCCGAAGCGGCCGTTCGCCGACCGGAACGATGATCTGCGGGTTGATCATGCGGATCTCGGCGTTCAAGAACGGTTCACAAGTATCCACCTCGCGGTCGTTCGGTTCGCGGTCCGGGTGGCGACACCGTGTGAGGCTGGTAAAGAAGACGTTCTGCACGTCGGGTTCGGTCGCGTCCGACGGCGAACGGACGAAGCCGAGGTCGGCGAAGATCGACTGGACGACCTCGCCGCCGTCCGCGCCGGTGAACGGAACGCCATTGGCCTCGGCGGCCGCCGTCGGCCGCGTACCAACCACGAGAAACTCCGCGCCTACGTCGCCGTAGCCGTGAACGACGTGCTCGCGCGAGCCGCAGAGATCGGGACAGTTCTCGCACGCCTCGTCCATCCCGAACGGGTTCCGGAACTTCTGTTGGTTCGCGTCCACGGCTTCTCTGCGTTCTCGCCCCTCCTAAACGCACCGCTGGCTGATGAGAATGGATCCGACAGCGTCGGTGGTGACGATCGGCAATCTAGTTCAGCGCGTAGGTGTCGCCCTCGCAGTCGACCATGCCCTCCTGTCGAAGGGTCTTGAGGATACTGTACAGCGAGAGCTTCTTCATGCCGAGCGAATCGCCCATCTCTGAGACCGTCGCGTCGCCATTCGTCGTCAGATACAGGTACACGAGTTTCGCGCGAGGGGACTGCAGGTCCGTCGGCAGTGCGGGAGCCGCGCGGGCTGGTTCAGTCTTCATCATCTTGTTCGACATGAGTAGTTCGACGATAATAAACCCCCTATTCAACATTCGTCGAAATTCTGCGGGCTAGAGATCTCAGGTGCGTCCGGCTCAAGGGAGGGTAATTACCGAGCGAATCCGGGTAGATCACACGCCGATCGTCACGTGAAAGAGTGCGGAAATTCGACCAACGACGCAGACAGAATCGTGATAGATCGGTGTCGACCGTGACGATCAGTACGAGCGATTCTTTGGCTCGTACTTTTTGTCCTCGCCTTCGAGGATGACCGGCTTGTACCAGAGTTCGGGCTCGCCGTCGTTCCACGAGACCAGCGTGTGTTTCAGCCAGTTCTCGTCGTCGCGGATCTGATTCTCCTTGCGCCAGTGTGCGCCGCGGAACTCGTTCCGCGCGAGCGCGCCCATCGTGAGTGCCTCGGCGATGTCGAGGATGTTCCGGGTTTCCATCGTGTGAATGAGGTCCGTGTTGAACGTCCGGGAGGGGTCTGAGACGGCGACGTCTTTGTACTCCTCGCGGGCCTCTCGGAGGTCACCGAGCGTCTCTTTGAGTCCTGGCTCCTCGCGGAACACATTGACGTTGGCCGTCATCGTCTTCTGGACCTTCGAGCGAATCTCCGCGTGGTTGCGGCCGCTCCGCGACAGCAGCGTCTCGACGCGCTCTTGCGCGCGGTCGACAGCGGTCGCGAGGACGCCGTCCGCGTCCGAGGTCACGGCTCCGCCGTCGGCCGCGGCGGGACCGCGTCCGCCGGTTTCGCCGACTTCGATCTCGAACTCGTAGTCCGCGGGCTCCCACTCGCCCGACTTGCCGGTCTCGATCTCGGCCGCGCCCATGTCCTCGCCGGCGGCGTGGCGGCCGGCGCGCTTGCCGAAGACGATGAGTTCAGGCAGGGCATTACCCCCGAGACGGTTCGCGCCGTGGACGGACGCACAGGCGCACTCGCCGGCCGCGTACAGCCCGTCGATGACCGTTTCGCCGTGCTCGTTCGTCTCGATACCACCCATCGCGTAGTGCTGGCCGGGCTTGACCGGCATCGGCTCCGTGAGCCCGTCCGCGCCTTCGAAGTCCTCCGCGAGGTGCAGAATGTTCTCCAGTCGGTCGAGGATGCGCTCCTCACCGAGGTGACGCATGTCGAGGTGGACGTACTCGTCTTCGATGCCGCGACCCTCGTTGACCTCGGTTAGCTCGGCGCGCGAGACCACGTCGCGGGAGGCGAGTTCGCCGTCGTTGTTCGCGTAGCCGTGCTCGAACATGAACCGCTCGCCCTTCTCGTTGTATAAGATTCCGCCCTCGCCGCGGACACCCTCCGAAATGAGGACACCCGTCGACGGCAGCGTCGTGGGATGGAACTGGATGAACTCCATGTCCTCCATCGGGACGCCGGCGCGGTACGCCATCGCGACGCCGTCGCCGGTGTTCGCGACCGCGTTCGTGGTGTGATCGAACACCTGCCCCATCCCGCCGGTCGCGAGGATGACCCCGTTCTCCGCACGGAAGCCGCTGACCTCGCCCGTCTGGATGTCGTAGCCGACGACGCCGTGACAGGTCCGGTCGGCTGGATCGTCCTCGTCGGTGACGGCGAGATCCATCACGTGCCACTCGTCGTACACCGTAATTCCCCGTTTGACCACCTGCTCGTACATCGTGTGGAGCATCTGGTGGCCGGTCTCCGCGCCAGCGTACGTCGTCCGCGGGAATGAGAGCCCGCCGAACGGTCGCTGTGAGACGCGCCCGTCGTCCTCGCGCGAGAAGGGCATTCCCCAGTGTTCGAGCCGGATGACCTCTTCGGGGCTCTCCCGACAGAGCGCCTCGACCGCGGGCGCGTCGCCGAGGTAGTCCGACCCCTTCATTGTGTCGTACGCGTGGTCTTCCCACGAGTCGGCGTCGCGCAGCGCCGCGTTGATGCCTCCCTCGGCCGCTCCCGTGTGAGAGCGGACCGGGTGGAGTTTCGAGACCATGGCCACGTCGGCCCCCGCTTCCTGTGCCGCGATCGCCGCCCGGAGTCCAGCCCCTCCAGCGCCGACCACGATGACGTCGTGTTCGTACATTGTAATATATCGGTGATTAGTTCCAGAGTCCCTTGAGCGTGTCTCTCAGTGTTACCAGAACTTCAGATTGTTCTTGACCGCCTCGCGCTTCAGTTCCTGAATATGCTCGGTCAGCGGGATGTCCTTGGGACAGACCTCCGTACAGGAGAACTGCGTCTGACACCGCCAGACGCCGTGTTCCTGCTCAATTATCTCCAACCGCTTCTGTTTGATCTCTTCTCCCTCGCGCTCGTCCATGGCGAACCGGTACGCCTTGTTGATCGCGGCGGGACCGAGGTACTCGTTGTCGCCCGCAGCGATGTTACACGAGGACATACACGCGCTACACCAGATACAGCGCGTGGACATCTTCACCTTCTCGCGGTTCTCCCGCGTCTGCCGCTGTTCTTCGAGTTCGCCGTCGGGGTACTCGTTCGTCTGGAAGTACGGCTCGACCGCCTCCATCTGCTCGTAGAAGTGCTCCATGTCGACGACCAGATCCTTTCGAACGTCCGCATGTGGGAGCGGCTCGACGCGAATCGGCTGTTCGAGGTCGGCGATCTGGGTCTTGCACGCGAGCTTCTGTCCGCCGTTGACGAACATCGCGTCGGAGCCGCAGACGGCTTGCCGGCAGGAGTGCCGGAAAGTGAGCGAAGAGTCGTACGTGTCCCGCGAGTACATAAGCGCGTCGAGGACGGTCATCCCCTTCGTAAACGGGACGTGGAACGTGTCGAACCGCGGCTCCTGTTTGCCCTCCACTTCGGGGTCGTACCGGAACACCTTCAGCTCGATAGTTTCGTCGTCCGCTGCCGCCTTTTCGGCCTCCTCGGCCTGTTTGCGTTCGCGCTCCTCGGCCGCCCGGCGACGTTTTTCCGCGCGTCGCTCGTCGCCCTTCGAGGCGGCCTCGGGCTCTGTCTCCGTCTCACTCGATTCCTCGGTCTGTTGTGGTATCTGCGTACTCATTGTCTTACAAGAGCGGGAAGCCGCCCGCCCACGCGTTCGCGGTTCGAATCCCCTGGAACACCAGCACGGCGCTCGCGGCGACGAGCGTCCACTTGATGACCGTCCGTTTGGTACCGGTCAACCCCTGATTGACGAGCGCGTTGTACACGCCGTTGACGCCGTGGAACGTCGCCGTCACGAGGAACAGGATCATCAGCGAGTAGTAGCTCAGCGTCTCCATCCGCGCCGAACTCGCGAGGAACGAGACCTCGTCGGCGTGGTGGACAAAGTGGAGCAGGAAGAAGTGGAACGCCAACACCACGAGCAGGAACGCCGCCGTGACGCGCTGGAGAAGCCACATCCGGCTGCCGGACTGGAACGAGGAGTAGCGCTCGGCCATCTCAGAACGCACCCCCGATGAACGTCGGCACCGACGCGACCGTGATCGCCCCCGTCAAGAGCAGCGACGCGTAGAAGCTCTTGTCCTGCGCGTCGAGCCCGACGCCCAGATCGACGAGGAGGAGCCGCGCGCCGTTGAGCATGTGAAAGACGGCGACCGCGAGGAGACCGACTTCGAGGATCCGCACCAAGAGCAGCCCCTCCAAACTGACGATCGTCTGAGTGTACACGTCTTCGCCCGCCATTAGCACGGCCTCGCTCGCGCCTGCCGCCGGGATTCCGGTACTCAACACGGCGATGTGGGTGAACAGGTAGCCGATGAGCACCCACCCCGTGAACTTGTGAAAAATCCACGCCCACATTCCGGCCTCGAACTCCCGCCAGCGGCTGAAGTCCTCGATGAGGCCTCGATTGTACGACTGACTCATACCTAACGGTTCTGAACCGGGGTCGTATAGTAGTTACTAACACGGCGGACTCCGGCGTTTTTCGTGCGGATCCCTCTCGTGGTTACGACTCGCACGCTGGCAGTGCTCACGGAAGGCTTTTATGTGGTCCGCCCGCCTGTACAGACGCAATGGCGAAAGGCGAAGTTGACTTCTTCAACGACACTGGCGGCTACGGATTTATCGAGACTGACGACGCAGACGAAGACGTGTTCTTCCACATGGAGGACGTCGGCGGCCCGGACCTCGAAGAGGGTCAGGAAGTCGAGTTCGACATCGAGGAAGCGGACAAGGGTCCGCGCGCGACGAACGTCACCCGTCTGTAACCGCTGACAGCGGCGTTCGATAGGTTGTATCGGCTTTTCGACTGTTCTACTTCCCATAGCGACAGCTGGCCGCGTCCGGATCGGAGAGCGGAGTGTGCCGAAAACAAACCGACGACCGACTGGACGAACGGCGTGTGCGAACCGCTATCGCCCGCTGCCCGAAAGAACAACCGTTAAAAGTCGTCACCGGGTTCGTACGGACATGGCTGGAACTATCGAAGCGCTCGTCCCCGGCGGGCAGGCCAATCCCGGCCCGCCGCTCGGTCCCGAGCTCGGACCGACGCCGGTGGACGTACAGGATGTCGTGTCCCAGATCAACGAGGAGACCGCTGCGTTCGACGGGATGGAAGTCCCCGTCACGATCGAGTACGACGACGACGGCTCGTTCACGATCGAGGTCGGCGTCCCGCCGACTGCGGAGCTCGTCAAAGACGAAGCGGGCTTCGAGACCGGCTCCGGTGAGCCCCAGAAGGACTTCGTCGCGGACATGTCGGTCGAACAGGTGAAGAAAGTCGCAGAGCAGAAGTCGAGCGACCTGCTCGCGTACGACACGAAAAACGCCGCCAAGGAAGTCGGCGGAACCTGCGCCTCCCTCGGTGTCACGATCGAGGGCGAGGACGCCCGGACGTTCGACGACCGCGTCGACGCCGGCGAGTACGACGACGTTCTCGCCGCCTAACTTCGGTCCTCCGCGGTTTCTCCCGGCGGTATTGATGTGTCTCGGCGTAGTGTCTTCTCCGCGCGCAGCGTTGCCTCCGAGTGAGGGTATCGCTGTGCAGCGTCACTTCCACACGAGGGCGCTTCCGTGCCACGATATTCCGACTCGTGGTCGCCATCGGATTTTTATCCGACACGCGCTGAGTCGATGACATGCCCGACCTCAATCCCGTCGCGAAGCGGATTCACAACGTTCAGCCGCGCCTAGTGCGGCTGGAGTTCGACGACGGCGAGGTTGGCGTCTTCGAGTTCACCTCAACAGAGTTCTTCCAGAGAGAGTTCCGCGGCGAGGGCGCGCGGACGGACGAGGACGCGGACGCCGACTTCCGCCTGATATCTTCCGACGACTACGAGCGGATCCTGCTTGGCCGATCCGGTCCCGACGACGACGGCTGGACGATGGTCGGTGAAGTCGTCGCCGCCGAACGAGCCGAAGAGTGAGTACGGGGAGACTGAGCGGGGCGAGAAACGGAGCGAGCGCAGGCGACCCGAGGATCACTACGTGAGTGACCGCACGAG
Organism: Halorubrum laminariae; assembly: GCF_024494655.1. Lineage (GTDB taxonomy): Archaea > Halobacteriota > Halobacteria > Halobacteriales > Haloferacaceae > Halorubrum > Halorubrum laminariae. The sequence continues at coordinate 42,205 of NZ_JANHDL010000006.1, read as the reverse complement.
CCGTCAGCGCACGACCGTGACCGGCACCTCCGAACGTCGGACGACGCCCTCGGCGACGCTCCCGAGGAGTACCCGCGAGAGGCCGGTCCGGCCCTGACTCGCGAGCACGACGTGGTCGAACGGCGCTGGCTCCTCGTCGTCGCCGATCGCCTGTTCGCCGTTGGCGACGGCGAGGATAGTCCCCGTCGGTCTGCCGACCTCCAGTCTGGTGTCGACCTCGCGGTCGACGGCATCGGTCGCCTCGCGTAAGATTCGCTCGCCGCGCTGCTTGGCGCTGTCGTACCACTGGTCGACCGCGCCGGGGAATCCGCCCTCCGCGCCGGTCGTCGAATCTGCGGGATTGATAACGTGGAGTGCCGTCAGGTCGGCGTCCGGCCACTCCGTCGCCGCGAACGACAGTGCCTCGACCGCCTCCGCCGATCCGTCGATCGCCACGAGGATGCGCTTGGCCATACCGGCGGTTCGGCCGGTTGCCTGAAAAAGGTCCCGTGGCGGGCCACACCCTCGACTAGCTTCCGGCTAGCTCCCGTGACGAGTCACACACGTCGCGAGGCCGATCAGCTCCACGGGTTCGGAGTTGTCCGGCGAGTAGACGACCATCTGTCCCTTCTCCATGTACGGGACCTTCCCGGCGAGGTTCGAGGGGATGTTCACGCTCTGTATGGCGTCCTCGTCGCCGAGGTTCAAGACGACCTTCGTGTTCACCTGTTTGAACACCGGCTCGGCGATGTCCTGCGGATCCTGAGTGATCAAGAAGAGGCCGAGCCGCTCCTTTCGGCCCTGCTTCGCCGCTTCGGTGAACTTCTGGACGACCTTCCGGGCCTGCACGTTGTCGGCGTCGGAGAGGAAGTTGTGGGCCTCGTCCATTCCGATGAGTAGCGGCGTCTCTTCGATCCGGTCGCTTTCGGGGTCGTTCGAGAGCTTGTCGTCGACGAGCAGCCCCGCGACCGCGAGCACGACGATCTCCTTCTGTCGCGACGTGGGCAGGTGGTAGGTCGGGATCACGGAGAGCCCGCCGGGCCGGACGAGCGTGTGGTCAAGCTCCGTGATCGGCTTCGCGTCTTGGTCGAACACACCGCCGGGAACCCCCCGAACGCGGCGTTTCACGGCGTCAAACGTCGCCTCGTGGACTCTCCCGCTCTCGTCGAGTTCCTCTTTGAGCGCCGGGTCGTCGAGGTACGAGAGAAACTGACTGTAGGTTCCCGAGTCGCCGTAGTCGCGGAAGAAGCGGTTCAGGAGGGTCAAAAGCGCCGGATACTGGTTCTCGTTGAGCCCGGAGCCGGCGACGAGCCACGGCATGTCGCGCGCGAGCGAGAAGGGGATCGTGAACTCGACGCGCTCCGCGCGGTGACCCTCGCCCGGATACGCCGCGTTCGCGACGCGCGGCACCAGCGCGACGGTGTCGTCGTGGCCGCCGTGAGCGATCCCCTCGCGCTCCAACCGTCGCGCGGTGTCGGCGTCGATCGCGGGGTTGTCGTCGTGCATCTGCGCGTACTCGTCTTGCGGGTCGAACTGGACGACCGCCATCCGCGACTCCCGACCGTCACCGGTCGGGTAGGTTCGGTCGTCGTCGAGGTACTGGCGGAGGACGTTCTTCGACGCGTGGGTCTTCCCGGACCCGGTGCCGCCGGCGACGAGGGTGTGCCGGAACGCGAGCGGATCGCCGTCGGCGTAGTCGTCTTTTACCCGGTAGTCGACCGTGGGCGGTTGGGCGGCGGTCCGTACTTTCTCGCCGCCCACGGAGAGATGCCCGAGGAAGACGCCCTCGTCGGGAATCTTGAGCCCCGTCTTGATCTCGGCGTCGTCAGCCGCCTCCTCGACGACCGCGCCCGGCTTCGGCACCCGGTCCGTCATCCGACGTTTCATGTCGTCGCCGTCGCCGTATATCACCGACATCGGCTCCAGTTCGGCCATGAACTTGTAGTCGCGCTCGGCGAAGTCGTCCCGACGCATCTGCCGCCGGGCGTGGATCTCCGTGGCGTCGTCCGACTGAAACTCTTGAGCGTACTCCAATCCCGTGATCCGGCAAAAGAGACGCTCGCCGTCAGGATACGGGACCAACAGATACGTCCCGAGCCTGACGGCCTCTCGGTTCCCCGTCGTAACGAACGCCTTCAGCGTCGTTTCGTCGGCTTCCTCGGCGACTCGCAGGCCCTGCGAGACGGAGACGACGCCGAGCCCCCTGTCGTCGCCGGCGGGCTCCACGTCGTAGGCCGCGAACGACTCGGTGTCCGCGTCGGAAGTCGTGTCGGTGTCGAGATCCGGGTCGGCGGCGGTCTCCACGTTCGAGTCGGCAGCCTCTGCGTTCGGGTCGACAGCGGTGTCGCCGACGCCTGCCGACGAGTCGGTGTCGTCGCGGTCCGAGGACACCGACCCGTCGGCATCGTCGAAATCGTCGGCATCCGCGGCGTCTTCGCCGAACTCGGTAAAATCCTCCAGCGTCATGTGATATCCACCGCCGTCCACACCGAAAGCGTTTCCCCTGCCAGCGCTGCCGCGGCCTCGAGCCGCGGACTCCTTTTCAGTGTTGGGACCGTATCGATGACATGATACTCGTTCGCGGCAGCGGTGGTGGGACCGATCTCACCGGGACGGTGTTCGAGCGCGGCGAGGATCCGCCTACCTACAAAGGGGCCCCCGACGAGGACGCACCGTACGTCTGGGTGTGTGACTCCTTTTATCAGGTCGAAAGCGGCGGGTCAGCGCTGCGCGTCGACGGCGAGGAGATCCGCGTCGCCTTCGAGGAACCGATGCCGCGCGGGTTCGACACCAAGTCCGCGGCGATCGACGCCGCGAAAGACCATGTCAGGACGCAGTTCGCCCGGATCGGCGTCGATCCCGAAACCGTCACGGTCGAAGTGACGAAAGCCGATCCGGCCTGAGAGCAACGCGCGGTCATCGATCGACCTCGCCCCGCTCGGCTGTTCACATGAGGATCGCAGGCGCTTCGAGATCGACGAGCGCGAAAAATTGTGTCGGTGAAGCGAGTCGCGTACCGAACGGTACGCGATCGGATCGGGGTTACTCGCCCGTCTCGATCGGCGCGCCGACGAGGTTGCCCCACTCGGTCCACGAACCGTCGTAGTTTCGAACGTCGTCGTAGCCGAGCAGTTCGCTCAGGAGGAACCACTCGATCGACGAGCGCTCGCCGACGCGGCAGTAGGTGATCGTCGACTCGTTCCCGTCGACGCCGGCGTCAGCGTACAGCTCGCGCAGTTCGTCGGCGCTCTTGAACGTGCCGTCCTCGTTCAGGGTGGTGCCGATGGGAACGCTGCTGGCACCGGGGATGTGACCGCCACGCTGGGCCGTCTCCATGAGGCCCTCGGGCGCGATGACTTCGCCGGAGAACTCCTCAGGCGAGCGAACGTCGACCATCGGGAGTCCGTCTTCGATCGCGTTGTCGATGTCGTCTTTGTACGCGCGGACGCTCTCGAAGGGACCGCGAGCCTCGTAGTCGCGCGGCGTGAAGTCGGGTTCCTCGGTCGAGAGGGGGTAATCGTTGTCGACCCAGTAGCCCTTCCCGCCGTCGATCACGCGTACGTCCTCGTGACCGTAGTACTTGTAGATCCAGTAGCCGAACAGCGCGAACCAGTTCGGAACGCGGCCGCCGCCGTACACGACGACTGTCGTGTCGGCGTCGATGCCGGCCTCGCCGTTTCGCTCGGCGAAGTTCTCCTTCGAGACGATGTCGCGCTCGGTCGGGTCGGTGAAGACCTCGTCCCACGGGAAGTTGATCGCGCCGGGGATGTGTCCCTCTTCGTAGGGGGTATAGTCCGAGTCGTCCGTGACTGTCGGGTTGTTGATCTCGGCCAGTCGGAGGTCCGAGTCGTCGTCCTGGAACGCGTCCAGGTTGTCTTCTACCCAGTCCGCCGTAACGAGTGCGTCCTCTGTCATCGACTTATCCTACAGACTCCACGACCTTTGAACGACCGGTCATGGCGGTCGTTGCCGCCGGCTGTGACGCACTTTCTCGGCGCTGTATGTCCCAATGAAGTACATTTCAAGACCTCTACGGCCAGTTTCGTCGGAGATTGCTATCGAATCACCGTCACGGGAACATCAGCCTTGTCGACGACGCTTTTTGCGACGCTGCCGACGACCTGCTCGCGCTCCTCTGTGAGGCCCCGGTGACCGACGTAGATCGCCTCGACCGGGTTTTCGTCGGCGTACTCGGTGAGCGCGGTTGCCGGCCGTCCGGTGAGCAGTTGCGTCTCGATGTCGATCGATTCGTCGCCGACGGCCTCCGCCGCGATCGATCGGGCGGTGTCGAGAACGGCTTCTCCGGACTCGACGGCCGCCTCCTCGCCGGGGAGGACGATCGTCCCGTCGACGAGCTCCGACTCCGGCGTCAACACGTGGACGATCTCTAACGTCTCGTAGAACGCGACCGCCTGCCGGGCCGCGTATCTGACGGCCTCGTCGCTCTCCGTCGATCCGTCGGTCGCGACTAGATAGCTCATGCGAGAAGGTAGATCCGGGGACCACATAACACCTGTCGAGCGTTCTCGCGCCGCGGGGACTCCGTGGGTGGATCTCGAAGCGTCGACGGTGACCCGAGCGCGGCGAGCGACGCTCAGGCGTCTTCCGCGCCCTCCAGCACGAACTCCGTGAGGGCCGGGACGAACGTTCCGATGTCGGTTACCATCCCGACCGCCTGCGCCGAGCCCCGGTCGAGGAGCTGCGTGACGGTCGCGGGGTTAATGTCGACGCAGACGGTCTTGGTCGTCGACGGGAGGCAGTTCCCGACAGCGACGGAGTGCAGGAGGGTGGCGAGCATGAGCACGATGTCGGCCTCGTGGGCCTGGTCGCGGATGGCGTCCTGCGCCTCGATCGCGTCGGTGATCGTGTCCGGGAGCGGCCCGTCGTCGCGGATCGAGCCCGCGAGAACCACGTCGACGTCGTTCTCGACGCACTGGTACATCACGCCGTCCGTGACGATCCCCTCGTCGACGGCGGCCTCGATACCGCCGGCGCGGATGATCTCGGAGATCGTCCAGATGTGGTGTTTGTGTCCCTTCCGGGGGTGTTCGAGCGTCTCGACGTCCATCCCGAGCGAGGTGCCGTACAGCGACCGCTCCAGGTCGTGCGTGGCGAAGCCGTTGCCGGCCGAGAGCGCGTCGACGTGGCCGGCCTCGACGAGGTCTGCGAGCGCGTCGCCCGCGCCCGAGTGGATGACCGCCGGTCCGGCGACGACCATCACGTTTCCGCCGGTCTCGCTCACCTCCCGCAGTTCCGCCGCGACCTCCCGGATCGTGGACTGCGAGGGGCGTTCGGCGGAGACGCCGCCCTGCATGAACCCGAACGCGCCGCCGCCGCTTCGCGGTCGTTCGGGCGGTCGAACGCGAATTCCGGACTGGTCGGTCGCGACGAGGTCGCCCGCCTCGACCGCGTTGAGCACCTTCGTGTACGCGCGCGGTCGATCGTCGGAGCCGCCGCCGGGGTCGACGACCAGCGCGCAGTCCATCTCGATGCGTTCGACCTCGATCCACTCGCCGTCGTACAGCACCTCAGTCGGGTGGTTCGTCGTGGAGTAGAAGTTCGGCGGGACGACCCTGTCGGCAGGTGCGGCGACGAGTTCGACATCGCTCGGATCTTCGAGGACCGCACCGTTCTGGTGCAGTTCGTGGAGGATGGCCCGCAGCGTCTCGGCGTCGTCGGCCGTGACGGTCAGCCGGCAGTACGACTCCTCCGTCTCGTGTTTTCCCACGTCGAACCGCTCGACGTCGAAGGAGCCGCCGAGATCCATCACCGCGCCGAAGCAGCGCTGGAGCGTTCCACTGTCGATGATGTGGCCCTCCAGTTCGACGGTTCGCGAGTGAGTCATACTCTCTCGTTTCGCCCCGGAGAGAAACCGGTTTCCCCGTCGGAGCTAGCGGTGGTGTCGCCGCCGGCTGCGACGCGCGCCGGAACCGCGCCCCCCTCAGGCCAACCCGAGCGCCGTGAGGATCTGGTTGCCGAAGATCATCGCCACCAGTCCGGCGAGCATCACCAGCCCCGAGGAGACCGTGATCGTTCGAACCGCGGCGTGGCGGTTCGAGACGGGTGTCCGGCTGACGACAGCCTCGGCGACCATCCGGAGGATCCGGCCGCCGTCGAGGGGGAACGCCGGCAGGCAGTTGAACAGCGCGAGCTGGACGTTGATCCAGCCGGTCCAGAACAGCAGGTTCGCGAGCAGGAACGTTCCGCCGCCGAGGACCGCGAACGCCCCGTCGACGACGTAGAAGTTGGTCACGTGGCCGGTGAAGCCGGCGAAGTTGTACGGGAGTCCGAACAGGCTCCCGAGCGGGAGCAGCAGCGCGACGAACGCGAGCCCGAGTGGCGAGCTGCCCAGCGCGCCGATGGGGACGCCGTCGGATCCGGCCTCGCCGCCGTCGCCGCCGAGCAGTTCGAGGTACGCGCCCGCCGGGTACTCGGAGACGCCGAAGTCGTCGAGCGCGAGTCCGCTCGCGCCCGGGAACACCGAGACGCCGACGAAGCCCCCCTCGCGGTTCGGATGGGGATCGAGTTCGACATCGTACGGTTCGCGCTCGCGGTCGGCGTCGTACGCGACGACCTCGACGGTCGAACCGGCGTCGCGCTCCGAGAGCACCGCCGAGAGCGCGCGGTCGTCGTGGATTCGTTCGCCGTCGATGGAGACGATCGTCAGGGGCTCGCCGGCGGTCGCGCCCGCCGCGTCGAGGGGACCGTCCGGTTGCACACCGAGAGCGTACGCGCCGACGGGGATCTCGGCGGTCACGGAGCCGTTCTCGTCGTCGCCGGAAACCGTCACCGTCGCGCGCTCTGCGTCGCCGACCGCCTCGACGAACTCGCGCTCGGTCGCCACCGACTGTCCGTTCACCGAGTCGACCGAAAGCGGCTCGCTCTCGACGGTGACTCCGAGCGGATTCTCGCCGGCGGTGCCGACGATCTGGAGGTCTCGATCCACCTCGACGGTCCGCTCGCCGTCGCCGTCGTCCGCGGTCACCGTCACTGTCTCGCCAGCGTCGGCGATTGCGGTCTCGAACTCGTCGGCGGTGTCGACCGGTGTCCCGGCGACCTCGACGAGCCGGTCGCCCTGCGTGATGTCGGCCGCTGCGGCCGGCGATCCGGGATTCACCTCGCCGACGGCATAGCCGGGAGCCGGCGAGACGGCACCGACCACGGGACCGAAAAGCAGCGCGAACGCGAGGATCGTCACGACCGTGTTGGCGGTGACGCCCGCGGCGAACATCCGCGCGCGAGCGCCTCGGGAGGCGTCCTGCGTCGCCTCCTCGTCCGGCTCGACGAACGCGCCGACGGGCAGCAGCGCGAAGAACACGAGCCCCATCGACTCGATGTCGATCCCCTCGACGCGGCAGAGGAGCCCGTGTGCGCCCTCGTGGACGACCATCGCGATCGCGAGGCCACCGACGATCTCCAAGGCGACCGACAGCGGGAGGAACTCGTTGACGCCGGGGATGATGAGGAAGTTCTGCGGCTGTTGGATCGCGGCCGGCTGGGCGGTGTCGAGCGTCGTGCGCGCGGAGTTAATGATGAGAACGAACGAGCCGACCATGGCGACGAGCGCCCCGCCGAGCCCGAGGTTCGCGACCGCTCGCCAGAGCCGCTTCGGCCGGGCGAGCCGGTCGAGGAAGATCCGCCCGCGAAGGGTGCGAAGCGTCAGTACCGGGCCGGAAACACGGACCGAGTCGGGGAGGGACCCGCGGTTGTCGAGCCACAACATGGCCGCGGAGTACGCGAGGATCCCCGTGAGGATCCAAAACAGCGTGTTCATGCCGAGGTGTTCCGTGTCGGTCGGGTGTAAGGCGTTCGGTTAGCGTAACCCGGGAGCGACGAGATTCGGCCGCGAACTCAACACCCAAGTACCCGGCGGCACAACGACCGCCCATGATAGCGCTCGTTGACTTCGTCTCTCGGCTCGTCGGCGATGTCGGGCGGTTCGTGGACATCTTCCTGAACGACCTGATCTTGGGTGCCGGCGACCCGGTCTCGGCGCTGCTCGTCGTCGTCGGACAGGTGCTCCTCATCGCGTCGGTGGCCGTGCTCGGATACGCCGCGGTGGGCGCACTCCTCGGCGAGATCGGCGTCACGCTCCCGTCGCTCGGCGGCCGCGGCCCGGCGGAGTAGACGGGATACGGAGTTCCGGCAGACAGGTGAGTTTCCGGTGAATTCCGGCCCCGTGCTATATCACCCGCCGCGGTGATGCGCAACAGGGGATGCTCCAGAGAGCGTGGACAGCGTTCACGAGCGGGTCGTGGCGGGCGTCGTGGAAGCTGCTCGTCGGCTTGACCGCGGCGTACACCGTCGGGTCGTTCGCCGTCGCTATCGTCGGGATCGTCGCCGCCGCCCGGATCGGATCCGACCAGGGCGACGCGGCCGGGTTCGCGGCGCTTGCGTTCGTACTGTTCGCGTTCGTCGCAATCGTCGCCTTGGGTGCCGCGGTGGTCTTCGCGCTCCCCCTGTATTACGAGATCGGCAAGCCGGTCGTCGGCGTGGCGCTGATCGGGGTCGGGCTGTACGTGTATCGTGCGTCGGGGTGGTTCGAGGGGTTCCTGCCGCTGTTCGCGATCGCGGCGATCAGCGGCGGTGTCGCGCTCCACGAGTGGGCTGGTACCGCTGCCGGTGGTTCCTCAACACGGTGACGACTCGACAGCGATCGTCGGCGACGGCCGGTACCCGATGTCAGTCGTCGGCGTCCGCGGCTGCCGATCCGGCGGGCGCGGTCGCGGACGGACTCCCACCGTCCGCATCTGTCGCCGCCGGTACCTCGAACTCGTCGAGCGTCGCCCGCAGCTCGTCGGACTGATCAGAGAGCGCGTGGACGCGACGGGTCACCTCCGAGACGGTCGCGGTCTGTTCTTGCGCGGCCGCGGCCACGTTCTCCGACTCGGTCGCGGTCTGGCGGCTCACGGCCGCGATCTCGTCGACCATGTCGACGACCTCCTGCGTCGTGCGCGCCTGGTCGTCGGTCGCGTCGCTTATCTCCTGGACCGTCTCGTCGACGGTCGTCACGTCTTCGACGACTTCCTCGAACTCGCGGAGCGTCTCCTCTATCGTCTCCACGGACGCCGACACCTGCGACTCCATCGCGTCCACGTCGCGGGCGGTCCCCGCCGACGCCTCCTGTACCTCGTCGATTCGTCCGGAGATCTCCGCCGCCTCGGCGCGAGTCTCCTCCGCGAGCGCCTTCACCTCGTCCGCGACGACCGCGAAGCCGTCGCCGGAGCCGTCGGCCCGGGCGGCCTCGATGCTCGCGTTCAGCGCGAGCAGATTGGTCTCCTCGGCGATGTCGTCGATCACGGCGGCGATCTCGTCGATCTCGGCGACCCGCTCCACGAGGTCGTCCACCGCCGTCGCGGTCTCGCCGATCCGGGCTTCGAGCGTCTCCAGCTCCGCGATCGCCTCGGCCGCCTCCTCGCGGCCCGCCTGTCCGCGCTCGGCGGCGTTTCGGGCGGTGCGCGCGGCGTCGTCGGCGGACGCCGCGATCTCTTCGACCGTCGCCGAGAGGGTGCTCATCTCGCCGGAGACGGACTCCACCTGCGCCGTCTGGTCGGCCGCGCCGTCTGATATTTCCTGGACCGAGCGCGCAACCTCCTCGCTCGCGCCGTCGACTTCGTCCATGCTCGCGCGCACCTCGTCGCTCGCGGCCGCCACGTCGCCCGTGAACGACTGGACCTCGCCGACGGTGCCGCCGAGGGTGGTGACGAGCCGGTTGTAGTTGTCGACGAGTTCGAGGTAGCGGTCCTCGTCGGTCGCCAGCCCGTCGGCGTCGATCGTCGCCGTGAGGTCGCCGTCCCGCGCGCGCTCGGTGGCGTCGTCGAAGGCGTCGACGACCGACTCCAACTCCGTCGTGTACGATTCGAGGTTCGTCGCCATGAGCGCGAGCGACTCGCCGAAGGCCCCGGGCACGTCCTCGGAGAGCGCCGGGTCGTCGAACGACTGCGCGGCGAGCGCCTCCGCCTGCGCCGAGACGGTCGTGAGATACGCCTGCACCGCCGAAAAGGAACCCACGAGGCTGCCGATCTCGTCCGGCTGGTCGCCGCCGACGAGCGCGAGGCCCTCCCCGTCGCCGTCGGTGGCCTCCGATTCAAGCGCGTGTACGTCGCCCGCCGCGATCGCGTCGGCCCCGGCTTCGAGGCGTCGTATCGGCGCGACGAAATCGCGCCGAACGATGAGGAGCGTGTTGTAGATCGCGACGACCGCGCCCACGAAGAGCCCGCCGGAGACGACGTACAGGGCGGTCCCGGAGAGCGCGAACGGCGCGAGGAAGATCCCGACGGTGACGAGGAACTGGATCCCGACCGCCGCGACGACCTTCCGCTCTATCGACTCGTCGACGCCGAGGAGGTCCATCGTCCGCCACAGCGCGGACTCGTACCGCCCGCGGAGCCCCGAGCGTCGCTGTCGTGTGGTCGACATACCGCGACCTCCGCGAACGCGGGTAATGAATGTCGTGGCGAAGTTCTCAGGATCGATTCTCGATTCCCGAGCGGTGAGAAACCGCGGTGGTGAGCGCGGTCCCGACCCGAATCAGAAGAGACCGTCGACCGCCTCGGCGGCGAGGTCGACGGCGGCCTCCAGATCCGGACCGAGCGGCGACCCGACGACGAGCCCGTCGGCGTGGTCGGCGAGCGCCGCGGCGCGTTCGCGGACCGTATCCGGAGCGCCGGCCAGACAGAACGCGTCGATCATCGCGGGCGTCACGCGCTCGAAGGCGGCGGAGAACTCGCCCGCCGAAACGTGATCGCCGATGGCCGCGGCCGCGTCGGCGTCGATCCCGTGGCGATCCAACACCGGCGGGGCCGCGCCGCCGGCGATGAACGCGACCGGCGGCCGGGCGGCCTCGCGGGCGGCCGCCTCGTCCTCGTCGATCGACACCGCGGCGTAGGCGATGAGATCGAAGTCCCCCCGGTGATCCGGTCTGTCGTCGAGCCCGTCGTCGACCTGCTCGCGGGCCCACGCGAGGTCCTTCGGGTGCGAGCCGTTGTACAGCAGGCCGTCGGCGTGTTTCGCCGCCATCCGGCACATGTGCGGCCCCTCGCCGCCCACGTGGACCGGAATCGACGGGCCCTGCGGCGGCTCGTAGTTGAGACCGGCCTCGCTGGCGTCGAAGGTCCCCTCGTGGTCGACGCGCTCGCCGGTCCACAGCGCCTGCGCCGTCTTGAACGCCTCTAACACGGGTCGAAGACCCCGCTGGTCTTCGAGCCCGAGGTTCCGGAGCGTCGAGGGGTCGCCGGGGCCGAGCCCGAAGACGGCGCGGCCCTCCGACAGCTCGTCGAGAGTGGCGACCCGCGAGGCGAGCGTGACGGGGTGAGTCTCGTAGGGGTTGGCGACGCCCGGTCCGAGTCGGACGGAGTCCGTGGCGGTCGCGAGCTGCGAGAGGAACGCCCACGGGTCGCGGTTGTTGTAGTGACACGTCGAGTAGACGGCGTCGTAGCCGGCCGCCTCGGCGCGGACGCCGAGGTCGACGAGGCGGTGCAGGTCGTGTTCGGGGGTGAGTTCGATTCCGAGCATGGTTATTCGTCGAAGGTCCACTGCCGGAGGGCCTGCCGCACGAAGTCGCCGTCGACCGCGCGGAAGTGGCTGTCCGAGCCGTCGTGGTCGCCGAACGTCCAGTCGCGAACGACGACGACCGGCGTGCCGCCCGCACCCTCGCCGGCGACGAGGTTGGCAGCCGCCGCCAACTCGTCGATCACGTTCTGCACGGTGACGCCCATCTCACGGCCGTCGCGGTCGCGCTCGCCGCGCCAGTCACGGCTCGCCGGCATCCCCGCCCAGCCGATCGCGACGCCGCGCTGGCCGTGTCTGAAGGGGCGTCCACAGGTGTCGCTGACGACGACGCGGTCGGCCACCAGCCCCTCGCGGATCCGCGCCGCGCTCTCCGAGGGCCGTTCGGGGAGCAGCAGCAGGTCGCCGTCGGGGACGTTCGACCGGTCGATACCGGCGTTGACGCCGATATGTCCGAAGCGAGTCGCCGTGAGGAGGAACGGAGCCTCCGTGATCAGTTCGGTCGACTCCTCGATGACGGCCTGCGCGAACCGCGGGTCCTTCTCCTCATCTGCAATCTCGGAGAGGTGGTCCGCAACCTCTCGGGCGCGCGGGCTCGCCGGGAAGTCGTCGAGGTCAAAGACGCGACCTTCGGCCTTGGAGACGACGGTGCTTGCGACGACGACCACGTCGTCCGCGCGGAGGTCGACGCGCTCGCCGATCATGGCTGCGATATCGTCTCCCTCCCGAATCTCCGGGAGGTCAGGCACCGCGAACAGCTCCATACGCCTCACTGCGTGTCGGCGACGAAAAACCCCGCCGGTACCGGGACGGTTTGACAGTACTCGCGGAAGCCGATCGCCGTCGTCGAGAGAGACGTTATTCGCGGCCGTCACGACCGCGTGTCGGCGGCCGGGCGGACCGACGCCAGCGCGGCCGTGAAGTCCTCGTGCGTGATCGCGACCTCGTCGGCGTGGTCGTTCGCGGCCGCGCCGTGTTCGTCGGCGACGCGCTCGATGGCGACGAGGGCCGCCTCCCGACAGAGCGCCGCGATCTCCGCACCGGAGTAGCCCTCGGTCTCGTCGGCGAGGGCGTCGAGGTCGACACCGTCGATGATCGGCTTCGAGTCGGTGTGAACCGCGAGTATCTTCCGGCGCGCGTCACGGTCGGGGGCGGGCACCTCGACGTGCGTCTCCAGCCGTCCCGGTCGAAGAAGCGCCGGGTCGAGCGCGTTCCGTCGGTTCGTCGCCGCGAGCACGACGAGGTTCGGGTTGTCGCTCGCGCGGTCCAGTTCCGTGAGAAGCTGTGATACCACGCGCTCGCCGACCCCGGAGCCGTCCCCGCCGGCACCGTCGCGGTCGGCCGCTATCGCGTCGATCTCGTCGAAGAACACGATCGCGGGTGCCGCCTGTCGCGCGCGGTCGAAGAGGTCGCGAACGGCCTTCTCTGACTCGCCGACGTACCGGTCGAGCAGTTCGGGCCCGGCGACCTGAATGAAGTTGACGCCGCTCTCGCCCGCGATCGCCCGCGCGAGCAGCGTCTTCCCGGTCCCCGGCGGGCCGTGAAGCAGGACGCCGGTCGGCGGGTCGGCGTCAGCCGCCTCGAACAGCGGGGCGTACGTGAGCGGCCACGTCACCGCGCGCTCCAGTTTCTCCTTGGCGTCGTCGAGCCCGCCGACATCGGAGAAGTCGGTCGTCGGTTGCTCTGCGACGTACTCGCGCATCGCGCTCGGTTCGACCGCGGCGTGGGCCGCCTCGAAGTCCGCCTTCGTGACGGTCACGTCGTCGAGCGCGGCCGCGTCCGCGGTCCGGGCGCGCCGCAGCGCGGTCATCGCCGCCTCCTGCGCGAGGCTTTCGATGTCGGCCCCGACGAATCCGTGCGTCCGGCTCGCGATCCGGTCGAGGTCCACGTCGTCTGCGAGCGGCATCCGGCGGGTGTGGACATCGAGGATCTGCCGGCGACCGGCCTCGCCGGGGACACCGACCTCGATCTCGCGGTCGAACCGGCCCCCGCGACGGAGCGCGGGATCGAGCGTGTCGACGCGGTTCGTCGCGCCGATGACGATCACGTCGCCGCGGGCGTCGAGCCCGTCCATGAGCGAGAGCAGCTGGCCGACGACGCGGTTCTCCACGTCGCCGCCGTCGTCGCGTTTTCCCGCGATCGAGTCGATCTCATCGAAGAAGATGATCGCCGGGGCGTCCTCGCTCGCGCGATCGAACACCTCTCGGAGCCGCTCTTCCGATTCACCTTTGTACTTCGACATGATCTCCGGTCCGTCGACCGTGATGAACGTCGCGTCGACCTCGTTGGCCACCGCGCGCGCGATGAGGGTCTTCCCGGTTCCCGGCGGCCCGTGCAGCAGGACGCCCTTCGGCGGGTCGACGCCGAGCCGGGTGAACACCTCCGGATCCGAGAGCGGCAGCTCGATCGTCTCGCGGACCAGCTCCAACTCCTCGTCGAGCCCGCCGATGTCCTCGTAGGTCGCGCCCGCGGTGTGCGCCTCCGGCGGCGCGTCTCTCCTCCCATCGTCGGCTCCGGCGTCGGATCGGGGGGCCATACCCCCGGGACCGTCCGAGCCAGTGCGGCCTGAATCGACGCGGCCGCGGCGCGCGTCAGAGTCGGACCCCTCGCCGAAGTCAGACCCATCCTCGAAGTCTGACGGCCCGCCGGAGTCCGACGCTTCTCCGGCCTCGTCGTCGGCGTACGCCACCGAGACGGTCGTGCGGTCCGTCACGCGCACCGTCCCCGCGGGCTCCGTCTCGTCGACGACGAACCGTATCCCCCCGAGCCGCTCGACGTGGACGGCCTCGCCGGCGGTGACGGGGCGGTCGCGGAGGTCGCGTGCGAGGGCGCGCTCGACGACCTCTCGGCTCACGTCAGCGTCGGCGAGTTCGGCCGGCGCGGCGAGCACGACGCGACGGGCGTCGTCGACATCGACGGCCCCCACAGTGACGGTGTCACCGACCTTCACGCCCGCGTTCGCACGGGTGTCCGCGTCGATGAGGACCGAGCCGTCGGCGGCGTCCGGACCGCCGGGCCACACCTTCGCGACGGCGGTGCGGTCGCCGCGTATCTCGACGGTGTCGCCGCTGAGGAGGCCGAGCCGCTGCCGGGCGGATTCGGGGAGCCGAGCGATACCCCGACCCGCGTCGCGCTTCTCCGCGGCGCGGACGGTGAGTCGGAGTCCGCCTGTCTCGTTCATGCCAGTCGCTGCGGTCGCCGCACCCTTTACTCTGTCCGGTGAGGCCGGCAAGCGACCGCGACTCCCCACCGCGACCGCCGACCGCAACCCCCTTCCCTCGTCCCCTCCCGATGTCGGGCATGCAACCGACAGGGCACCTCCGCGGCGATTTCGTCCGCGTCGCGGGCGACGCCCGCCAGCGATTCTACGACTCCCGAGGGTACGGTCGACCGCTCTCGGGCGACGAGATAGCGCTCTCTCGCGTCGAGGCCGCGCACCTGCTCTTTCGCGGCGACCTGTCCGGGGTCGTCCTCGACGGGGAGGAGACTGACGCGACCTCCGGCGACGACCGCGAGGTCGGCTTCGAGCGCTTCTTCGTCGAGAGCGCGGCCGCCGCAGATCGGTTCGCGGTCCGGTACCTCGTCTACAGCGATCTGCGCGACCGGGGCTTTTACCTCTCGCCCGCCCGCGAGCCGTGGCCCGGCGGCGACGCCGCCGTCGCCGACGCGGTCGACTTCGTCGCCTACGAGCGCGGATCGACGCCCGACACCGGTGACGTGAAGTACCCCGTCCAGGTCGTCGGCGAGCGCGAGTCCGTCCCGGCGGCGGGGCTCGCGGGACGCACCCTCGCGGTCGTCGACGAGGAGTCGGACATCACCTACTTCGCCGCCGACGACGGCGCGATCGAGGGCGACACGGCGTACGAACCGCCAGCTCAGACGACCGGCGTGCTCCTCGCCGACCGCGTCGTCGTCTGGGACGCGCCCGCAGACCTCTACGAGCGCGGCTTCTACGGCCAG
Source organism: Halorubrum laminariae (assembly GCF_024494655.1). GTDB lineage: Archaea > Halobacteriota > Halobacteria > Halobacteriales > Haloferacaceae > Halorubrum > Halorubrum laminariae. The sequence continues at coordinate 26,758 of NZ_JANHDL010000006.1, read as the reverse complement.
CCGCTCACGGGCCGCGCGGCCGCGGTCGACGGCGCGCTTCAGCTCTCGCTCGTCGAAGCCGCGGCGCTCGCGGCCGACGGACGACTGTCGCTGTCGGCGTCCGTCGACGCCGCCGGACGGGGAGGCGCGGAATCAGACGGCACCGCCGACGAGACGACCCCTGACGGCCCGGCGGCCGCGATCGTCGCTCGGGGGCGCGCCGTGGAGGGCGAGCGATTCGACCGCCGGCTCGCGGTGTACCGATCGCTGCGCGAGGCCGACGCGGTCCCGAAGACCGGCTTCAAGTTCGGGGCCGACTTCCGGACCTATCTCGACGTGGAGACCGTCGACGACCTGCCGCACTCAGAACACCTCGTGCGCGTCGTCGAGCCGGACCACCGCTTTTCGCCTCGGGAACTCTCGCTCGACGTGCGGCTCGCCGGCGGCGTCCGCAAGGAGATGGTGTTCGCGCTGACGGGAGTCGGCGATGGAACGGATGGAGCCGGCGGCTGGGCCGGAACCGACAGCCGTGGACGCACAGACGCCGACGTGGAGTGGCTCTCGGTCGGTCGGTTGACGCCGTGAGTCGGCGACCGTTCGTACGGCGAACGGAACCGTTTTCTGACGCCTGCGTCTCTTGTTGTCCGTGACAGAGTCCCCCACGTTCGATTCGACATCGGCCGCCTACGACATCTCCACGGTCGCGCTCGACGGCGACCGATACGAGGTGAAACAGTCGGTGATCCGAAACAAGTACACCGTCCGCGACGGCGACGGCACCGTCGTCCTGCGCGGGAAACAGAAGATGTTCAAGCTGAAAGAGGAGTTCCCGTTCGTCACCGGCGACGGCGGGGACGCGTTCACGGTGAAGGCGGGCGGAATCATGGACGTTGCGGGGAACTACGCGATCAGGGACGCGGGCACCGGAGAGGAAGTCGTCGTCCTCGACGAAGACTTCTCGCTTTTCGTCGAGAACTGGACGGTTCGCGACCCCGAAACCGGAGCGCCGCTGGCGACCATCCGGTCGAAGAACAAACTGCTCTCGGCGCTCCGACACCTCGTCGGCCTCGCGAACCTCGTCCCGAACAAGTACGAGATCGCTGACGCCGACGGCGACCACGTCGGCAGTATCGAAGGGAAGTTCTCGCTCCGGGACGCCTACACGGTCACCATCGACGACGCGACCGATGTCCCGAAAGAGGCGGTTGTCGCGGCTGCGTGTATCCTCGACGCCTTAGAGAACAAGTAGCGAGCGTCCACTGACGCAGCCACGTCAAGAGAGGAAAGAGCTAAACAGAGACGAGACGAGCGTTCGCTCATGGTGTTGCCGGAGACGTTCGATCGATCGCTGGCGGCTCGACAGGCGCTCGTGTACCTCGTGGCGTTCTGTGCGGTCTTCGCGATAGTGACGTACGCCATCGGCGGGAGCGTCCTCCTCGGCGTCGCTACCGGCGGTATCATGGCGGTGGTCATTATCGTCTTCTACGCGGTGACGGGAGAACTCGGCGTTCCAGACGCCGACGAGTGACTCGGAGCTACGCTCAGTCCCCGAGCTTCGTCTCGCCGACGGAGTCGTGACCCTCTATCACCTCGGTCCCGCCCATGTACGGGCGTAGCGCTTCCGGGACGGTGACGGTCCCGTCGTCGTTCTGGTAGTACTCCAAGATTGCGACGACGACCCGCGGGACCGCGAGTCCCGAGCCGTTGAGCGTGTGGAGATGGTCTGCCGACTCGTGGTGCTCCTCGCGGTACCGAATTCCCGCGCGCCGCGCCTGAAAGTCCTCGAAGTTCGAGACGGAGGAGACCTCCAGCCAGCGTCCCCCCTCTGCCGGCCCCTCATCCATGTCGTCCGCGGGAGCCCACACCTCGATATCGTACTTCTTCGCCTGCGTGAATCCAAGATCGCCGGTGCACATTTCCAAGATACGGTGGGGGAGTTCGAGGCGGCGGAGCACCTCCTCGGCCTCGTCGACGAGCCCGTGGAAACGCTCGTCGCTCTCGTCTGGTCGGACGAAATTCACCATCTCCACTTTGTTGAACTGGTGGACGCGGACGATTCCGCGGGTCTCAGTGCCGTGTTCGCCCGCCTCCTGTCGGAAGTTCGGCGTGTACGCCTGATATTTCAGGGGAAGGTCCTCGCCCAGCAGGATCTCGTCGCGGTGGAGGTTCGTGACGGGGACCTCGGCGGTTGGGAGCAGCCAGAGGTCGTCGTCGTCGTACTCATCGGCGTTCGACCCCTCGACGCGGTAGGCGTCTTCGGTGAACTTCGGGAGCTGTCCGGTGCCGCGCATCGAGGCGGAGTTGACCGGTATTGGCGGGAACACGTCCTCGTACCCCTGCTCGCGGTGCACGTCGAGCATGAACTGGATCAGCGCGTGCTCCAAGCGCGCGCCGTCGCCCTTCGCGACGTAGAAGCCGCCGCCGGCGACCTTCGCGCCGCGCTCGAAGTCGAGGATCTCCAACTCCTCACCGAGGTCGTAGTGCGGCTCCACCTCGGCCGGGAGCGAGCGCAGGTCGTCGAACCCCTCGCGACGTACCTCGACGTTTTCCGATTCGTCCTCGCCGACGGGGACCGACTCTTGGGGGATCTGCGGGAGTTCGAGCAGGGACTCTTCCAGTTCGGCCTCCAGCTCGTCGGCGCGTTCCTCGATCTCCTGCAGTTCCGTCTTGAGGTCCTGTGAGCGCTCGATCGCCTCTTGGGCTTCCTCGTCTTTGCCGGCCTGTTTCAACTCGCCGATCGTCGAAGAGACCTCGTTGCGCTCGTGTCGCAGGTCGTCCCCGCACCCTTTCAGTTCCCGCCACTCCTCGTCGATGTCGAGTATCCGGTCGAGGTCCACGTTGACGCCCTTGTTGTCGAGCGTCTCGCGGACGACCTCGGGATTCTCCCGGACGAACTGTCGAGACAGCATTTGTCTGGGGTTCCGCCGGGCGACCCAAAACCGTATCGGAGCGTCGGCAGCGGTCGACACGGAGCGAACGTGGACATCAGTACCCACCCGGAAGCGCGAAGACGATCGCAAGCGCGAACAGCGGGATCGCGGCGACGAGCGCGTACCAGAGCCCGGCGGCCACCGCGATCGCCCACGTCGACGGTCCGTATCCGGTCGGGTCCCAGTCGATCCCGAGCCGGGGGAGGCCGACTATCGCGACTACGGGAGCGACGAAACCGGTGCAGAGCCCGCCGACCAACGCGGTCTCGATCAGCGCGTTGCTCCAGTCCGCTCCCGACGGGTCGACCAAGCTGACCGTGAGCAGGACGCCGACGAGGTAGGGGACGGAGAGCCCGAGCGCGACGGCGACGTACGAGACGGCCGGTCGGCCCGCGGGCGGCAGCGCCCGGAACAGCGCCCTGAACCGCGCCGAAAGCAGGAACGGCAACCAGAGGACCGCGGCGACGACACCGGGCGTCGCCAGTAGCGCGAGCGTGGAGATCCAACCGACGGCGGTGTCGACAGCGAGGACGGGAGGGAACATGTCCACCAAGGGATCCGCGCGCGACAAACCGTTTTGGGTGCGCGTCGACGTGCTTGCCGGAGACTTGCCGGTAGACGCCGGTGGACGCTGGCGGACGCAGCCGAAGTGGCGAGTCGATCCGATTTCGGTCCCGAACCGCCACGGTTTATGTACGGCGATGCGAGCGCGTACGCATGCTCATCACGGGCGCGGAGCTGGCGGACGGACGGGTGCGCGACATCCGGATCCGAGACGGAACGATCAAGCGGGTCGCGACGGGACTCGACGCCGCGGCCGGCGAGCGGATCGTCGAGGCCCGCGGCCGTCACCTCCTCCCCGGCGCGATCGACGTGCACGTGCACTTCCGCGAGCCGGGCGCGAACCACAAGGAAACTTGGCGGTCGGGTTCGGAGAGTGCCGCCGCGGGCGGCGTCACCTGCGTCGTCGACCAGCCGAACACCTCGCCGCCGACCATCGACGGCAACGCCTTCGACGAGAAGCGCGCGCTCGCGGACGCCTCCCTCGTCGACTACGGCATAAACGGTGGCGTCACCGCGGAGTGGGACCCCGATAGCCTGTTCGACCGCCCGCTGTTCGCGCTCGGCGAGGTGTTCCTCGCGGACTCGACCGGCGACATGGGGATCGCCGTGGGCCTCTTCGAAGACGCGCTCGCCGAGGCCGCCGCCCGCGACGTTCCCGTCACGGTCCACGCCGAAGACGAGGCGCTGTTCGATTCGGCGGCCCTCGACGGGGATCTCGGCGGCGCAGGGACCGCCGCAACCGCCGACGCGTGGTCGGCCTACCGGGCCGCCGACGCCGAGGTCGCGGCCGTCGAGCGCGCGCTTGACGCCGCGGCCGGGACCGACGCGCAAGTTCACATCGCGCACACGTCGACGCCGGAGGCGATCGACGCGGTCACCGAGGCCCGTGCCGCCAGCGACGCTGCCGACGCCGCGGCGACCTGTGAGGTCACGCCGCACCACCTCTTCTTATCGCGAGAGAACGCCGGCCGCCTCGGGACGTTCGGTCGGATGAACCCGCCGCTCCGTTCCGAGGCGCGGCGATCTGCGGCCTTCGAACGGCTCCGCGACGGCGACGTGGACGTGGTCGCGACCGACCACGCGCCGCACACCGTCGCGGAGAAGCGACAGGGCCTCACGGACGCGCCGAGCGGTGTCCCCGGGGTAGAGACGCTGTACCCGCTGCTCCTCGAATCGGTCCGCAACGGCGAGCTGTCGATGGAGCGGGTTCGCGACGTGGCCGCCGCCAACCCCGCATCGATCTTCGGGCTCCCCGCCAAGGGGCGGATCGTCGAGGGGGCCGACGCCGACCTCGTGTTGGTCGACCTGACCGATCCGCGGGAGATCGAGGCCGGCGCACTCCACAGCGCCTGCGGCTGGACGCCGTTCGAGGGGCTTCAGGGCGTGTTTCCGGAACTGACCGTCGTCCGTGGATCGGTGGTCTACGAGCGCGACCCGATCACGGGTGCAGAGTCGTTCGGCGAGCCGGTCGGCCGCAACGTCCGCGGCGAGTGACCGGAGCGTGATTTCCGATCGGACACAACGTCCGCGACGCGTGAGTGGGGCGTGATCCGCGATAGGCCGTCCACCGTGGTGACCCTCCCGACACTATTTAATACGGGCACCATGTACCTTCGACCGTAATGTCGGAAGTCTGCTCGACGTGCGGACTGCCCCAGGAACTCTGCGTCTGCGAAGACGTCGCGAAGGAGTCCCAGCAGATCAGCATCCGCATCGACGAGCGCAGGTACGGTAAGGAGGTAACGGTCATCGAAGGATTCGACCCGAAAGACGTCGACATGAGTTCGCTCTCGTCGGACCTCAAGTCGAAGTTCGCCTGCGGCGGTACCGTCGAAGACGGTGCCATCGAACTGCAGGGCAATCACTCGGGTCGCGTGGAGGACTTCCTCCGCGACAAGGGCTTCAACGTCGCGTGACCGTCACCTAACCGTCCGCCGTCGAGCGTTTTTCTCGCGACCTGTCCGCAGAGCCGCTGCGCCGTCACTGTAAGGGTGCCGTCGGATATCGTCGATCGGATCAGAACCACTGCCGCCGCCGGTTCAGACCAGCACCACTGCGCGACCGGCGACGAACGCGACGGTCGCGAGGAACGTTCCGTACTTGAACCGCCGCTGTGCGGTCGCGGGATCGTCGAAGCTCTCGTAACAGGCGAAAAGCATGACCGCGTCGGCGGCGGCGACGCCGACGAGGTAGATCCTGCCGAACGTTCCCGTGAGATACGGGACGGGGCTGACGGCGACCGCAACGCCGAGCGCGACGGCCGCGAGCCACAGTGCCCGCCGCTCGCCGATCGCGATCGGGAGCGTCGAGAGCCCCTCCTTGCGGTCGCCCGCGATGTCCTCGACATCTTTGATGACCTCGCGGACGAACGTCGACAATCCGGCCAGCAGCGCGAGCACGACGACCGCGGTCGGCCTGCCGACCGCCGCGCCGCCGAACAGGAACGTCGATCCGACGAGATACGAGACGAGGACGTTTCCGAGCCCCGGCGTCCCCTTGAACACGGTCGTGTACGTGACGAGTGCGACGAGGTTGACGGCGGCGATGACGATCGAAAGCGGCGGGAGCAGCGCCGCGAGCGCGACGGCGAGTGCGAACCACCCCGCCGAGACGGCGAGCGCGCCTCGCGGTGACACCGCGCCGCGTGGTATTGGTCGATCCGGGCGGTTGATGGCGTCGATCTCGCGGTCGAAGTAGTCGTTGATCGCGTTGCCCGCGGCGACGGCGACCGCGGTGACGACCATCGCGACCGCGGTCGGTCCGACGGCCGCGTCGATCCCAGCGACGAACGCGCCCGTCCCCGTGAGGACCGCGGCCGCGACGCAGTTTCCCGGGCGTGCGAGCTCGACGATCCCGCGCGCTGTGTCGTGCACGTCGTCTCCGTCCACCGCCGGCCACCACATAAACGACCCGGGATCCGACCGCGCCGGCACCGTTCACCGGTGTCGATTAATCCGCCGGTGACCCTTAGTCTGCCGGCGACCCTTAGTCCGCCAGCGACTCTCCGCCGAGCCGGCTCGCGGCCGCCGCGCCCTCGCGTTCGCGTTCCGTCAGGTAGCACTTCGGATCGGGCGCGAACGGGTCCCCGTGTGCGGCGAGCGCCCGCAGACGCGATCCGCCGCGACAGATCGACTGATACGCGCAGTCGGCACAGCGCCCGGAGAGGTGGTCCTCGCGATCGCGGAGCCCGGCCAAGAGCGGATTCGACTCGTCGGACCAGATCGCGCCGAATGAGCGGTCTCTAACGTTTCCGGGCGAGTACCCCTGCCAGAACTGCGTGAGGTGGACGTTTCCGACGGGGTCGACGTCGGCGACGCGCTCGCCGGTCGGGTCTCCGCCGTTGCGTTCGAGGTAGCGGTAGATCAGTCGCGCGCGGCCGGTCCCCAGTTCGCGGTCGGCGTACTCGACGAGGTATCCCGCGTCGGCGTAGTTGCCCACGAGCAGGGTCTCTATCTCCTCGCCCGCGTCGTGGTACTCGCGGGTGAGGTCGCACAGGTCGGCGACCGCCTGCCGGGTCGCCTCGGGCGAGAGATCCACGTCCGAGATGTCCGCGCCGCGACCGCCGTAATCGAGGTGGTAAAAGCAGAATCGGTCGATGCCAACGTCGACGAGGAGGTCGACGACGCCGGCCAAGTCAGCGACATTGTGCTCGGTGATCGTGTACCGGAGCCCCGTCTTGAGCCCGACGTCGAGACACGCCTCGATCCCGCTGACCGCGGCGTCGAACGCGCCCTCTTCCCCGCGAATGCGGTCGTTGCGCTCGGGGAGCCCGTCGACGGAGACGCCCGCGTACTGCAGTCCCGCCCGCTTCAGTTCGCGGGCGCGCTCGCAAGTGAGCAGCGTGCCGTTCGTCGAGAGAACCGGGCGGATCCCGGCGTCGTCGGCGTAGGCGATCAGCTCGGCGAGGTCCTCGCGAACCAGCGGTTCGCCGCCGGAAAACAGGAGAACGGGAGCGCCGAAGTCAGCGAGATCGTCGATGAGCGCCTTCCCTTCGGCGGTCGACAGCTCGTTTTTCGCCCCCTGACAGTCCGCGCCCGCGTAGCAGTGCTCGCAGTAGAGGTTACACTGCTTCGTGGTGTTCCAGACGACGACCGGCCGGCGCTGTTTCTTCTCGGTGATCTGTGGTTCCTTCGAGCCGTCCGCCGCGTCGTACCTGAGCCCGTCGCTTTCGGCGTCGAGTCCGCACAGCAGTTTGCTGACGGAGATCATCGCGACCCCTCCGCGTCGCTCGCCCGCGGACCGTCCCCAACGGCCGGCGTTCCCTCGGTCTCCTCGTACACGCGCGGTTCACCGTCGCTCGCGGCGTCCGCGTCGCCGTCGCCGCTCTCGTCACCCGTCGAGTCGCCGTCGCGACCGCGCTCGTCCGCGAGCGACTCGGCGGAGTACCGGTGCGTCTCCTCGGCGGGACACACCCAGACGTCGCGGGCGAACCACGCGAAGAGCGCGCTCGCCTCCTCGTGGGCGGCGTCCGGCGTGGATGCCGCGACGCTCCCGACGTGCCGGAGCGGATCGGCTTCCTCCTCCCGGACGAAGATCTCGAACCGCCGGCCGTCCGTCGAACGCGATCCGTCCTCAGGGGTCCGGTCCGTCTTCTCGACCATACGCCCGTGTACGACCGACCACCCAAACGACGTTTCGCAGGTTCTCACGGTCGTGCAACGCGACCGAACACGTGGGCGTCCCGAATATATACACAATATATCGGTATACAAAATATCAAAATAGACTTGGCCCACCGTTTCGGAGGATAGGCCAGTTTTGGTTTGAATTGGCATCAATTCGTGGACCTTCTCACCGATCAGGTACTGATGTCGGGCTCTCTTGGTCGCATCTATCAGGCGAACGTGCGAAATTGCGTGGATTTTGACGCTGCTGAACAGGGTTGTCACTCACGATCGGCAGACTCAGCGGGGTTCAGCCGATCAGTCGTGCGGGATCAACGCCGAGGCAACGAGTTCAACACACTCACCTGCGGTAAGTACGGGTGCGTAGTCCATCTCACCCCCCACACCTGCTTTCAGCAAGAAGTCGGTGAGCCGCCAGATATTGTACAAGAGTACCGCGAACACGAAGTAAAACAAGCGAACGCGGTAGTCTTTCGACGATGTCTTCGCTAGGAAATCGTGCTTGATGCTCTTGTACTCACTCTCGATCTGCCACCGGCGGCTGTAGCGCTGACAGAACGACTCGGCTTCCTCCGGACCGACTCGGAGATTCGTCGCAAAGACGGCCGTCCCCTCACCGCTCGTCGACGGCACGTACAGCAGCCGCATTGGATGCGATCCAGATTCCACATGGACAGAAGCCGACTCAACAGCAACCTCTTGATCATCTTCCTCCATCTGTTCGAGTACATCCCGTTCGGAGCTGGAGACCCGCTTCGGGATGAGGTAGTTCACATCGAGGTTTGAGAGCGTCTGAAACACGCGTATCGAATCGAACTCCCGATCACAGAGCACCGTCTCAATTGGGACGAGCTCTTTCGCCCGTCGAACCAGTCGCCGCACAGTACGATGGATCTGATTCGACGGGTTCTCATCCCACTCGGAGCTCTCTCGGACCGGCTCAACGGCGAGAACGAGCGGGATATTCTGTCCAATGATTGAGAGCGTAGCGAATTTGAACGCTCGCCCGTCTCTGTCCTTGGTCCCGCTGACCATCGGCATTCCTTCGACTTCTCCGTAATAGGGAATAGTCGTGATGTCGATTGCGGCTGTGACTGGTCGCCGGAACGATGCTTCAGAGGCGATCACGGAGAGTAAGCGATCCGTCGTCTCGTTAAATCCGCTCACGAGCTCTTCGGGATCGAACTGTTTGACCGCGCGGAGATGAGTATCACCGTGAGGGCCGTACTCTTCGCCACGGCGATATTGGAAGCGAGTCGCTCCCTGCGCGGTTCCGCACCGAACCATCCCCATGAACGTCTGTAACTCGAAGAATTGTGTGTCCTCGTAAGAGGCGTTTGAGGCCCGGTCAGAGTTGAACTGACCGAAGGCGTGGTCGCGTGCGAGGCGCGTCATCTGGCCAATTTTCTCCTGTGAGAAGGATTCGTCTTCTCCTGAGTCTGCGGATTCCTCAGTATCGTCGACGATCTCTGCCTTTGGCCGAACCTCGGGCGCTAGGATGTTGCGATCGTGGACCTCTTTGACAACGAAGTTGGCGGCGGCGTGGACATATTCGTGGGTTGTGTCGTTGAACCGGTTCTGCCACGCCCGCGAGAAGGCTGATTCGTCTGGCACTCGACCGAAGCCGAGGATACTGGCTACTTCTGGTTGCCGTGTGAGTCGCCGAGTGAACTCTGCGTAGGAATCACCCGTAATCTCCATGAAGACAGAAGAAAAGACCATCGCGCGAAAGGAGAGTGGCGCAGGATGCCACGCTGGATACCCGTCTTCGATCGCGTCAATCGAGTGGTCGAGGGTCTCGAACGCAGTGACGAGGTCCGATCCTCCGAGTTCGTTCCGGATGGCGATCCCGAGTTGATACGCTTCGCACAAAGAGTGCATTCGCGGGTGCTCGCTACAAGCCTGACCATCAAAACCGTTCATAGCATTGCTGAGGTGGAGATGAGGGTGAAGAGGCTGACCTACTCCATCCCAGTCATTTGGATCCCCTCGACGAGTGATCTGTCGATATCGTCGTACCCGAGAGTGCGCCCACCGTGATTATTCGCGAACGTCTCGGCTTCATCACTGTCAGAGAACGGCAGTAGGTCCGGACCCATTCCCCCCATCACGTCCGTTTCGACGGCGTAGGTGAGATCAGTCGCATCCGCGAAGGTATCGGATGTAGTCGGCGCTGGCATCTTCTTCCGTTCAGTTCCTTTAGAGATCTCCCAGTCGACGCGCGAGTAGTCCGTGACGTAGATCGCGGTCGCCTCCGCACCGTCATCCACCATGTCGAAGTGATACGGAAAGAGCCCGTGCGCGAGCGTGTGGAACCAAGCGAGGTGGGCTGTCTCTTCAGCGTCCTCGGCGGGTCCCTGTCTGGGTTCCGGGTGTGCGTCGGCGTAGAAGACCTGTCCGTTCGGTCCACCATGATCTCCGATCACCATTCCGCCTTGGTAGTCCGTTTTCTGCCCCGACAGATCCACCGGTTCGGGGGCCGACTCGTCAGAGCTACCGAGACAGCCGGCGAGACCCATCGCAACTCCTGTACCGATCGCATGAACAGCGTGTCGACGCGACACCGAACGCTGGCCAAATTTGAGATCCATACGCCACCGTTCGGCCACGCACCGAATACCATTCTGGTGCGGCCGTCGAACGCCGGCTGCTTACTGAGGCGAGTGACCCACAGAACGTGTCAGTGTCACATCCCGCCGAGCGGCTGGTAGTGGGGGAACATCGGGTGCGGGAGATGGACGCCGAGCGCCATCAGTCCGTGTGCGAACAAGACGTATCCCAGCACGACGAACACGACACCGAGCAGGCGATGGACGCGACGCCGGTGGGCGACGTCGATCGACTGGATGACGGTTCCGTAGAGGAAGACGGCCGGGATCGTTCCGACACCGAGGGCACCGAGAGCGATCCCGCCGGTCGTCGGGGAGCCGCTCGCGAAGGCAAACAGGTACGCGGGATACAGCATCGGACAGGGGAGAAACGCGTGAACAGCGCCGAGACCGACGATACTCGGGCTGTTCACGTAACGGTGGACTCGCGCCGCGAGCCACGATGTCACGCGCTGGACGCCCGGTATGCGAATATCGCCGCCGCTCCCCCCGATAACGTACCGAACCCCTGTCGCCACGATGAACCCGCCCACCGCGAGGCCGACGGTACCTCGCAGGACGTCGGCGACCGGCGTCAGCTGGTCGGCGGTAACGAACACGACGCTCCCGAGCGCACCGAAGGCGGCCCCGAGGATCGCGTACGTCGTCGCCCGGCCGACGTTGAACAGGAAGTGCTGTCGAACTTCGTAGGTCGTGAGATGACCGGCCCGTCCGTCGTCGACCGTCGCGGTGCCGCCGTCCGGCTGCGGCGTCATCTGTTTCGAGTACATCGTGACGAGCGGACCACACATTCCGATACAGTGTGCGCCGCCGAGGACGCCGATGAGAACGAACAGCGCGACGTCGATCCGGAACAGCGACTCGATCATACGTAGTGTCAATTACCGACCGGCTTGTGTCGTCTGGTGCGATCCTCGACAAACAGATCCGGTCGAGTGCTGCGAAGACAGTTGGGAATCGGTACTCTGTGGACCCCGCAACCGTCCACATTCGAGAGTCACACCAGATTCGATAAGTCCCCGCAGATCGACGTTATCGTGTGGCAGTTTTCGCTCCCGATGACAACCAGTCGCGACATATTCGCCTCGCGATCGCCGCGATCATGGCCCTCGCTGTGGTTGTAACTGCGGGCACGTTCGTCGTTGATCCGGCCGAGTCGGTTCCCGATCCGGTGGCGTACGACGACACCACCGAACTGGGGCTCTCGTCGGAGACTGACGCGATGATGGCCGGAAACGCAACGCTCCCGCGGACGCAGGTGTTCTACTCGCAGCTACAGTACGTCGTCGGATACAACGGGATCGGCTCGTTCGTGACATCTCTGTCGGATGGACGGACCGAGCGTCAGTTCGGCTACCCGCTCGTTGCGTACGTCGAGACCTTCGATCACCAAAATCCGGACACGACCAGCGACGGGCTGTTCACGGCGACCGGAGCCGGCGGGTGGACTCCAGCCGAGGAAGCGCACTACGTTGTCGACAGCGACGCCCGCATGCCGGCTGGCGAGGCCGTGATCCCCTTCCGAAGTCGAGAGGCGGCCGAGTCGTTCGCGGCCGACCACAGCGGAACGGTAGTCGACTGGAAGTCGATCCGAAACCGCTCGTTCGACGTCGACTCCGCAACGACGGTGCGGTCGCTCGCACCGAGTCGGTGGCAGGAGGCCAACGATCGGATCGCGAGGGCAGAGCGGACTGCGGACCGCCCCGTTTCAGTGGTCGTCGGCGATGACGCGCCGACGATCGACGCGGCGGTCGAGGAGGCACCGTCGAACACGACGGTCGTCGTCCCGGAGGGAGTATATCGTGAGACGGTGACGGTCAACGAATCCGTAACTATCGCGGGCGACGGCGCGCGGATCAGCGGCGACGGCAACGGATCGGTCGTCACCGTTCGCGCGGCCGATGTCGCCATACGGGGACTCCGGATCGACGGTGTCGGAAACCGGACGCGAGATGCGGAGGCGGCACCGACCTCCAAAGACGAGGCGTGGGACGCGAACATCCAGAACGGGTACGGTCACGGTGACGCTGGGATCCGAGCGATCGACGCGCCGGGGCTCGTCGTCGACGACGTCGTGATCGAAACGAACGCGAGCGGACTTCTGTTGCGCGAGGGGTCGCACGCGGTCGTCCGTGACCTCCGTGTCAACGGAGCCGACACCTGGCAGGACGGATTCATGGGGATTACTGGGATGGAGTCACGCGTGACCGTCACTGACAGCCGGTTCGACGGTGGCCGTGACGGAATCTACCTCCACCGCGCAGACGACTCGATCATCCGGAACTCGACGTTTACGGACAACCGATACGGCATCCATCTCATGTTCACCGGCGACGCGCTAGTCGCGGACAATACCGCCCGCAACGAGCTGTTCGCGGGGATCACCGTGATGACCCGTCCTTCAGGGAACGCAATCGTCGGCAACGACGTGCGCAACTCTAGTGCGGGAATCCAGTCGTCGGGAACGCGAACGTACATCGGGTACAACACACTCGTCGGTAACGAACTCGGGTTCTCGACGAGTGCGCGCGGGTCTCTGTACGAACACAACGTGGTCGTCGACAACGAACTCGGCGCGCGTGCGACGACGATCGTCCCGTCGAGTCGTGTCGTGGCAAACGACTTCGTCGGCAACGAAAACCACGCTGCCGCCGGTGCGGGCGCGCTCCGCGTCTGGGCTGACGATGATCGCGGTAACTACTGGGAGGGAGCGAATGTTGGGCGGCATTCGTTCGGCGAGCGAGCGTATCGCCCGACCTCACCGGTTGATTCCGCCCTCCACCGCGAGGCATCGGCCGTTACCGTGCGCGAGTCGCCCGCGGCAGTTCTACTCGATCGACTCCGCGGCACCGTACCCGGTGCCCGCTCCGGGAGCATTATTGACCCGATACCGGCGTCTGAGCCATACAATCCCGAACGAATCGGCGCGGTGACTGGACCCGATGCCGAACGCGAAGGATCGATCCACGCGGACTGGAGAGCAGAACTCGGTTCGCTCATCGACGAGCAAGACACGACTCATGAGAACACGACGAACCAGAATACGACAAATCGGAACAGCGCCAGAGTGGGTGATTACAGATGAGTGAGTACGCGCTCGCTGAGGTCGTCGACCTGACTCGGTCCTACGGCGGGATCCGGGTTCTCGACGAGGTCTCGCTCTCGATCACTTCCGGCATCACCACAGTCGTCGGTCCGAACGGCTCCGGGAAGTCAACGCTGCTCAGCGTCCTCGCGGGAGCAGTTGAGCCGGCCGCAGGAGCGGTACGGTACGCTCACGAGGGCAGTACTGACGACGGGAGTGACAAGCGGATCGGCTATCTCCCGCAACGGGTCCCGTTCCGTGGTGAGTTCACGGCCCGAGAAACCCTCGGCTTCTACGCGTCGCTCGTCGGTGACGACCCCGACGCGGCGTTGGCGGACGTAGGACTGGCCGACGCAAGTGACAGGCGCGTCTCGGCGCTCTCGGGGGGAATGCGACGCCTCCTCGGGATCGCACAGGCGACGCTCGGCGGCCCGGCGGTCGCGGTGCTCGACGAGCCGACGAGCGGGCTCGATCCGGAGATGCGCGAGCGAGCGTTCCGAGCCGCAGCGGCCCGTGCGAGCGACGACACTGCCGTCGTCGTCAGCTCCCACGACCTCGACCTCGTCGACGCGTACGCCGACGACGTTGTCATACTCGACCGCGGTCGCGTGGCCGCAGCGGGTTCCCGCGATCGCCTGATCGATGACTACGGCGTCGACAACGTGAAGGGGCTGTACCGCGCGGTCGTCAGCAATAGGGCGAGCGCCGAGAGCGATATCGACACCGGCGGCACAGACGGCGAGGACGGCCCGAAGGATGCGGATGAGACCGCGTCGGAGTCCGTCCACGTCACTGGGGTGTCGGACCGGTGAGTCAGTTGTTCGTGGATATCGGGACCGTGTTCCGTCGCGAACTGGTAACCGTTCGACGGACTCCGGGCTACGCCGTCCTCGCGGTCGGACTTCTCATCGTGCTTGGCGGACTCGTCGCGGTCGGTGGTGGCGGGGGAACCGGGTTCGTGCCGGCAGTCGTCGATCTTCTGCTCCCGACAGAGCTACTCGTCCCGCTTCTCGCGATAGTGCTCGGGTACCGTGCGCTGCTCACGGACGGCACGAGCGGCGAGTTCGCTGTGATTCGGACCTATCCTGTGAGTACCGTCGGCTACGTTCTCGGCGTGTTACTGGCGCGTATCGCGGCGCTCGTCGCGATCGTGGGTCTTCCCTTCGCGCTGGTCGGGCTATACATCTGGATAACTGCGACGCCGGACACAGGAATCTTCGCGACGCACAGCGGAGTAGACTCGTCGCTTCTGTTCGTGAGGTTCCTCGCGTTTGTCCTCCTCTTCGGGACTGCGTACCTGTCGCTGTCGGCAGCGGTCTCGGCGCTGGCGTCGAGCCGACGGAGCGCGATCGCACTCGGTCTCCTCGCACTGCTCGTCGGCGTCCTCGGCGGCGACCTCGCGATCCTCTGGTCGCTGGCGGGCGGTATGTCTTCGGCCGAGATCGCCGGATCGCTCGCACTGACGCCGAACGGAGCGTTTCGCGGGCTGGTCTTCGAACACGTTATCGGCGTCGCTTTCACCCCTGATGGCAGGTTCGTTCAAACCGGTCGCGCGGTCGGTTCACTCGTCGGCTGGATCCTCGCCGGGATCACGGTCGCTGTCACGACGCTCACGTACGCCGCTCGGGTTACCGTCGTCGTCGAGCGGGCCCGGGAGCGGTTCGGAGAACACTGAGACGGGATTCGATTCCCAGTCGCTTCGGCAATATCGCCGTTCAATCCGAGACGGTATCGTTCCCGACCGATCCCGGCGCATGCGTGTACACCGTGTAGAGGATGATCGCTGCGATCAGAAAGTCGAGACCGTGTCCGAGGAAGTGGTGGACCGGCATCGGCACGATACCGAGGATCGTTCCAGTGCCCACAACCGATCGGAACAACAGCATGCTGACCGCGACAGCTATCAGCTGGTACTGTGCCCCTTGACGACGACGATACGCGACGACGCTGACGACGAAGAGGATACCCGTACCCATTCCGGCGACGAGTGCAGCCGCGAGCAGCAGTAGTGATCCCTCCACGGACCACCCATCGATCGCGGACAACAGGAGGGCGATTGGCTGCATCACAACGGGCTTTGAACGGGGACGAATAAGAAAACGACCCTTCGATCGGGACTTCCGTGTAGTTCCGACCCGATTTGTCGGCTAACGCCGCGGTTTCGTCCGTTCCCAGGCAGAGATAACGAACGCACACGTTTTACTCGGGTACCGGTTACGATGGCTGACCACAGATGTCGGACACCCGGACGCGGATCCGACGCCACGTTCGCGACACGCCCGGTGTCCACTTCAACCAGGTCGGTCGCGACCTCGATATCGCGACCGGACAGGTACAGTACCATCTCCGTCGTCTCGTCCGTAACGACGAACTCGCCGTCGAGCGGATCGGCGGCCGCACACACTACTTCGACCCGTCGTTCGATCCGTGGGAACGACGGGCGCTCGCGTTTCTCAGACGAGAGACCCCACGGGAGATCCTCGTCCGGCTTCGTATCGACGGCCCGAAGCGATCGAAAACGCTCGCGAGCGATCTCGACCTCGCACGAAGTACGATCTCGTGGCACGTCTCGACGCTCGCGGAAAACGGGATCGTCGAGAAGTCCGACGATCGACCGATGACGCTCGCGTTGAACCGTCCGGACCGCACGGCCGAACTCATCGAGATAGTGTCGCCGTCGCTACCGGACCGGCTCGTCGATCGGTTCGTCCGGACCGTCGACGAGCTCTTTGAGTGACGACCGTCTTCGCGAGTTAACAATACGCACAGATCGGATGCGGGAACACGCATTCGAGGATCACACCAAATACCTCAAGTCATCAGATCGACCACGATCGAGTATGGACCGACGAACGTTTTGTAAATCGACTGGAGCAATCGGTGCGACCATCGGTACCGCCGGTTGTCTCGGCGTGCTCGGTGACGGAGGTGCTGAAGGAACCATCCTCGGTCCACCCGAACAGGATTTAAGCGAAGCTGCCCATCCGAGCTACGGCGATGAAATGCCACATTTCACCGTCCCGGACCCGATCACGAATGAAGAGATATCAATTAGTGAGTATGAGGGTGAGCGTGCCATCCTCTGGACATCGTTCTATACGAACTGCCCGGACGGAGTGTGTCCCGCGCTCATCCTCCGACTTCGTCGCGCACAAGAAGCTGCTACCGAAGATGGATACGGCGATGAGGCAGTATTCCTCGCACAGACGTTCGACCCCGAGCGCGACACCGCCGAAACGCTCCGTGAGTACGCCGGCCAGCAGGGAGTGAACCTCAATTCGAGTAATTGGCACTTCCTCCGCCCGGAAAACTATGAACGAGGTCAGGAACTGTTAGACAAGCATTTTGGGCTCAAGATTGAGAAGGCGCCGGCCGATCAGTACGAGAATCTTGAGTACCAATTCCCGCACTATGGGCTGATCCTCCTCGCAAATAAGCAGGGGATCGTCGAGCGCGCGTACCCGAGAGGGCCGCAAACGGACATCGAACGGCTCGTGAACGATGTCGAACAGGTCACCACCGAGTAAGCTACTACGCCCTGAAGGGCGTGGCATTCAGCGTAGACTCCCGTTCTAACTGCTGAGAGCAGTAGACGAATACTCGCCGTTCGCATTCAACATCCCGCTGTTCAAGCGCACGTCTACGGGTGCGCCTCCACGCTCAGACTTTTGCTGGTCGCGGAGATATTTCAGACCGATATTCTTCGCTGCGTTGTAATGACTGCCATCGGGATCGAGTCTGCCGCAAACCGAGTTGTCGAACTCGGACGACGAGATCCGACCGCGTTTTTGTTGTTGATCCCACTTTCGTTCCTCTTGGTGGGTCCCGGTGAAGAAGTCCTGTTTCGTGGCGTCGTACAAGGAACGCTTCGAACCCAGTTTTCGGCGGCGAAAGCAGCCGTACTCGCCAGCGCAGTGTTTGCTGGGATGCATCTTCCCTCACTCCAAGGAGACGGAAAATTGGTCTATATCGCGACGGTGTTCGTTCTCGCCATCGTTTTGTGCACCCTCTACGAGTACACTGGTAGTATCGTCGTTCCAGCGATCGCTCACGGCGGCTACAACGCGGTACAGTACGCGTTCATCTATATGTCGTCGACTGACTCCATCCCGTCGACCGTAGCCTCACAGACCCCGCTCGGCGGCTGGATCGAGATCATGATCCTAGCAAGTATTTCGGGTATCGTCCTGATCTACCGACAGAGCGAATGTGTTCAACGAACCGTCTCCATGCTCTCAGAATCGATCGATACTGTTTCCGTGAGGAGTCTGAATGAGTGACGACAGTCCGACCGGCGAGTGCGACGTTTGTCACCAGCCGATCGCTGGTGACTCGATCACGGGAGATTCCGATGGCTTGTTCTGTAGCACCGGGTGTCGAGACATTCACCGACTGCTCGGGGATACCGACACGACGGACAGTCCGGCGACGGAGTTGGATACCGATCGTTCGCTCCCTGATGGCGTCACGCGGACATTCTTCCGAATCGACGGGATGTACTCGCCGACGTGTGAAGCGTATCTCGAACACATTGCTGATACGCAGTCCGGAGTGGTCGCCGCAGAGGCGAGTTACGTCACCGAGACGATTCGCGTGGATCACGTCGCGGACACGGTGTCGGCAGACGACCTCCGTGACGCGTTGAGTAGGACCGGCTACACCGCGTTTCTCCGATTTGACGCGAGCGCGGACGGCGACGCGAGCGGCACGCGTCGGTCGCGGGAGGCGGACGGCCTCCGGAAACGTCGGAGCGACGAGGTCCTCGGTCTCCGCTACGCGACTGGGATCGTATTCGGCGCGTTCCTGATGGTCCCGTATGTGGCTATCATGTATCCGGCTCATCTGGCTCCATATCTCGACGCCACGTTCCTCGACGCCTTCGAAGGTGCGTTCCAACTGAGTGGAAGCAGCGGCTTCCTGTTCTTACGTATCTACTTCGTGTTGACCGCAATCGTGCTGTTTTTCACCGGAATGCCGGTGTTACGCGGCGCGTACATCAGCCTGAAGATGCGTCGCCCGACGACGGATCTTCTCGTCGCAATCACTGTCGTCAGCGCATTCTGCTACGGTACGGGCGCAGTACTTCTCGGGGACAACAACATCTTCTACGATCTGACGCTCGTCGTCGCAGCGGTCGTTTCTGGCGTCTCGTTTTACGAGACCTCGATCAAACAGCGGGCGCTGGAACGACTTACGGAACTCACCGTCTCGCAGGCGAACAGCGCCCGACGGCTCAACGACGGCGACGGCACAACGGAGGTATCTGTCGATTCTCTGGCTCCCGGCGATCGGATCCTCGTCCACGAGGGTGAACGGATCCCGGTCGACGGGATACTGGTCGGCGACGACTGTAGCGTCAAGGAGGCAGTCGTCACCGGCGAGGCGCTTCCTGTCGCGAAGCGAACGGGCGACGAGATCGTCGGCGGCGCGGTCGTCACTGACGGCGCCGCAGTCGTCGAGGTCGGTGATCCGGTGACGAGCAGCGTCGACCGTATCACCGACTCCTTATGGTCGATCCAGAGCGCCGATCACGGGATTCAGCGCCGCGCCGACGAACTCGCGTATCGCCTCGTCGTCCTCGTCGCCGTCGTCGCGGTCACAGTCGGCGTTTGGACTGTCGCCGGTGGCGGACCGCTGTCTGCGGGCGTCATGGGCGTGTTGCTCGCGCTGCTCGTCGCGACCCCGTGGGCGCTCGGCCTCGCGACACCGCTTTCGGTCGCCACGAGTATCCGTGACGCGATGAAGCGCGGCGTCGTCGTGCTCGACGATACGATCTTTGAACGACTCCGCGATATCGATGTGGTCGTGTTTGACAAGACTGGAACGCTCACGACGGGCGAGATGGAAGTCATCGACGTCGATGTATCGGACGAGGCGCTGGCCGACGCGGTTGCGCTCGAACGCCGCGCCGCGCATCCGGCCGCGGCCGCGATCGTCTCCGCGGTCGAGTCGATGGCTGGCGACGCAGAGGAGGTTCATACCGACGGCGGCCACACCGGTAGCTGCCATGACGACACCGAGACGACGCCTGCCGGCCGCGACGTGTGTGACTTCCAGACGCACGCGACGGGCGTCTCCGGAACCGTCGACGGCCGCGACGTGCTCGTGGGGAACCTCGATCTGTTCGCCGAACAGGGCTGGACGGTCAATTCCGAGATTCAGGAAAAAGCGGGTGAAGCTCGTGGGTTCGGCCGGCTTCCGGTCGTGATCGGCCGTGACGGGCGAGCAGACGGGATCGTCGTGGTCGGCGACAACCCTCGTCAGGGGTGGCTGGACACGGTTACCAGACTCCATGAACGCGGGATCGAAATTGCCGTCCTCACGGGCGACGACGAGGAGGCGACAGACTTCTTCACGGAACAAGATGCGGTCTCATACGTGTTCGCGGACGTACCGCCCGAGGGAAAGACAGAGGCGATCCGACGGTTCCAACGCGACCGGCGCGTCGCGATGGTCGGCGACGGGACCAACGACGCGCCTGCCTTGGCACAAGCGGACCTCGGGATCTCGTTGGGCAGCGGAACAGCACTCGCTGCGGATGCGGCTGACATCGCGATCGTCGACGATGACCTCTCGCTTGTTGAGACCACGTTCGAACTCGCTCAAACAGCGCGGCGCCGCGTTCGGCAGAACGTTGGACTAGCCTTCGCGTACAATGCGGTCGCGATCCCTGCCGCGATTGTTGGCTTATTCAACCCCGTGACAGCAGCGGCCGCAGTCGCCGTGTGTGGCGGACTCCTCGGCGTGAATTCGTCTCGGACCCTCTTCTGAAACGAATTCTCGCGTTTTCATATCGCGTAGAGCACGTCCCGTCTCTGGTAGTTGAACAGCGTGAAGTTGAGACTACGGCGGCTATAGCACCGCTGGTATGCACGATATCAGCCGAATCACCGAACTTGACACGGTTCACACTCGGGTCGGGACACCACGTCCAGTTAGTATCCCAGCTAGAACTGCGTATTTGAAGAGATCAGAACAGCGCTGCCGCTCGTTACCCCTGTTCTCACTGGCTCAATATCAGCGATTACCCGACTCCAGTTTCTTTCTTCAACAGTGTGAGCGTATTGTCCGCAGTCACAATCGGAGAATGCTCGTACTCGCCCGTCAACTCAACTTACACGAGGAGGTCGACGGCCCGCCAGACTGAGTACAGCAGACAGGCGAACGCAAAATAGAAGAATCGCAGTACGAAGTTCTTCGAGGTTGTCGCGGCCATGAACCGCTTAATGCTCCGGTAGCCGCTCTCGATCTCCCAGCGATAGCCGTACTCACTCAGCAGTCCCACATTACCATTTCACATGAACACCGAATACTGCCGGTGGTCAGTGTGCTCAGAATTCTCGCTTCGGCGGTACACGAGCGCCGTCTGGTGCCACTCATTCTTGCCCAAGTGGAGCTTACGGTCGTTCACGTATCGAT
Source organism: Halorubrum laminariae (assembly GCF_024494655.1). Classification (GTDB taxonomy): domain Archaea; phylum Halobacteriota; class Halobacteria; order Halobacteriales; family Haloferacaceae; genus Halorubrum; species Halorubrum laminariae. The sequence goes on along the minus strand of NZ_JANHDL010000006.1, from coordinate 5,547 downwards.
TCACTCTTCAAGAGCCGTTTCGCCTGGGCTCTCTCGCTCGTGTGCATCCGCTTTGGAACGACGTACGTGAGCCCGCGTTGGCTAATCATCTCCAAGACGTGTTGGCTGTCGAATTCTCTGTCCATCAGCACGCTGTCGACGTGGACGAGGTCCTCAGCCGAGTCAAGTAGATCCTCGACGATTTCGAGCCGACTCTCGCCACGCCGCACCGGCCTTGCGTCTAAGACAATCGGGACCGCATTACCGACGAGCTGGACGGTCGCCCACTGATAGGCGTATTCGTCGGTCTTCTCTTTTGTCCCGATGATCTTATCCTCGTGACCTGTTCTATCACCGGTGAAGGGTTCAGCTTCAGTGATGTCGATGGCCACGATTCCGACTCGGAAGAACTTCTCTGTCTCCGCGACTTCATCCAGTAGCCGTTTCACGGCCTGACGGTACATCTCACGAATCTCCGCTATCGAGAAGTCACGAATCTGATCACGATGGGCGTGCCCCAGAGGTGTCCGACTACGCGTCGACTCGTAAATGAAGCTCCGAGCCCCCTCATTGGCAGCTAAGTTCTCGCGGAGGCCGAGATAGGTCTGTAAGTCCCAGTAGGCATTCTCGTGGATCTCACAGCTCTCTCCGCGATCCATCGAGAACGCCGGGAAGACAACGCAACTGACGTGATCCGTAATCGTTCCCGCCTGTTCCAGCACGGTCTGCTCGTCCGGGTCGGAGTCTCCGGTACTGTCTCCTCGGTGAGGGGGCGTCCTGTCCGGGTCACGCGGAACGCTCACACCCGCGTTTTGGGCATTGATCAGGGCCGTCCGGGCAGCCGTCTCAACCGTCTCGCGTAACTCACCCGGGAAGCGCTCGTGCCAGCTACGCCAGAGCGTCGACTGATTCGGAACGCTCTCAAGTCCGAGTTGCTCACGCAATTCAGGGTGGCACTCGAGGAATTCGACGAGTACTGTTTCGTGGTCCCATCCGTGGAGTTCTTTCAACATGAACACTCGAAAGAGGGTGTCCATCTCGTAGCTCGTCGATCCCGCATAGCGGTCATGGGTCTCGAATTTGAAGTAAGCGAGCGGCAGCGAACAGACGAACTTTTCGACCGATTTGTGGCTCTCGTGGCTGAACCACGTCTCCGAAATCGTCCGAACATCTGATTCCAGTCCCGCGAGCGACGTTCGGTCATACAGTGGTGTCGAATCATACGCCGGCCACTCAACGTACGATCGCTGAGCGATACGTCGAAAGATCGTTCGACGAGACTCGGAAGTCGAAGCCACTACGAGATACTGACTCGGACACGCAGAAGTCCTCGTCCATCTCGATAAGAGACATCGAGATTGGGGAAGGTCGGTACTCGCTAGGGGAGAGAGATTAATTCCGCAATCCGGCTCCAGAGGGAACATATTTGCTCCACATGCCTCTAGTCGGACTATGGCTCACGAGTGCGACGATTGCGGGGAATCGTTCGAGACACTCACTCGTCTCCGACTTCACGACTGTGGCGATGTCCAATCGGACACGTTCTCGACCTCGACCGATTCGGGGAGGTCTAAATCTGACTCATCTCCAAGCCAAAAACGGAACAAAGAGATTGCCGAACTCGATAACCTGCTTGATCGTTTCTCTGACGGTGACGTGGATGCCCTACACTACGCAGTCGTCGAATTCGAAGCAGCACTCTCGACTGCAGTCGAGGAAGACAGCAGTGGAGACACGTTTCGGGACGTGTTCTGGCCATACTACGAGCGCGTCAGCAACGAACTCGACGATGCAGCGAAAGTATACGGTTGGCCATTCCTTGCGGATGTAATCGATGCGCATGAGCCCACTGAGAAGGACGAATTTCCGCTCGTCACGCCCACAATAGCAAACGCTGTCGGGCGATATCTCATTCGAACGCGGATAACCGATGGTGTCGAGGCGATTCCGGTCAAGGCACTCGAATATCTGAACACTGTCGCGGTCAACGCTCCCGAAAGCGACGACGTCGCGCGCGAGGAAGTACATGTCTATGGGTGGGGAATCGGACATCCAAACCACTCGGTCGTCGACCAGCTCCACGCCCGTACGACGGAGGACATCTTCTCGGTCAACCCAACAGTCGAACACGCCTTCTACGCTGACCAGTACGCTGCCGTCGACCTGCTCGGACAGTTGGTACGAGACGAATCGATCAATGGGACGCTCCCTCGCGTCACCCGTGACGATCTGTCATATTGTCGCTACCTGCTCGACTGCGTCTACGGACTGAAAACAGACGGCCACTGGCCGGGGATGCCACGGTACTACGACTGGTACGATGAGTTGGATTACGCCTTCGAACTCGACGAGACAGTCGAACAGCGTATCCGAGACCTCGTCGAAGAGGTGGGCTTCGATGCCGATCTCTCGAATGACTGGACGTTCCGCGATCTCGGTATTTGAGGGAATTAACAGTACGCTTTCCCCGCCGCCCGACATACTGGCTGGTAATGCCGTTCAGCGTCACATAGCATGTGCTCTTCAAGCAATAAGAACTCCTGGCTCTGTTGGAATCCTCTTCTTCAGACATATTCTCGACTGAAAATGCTGGTCGATGAGAACTGCGTACTGAGCAATGACCCGCTATCGATTAAAGGTAGTAGTCTTATCTGTGAAGAACGCGGGCATCTAATAATGTCAAACTGGAGTAAGCCCAGTGGAAGTGAACGACTCGCTCAGGTGTTAGGAGAGGTGGATATGAGCGAATTAGAGGAGGCTATCAAAGCCAGGATGGAGACCATCAAGAAGGCGGGCGGTTTCCACGAATCCGTTGACGGACCGGACGACGAAACGAAATACATCCTCCATAAAGACGGACTTCCGTCGGACCGATACCACGAACTCGCACGAACGATGACGGAAGCAGTTCTGGACGTAAATCCTCGGAAAGTAGCCACAGTCGGAGTTCAAGGGATAGATGAATTTCTCCGGAATCGGAATGAAGAGGCCGTCAAGACGCTCCTAGAAAGTGAAATCTCGTACGTCGAGAGCGAGTACAATGATGGAACGATTGAGGGGCGATGCGCTGCGACCCCAGATGTAGTCGAAGCCGTGCTGTCGTTGTATATTCCTGGTCTGACACACGTCTACTTCTTAGATAGCGAAGGTGAAGCGATTGCGGCACGCTTTGACGACACCTTACAGTATTATTGGTTGTCCGAACGCGCATATCGACAGCTTGGTGAACGGTTAAACCCTGATCTGTTCTCGGCAGTCATGACTCAGAAAGAGTTGGAACAAATAATAGAAAGAGAACGTCAGGATAGGTAGATCACCAGTGTTGATCGGAACTGGGTAGAAATCATCAGTTTCTAAGGATTTCAACAGAGCCACACAATTGGTTTATGCCAGTCCAACCTTGCTGTAACGCCTGTACAGGTATACTACCCCCGCTGGAATCGTAACTAACTGTACAGCCGAAAATACGAACGAACGGCTCTGTTGAAACCCTATTGATTCGACACTTCATATGATGGAACAGACGTTAGGTTGTTCGTGCGTATGTAACATAGCTGTGTTCGAATTTATACAAGACATTCAACACCAACAGAGATTCAGTGGGCTCCGGAAACGGAATGGAGACCGACGATACCGACAACAATCACACCGATGAACGCTATCCGAGCAAGGGTTGCAGGTTCATCAAACAGGATAATCCCCAGCGAAGCTGTCCCAACAGCCCCGATACCTGTCCAGACAGCGTACGCCGTACCGATGGGGAGGTCTTTGACGGCTTGTGCCAACAGTGCCATACTAATGACGAGAGCGACGACGGTGCCAAGTGTCGGAACGGGTTTTGAGAACCCGTCTGATGCTTCCAGCCCGATTGCCCATCCAATCTCGAACAAGGCGGCCAATATCAGAATATACCACGACATCTCAACTCTCATTTCCTTTTTCAACCGGTCTATAGCTTCCGTTATCCACCGAACTGGTGGCGATTTTGTTGGAATCAAATTCATCCACCGGTAAGCAGTTCCTCTATATCTAACGTTCAGAGTGTCTTGTCGATGTTGTGAGTGAGACAACCGACAACGAGTTCACGGAACTGCTTCCACCAGCACCGTGAGCGGACGAATGCGCCGTACTTGCGCTTGAGGCGAGAATTTACTGTCTCGTTCTGACTGCGCTGACCGTAGAGGTCGGCGTCCAGTCGAGCGTTCCACGCTTTGTGGAGTGACGAGAACTCGCGGTGTTTGATGAGCGGACGAACACCAGCTTCACGGGCCAACGCGCGAACCTTCTGGTCGTCGTATCCCTTATCGCCAAGAAGAACCGCTACTTCTCTGGCGTTTCGCTTGATGAGCGACGGCGCAATCTGCGAATCGTGTTTTCGTGTCGTCGTTACGTGTACGTCGATAATCGCGTTGGCTCTGTTGAAATCCTTAGAAACTGATAATTTCTACCGGTTCCGATCAACACGGGAGATTCACGGATCGGTCAATACAGGTGGTATAATTACCAACGACGCCCAAATCAAATGAATTACCGGAACAAGGACAAATAGTCAAAAAGCCTATTATCACTACTATGTGGTTTCAGGTATGTCCTTGAAGCGGCGAGCCATTCTCTTGGGCGGTGCGGCAACGGTCGGATTCGGGGCTCTTGGTTACTATGAGATAACGAGATGCGACGAGGTAGCCTGTTTTTCTTTTGAGTTTCAGGGTGCTGACCATGTGGCTAATAGATTAGATGTTCAGCATACGGGTGGCCAAGAGAGCCTACAAGCGGGTGATGTGTACTTCCGCGAGGTTGTTGTTGATTGGGAGTCCCGAGAGACAGACACCACCGCATGGTCTGAGTTAGATGATGAGATGGAGCCAAGCGACACGATTGATGGCGATAAAATACGGCTCCAACTCTTGTGGGAAACGAACGTTGTGGAAATCCTGTGGCGGCAGGAGGGTGAAGAGACACTCATCGGAGCATGGGTTGACGAAGACGACGATGCTAGATAGGCAGTCCTTTCTAGCGGGTGTTTCATGCGCAAAGTAGTGAATAGAATATGTGGGTCAAATCTATCCTCAGAGATTCTGAGTAGTTGTGACAGTGCAATCACCCATCCTACTATTTTGATTTAGCACCAAAAATACCAATAGCAGCCAGCGTATTTGTCGGGATGCCACTAATGGAGCGAGATAACTTCGACGAGACGGCTCCCGGTGAAATCGTTCCCACGACGACACCGAAGGGGACATATTCGGCGTTCCGCCCTGACCCGCTCCCCCCCTCAGTTAGTACTGAGCAACTCATCACACCGCTGGCGGAGGCGACACAGGCACTTGGTCGACTCCATGGTATCGGCCCACGTGTCGGCTCAAGAGAGATCCTAATCGAGCCGTTCATCCGAAAAGAAGCGCTGGAATCCTCGCAAATCGAAGGCACACATGCGACCCTCTCAGACATCTACGCCTATGAGGCTGGACAGGAGGCTCTCATCGACGAAGACAGACAGCAGGGTACCCAAGAAGTCGTGAACTATCTGTACGCGCTGACACACGGATTGGATGCGATCACAGCTGGCGA
>NZ_JANHDL010000005.1 GCF_024494655.1 Halorubrum laminariae | reverse complement strand
GCCCAGTTCTTGCCGAAGATGGCTATCGATTTCGGGTGATTCGCCATGGAAATCGGAACGCTATTGAACGTATTTTTTGGGAAATAGAACGACGAACATCATCGTTCGCAAATAGTTTCAGCAATGTCGCGCTAGAGACAGCTCAAAATTGGCTCGAAGCCGTCGCCGTCTACCACAATTCACGCCAAACTTAACGCGACCGAGGAATCTGAACCACTTACAGCTCTCATTGACGGCTGTTTCAGGCGAAAATATGTCTGAAGAATAGGATTTCAACAAAGCCAATGAACGTTACAATCTCAAAAGAAGAAACATCTTCTATACAACGCAAGAGTGAATCACGGGCAGTTTATAACCGTGAACGAGTTATTCCGCGTGTGGTGGCTATGACGATCCGTTACCCCCTCTCGAGCCCCTTGTGATGAAAAACTTCAACCGAGCCACCACTTCGATGCGCCGAGCCACGGCACTCGACACACCCGCCACCGTCTATTAGTAGTTCTCAGCTTTCCCCCACTGAGCCCCTTGTGATGATGGGTTTTCACCGAGCCACCACTTCCGAGCAGTTCGCTCGAACCGCAGTCGTTCGCTAGTGGCCACACACGGGCAGAGTGAAAGTAAAATTCGTCGACGACACACCGGTGCAGTCGGGCGATTTCGATACGAAACTGACGGGTTCGACGCGAGTTTGATCAGTACGAGGCGGCGCGTTTGTCGAGCCCCGCGGCCTCGATGTCGTCGCCGTCGACGGAGGTTCGGAGCACGTCCATCCCGTCGTCGCCGTCGATGTCGAAGTTGCGCGCGTACAGGTCGTCGACGCGGTCGTACTCGGCCTCAGAGAGCGGCGGTACGTCGCTCGCGGCGCTCCACGCCGCGATGTCGTCGGCATCGCGGAAGGTGGGTGTCACGGAGGCTACCTCGTCGTGCGCGAGGAGCCACCGGATTGCCGCCTGCGCCATCGTGCGGGACCCCTCGGCGTGGTCGGGGTCTTCGAGGAAGCGGATCGCTTCCAGTTTCTCCCAGCCCGTCTCGTACCACTCCTTCGGGCGGTGCGAGCGGTGGTCGCCGTCTTCGAGGACGGTGTCGGGCGTGACCTGCTCGTTGAGCAGGCCGGAGGAGTGCGGGACGCGGGCGATGACCGAGGTGTCGTCGTCTCTTTCGCGGATCGTCTCGACGAAGTGCCGACCGGGCTGTTGTTCGAAGAGATTGAAGACGGTCTGGACTGCGTCGAACTCCTCGTACTCGACAGCGGCGTCGCCCTCGGCGAGCCAGCCGATGGAGGGGCCGAGCGCCCAGCCGAGCGCGCGGACGCGGCCGTCGGCCTTCCACTCGGCGAGGAGGTCCCGGACCTCGGGCGTGATGTCGTCGACGTTCGCGTTGTGAAGCTGGAGCAGGTCGACGTGGTCGGTGTCGAGCCGGTCGAGCGAGCGTTCGAGCGCGGTTTCGAGGTAGTCGCGGTCGAGTTCCTTGGGGAGTTCGCCGTGACCGGCCTGCGGGTTGTTGTAGAAGTCGTAGCCGATTTTCGTCGCGAGCGTCACCTCGTCGCGGCGGCCGTCGATCGCCTCGCCGACGATCGCCTCGCTGTCGCCGTGCCCGTACACGTCGCCGGTGTCGACGTAGGTGACGCCGGCGTCGAGCGCGTTCTCGACCATGCCGATCGCCTGTTCATCCGAGCGGTCGCCCCACCAGTCGGTACCGACGACCCACGCGCCGAATCCGATCTCCGAGACTTCGACGCCGGAGTTCCCGAGTTCGCGGTGTTGCATGGTTGGTGATTGGCGATCCGGGCACTTAGCGGGTGCGGTTGGTCCCGCGTTGCGGTAACGGTGGTGAACGCGGGCAAACGGCAGGAGGTCCGGACCGACGCTGCGTCCGGAAGTATAAGTGCGGTCCGCGAATCCGCTCCCGCATGGATGAGACCCTCCACGACGCGCTCGACGCGATCGCCTTCCTGCTCGCGGTGATCGCCGCGGCCGCGCTCGCCGTGGTCACGCTCCAGTACGGCCTTGGCGGGCTCGGAGTCACGTTGCTGTTCTTCGTCGCGCTCACCATTGTCGGGAGCGCGGCGGGCGTCATCCCGGATCGCGAGGGATTGGTGTCCACCGATGACCAAGACGACTCCAAGGCGACCTGACACGAACGTCGCACAACCGAATCCCTTTGAGGGACGGCGACGAAGAACGTGCGATGACAAAGCGACACGTGTCCCTGCCCGACGGTGCGGAGGCCGGGGTCCGAGGGTTCATCGACGAGGTGGACGACCGACTCTCCTCGGACGAGGACACCTGTGAGGTCGTGCGAGACACGCTGATCGACCTCCACGGCGACCGCGAGCGCTGGGAGGCGTGGCAGGACGGCGAGTCGGTCTCGAAGGCCGAACGGGTCCGTCTACAGGGGTACGATCCGTGTAACGCGACGCTCGAATCGGAGTACTACGCCGAGAAGGACGAGGAGCGGTTTCAGCAGTCGAAGTACCTCCAGTGGCTCTGGCGGCAGTTCGACGCCACTCCGATGGCCGATAACGTCGCGTTTGCCCTCCGATTCCGGCAGATGCTTGGGAACCACCTGTTCGCCGAGTGCGGGGACAACTGCCGCTTTTTCAAGGGAATCTCCGTCACCTACGGCCACAACATCGAGGTCGGCGATAACGTCGTGGTCCACGACGACGTTCATCTCGACGACCGCGGGAAGCTCACGATCGGCGACCGAGCGTCAATCTCGGACGGCGTCCACCTCTACAGCCACGACCACGACCTCGTCGACCAGACCGCAGTCCGGAACTTTCACACGATCGTCGAGGACGACGCGCGGGTCACCTACGACGCGATGGTCAGAGCGGGCTGTCGGATCGGCGAGAACAGCGTCGTCGGCGCGCGCTCCGTCGTTCAGGGCGACGTTCCCGACCATCACGTCGTCGTTGGCTCGCCCGCGCGCAGCGTCCGCGTGAAGCCGGGGTGGGAGGAGACGGCTGCCGAACTGGAGGACGGCCGCCTCCCGGACCGACAGGACGAACGTGAGATCGAGTACGAACTGCCCGACGACCTCGATCAGTTCGACGAGTTCCAGCGAGACCTGCGGCCGCCCGACGTGGAGAACCCCTCGCCACCCTCCTCGACGGATCGCTGAGACGGAGGAACGGAGATCGGCCACGGCGCGGCGGCGGCGACCGCCGACTGACGCTGCGGCCGCGGAGCCGAGTCCGGCAACCGACTTCCGCGATTCCCGGCTAATTTATGGTGCGTGCTACCGATGCTCGATGTATGACTGGAAACGACGACGATGAGGTGGATCCGGCGGATGTGGCCGACGACGGCAGCGGTGCCCCGTCGCGGCTCGGCCGAGTGCTCCTCGGGATCGGTCTCGCCGCGCAGGCGTCAGAAGACTTCCGCGACATGAACGACACGGTCGAGTACGCCGAGTCCGCGGGCGTACCGGTTCCGGAGGTGGCCGCGCCGCTCGCTTCGGGGACGATGGTCGTCGCCGGGCTCGGGATCGCGATCTGGCGACTCCCGAGGGTCGCGACCGGCGCGGCGGTCACCTTCCTCGTCGGCGTGACGGCGACGATGCACGATTTCTGGAACGCCGACGCGGACGACAAAAGCGGGGAACGTCTCGCGTTCTTCGGCAACCTCGCAATGCTCGGCGGCGCGCTCGTGTTCCTGCGAGAAGCGTACAAGTAGGGAGATCGCGGCGACCGCGACGCTACTCGTAGTCCTCGTACGTCGGGATCCCCTCTTCGGGCGGGAACTCCTCGACCGGAACTGTCGTCTCGTCGCCGCTTTCCATGTCCTTCACGGTGTACTCGCCGTTCTCTAAGTCGCGCTCACCGACGACCACGACCGTCTCGGCGTTGATCGAGTCGGCGTAGCCGAGCTGCGCGCCGAACGAGCGGTCGGAAACGTCTTCCTCGACGACCACGTCGTCGCCGAGCCCACGTAGCTCGCGGGCGAGCGCGGCCGCCTCCGAGCGGGTGTCGCCGACGGAGAGGACGTAGTAGTTGGTTGACAGTTTCTCGTCGGGCCAGACGCCGGCGCGCTGACACAGCAGTTTGAGAGTGGCGTGACCCGGGGCGACGCCGACCGCCGGCGTGGGCTGGCCGCCGAAGCTCTCGATCAGATCGTCGTAGCGGCCGCCGCCGAAGACGGACCGGGACACCTCTCCGGTGGAGTCGAAGCACTCGAAGACGACGCCGGTGTAGTAGTCGAGCCCGCGAGCGGTCGTCAGCGAGACCTCGCAGAACTCGCCCGCACCGAAGTCGTCGGCGGCGGCGAGCACGTTGCGGAGGTTCTCGACTGCGTCCTCGACCGCGTCGTCGCCCGCCTCGGCGACCGCGTCGAGGTCGGGGGAGCCGTCGACGCCAGAGATGAGGTCGTCGAACTCGCGGGCGGTGTCGCGGGCGAGTCCGGCGTCCGAGAGCAGCCCGATGTACTCGCCGTCGTCGACCTTCGCGCGCTTGTCGACCGCGCGGATCGCGGCCGCTGTGTCGATCGCGTCGGGATTGTCGGCGAGCGAGCGGACGAGCCCCCCGAGGATGTCGCGGTGGGAGACGCGGAACTCGAAGTCGTCGCCGGTGAGCCCGAGATCGGTCAGGGCGTCGGCGGCGACCGCGAGCACCTCGGCGTCGGCCTCGGGGGCCGAGGAGCCGAACACGTCGATGTTGGTCTGGTAGAACTCGCGGAACCGCCCCTGCTGGACCTGCTCGTAGCGCCAGAACGGCCGGGTGGAAACCCACTTGATCGGCTTCGATAGCTCCTGTCCCTTCGCGACGACCATCCGCGCGACTGTCGGGGTGAGCTCCGGGGTCAGCGAGACGCCGCGACCGCCCTTGTCCTCGAAGGCATACAGCTCCTCGACGATCTCCTCGCCGGACTTGTCGACGTACATCTCGGTCCGTTCGAGCGCCGGCGTCGCGATCTCGCGGAAGCCGTGGCGGCTCGCGGCGTCTTCGATCGCGTCCGTCACCGCCCGACGAGCGGACTGCTCGCCCGGGTAGAAGTCGCGAAATCCTTTCAGTCCGTCGTGCATGAACGCGAGTTCGGCGACCGACCGCTTGAAACCATCCTTTCGAGGCGTCGGCGCGTCGAGGGTGAGCCCGTGAGTCAGTCGTCATCGGTCGCCGCCGCGGGCTTCCGCCGGTCGTCTCGAGGTCCGGCGATCTCCACGGCCGGAAGCAGGTCGCGGAGGTACCGCCCGGTGTGTGAGTCATCGTTGCGGGCAACCGCCTCCGGCGTCCCGGTCGCGACGAGTTCGCCGCCGCCCTCGCCGCCCTCCGGACCGAGGTCGATCACGCGGTCGGCGTTCTTCACGAGGTCGAGCTCGTGTTCGATGACGACGACCGTGTTGCCGCGGTCGACGAGCCGGTGGAGCACGTCGATCAGCTTCCGCTCATCCTCCTTGTGCAGGCCCGTCGTGGGTTCGTCGAGCAGGTACAGCGTGTCGCCCGTCGCGCGCTTGCCGAGCTCCTCGGCGAGCTTGACGCGCTGGGCCTCCCCGCCCGACAGCGTGGTGGAGGGCTGGCCGAGCTCCATGTAATCGAGGCCGACGTCTTTCAGCAGTTTGAGGCGGCGCTTCAGCCCCTGATGGCTCTCGAAGAAGTCGTACGCCTCCTCGACGCTCATGTCGAGAACGTCGGCAATCGTCTTCCCCTTGTACTCGACATCCAGCGTCTCGTCGTTGTATCGGGCACCGCCGCACTCCTCGCAGGGGACGTACACGTCCGAGAGGAAGTTCATCTCGATTTTGACCGTCCCCTGGCCGCCGCACTCCTCGCAGCGGCCGCCCTTCACGTTGAACGAGAACCGCCCCTTCTCGTAGCCGCGCCGCTTCGCGAGCTTCGTCTCCGCGAACAGCTCGCGGACGTGGTCGAACACGTCGGTGTACGTCGCGGGATTTGAGCGCGGCGTCCGACCAATCGGGCTCTGATCGATGAGCCGCACCGTTTCGATCTGATCGACCCCCTCAATCGCGTCGTGCTCGCCCGGGTCGACGCTCGTGTTGTCGTTCATCTCGCGGGCGAGGCCCTTGTAGAGGATGTCGTTAACGAGCGTCGACTTCCCGGAGCCCGACACGCCGGTGACCGCGGTGAGCGTGGCGAGTGGGACCGTCACGTCGAGATCCTTCAGGTTGTGCTGGCGCGCGCCGCGAACGACGAGTTCTCCGTCGGGGTCGCGGCGCTCGTCGGGTACCGGGATCGACTTCCGACCGGCGAGGTAGTCGCCCGTGATCGACTCGTCGCTCGCGATCACCTCCTCGAAGTCGCCCTGCGCGACGATCTCGCCGCCGCGCTTGCCCGGGCCGGGCCCCATGTCGATGATCTCGTCGGCGCGGCGCATCGTCTCCTCGTCGTGCTCGACGACGATCAGGGTGTTCCCTAGATCGCGCAGTCCGGTGAGCGTGTCGAGCAGGCGATCGTTGTCACGCTGGTGGAGCCCGATCGACGGCTCGTCTAAGACGTACAACACGCCCACGAGCCCGGAGCCGACCTGCGTCGCGAGCCGGATCCGCTGGCTCTCACCGCCCGACAGCGTCGACGCCTCCCGGTCGAGCGTGAGGTACTCCAAGCCGACCTCCTCCATGAAGCCGAGGCGCGCGCGGATCTCTTTGAGAATCTCCGCGGCGATCGTCGTGTCGCGTTCGCCCAGCTCCGCCTCCATTCCCTCGAAGTGCTCGCGGGCGTCGGCGATCGACATGCGGTTCACCTCGGTGATCGGCGTGCCGGCGACGAGGACGTGTCGCGACTGCTCTTTGAGGCGGGTGCCGTCGCACTCCGAACACGTCGTCACGGCCATGTACTCCTCGATGTGGTCGCGGGCGCGCTCGGAGTCGGTCTCGACGTGGCGGCGCTCCAAGTTGGGGATGACGCCTTCGAACCGCTCGGTCTTCTCGCGGGTGCCGTTCTTCGTCGTCCACTCGAAGTGGACGAGATCGTCGGTGCCGTAGAGGAACTGCCGGCGGATCGACTCGTCCAACTCCTCAAATGAGGTCTCGAGCGAGACACCGAAGTGATCGGCGACGTTGTCGAGCTGGCGGGAGTAGTAGGTCCGGTCGTAGCTCCACGGCTCGAAGACGTGTTTGAGAGGTTTCGAGGGGTCGTCGATCACGAGTTCCTCGTCAACCTCCTTCGTCGATCCGAGTCCCTCACACTCCGGGCAGGCACCGTACGGGCTGTTAAACGAGAACGACCGCGTCTCGATCGCGGAGAACTGGAACTCGGAGTTGGGGTTGCCGAGGTCCTCTGAGAACTCAACGATAAGTCGGTCGTCGCCGTCGGCGTCCTCGGCGAGCGAGCCGGTCGAGCGCGTGTTCGAGGCGAAGGGAACGTCCGCCGGCGAGTCGGGGACGATAAGCTTGAGCGCGCCGCCCGCCTCCTCTAGGGCGGTCTCCACGGAGTCTGTGATCCGCGAGCGGGCGTCGGGCGACACCCGCACGCGGTCGACGATCACGTCGATCGTGTGGTCGTAGTTCTGGTCGAGTTCGGGGTCGTCGAGCGTGAGATCCACGGGCTCGCCGTCGACCTCGACGCGGGCGTACCCCTCGCTCACGAGATCCTCGAACAGGTCCTCGAACGCGCCCTTCTGATCGCGGACGACCGGCGCGGCGACCTTCGCGCGGGTGCCCTCGGGGAGATCGAGGATCTGATTCACCATGTCTTGGGCAGACTGCTCGCCGACCTCCTCGCCCGTGAGGGGGTCGTACTGCGTGCCGATCCGGGCGTACAAAAGGCGGAGGTAGTCGTGGAGTTCGGTGACGGTCCCCACGGTCGATCGGGGGTTGTTCGCGGCGTTCTTCTGATCGATGGAGATCGCCGGTGAGAGCCCCTCTACCGACTCCACCTGCGGTTTGTCCATCTGCCCGAGGAAGTTGCGGGCGTACGCCGACAGCGACTCGATGTACCGTCGCTGCCCCTCGGCGTAGACGGTGTCGAACGCGAGCGACGACTTCCCCGACCCGGAGAGGCCAGTGACGACGGTGAACTCCTCTCGCGGGATCCGGACGTCGAGGTCCGCGAGGTTGTGTTCCTCCGCGCCGCGGACCTCGATGTAGTCCTTGCTCATTTCACCGGCTCTTGCGGGCGCGCGCGGGAATACTCGTCGGTCGCGGAGGACGTCAGGGGCGGACAGCCCGTCAGCGACCGACGAACTCCGCCGGCGACGAGAGATTACGCCGTCCGCCGAGCGTGACGACGAAGAGGACGCCGACGCCGACGCCGTACGCGATCATCAGTGGCACCGTCGCGAGCAGCATGGTGATCACGTCGGCCGGGGTGAACACCGCCGCGACGAGCATGATCCCGATGAGGACCTCGCGCCAGCGCCGGCGGAAGGCGTGATAGGGGACGCCGGCGTTGTTCAACAGGATCATCGCGATCGGGATGTCGGCGAGGAACCCGATCCCGATCGTCGTGTAGATGACGAGCCAGAGGAAGTCGCTCACCTGATAGGTGATGATCATGTTCGCCAGCTGCGCGTCCGTGACGAGCCAGCCGATGAGCCCGGGTGCGATGTACGCGTAGCCGAGCGCGAATCCCCCCACGAGTCCGGCACCGAGCGCGCCGGCCCAGAGGTACACCTGATAGATCCGGCCGGCGACGAAGCCCCGCTCGCGGAGCGCGGGCCACGCGTAGTAGAGGACCACCGGGAACACGGCGAGGATCCCGAGCAAGATGGAGAACTTCACCATGAAGATCAGCGCCTCGACGGGGTGGAGCGTGATGATGTTGATCCCCCCGTCGATCTCCGCGGGGACGCGGCGTTCGAGGTCGTTGCGGACCGTCGCGAGGCCGCCGAGGTACAGCCAGGTGAACGCCGCCGCCATCACCGCGCCGAAGACGGCGACGAGCCGGAACGAACGCGAGCGCAGGGAGTCGAAGATGAACTTTAGATCCGTGTAGTAGCCGCCGATATCGTCTTCGGCCTCGTCTTCGTTGCCGTCCGTGAGCTCCGAGAGGAAGGACGTGCTCGCGCGGGAGGTGCGGTCTTGCATCGCGTTCATGAATCCGCCGCCGCCGGCTCCGCCACTGCCGCTGCCTCCACTCCCGCCGCTGCCTCCTGCGTCGCCGTCGGCTCCGGTTCCGCCGTCTCCCGCGTCGCCCGCACCGTCGCCGTCTTCGCCGGTGACCGCGTCGTGCCGGTCGAGGATCGCCTGCGCCTTCTCGGGATCGTCGTCGTCCATCGCGGCCTGCGCGAGCCCGAGCGACTCAGATTCGTCCATCTGCGCGAAGACGTCGTCCGGGGCGGCGCGGACCCCGGCGGCGTCGAGTTCGCTCACGTCGAGCGCGGTCGGGTCGCCGTACTGGTATCCGGGACTCGTCGTGTCGAGGTCGGCGTAGACGGCCCACAGCGTCGCGACGGCGACGAATGCGAGCGCCCACGCACCGGCGTATATCCCGATTCCCACGGTGGGATCCATCCCGAGTCCAGCCCCGGGTTCGAGGAACCGCCAGTCGCTGCCGGCCAGTCGGAGGAGACCGTTGATGGCCGTTCGTCCGCCGTACTCGTAGAAGGCGTACACGAGGCCGCCGCCGAGGACGGCCGCCCCGCCGACGACGTTCCAGTGGTTCCGGGCCGCGCCGAGCACGTCGATCCGGTCCGAACTCCGCTGGGCCGTGACGACGAGCTTGGCGAGGTAGAGGCTGAAGCCGTACAGCGCCACGAGCGGGAACGCCCACATCAGCTGCGTGAACGGGTCCGGCGGCGAGAAGACGGCACCGAACACGAAGATGGCGACCACCGCGTAGCGCCACTTGTCGCGGAACGTCTCGTACTGGACGATGCCCGAGTACGACAGCCCGGTGATCAAAAGCGGCATCTGCCCGGCGAGGCCGAACGACAGCGAGAGGAAGACGATGAACTCCGTCCACATCACGATGGAGTACGTCGGCTGGATGCCGGCCTCTAAGCCGAACCCCGCGAGGAACGAGAACATGATCGGGAAGAAGGCGTAGACGCCGTAGGCGACGCCGACGCCGAAGAGGCCGGCTCCGAGGAGGACGATCCCGGCGAGCTTCCAGCGCGGTATCGGCGACTGCGGCCACGCGCCGCGGGCGCGGAGTTCGGTGCGGGAGACGTAGACGAGCGCCGGAAGAGCGACGATCGCACCGACGATCAGGCCGATCTTCGCCTGTAAGAGGATCACCTCGAACGGGGTCGTCGCGATGACGTCGGTCTCGGCGGCCACCGCGGGAGACATGTTCGATCTCGTCACGGTGTATAAAAAGTTCCAGACGAACGTGCGGAGCGCCCAGAACGTCGCGAGGAAACCGAAGAGGAAGACGACGAACACCTTCTGAAGGTCCTTCTGGATCGACCGAAGGAACACCTTCGCCGACTCGCGACCCTCCGCGAGCGACTGCTGGGTATCCTCGTCGAGGGCACTCGCCATACGGGAGTCGAAGTCCGTCCCCGTTATCAACCTTTTCGACCGCGTGCGGGCTCCGCGCGCCCCGCTCGCTCGCGGCTATCCGAAAAGGCCTATAGTCGCCCGGTTTCGAAGGGAGAGTGAATGGACGACTCGGACCGGTCGCGCGAGACCTCCTCGGATCCGGCTGACGACGCGGTCGGCGACGACGGGACGGCCGACAGCGACGGGGCTGGCGAGGGCGACGAGTCTGGCGACAGCGACGAGCCCGAGGAGTCGAGAGACGAGGAGTCGGAGACCGGCGAGTCGACTCCGCTCGAGAGACACGACGGGTCTGCGAGGTGGGAAAGAGACGACGAGAAATCCGCGAGCGACGCGAGTGGGGACGGAAACGGCGACGATAGCACGGACGACGCAACCGACAGCGACACAGACGACGAACCGTTTGACGAGGAGGCGTTCACCGGTATCGAGGGGCCGGAGTCGGACGAGGAGATGCCGCTCGCGGACCACATCGAGGAGATGATGCGACGGCTCGCCGTCGTCTTCGTCTTCGGCGGGATCGCGACGCTCGCCGTGGTGGCGCAGTCGACGGAGCTCATCAACTACTTCTGGAGCTACCACATTCCTGCGCCGGTGGAGAACCGTCCGCGGCTGTACGGGCCGCTCGAACTGCCGCTCACCCGACTGAAGGTCGCCGGACTCGCCGGCGTCGTCGTCGGACTCCCGGCGTTCGTCTACCAGACCTACCGGTTCATGAAGCCGGGGCTGTACCCGAACGAGCGCCGGTACTACCTCGCCGCGGTGCCGACGAGCCTCGTGCTCGGCGGCATCGGCATCGCGTTCGCGCACTTTCTCGTGTTGCCCGCGATCTTCTCGTATTTCACCACCTACACCTCCGACGCCGCGACCATCGCGTTCGGGCTCGCGGAGACGTTCAACCTGATCGTCATCATGCTCGCGTTCATGGCGATCGTCTTCCAGATCCCACTTTTCATCATGCTCGCGATCATGATGAACGTCGTCACCCGCGAGTGGCTGGAGGCGAAGCGCCTGATCTTCTGGGGGTCGTTCCTCGGGATCGCCTTCCTGTTCAGCCCCGACCCGACCGGGATGGCCCCGATCATCGTGACGCTCACGATGATCGTCCTCTTCGAGGGGACGCTCGCGGCCCTGCGGTGGACCGGAAACTGACGCGTCGCACAGAAAGAACGCCTGCGTTCACTCCGCGTCGCGTTCGGGGACCAGGTCGATCCGGTACGTCACGCCGCCCGCGGCGGTCCGGTCGACGGCGACGACGACGAACGAGCGCTCGCCGACGTCGATCATGTCCCCGGTGGCAAGCGGTCCGGACACACCGGCGGTGCCGCGTCCCTCGACGCGCTCGATGGTCGCGTGCGAGCGCCCACGAGGTCGGTCGGACGCCTCGTCCGTGATGTTGCTCTCGTCGGAGTCGGCTCGCTTCCCGGTGTCGTCTTCCCACTCGGCGAGCGCCTCGGAACCGACGCCGATTGCCGCCTCTCCGGCTGCTATCGCTCGCGCCCAGAAAGCATCACCAGGGGGGAACGGCGTCAGTCGCGACGCGAGTTCGGCTCGGGTGAGTCGTTGCATACGCCGACACTCACAGCCAGAGTAGTTGTGCGTGTCGGGTCTCGTCGAACTCCAACACCGTCTCTTCGTCGACGAGGCCGGCCTCGACCGCGACGGCGACGGACTCGGTTCCGACGATGTTCGCGACCTGCGCGCGATGGAGACCGGCCACGACCGTCTCCGCGTCCGCCTCGACGGCGTCGTCGCCGCCGTAGAACTCCTCGCTCACGGTGAGCGTCACCGGTCCGTCTTCGTACGTCTCGCCGAGGCAGTCGGGGTCGCAGACGGAGACGAGCGTCCCCTTCGGGGTCTCGCGCTCGCGGAGGAGCATTCAGAACCCCTCTGGTCCCTCGCCCTGCAGCTCGCGCTGCGGTCGTTCGCCCTCTCGACCGCCCGAACCGCGACCGCCTGCGCCGCCCGGACCCGGTGCCTGTCCGGTCTGTTCGTCGATCAGTTCCTCTTCCGTCTCGCGGCGCAGCTCGTCGGCGCGGTCTGCGACCTCCTCGGCCTGCTCGTGGTCGCCGGCCTCCTCCAGCGCGCGGGCCTTCTCCTCTAACACGTCTGCGTTGCGGTAGCCGAGTCGGATCGCGTTGTCGAAACAGGAGACGGCGTCCTCCGCGAGCCCGCGCTCGACGAGCAGGAACCCGCGGTTGTACCACGCTTCCGCGAATCGCGGGTCGGTCTCGACCGCGCGCTCGGCGTGTTCGAGCGCCTGCTCGCCGCGACCGGACTCCCAGAGCGCGTACGCGAGGTTGGTCTCGGCCGTCGCGGCATGCTCGGAGTCGTCGTCGATCCGCAGCGCCTCTTTGTACGCGCCGATAGCTTGGTCGAACTCCTCTAACTCGGCGTGCGCCGCGCCCTTGTTCACCCACGCCTCCTGCGCGTCGAGGGAGTCTTCCTCGGCGAACTGCGCGGCGCGCTGGAACGTTTCAGTCGCCTCTTCGAAGCGGTTGATGCTCATGTACGAGAGCCCGACATCGACGAGCTGTTCGACGTCGACGTCGTCGCTCCCGACGTTTCGTCGGTCGAGGATGTCCGTGAGAACCCGGGAGTCGACGGGGTCGACCGTCGTGGGGTCAGCGTCGAGCTCCTCTGGATCGAGGGTGAACTCCTCGTAGTCGGCGTCGACGCCCTGCCCCGCGGAGAACTCGTGGCGGCCGTCGTCGCGTTCGTCGGTCATATGCCCGTGTTTGGCGGTCACGACGCGTAAGGGTTGCGTCAGCGGTCGGCGAGTCCGCCGTCACGGCGAGCCTCGCGGCGGCGTTCGCGAGAACACGCCGAGCCTCGTGGCCGAGTCGCGGTCAGAACACACCGGGGCCGCCGTCGTCGCCAAGCTGTCTTCGGCCGCTGATGACGCTCGGAGTGCCGCCCGTCTGAATGATGTTGAACGCGGTCATCAGGTCGGTACGGGAGATGATCCCGACGAGCGCGCCCTGCGTGTCGACCACGGGGAGCCGACCGACGCCGTTCTGTTGCATCGTTTGGAGCGCGGTCACCGCGTCGGCCCCCGGACCGATCGCGACCACGTCCGTCTCCATCACGTCGTCGACGCGGTAGGCGTCACGCTCGACCTCGCGGACCGAGCGCGCGTCCTCCAAGGTCACCATCCCGACGAGGTCGTCGCCGTGGAGGACGGGATACCCGGTGTGTCGCTCCTCGAACATCCGGCCCATCAGGTCGGCGACGGAAGTGTCCGGCGTCACCGTGTGGAGGTCCTCGCGGCGGGTCATCACGTCGGCGACGGTGACGTCCTCGAAGGCGGCCTTCAGCGTCGTCTGCTGGGCCTCGCCCGAGGCCGCCATGTAGATGAAGAAGGCCAGCACGATGAGCAGCAGCTGGAAGGTGAACAGCCCGATGAGGCCCATGAAGAAGGCGAACGTCTTGCCGATGGCGGCCGCCCGCTGGGTCGCCTGCGCGTGCGGCTGGCTCCGCGCCAAAAGCGCCCGGAGCACTCGACCGCCGTCCATCGGGAACGCCGGGAGCATGTTGAACCCCGCGAGGACGACGTTCAACAGCGCGAGGTAGCCGAACACGAAGAGCACGGCGTCAGCTCCCACCGGCGCGAACGCGAACACGGCGTAGCAGACGACGCCGACCGCGACGCTCACTATCGGGCCGGCGACCGCGATCCAGAACTCGTGTTTCCAGTCCTCGGGGAACTCCGCGAAGTTGGCGAGCCCGCCGAGCAGCCACAGCGTGATCGACTCGATCTCGTAGCCGTACCGCATGGCGACGACCGAGTGACCGAACTCGTGGAGGAGGACGCCCCCGAACAGTCCGAGCGCTGCCGCGAGCCCGAGCACCCACGGCGTGATCCCGGAGCCGATCGCGGCCGGATCGATGCCCGCGCCGAGCGCGTCGTTCATCACGCCGGCTATCATTCCCACTTGCGAACCGATGAGGTAGGCGAAAAGCGGCAACACGATGAGAAACGTCCAGTTAAGTCTGACCGGGATGCCGAGAACGGTCCCAATCTTGATTCCACGCATATGGTCAGATTGTGTCGGTGGCCGCTTAAACACCCGGGCGTGGGGTCCGCGTGTGGCGACTGCGACGTGACGACCCGAGCGTGGCGACACGTCGGGGGTCTTCACTGGCGATGTCGCCGCCACGGTTTATCTGAATTGCAGCCGCCAAAACCCTGTGCTTCAGCGCGGAGATACGGCGGCGTCTTCATCTGCTCAAACACTCGAATCGGATGACTTGAGTGCCCCACGCACGTATACTCTATTGTCGCCGCGACGGTCGCCCGTCGCGTCTCGACGCCCCGAAAACTGGCAGTTGACTCGGTGTCTGCCGCATCAAAACGTAAGCCCTCGGGGGCGCAGACCGACGCAAAACAACAAGGTACCTCCGAGTCCCAAGCGGGATAGGAGTAACGGGGGCGTGGCACTCCCACCGGTTCGTCGGACCGGACACCCGAGGTTCCCAACGGACCGCCCTTTTGCTGGGCGTGGGAAGTCCCGCCGTTTACCGCGGGGTGGATGTCACACGATCGCGATCGAGAACGCGACACACGAACGAGACCGAACACGAGCAGTACGTGCTCGCCGGCGACTATGTCGTCGGGATCGGCGATCGAGAACACGTGGTGAGTCCCAGTGACACCCTGCCGAACGGCGACGACGCGCTCGAACTCGTCGAGTAGCTACTCCAGCGTGCCGACCCGATCGGCGACGTAGCCGAACTGGTCGCGGTAGCCGTACGGCGACAGCAACACGGGGTAAAAGGGCTCTGCGGCGCGAAGCGGCTCCCCGTCGGCGGTCGCGAACCGGTCGCCGGGCTCCACGCGCTCGAAGTTGCGCGCGAGCACCTCGTACTCGTCGGCGGCGGGCTTCGGGATGCGGTCGCGCAGGCGGAACACCGCAACGTCCTCGCGCCCGCCGGCGTCGACCACGTCCTCTGCCCCCGGTGCGGGAAGCGCGCCGGTCGCGGCGAGGAACGCCCGCGTCAGCCAGTAGGCGTTGTCGGCCGCGTTGTCGGAGCCCTGCAGGCCTGCCTCGACTTCGATCGTGTGCGGGTGCTCGATGAGCCGTCCCTCGGTGAACGCGTCCGTCTGGACGACCGCGTCGACTGGGAGGTGCGGTGCGGTCGCACGGGCAACTTCGTCCATCGAGTCGATCACGGCGAACGGTTCGGGATACGACTGCGTCGAGTGGATCGCGAGCGTGGTGCATTCCTCGACCGCGTCGAGCAACTCGGCCGCGAGTCGCACCTCGTAGGCCTCGGCGTCCGGGTCGCCCGGGAACGCCCGATTGAGGTCGGCGTCGCGGTAGCGGACGCCGGCGTCGAGCGCCGGCTCGTTGGCGACGATCAGCCGCACCGGTCGCTCGACGTCGGGGTCGGCGTCGAGGAGTCGTCGGATCGCGCGGGCACCGCAGGGCTCGTCGCCGTGGATCGCGCCGACGACCGCGACCTCGGGCTCGCCCTCGCCCAGTTCGTAGACGTCCATGGACGACACACGTCGTCCGCGGGTAAGTGGCGTTCGGATCGCGACTGGACCCGATCGGCATCTCTGGCAGACTCAGTGCGCGTCGTCGATCCGCGCCGCGTACTCGTAGTCCGCCGGATACGCTTCCGGCCGGGCACCGTCGAGCGGAATCTGCCACCCGTCGATCGTCGCGGGATCGTCGAGCGCGGTTCGCAGCGTCGCGCGCACCTCGTCGACATCGACGCCGTAGAAGTCGTTCGGAAGCCCGCCGAGGTACTGCAGCGCGGTCTCGAACAGCGACCGCATCCCGGCGTCGTTCTCGAAGTTCTCGCGCTTGTGTGCGCCCGCGGCGACCTGTACCATCCCGTGGAGGAACGCGGACTCCGCCGTGCCGCTCCCGTAGTTGTACCACTCGTCTTCGAAGCAGTCGTGCGCCTCGTGGAACTCACCGGCGTTGAACAGCCGGACGCCGTGCTCCGTCGCTCGTCGGAGCGTGGCGTGTTCCCAGTAGCCGCTCGCGACTCGGGCGTCGTCGGCACCGGAGTTGGCGTCGCGGTCCGCGTCCGCCGGCGGGAGCGCGTCGCGCTCGGGAGCGTGCCACCCGGTCGGGTTCCCGAGCGGCGGCGCGACGCCGGGATCGCGGGTGTGCTCGTCCATGGGGGCCCTCGCGCGCGCAGCGACCTAATCGTTTCGCGGGCGTCTTGTCTGACCCTCGCTCGTCGCAATCCCTCGACCGTGCGTATCTCAGGGGACCGCGCGGAGCCGGCGTCGCGTTGCGGTCTGCGGAATCCCTGCCGATACCCGCGGGACACTTTACGATCCGGCTCGTAGTCCACGTATGGAACCCGCGGACGAGCCGGCGTCGATGAGAGATGCCGAGCCGGTCAACACCGGCGAGTCGGCCGACTCCGCGGATATCGCGGATCCCGCCAACCGCACGGACCCCGCCGACCGCGCCGATTCCACCGACGACTCCGCAGAGGCTATCGACGCCGCCGAGTCCATCGTCCACGCGCTTGGCGACGGCGCGTACGTGCTCGATGCGGACCGAAACCGGGTGTTCGTCAACGATCGGCTTCGCGAGGTGACGGAGTTTTCGGAGGCGATCCTCCACGGGCGACACCCGGAGCGCGTCGTCGACGAAGGCTACTGGGGCCCGGAGATGGGCGAGCGATACCGGACCGCAGTGGAGCGCGTGCTCGACGGCGACGCGGCCGACGAGCGGGTCCAACTCACGACGACGCTCGGCGACGGATCGACCATAACGACCGAGACGCGACTCACCCCGATCGAGCGCGATGATTCGGTCGTCGGCATCGTCGGAGTGATCCGCGACGTCACCGAGCGAGTCGAGCGCGAGCGGGAACTCGAACGGCTCAACGAGCGGCTCGAACGACTCGCCGGGTTCCTCTCGCACGACCTCCGGAACCCGCTCGGGATCGTGCAGGGGTACCTCGATTTAGCGCGGGAGACGGGTGATCTCGACCGACTCGATCCCGCAGACGAGGCGCTCGACCGGATCGAGGCGCTGATCGACGACGCGCTCGTGATGGCCCGCGACCCGGACGAGGTCGACACCGACGCCGTACCGGTCGATGTCGGCGACCTCGCGGCCGATTGCTGGGAGTCAGGCGACTTCGGCGAACCGCCCGAGGACGCCGAGTTGATCGTCGAGAATACCGATCCGGTGCAGGCCGACAGAGACCTGCTCAGACGGGCGATCGGGAACCTGATCGGGAACGCGCTCGACCACGCCGGCGACGCGCCGACGGTCCGCGTCGGCGTCGACGAGCGTGGGCTCTACGTCGCCGATGATGGGCTGGGGGTCGACGCGGCCGACGGCACGCACGACGATCTTGACGAGCTGACGGAGTTCGGCGTCTCGGACGACGGCGGGACCGGAATCGGCCTGGCGATCGTCAAGCGCGTTGCGGCCGCACACGGCTGGGAACTCGATCTCTGCGAGTCGGGGACGGACGGATTCCGGGCGACGCTGGTCGGCGTGGAGACGGTGTGACGTGGACCACCTCGTGCAGCCGCGGACCTAACAGCAGAACATGAACGGATAGACGAGCGCCACGCGGTCGCCGTCTTCGAGGGTCGTGTCGAACCCGTTCTCGTTCTCGTTGAACTGACCGTTCACTAGGATTCGAGCGAACGCGATCGTCTGCTCGCCGAGCGGGTTCTTCGTCCACGTACCCGGTAGCTCCTCGGGTGTGGGTGCCCACCCGCTGTGCGTCGCGTCCGCCTCGGTCTCGGCGATGAGCATGTCTTGGAGTTCGGGGTAGTCGTCGAACAGGTCGTCGAGGAACGCTCGGAGCGTGTCACCGGCGAACGTGTACTCGAACTCGCTGCGCCCCAGTTCCGTGCGGACGTGACCGGTACACCGCACCGTCACGGTCGTCTCGCTTACGGCCTCGGGCGCGGCCTCGGCGTCGCTCGCGGCGTCGTCGCGCTCGGCGGTCTCCGGGGACTGACCGGTCGGAGTCATACCGGCAGGTTCGGCCGCTCGGCCCCTAAGCGGCCCGTCGAACATGTTCGGAGCGACGCTGTCGCACGAAACGGTTGGGTCGGACCACGCTCGCGCGGTTGAGATAAATCGGAGGCTTAAACGTCGCGGAGGGCATCAGCCCGAGTTGCGTGCGAGGGTAGCCAAGCTCGGAAACGGCGGCGGACTCAAGATCCGCTCCTGTAGAGGTCCGTGGGTTCAAATCCCTCCCCTCGCATGAGCGAAGCGGCGCAGACCGCGCCGCGAGCGAATGCAGGAGGGGTTTGAATCAGGGAGCGCCTCTGGCGCGACCGTGGTTCAAATCCCTCCCCTCGTATGAGCGCGCCAAAGCGCGTGAATGCGGAAGACGCTCTCGGAGCGCTCTTCCCTCGCAAAACTTCACTCAAACCGCGCTGAGTCGCACCTAGATCCGGAAACGGCGGCGGACTCAAGATCCGCTCCTGTAGAGTTCTCGTGAGCGAGCAGAGCGAGCGAACGAGAGTACGCGAGGCGCAGCCGGCGAGCGGAGCGAGCCGGAGCGTCTCGCGGTGGTCCGTGGGTTCAAATCCCTCCCCTCGCATGAGCGAAGCGGCGCGGTCCGCGCCGCAAGCGAATACAGGAGGGGTTTGAATCAGGGAGCGCCTCTGGCGCGACCGTGGTTCAAATCCCTCCCCTCGCATGAGCGCGTCACAGCGCGCGAATGCGGAAGACGCTCTCGGAGCGCTCTTCCCTCGCAAAACTTCATTCGAACTGCTTTGAGTCGCAACCAAGCCGGGAAACGGCGGCGGACCAGCAATTCACCCCCAGTGGGTGACTTCGGCTCCATTGACCACTACCGCGAAACCGCGGATAGACGTCCACCTCGTCTTATACTTGCTCTGCTTCGACGGTTAGCTCTCCTTTTCGTGTGAGTTCATACACGTGCCGCCGACCATCTTCGTGGCTTTCCACGTACCCGGCTTCTTCCAGTTGCTCTAGATGCTCGTACATAGTGCTCCCCTGTACTCCGAGTTCCTTGGCCAGTGCATACCCGTGAGAGGGGTCTTCGTAGAGGAGAGAAAGGATATTTCGCTTAGCGTCAGTCAACGTCAGACCCATTATCGGGCATTCGATTAAATCGGTGATAAGCTATACATACTTAGATACCTATGCATAGGTAAATACCCACCTACAACGAATGAAAAAGATGAAGCACTCAAGCCCCTCAACAAGAGATGTTACGTGTGAGAAAATGTATCTCATAGACCTCACTGCTACGGTCTCTCACTGCTCGTCGTTAGATGAGGTTTTGAATGAGACCGAAGGTCTCTGGCAGTCACTCTATGATGAAATGTCTCCTGCGGAGACGTTGTGGGTTATTGCACCGAACGAGTACCGTGACGGTCGAATGTGGCCCATCGCAATGGCTACCGCAGATTATGCTCGAGAGGAGACGAATCTCGTGTTGAAGAACACGATCTCGGTCCACCGATGGGACGATCGAGGAGCCGATATGGAAAGTTCGTACGATGAAATTCTCTTCTTTATCAAGGATAAGCGGAAATATCGATTCGAGAAAGACCGTATCCGCATCGAACACGTGTATCAGGGGCACGAATGGGGCGGCAAACGCGAGAAGGGTAACAGTGCCTACCACGACCGGGAAGTCAGCCGATACAACGAGAACGGAAAAGATCCGGGGAACGTTTGGCTCGAAGAAATCCGAACTCAGACAGATAACCAAGAAGTCGACGAGACAGGGCCGATTCAGATGGAGGAAGCCATTCGCCGGTGTATACTCGTCGGTTCAGACGAGGGAGAAACCGTCTCTGTGCTCGGAAGTGGTGACAGGTTCGAAGGAACCATTGAGAATGAAAACCGGATCGTAGAATCATTCGGCATTGAGACGTTCCGTGAAGAGGTCGTGAACTGATGCCGAATCTCAAATCTTACACCGGGTTGGAGGTTCACTGGGGATCCAGTGAAGAGATGGATGCAGTTGAAGATAATTCGGTTCAATCAGTAATTTGTTCTCCGCCGTACTGGAATCTAAAAGACTACGGGCACGATGAGCAGATCGGCACAAGTGACGAGTCATATGACCGATACCACGACCGGATGCAGAAGGTCTGGAGCGAGTGCTATGATAAACTCGCTGACAATGGGTCGATGTGGATTGTCGTTGACACAGTAATGGACAAAGGCGACCTCCAACTGCTACCGTATCATATTGCAGAGCGGGCCCAAGAGGTTGGATTTATACTCCAAGATCTGATCACGTGGTACAAGCCGACGGCTATTGCAGGGATGACTGAACGCAATGTTGTGAATAAGAAGGAGTACATTGTCTACCTCTCGAAGAACAAGAAACACAAGTTCAGAGAAGAACGGGGAGAAAATAGCTCGGAAGACCCCGCTGTGGAGAACAACCACCGACTCGGCAACCTATGGCGACACCCCGTTAAGCGTGGGTCTATAGGGACGAACGTTCTCCACAAAGCACCGTATCCCATCTCGCTCATCAACCGACTCGTACAGGTTTCCACGAACGAGGGAGATGTGGTCCTTGACCCGTTCTTCGGAAGTGGTACGACTGCCTACTCAGCTCTTGAACTCGGACGGAAGTGTATCGGGTACGAGCTGAATGAGGAGTTCGAAAGCGTCATACGAGAGCGGTTGACTCCGATTCAACAGCGTTCCTTAGCCGAGTTCTGACCTCCTCTACCCTGTTTCCTACATTGCCGTGATGCTCAGTAATAGGTAGGATTTCACCTATATATTGCCGTTTGCAGAGTTATTGTTTATTTTGGCTGAATCTCCCCACTGTTATGTGATGAACGACTCTTGGGCTGACGTTTTCGGATTTACTGACTTAGGCACTGAAGACCGCGAAGAAACTCTTGAAGAAGTAAAGCAATTGGTAGAGAACCTCCACCAAGAACACCCAGAAGTATTCGACAGCGAGTCAATCTCACCACAGGACTACAACCGGGAGCTACGCGATGCAATCTTTTCGCTAGGTGGAAAGTACCGACAGGGCCACGGTGCGGACAACGAAGATATTGTTCGAGACGTGTTCCTCACACCTGCTGAGAAACAAGGCAAACTCTCGTTCGTCGACCAGCGAGGGAGCGAACGAATTGACTTCAAAGGTCGACTTGCCGACACTGGCGAAACTTTTGCACTGGACGTAAAAGGGGGAGAAGGGCAATCAATCGGACATCTTCTTGTTCCAAACAATACCGAAACGCTCCTATTCTGGTCGGAACGGAATGCCAGAAACACGAAATCACCCCCATCAAGGCTGAATGAGGTAATTAACCGAGCAGTTCGATGGGGATTCAATCAATCGGAGGATCCGAGCTACATGGTAATTCGAGACCCTCCTGCAGGCGCTGTCACGGAAGACGGGAGCGTTATCCCGGATGTGGTTGTCTTCCCCGAACAGTTTCCGACACCGTCACACCCAGACCCTCAGCTCCCTGACCTCGACGACCTCCACTTTGCCGAGGTCTTGTTTGATGTACTAACCGGCATTGGAGACCTCGAAGAAGATACTATCAAAAAGCACATCTGGTGGCACGATCTCACCTACACAGACGGTACAATTAACAAAGAGATCTGGAACGCGTACGATGAGGATATCACACTCACCACGCGTTCAATCGAATATTCACGCATCTCGGATGTTTCGTGATCGTTCGCAGAGCTCGCGCCACGCAGTTTCATGGGAACCGTACGGAGGTCGGAGCGAGGATCAATCGATGACCAGAGAAGCCGATACGCATTACCGCTCGGAGCCGCTAGCCGGGGCATGGCCTCGGAGTCGTGTGACGTCTGTGAGCGGTCCGTTCGGATCGCCGGCGGTATCGGCGACCTGTGGAACTTCGCGTTTGAATCGACGCAGGGGTACACCGTCGAACTGACCGACGGCTCCGAGTTCTTCCTGTGTTTCGACTGCATGGACCGGCTGCCGGACGACCGCGAGCCGACCGCCGAGGACGTGACCGATCTCCGCGAGCGGACCGATCCCGTCGACGACGACGGGAACCACTTCTGGCACTGGCGGTGAGCGACGGCCGCGTTGCCTGCGTCGGCCGGCCGACTACAGTTCCCCTTTCGTGCTCGGCGTGTCGCTCCGTCGCTCGTCGAGCCGGGTGGCGTCGTCGAGCGCGCGCGCGAGCGCCTTGAACAGCGCCTCGACCTCGTGGTGGGCGTTGTCGCCGCGCTCGATTTCGGCGTGGAGCGTGAGCCCCGCGTTGTGCGCTAACGATAGCGCGACGTGGTCGGCCATGACGCTCGTGAACTCGCCGATCGATTCCTGCGAAAACTCGCCCGTAAACTCGTAGTAAGGCCGCCCCGCGACATCGACGACGACGCTCGCGACGGCTTCGTCGAGCGGGACCCGTCGGTCGGCGTAGCGCCGGATTCCGCGCTTGTCGCCGAGCGCCTCGTCGAACGCCTCGCCGAGGCAGATCGCCACGTCCTCGACGGTGTGGTGGTCGTCGATGTGGGTGTCCCCGTCGCAGTCGACGGTCAGGTCGAACAGCCCGTGTTTCGCGAACGATTCGAGCATGTGGTCGTAAAAGCCGATCCCGGTGTCGACCTCGCTGTCGCCGTCGCCGTCGATCGCGAGGGTGAGGTCGATCGTCGTCTCGGCCGTCTCGCGGGAGACCGCCGCGACGCGGTCGTGGTCGCTCATACCCCACCGTCGGCGGGCACTCTTAAGGGGATTGCGGGTGGGGAGAGTGTCGCGTAGGAGTTCGCTAAGACGGATCGAACGGCCGGAGGAGTGATCAGGCGTCGTCTGCGGCCGCCTGCGCCGCTCGCAGCGTGAACGCCCCCTCGTAGAGCGCGGTGCCGACGACGACCGCGGCCGCGCCCGCCGCCTTCAGCGCGACCACGTCGTCGATCGACGCGACGCCGCCCGAGGCGATAACCGGGATGTCGACCGCCTCGACGACATTCTCGACCGCGGTGCGGTCGATCCCCGCCAGCTGGCCCTCCACGTCGACGTTCGTGAAGAGGATAGCGCCCGCCCCGAGATCCTCGTAGCGCGCGGCCGCCTCGGCCGGGTCGAGGCCGGTCCCCTCGGTCCACCCGCTCACGACGACCTCGCCGTCTTTCGCGTCGAGGCTCACGACCACGCTGTCGGGGTGGGTCTCGTCGATCGCAGCGACGATCTCGGGCGACTCGACCGCCGCAGTGCCCAGTATCACGCGGTCGAGTCCGAGATCGAGGAGGTCGCGGGCGTCGGCGGCGGTGCGGATGCCGCCGCCGAGTTGGAGGCCAACCGCGCCGTCGCTGTCCGTATCCCCGTCCCGCGCGCCGCCGACCGTCTCCACGACCGCTTCGATCGCGTCGGCGTTGACGCGATCGCCCTCGAACGCGCCGTCGAGGTCGACGAGGTGGAGCGTCTCGGCCCCCGCGTCGATCCAGCGCTCCGCGGCCTCGACGGGGTCGCCGTACCGCTTGCCAGTGCCGCGCTCGCCGCCGACCAGCTGGACGACTTCGCCGTCCTGCACGTCGACCGCGGGAATCACCTCGAACTCGGGGAAATGGCTCATACGGAGCCGGAGTGGCGGACGGCGATTAAACCGGTCGATCTCGGACCTCGTAGTCGTCTTCGTCCGAAGGTCGTAGTCGTCTTCGCTCGGATCTCGCAGCCGCCCTCGCGGGTCGATCCCGATCAGATATTGACGGTCATCCCGTCGGTCGCGCACTCGTGGTCGACCTCGTCGAGGCGATCGAACATCGTGGTGCTCATGTGCGTCAGAATGGTCCGGTCGGCGTCGATATCGGGCTCGTGCTCTCGGAAGGTCGTGTACGACATGTGATAGGGGATGTCGGCGTCGAAGGCGTACGCCTCGCAGACGAACAGATCCGCGCCCGCGGCGGCGTCGACGAGGTCGTCGACCCACGCCGTGTCGCCGGAGTAGGTGATCGTCGCGTCGTCGACCTCGACGCGGAGGGCGTAGGAGGGGTCGCCGCTCGGATGATCGGCCGGGTACGGCTGCACCTCGATTCCGTCGACGTTCGTCGCCGTTCCGGGTTCAATCTCGATGAACTCGATCTCGAACGCCTGATCGACTTCAGAGAGACCGGGGAACATCACTTCCATCGCGTCTGTGACCCGCGATTCGGTGCCGGGCGGGCCGACGATCGTGAGCGGCTCGGTCCGCTCGGAGGCGAACTGGGCGTCGAGGACGAAGAAGGGGATGCCACAGAAGTGGTCGCCGTGGAGGTGAGTGAGGAGGATCGTCCCGATCTCGTTGCGGTCCAACCCGTAGCGGTTCATCTCGGAGAGCGCCGACGCCCCGCAGTCGACGAGCAGGCGCGTCGAACCGGTGTCGACGTGGATGCTGGTCTGGAGCCGTCCGCCGGTGCCGAGCGGGTCGCCGGTGCCGAGAAATCTGACCGTCGTCTCGTCCATGCCGACGGGAGACCGTCGGCGTGCAAATAGCTGTCTGTCCCCGTGAATTCCGGTCACGCGGTGTGATTTCCTACGCGATGCCCAAATCTCCAAATACTTCGGCCGCGATATGGCCGTATGGCATCAACTATCGTTCGGATCGGGGTTGCGCTCCTCGTCGCGGTCGCGCTCGTCGGCGGCGGGGCGTCCGTCGCGGCGCAGTCGGACGGCCAGTCGGCCGACCAGCCGGCGTGGGCCGACGACCTCTTCGACGACATGGAGGGGATGCAGTCGCAGTACAACAACTTCATCGGCGAAGCCGAGATGAGCACCGCCGAGCGACAGGTGTTCAACCGGATCAAGGGGAACACGATCAACGTCTACATCGTCGAGACGGACGTGGTGTTCTCCTTCCGGATGGCCAGCGACGGGACGATCACGGAACTCGAACAGTCGCGGAACGACGACGCGGACCTCAAGATGCTCATGACTCGCGAGACGGCGGAGTCGCTCGCGACGAGCGAGAACCCCGTGCCGGGGTTCGTCCAGAGCGTTCGGAACGGTGAGCGAACGAACGGCACGGTGGAGGGGATCGTCATCACCGGCGAGGACGGGAAGGTCGTGAAGCAGGTGACGTGGGGCGTGATAAACGCGGTCAAGGGGTTCTTCTGAGCGGCTGACCGCGACGCTCGTCGCGCTCGTCTCGGAACGACACGAACCGCTTTTATAACTACTCGGTGTGATTACTCGGTAATGACCGACGATGCGACGACTGACGGTCGCGGTTCCGCACTCCGTGATTCCGCCGGTGACGCCGATCGTGACTCCGCCGATCGTGACGCAACCGGCCGGGACTCAGCCGGCGATACCACCCGACCGCACACCCGCCGTCGGGTTCTCGCGCTCGGCGGGGCGGCGGGGGCCGTCGCACTCGCGGGATGTAGTGCCGAGCGGACAGGCGACGGCGGCGACGGGGACGGATCGGACGGAAGTGACGACGGGAGCGGCGACGGCGGCGACGGCGAGGACGGCACGGACGGCGAGGACGCAGACGACGAGGACGAGACGCCGACGCTCACCGTCGCGACGTACACCAACTTCATCGACGCACCGTCGGTGAGTCCGGGCGAGTGGCTCAAGGAGACGTTCGAGAGCCGGTTCGACGCCACGCTGGAGTGGGCGACACCCGACAACGAGATCAACCACTACATCGAGCGCGCGGACTCCGGCGTCGACGTCGACGCCGACGTGTACGTCGGCCTCACCACCGAGGACCTGGTGCGGATCGACGACGAGCTCGACGACGGACTGTTCGCGGAGGCGGGCGATATCGAGGGGATCGAGACTGTCCGCGACGGGCTGTCGTTCGACCCGTTCGACCGCGCCGTCCCCTTCGACACCGGCTACGTGAGCCTCGTGTACGACGGGACCGAGACCGAGGCCCCGGCGACCTTCGAGGGTCTGCTCGACCCCGAACACGCGGGCGCGCTCATCGCGCAGAATCCGGGCTCGTCCGCGACCGGCCGCGCGTTCCTCCTCCACACGGTCGACCGATTCGGCGACGGGCCGGACGGTGCCGTCGAGGGCGAGGACGGCGACCCCGACTACGACTACCTCGACTACTGGGCCGATCTGCAAGACAACGACGTTCGGGTGCTTGGGTCGTGGGACGATGCCTACACCGCTTGGAGCAACGGCGAGGCACCCATGGTCGTCTCCTACTCGACCGACCAAGTGTTCGCGGACATGGAGGGAGCAGACCTCGAGGAACACCAGATCCGGTTCCTGAACGATCAGGCGTACGCGACGCCGGAGGGGATGGCCGTCTTCGCCGGGACCGATACGCCGGAGCTCGCCCGGGAGTTCGTGTCGTTCATGCTCGAACCGGAAGTCCAAGGCGAGATCGCCCAGCGGAACGTCGCGTTTCCCGCGACCGAGGACGCCGAACTCCCCGCCGACTACGCCGAGCTCGCACAGGAGCCGGCGGACCCGGTGACGTTCACCTACGACGAGCTGCGGGGCTCGGTCGACGGGTGGATCTCTGAGTGGGAACGACAGTTCGTCGATAACTGAGGTCGCACCGTGAGCAACCGTCGACGCGACCGGCGCGACGTGATGGGAGCCCTCTCCGACCGCCTCGAAGGGCGACTGTTGACGCTGCTCGCGGTGGCGACGAGCGCCACGCTCGTTCTCGCCTTCTACTACCCCGTCGGCACCGTCCTCATCGAGGCGGTTCGAGTCGACGGCGTCGTCACCCTCGGCGTGTTCGCCGAGCTGCTGCGTGACCCCTTCTACTTCGGCGAGGCCGCGCGGCTGTTCGCCGGCGAGTCGCCGGTCGCCGTCGCTCGCGCGTTCCTCTCGCCGGACCGACGTCTTGGGATCGTCGGCTTCACCGCGTATCAGGCCGCGCTGTCGACGGTCGCGAGCGTCGCGCTCGGGCTCCCGGCGGCGTATCTACTCGCGCGCTTCGAGTTCCCCGGCCGGCGGACGGTCCGGTCGCTGACGATCGTGCCGTTCGTGCTCCCGTCGATCATGGTCGCGGTCGGCTTCGTCGCCACGTTCGGCCGCAACGGGACCCTCAACGCGGTGCTCGGCGCGCTCGGGTTGCCCGCGGTCGACCTGCTTTTTACGCTCGAAGCGATCGTGGTCGCTCACGCCTTCTACAACGCGCCGCTCGTGGCGCGGGTGACGACCGCGGCGTGGGAGTCGGTCGACGCCCGCGCGGTCGAGACGGCGCGGAGCCTCGGCGCGGGGCCGGTGCGGGCCTTCGTCGACGTGGTCGCGCCGCAGGTGTACCCGGCGGTGCTGACGGGCGCGGCGCTCACGTTCGTGTTCACGTTCGGCACCTTCCCCATCGTGCTCGCGCTCGGCGGGTTCCAGCTCGCGACCGTCGAGGTGTTCGTCTACCGGCTCGTTCGCGACCTGAGCTACGCCGAGGCTGCCGCGCTCGCGCTCGTCGAACTCGTCATCTCACTCGGCGTCCTGCTCGCGTACCTCCGGTACGAGGCGCGTCACACGGTCCGTTCGCGGGGGGCGCGACCGCTCCCTCGCAGGTCGCTGCTGCCGGCGACGCCGACCGCCCGCGAGTGGCTGCCGCGAGTCGGGCTCGCGGCCTACGTCGTCGTCGCCGCGCTCGTCTTTCTCGCGCCCATCGCGTCGATGATCCTCGCGAGCGTGACGGGCGGCGACGGCGCGCTCACGCTCGAACACTACCGCTTCCTCGCCGCGCGTCAGCAGACGGGCGCGGCGTTTCAGGTCCGACCGTGGCCCGCGATCCGCAACTCGCTCGCGTTCGGGGTCGGGGCGACGCTCCTCGCGGTGCCGATGGGCGTCGTCGTCGCCGTGTTGACGACGCGCCGCTACCGCGGCCGGAAGTTGGTGGACGCCGCCGCGATGGCTCCGCTCGCGGTTTCCGGTATCGTCGTCGGCCTCGGCCTGCTCCGCGGGCTCGTCTTCGGCGTGGAGGTGGCGGGGTGGCGGATCACCGCGTCCGGCGCGGTCGCAATCGTCGTCGCGCACGCGGTGGCGGGCTACCCGTTCGTCGTTCGGACGGTCGCGCCCGGACTGGAGGGGCTCGATCGGTCGCTCGTCGAGTCGGCGCGCGCGCTCGGCGCGTCTCGGGTGCGGGCGCTTCGCGACATCGAACTGCCGCTCGTGTGGCCGGCCGTCGTCGCCGGCGCGGCGTTCGCGTTCGCCATCTCTATCGGCGAGTTCACCGCGACGGTCGTGCTCGCAACGGGAGGCGACGTGTACACGATGCCGATCGCCATCGAACGCTTCATCGGCCGTCGGCTCGGACCGGCGACCGCAATGGGCGTCGTCCTGCTCGTCGTCACCGGCTGCAGCTTCGTCGTCATCGAGCGGCTCGGAGGTGAGAGCCGTGGGCTCTGAACGGGACCTCCGCCCCGACGACCCGGTCGCGGTCGCGCTCGACGGCGTCACCAAGCGATACGGCGAGACAGCCGCGGTCGACGACGTGAGCCTCCGAGTTCGCGAGGGTGAGTTTTTCACCCTCGTTGGCCCCTCCGGCTGCGGGAAGACCACGACCCTCCGGCTGATCGCGGGGTTCGAGGCCACGACTGAGGGGACGGTGCGGTTCGGCGGCGAGTCGGTCGCGGGCGTCCCTCCCGAAGACCGCGACGTTGGCGTCGTCTTCCAGAACTACGCGCTGTTCCCGCACATGACCGTGGGCGAGAACGTCGCGTACGGGCTCAAATTCGCCGATCCGCCCGGCGGCGTAACCCGGGCAGAGCGTGTCGCGGAGCTGCTAGAGCTTGTCGACCTCCCGGACGCCGCCGACCGCGACCCAGAGAGCCTCTCCGGCGGACAGAAACAGCGCGTCGCGATGGCGCGGGCGCTCGCTCCCGGGCCCGACGTGCTCCTCTTGGACGAGCCGATGAGCGCGCTCGACGCGCGACTCCGCGAGCGGCTCCGCGTGCAGGTCCGAGAGATTCAGTCCGAACTGGGAATCACTACGATCTACGTCACTCACGACCAAGAGGAGGCGCTGGCGATATCGGACCGCGTCGCCGTGATGGCCGGCGGCACGCCGGAGCAGGTCGCGCCGCCCCAGACGGTGTACCGCGAGCCCGCAACGCGGTTCGTCGCCGAGTTCGTCGGCGACAACAACGTGTTCACGGGACGGGTCGTCGACGCGACCGGCGAGGCCGACGACCTCGCCGCCGGCGACCGCGACGAGCCCACGGGCAACGGCGACGCAGACGACTCAGACCCGGTCGGGATCGACGTCGACGGCGAGCGGTTCCGGATCGGTCTCGGCGACCGCGCCGGGGAGTCTCCTGCGCCCGGCGACCGACTCACCGTCTGCGTCCGGCCCGAAGATCTGCGGATCGACGGTGAACGGAATCGGCTCACCGGAACCGTCGAGAGCGCGGAGTTCCTCGGCGAGACGACGCGGATGACGCTCGACTGGCGCGGACGCGAGGTCGTCGTTCGAGCGCGCGACCCGCTCTCCGGCGACGTGACCGTCGGGTTCGATCCCGCAGACGCACACGTGATCGGCGTCGAGACGGAGTGAGCGTCGACCGATCGCGATGCGAGCGCCGGGTGCCGCGCCGATTATCTGGTGCCGCTCACCCGAACGGCCCCGAGCGCCACAGGCCCTGTCGGCGGTCGAGCCATGCGACGACCGCGACGTGCGGGAGCGTCAGCGCCGCGATGGCGACGAGCGACACCGCGAGCGCGTCGCCGGGAGAGACCGTGCCGGCGGCCACCTCCGGCCCCCGCGGAACCGCCAGCCCGACGGCAGCCACCACGAGAAACCCGCCGAGCGTGAGCGGCGCGGCGTCGCGTGCGAACCGGGCGAGCGCGCCTCGCAGATCGCCGGCCGCGACCGCGCCGGCGGCCGCCGGGTCCAGCAGGACGAGGCGACTGACGTGCCGGAGCGAGTGCCACAGCGCGAAGTACACGCCGATCGCGAACACCGGCGCTGCGAGGAGGAACCACGCCCACAGGAGAGCAACCTCGCCGGCGTCGCGGAGCCATCCGCGGCGATCGGCCCCGCCGCGGACCCGGACGTATCCCGCGCCGATCGACGCGAACGTCGCCGTGACCATGATAATCGCGACGACGGTTCGCACGGCGGGGGCGAAAAGCGGATCGACCGCGGCCGACGCGGCCGCGTCCGCGAGGAAGAGCCCGACGGTCCATTCGGCGACAAGCCGG
Organism: Halorubrum laminariae; assembly: GCF_024494655.1. Taxonomy (GTDB): domain Archaea; phylum Halobacteriota; class Halobacteria; order Halobacteriales; family Haloferacaceae; genus Halorubrum; species Halorubrum laminariae. The sequence continues at coordinate 210,536 of NZ_JANHDL010000005.1, read as the reverse complement.
TACTCGTCCGGATGCGCGAGGAGGGGGACGGCCATCGGTAGCCCGCCTCGGACCGCCGCTGCGAGGCCGCGCTCGGCCGTTGTTGGGAGGTGCTCGACGCCGGCTAGCGCGAGCATTGCGATATCTCCCTGCCCCCAGTGGATCCACGTGAGTGCGACGAATCCGACGAACGCGGCCACAGGTGCGACCGCGAATCCCAGAACGACTGCCCCGCCGAATACGGCGTAGACGCCGCCGACGGCCGCAAACGACCGGCGGGGGGAGACGCCGGCCGCGCGCAGCGGAACGAGGTGGTCGACCGCGCCGTGGGCCATCCCGACTGCAAGCGTGGCGAGCGCGAACACGGCAACGCCGACCTCGACCGGAAAGAGGGGAGTCGCCGCTCCGACCGGGAGCAGCGCCGCGAGCGCGAGCGCAGGCGACCGGGCGAACCAGCGGTCGACCCGGGAACGGATGGGGTCCGTCATCTGTCGTCGATCGGATCGGAGACCGGGCGCGTCGTGGGATTCGCTGGGTCCGACGGCTCGCCGAGCACGGAATCGTCGACCGCGCTTCGCCGGTCGCGCCAGTCGAGCGCCCACTCGAACAGCACGATCCCGTTGACGGTCATCAGGCCGGCCGCGACGAAGAAGGCCATCTCTTCGATCGGGAGCCCGAAGACGGCGACCCCGGTCGTGAACTCGGTCGAGATGCGCCACGTTCCGACGCCGATCGCGATCCGGTCTGTGACCCAGAAGTACGCCGCAGGCAGGAGCGTCGCCGGGAGCCAGACGCGGGACGTGCGGACGAGATAGCCGCCGCCGACGCCCCACTGGAGCGCGAACACCGGACCGACCCACGCGAGCAGACCGCCGAGGTAGAGGAATCGATCGCCGACCCCGACGAGCCACAGCCCGAGCGGGACGAGTGCGAGCCCGACCGCGACGCCGACAGCGCGGGGGAGCCGATCGAAGTCGCCCTCGCGGTACGCCGGGTCGAAGCCGAGTCGGTGGCACGCGAGCGCGACGGCGACCGTCTGGATCGCGAAGAAGAGGTACTCGCCGAGCGGGATCGACAGCGCCCGGACGAGCACCGCGCCGCCGGCGTACGACCACGCGCCGCGACGGATCATGTGGTGTATCCACGGCGTCGTGTACGCGTACGCGATGGCGACGAGGACCGCGATCCCGGCGGCCGCGCGGCGGCGACGGACCCCGGTGTACCGGGGCGCGACGCGCCACAGGACCGCGATCAGCGGGAGGCTGAAAACGAGGTGGAACTGGAGGTACGTCAGCGTCGGGAGCACCGCACCACCTCGATCGAACCGGTCATGGGCGGAAATTCGGACAGACGGCTGTTAAGCTCCCCGCCCAAATTATCTCTGCCGGATCTGGCGGAGTCGTCACACGCCGAACCGACCGTCTCGGGCCGGGTCGGCACGCGTCGAACCGGCGACTCAGGCCGACGCGGACAGCACGCCGCGGTCTTCGAGCACCGTCCCGAGCCCGGACATGGAGTCGACGACGGTATCACAGACGGGGCGGACCGCCTCCTTGGGGACGAAGCCGACCGCGAGCCCCGCGACCTCTAGCATCGGGAGGTCGTTGGCACCGTCGCCGACCGCGACGGTCGACTCCATCGGATAACCGAGGTCGTCCGCGAGAGCCGCCAGCGCGTCGTCTTTGGTCCCTTCGATCAGCGGTCCGTCGGCGTCACCGGTGAGTTTCCCGCCCGACATCGGCAGCCGGTTCGCGACGATCGTGTCAGCCTCGACGCCCGCCTTCGCCAGCGCGCGCTCGACGCCGCGCTCGAACCCGCCGGTGAGCACCGCGACGTGGTGACCGTCGGCCTGCAGCCGCTCGATCAAGTCGCCCGCGCCCGCCCGGAGAGTCACGTCGCCGAAGGCGGCCTCGACCGCTTCCGCGTCGAGTCCGCCGAGCAGCTCCGCGCGATTGTAGAGGCTCTCGGCGTAGCTCAGTTCGTCGTTCATCGCCCGCTCCGTGATCGCTGCGACCTCGTCGGCGACGCCCGCACGCCCGGCAAGCAGAACCGTCATCTCCGAGTCCGAGAGCGTGCCATCGAAGTCGAACGCGATGAGACTCATGCTCGACCGTCGGCGGGGAAGGGTTTTGTAACCGCGTGATCCGCGACGCGCCGATGGGATTTTCCGCGGCGGCCGCGTCCGCTTTGGTATGGACCGCGCAAACATCGATGTTGACGACCTCCTGAAGGTGATCTTCGCGCTCGTGATCGTGTGGCTTCTCTTGGAGGTCCTCGGGATCGTGTTGAATCTGACGTTCGCGCTGTTGGACGCGCTTCCGATGATCGTCGCCGTCGCGATCATCGTCCTGATCGCGTTACGGCTCACCGACCGGCTCTGAGGCGTGTTCAGCCTCAACGTCCCGATTCCTCTCGCGGTGGGGCGACTCGCGAGCGATCTCCACCCGAAACTCTCGGGGTTCGATCGCGTCCGCGACCGCCACACCCTCGTCTGCAAGCGGTTCGGCGTCGCGGACGTGGCGGAGCGGACCGACGAGAACGTGACGGTGGGGCCCGACGCGGACCCGGCCGGCGTCGAGGCGGACGACGCCCGGCCGCCGCGACCGGTCGCGCTCGATCGGCTCCGCGAGCGACTCCGCCGGCCGCTCGCCGGAACGTCCCCCTTTCGGGTCGCGGTGACCGGGGTTGACACCTTCGACGCCCCCGCCTCGGGAGCGAGGCCGGTGGTCTACCTCACGATCGAGAGCGACGGACTCGTCCGTCTCCACCGCCGACTGTGTGCCGTCTTCGGGCCGATCGAGGGGATCGAAGGCGACGACTACGTCCCCCACGTCACGCTGGCGCGAGGCGGGAACCCCGATCCGGGTGTCGTCGCCGACCTCCTCGCGAGCGAGTTCGAGCCGATCCGGTGGCGGGTCCACGCGCTCGACGTGTGGGATCCGGAGGTCCGGGAGGTTGCTGCGACCATGGACCTGTGAGCGACCGGCGCGGCAGGGACGCGTCGATCCGGTCGCCGGCGTCGGCGTCGCGACCGACCGCCAGAGTGAGGCTTCCGGGGACCGAAATCGACGCCATGGGTGACGCCGACGCGATGGATCTAACGACCGCGCTCGACGCCCGCGACGCGACCGTCTGCGTCGTCGGCGCGGGCGGCAAGAAGTCGACGCTGTTCGCGCTCGCCGACCGGCTGTATCGTCCGGTGGTGACCGCTAGCGTCCGCATCCCGATATTCGACGACCGGGTCGCGACGGTGCGAGTGACCGACGATCCGCTCGCCGCACTCGCCGAGGCGGGGGCGGACGACTGGCCGCTCGGGCTGGTACCCGAGCGGGACCGGTCCGACCGCTACCTCGGGTACGACGCCGACACGGTCGCCGCGATCGCCGACGACGCGCCGGGCGCGACGCTCGTGAAGGCCGACGGCGCGCGCCTCCGCGAGTTCAAAGCGCCCGACGACCGGGAGCCGCAGATCCCGGCGAACGCGGACAGGGTCGTCCCGATCGCGAGCGCGCACGTCGTGGGCGAGCCGCTCTCGGAGGATCTCGTGCATCGACCGGAGCGCGTCGCCGACATCACCGGCCGGGGGCTCGGCGAGGCGATCCGACCCGCGGATGTCGCGGCCGTGCTCGCGAGTCCCGACGGTGGTCTGAAGGGCGTCCCCGAGGAGGCGACCGCGATCCCGGTCGTGAACAAGGTCGACGACGAGGCGGACGCGGCCGCGGCCCGGGAGATCGCTGAGGGGGTCGTCGACCGCGCCGACGTGCCCCGGGTCCTGCTCACTCGACTCGTCGAGGCGGAGGGGCCCGCGGACGACCCGGTCGTCGAGGTCGTCGAATAGCCGATTCGCGGGTCCGCGGTCGACGGGAGCGTCGTCGCGGGACGGTGACCGCCGACACACTCATGGACCGAGACGACAGATCGTGAGCTATGACCACACACGGCGGTGAGACCGATGTCCAGTGAGCCGGACGACGCGGTGAAGACCATCTGTCCATACTGCGGCGTCGGCTGCGGAATCCGGGTGCGCGAAGGCGACGACCCCGGAGATATGCGCTTTATGCCGTGGGGCGACGCCCCTGTCAACGAGGGGAGCGTCTGCATCAAGGGCGGCGCGGCGACGCAGGTCGTCGACCACGAGGACCGTCTCACGGAGCCGCTCATCAAAGAGGACGGGGAGTTTCGGGAGGCGACGTGGGACGAGGCGCTCACCCGAGTCGTCGACGAGATGGAGCAGATTCGCGAGGTGCACGGCCCCGACGGGATGGGATTTTTCGGCTCCTCGAAGACGTTCAACGAGGAGAACTACCTCATCCAGAAGCTGGCGCGCCGGTACGGCACGAATCAGGTCGACAACTGCACGCGGATGTGTCACGCCTCCACCGTCTGGGCGCTGCGAACCAGCCTCGGGATGGGCGCGATGACGAACAGCATGGCCGACTTGGAGGAGGCGGCCGACGTGCTGTGGATACAGGGCGCGAACCCCGGCGAACAGCACCCGATCGCCAACAGCCAGTACTTCCGGCAGGCCGTCTTGGAGGGTGCGACGGTGATCCAAGTCGATCCGCACGCGAACAAGACGACGCGGTCGTTCGACATCGAGGAGACCGACCGCCACATGCACCTCCAGTTAAATCCCGGGACCGACATCCCCCTGCTGAACGTCGTCCTCAAGACGATCCTCGAACGGCACGAGGCGGAGCCGGACGCGGGGTGGATCGACGAGTCGTTCGTCGACGAGCGCGCGAAGGGGTTCGACCATCTCAAAGAGACGCTCGCTGACTTCGACAAGGAAGCGGCCGCAGAGGAGTGCGGCGTCCCGCTTGAGGACATCGAACTCGCCGCCGAGAAGTACGCGATGGCCAACAACGCCGCCATCTTCACCGGGATGGGAATGTCCCAGCACACCTGTGGGGTCGACAACGTGCAAAACGAGATCAACCTCGCGCTTGTCACGGGGAACCTCGGCCGTCCCGGGACCGGCGTCAATCCCCTGCGCGGTCAGAACAACGTGCAGGGGACCTGCGACGTGGGCGCGATGCCGAACGTTCTCCCCGGCTACCAGCTCGTCGACGACGACGAGGCTCGCGAGTCGGTCGAGGAGGTGTGGGGCTTCGAGATCCCCGCGGAACCGGGACTGACGAACGTCGAGATCTCCCACGCGATCGGCGACACCGTCCACGGGCTGTACGTCATGGGCGAGAACCCGATCATGAGCGAACCGGACGGCAACGAGACGGAGAAACGGTTCCGCGAGGATCTGGGCTTTCTGGTCGTCCAGGACATCTTCATGACCGAGACCGCGGAGCTGGCGGACGTGGTCCTTCCGGCGACGACGTGGGCCGAGCGCGGCGGCACCGTCACCAACACCGACCGCCGCGTCCAGCGCATGCGCGGCGTCCACAAGGTCCACGAGAACACGCGCCACGATCTGGATATCCTCTGTGAGGTGGGGACTCGGCTGTTCGATGGCGGCGAGTTCGACTTCGACGGCCCCGAGGACGTGTTCGAGGAACTGCGCGAGGTCTGTCCGATCATGCACGGAATGACCTACGACGCGCTCGGCGAGACGGGGATCCACTGGCCCTGCTACGAGGAGGGCGACGAGGGGGACTCGTACCTCTACGAGAGCGAGTTCGAGACCGACGACGGGCTCGGCCGCATCGAGGGCGTCGTCCATCAGGACCCGAAGGAGACGCCCGACGAGGAGTACCCGCTCGTGCTCACGACGGCGCGGCTCGAAGAGCACTACAACACGGGGACGATGAGCCGCCGATCGCCCACGCTCTCCCGGCAGCACCCGGAGAACTTCGTCGACGTCCACCCCGCGGACGCCGAGCGGTACGGCATCGAAGACGGCGACGACGTGACGCTGCGGTCGCGCCGCGGGGAAATACGGGTCCGCGCCGACGTGACCGAGGATATCAAGGAGGGCGTCGTCTGGACCACACCGCACTTCGCGGCCGCCTCCGCGAACCGCCTCACGAACGACGTGCTCGACGAGCGCGCGAAGATCCCCGAGTACAAGGCCGCCGCCGCGGAGATCGAGGTCGACATCGAGCCCGCGGGCGACGAGCCCGCCTCCGCCGACGACTGAGGACTGCCGGCGGGTGCGGGGCCGCCTGCGGATGTAAGAGCCACGGACCGAGAGCCGTCACCCGTCGCCGAGGGCCGCCTCGACGATCGCCGACGCGTCGGCGAGGTCCTCGCGGGTGTTGACGTTGGTGAACGTGCGCGGCGTCGTCCGATCGCGGATCGTCGTGTCGTCGACGGTCACCCGGTCTAGCTCGTCGAGCGCCACCACCACCTTCCGGTCGCCGCGGTCGAGCGCGCGGTCGCAGGCGGCCGCCGTCGCCTCGGCTCGGTAGACCGCCTGGGTCGTCTGGAGCCATCGGTCGTCGAGCCGCGGCACTGCGGCGTCGCGGCCCGCGGCGTCCTCGACGAGCGCCGCCGCGAACGCGGGATCGACGAACGGCATGTCGCAGGCGACGACGACGACGTACTCGTTCCGGGCCGCCCGGCAGGCGTTTCGGATCCCCGCGGTCGGGCCGAGGGCGGGGTCCCCGTCGATCGCCCAGCGGACGGGAAGCGAGAGACCGTCCAGCGCGGCCGCGATCGCCTCTCGCTGATCGGCCCGACAGTTGATCACGAGGTCGTCGACGACGGGGTCGCCGCCGGCGGCGCGACCCGCGCCCGGCGGAATCGGGTCGTCCGCGCCGACGAGCCGGTCCGCCACGCGGCGGATCAAGGGGACGCCGGCGAGTTCGGCGAGCGCCTTGTCGGCGTCGCCGAAGCGGGTCGAGCGTCCGCCGGCGATGATGGCTCCGGTGGTCACAGCCGGAGTATCGGGGGCGGCGGTCTTCGGCGTTGCGGTCGGGGCGACGGTCGGCACCCGACCGGGTCGGCGGCTACTCGGCGTCGGCCGCGTCGCTCGGATCGTCGACGGCGTGGTGAGGACCGACCGGCCCGTGCGTCGGACAGACCCCGGCGATCGGCGTCGCGTTGAGACAGCAGGCGCGCTGCCGGCTGCCGATCGCGCCGCGCACGAGGGGCTCGCCGCAGCGGCGGCAGTACGGAGCGTCGCGGGTGGAAACTCCCGGCGCGTGCTCCGCCGAGTGGTCCGTCACCCCGCTCACCGCTCGCGGACGCGCATCGGGACCGGGTGGTCGGGGTGCATCGTCAGCGACCCGCGAAGCGAGAGGTTGGGTCCCTCGTAGTCGAGCTCGTACGCGGAACAGACCTCGGCGAGGATCAGCTTGGCCTCCAGAAGCGAGAACGACTTGCCGATGCAGTGGCGCGGGCCGCCGCCGAACGGGAAGTACGCGAACCGCGGGCGCTGGCTCCGGCGTTCGGGGGCCCACCGCCCGGGGTCGAACGTCTCGGGGTCGTCGTACCACCGCGTCGACCGGTGGACGACCCACTGCGGGAGCATGAGCGCGGATCCCTCCGGGATCCGATAACCGCCCAGTTTCACGTCGAGCTTTGGCTCACGGAATAGGGTGTACACGGGCGGATACAGGCGCATCGCTTCGGAGAGCACGCGGTCAGTGTACTCCATCTCGCGGGCGTCGGCCGCGGTCGGCGGGCCGTCAGCGGGGGTCGCGTCGTCCGCTGCGCGACCCCCGTCGGTCGCGGCCTCGGCCTCCGCCTCGACCCGCTCGCGGGCCGCCGGGTGCGTCGAGAGGAGGTAAAAGGTGTAGGTCAGCGTGAGCGCGGTCGTGTCATGTCCGGCGAGCAGCATCGTGACGAGTTCGTCGCGGAGGTTCTCGTCGGTCTGCTCGCCGCGGTCGCGAGCGCGGAGCAGGACGGACAACAGGTCCATCGGCAGGTCGCCGTCGGGGTCGCCCGCGGGGCTAGGGACCGAGACGCCGTCGGGACCGGCGGGGTCTGTGGCCGGGTCGCGCTCGGTCCCAAGTCGGCGCTCGACGATGCTGTCGATCACCGATTCGAGGGTGTCGACGGCGACGTCGAACTCGCGGTTCTCGCGGGTCGGCACCCAGTTCGGGATCAGAAAGCGTCGCGGGTCGGGCTCGAACCGGGCACCGAGCGGCTCTAGCTCCTCTTGGACCGTTTTCACTTCCTCGTCGGTCACGTCGGCCCCGAACATCGCCGACACGATGATTCGCACCGTAAGCCGCGCCAACTCAAGCTGCACGTCGACGATCTCGCCGGGCTCCCAGTCGGCGAGGTGGTCGCGCGTGTGCTCGATCATCGTCCCCGACAGCGCGGCGATCCGGCTGTTGTGGAACGCGGGATTCGCGAGGTCGCGCTGTTGTCGCCAGGTGTCGCCCTCGCTCATGAGGAGCCCCTGTCCGAGCAGTCGATCCATCGCGCCGTCGCCGAACTTCGGCTTGCGGTACCGGTCCGCGTCGGCGACGAGGACGCGCTCGATGTCGGCAGGGTTCGCGAGCAGATACGTCTCGCGTGGGCCGAGGTCGAACCGGATCACGTCGCCGTAGCTGTCGGCGCAGGCGCGCATGAACGAGAAGGGGTCGGCGGCGTACTGCCGGCCGTTGCCGAAGAGGGGGTCACCGATGGGTCCGGGCGGCGTGACGGACATACCAGTTCTGGGGACTCGCTGGGGTTAAACGTTCGGCGGCGGGAAAATTACGGATCGAGGATCTCCGGAGAGAGACGGGGGGAAGTCGGACGGAGACGACGGCGGCTACTTCGCGTCGAGCCGTTCGACCCGCGTGATGAGTTCGTCGACGGCGATCTCCTGCTCGTCGGTCGCGGTCACGATGCGGTCGGTCGCCGCCCCGGTGCGGTCAGAGCGCTCGCGGACCGCTTCGAGCGACGACGTGAGTTCCTCGACGGTGGCGGCCTGGTCATCCGTCGTGCGAGCGACCTCGGCGACGCCCGCGGCGGCCTCGTCAACCGCGTCGGCGATGTCTTCGAGCGCGTCGAGAACCGTCTCGATCTCTGCGCCGGCGTCGTCGATCCGCTCGTGAGAGCGCTCGACCGCGGTGCTGGTCTCTTCAGACTGCGCTTGCAGCTGGTCGAGGCTCTCCGTGATGTCCTCGGTGTAGCCGCGGGTCTCGTCTGCGAGCTTCTTCACCTCCTCGGCGACGACCGCGAAGCCGTTTCCGTCCTCGCCGGCGCGCGCGGCCTCGATGTTGGCGTTCAGCGCGAGCAGGTTCGTCTGTTCGGCCACGTCCGAGATCACCTCGATGACCTCCTCGATGTCGTCCATCCGTTCGGAGAGCGCGCCGACGCTGTCGACCAGTTCGTCGCCGATCTCGACGACGTCTTCCGTCGCCTCGCGAGCGTCCTCGCTGGCGTCGAGCCCCTCGTCGGCCGCCTCGCTGGCGGCGACGGCCGCGGAGTCGACTTGGTCTGCGGTGGCGGCGACTTCTTCCATACCCGCCGAGAACGACTGCATCTCCGAGACGCTCTCTTCGAGCAGCTCGTTCTGCTCGTCGACGTTCTCGGCGATCTCGCCGGCCGCCGCGCTGGCCTCTTCGACGGTCGCGTCGATCTCGCGGGCCTGCTCGTGAACGTCGTTCGAGAGGTTTTCGAGGTTTGCCGCCATCCCGTTGACCACGTCGACGACGCGGAGCAGTTCGTCGTCGAGCCGAGCGAACTCATCTTTTCGTTGCGCGCGGGCGTCGAGGTTCCCGTCGCCGATCGTCTCCGCAGTCCGACGGATCTCGGTGACGAGTCGGCTCGTCGCGTCGCGGTCTTCCACGTCGTCTGTCCGGTCGATGACGACTTCGGTGACGCCGACGACCTCGTCGTCGTCGCCGTAGAGCACGGTGGCCGTGAACTCGATGTGCTTTTCGTCTCCGTGGCGGTCGACCATCGTGCTGGTGTCGCGGTAGCGGTTGCGAGACGAGTCACAGTGCTCGACGCCGTACGCCTCGTCGGCGGTCTCCGGCGCGTCGAGTACCTTGTCGGCGAGTGTGTCCGCTCGGCGGCCGTCCGGGTAGAACAGCTCGGAGACGTGGCTGTGTCCAATCGCGTCCTCGCGATCGGTCCCGGTGAGGGAGGCGATCGATTCGTTCCACTCGGCAACGTTGCCCTGACAGTCGAGGACGAACATCGGGACACTCGCCGCGTCGAACACCTGCTCAAAGCCGGCCCCAGCGAGCGTGTCGGCGCGGTTGACGCCCGCCTCATCGCGTACCGCGTGAGAGCCGGTATCGCTCGTACCGGGCTCGGTCGGTTGGTCGGCGTCGTCCGCGCCAGGCTCGGTCGGTTGGTCGGCGTCGTCGACGACGATACCGCCGTCCGGGACGGACCGCGAATCCCGATTTCGCCCGAGTGCCCGCCGGAGCAGTCCTCGAAGTCCCGTCATATCTGTGTGAGGGTCGCCAGACAACCTATATAAACCGTTGTATCCGGTTTTCCCTACTGATAATCGCGTCGGACGGTGGATGGGGTGCTCACGATCCTGCCCCACAGCGTTCAAACGCGTTCGACGGCTATCCATTACCGAGAATGGACGCTGACGCCGTCCGCGAACGGGCCGGGACGCTCCCGACCGAACCCGGAGTGTACCAGTTCCGTCGTGGGGAGACCACGCTGTACGTCGGCAAAGCGGTCGACCTCCGGGACCGGGTCCGGTCGTACGCCGACCCGCGCTCGGGGCGGATCCGGGAGATGGTCGATCGCGCCGACCGGATCGACTTTGCCGTCACCGACACCGAGACGCAGGCGCTGCTGCTGGAGGCGAACCTCGTCAAGCGGCTTCGGCCGCGATACAACGTCCGGCTAAAAGACGACAAGTCGTATCCGCTCGTCGCCTTCTCGGACCACGAGGTCCCCCGGATCGAGGTGACCCGGGACCCGGAGGAGGGCGCGGTCGCCTACGGACCGTTCACCGACAAGGGCCGCGTCGAGACGGTCTTGAAGGCGATCCGGGACGTGTACGGGCTCCGCGGCTGTTCGGACCACAAGTACGCGGACCGCGACCGGCCCTGCCTCGACTACGAGATGGGCATCTGCTCTGCGCCCTGTACCGGCGAGATCGACGCCGAGAGCTACGCCGAGGACGTGGCCGCCGCTCGGCGATTCTTCGAGGGCGAGACGGGCGCGCTCGCCGATCCGCTCCGGCGGCGGATGGACGCCGCCGCGGAGGCGGCGGAGTTCGAGCGCGCCGCGAACCTGCGCGACCGGCTGGAGGCCGTCGAGGCGTTCCACGGCGCGGGCGGTGAGGCCGTGAGCGACCGCGGCGACGACCGCACCGTCGACGTGCTCGCGGCCGCCGTCGAGGGCGATACCGCCCGCGTGGCCCGACTCCACAGCGAGCGAGGACAGCTCGTCGACCGGAGCCGCCACCGGCTCGACGCGGCCGCTGTGGCGGCGGGAGACGGCGACGTTGCGAGCGACACCTCACGCGGCGACGCCGAGAGCGACGCCGCGAGCCGCACCGAACGCGACGCCAACACTCCCGCCGCGGTGCTGTCGGCGTTCCTGACGCAGTACTACGCCGAGCGCGAGTTCCCGGACGCGATCTATCTGGCCGAGCGGCCGACGGACCCAGACGTGCTCGACTGGCTGGAAGCGGAGGGCGTCTCGGTTCGGGTGCCGGGCGCGGGCCGGGAGGCGAAGCTCGTCGAGCTCGCGCTCAAGAACGCCCGCAAGCGCGGCGGCCGAGACGATCCCGTGGGCGCGCTGGGCGACCGGCTTGGAACCGACAGGCCGGACCGGATCGAGGGGTTCGACGTGAGCCACGCGCAGGGGACTGCCGTGGTCGGCTCCGACGTGTGCTTCGTCGACGGGAGCGCCGAGACGGCCGACTACCGCCGCAAGAAGCTCACCGAGCGCAACGACGACTACGCCAACATGCGTGAGTTGGTGCGGTGGCGCGCCGAGCGCGCGCTCGACGGCGCGGACGACCGGCCCGACCCGGACCTCCTGCTCATCGACGGCGGGGAGGGGCAACTGGGGGCCGCGCGCGACGCGCTCGCGGAGACGGGGTGGGACGTTCCCCTCGTCGCGCTCGCGAAGGCCGAAGAGTTGGTGGTGACCCCGATGGGGACCGAGCGGTGGCCCGACGACGCGTCAGAACTCCACCTGCTCCAGCGCGTGCGCGACGAGGCGCATCGCTTCGCGGTCCAGTACCATCAGACTGTCCGCGACGAGGTGAAGACGGTACTCGACGACGTGCCCGGCGTCGGCCCGCAGACCCGCCGGCGGCTGCTCAGGCGGTTCGGATCCGTCGAGAGCGTTCGCGGGGCCTCCCGCGACGATCTCACCGATGTCGACGGCGTCGGCGACGCGACGGCCGAGACGCTCCGCAGACAGCTGTAATTAGATGTAATTAAGATTTATATCGGAGGCGGACCACCGTCTCGGCAATGAGCGACTACACCACGATTTCGCTGCGCAAGGAGTTCGTCGCGGACGTGGAGGAGTACATCGAAGACGAGCCGTTCGGCTCCGTCAAGGAGTTCATGAAACACGTCGTCGTCCGCGAGATGGAGTCGGAAGATGCAATCTCCGAGACGGAGGCCCGTCAGATCGCACGGAAGCTCCAGGACTTGGGGTACATGGACTGATGGGGGGCTCGACCGTTCTCGACGCGCCGAACGCCCCGGGACGCGCAGACGTGCAACTCGCGCTCGTTCCCCTGCTTTTCGCCGGCGCGTACGCGCTGGCCGCGCTGCTGTTCGACGCGTGGACCGCCGCCGTCGCCAGCGCCTCTCTCGCCGCGAGCCTGCCGATCGCGGACGGGCTCTTCGTACACCCGCCACACGACGGCTGACGGACTGCGAGACGACGCAGATCGAGGTCATCCGGCGACGCTGACGCCGACGACGTATTCCGATTGCAGCCTCAACCACCGACCGCTCATGCGCGCGTTCTTCGCCGTCGACCTCCCCAACGCGTTGGCCGACCCGCTCGCAGCGATACAGGCCGATCTCGACGACGCAGCCGGGTTGCGGTTCACCGACACGACACAGGCGCACGTGACGCTGAAATTCCTCGGCGAGATCGGCGAATCCGGGTCCGAGAGCGACGGAACTCGTCCCGCCCTCGACGACGTGATCGCGGCCGGCGAGCGCGCGGTCGCCGACGCCGACCGCGACCCCTTCAAGTGCGAACTCACGGGGTTCGGCGTCTTCCCCGACCTGGAGTACATCTCCGTCGTCTGGGCCGGAATCTCCGACGGGACCGCCGCCCTCACCGCGCTCCACGAGGCGCTCGAACGGGAGACGACCGCGCTCGGCGTCGACCCTGCAGAGCACGCGTTCACCCCGCACGTCACCCTCGCGCGGATGGACGACGCCCGGGGGAAGGATCTGGTCCAGCGGATCGTCCGCGAGCGCGACCCCGAGTTCGGACGGTTCGGCGTCGACGAGGTCGAACTCGTTCGGTCGACGCTGACGCCCGACGGCCCGGAGTACGAGACGGTCGAGACGTTCCCGCTCGGATCGGTCTGACTCTCACATCTGATAGCCGCGGGGGTACATTTAATCGAGAGACGCGGAGAGAGTCTGACAGATGAACGACGTATCGCGCGCCGGGTGGCTGGCACCTCTCGTCGGCAAGGCGACGAGTCGTCGCGACGGCGAGCAGGAGACGTGAGATGAGCGGATCGGACGGGGACGGAACAGACGCGCGGTCGAAGGCGGACGGACGGCCGGAGGCGTTCGCGCTGCTCGACGAGCGCAACGACGCGGCGACGCGGAAGGAGGCCGCGGCGGCGCTCGGCAACCCGTCGAGTTCCATGACGACGAGCGAACGAGCGATCGCCGACCGCCTGCTCCGCGTGGCCCTCGACGACGACGACGCGGCGGTGCGCGCGGCGGCCATCGACTCGCTGTACTTCCACGGCGACCGCTATCTCGACGAACTGGTCCAGCGGGCCACGACCGAGGTCCGAAAGCGGGAGACCGCGGACGAGCGCGGGCCCGAAGAGCTGTTCGCGCGGTGGCTCACCAGCGAGTTCGGCGAGTATCGGATGGTCGGTGCGACCGGACTCGCGTCGGTCGGGACCGAGCGGTCGATCGAGATCGTCCGCGGCGCGTTCGACGACGGCGACCCCCGGGTCCGGGCGCGGTCGGTTCGCGCGTACGCCGAACTCGGCGGCGAGGCCGTCGAGCCGATCAGGGGACTGTTGGGGACGACGAACGCGCTCGTTCGGCGCGCGGCGGTCGACGCGCTGGTCGCGATCGAGACCGAAGACGCCGTGGACCTCCTCGCGACGGCCGCCGACGCCGGCGACGAGCGCCTGCGACGACTCGCCGTCGAGCGACTCCACGGTATCGATCGGCGTGATGCGGCAGCGACGTTGTTCGATTCGCTCGACGACCCCTCGCCCGCGGTGCGATACGCCGCGGCGGTGTCGCTCGTCCGGCTCGTCGCCGAGGGCGAGGCCGTCCGCGGACGGGAGCTTCGCGAGCGACTCGTTCCCGCGGCAAACGATCGAGGTGGACTCGACGGAGAGACCGGAAGGGAGGCCGACGACGACCGAACGATCAGACGGCACCTCGGAGAGATTGTGACGGGCGATCGGTCGGATCGCGTGACCGCGAAAACGGAGCGGTGCGCCGCGTGGCTCCTCGGCGAACTCGCCGTGGCCGCGCGCACCGACGGGGACGACGGGACCGATTCCGAGCGCGGGCTCGCGGTCTCGCGGCTCCTCGACGCGCTCGACCATCCCGACGGACAGACCGCAGACATCGCGGCCGCATACCTGCCGCTTGTCGCGACGCCGAGCGTCGAGCGCGCGCTTCGGGAGCTTTCGGAAGACTCGGTGACGCGGCCGGACACGAAGCGGCGCGCGCGGCGGGTGGTGCGGCGGATCAAGCGGCGGACGGCCGAGTCCGCGGTCGATCGGGCTATCGAGTACGTCTACGTGCGGTGGCCGGCCGACTACACCGAACGGCACGAGGGTCGAACGGGTGAGACGGAAGCGGAATCAACCGGGATCGAGGATGGGTCGGACGGGTCGAACGGGAACGAAACGGCGACAGACGAGAGCGACGCCACTGGCCTCACACGCGGCGAATGAAGCGGCCGTCGGCGGGCGTGAGTGCCAAGTCGATGTCGTCGTCGAGGAAGTTCATCGCGGTCGAGACGTTCGGGTCGGCGTCGCCGTCGACATAGAGTTGGAGCGCGCCGCCGGAGTCGTCGATCCGCGCCGAGAGCATCCGAACGAACGCGCAGGCGGTCCGAACGTCGAAGCTCGACACGATTTCGTGGAACACGCTCACTTCGAGCGAGAGCACGTCGCCCGCGGCGTGGTTCACGTCGATGATCCGCGAGACGGTCTCGCCCAGTTCGTCGGGGCCGAGTCGGGGATCGATCTCGACGATCTCTATCGAACCGTCGTCGACGCCGATCTCGGCTTCCGCGTCGAACGGGTACTCCTCCGTGCTGACGACGACCGTCCGGCGCGGCCACGCGTCGAGCCGGTCGTCGACCAGTCGGACGAACCGCTCGGGGTCGAGGGTGACCGCGATCACCAAGTCGGCGTGGCCGTGGAAGTGGGCGCGGAGCGCGTCGGCGTCGTCGCTGTCGACGGGCGCGTCGATCCGAACCGCGCCGGTCCAGCCGAAGCGGTCGGCCACGTGCGCGTCGTCGACGATCCGATCGGCGACGTGCTCGTGGAGGTGCGTTTTGAACTCGCTGACCGCGCCGTCGGCGTCGTAGACCGTCTTTTCGGTGTTGCAGTACGGGCAGTCCCAGTTCGTTCGGAAGTCCGAGCGGGTGACGGCTTCGGGGACGTGCGCCAACAGGTGCGAGCCGGTGACCTCGCGCATCTCGTCGCGGTCGGCGGCCCACGCGAGAAACCCGCAGTGGTCGCACTCCCAGCGCGCCATCACCGGCGACCACCGACCCTTCGAGCCATCATGAGAGAACTACGTATGTCGAGGGAATCGGACCGAGAGATATGTATGTTGTGTTAGGACAAATCGCCAGCGGCGTCGCCGTTCCGGTCGGTGTCTCGATCCTCGCCGCGCCGCTCGTCGTCGCGGTCGTCGCGTCGATCGTCGTCCTGTGCTTCCCCGGTGGACTCGGTCGCCTCGACGGCCCCCGAGTGTTCGACCCGGACCCGCGTGACGCGGGTCGCGGTCGCGCCCGTGACGACGAGCGTCGCGTCGCCGACCTCGACACGGTCGCCCTCGGCGGGGACGCGACCGAGCCGTTGGGTGATCAGGCCGGCGACCGTCTCGACGCCCTCGCTCGGCAGCGAGAGCCCGAGCGACTCGTTGAGGTGTGCGACGGTGGTCCAGCCGCGGACGACCGCCGCGTCCGGGCCGACCACGTCGACGTGGTCGTGCTCCCATCGACCCACGAGTTCGCCGACGACCTCCTCTATCACGTCTTCGAGCGTGACGAGCCCGACGACCGCGCCGAACTCGTCGACGACGACCGCCAGCCGGAATCCCTCGGCGCGCATCCGCTCGAACAGTTCGTCGAGCGGCTGGGTCTCCGGAACGACCGTCGGCTCCCGCAGCGCGCTCGCCAGGTCGTCGCCCGCCTCGTTGGCGCGGATCGCATCGCGCACGTCGACGACGCCAACCACGTCGTCGCGGTTCTCCCCGTAGACCGGGAGTCGGGTGACGCCCTCGCGCGCGGCCGTCGAGAGCACGTCCGCCGGCGTCGCCGTTGCCGGGAGCGAGACCATGTTCGTGCGCGGGACCATCACTGACGCCACGCGCGTCGCCTCCAAGTCGAGGACGCCCCGGATCATCGCGCTCTCGTCGGCGTCGAGCGCGCCCGCGGCCTCCCCGGACAACACGAGCGTCGCGATCTCCTCGCGGGTGAGGTACGACTCGATCGCCGACTCGCCGCCCGTGAACCGGTTGACGACGCCCGAGAGCGCCTCGAACAGATACAAGATCGGGCGGAGGACGCGTTGGATCGCGACGACGGTCCGCGAGACGCGCAGGGCGTGTCGCTCCGCGTGCGCGACCGCGTACGACTTGGGCGCAATCTCGCCGAACACGATGATGAACACCGAGGTGATCGCGGTCGAGCCGGTCGCCGCGGTGCCCGCAGAGAAGCCGAATCGGACGAACACCGCGGTCGCGACCGACGCGGCCGCGATGTTGGCGATGTTGTTGCTCACGAGGGCGGTGACGAGAAATCGGTGCGAGTCCTCGCGCAGCGTCGCGAGCGCCCGTGACCCCGGTACGTCGGCGGCGACGAGCGAGTCGACGCGGTGGCTCGCCACGGAGAAGACGGCGAGTTCGGAGCTGGAGAAGAAGGCGCTGATGGCCGTCAACACGACGATGGCGGCGACGCCGGCGAAGGCGATAGTGAGGTCCATACCGAGCCATGTGGTCGCGTATAAAAGGCAGTACCGCCGTCGCGTGCGACGCAAATCGACGCCGATCGATCGCGACCGGCGGTGGAGGACGCTATCCGCGCCATTGGTGCTCGGGTTCCGCGTCGATGATGCTCGGGTTCCGCTCCATTGGTGCTCGGGTTCCGAACCGATGGCGCGCGGGTCCCGGGCCGTCGGGTCGTATACGCACAAATGACCAGTTTCCACCGGAAATAGGGGGGTTGTATATGCAAATTTGTGGATCGACCCGGCGGCAAAACGGCGCGATTCGGAAAGGGTTAACCTCGCGCCGCCGGTGAACACGCGTATGAAGGTACTCGTGACCGACCCCATCGCGGACGCGGGGTTGGACCGACTCCGAGACGCCGGCCACGAAGTCGAAACGGACTACGAAGTCGAGGGCGACGCGCTCTTGGACGCCGTCAGCGACGCCAACGCGCTCATCGTGCGCTCCGGAACCGACGTGAACGAGGCCGTCTTCGAGGCCGCCTCCGAGCTCGTTATCGTCGGCCGCGCGGGGATCGGCGTCGACAACATCGACATCGAAGCCGCGACCGAGCACGGCGTCATCGTCGCCAACGCGCCGGACGGGAACGTCCGCGCCGCGGCCGAACACACTGTTGCGATGGCGTTCGCCGTCGCGCGCTCCATCCCGCAGGCGCACGGTCGGCTCGTCGACGGCGAGTGGGCGAAAGGCGAGTTCCTCGGCACCGAAGTGAACAACAAGACGCTCACCATCGTCGGACTCGGCCGCGTCGGCCAAGAAGTCGCGAAGCGGCTCGACTCGCTCGGGATGGATCTGGTCGTCTACGACCCGTACATCTCCGAGGAGCGCGCAGATCGGCTCGGGGCGGAGCTGATAGACGACCTTCACGACGCGCTCGCGGCCGGCGACTTCGCGACGATCCACACGCCCCTCCTCCCCGAAACCGAGGGGATGATCGGCGAGGACGAGCTGGCCCAACTGGAGGGCGGCTACCTGATCAACTGCGCGCGCGGTGGGATCGTCGACGAGCCCGCGCTGGCGGAAGCTGTCGACGACGGCGTGCTCGCGGGAGCAGCACTCGACTCGTTCGCCGAGGAGCCGCTCTCGACCGACTCGCCGCTGCTCGACGTCGAGGAGATCGTGGTGACCCCACACCTCGGAGCCTCCACCGAGGCCGCACAGGAGAACGTCGCCGTCGACACCGCAGAGGCCGTCCTCGCGGCGTTCAACGACGAGCCGGTGTTGACCGCGCTCAACGCGCCTTCCGTCGACGAAACCGCCTTCCCGCGGATCGAGCCGTACATCGACGTGGCGGAGACCGCGGGCAAGGTCGCCGCGCAGCTGCTCGACGGGCGCATCACCGAGGTCGAAGCAACCTACGAGGGCGACATCGCCGCCGAAGATGTCGAACTCGTCACCGCGAGCGCCCTGAAGGGCGTTTTCGAGCCGCTGGAGTGGCAGGTCAACGCGGTCAACGCCCCGCGGCTCGCCGAGGAGCGCGGCATCGAAGTGACCGAGTCGAAGACCCGCCAGACGGAGGACTTCCAGAGTCTCATCCGTGTCACCGTCCACAACGGCGAGGATTCGATCGCCGTCGAGGGGACGCTGTTCGCCGGCGAAGACGCCCGAATCGTCCGAATCGACGGCTTCCGCGTCGACGCGGTCCCGTACGGTCACATGCTCGTCGCGCGCAACGACGACGAGCCGGGAGTCATCGGCCTGATCGGGAGCGTCCTCGGCAACCACGACGTCAACATCGCCGGGATGTTCAACGCCCGCGAGACGCAGGGTGGCGAGGCGCTCACCGTCTACAACCTCGACCAGAACGTGCCCGACGCCGCGATCGAGGAACTGCTCGGTGACGACCGGATCGTCGAGATCACCGAGATCACGCTCGACGGCGCGGACGAGCGGCAGGCGGAGTGAACTACCCCAACCTCTGGTGATGGGGCTTCCTGTTTCGATGACGCGCTTTGCAGACACCATGGGTGCCCGTAGGGAGCGTAGTCTCCGCAGGCGTGACTTCGGGCCATCCCAGCCCTAGTTCAGAAAAGCCTCTCTGCAAGACGTTTATCGCCGTCGCAAAATCGTGTGCGATTTTGCTGCCCGTCAGACGTAGTCTGACGACCGCATTCGCGTCACGATCACACGCAAATCCACACGAGGGACACGAATGCTCCCTGACCCAGATGGGCTTCGCTGTCTCCACGCCACACGCCGCGCACTCTTTCGTCGTACCTCGCGCTTCAGCGCGGGGAGGATGTCAAAACAGAAACAGCAGCACCGCGCCGATCGCGACGAAGATCGCGTAGAGCCCGGCCATCGCCTCGCGTTTCAGCGGGCTGCCGAGCGGTTCGGCGGTGAGGCGACGGATCGGTGGGAGAATCGCGACGCCAGCGAGGATCAGCGGGAACACGCGGATCACACCGTTCTGTGATATCTGCGTGAGCGCGGCGACGATTGTCCCGTAGCCGAGCACGTAACACCCGCGTCGCCAGAGCTGCTCGCGGTCGGAGAGAGCGTCGGCGGGAGAGAACCCGTCGCTGGACCTACCGTCATCACCCACACCGCCGCCGGAACCGCCCGCGTCGGCCGCCACCTGCTGTGCCTGTCGTTGCACGTACTCGTCGAGTTCCTCGGCGGCCGCCTCCGTCTGGGGAGCGCCACACTCCGCACAGTAGCGAGCCTCGTCGTCGATCGACGCCTCACACCGGGGACAGGACTTCATCCTCATCTAACTCCCAGCGTGATCGGGCTTAATTCTTCGGAACGCGTCGTTCGTTCGATCCCGCTCACGTCTTTCGATTCGGACGATTCGGTCGCGTTCGGTTTCGCTGCGGCTATCCATCTTGATACTCGGCGGCGGGACAGAGTGCCGACAGAGGAGGAGCACGTGCGATGCGTCGATCGACTGATCCACTGGCGATGGTTCTCAGCGCTGAGAACCGCGGGCGAGCGGTTAAGTGACGGCTCCTCCGTTCTCCGGATAACTATGGCAACGCGCGTGCTCATCGCGGACGATTCGGAGTTCATGCGGAACCTCCTGCGAGAGATCCTCGAAGGGGAGTTCGAGGTCGTCGGCGAGGCGGAAAACGGTGTGGAGGCGGTCAACATGTACGAAGAGCACGGACCGGATCTCGTGATGATGGACATCGTGATGCCGATCCGCGATGGGATCGAGGCGACGACGGAGATTTTGGAGGACAACCCCGAGGCGACGGTGATCATGTGTACGAGCGTCGGTCAAGAGGAGAAGATGAAGGCCGCTATCAAGGCTGGCGCGGAGGGGTACATCACGAAGCCGTTCCAGAAGCCGAACGTGCTCGACGCCATCGGATCGGCGGTATAATGCGCGTCGACGTCCGGGCGCTCGGTGCCTGCAACCGCCTCTCGGAACAGGGGGCGAAACAGGCGGCCGGTGCGCTCTCCGAACTGACGGGGACGGACCTTGCGGTCGAGGTCACGGGGGCGAGCGTCGCCAGCGGCGAGGACCTCGCCGAGGCGTTCGCGGGCCGGGAGTCGATCGGCGTGAGCGTCGGGCTCCGCGGCGGACTGGAGGGCGAGGCGGTGCTCGCGTTCGACGCCGCCAACGTCGACGCCCTGCTGTCGCTTCTCCCCGGTGGTCAGTCGATGGGCCACAGCGCGGTAAGCGAGGTCGGGAACATCGCGCTCGGCGGCTTCCTCGACGGTTGGGCAAACTACCTCGGCACGGCGATCGACATGACGCCACCGCGGTACTTCGAGGCGGACGGTGCCACGGTGCTTCCGGACGGGGCACTCGCGGGCGACGGCGTGTTCCTCTTCGAGAGCCGGCTCGACGCGACGACCACGGACCTGGACTTCTCGATCTACATGCTGCCCGATTCCGGCCAGTTCCGCGACCTCATCGTCGGGAAGCCCGCGGCGGCCGCAGCGCCGGGAGCCGAAGCGGCCGGAGGAGTCGACGGCGACGGCGGCGGGCCCGCGGTCCCGTACGAGTCGCTGTCGACGTTCGCGTCGCTGGCGAAGCGGGGATCGGCGAACGCCGCAGACAACATCGCGATGATGACCGGCCTTGAGACGACCGTCGACGTGAGTCGCCTCCGCTTCGTTCCCCTCGCCGACGTGCCCGCTGAGGTCGGCGTCGAGCCGCACGCAGGAACGGTGTTCGAGCTACAGGGCAAGCCGAGCGGCTACCTCGCGATCCTCTTCGAAGAGTCCTCCGCGGCGACCGTCGCGGAGGCGATGCTCCCGATGGAGCCGGCCGAGCCGCTGGGCGACATGGCCGAGAACGCCCTCTGTGAGCTCGGTAACGTGATGACAAGCGGATTCATCGACGGCTGGGCGAACGTGCTGGGCACGACGATCGCGCACTCGCCGCCCGAGTTCGTTCACGACATCGGCTCCGCGACGATCAGCCCGCTCGTCGCGAAGCTGAGTCAGCGGCAGGACTACGGGTTCGTGATAGACGCTGCGATTCAGACGGAGGGCGTCGAAGCGCGGTGTGACGTGTACGCACTCCCGGACGAGCGCGAACTGGCTAACGCACTCGCACAGCTCTCGGACTCGTGAGCCACCCGTCGTCGACCCGCGGCCGGCAGGTGTCCGACGACGACGAGGTCGCCGTCGATCCGAGTCGGATCAGGGTCGGCGTCGGCGAGTTGGCGGTGGCGACGAACGGCGAAACGCTCACGACGAGCGGGCTCGGGTCCTGTGTCGCCGTCGGCCTCGTCGATCGGGACGCCGGCGTCCGCGGGCTGTTACACGCGATGTTACCGAACGAGGGTGACGCGCGCTCGGCGACTGCCCGGCCGGCGAAGTACGTCGACACCGGCATCGAGGCGCTGATCGAGGCGCTTCGCGAGTCGGGGGCGTCTTCCGGTCGGCTCGAAGCGCGCGTCGCCGGGGGCGCGGAAATGCTGGATCTCACCGACGCAGTGGGACCGCGAAACGTCGAGCGCGCGGAGGAGTCGCTCTCTGCGGCCGGCGTGCCGATCGTCGCGAGCGACGTGGGCGACGGCGTCGGACGAACGGTCCGGCTGCGGGCAGACGGCGGGCTCGTGGTACGGGCGGCCGACGGGTTTGAACGGACGCTTTGAGCCGTTCGAACTCCGTCTTCTCATTGATGATATTTTGAGAGGTGCATTGAAGTGTGTTCTGCGGGTCGATGCTTGTAATGGGCCTCGAACTACCGGTGTGGGGAGCTCCGACGGCTGCATGGATAGTCGCCACGCTGGGGCTCGTCGGTGCGAGCGTCCTCGATCGATTCCTCGACGACGACGGATCCGACGACACGTCGGGAGGCATGGGCGGCGACGATGACCCCTTCGGCGGCGGTGGAGGGATGGGCAGTGGCGGAGGAATGGGTGGCGGTGACATGGGCGGCGACGGCTTCGACGACTTCGATGGCATGGACGAGTGGGACGACGACTTCGACGACGGAGGTGGTGGCGGTGGCAACACCGACGAGCTGGAAAAGCGGCTCGACGACCTCGAAAATGAGGTCGCCTCCCTCTCTTCGACCGTCTCGACGGTCCGATCGGAGAACGAGGAGATCTCGGCTGCCGTCGACGACATCGAGGAAGACGTCCGGAACCTCCTCGACATCTACGAGATGGTCACCCGCGGGATCAACCCGTTCGTCGACGATTCGAGCGGCTTCGACAGCGTCAGTGGCGGCGGCGAGGGGTCGTTCGGCCTCTTCGACGACGAGGAGGAGGGCGGCGAGGACGATGACCTCGACGACGATGTCGCGAGCGCAGACGCCGACGGATTCTTCGATGACGACCTGCTCGACGACGAGTTCGACGAGGCCGAAGACGACGCGGACGATGCGGGCGATGCGGACGACGCGTTCGGCGAACTGGAGACGGACGAACAGACGGACGATGGCGACCCCGCCGCCGCCACGTCCGAGACTTCGACGGCGGACGACGGAGACGACATGAACGACGATGGAAAGAGCTTCAGCGAGCTGAAAGAGGAGTACGACGCCGGAGAGGCCGACTGGGCCGAGGAGGGAGACGACGCTCCCGGCGACGAAACGGACCCGTTCGACGAACCGGGCGAGGACACGGACGAAGCAGACGAGTTCGGCGACGACGGCGACGATCCGTTCGATGACACCGGTGACGGTTTCGACGAGGGGGCTGCCGCCGAGGATCCCTTCGACGACGAGCCCGTCGAGTCCGAGCCCGAATCGAGCGGTCACGTCGACAGCGATCCAGAGCCGGACCGCTCGCGCGGCCCCCGTCCCGGCGGCGACCCCGCCGAGGCGAACGGCGACGGCTTCGAGTACGTCGGCACAGACGACCTCTCCGGCGGCCGCGGGAAGCCGTACCTCACGGAGCTTCCCGGCGACTACGTCGGCGACCTCCTCGTGATGGAGTGGCTGGAGTTCTTGGTCTCGGAGAGCGACGTCACCGACGCGGTCCGCGCGATCAACTACTACGAGCGGATCGAGTGGGTCGGCCCGGAGGCGGCCGCACGGCTTCGCGACTTCCTCTCCGGGTTCGGCACGATCGACCGCAACGTCGTCGATCGCCCCGGCACGGATAGGCTGGTCCGGGAGCACCACACGCGAAGTCTCCGATACGTGACCCAACTCAACGGGACGAGCGGCCACCTGATGCTCTTGGATCGGTGGGACGATCTCGCCGGGGGGTCGCTCGTGGGCGGCCGCGCGCCGTCGATCAACACGCACGGCGATCGGCGGCGGTCGCGCGGTCACGGCGGCAGTCGCGACGACGGTCAGCGCGATGACGGTCGGCGCGATGACCCCCGGCGTGGCGACCGTCAGAGTGACCGGAACGGTCGCCGCGAGAACGGACACGAGCCCGACACCGGCGCGAGAGCCGACCGATCCGCCCGCCGTGACGACGAGTCTGGTCGCCGCGAGGGGCGCTCGGACGATCGAGTCGACGGATCGACCGAGCGCGATCGGAACGGCGGGTCACCGCGACCGATGAACGACCCGAACCCGCGTTCCGATCGGGCCGATCCGGCCGACGGAGGGTGGGACGATGGGCGTTAGCGTCTCCGCCTCGACGGCCATCATCGTCGCGGGGCTGTTCTTCGCGTTCACGACGTTTTACCCCGTGGCTGCGAACGGTCTCGACCGCGTCTCGGACGCTGAACACGGCATGCACGAGCGCGCCTTGGAGCAGCAGAACACCGAGTTCGCGGTGACGAATGCGACGTACGACGACACGAACAACGGGACGCTCACCGTGACCGCCGACAACGACGGCGCGCTCGGCCTCGTCGCAGACGACGCGACGCTCGTCGTCGGCAACGAGTACGTCGATGTCGGCAGCTCCGAGGCGATCACGACGGTCGACGGCGACACCGACACCGAACTCTGGCTCGGCGGCGAGACGCTGACCGTCGAGGTCGACGGTGGCGCATTCGATACCACCGTGACCGGTGGCGAGACCCGCGTCGTCTTGGTGGTCGAGTCCGGCGTCCGCGACGCCGCCACCGTGACGGAGGTGAGCTAGATGGCGAGCGTCCCCGTCTCGCATCTGATCTTGTTCATCGCGAGCCTCGTGATCGCCGCGAGCGTCGTGGGAACGATCACGACCGGCGTCGACCGCGTGAGCGCCGCCGTCGACGACGCCGGACTGGACGCGACGGAGACGCTCCGCACGGACGTGACGATCATCTCCGACCCGAGTTCGGGGGTGTACGACGAGGGTACTGATAACGTGACGCTGTTGATAAAGAACACCGGCACCTATCGGCTCGCGCCAGACGGCTCCGGGCTCGACGTGCTCTTCGACGGTGCATACGTTCCGCCGGACGCGATGACCGGCGACCTCGTCTCTGCCGGTGACGGCGCGGCGTGGAGCCGCGGCGACGTGCTCCGGCTCACGATCGAGGCTGGAGACCTCAGTTCTGGAACCGACCACCGCGTGTACCTGACCGTCAACGGCGACGAGGAACTGTTCCAGTTCCGGGTGGAGGGGAACTGACCGTGCCGCACGACAATCTTCTCTCGATCGGGCTCGGCGAGCGCGACCGACTCAACAAGGAGCTCGGCGGCGGGATTCCCCGCGGGAGCATCGTCCTCATGGAGGGCGACTACGGGGCCGGGAAAAGCGCCATCTCGCAGCGGTTCGCCTACGGGCTCGTCGAAGAGGGCGCGTCGGTGACGATGATGTCGACCGAACTCACCGTTCGCGGCTTCATCGATCAGATGCACTCGCTGGAGTACGACATGGTGAAGCCGCTCTTACAGGAGGAACTGCTCTTTCTCCACGCCGACTTCGACTCCGGCGGCGCGTTCTCGGACGGCGACGGTGAACGCAAGGAACTGCTCAAGCGGCTGATGAACGCGGAGGCGATGTGGAACTCCGATGTCATCTTCCTCGACACGTTCGACGCTATCTTCCGGAACGATCCCACCTTCGAAGCGCTCGTCCGGAAAAACGAGGAGCGACAGGCGGCCCTTGAGATCATCTCCTTCTTCCGCGAGATCATCTCGCAGGGGAAGGTTGTCGTGTTAACTGTCGATCCCTCGGCGGTCGACGACGAGGCTATCGGACCGTTCCGCTCCATCGCCGACGTCTTCCTCCAACTAGAGATGATCGAGGTCGGTAGCGATATCCGACGACAGATCAATGTGAAACGGTTCGCCGGAATGGGCGAACAGGTCGGCGACACGATCGGGTTCTCGGTCCGCTCGGGAACCGGCATCGTCATCGAGAGCCGGAGCGTCGCCTGAACCACCAACGTATCCGAGAGACACCATGACCGAACACGGCACCGCGAAACCGTCTGAAGAACTCCGGAAAGCAGCCATGCGTCGGCCGCACCTCCGGGAACACCTCCGGGAGTTCAAGCAGATCACCGGCGAGTTCCCGCAGTTCATCGAGGAGCCCAAATCAGAGTACGAGTCGGACCGGCCGAACGTCATCTACCCGGTCGGCGGCCCGATCTACAGCCACATCTACGGCGACCTCGGGCAGGACACCAAATACTACGCCATCGAGCCGGAGGTGTCCGGGCCGCAGGCCGATATTCTCAACCAGGTCAAAAACCGGCTGCTCTCCGTGAGCGGTCAACACAGTGCTCCCGACTCCGAGGCCGAGTACGACGATCTCATCGAGGAACTGTTAGAGCAGGTGACCCACGTTGACGACCACACGACCGGCTGGCGGCGGGGGCTCTCGAAGGTGCGTAACATGGGGAAACTCTCCGTCACCGAGGAGACCTACCAGAACATCCGCTACCGACTCAACCGTGACATCGTCGGACTCGGACCCCTCGAACCGGTGATGCGCGACACGGCCAACGAGGACATCCACGTCATCGGTCCCAAGGAGTGTCACGTCGACCACGGCACGTTCGGTATGCTAGAGACGACCGTCGACTTCGGGACCCCGAAGGAGTTCGACAACTGGCTGCGCAACATGGGCGAGCGGATCGGCGACCCACTCTCCGACTCCGACCCCATCGTCGACTCCACGCTGCCGGACGGATCGCGTATCAATATCATCTACTCCGACGATGTCTCGCTGAAGGGGTCCTCACTCACGATCCGACAGGGTGAGGAGGTCCCCCTCTCCATCAACCAGATCACCAACTGGGGGACGCTGTCGCCGGAGCTCGCCGCGTACCTCTGGCTGTGTCTGGAGAACGAACAGACGGTGTTCGTGGTCGGGGAGACGGCGTCAGGGAAGACGACGACGCTGAACGCCATCCTCTCGTACATTCCGGACGACTCGAAGATCTACACCGCGGAGGACACCGCGGAGGTCATCCCGCCGCACAGCACTTGGCAGCAGCTGCTGACCCGGGAGGGCGGCGGCGAGGGATCCTCCGACGTGGACATGTTCGATCTGGTCGCCGCCGCGCTGCGGTCGCGTCCCGACTACATCATCGTGGGCGAGGTTCGGGGCGCGGAGGGACGCATGGCGTTCCAAGCGGCCCAGACTGGCCACCCAGTCATGCTGACGTTCCACGCGTCTGACATCGTCTCGATGATCCAGCGGTTCACCTCTGAGCCGATCAACGTTCCAGAGACGTTCATGGACAACGCCGACGTGGCGCTGTTCCAGAATCGGGTGAAGCAGGGTGACGACGTGCTCCGGCGAGTGACGAGCGTCCAAGAGATCGAGGGGTACTCGAAGGAGATGGAAGGTGTCGTCACCCGCGAGGTGTTCAGTTGGGACCCCGTCGAAGACGAAATCGTCTTCCAAGGGATGAACAACTCCTACGTGCTCGAAGAGCAGATCGCGACGCTTCTGGGGTACGCAGACACCCGGGACATCTACGACGACCTCGAGTTCCGCGCGGAGCTGATAAATCGGATGATCCAAGAAGGAATCTTGGGCTACCACGAGGTTAACGACGCGATCAACGCCTTCCAGCGCGACGGCGTCGAGGGACTGCCCTTCGACATGCATCGGAACGTCAGGTGATCGCTGGATGAACGGGGCCGTCGAGCACGGTGGAAAGCGGGGTCATCACAGCCGATGGCAGTGAAACAGGTCGGCAACGGACTTGCGACCGCGGCCGATCTAACCTCTGAGATCCTCGAGTCCTACGAGAAGCTTGATATCTCGAAAGGACAGTATCTCGGCTTCGTGCTGCTCCCGGCGGTGCTCGTGTTCCTCGCGAGCGTCGTCGGCATGGTCGTCCTCCCGCTACCGCTTGCAGCACGGGTTCCGGTGCCGATGTTCGGCGGGCTCGTGCTGGTCGCGGCCGTCGTTTACCCGAAGATCTACCTCAGCAGCTTGGAGACGAAGATAGACAACCAGATGCATCTCGTGATGACGCACATGACGGTGCTGTCGACGACGAACATTGACCGGATGGAGGTGTTCCGGACGCTGGCGCGAGAAGAGGAGTACGGGGTCGCAGCCGAGGAGATCCGCCGCGTCGTCCACCTCGTCGACACGTGGAACCAGAGTCTCGACGACGCGTGTCGCCGGCGCGCACAGGAAGTTCCCTCGGACGCGATGGCCGACTTCTTCGATCGGCTCGGCTACACGATGGGCGCGGGGCAGTCGTTAGAGGAGTTTCTCGTCTCCGAACAGGACGTCATGCTCGCAAAGTACGAGACGCTCTACGAGTCCTCGCTGGCGAACCTAGAGGTGATGAAGGATCTGTACATGTCGATGATCCTCTCGATGACGTTCGCGTTAGTGTTCGCTATCGTGCTCCCGATTTTGACCGGTAACGATCCGACGGCGACGGTGGCGGCGGTCATCGTGCTGTTCGTCTTCGTTCAACTCGGCTTCTACGCGATGATCCGGGCAACCTCGCCGTACGACCCGGTCTGGTTCCACCCGGACGAGCGCGCGCCCGGGGACCTGAAACTGTGGGCGTCGCTCGGGATCGGCGGCGGACTCTCCTTCGTGATCATCGGGATCACGGCTGCCGGGATGTTCGGCTACGGTCCCGGACTCCCCGGACTCCTCTTTTTCCTCGACGACGTGCGGCTCCCGCTGTACCTCGCTGTCCCCGTCTCGCCGCTCATCATCACCGGAGTGGTCCTCCGGCAAGAAGAACAGGCGATCACGGCACGCGACAGGGAGTTCCCCTCGTTCGTCCGCGCGCTGGGCGCGACCGAGAGCGCGAAGCAGTCGACGACGACAGACGTGTTGACCACGCTGCGCGAGAAGAACTTCGGCGACCTTTCACCGGCCATCGAGCGGCTCTACCGGCGTCTCAACATGCGTATCAGCACCGAGGGAGCATGGCGTGCGTTCACGTTCGATACGCGGTCGTACCTCATCCAGAAGTTCTCCGAGATGTATCTCGTCGGCCGGCAGATGGGCGGCGATCCGAAAATGCTCGGTGAGCTGATATCGAAGAACATGAACGCCGTCAACCAGCTCCGCGAGCAGCGTCGACAGGCGGCGCTCACCTTTATCGGCCTGCTGTACGGGATCACGGCGGCGGCGACGTTCGCGTTCTTCATCGGGTTAGAGATCGTCGCGATCCTCGCCGATCTGACGGCGGACTTCCAGCTCGACCAGATGGACATCGGGCAGATCATCTACCCCGGCGCGTACGACATCCCGCTCATCGAGTACCTCCTCCTCACCGTGGTACTTTTTAACGCCGCGCTCTCCTCGCAGATGATCCGGCGAATCGACGGCGGCAACCCCGCGAACGGGTACATCCACTTCGTGCTCCTGACGTGGCTCGGCGCGGTGACCGCGATCGCGACCCGGACGCTCGTCAACGCAATCTTGTCGATCTGATCGCGGGCGAACGAAAGCGTCGACGCCGGAATTTTCAGTCGGCATGTGAGGCGTCCGGTCAGTCGCTCACGTCTGTGAAGCAGTTGAATTCGACGCTGACGGAGTCGACGGTGGAGCCGGATTCGGTCACCGCGACGATCCGGTAGCGACCGTGTAACGGCCGGTCGCCGAGCGACTGCTCGTACAAGAGTTTCCCCTCGGCGACCCCGACCTTGTTCGCCATCACTCCGGCGTCGGCTGGCGACACAGGGATCACGTGCGCGAGTTCGTCCGCCGCGTCGTACACCTCGAGCGCGTCGATGCCGGTTTCTTCGACATCGTCGACGGACAGCGGAACCGCCAGCCGGACAGTGCCGGACTCGACCGTCCCCTGCGCGCCGCCGTCGAGAACGTCTCCCTCGCCGTGTTCGACGGCGCTCGTGTGGCAGTCGACCGTGTCGGAACCGCCCGATTCAGACCCGCTACAGCCGGCCAAGCCGGCGACGGTCGCGGCGCTGACGGTGGCGAGCAACTGACGTCTGGAGGGCATACCACCGAGTATCTGGTCCGACCGCATCAACGTTGTCCCCGAACCGCCTCGTATCAGCGTCCGAACAGCGGCGGCTTGGCGGTGTTCTTTGTCGGCCTCGCAGACGAGACGTTCGGGGCTGGATCGGCGTCCGGTCCGGGATGCTCGTAGTCGACGACGACCTCGTCGTCGCTGGCGAGCCGGTCGACGATTCAGTGCCCGGAGGCACCGCGGCCGCCGGTGACGAGAACGGCCTCCATGCAGTCAGGGTGGACACGCGGGGGAAAGGATGTCGCGTCGGTCTCTCGCGTCGTCGAGACGGAGCCGAGAGACGCCTGTGCCCGAGGTCGGCGATCACGCCCTCTCGCTCCGGCAAGCTTTAACGCCGCGGACGGTAACTGGCGGTCATGGACTGGAAGACTGACTGGGGACTCCGTGGACGGATGGCGTTCACGATGTTCCTGCTCTTCGCCCTCTACGTCGTGTTTGTCGGCGTGTTAACTGAGTTCTTTTTCGCTGGGAACCTCCTGTTGCCCGTGATCATGCTCGGCGGGTTCGCGATTGCCCAGTACTTCTTCAGCGACAAGCTCGCCCTGCGGAGCATGGGCGCGCGAGAGGTGACGGCCGACGAGCACCCGGACCTCCACCGCCGGATCGAGCGGCTGAGCCAGCAGGCCGACCTCCCGAAGCCGACGGTCGCTGTCGCCGACACGCAGGTTCCGAACGCGTTCGCGACCGGTCGCAACAAGAAGAACGCGACCGTCGCCGTGACCACGGGCCTGTTGCGCTCGCTCGACGAAGACGAACTCGACGGCGTGCTCGCACACGAGCTCGCGCACGTGAAGAACCGCGACGTGATGGTGATGACCATCGCCTCGTTCCTCTCGACTATCGCCTTCTTCATCGTGCGGTGGGGCTGGCTGTTCAGCGGCGACAACCGACAGGGCGCGCCGGTCATTGTCGCGATCCTCGTGTCGATCCTCGTCTGGATCATCTCGTTCCTGCTCATCCGCGCGCTCTCGCGGTACCGCGAATACACCGCGGACCGCGGGGCGGCGCTCATCACGGGGAATCCGGGCGCGCTCGCGTCCGCGCTGATGACGATCGACGGCCGGATGGACCGCGTCCCGAAAGAGGACCTCCGCGAGGAAGCCGAGATGAACGCGTTCTTCATCATCCCGATCCGGGCCGGATTCGTGGGCAAGATCGCCTCGACGCACCCGTCGACCGAGAATCGGGTCGAGCGGCTCCGCGAACTGGAACGCGAAATGGAGACGGCGTAGCTCCTCGGCATCGGCGTTCCCGTTTCCGTCCGCTTCCGACGATTTAAATCGGATCGGAGCCCACGTTCCTGTAATGCAACCGAGTTCGCTCTCCGGACTCCCCGCGGGCGTCGGCGAGGCGCTCGAATCGGAGGGCGTCACCGAGCTGTACCCGCCCCAGCAGGCGGCCGTCGACGCTGGCGTCGTCGACGGCGACAGCCTCGTCGCCGCGGTTCCGACGGCCTCCGGCAAGACCCTTATCGCGGAGCTCGCCATGCTCTCGGCGGTCGAGAGCGGCGGCAAGGCCCTGTACATCGTGCCACTGCGCGCGCTCGCTAGCGAAAAGAAGGCGGAGTTCGAACGCTGGGACGACCACGGTGTCACGGTCGGCGTCTCCACGGGAAACTACGAGTCCGACGGCGAGTGGCTCGCGAGCCGCGACATCATCGTCGCTACCTCAGAAAAGGTCGACTCGCTGATCCGCAACGGCGCGCCGTGGATCGACGACCTCACCTGCGTCGTGAGCGACGAGGTCCACCTCGTCGACGACGCACACCGCGGTCCGACCCTCGAAGTGACCCTCGCGAAGCTCCGGAAGGTGAACTCCGGCCTCCAGACGGTCGCGCTCTCGGCCACGGTGGGGAACGCCGACGTGATCGCCAACTGGCTCGACGCCGAGCTCGTCGAGTCTGACTGGCGACCGATCGACCTCCGGATCGGCGTCCACTACGGCAACGCCATCGACTTCGACGACGGGAGCAAACGCGAGGTTCCCGTCGACCGCGGCGAAGACCAGACCCCGCGACTCGTCGCCGACGCGCTAGACACAGAGGAGGACGGACAGGGCGGCTCCTCGCTCGTCTTCGTCAACTCCCGGCGCAACGCCGAGTCCGCCGCCCGGCGACTGGCCGACGTGACCGGGTCGCGACTCACCGACGACGAGCGCGACCGACTCCGCGCGATCGCCGAGGAGATCCGCGGCGTCTCCGACACGGACACTTCAGAAGACCTCGCGGACGCCGTCGAACGGGGGTCGGCGTTCCACCACGCGGGGCTCGCGAGCGAGCACCGAGCACTCGTCGAAGACGCCTTCCGCGACCGGCTGATCAAGTGCGTCTCCGCGACGCCGACGCTGGCCGCCGGGGTCAACACCCCAGCCCGGCGGGTGATCGTTCGCGACTGGCGGCGCTACGACGGAGAGTTCGGCGGGATGAAGCCGCTCGACGTGCTCGAAATTCATCAGATGTGCGGGCGCGCGGGGCGGCCCGGACTCGACCCGTACGGCGAGGCCGTGCTGCTTGCAAGTGACGCCGACACCAAGGACGAGCTGTTCGAGCGGTACGTCTGGGCCGAGGCCGAACCGGTTCGCTCAAAGCTCGCGGCCGAGCCTGCGCTCCGGACCCACGTACTCGCCACCGTCGCCTCCGGGTTCGCCTCCGCGCGTGACGGCCTCCTCTCGTTTCTCGACAACACACTCTACGCGACTCAAACCGACGACGAGGGGAGACTCGCCGCGGTCACGGACACTGTTCTCGACTACCTAGCGGTCAACGACTTCCTCGACCGCGACCGCGAGGGCAGCACGGAGAGCCTCACCGCGACCGGGATCGGCCACACCGTCTCGCGGCTCTACCTCGACCCGATGAGCGCCGCGGAGATGATCGACGGCCTCCGGTGCACCGGCGAGGCGGACGAAGACGGCGGCACCGACGAGTTCGTCCGAACCGGCGGCGACGGTGACGACCTCGAATTCGGCACGTACACGCGAGCGGGCGAGGGACGTTCGAACGAAGACGTTTCCGACGGCGACGGATCCGGAGAGGCCGCCGGCCGCGAGGCGGACGGTGACGCCGCGCTCTCGCCTCCCGGAGTCACGCCGCTCGGGCTCTACCACCTCGTCAGCCGCACTCCCGACATGTACGAGCTCTACCTGAAGTCGGGTGACCGCGAGGAGTACACCGAGCTCTGCTACGAGCGGGAAGGGGAGTTCCTCGGCGACGTTCCCTCCGAGTACGAGGACGTGCGGTTCGAGGACTGGCTCGCGTCGTTGAAGACGGCTCGGCTCTTAGAGGACTGGGCAAGCGAGGTCGACGAGGACCGGATCGCGGAGCAGTATGGCGTTGGACCGGGCGACATCCGCGGGAAAGTCGAGACGGCCGAGTGGCTCCTCCGGGCCGCCGAGACGCTGGCGGGCGACATCGAGGGCGTCGACGGCGACACCGTCGTCGCGGTTCGCGAGGCCAGAAAGCGGATCGAGTACGGTGTCCGCGAGGAGCTGCTCGATCTCGCCGGAGTCCGGAACGTCGGTCGGAAGCGCGCCCGGCGGCTGTACGAGGCCGGCATCGAAAGTCGAGCAGACCTCCGCGAGGCCGAAAAATCCGTGGTGCTCGGCGCGTTGCGGGGACGCGAGCGGACCGCGGAGCGGATCCTCGAACACGCCGGCCGCGAGGATCCGTCGATGGACGGCGTCCGTCCCGACAGCTCGGCGTCCGCAGCAGCGACGGCCGGCTCAGCGAGCGGCAACGACGGAGACGGACAGGCGAGTCTGGGTGATTTCCGGTGACGTCGGGACGCTTCGAACCGACCGACGATCACGGTACCCGCGTCATGACCGACGGCGGTCGCTCAGCCATCAATCCGCCGACGCCGCCGTATCAGGTCCGACACGGCACCGCACACATTGACGACCTCGACGCGTTTCTCGACGCGCTCGGCGAGATATCGACCGAGACCGGAGCGGTCGTGCAGGCGTTCGACGCCGACCTCGTCGTCTCCGAGACGCACCTACGGGAGGCGACTCGTCTCGCCGCCCGCGCGATCGCCCGCGGGGAGGCGGTCGCTCGCGACCCGAGCGTGGAGGTGCTCCTGTACGCGGCCGGTCGCCGCCAGATCGACCGCGCGCTCCGGCTCGGCGTCACCGAGGGTGAGGGCCGCGTCGTTGTCCTCTTGGCCGATTTCGGTGGGGTGTCGGGCGCGGAGCGCCAGTCTGCCGACCTCGAAGCGGCCGCCGCGGGGGTCGACGAACACACGTCGTTCGCGCCGGTCGATCCCGCGTCGACGCTCTCGTTCGACCGGGATCGAGTGCGCGAACTCTTCGATATCGGTGACCGCGAACTCGACGCGGTCGACGGCGACATCGCCGATATCGTCCGCGAGCGCGTCGCGCTTCTCGACGTCGAGAAGTGAGCGCGATCTTCTGAGACCCCCTCTTTTCGGATGGAAAACGACGGACGTGAGAGGGATATCGTTCCACCTGAAACGATCGAGGTGGAGGGCGAGACTCACCATTGGCGGGTGATGTCGATCGAAACCGAGCGAAGCGAGCGGCGAGAATAGTCCATCCTGGATTCGAACCAGGGTCGAAGCCCCCAGAAGGCTTCAGGATTGGCCACTACCCCAATGGACTGCGCATTTTCCCGTAACCAACGGGTGTTTGTAAGCGTTGCGCGTTGGCGACGCCCTGCGACCCGTTCACAGCGTCCGGTCCGCTCAATCGCGAATCCGATCGACGAACGTGGGTAGATCGATGCGTTTTAGCGGACTCAATCGCCACGAAGTTGTATGTACGTCGGACGGTTCGTCGTCGTCGCTCCCGGAATCGGCGCGTATCGAGTCTCCTCGCGATCGTTCCCGAATCGTCGCGTGATCGATCGCGACGGAACGCTCACCGTCGGCCCTACACCGGACGCGCCGGAGACCGACAACCCGTACGTCTCGTACAACTGCGCGCGGGAGGTTCACACGCCGACCGGCGAACCGCTCGCCGTCGTCGGCAACGGCTCGCACGTCGACCCGATCGCGGAGAAGTTGGAGACGGGATATCCCGCTCGAGACGCGCTCGCGACCGCGCTGCTCGCGCTCGACTTCGAGAAGGACGACTACGACACTCCCCGGATCGCGGGGGTCGTCAGCGCTGAGACCGCGACGGTCGGGACCGTTCGCCGGGACGCGCTTCTCGTCGAGGCGGTTGATGAGCCGACGATTGTCGCGACCTACGAGACCGACAGTCCGGAGCCGTACGCGCTGTCGGCCGCGGATCCGCCGACGGACGCGGCGGCCGCGGCGACCGAAGTTCTCTCCGCCGACTTCGAACACCCGGTGTGTGCCGCCGGTGCGACCGTCGACGACGACGGCGTCACGCTCGCGTTCGACAACGACACGTCGTAACCTGCCGACGAAGCTTCGGCGGACGGTGAACTCGGTCGGCTACCGGAGGGAGTCGGTGCTGTCGCTATGGTCACCGCTTCCGCGGCGTCAGAAGACTACCGGTAGGCCTACTCGCTGCCAGCGTCGGGATCGAACCCGTCGATCGCAGCGTGAACGGCTTCGACCCATTCGTCGAGGGCGTCGTGGAGCCTAGTCTTCGCTTCCGGGATTGGAATCGCGGTGTACTGGTAGACGTATCCGCCGGAGTCGAGAAGTCGCCGCCGGCGCTCGACGAGCCCTTTCTCGCGCAGCGTCGATAGCGATCGGTTCACATTCGATCGGTCTCGATCGAGCGTCGCGGCGAG
Organism: Halorubrum laminariae; assembly: GCF_024494655.1. Lineage (GTDB taxonomy): Archaea > Halobacteriota > Halobacteria > Halobacteriales > Haloferacaceae > Halorubrum > Halorubrum laminariae. The sequence continues at coordinate 174,854 of NZ_JANHDL010000005.1, read as the reverse complement.
TTCGGCGACCGTGCTCCCCGGATGATCGAGCAACACGAGGTACGTTCGGCTCTCGTGGTCGCGAACGCCGAACACGCAGGAGAGGACATGTTCGAATGAGGGTGACACGTCGCCGACGAGATCCTCGATCTCGGGGTCGGCCATGGGCGTCGTTCGGCCGCGTTCGGGTTAAACCTCGGTGTCGCAGCCGATCCGACCGCGGCGTTGGTCACTCCGCGGCCGCGTATCCCATCTGGTCGAGACAGCTGCGCATCTCGGACTCTTCGGCGTGTCGGTGGAGGTTCGTCGGTGTGTCACAATGATACGTCTCTCCGTCGTACCGGAGGACGATCTCGTGGGACCCGCCGGCGACCTCGACATCGACGAGGATCCGCTGTCCGTCGTTGAGCGCGTCTATCAGTTCGTCGGCCGACAGTTCGCCGGCGTCAACCCGAAGCACCTCGGTCATGAGCTCCGTTCATCGGGCCGGGAAGTAAATCCGTTCGATGCGATCGGCCGCGTCCTCACGTCGTCGTCGAGTCGGGACCGCCCTCCGTTTCGGGCGGTTCGACGCCTTCGGCGGCGGCTACGTCCTCGGTTCGCTTCTCCGCTTCGACGTGCCAACGGTCGATCTCCGACTCGTACTCGGCGAGAACGTCGCTCACTTCGGACTTGAGCTCGTCGTCGTTGATGTTCACCTCGAAGACGAACGTTTCGCCGGCCTCGCCGCGGCCGACCTCCTGAACGTTGGCACTGACGAGTTCGTTGTCGAAGTAGTACGGTGCCATCTGGGTCATCACCTTCCGGTAGACGGTGTCTTCGACCTTCCGGAGCGCCTTGCGGCTCGCGGAGTCGGCCGCGCGAGCGACGTGGCCGATCGACTCGCCCCACCGTTCGACGGCGCTTTCGGTGTCGTTTTCGCCGACCTTCTCGTAGGACTCCGTGAGCTTCTCTCCGGCCGTTTGCAGGTCTTCTCCCGGCGTTTTACCGGCCCGCTCGCCTTCGCCCTCTCCGACGGACGCCTGCTCTGCGGTTTTGGCCGACACGTCCTCGTCGATCCGCTCGTGAGACTTCGGCCGCCAGTCGTCGAAGTCGTGATACGCGTCGCCGTCGACGCCGGTCTCACGGAGCGCGAGCGCGATCCGCTCGCCGTGTTCGACGACATCGCCCCAGTCGCCGCGAATCTTGAACCCGGAGATGCTCTCTTCCATCGCGTGGCCCCCGCTAGGAATCGGACCGACATAAGTCTCCCACCTGACGAATCTGTTCTCTCCCGACGAGTCACGTCTTACTTCCCGTATGCGAGTCGTCGGCCGAGCGCGTCGATCCGCTCTTTGAGATCGCTCAGGAATCCGGCCGGCGACACGCGGCGGATCGAGGACTCGTCGACTTCGATCCGCTCGTCGCCGAACGGGTCGCGCTCTGCGCGCTCGTCGTCGCTCTGGTCCTCGCTTACCGTGCCGACGACCGTCGACATCGAACACCGACCACACGCCTCGGTTCGGATCTCTTGGTCGGACATGGGTGTCTCTACCGCACTAACGCGGCCCACGGTGTTAAATCTCGCCTCCGAGGGTCGTATCCGGTGTACCGTCATTCTCGGGACCATTGACATCCTCCCCGCGCTGAAGCGCGAGGCTTTCTCCTCGATTCTCCGTAACGGCGTCTCGACTGAACTCCCAGCCGAGACGCAGCGTCGAGTTCACCCCGATGACCTTTTTACTACTCCGTGGAACGGGTTCTCATGGGATATCGAGTCGTCGACGCGGACGCAGTCGATCCAGCACCCGACCGACCGTGCGAGTGTCGGAAGCTCTCGGAGCCGGGCGGACTCGACCACGCGGCCATCAACCGCTTCCGCGCGGAGCCCGGCGAACAGCTCCCGCTCGCGTACCACTACCACGAGACTCAACAGGAGGCGTTCTACGTGTTGTCGGGGACCCTTGCCGTCGAAACACCGGGCGAGACCTACGAGGTCGGGACGGACGAGTTGTTCGTCGTCGACCCCGAGAGCCCGCAGCGGGCGTACAACCCCGCGGACGCAAACGGTTCGGTAACGGTGCTCGCGGTCGGCGCTCCGCCGGCCGCGGACGATGCGGTCGCGTACGATCCCGCAGATGAGTGAGCGCGTCGACGACGGCACCGATAGCGGCGGACGAGACGCCGAAAGCGTCGGACGAAACGGCGAGAGCCGCGATGCCGACCGACCCGAGCCCGAGTCGCTACCGGCGGAGATTCGCGAGAGCGTCCCCGACTACGACGACGAGTACCTCGATCGGGTCTCCGACCGGCTCATGTACAGCTACGACCTCGAGGCCGACGTCGTCGAGCGCGGCGAGCGATTCGATCTGTACGCGAAGATGCGGCTACGCAATCAGAAGCAGTTTCTCCACCCGGCGTTGAGCTACGCCGATCACGACGTGATGGAGCACGTGTTCGCGCGTCGGGTCACCGCACCGACGGACGAGGAGATCGAGCGGCTCGTCGAGTTTGCACACGGCGTCGCCGACGACCGCGTCGAAGGCGACGAACAGCACTACGGCACCGACATCACCGTCGTACTCGTCGCCGACCAGATCCCCGAGACCGTCGCCGACTTCGTGGAGGGATTCCGAGACCGGACGCTCCTGAAGCTCGGCTACTACGGTCACTACGAGGTGAACCTCGTCGTCGTCGCACCCGATCAAAAACGGCTCGTCGCCAGCGAGGTCGCCGACGTCGCCGGTGCGTTCCGGCTGTGGGAGCCGGTCGAGGAGCCCGAGGAGGGATTCTTCTCGCGGTTCGCGAAGCGCTTCTGGCGATAACGTCGGCAACGGATTCGTGTGCGCCGGCGGCACAGCTGCGAGAATGAACCGCGTGGAGGAACGGAATGCAGGGGACCTGATTGGTCCGAACGGCGACCGCGTCAGTCGTCGCCCGGTTCGGCCGCCGGCGCGTTGCCGCCGCGAACCGATCGGATGTTGCCGAGACCGATCTTCACGAGCGACAGCGCGAGCCCGATCAGCACGAGTGCGAGAACCATCTGCGTTCCCGACGAGATCTGCGCGCCGAGCGTGTCCGCGCCGCCGCCGATCAGGTTGATGTAGAGGTTCTGGTAGAACGCCAGCCACGTGAGTCCGAGCACGGTGATGATCACCATCACCGCCATCGGGACACCCGTGGAAATCAGTTGCTTGGACTCGTCCCAGTTGGCGAGCCAGACGGTGGCCGTCAACAGCGCGAGCGCTGCGAGCAGCTGGTTCGCGCCGCCGAACAGCGCCCACAGCGTCGCCCACTCACCGGAGATGACGAGCAGGTAACCGATGCCGATCTGGAAGAGCGGGTTGGTGTACCGCCCCCGAGCGATCGAGCCGAGGTTCGGAGAGAGTCCGCTGACGGTCATGCCGTCATCCATCCCGACAATCTCTTCCATCATGTACCGACCCAGCCGGACCGCGGTGTCGGTCGAGGTGAGCAGGAAGCTCACCAAGACGAGCGCCATGAACACCGCGCCGATCGTCTCCGGAATCCCGAGGCTCGTGAGGATGATCCCGCCGCCGCTCGCGAAGTTCGGCAGCGCGCCGCCGATTCCGCCGGCAGCCGCGTCACCGGCGAAGCCGGCAACGGCGAGCGTCGAGAGCGCGAGCGCGGCAAGCAGCCCCTCGCCGAGCATCCCGCCGTACCCGATGAGGCGGGCATCGCTCTCCTTGTTCAGCTGTTTCGAAGTCGTCCCCGAGGAGACGAGCGAGTGGAACCCGCTTATCGTCCCGCAGGCGATGGTGATGAAAAGCAGCGGGAACAGCGGGTACAGCCCCGCCGCTTCGACGCCCCAGAAGCCCTCGAACGCGCCGATAGACGAGTCGACGACGAGCGGCTGTCCGGACGTTCCGAGAATCGTTCCGACGATGATCGCGATGACCCCGCCGCCGACACCCGCATACAGCAGGAACGACGAGAGGTAGTCCCGCGGTTGGAGCAGCACCCACACCGGGAGCGCGCTCGCGATCGCGCCGTACACCATGACGACCGGTACCCACGCCGCGGTGTTACCACCGAGCGCCGCCGCGCCCGGAACCCAGCTACCGGTGCCGCTGAATAGCACGAACGTCCCCGCCGGGTGGCTGGCGTCGCCGGCCAGCTCGAACAGCGCGACCGGGTACTGGATACCGAGCCAGACGCCGGCGAACACGCCGGCGACGAAGAGGATCGTCCCCGGAATAAACGGCCCGTTGAGCTGGTAGAGGTACACCCCGAAGGCCAGCGCCAAAAGGATGTACACGAAGCTCGCGGTCGTCACCTGCGGGTACGCGTTGAACACGATCCCGACCACGAGTGCGAACACCGCGACGACGAGGATGATCGTGAGGAACGCGAACCACAACAGCAGGTCCTTGCCGCGTTCACCGACGTACTGGCCGACGATGTATCCGGTCGATCGACCCTCGTGTCGGATCGAACTCGACAGCGAGATGAAGTCGTGGACGGCTCCCATCAGTGGGTTGCCAATGGCGACCCACAACAGCGCGGGGATCCAGCCCCAGATGGCCCCCGCCGTGATCGGGCCGACGATCGGTGCGCCGCCAGCGATACTCGAGAAGTGATGCCCCAGTAGCACCGGCTTTTTCGCCGGTACGTACTCCTGTCCGTCTTCGTACTTGTGTGCCGGCGTCTCTCGGCTATCGTCGAGGTCGACGAACCGAGAGAGGTACCGCGAGTACCCCATATACCCTACGGTGAACGTGCCGAGCACGGCAGCTACGATCCAGATTACACTTGTCATTGGTTCCCTGCCTCGTGGTAGTAGTTCACGATCGAATACTTAAGTATTGTCTTCACTTATAGGAACGGCCCGGAAAACCGGCCGCCCCAGCGGGGGACACCGTACGGACGAATCCTCGTTCGCATTGTGAAATCTCCCCCAGATTCTAGGACATTCTCCTTCGCGCGCGCCTCTATCTCGACGTTGATTCGCGTCGATCCGCGCCAGTTCGCGTGGTCTGCAGCAGACGGCGGGCTACGTCGCATTCGGCGTCGATGTCTCGACGTTGAGTTCGGCGGCTACGTCCGAGAGTAGCTCCCCGCGCACTTCGCGGGTACGCGATTCGATCTCGGCGACGAGCGGGGGTGCGAACCCCTCTCGAACCTGTTCGAGGCGGTCGCGCTCGGTTTCGACCTTGTCTCGGAGATACCGGGCCCCCCGACCGTCTTCGTCGTCGTCGGGTGGCGGCGTGAGCTTGTTCGCGACGAGTCCACGGACGCGCAGGTCTCGGTCGGTGAAGCCCTCGATGGCCCGTCCGGTCTCGTTGACGGAGAGCTGATCGGGGTTCAACACGAGGAAGAACGCGGCGTCGTTCCGCATCGCGTCGCCCGCGTACTCGAAGAACTCCTTTCGTCGCTGCAGTCGCTCTATGACGGGATCGCCGTCGAGCAGTCGCCGAGGCTCCATGTCGCCGATCGCCGCCTTCTCGAAGAGGTCGATGGACTGCTTCCGCTTGTACAACAGCCGGTCGATCCAGTCGCCGAGGAACTCGGGAAGCCCGAGCAGCCGCAGCGTCGACCCCGTTGGTGCGGTGTCGAAGACCACCCGGTCGTACGGGTCGCTCTCCTCGCGCATCACGGTCACGAACGCGTCGAAGAGGGCGGCCTCGTACGCGCCAGGCGTCCCGTGTGACATCTCCAGTTGGCGGTTGATCTCCGAGACCATCGCCGCCGACACCTGCTCTGAGAGCCCCTCGCGGATCTCTTGGAGGTGGCGTTGCATCTCGTCTTCGGGGTCGATCTCCATCGCGTCCAGCCCGTCGACGCCCGCGACCGACTGGGGCTCGTCGCCGAACTGTTGGTCGAACACGTCCGACACCGAGTGTGCCGGGTCCGTTGAGACGACGAGCGTTCGGACGCCCGCGTCCGCACAGCGATAGGCGTACGCACACGAGACGGTCGTCTTGCCGACGCCGCCTTTCCCGCCGAAGAAGACGAACCGCTCCATCACCGCCCCTCCGTGTCTGTCGCGTCCGTCGGAACCGTGGCAACCGTGTCCATCAGAAGTGGTACTGCTGGCCCTTCCGCTCGATTAGGCTCTCGCGGTCCCACAGCCGCCGCTCCCACGCCTCGAACTCGTCTTCGAGGTACGGAAGCAGTTCGGCGGTGTAGTACGACACTGGCGACGGGATGCCGAACGCGTCGGGGAAACACGCGAGCATGAACTCGTCTTCGGCGTCTTCGGCCTCCTTCTCGATCTTTTCGTAGGCCGGATGGGTGATCATCCCGTGATAGAGGCCGCGGAGCCATTCTTCTAACTCCGCGCGAAAGGCGGCGATGCGGTCTGCGATGGTCATGATTCACCGTGACGGTCGGCTCGGTTAAAACCTATCGCGGGCCTTCGCAGGCAGTTCGTGCTCTCGTCAGGGCGATCGCCGGTACGCCGCGGCACCGGCTCAGTTGTGGTGAACAGATCGCGGACACGAAGGGATGCCAGCCAAGTTTTGCCCGAGGAAAGACAGCGACCCCCGATCAGGCCGAGTTGCCCTCGGCGGTCAGCTCGCCCTCCGCCGCGTCCGCCGACTCCACCGATTCCGATGATTCCGTCGACTCGTCCAATCCCGGTCCCTCACCGAGTTCGGGGCTGTCGCCGGTGTCCGGCGTCGGGGAATGCACGTCGTTGTTGAGAGCGCCCCAGACGAGATACAGCATGACGGCGACCATCAGGGTCGTCGCGATAACCGCCGCGACTCCCACCGCAGAGAGGTACTGGAACATGCTCCGCGGTCGGTGGGCCGAACGTATCAACGTATCGGCTTTCGGTGGCCTGCGACCGCCTGCACGTCCGTAGGTGGGCGTTCGAGCCGGTCGCCGCCGAGGAGTTGAAGAGGACGGCCAACCGAACGGATCGCATGACCGATCGGATTCCGGTGACCGTGCTGTCGGGAAGCCTCGGGGCGGGCAAGACGACGCTTTTGAACCACCTCCTCTCGACAGCCGGCGACCGCGACATCGCCGTCCTCGTCAACGACATGGGAGACGTGAACGTCGACGCCGATCTGATCGCAGAGGAGTCCGAGGTCGACGTTGAGGGCGTCACGGAGCTGTCGAACGGCTGTATCTGCTGTGAGCTGCAGGACGACTTGGAGACCGCGGTCGTGCGGCTCGCGAACGAGCGATCCTTCGACGCCTTGGTCGTCGAGTCCTCGGGCATCTCCGAGCCGGCACCGGTCGCGCGGCTGTTCACCACGGAATCGCGCGCGGCCGCGCGCTACCACGTCGACGCGCTCGTCACCGTGGTCGACACGCGACAGTTCCTCGACGCGTTCGCCGGTGACGAGGCCCCGACGCGCCGCGTGGATCCCGATGCGATCGGAGGCACCGATGTGGCCGACACCGAACGAGACCGCCCGCTTTCAGATCTCTTGGTCGAACAGATCGAGGTGTCGAACGTGGTCGTGTGCAACAAAGCTGACCTCTGTACAGACGCAGAGCTCGAGGAGGCGGTCGGTCTCGTCGGCGCGCTCCAGCCCGGTGCCGAGACGATCGTAACCGAATTCGCCGCCATCGATCCCGACCGGATCCTCGGCGTCGATCTCTTCGACGAGAGCGAAGTCGGCGACCTTCCGGGGTGGAAGCGCGCGCTCGAAGAGGCACAGTCCGAGAGCAGCGATGGAACGGACGGAACGGGAGACGATCACGGGGACGATCACCACGGACACGGCCACCGCCATCCCGACGAGGTCTACGGCGTCACCTCGTTCACGTACCGTCGCCGCCGGCCGTTCCATCCCGACCGGATCGCTGCGCTGCTGGGCGACCTCCCCGCCGACGTGGTCCGCTCGAAGGGGACGCTCTGGGTCGCGGGGGTGGACCAGCGCCAGCAGGTCGGGCAAGCCGGGCGATCGGTGCGCGTCGAGGCCCTCGGTCCGTGGATCGCGAGTCTCCCGCCGGTCGAGCGCGACATGCTCCGCTCGAACCGCCCGGGGCTCGACTGGGACGACGATCACGGCGACCGACTGACGGAGTACGTCGCCATCGGGACGGGGATCGACGAAGATGCGATCGTCGACCGCCTCGACGACGCGCTCGTCACCGACGAGGAGTGGGACGTGTTCGCAGGCGACGGCGGACGTGGCGGGGACAGCGAGCTGCCCGTCCCGACCGAACAGGGCGACGCGGTGGCACTCAGAGAGCCCTGAGAGCGAGAGCCGGGGTACGTCTAGATACTGGTGGGCGTCACCACGGTCGCTCGCTGCGGCGCGAACGAGTTCGCGTTTCTCCTCGCGGTGATGTTTGCATTGGCAGGCCGCTCCCGTCTCTGCGCGTCGGCGTCGCGATGGTGGGAACCGTATATGAGTGGTGTAGGAAGCGTGCCTCGGCGGTTTTAACAACCCGGCGTTAGTACTGTGAGTGAGCCGAATGGACGCAGACCACTCCCCCGTCACCGCCGACGACTTCTATCAGACGCTCGTGGAAAACGCGGCCGAGGGGATGTTGACGATCGACGAAAACAGCGACATCGTGTACGCCAATCCGGCGATCGAGGATATTCTCGGCTACACGCCGCAGGAGCTGATCGGGAGTTCAAAGATGGAGATCATTCCCGAGCGGTTAGAGCCCGTACACGCCGCAGCGCTCGAATCGTACGTCGAGACGGGAGCGCGGAACATCGACTGGAACGGGATCGAACTCCCGGCCCTCCACAAGGACGGCCACGAGGTGCCGACGCTCATCAGTCTACGCGAACACGAACACCACGGCGACCGGTATTTCACGGGGATAATTCGGGATGTCACCGAACGACGGCGGCGGGAGAACCAACTGCGCGATCAGAAAGAGCGGTTGGACGAGTTCGCTGACATCCTGACACACGACATTCGGAACCCGCTCTCCGTCGCCGAAGGCTACACCAAAATCGCCCGAGAACAGGATGACAGTCCGGAGTTAGCGAAGATCGAAGAAGCGCTTACCCGGATCGACACCCTCGTCGACGATGTCCTCGATCTCTCGAAGGAAGGGCGATCGATCGGTGAGACGGACGTGATCGATATCGGAGGAGGCGTCCGCGAAGCGTGGGAGAGCGTCGAGACTCACGAAGCCACGATACGGGTTGACGACGGTCTCGGGACCGTCGAGGCGGACGAGAGCCGACTCCAAGAGCTACTGGAGAACCTGTTCCGCAACGCGATCGATCACGCCGGGAGCGCTCCGACCGTTCGTATCGGTCCTCTTTCCGACGACGCCGGACTGTACGTCGAAGACGACGGGGCGGGGATCCCGGCGTCCATTCGTTCGGACGTGTTCGACCACGGATACTCGACGGATCAGGACGGAACCGGCTACGGCCTCTCGATCGTCGCGAAGATCGTGGACGGGCACGGCTGGGATATCTCCGTGACTGAGGGAACAGAGGGCGGCGCGCGGTTCGAGATCACTTGGTAACTCCGCCGGAGAGACGGAGGGCCGTCACTGACCGCCAGCCGAAGGCCGCTCTGCGGCGTCTCGTTACTCCGGCCCGTCGACCTCGGGCGTCGACGGTTCGGTTGAGACTCCCGTATCCGCGGGCGTCTCGGGCTCCTCGATCAGGTCTCCGGACCGCGCGCCGCGGCCGAACAGCCGCGAGAGGATACCGCGGTCGCTACGCTTCTCGGCGAGCAGGACGGAACACTCCACATCGTCGAGCACCTGCAAGACGAGCGAGCCGCGGACCAGCCGCGAGAGCAGACCCTTCTCCGTCGCGCCGACGATGAGCAGCGTGGCGTCGCGGGCGGCCCGCTCGATGTTCGTCTCCACGTCTCCCGACTCGATCCGCAGCGTTGCGTCTCCGAGGCCATGCTCGTCGGCCCACGTTGAGAGGAACTGTCGTCCCGCCGTCTCGTCGTCGGAGACGTGTAACAGGGTGACTTCACCGTCGAACTCCAGTTGGAGCATCCGGGCGACTGCCGCGGACAGGTCGGAGGCGGGGCCGCCGGCGGTCGGCACCAAGATTCGGGAGGGGTCGAAGCCGCGGTCGCGGAACACGAGGAAGTCGGAGGGGAGCGAGTACGCCAGCTCGTCGATGGCGGATTCGGCCCGGCCGGGCGCGCCGTGGGAGTCCTTGCCCCAGCCCATCACGGTGAGGTCAGCACCGTAGGTTCGGGCGGCGTCGAACACCTCCTCAAACACGCGGTGTGAGAGCACGACATGGGTCTCCACGTCGACGCCGAACGTCTCGGCGTCCTCCTTCGCGCAGTCGAGTAGGTCGTGGGCGGCGTCGTGAGCGCCGCGGTCGCGGGCGGCTTCGAGCGAAGTCTGGTCGGGGACGTTCGCGATGTTGACCGCGACGACCGTTCCGTCGCGCTGCTTGGCGATGGCCGACGCCAGCGTGATCAAGTGCTCTTCGGTCGCAGGGTTCGCGAGCGGTACCATCACGCGGTAGTCGCCGCCGCTCGGCTGGACGGAGGTGGCCGCGGCGACGGCCTGTTCCGGTAGCTCGTCGGACCGGTCGAGGATCCACGTGCCCAACACGCCCCGGGACTCCACCTTGTCGCGGGCGTACAGGAGATACCAGAGGACGGCGAAGACGACGAGACCGAAGGAGATCAGGATGATCGTTGGGTCGATGTACACGATCAGGGCGAACGACGACACCGTGCCGATTATCGGCACGATCGGATAGAAGGGGACCTCGAAGTCGGGGTCGTACCCCTCGACGCCGGACTCACGCATCACGATGAGCGCGAGGTTAAGCAGGCCGTAGACGATGAGGTGAAGCACGGAGCCCATCGTCGAGAGCGACTCGACGCCGCCGGCGACGAGGAACACGAGGATGAGCGCGCCGGTGAGCGCGATGGACTTGTAGGGAGTGCCGAACCGGTCGTGGATCTCGTTGAGCGACGGCGTGACGATCTTCTCGCGGCCCATCGCGAAGTTGATCCGCGACGACGAGAGGATGGAAGCGTTCGCCGAGGAGGCCGTCGCGAGCAGCCCGCCGATCAGGAGCATCCCCGCGCCGACCGCGCCGAGCGAGTAGCCGAACACGTCGTAGTTACCGAAGAGCAGGCGTGCGGCGTCGACGACGGCGGTCTCGTTGTTCGCGACCAGCTCGTTCGGCACCGCCGCAAGCAACACGAGGAGGAATAAGGCGTACACGACCGTGACGATGACGACCGATCCGAGCACCGCGAGTGGGAGGTTTCGGCCGGGATTTTTGATCTCTTCTGCAACGGACGTTATCTGGACGAATCCCAGATACGAGACGAAGATGACGCCGGTCACTGGGAGCACCTCGCTCGTCGTTCCCGGCGGCGCGAGCGGGCGCAGCGATTCCATATCGGCGTTCAGCAGGCCGACGACCGTGAAGACAGCGAGTATACCCAGAAGCGACATGACGATGACGATCTGGAGGCCGCCGGTCTCTTTCGCGCCGAAGTAGTTGACCGCGATGAACAACAGCGCGCCGGCGAGCCCGATCACCTGCGCGGCCTCCAGCGTGATCGGACCGAGTCCCACGGGACCGATCCCGACGAGGGCGTTGACGTACTCGCCGAAGCCGTACATATAAAATGCGGAGGCGAAGGCGAGTCCGAGCCAGTTGGCCCAGCCGGCGACGGAGCCGAACATTGGGCCCAACGCGCGATTGACGTAGAAGTACGCCCCACCGGACTTGGGCATCGCCGTGCCGAGTTCCGAGGCCGAAAGCGCCGTGAACAGCGCAATAACGCCGCCGAGCACGAACGTGAACGCCGCGAGCGGACCGGCGCGAGCGACCGCGGTGCCGGGAAGCACGAAGATTCCCGCGCCGATCATCGTCCCGATCCCGATTGTAATCGCCGCAAGCGGACCGAGGTCTTTCGCGAGCTCCTCGTCGCCGCTCACGGGGGGCCACCTCTGCTAGTGATGGCTACCCCTCGGGCGGTTGTGACTCTCCGTGCGTGTATCATACTATCTTTCTCTCCTCTGATCGTATAAACCCGGCTGATTCGGGTAGGGTCGCCGGAATATCGCCGAATTTGGGAGTGGTTCAAGACGAAGGTTCCGAACACCGTCGCCCGCGATTTTCGAGAATATCACAAGGAACATACCCGCCCGCGTCTCCGTAGTAACCATCAGGTGGATCCCGTGACTGAGAAACGCGAATACCGCGACGACTACGACGACAAGACGCTGTACATTCCCGGCCCGACCGAGGTCCGAGAGGACGTGATAGAGGCGATGGCTCGGCCGATGTTCGGCCACCGAATGGACCGGATGACCGATCTGTACACCACCATCGTCGAGGACACGAAAGAGTTCCTCGACACGGACAACGAGGTCGTCATCCTCACCGGCTCCGGTACCGAGTTCTGGGAGGCGTCGACGCTGAACCTCGTCGACGAGAACATCCTCGTGCCGACCTGCGGGAGCTTTAGCGAGCGCCACGCCAACGTCGCCGAACGGCTCGGCAAGGACGTGGATCGGCTTGAGTACGAGTGGGGCGAGGCCGTCAAGCCCGAGGACATCCGCGAGCACCTCGAATCCAGCGAAAAGGAGTACGACGTGGTCGCGACCGTGATGAACGAGTCGTCGACCGGCGTCCGTAACCCCATCGAGGAGATAGGCGACGTGATCTCAGAGTACCCGGACACGTACTTCGTCGTCGACGCGGTCTCCGCGCTCGGCGGCGACTACGTCGACATCGACGCACACGACATCGACGTGATCTTCGCGTCGACCCAGAAGGCGTTCGCGATGCCTCCCGGACTCGCCGTCTGCGTCGTCAGCGACGACGCCTACGACCGCGAGGTCGAGAAGGGAACCTCCTCGTGGTACGGCGGCTTCCGCCGCACGATCGACTACTACGATCGCAAGGGACAGACCCACTCGACGCCCGCGATTCCGGTCATGTTAGCGTACCGCAAGCAGATGAAACACATGCTGGAGGAGGGCCACGCCGCCCGCGACGAGCGCCACCGCGAGATGATGGAGTACGTCCACGACTGGGCGGGCGAGCACTTCGCGATGTTCCCCGAAGAGGGGTACGAGTCGCAGACGGTCGCCTGTATCGAGAACACGCGGGGGATCGACGTCGCCGCCACCATCGAGGAAGTGAGCGAGGAGTACGATATGGCCTTCTCGAACGGCTACGGCTCCCAGCTCGGCGAGGAGACGTTCCGGATCGGGCACATGGGCGAACACACCGTCGAGAGCGTCGAAGAGCTGACCGACGCGATCGAAGACGTGGCCGGGCTCTGAGTCGGGGACGCGACCCGGTTCTTTTGCTCACTCGCCGCCGAGCAGTTCGACGAGCAGCGCGTTCTGCGCGTGCATCCGATTCTCGGCCTGATCCCACACCAGCGCGCGGTCCGATTCGAGCACGTCGTCCGTGATCTCCTCGCCCCGATGAGCGGGCAGACAGTGCATCACGCTCGCGTCGGTGCCGGAGAGGAGGTCAGCGTTCACCTGGAAGCCGTCGAACGCCGCCAGCTTCTCGTCGCGCTCGTCCTCCTGTCCCATCGAGATCCACACGTCAGTGTACACGACATCCGCGCCGTCGATCGCCGCCTCGGGGTCGGTCGTCGGCTCCACGTCCGCGCCGAACGCGGCCGCTCGATCGAAGACGGCGGGGTCCATGCCGTAGTCGGCGGGCGTCGCGACTTCGACGTCGATCCCGGCCATCGCCGCGCCGACGACGAACGACTGCCCGACGTTGTTGCCGTCGCCGACCCACGCCACGGTCGCGTCCTTGCCCACCGTTTCGCGGATCGTCAGGAGGTCCGCGAGCGTCTGACAGGGGTGCGCCTCGTCGGTGAGCCCGTTGATCACGGGACAGTCCGCGTACTCCGCGAGTACCTCCACGTCGGCGTGGTCGAAGAGTCTGGCCATCACGCCGTCGACGTACCGGCCGAGCACGCGTGCGGTGTCGCGCAGCGGCTCACCGTGGCCGAGTTGGATGTCGTCGGGCCCGAGGAACATCGCGTGGCCGCCCAGCCGGGTCATTCCAGTCTCGAAGGAGACGCGAGTCCGCGTCGAGGGTTTCTCGAAGATCATTCCGAGCGTCACGTCGGTCAGTCGAGGGTCCGTCTCGCCCGCTTTCATCGCGGCGGCACGGTCCAGCAGGGCGTCCAGTTCGGCGGGCGTCACGTCGTCGATGTCGAGGAAGTCGTCGGTGGAAAGTGGCATCGTGTCGATGTGTTTGGTGTGGTGTCGTTCGAGAGTGAAGTGTCGGTCGAGAACGAGATCGTGGTTTTCAGACGCCGTTACAGTCGCTTGCGACAAACCTCGGTGAGGACGGTCACGGCGCGGTCCAACTCGGGGAGCGGGAGCCGCTCGTCCGGGGCGTGGTCCAGATCGGAGTTGCCGGGGCCGTAGGTGACCATCGGGCAGTCCCACGCGGCCGCAAAGAGGTTCATGTCACTCGTGCCGGTCTTTCGCAGCAGGCGAACGTCGCCGCCGGCCGATCGGATCGCGACACGAAACGCCCGCGCTAGGTCCGTCCGCGGGCTCTCCATGACGGGCGGCATCGGGTCGCCCCAGTGGACCGACCCGGTCGACAGCTCCGCCTCCGCGAGTTCGTGAATCTCGTCGACCGGGCGCGAAGGCGGGACCCGCAGCTGCACCTCCATCGTCGTCTCCACGGCGAGACCGTCGTCGCTCAGTCCGCCGTCGATCGAGATGGGCTTGGTCGTCACCTGATCGAACACCGCGGTCTCCGAGTCATCCGGGGTAAACGTCTCCTCGACCCCGTGCCACCAGTCGATCGCGTGCTGGATCGCGTTCGGCTCTGGCCGCGAGGAGTGACCCGACTCGCTCGTGTTCACGTACGTCCCCTCCAAGAGTCCGCGGTACCCGAGTGTGATCCCCGCCCAGCCCGACGGCTCGCCGTTGATCACTGACGCCGGCGCGTCGCGGTCGCCGATGAGGTGTCGCGCGCCCGCGGAGTCGACCTCCTCGCGGACGACGCCCACAAAGGAGACCCCGGTCTTTACCGCTGCGACCGCCATCGTGACCAGCGGCCCCGTCGCGTCGACCGCCCCGCGGCCCCACAGCACGGGGTCGCCGGGCTCTCCGACCTGAATCTCGGACGGCTCCGGCAGTTCGCCCGCCGGCGGGGCCGGCCGCACTTCCACTGGAATGTCGCCCGGGACGGTGTCGATGTGAGACGTGAGGAGCACGGCGTCGTTCGCCGGTGCCCGGACGTTTCCCGCGTCGTCGATCCACGCCTCGCGTCCGTTGGCCTCGAAGAAGTCGACGAGCCGCTCCGAGGCTCTCTCCTCCTCGCCCGACGGGGACGGGATCGACACCATGTCGTACAGCAGCTTCCGGGCCGGAGTGTCGCAGGCCGCGGGATAGCCGCCGCCGGCGACGATGTCGTCGCCGGCTCGCGTCGAACCGTCCGCGTCTGCGGCCTCGTCGCCCTCACGCTCTTTTCCGGCCGCCATCAGTTGATCACCTCGGCGATGGCGTCAACGACCGCGTCAGCGTGCTCACGCTCGATCGTAAGCGGTGGGAGCAGCCGCAGCACGGTCCGACCCGCCGGCAGCGCGAGTATCTGATGGTTGATCGCCAAGTCGCGAATCAGGCGATTCGAGCCGCGTTTTACCTCGATGCCGACCATCAGCCCGTCGCCGCGCACGTCGCGGATCTCGTCGCCGAGACGGCTCTCGATCTCGCCGCGCAGGTAGCTCCCTACCTCGTCGGCGTGCGCCGAGAGGCTCTCGCCTTCGATCACGTCGAGCGTCGCCCCTGCGGCGGCCGATACGACGGGGCCGCCAGAGAACGTCGAGCCGTGGTTTCCCGCCTCCTCGGCGATCCAGTCGCGACACAGCGTCGCGCCGATCGGGAGTCCGCTACCGAGCCCCTTCGCGGTCGTGAGCACGTCGGGTACCACGTCGTGGCGCTCCGCCGCCCACAGCGACCCGGTGCGGCCGAGGCCGGTCTGGATCTCGTCGAGGATCATCGCAGCGCCGGCCGCCTCGGTCGCCTCGCGGACTGCCTGCAGATAGTCGGTGGGCGCGGGGTTGATCCCGCCCTCGCCCTGCAGCGGTTCGAGGATGACCGCGGCGGTCTCGTCGTCGACGGCCTCGCGCATCGCCCCCGCGTCGCCGTACTCGACGAACTCCACGCCGCCCGCGAGCGGCTCGAATCCCTGTTTGTACTTCTGTTTCCAGGTGGTCGCGAGCGCACCCATCGTCCGGCCGTGGAACCCCTGCGTCGTCGCGACGATCTTCTCGCGTCCCGTGGCGTGCCGGGCGAACTTCAGCGCGGCCTCGTTGGCCTCCGTCCCGGAGTTACAGAGCCACACGTTGTCAATGTCACCCGGGCCGCCGGCGGAGAGCTTCTCGTACAGCGCCGTCCGCGCGGCGTGGGGATACGACGCCTGCACGTACATGAGATCCTCCAGCTGGCTCGTCGCGGCGTCGACAACCTCGGGGTGACAGTGACCGACCGGCGTGCACGCGTAGCTCGCACCGAAGTCGAGGTACTCGGTTCCGTTCGTGTCGGTGAGGTACACCCCGTCGCCGGAGGCGATCTCGATCGGTTTCTCGGAGAAGACGAACCCACTCATGCGGTCTCGCCCTCCGTTTCGGCCTGTTCAACGATCGCGGTGTGCTCGATCGTCGTCCCCGCGCCGCCGAGCGCGGCGACGATGGGATCGTCGACGTTGGCGTCGGAGACGACGACGCGGCCGGATCCCCCCGAGAGCGCCTCTTTCGCGGCCATCACCTTCTTACCCATGAACCCCTCTGCGGCGGATTCGACCGCCGCGAGTTCTTCGGGCGTCGACGCCGACTCGATCAGCGTGCCGGGGTCGTCGGGATCGGCGTAGACGCCGGCCACGTCGGTCAACAGGACGAGGTCGGCGTCGAGCGCGCCGGCGACCGCAGCCGCGGCGCGGTCGGCGTCGGCGTTGACTGGCGTGACGCCGCCGTCACTCTCTTTCCCTTCCATCGGGGGCGAGGCGACGGGCGTGTAGCCGTCGGCGAGCAGCCCCTCGAGGAGGTCGGCGTTCACCGACTCGATCTTCCCGGAGTGCTCGCCGCGGCGGATCTTCTTCTTGCCGTCCTCGACCACGCGGACCGCCGACTTGCGCGGACCCGAGAGGAGCCCGCCGTCGACGCCCGAGAGGCCGACCGCGTCGACGCCGGCCTCGCGGAACAGCGCCGTCAGCTCGGTGTTGAGCTTGCCGGCCATCGCCATCGTGAACGCCTCCATCGTCTCGCCGTCGGTAAACCGACCGGTGACGCCGGAGGCCGACTCGACGTACTCGGGCTCCATCCCGAGCCGCTCGATGACCTCGTCGACGACCGTCGAGCCGCCGTGAACGACGACGACCGCTCTGCCGTCCGCGGCGAGCGTCGCCACGTCGCCGACCGCGCCGGCGGGATCGACCGCCTTCGCGCCGCCGATCTTGACGACGACGGGGGGCTGGTCGGCGGGATCGCGCTCGGAGCGGCCGCCATTCGCGTCCTCGCTCATGGCGATCCCACCGGGTGTAACCCCTCGAACTCCAGGCCGGCGTCCTCAGGGAGGTCCAAGGCGATGTTCGCCGCGTGGACCGCCTGCCCGGCCGATCCCTTCATCATGTTGTCGATCGCCGAGAAGACGACGACGCGCCGGTTGCCCGGGTCGAGTTCGAAGCCGACCTCGCCGTAGTTCGTGCCGGCGACCGCCTTCGGCTCGGGGTAACGGTAGACGCCGCCCCCGCCGGAGACGATCCGCATGAACCGCTCGTCGGCGTACGCGTCGCGGTACGCCCCCCACAGGTCACCCTTCGAGACGGGGTCGCCAGGGAAGACGTGACAGGTCGCGCTCGCCCCGCGGACCATCTCGACCGCGTGAACGGTGAAGGAGACGGACAGACCGAGGTACGCCTCGATCTCCGCCTCGTGCCGATGACTCGTGGGCGCGTACGGGCGCACGACTCCCGAGCGCTCCGGGTGCGAGGAGGCCGCACCGCCGCCGGCACCCCCCTCCGAGGATCCGACCTTCACGTCGACGACGACCTGATCGGTCTCGGGGTCGAGAACGCCGGCGTCGACGAGCGGCTTCAGGCCGAGGATCGTCGCGGTCGCGTTACAGCCGCCGCCAGCGATCAGGTCCGCGCCGGCGAGGTTCTCGCGGTTGAGTTCGGGGAGCGCGTACTCCGCGCGCTCTAGGTACTCCGGCGACTCGTGGCCGTCGTACCACTCGTCGTAGGCGTCGGCCTCCGGCAGCCGGAAGTCCGCGGACAGGTCGACGACCGTGTCCGCCGCCTCGAAGTACGCGTCGATCTGCCCCATCGAGACACCGTGCGGCGTCGCCGAAAAGAGCACGTCGACGGATTCCAAGTCGTCCGGGTCCGAAAAGCGCAGGTCGAGCCCGCGCAGGTTCGGGTGCGAGCGCCCGACGGTCATGTTGTCCGCCGACCGCGACGTGGCCTGCACGACCTCGAAATTCGGGTGGCCGGAGAGCAGACGCAGCAGTTCGCCGCCGGTGAACCCCGTGCCGCCGATGACGCTCGCGGTGTAGGTTTCCCCGCTGACAGCGTCGCCGGCGGCCGCGTCAGCGTCGGCGTCCGTCGTCATGCGTTCGCCTCCTCGGCCGCGCTGTCGGCCAGTTCGGTCGCCTTTGTCTCCAGCCAGTCGACGACGCGTGCGGGCACGTCGACATCGGTGGCCGAGTCAAGTGCCTTGAACTCGACCGTGTGGTTCACCTCGTGGACGGTGTATTCGCCGGAGTCGGTCCCGCCGACCTCCATCAGGTCGACGCCGAGCAGCCCGCCGCCGACCGCCTCGCTCGCGCGCTCGACGTACTCGAGCGCCCGGTCGTCCAGATCGAACGACTTCACCTCGCCGCCCTTCGCGGCGTTCGTGAGCCAGTGCTCGGACGACCGCGTCATCGCCGCGACCGGTTCGCCGTCGACCGCCAGCACGCGGATGTCGCGGCCGGGCTTGTCGACGAACTCCTGGACGTAGAACACTTTGTGCTCGTAGTGACCAAGCGTCTCTTTATGCTCTAAGATCGCCTCGGCGGCGTTTCGCGAGTCGATTTTCGCCATCAGACGGCCCCACGAGCCGGTGACCGGCTTGAGCACGCACGGGTAGCCGAACGACTCGATCGCTTCGAGGGCGGCCTCCGTCGTGAACGCCACCTCCGTCGCAGGAGTCGGTATATCGGCCTCCGCGAGCGCGAGCGAGTTCTTCGCCTTGTCGGCGCAGACGTCGCCCGTCTCCGGTGAGTTGACCACGGGCACGCCGTAGCTGTCGAGGAAGCGGGTCGCGTACAGCGACCGGCTCGTCGACAGGCAGCGGTCGACGACGATGTCGAGGTCGTCGACGGCCGCGGTCGTCGAGTCGAGCCCGAACCGCTGTTTGCGGACATCTATCTTCTCTACCTCGTGGTCGCGGTCGCGAAGCTCTGAGAGCAGCAGCTTCTCGTCCTTCCGGATCCGCGAGTAGAGGATCCCGACCTTCACGCGGACCACCTCGGCGCGGTCGTCACCATCGACGTTACTCGCCCCAGTCTTCCTCGAGCTCGGGGGCCTCCTCTAACACGACGGGGTCGAGCGAGATGACCTCCAGCTCGGTTCCGGTGACCGGACTGTCGATTATCTCGCCGACCTCGACGTCGGCCGGCAGTTCGATCTCGTCACCCGTGATCGGGTCCTCCGCCACCAGCGTATCGGTGTCGCTCGTCATCGTGGATCCGTGTCAGCGTCGAGAGCGCATAAATGCTTCGAACTTGTTTGATAACTTACACTAGGCGAAGCGGCCGCTAGTCGCGTAAAACCGGAACGAATCGCCCCTCGTTCCGTTTCGTGTCAGAATCCAGTACGAACCGCGCCCCCTCGTGGGGACGGGATCGCCGCCGGCGGTCGCGGACCGACCGCCGACCGCGGCGGTCGTCGCAGCCGGTCCGGCTGCCGTCGTCGGTCAGACACCCCAGTCCACCTCGACACGGGTGCTCACCTCAGACATACTCGTTCACCTCGGCGTCGAGGGCGGCCGCCGCGTCCGCGAGCGACTCCCGACGCGACGCGATCGCCGTCTCGTCTGCGTCGAATCCCTCGTGGCGCGCGTCGAGATCGGATGCGACCGCGTCGGGGGCGGGTCCGCCCGCGGAATCGCGGCTCGCGACGCTGTGTAGGGGGTCCAGTGCGGCCTCCACGTCGTCTCGGCTCACGTACGCCGAGAGGGGCTCGCCCGTGACCGTTCGAGCGGCCTCGTCAACTTTTGCGGCGGCTTCCGACGGCGTGTCCTCGTCGTCGACACGCTCAGCCGCAGTCGCGACTATCTCGTGGGCCGTGCGGAACGGGAGCCCGCCCATGGCAAGCAGGTCCGCGACGCCCGTCGCCGTGGAGAAGCCGTCGCCCGCGGCGTCGGAGAGCACCGCTTCGTTCCAGTCGGCCGTCGCGACCGCGCCCGCCGCCACCTCGGCGGCCTCCCGAACGTCGTCCGCGGTCTCGAACACGCTCGCGTGGGCGCGTTGCAGGTCGCGGTTGTACGCTCGCGGCAGCCCCTTGAGCAGGCTCAGCGTGCCGGTCGCCTCGCCGATCGCATCGCCGGCGACGCCCCGAGTCAGCTCCAGCGTGTCGGGGTTCTTCTTCTGAGGCATGATCGAGGAGGTGGACGCGTAGTCGTCGGACAGTTCGACGAATCCCTTGTTCGAGAACAGGACTAGGTCCTCGGCGAGCCCCGAGAGCGTCGTCGCGAGCGTCGCGCACGCGGTCGCTCCCTCAGCGAGGAAGTCGCGCGCGGACGCGGCGTCCATCGAGTTGGCGACGAGCCCGTCGAAGCCGAGCAGGTCGGCCGTCCGCTCGCGGTCGACGTCGAACGGCGTTCCCGCGAACGCGGCCGCGCCGAGCGGCGAGCGGTTGGTCCGGTCGTAGGCGTCGAGCAGCCGCGCCGTGTCGCGCGCGACTCCACCCTCGTACGACAGCAGGTAGTGCGCGACCGTCGTCGGCTGGGCGGGCTGGAGATGCGTGTACCCCGGCATCACCGTCTCGGTGTGCTCGCCGGCGACGTCGAGGAGCGCCTCCCGCAGCGTCAGCGTGGCCTCGGCGGCCGCGAGCAGGTCCTCGCGCAGCCGGTACCGGATACAGGTCGCTACCTCGTCGTTGCGCGAGCGGGCGGTGTGCATCCGGCCGCCGTCGGGTCCGACGTGGTCGATGACCGCGGTCTCGATCGCCTCGTGAACGTCCTCTCCCTCGGAGAGTTCGGCGTGGCCCGCGGCTTCCACGTCGCCGAGCGCCGACAGGATCTCGCCCGCGACCGCGTCGGCGACGATCCCCTGCTCCGCGAGCATCACGGTGTGCGCGCGGTCGACCGCCAAGTCCGCCTCGAAGATGGCCGCGTCGGCCGCGAGACTGGAGAGGAACGCGCGGGCGGGACCGCCGCTGAAGCGGTCGCGGCGAACGGCCGTGTCGCTCCCGGCGGCGTCCGCGTCAGCGGACTCCGGCTTGGCGTCGTCCGTCGTCGTATCGGGATCGTCGTCGGTCATTCAGTTGTCGTCGGCGAGTTCGGGCTTCGAGACCGCCTTCTTCACGTCGTTGGCGAGGCGCTCCTGCAGGCCGTGGTACTTCGCGACGCCCGTGGCGTCCTCTTGGGCGATGCCGGCGACGTCCTCGGTGTTGAACGAGGCCATCTCCTCGGAGTAGACCGCGTACTCGGAGTCGCGAGCGACGACGCGGCAGTTGCCGCCCGAGACTTTCACGGTCGCCGTCCCCGTGACTACATCCTGCGTCTCGTCGACGAACGCGTTCAGCGCGTCGACGACGGGCGCGAAGACGAGGCCTTGGTAGGCCTTCTCGGACCACTCCTGCTCGATCCCCTTCTTGAACGAGCGCTCGTTCTTCGTGAGGACGAGGTCTTCGAGCGCCTGGTGGGCCGTCAGCAGGACCGTCGCGGCCGGGTGCTCGTAGTTCTCGCGCACCTTCAGCCCGAGCATGCGGTCTTCCATCACGTCGGTGCGGCCGATCCCGTAGCCGCCCGCGTACTCGTTGAGATGCTGGATGAGCGGGACGGGGTCCATCGCCTCGCCGTCGACGGCGACCGGGACGCCATCCTCGAAGGCGACCTCGATGGTCGTCTCGCCTTCGGGCTCCGCGGTCCACTCGTAGATCTCCTCCGGCGGCTCGTAGTTCGGGTCCTCTAGTTTCCCGCCCTCGACCGCGCGCGACCAGATGTTCTCGTCGATAGACCAGACGCCGCCGTCGCCGGCCTCGACGGGCAGGTCCTTCTCGGCGGCGTAGTCGATCTCCCACTCGCGGGTGAGCCCGAGCTCGCGCACGGGGGCGATCACTTCGAGGTCGGATCCGCGCCAGACGGCCTCGAACCGGAGCTGGTCGTTCCCCTTCCCCGTGCACCCGTGCGCGATGGCGTCACAGCCCTCCGCCTCGGCGACGCCCAAGATGGCCTCGGCGATGACGGGGCGGGCCAGCGCGGTCCCGAGCGGATAGCCCTGATACGTGGCGTTCGTCTTCACCGCGTCGAAACACAGCTCGGCGAACTCCTCTTTCGCGTCGACGACGTGGAGGTCGAGCCCGAGCGCGTCGGCGGTCTCTTCGGCCTCGTCGAACTCCTCCGTCGGCTGGCCGACGTCGACGTTGACGCCGATGACCTCGTCGTAGCCGTACTCCTCTTTCAGAAGCGGTACGCACACTGTGGTGTCGAGTCCCCCGCTGAACGCGAGTGCAACGCTCGTCATTATCGGAGTAGATCCGGCCTACCCCCTTAAATTCGACGGTTTAAATTTTGGAACAAAATAGCAGAACGGTCGCTAACGACGGACGGAGCTATCACTCTCGGAGACGAAGCGGCGCGAACGCGACGAGGGAAGAAGTTTACTGGCCTCGGGAGGCCAGTCGTCGCGCCGCGCCGGAAACCGGTCGCGGTCGGACGCCTCGTCGCGGTCGCGGGGCTCGTCGGCCTCGGAAGAGCGCCGCCACCGGACGAGCCGCCGCGGTCATTAGCTGCTAATTGTCGGGGTTTCGTACAAAAGGGTTCCGCAATCTTCGTGCCGTTCGATACCGGCGTGGCGCTCGCTGCCGCCGCGCCGCTCAAGTGCCTCGACCGCCAACGGCGCGTATCGTGAGCGACGCCGACTCCCCCCTCTCTGAGGACCGCCCGACCGTCGATCGCCCCCTCCGCGTCGACGCCCCGTTCGATCCCGCGGGCGACCAGCCCGAGGCGATCGAACAGCTGGTCGAGGGGTTCGAGTCGGGTGCCGAAACGCAGACGCTCCTCGGCGTCACAGGCTCCGGGAAGACGAACACCGTCTCGTGGGTCGCCGAGGAGTTGGACCAGCCCACGCTCGTGTTAGCCCACAACAAGACGCTCGCCGCCCAGCTGTACGAGGAGTTCCGCGAGCTGTTTCCGGACAACGCCGTCGAGTACTTCGTCTCCTACTACAACTACTACCAGCCGGAGGCGTACGTCGAGCAGACGGACACGTTTATCGACAAGGAGATGTCGATAAACGAGGAGATCGACCGGCTCCGCCACTCCGCGACGCGCTCGCTTCTCACCAGAGACGACGTGATCGTCGTCGCCTCGGTCTCCGCCATCTACGGGCTCGGCGACCCGCAGAACTACCGGGACATGGCGCTGCGGCTGGAAGTGGGGGAAGCCGTGGGCCGCGACCAGCTGCTCGCCGACCTCGTCGACCTCAACTACGAGCGCAACGACGTGGACTTCACGCAGGGGACGTTCCGCGTGCGCGGTGACACCGTCGAGATATACCCGATGTACGGGCGGTACGCGGTCCGGGTGGAGCTGTGGGGCGAGGAGATCGACCGGATACTGAAGGTCGACCCGATGAAAGGCGAGGTCGTGAGCGAGGAGCCCGCGGTCATGCTCCACCCGGCGGAGCACTACTCGATCCCGGACGACAAACTGGAGCGAGCGATCGCGGAGATCGAGGATCTGATGGAAAAGCGGGTGGCCTACTTCGAGCGGCAGGGCGACCTCGTGGCCGCCCAGCGCATCGAAGAGCGGACCACTTTCGATGTAGAGATGCTCCGGGAGGCCGGCTACTGCTCGGGGATCGAGAACTACTCCGTCCACATGGACAACCGCGAGTCCGGCGACGCCCCCTACACCCTGCTCGACTACTTCCCCGACGACTTCCTCACCGTCATTGACGAGTCTCACCAGACGATTCCCCAGATCAAGGGACAGTATGAGGGCGACAAGTCACGAAAAGACTCGCTCGTCGAGAACGGGTTCCGACTGCCGACCGCCTACGACAACCGCCCCCTGACGTTTGAGGAGTTCGAGGCGAAGACCGACCGTACCCTCTACGTCTCGGCGACGCCGGGAGACTACGAGCGAGAGACCTCCGAACAGATCGTCGAACAGATCGTCCGTCCCACGCACCTCGTCGACCCGAAGGTGGAGGTGGCGGAGGCGACAGGACAGGTCGAAGACCTCTTAGGGCGGGTCGACGACCGGATCGAGCACGACGAGCGCGTCCTCGTCACCACGCTCACGAAGCGGATGGCCGAGGACCTCACGGAGTACTTCGAGGAGGCCGGGGTCGACGTGGCGTACATGCACGACGAGACGGACACCTTAGAGCGCCACGAGATCATCCGCGACCTCCGCTTGGGCGACATCGACGTGCTCGTCGGGATCAACCTGCTGCGAGAGGGGCTCGACATCCCGGAAGTGAGCCTCGTCGCCATCCTCGACGCCGACCAAGAGGGATTCTTGCGCTCCACCACCACGCTCGTCCAAACGATGGGACGGGCCGCTCGCAACGTCAACGGCGAGGTGGTGCTGTACGCCGACCGTGTCACGGACTCCATGGAGGCCGCGATCGAGGAGACCCAGCGTCGCCGCGAGATCCAACAGGAGTATAACGAGGAACACGGCTTCGAGGCGACCACCATCGACAAGCCGGTCGGCGAGACGAACCTGCCGGGCGCGAAGACGGACACCTCCTCGGTCAGTGTCGGCGACGTGGAGACCGAAGACGGGGCGAGAGCGCAGATCGACGCGCTCGAAGACCGGATGGACGAGGCGGCGAGCAACCTAGAGTTCGAGCTGGCCGCCGATATCCGCGACCGGATCGCCGAGCTCCGGCGTGCCTTCGAGATCGGCGACGACGAAGACGAGGGGGTTCCCGCGCCGATCGGCGAGGAGTGATCGTCGACCGAGTCGCCCGGCCGAGCGGATGCTCCGATTCTCAGTCGATTGAACGCCGAGGCAGGGGTTTTTATCCGACACCGTCGGATCCGGTCCCATGCACCGGCGCGCGGTCGTGGTCGGGGTTCTCACCGTCGCCACCGCGGGCTGTACCGACCGCCTCCGTGACGTGGCCGCGTCGACTCCCCGGGATATCGCCGTCCGGAGCCGATACGTCGACGGAAACCCCCTCACTGAGGGGCAAAGTATCCGCGGGCTCCCGGCCGAGCTCCACGTCCACGCCGCATCGTATCGATCGCACGACGGCGCGCTCGGGGCACTCCGTCCCGACGCGATCGAGTCGCGGTCGTTCGTCGACGCGACGGAGTTCGTCGACGGCGGCGGCGAGGCGATCCTCGTCGTCGCCCAACGGCTCACCGCGCCCGAGGTCGAACTGCGACTCGGCTCGATCAGCCGCATCGGCGACGGCGCTCTCCGCGTCGCGCTCGATGAGTCCGGCCCCGACGTGGATGTCGAGAAGCTCGACGATCCAGTCGTCAAGACCCTCCTTCTCCGGCTCATCGACCGGCAGGAAACGCCGACGCGCGTCGTCGTCTCCGTCGACGGCGACCGCGCCGGCGTGACGATCTGAGCGTCGGCGCGTCTGGCGCGGGCCTCGGCCGACGATCGCCCACTGGTCGCGTCTGCGTCCCGCGATCGTTTAGTGGCTCGGCCACCTCCCGCCGGTATGATCGCTGTGTCCCGCAGAATCCGCGGAGGAGTCCTCCTTGCCCTAGCGGCGGCCGCGTTCGCGGGCGCGGCTGCCGTCGCGCCCGTGATCGTCCCCGAGACCGGAGGCGCTGCCGGCAGTCCTGACCTCGTCGTGCCGTCGCCGGTCTCGATGCTGGCCGCGCCGGCGCTGCTCGCTGCCGGGTCGGTGTTTCTGGTCGCCGGCGCGGCCGCGCTCGGCGACGCCGACCTCTCCGCCCGCGCTGCGCTCCTCGTGCCGGCGGTAGGGGGCGTCGCCGCGGTCGCGCTGGGCATCGGCGTCGGCACCGACTTCGGAGCGGCCGCCGCCGCGGTCGCCGCACCAGAGGTGCTCGCTGCACTGCGGTCCGGCCCGCCGGCCGCGGTCGCGGTGGGCGCGCTCTGGGCGCTCGATCCGGCGGCGTGGCGGCCCTGAAACGAACACAGACTGTCGCCGCCGCGGACGCTCCGCGCCGTGTTCAGTCGCCCGGACGCTCAGTCTCGGCCTCCAGATCGACGTTGCGGTCGGCTTCGCGGGTCTCCTCTCCCTGCCGGGCGAGGTCGACGTCGCGGGCCGTGTCCGCGTCGCGAGTCTCGTCGGTGCGCAGGTCGCTGTCGGCCACCGTGTCGAGCTGTTCGAGGGCGCTCTCGATGTCCTCCAAGCCGAGCATCTTCTCCGTCTCTTCGTCGAACTCCTTGCTTTCGAGCCCATCCATCTGTTGCACGTCGGAGCCGGACAGCGCCTTGCCGTACCGGCCGACGAGGCTCGTCAACTCCTGCGGAAGGACGAACGTCGTGGACTCGCCCTTGCCGATCTCCTCTAGTGTCTCCATGCCGCGCTCGATGATCGCGCGTTCGCCCATCGACTCGGCAGAGCGGGCGCGGAGCACGGTCGAGATGGCGTCTCCCTGCGCTTCGAGGATCTGCGACTGCTTTTCGCCCTGCGCACGGATGATGTTCGACTGCTTGTCACCCTCCGCCTGCTCGACCGCCGAGCGACGCTCGCCCTGCGCCTCCAGAATCATCGCCCGGCGACGGCGCTCCGCTCCAGTCTGTTGTTCCATGGCGCGCTGGACCTCCTGTGAGGGGCTTACCTCGCGGACTTCGACGGCCTCGACGCGGATGCCCCACTCGTCCGTCGGCTCGTCCAACTCCTCGTTGATCCGGTCGTTGATCTGGTCGCGCCGGGAGAGCGTGTCATCGAGTTCCATGTCGCCGAGGACAGCGCGGAGGGTAGTCTGCGCGAGGTTGGAGACGGCCCGCTTGTAGTCGTCCACTTCGAGAAACGCCTTCTTCGCGTCCATCACCTTGATGTAGACGACCGCGTCCGCCGTCACCGGCGAGTTATCCCGCGTGATCGCCGACTGGCTCGGCACGTCGATCGTCTGCGTTCGCATGTCGAACGGGTACGTGCGGGAGACGAACGGCGGGATGACGTGGACACCCGGTTCGAGCAGCTTCCGGTACTCGCCGAACACCGTCAACGCCTCCTTCTCGTAGGCGTCGACGATCTCGACGGCGCTGACGACGGTGACGACCGCGAGCAACAACGCGAGCGCGGCGACACCGAAGACGAGGCTCTGATTGAGGAGGGCGAAGCCGACGACGACTGCGGCACCAAGCGCGAGGTACTGCCAGACTGAATCGGGGACCGCCCCGACCGCGTCCGACATGTCGACGGCGTCACCGCGCGGACCGTTGGTTCCCATGCGAGACGTTACGACCGGACGCTGTTAACGGTTGGCACGAGAGGCGGCCGTTACGGAGAATCGAGGAGAAAGCCTCGCGCTTCAGCGCGGGGAGGATGTCAAGGAAGTACAAGGAGAACCTTTCGTGTCACCGCAACGCGTCGAGGTCGAACTCGAAGGCCGCGACGGGGACTTCCAAGTCATGTTCGACGAGCACGGCGGGGTGGATCTCGCCGATCACGCCGACCGCCTCACTGTCGATCATCACGTCTGCGGTCCGGCCGTCGATAAACGATGGATGTTCGGTCCGGGGCGTCTCCAACTCGGCTCCGAAGTCGTCACACACCGCCTGCAGCCGACCCTTCGCCGCCTCGTAGGAGGCGTCGCGCCGAGCGACCGCACCGGCGACGTGGCGGGCCTCGGCAACGTTCGAGTTCTCCGAGTCGTCGTGTTCGGCGACGAACCCAACCTCCGCGACGTCCTGCGGATAGGTGTTGTGGGTGTTCCGTTCCAACAGCATCACGAGCGACGGGAGCGCCCACGTCCGGAGCTGGGTGTACTCCTCGCTGTACGGTTCCGTGATCTCGACCGGGCGACCCCCGCCGAAGACGGAACTCTCCGGCTCGACGTTCATCCGGACGTAGTTCTCCGTCATGCTCGTCATGTGGAAATTCAACAGATCCTCGAAGCCGAGTCCGACGAGGCTCGTCCGGACCGCGTCCTCCAGCCGGGAGCGCTCGTGGCGGCCGCCGACGGTCCCCACGTCCGGATAGCGCGGCTCCAATTCGTCGAAGCCGTGCGCGCGCCCCACATCGTCGACGAGGTCGAGCGGGTGAAGCACGTCGACGCGGTAGGGCGGAATCGTCACCTCGTAGGTCACGTCCTCGTCGAGCGTGTAGCTCGCGTCGAGGCCGGCACGCTCGAAGCAGTCGACTACCTCCTCTCGTTCGAAGTCGACGCCGAGCAGTGTCTCGATTCGGTCGTGGGTGACCGACTTCTCGGTCGTGTCGAAGTCCGGCCGGACCAACTGAGGGCCGTACTCGTCCGGGTGGGTCGCGCCGTCGGCGTACTCGACTTCGACCTCCTCGATCGTCGCGCCGCGGGCGGAGAGCGCGTAGCAGACGATCGCACACATCTTGTCGATCGTCCACTGGTCCGTCCCCGTCAACTCGACGAGGAGTTCGCGCGACCCCGTCGTCACCTCGGTCCGCTTGCCGTTGATCACCGGTGGGAACGAGAAGAGACCAAGATCGTCGTCGATCGCCGGATACCGGTCGAGGTCGCCCACGAGGTCAGCGTAGGTCTGTCCCGTCCCGTGTTCTTCCAGCACTTCGGCCGGCGTCAGCTCGTCGTTCGAGTCGAGCGGGACGAAGGAGACGCCGTCGGGATCGACGCCGCGGTAGGTGATCGACGGCTCCGCACCCTCTTGGAGCGCTGCGCCCTTCACCATCGCCAAATCGTGGATCCCGATCGCGCCCTTCGCGCGGCCGCGTCCCATCGTTGCGTGGAGTTTCTCCTGCAGCTGGATCAGCGAGTCGAGCCCCCCCTCGTCGAGGTCGACGCCGCGGACGATTGCGCCGGTGACGTACGGTCGCTCGTCCGGCACCGACTCGTCGACCTCGATGGTCCACTCGGGATCGTTCGTGTCCGGGACGTACACGCCGCGATCGTCGCCGTAGTGGTACCGCAGCGAGCGCGCGACGCCCTCGACCGAGAGGCGATCGAGCCGGTCCGGTGCGAACTCGAACTGGAGGAGCCCGTCGTCGGTCTCGCCTTCGAACTCCAAGCCGAGCCCGAACAGATCCGTCTTGAACTCCTCGTCCGTGGTGTCCGTCCGTCCCGTCAACCCGCGAATCTCGTCGGTGTCGATGTCGACGACGGGCATCAGTAGCTCACCTCCGCGTTCCGCAGGAAGTCGATGTCGGCGAGGGTCCCGTGGAGGTCGCGGATATCCTCCGCGCCGGTCGTCAGCATGGCGAGTCGCTCCAAGGCGAGCCCCCACGCCATCACGTCGCAGTCGACGCCGAGCGGTCCGGTGACCTCCTCGCGGAAGACGCCGGAATTACCGATCTCGATCTCTTCACCCGTCTCCGGATGTTCGCCGAACAGCTCGAATGACGGCTCGGTGTAGGGATTGTAGTGCGGTTTGAATTTGATATCCGTGATCCCGAACTGCCGATAGAACTCCTCGAAGGTGCCCATCAGGTCACGCACCGAGAGATCCTCGGCCATCACCCATCCCTCTATCTGGAAGAACTCCAGCAGGTGCGTCGGATCGAGCGTGTCGTTGCGGTACACCTTCTCGACGGAGAAGTAGCGCTGTGGCGGCTCTAACTCCGCGCCTGCGATCCCAGAGAGGTATCGCATCGACAGGGAGGTTGTATGGCCGCGTAGCGCGACTTCGCGGGCGAACTCCTCGGACCACGGCGAGTGATAGCCGTCGCCGTCCTCACCCCATCCCTCGCGATGAGCCCGCTCCACTCGGCGAATCAGCTCTTCGGGGATCTCGTCCATCGGGTCAACGTCGAGCGCGAACCGGTCCCAGTGGGTCCGCGCCGGATGGTCTTGGGGCATGAACAGGCAGTCGTTGATCCAGAAGTCGCTGTCGGCGTGCGGGCCCTCCATCTCCTGAAAGCCCATCCCGACCAAGACATCCTTCACGCGGTCCGCGGTCCGGCGGAGGACGTGCTTGCGTCCGCCGCTCGCGGTCGGCGCGTCCGCCTCGACGTTGTACTCGGAGAACTCCACGTCCCGCCACTCGCCGCTCGCGAGGAGTTCGGGCGTGACCGCAGAGACCGTCTCGGTCGCCTCGATGCCCGTCATCAGCGCGTCGACGCCGTCGTCGGTGAGCGCGATCGACCGGGTCGTCGACTCCTCGACGGACACGAGCCCGCGGGAGTCGAGCCGGTCGATCACCGCGTCGTCGTCGTCCGACATCTCGTCGGCCGCGAGCGCGGCGAGCGCGGCGGCTTCGGCGTCGGCGTCCGGGTCGGCGTCCGGGTCGAGGACCAGTTCGCCGGAGTCGATCCGTCCGAACCCCTTCCGCGCGAAGTTCGAGAGCGCGATGTCGACTGCGGGGCCGTCGAGACCGGCCTCACCGATGACACGTCCCATCGAGACCGGCTCTTCGTCGGCGTCGAGCGTGACCCCGGCCCGGTAGAGCCGGACCTCGGGGAGCCCGTCGTCGACGTATTCGCGCCCCTCGTCGGTGAGCGCGAGCGTCTCGGTCGCGGTCTCGGCCACCGTCAGTAGTCCCTCGTCGCGGAGGTCGAAGGCCGCACCGGTGACTGTCTCGGGTTTCAGTCCCGTCTCCGCGGCGATTTCGGCTACGCTTCGTTCGTCTGTCGCGCTCGCGGCTTCGAGGACCGCGAGCTGTCGTTCCGGGAGTCGCATTCGAGTTATCCGTATAGGTGGTCGGCTGGTTGGTAACGGTTCCGGGACATCGCTGTCACCGGCTCAGGACACCTGCTCTCGAAGCCGCTCGATCCGGTCCCCGAGCGGTGGCTGGACCGCGAACCACGTCGACCAGTCGCCGATCGCCGGTTCGACTCCCCGAAGCTCGGCAGCGCGCTCAAACGCGTCGGCGACGCGGTTCGCCCCTACCGCGTCGGCCGCGCGGGAGTCGGCCGCGTACTGCACCCGGCGACCCACCCAGAACGCGGAGAGCCCGATCGCGATGAGCGACGCGAATCCGGTGTCGAACGGGACCGCCGCGGTGACGATCGCGGCCAACACAGCGAGAACTGCTGCGACGGCGACGGCCCGGAACTCCGTGTACCGCGTCTCGACGCGGCCGGCCTCCGCCGCGAGGAGGCCGATCGCGATGTCTTCGTCCACCTCGTCCAGCAGGCTCTCCGTGACGAACAACACTTGTCGACGGGGCGGTCCGCGCACCGCCACGTCGACGGGCTCTCGATCTCCGTGGTCAACCGAGTTCGTCGCCGTCGAGTCGGTCGCGTCCGTCGTCGCCGTGTCGCCTTCGGATATCGCGCCCGAGCTGCGTTCGATCGCTATCCGATCGATGTTGAGGCCGGCCTCTTCACGGAGGAACGCGAATCGACCGCGCTCCGCGTCCGTCGGTTCGCGCAGGTCGCGGAAGCGGTCGGCCGCGACGAGGGGACCGACCTCGACCGCGAGGAACGCGACGACGGCGACGGCGGCGACGAACGCGGCGGTGAGCATGGACTCCTGTTTCGCGCCAGTCGAGTAAAACGCCACGACCGCCGCCCGACACCTCACCTCACCGCGGCACCCGACGAACCACCTCTCGAACCGCGCCTGCGGCGTCGCTGTCGGGTGCGGTATCGATCACCGGCCGCTCCTCGGCGACCGACCGGCCGACGCGCGGGTCCGCCGGAACGACCGCGACCGGTGCGCCGAGAGCGTCTCCGATCGTCTCTACCGGCGGTGGCTCGACGACGCGGTTGACTATACAGCCGACGAGCCCGGCATCGAGTTCCCGGGCGAGTTCGCGAGTCCGGATCACGTCCGCCAGCGCGAACGCTCGCGGCGACGCGACGAGGACGGCCGCGTCCGCGACCGCCAGCGGAACGCCGGCGTCCGCGCGTCGCCCCGCGGGACAGTCGAGGACGACGGTGTCGCGCTCGCGTTCGAGCCGTCCGATCGCCGATTCGAGCTGCGTCAGGTCACAGGCCCGAGCGCCGGCGAGCGTTCGTCCGCAGGGAACGATGTCGACCGGTCCGGACCGCAGGGTTTCGATCGGGTCGGCGCGGCCGGCGAGCACGTCGTGGAGATCCGGTCCGCGCCCACCCGGGAGGTCCGCCATCCCGAGATCTGTATCGACGACGACGGCGTCGAGCGCGGCGGCGACGTTGTACGCCATCGTCGTCTTCCCGACGCCGCCCTTGCCACCGGCGACAGCGAGTATCACGCCAAGCGCTCCAGCGACTCTATCGGCACATCCGTCGCGTCGGCGCGCGCCGCCAGCGCGGCCGTTCGTTCGCTCACCACACGGAGGCGTTCTGTGTCTGCATCAACCCGACGATCGAGGTCGGATAGTCCACGGAGCCCGCCCGTTTCTTCGACTACCGCCGTCGCGGTGGCAAGATCGGCGTCCGTGATCCGCTCCGCGCGTTCCACCCGGTCGGCCACCGCGTCGAGCCACTCGTCGACCGCCGTCGGTACCGCGTCGTCGCCGTCGTTCTCGCGGCCGTCGCCGCTCGCATCACCGCCTCCGTCACCAGCCTGATCGGTCCCCACATCCGGATCACTGGACCGGTCGAATATCTCGCCAGTGACGGTCTCTCTCGGCGGTCTGTGATCTCCGAGAGTGTGGATCGCGGTGAGGGTAGGCGTCCCGGCGGGGACGGTGAGTGACTGGTCGGACTCACCCGGTATCCGAGTGGTGTCGGCGTCGGTCTCGAGTTCCGTCACGCGCATCTCGACCGGGGGCTCGACGGGATCGGCGAGCGCGGCGAAGCCCACGGCGCGAGACTTGCCGGGAGCGAGCCGCACGACGACACCGGTCGCGTCCCATCCGGCTTCCGGGACTCCCCTGCGGCGCGGCGGTAACACCGGGCCGTCGAGTCGGCTGTCGAGGCGTACGCGACGCGGAACCGCCTCGTCGTTGCGCACGCGACACCGCACCAGCGACGCGCCGCCATCCCGCTCGACGGTCCACGTGAGATCCATACGGTCAGTGTCGCGGATTCACACTTAACGTGTCACCGCGCGCTGTGAGACACCGGTGTAGAGCCACAGGGTGTTCGACGTCATCCGTCGAGATCACCGGGTGTTCCACGCTGGCAGATGACTTCGGTGTCGATCACGGTCTCAATTCGTCCACCGTGGTCGTTGACCCAGGCGATCGCCGCCTCGTCGACCGTGACGGGACTGTCTAGCTCGGCGATCCGCACCGCCGCCAGCGACGCAGCGAGACGCGGACCGTCGTACGCCGACGGATCTGCGCCGGCGTCGTTCGGGCAGCCGCCCGGCACGTCGGCCAGCGCGTCGTGAAACGCCGGATAGATCCCACGCGCGAGTTCGTCGCATGCGTCGCGGCGGCGGTTCTCCAATCGGTCTCGAAGTTCGAGTCGGCGTTCACGCGTGTCTCTGGCATGATCGGCTTGGGCCAGTGCGCGGTCGAGCGCCTGTTCCGCCGCGATTCGGTCCGTCTGGACGGCCGCCAGCGCCGCCGCAGCCGATTCGAGTTCGGCGAGCGCCTCGTCCGTTTCGGCACCGACTGCCCGGCGAGCGCGTACGTCGCCGCGAAACGCCGCGATCTGCTCTTTGAGTCGTTCCTCCTCGCCGCCGGTGTCCGCGACGTGCCGCCGAGCCGCGTCGAGATCGATCGGAGGGGTCGCGATCGCCGCGAACCGCTCGTGAAGGTCGATCAGCTCCGCGCGGACCGACGATTCACGTCCACGCGATCGGGCCGCTGCGGCGAGTTCCCTGCGGAGGGACGTTCCGGTCGGGATCCGTCCGAGAATCGTTTCGGGTGACGAGACGACCGTCTCGGAGCCGGCCGTCGGCCTCTTGGTTCCGCCCGACTCGCTTCCTGTATCGACGCCACTTCCCTCGTCGCTGGCGAGATCTCCCGGTCGACCACATCGACCTCGCGGACCGCTCACAGCTCTTCGCCGCGCATCGCGTCCGGGTCCGGATGAGACGTCCCCGCGGCGAACGCGGTGTACGGTGTTGATTTCGACTCTCGGTCCGCGTACGCGACCGCCGCCTCACGGACCGGCGCATCGAGCGTCACGTACTCGTTGAACGGCTCGGTACGCTCGATCTGTACGTCACCGCGGTGCGACTCACGGAGCCGGAGCGCAAGGAAGGCGGCGTACACCGTCGCGTCGACGAGCGCGGCGCGGCCG
This sequence comes from Halorubrum laminariae, assembly GCF_024494655.1. Classification (GTDB taxonomy): domain Archaea; phylum Halobacteriota; class Halobacteria; order Halobacteriales; family Haloferacaceae; genus Halorubrum; species Halorubrum laminariae. The sequence continues at coordinate 140,579 of NZ_JANHDL010000005.1, read as the reverse complement.
AACCGCCTGACTACGACATCTCCGTGGCGGCGACACAGGTTCCGGAGCGCGGTTCGGGCCGCAGCCGAGTACGTCACGACCAACAACACGACTGCCGGTGGTCGACTCTACACCTTAGCGGTTCCGAACCTCTCTGGCGATCAGATGCGTTCGATCTCAAATTCGGGGACTGGATCGTTTTTTAATTCTGTCAAATCATCAAACTTGTTTCGGTCTCCTGACTGATCGTCGAGGCGACTCTCGGGAGGTTTGCCCGACGGATCCGTGTCGGATGCACTAGTTCCGACTGAGATTCCGGCTCGCGCGAGCACCCGCTCGCGTGCGGCCGGCTTTGAGGCCGCGACCACGACCGTTCCGTCCACCGGCTCCTCACCGACCGCGCGGAACACGTCGTCGTCGCCCTCGAACTCGCTGGCGTACGTGCGCAACACGGTCGCCACCCGCTGCTCCGTCGCCGCCAGATCTGCGTCCCCGTCTTCGAACGCGCGGAGGGCGTCCTCGACGTTTCGCATCGCTGATATCCGGTCCATCTACGTCGTCCGCAGGTGACCCTGCTTCGGCTCGTACACTTCACCCTTCGTGCGGAGCTTCTCGATCTCCTGTTCGGCCTTCCCGGGATCCATACCGATCTCGCCGGCGCGGTCGAGCACCTCGTCGACGGGTGCGCCTTCCTCGTACTCCTCTTCGATGTCGGCGATCAGGCCCTTGATGTTCTTGATGCGGTCGCGCTGGCTCTTCGAGGTACCGGTCTCCACCACGTCGGCGTCGAATTGTCCCGTCTCCGGATCGACGCCGATATCCTTGAGACACGACTCGACGATATCGGTCGCGCGGTCGGCGTCCTTGCGCTCGACCGTGTCGGAGAGACGGAGCCGCGCGCTCGCCTCCGCGAGCCGAACCATCGCCTCCAGCTTCCGAGCGGTGACCGGAACGGGCGCGTCCTCGTCGGCCCCCTTCGAGCGCAGATCGACGTAGAACTCCTCGATGAGTTCCTTCGCCTCTTCTGTCATCGTCGGGAAACAGGACCGCTTCGCGTGGGCGATGTACTTCCGAAGCAGTTCGGCGTCGATCTCCGGGGCGACCTCTTGGGTCACCTCCGCGACCTGATCCGAGGTGAACTCCGAACTCGCCAGCTCCTCGCGCTGGGTGTTGAGCTCGCCGGCGTAGTTCGTCTTGATGATATGTTTCGCCAACCGCGAGTCGTGTTCCGGGTCCGGGCTGTCCGTCACCGTGAAGATGAGATCGAACCGCGAGATGAGCGCGGGCTCCAAGTCGATCTGTTCGCCGATCGGCTCGTACTGGTCGAATCGACCGTACTTGGGGTTCGCCGCGCCGAGCAGCGAACAGCGGGCCTTGAGGGTCGCGTTGATACCCGCCTTCGATACCGATATCTTCTGCTGTTCGAGCCCCTCATGCATCGCGGAGCGGTCCGACGAGTCCATCTTATCAAGCTCGTCGACTGCGGCGATTCCTTTGTCGGCGAGCACGAGCGCGCCGGCTTCGAGCGACCACTGCTGGCCGTCTCCAAAATCATCTCGTACGGCTGCGGCCGTAAGCCCTGCCGCAGATGATCCTTTACCGGAGGTGTACACGGATCGCGGGGCGATGTTTTCTACATACGAGATCATCTGGGAGTTGTGTGAGATGATCCCATTCGAGACGTAGTTATGCGTTCCATCGACTTCAAGATCGTACACCCAGTCATCGTTAGGATCGACCAGTTCAACTGACTCGATACGGTCCCAGCGGATGTCGCCATCGGTCAACTGCCGAAGGGCCGAAATGTCGGCATCGACGGTACCCCCATCCGTCTGTACGCTTGCGATATCGGCATCCTCAGTCGAGGGCGAACGAGCAGCTTCGAATGCCTCGACGACGCTTCGGAGCGCGCCGACGCTCGGATTTCGGGACCCTGATTCGTAGTGACGATAGGTCCCACGGGGAACCCCACACTCGTACTGCGTCAGCCCGAGCGACTCGCGAACCCGCCGGAGGACGGACGCGATGTTCGGGACGACATCGACGTTGGTGTTCCGGTCCGTTTTGAGGTGTTTTTCCGCCGCTTCCTGTTTCCGATCGGTCACGAACCCGATCTCCGTTACGTACCTGTCGAACTGTGCTCCGCTGATGCGTAGCCTATGGCTTCCGTTCTTCCGCTCGTGGAGTTGGCTGGTGATCCCGTGTTGAAGCAGAAGCGCCTGAAGATCGGGGAGGAGTTCATTGCTCATCGAGGCGACGGTGATCTCCCGTTGTTTCGCCGAGACGTGAGCCTCTCCCTCGACGAACCCCTTGATAAACATTCGCGTAGCCGACGGCGACGCTCCGAGAATCGCCTTCGGTATCCGTTGCTCTGCGGAGCTTTCCAGCAGCATTTCCTCGAGGTTTTTGAGGAAACTGACAAACTCTCCGGCGGAACACAGCAACTCACGTGCGTCCTTCTCGTCGTGTGGTTCGCGGGTGGTAGTCCGCAGACCGAGCGTCTCGAACGTCGATCGGGCGTCGGACAGAACCGCCTCGTCGTTGTTCGTGATCGAGACGAAACCCGAGTGGTCGTCGCGCCGCTCGACGTATCCTTCGGCGACGATATATCCGAGCAGGCGCGCAAGATCTGGAGTCCACTCGTCAGGAAGATCGAGTCGAACAGCGTTGTACGATCGAGCGCGTCGGAATTCGACATCAAGCGTGTCGTCTCCCTCCACATCGAGTCGTTTCGGAGCAGCAATGAACTCGTCCTCGTTCAGTTCCTCTGCGACGACGGGCTCGAACCGTCCGTCACGCTGGACGAACAGGGGATGCGACGGCGTCACGTTTAGCTCCGCACCCGACACGGTCTCGATGCAATACATCCTCTCGGGAGCCTCACGCTTCCAGACTTTCGTCGCCTGCGAGGATTCGATCGTTCCGTCGGATCGGAGCGACGGAACTTCGAAATTGACCTCGTCGAAGACGCCGTCGTCGACCGGTTTCGGGTCATCGAGATTATCTTCAACGAGTTCGCGTATCGGAACCTCTCGACCGTCTCCAAGCGTCACACGGGAATCACCGTCGAGACACTTACCAGTACCCGGGTCTCCGATTAAAAGCATATGTAGGTCTCCCCGAATCCGCGACCCGTCGGGGAGGTGCTTCGTCACGCCCGAGAACAGCTGGAGGATCATCGCGAGCTTCTCTTCCTCGTAGCCGTAGATGGCGGGCGCGATGGAGCCGACCATCGCCTCGTAGATGTCGTCGCGATTGGAGAGTTCGATGATCTCGCGTTTGTCCGCCTCGGTGATATCCATGTCCTCGAACTCCTCGTCCTCAATGCCGATGGAGACCCCGTCCATGTACAGGTCGAAGATAGCCGACTTCTCGTTGCCCTGCTCGACCTGTTCAATGTGGAGGACGCCGACGCAGGTGACGTGGTCGCCGGGGCTCACCTCGCCGGTGATGTCGTCGATGATGTCGATATCGATCGACTGGGGCGTCTCTCCACCGCGGAGGCCCTCTGGAGATTCCTGAATCCGGAGCTTCTGTGAGTCGACGAACTCCGACTGGTCGAAGTTGACGCGGAACGGGCCCTGTCGTTCACAGCCTTGACACTCGTGCGGCTCTTGGAAACCGCCGTCGCCCTGCGGGATGTACGTCATCGTGCCGCACCGCTGGCACTCGAAGGCGGCTTCTGTCACCTTCGGACGCACGTCCGTCGCCTTGCGAACGATTCCTCTGACCGAGACGAGGCTCCCGATGTGGTCGTCGTGGACGCGGATGCCGCGGATGTCGATGCTCTCTGGGAGGTTCTCGATGCGGACGTGTGCGCGGCCGAGGCTGACGTCAGCGGGGAGGTCGTAGAGCCGGAGTGCCTCCTCTGCGTACTCGCGCATCTGGTCCGGCTTCGTGCGGAAGTCCTCCGCAAGGTCGCGGTCGAACTGGAACAGGTCGTCGTAATCGACGTATAGCGAGCGCTGTTCGTTGGGGTAGTTCTGTGCGAGGGTGCCGATCTCCTCGCGGTAGTAGTTGCGGTAGAACTGAATAAACCGCTCCGTGAGGTCCTGATTCCCGGCCTGAGCCATTACGGAACCTCTTGGTCGCCATCACGTATGAACCTCATGTTCGGCGAGGACGGAGACCGATCCGACGACGCCGCTCGGTTGGAGATGACACGCCTACGCTCGGGACACGAACGTTGCGTCCGCCGAGGTCCGCCCGTCGTTGAACGAGAGCACCTTCGCGCGGATCACGTCGCCCTTTCCGAGGCCGCCCGGTACGTCTTCGGTAAAGATCACGAACCCCTCTACCTTGCCGACGGCCACCTCCTCGCCGGAGTGGTGGTCGGTCAGTTCGGTCACCCCGAACTCGTAGGTCTCGCCGATGTCCACCGGCGGGTCGCGCTGCTGTGCCGCCTCGTGTGCCTGTTTTGACTCGCGCGCGTCGGCCGACGGAGCGCGGAGCCGGCGGAAAATTCCGAGGAGTACAGCGAGCACGAGCAGCGCGGCGGCAGCGATGACGACCGGTGACGAGGGTATCATACCCGTCGGTCGGTCCGCGGTCACCTAAACGATCGGGGTCTCGTGCGACCGGCCCCTCTCGCGCGGAGGGCTCCCGATTCCGACTCGGAGACGCGGAGCGCGGGCGACGCATGAGAAACGCCTTTGCTCTCGAAGCCCCCGACTCGATCCAATGCGACACAGCCCCGGTCGCCGTCGACTTGTCTTTGGCCTCTGTCGACCCCTCTACGGGTGTGATGCGCCGTGAAGGTCGCCGACGCGGTGCCGGAATTTGCCGACGCGTTCGGGTTTGAGGAGTTCAACCGGATGCAACGGGAAGCGCTGCCCGGGATACTGGAGACCGACCACAACGTGGTCGCGTCCGCCCCGACCGCCTCCGGTAAGACCGCGCTCGCCGAACTCGCGATCTGCAAGACGCTCGACGCGGGCGGGACCGCACTGTTCGTCGCGCCGCTGCGCGCGCTCACAAACGAGAAGGAGAGCGAGTGGGACCGCTTCGAAGAACTCGGCTACTCCGTCTACGTCGTCTCCGGCGAACGCGACCTCAACCCTCGCCGAGCCGAGCGCGCGGACGTGCTCGTGACGACGCCGGAAAAGGCCGACAGCGCGACGCGAAAACACGACTCCGCGCGTTACTCGTTTATCACCGACGTGGACTGCGTCGTCATCGACGAGGTCCACCTGCTCGACAGCGAGAAGCGCGGCGCGGTGCTCGAAGTGACCGTCTCGCGGCTCCGACGGCTTCAGGACCCCCGAATCGTCGCGCTCTCGGCGACCATGCCGAACGTCGACGACGTGGCGGCGTGGCTCGACGCGCCCGCGGAGACGACGTACTCCTTCGGCGACGAGTACCGCCCCGTCGACCTCGAAACGGGCGTCAAGACGTACTCGCACGGTTCGAACGCGTTCGCCGACAAGTATCGGCGGCTCTACCGCGCGCTCGACTTGGCGGAGCCGCACGTCCGCGACGACGGTCAGGCGCTCGTGTTCGTCTCCTCGCGGCAGGACACGGTGCAGGCGGCCAAGAAGGCGCGCGACGAGATCACGGACCGCGACATCCCGATCGACTCCCGCGGCGACTACGACTTCCACAACGAGGCGAAAGAACTCACCAACGACACCCTCCGCCAGTCCGTCACCGACGGCGTCGGCTTCCACCACGCCGGGCTCGGGAAAGACGACCGCGATCGCGTCGAGGAGTGGTTCAAACAGGGGAAGATCAAGCTGCTCTTTTCCACGTCGACGCTGGCGTGGGGGGTGAACCTCCCCGCGCGTTGCGTCGTTATCCGCGACACGAAGTATCACGACCCGCTGGAGGGAGAGACGGACATCTCGCCACTCGATGTGCTTCAGATGCTTGGCCGGGCGGGCCGTCCGGGATACGACGACGTAGGTTACGGCTGGGTCGTCTGCGACCACGGCGACGCCGACCGGTACCGCGAGCTGTTGGCGGAGGGCAAAGCGATCGAATCGCGGCTCGCCGGCGAGTTGGAATCCCACCTCAACGCGGAGATTTCGATGGGGACGATCCGGGGCTTAGAGGACGTGATGGGGTGGCTAGAGACCACGTTCTACTACGTCCGCGCGCAGTCAGAACCGGAGGCGTACGAGTTCGCGACGCTGCGCGACCGCGTCCGGGACACCCTTGACTCGCTCGTCGAAGACGGGTTCGTCGCGGCCGACGACCTCGCGGTCGAACCGACCGCGCTCGGGCGGCTCGCCTCGAAGTACTACCTCCGGCTCGACACGGCGCGGCGGTTCCACCGGCTCGCGGAGCGGGAGACGCTGACTGTCGATCGGCTGTTGGCGACCGTCGCGGCCGCGGGCGAGTTCGACTCCGTCTCGGCGCGCGCGGCCGAGTCCGACGCGATCGACCGGATCCTCGACGACCGCGACACCGATCTGGAGGACGGCCACCGCAAGGTGTTCGCCATCCTGATTGCAGGGATGGCGGACTCTATCCCCTCGGATCTCCGCTCCGACGCGTGGGTGATCCGACAGAACGCGCTCCGGCTGCTGGCCGCGCTCTCAGAGTTTCTCGATCGGTTTGCCGGTCCTCGCGCCGCCAACCTCGCCGCCCGCGTCGAAGCGCGCGTCGAACACGGCGTCTCGCGGGAGGCGGTCGCGCTCACCGCGATCGACGGGGTCGGCTCCGGCCGCGCCGAGCGGCTCGCCGACGCCGGACTCACCTCACCCGCCGCGGTCGTCGACGCCGGCCCGAGCGCACTTGAGAAGGCCGGCATGAGCGGCTCCGTCGCGGAGCGGATCGTTGACGCCGCACGGGAGTGTCCCCGGATCGATGTCGACTGGGGCGCGTTTCCAGACGCCATCGCCGTCGGCGAAAACGAGATGTGCGAGATAACCGTCTCGACCGTCTCGGGTCGCGGTCGAACGGGAATCCGGGTCACCGTCAACGACGTGGAGATGACCGCACAGACGACGTACCTCGACGGGAAGACGGCGGTCCCGGTCGGCGTGTTCGGCACGCCCGACGCCGACGAACTGGAGTTCGTCGTTGAGGTCGTGTTTCCGGACCTCCCGCTGATGCCCGTCAGAGCGACGCGGACGGTTCGCGTGGAGTGAGTTCTTCCCGGCCGCTCGACTTCCTCACCGCCCACCACTCCCATCGCCCTGACGACATCGACCCCCGACGACACCGACCGCTTAACACGCATACCGCGGCCAGCCGGGGTATGCCGGAACGACTCCGCGTGCTCGCAGGCGACTGTCAGGTGACCGAACGGGGCGACCGCTCGCGAAGTTATCGCGGGCGCGTCGTCGTCCTGATCAAACCGGACGACACCACGCTCGTCCACGACGCCGACGGCTACCAGCCGGTCGCATGGCTCACCCGCCCGGACTCGGTCGTCGTCGAGGGCGACGGCGCGGGATTCTCCGTCACCGCCCGCGACGGAAATCGAAGGCTCCGGATCGTCTCGGCGGAGGCGACGGCGAGTCGTGCGCTCCCGGTCACGGAGGCCGGGGTCCCCGTCGGTACCTGCCCCGAGGACGGCGGCCCGCTCGTGCGTTCGCGCGGCGACGTTGTCTGTCTCGACTGTGAGTCCCGATGGGGGCTCCCGGCGGGGGCGAGTGTCACGGACGCAACGTGTGACGACTGCGGCCTGCCGAAGATCCGCGTTGAGCGCGGCGAGCCGTTTCACCTTTGTCTCGACCCTGCGTGCGATCCGATGGAAGCGGCCGTCAGCGATCGCTTCGACCGCGTTTGGGATTGTCCCGACTGCGAGGGATCGTTGACCGTCGAGTTCGCTCCGGGGCGCGTGTATCTCGCCTGCGAGAACCGACCGGACTGTGAGACGACGCTCTCGATCCCGTCCGGCGTCGTCGTCGACGAGTGCGACTGCGGACTGCCGATATTCGAGACGGCCGCCGGTCGGAACTGTCTCGACGGCACCTGCGAGTTCACCGGCCACACCGCGACCGCAACAAGAGACTGAGTCCGCTACTCGTCCGCTTTTTGCCAGCTGATCGCCGGCTATTCCGCCAGCTGCTCGCGCCCCGGCGCGATGAGCCGGTCGAGGTACTCGGCGAGCGCGCCCTTCGCGTCGGCGGGATGCAACTCGCCGGACTCCAGATCGGCTTCGAGGGCGTCGTACGACTCGTACGTCAGGTCGCCGCCGTACTCCTCGGGTCGCTCGACGCGAACGGTGTCGAACCGCGGGAACACGTGGTACTCGAACACCTGCAGGACGGGGTTTTCGCGCGTCTCGCCGTCCTCGGTCGGATCGGGATCGGCCGTCGGCGGGCAGTAGGCGTCGTTCACTTTCGACTCGATGTCGTCGCGGGAGTCCTCCATGGAGATGGTGACGCCCTCGCTCGAGGACATCTTCCCGCGGCCGGTGCCGAGGTCGGCGATGAGCGGCGTGTGGAGGCTCGTCGGCGGCTCGCGGTCGATGCTCGGGAGCACGTCGCGCGCAAGCATGTGTACCTTGCGCTGCTCCATCCCGCCCACCGCGAGATCGACGCCGAGGTACGGGATGTCGAGCGCCTGCATCAGTGGGTACACTGCCTGCGACACCTTCACCGAGTCGCTGGAGGTGATCTCGGCCATCGCGCGCTCGGCACGCGCGAGCGTCGTCTCGAGTTCCAAGGCGTGCAGATCGAGCGTGTAGTCGTCGTCGAGCTGGAAGTCGGAGCCGAGCACGAACTGCGTGTTCGACTCGTCGAGCCCGTAGGCGATGAACTGGTCGCGCATGCGCTCTGCGGTGTGGCGGATCTCCTCGAAGGATCCCTTGTCGTTGAGGTAGGCGTGCACGTCCGCAAGCAGGACCGTCACCTCGAAGCCGGCCTCTTGGAGGTCGATAAGCTTGTTCGCGGTGAGCATGTGACCGATGTGGAGCACGCCCGAGGGCTCGTAGCCGACGTACGCCCGCTTCCCGTCGGGGTCGTCGGCCAGCGCCTCGATCTCCGCCTCGGTGACCACCTCGGCCGCGTTCCGGGTGATCAGCTCGTGAGCGTCCATACTCTCGACTGTGTGTTCCCGGACATATGACTTCTGGAAGCGCGCGGACAGGCGGCGACAGGTCTCATCGCCTCCCGTCGCAGTTTCGTTACTCCTCGGTCTCGGGTAGCGTCCGCCCCGCACGGTGCTCCGAGATGATCCGGTCGAGATGCCGTTCCTTCTTCGCCTTCCGCCGGTGCTCGGCGCTCGTCTCCCACTCGTCGATCGCCGCGTCGAGTGCGGCCTCCTCCGCGACCGCGAGGTCGTCGACCTCGCGGACGGGGACCGCGTCGACCGAGACGATCGGAATCGCGTGATCGAAGAGCACCCGATCGGCCACCTCGGAGAGGTTCCCGTCGCGGATCACCGCCCGCGGCTCCGTCTCCGCCAGTCGCTCCGCGGTCCGTCGCCCCGCCCCGGAGGCGTCACGGAGGTAGACCACGTCGCCGGCGACGAGCCCGTACGCCTCGTCGGCCGCCTCCAAGGCGTCGAGCGTGAACTGCTCGACGACCTTCACGCTCGCGAGCCCCCGACCCTCCGCCACGTCGTCGAAGTTCGAGTGGTCGAGCCGCCACAGCTCCTTCAGCGTCTCCACCTTTCGCTCCAGTTCGTCGACGGCCTCCCTCGCTTCGTCGCGCTCGCGCTCTAGGCGATCCGTCTCGCGTTCGAGCCGAGAGACCGCTCGGCGGGTGCGGGCTTCGATCCGCTCTTCGCGTTTAGCCTCCTCCAGTTCGCCCTCCAACTCCGCGACGCGCTCGTCGCGCTCGGCGAGGTCGGCTTCCAGCGACTCAGCGTGCGACTCCAGCCTGTCGACGCGCTCGCGGAGTCGTCGGATCGTCTCCTCCTCCTCGGTGCGCTCGGGCTCGGTGGGATCCGCCTCGTCGGGGTCGTCGTCGCCGCTTCCGCCACCGTCCCCGTTCCCGTCCTCGCTCAAGTCGTCGATGACAGCCTCGACGGACGCGCCGCCGGCGACAACGCCCGCTATCACCGCCTCGCGGTCGAGTCGCGGCGGGGTCTTCACCGCGATGCGCTCGAACTGGTCCTCGTGGTCGTCGTACGCGTATAGCGCGGCCGCCAGCGCGTCGCGCTCGTGGTCGTTCGCGTAGGTGGTCTCGCGGGTCCGGTGGAGCTTCTCGTCGACGGGGAGGTCCGTGGTCGGCCGCCACCCGGCGGCGTCGAACGACCGCCGGAACTTCTCGACGGTCTCCGGCATGGGCTCCACGTCGGCGGCGACGATGATCGGTCGCCCCTGCTCGATTATCCACTCGGTCACGTCGGCGGTGTCAGCCGTCCGCGAGGAGTACAGCGCGTGGACGGTGCCGTCGAGGCCGACGACGGCGGCCGCGGTGGTGGTTCCCGGATCGATCCCGACGATCACGCGGTCGCGCCGCTGCACCAGCGGCTCGTACTCGATCCCGTCGCGGCGCTCGCGCTCGACCTCGACGCGCACGTCCCCGGCCCGCGTGTTCGACACGGGGATGTCCTCGGGGCGGGCCTCGACGGTGAACGTCGCGTTCGCGAAGCCGCCGTACTTCTCCGTCACCTCGCGCTCGAACGACAGGTTCGCCTCCTCCAGTTTCGACTGGACCTGTCGCGTCCGCTTCCGGACGTTCCCGTGGATCCGCCGGGTGTACCGGTCCTGACTCCACCCTCCCTTTCCCGTCGAGCGGCCGCGAGACACCTTCACCCGCGTCTCGTCGGTGAAGGCGGTCACCTCGTGGCCGACGTTGGCGGCGGCGAGCCGCGCGGCCGCCTCCGCCTCCTTCATCGGCTCTTTCCCGTACGGGATCCCGTGGCGAGAGGCGACCCGTGAGAGCGGCTCCGGCCGCTCCGCGCCCGTCACCTGCACGAGCCGGGAGCCGTCCGGCAGCGACCGGAGGAACCCCACGAGTTCGTTTTTGTCCGCCGCCAGCTCGTAGGCGTTGTCGGTGGCGACGTACAGGGGCTCGCGGTCGTCGATCAGCCGGCAGAGCTTTCGAAAGGAGACCACGTCGCGGGTCACCCGCGCCATCGGCCCGTCCGCGTCCGGCGCGTCCGGATCGTCCTCGTCGACGGGGTCCAAGACGACGAGGGCGTATGAGGGGTCGTCGCCGCGAACGTCGCCGCTGTGCACGTCGACGCCGAACACCGGCCGGTCGCGGGCGCGGATGGTCCGGGTTGTCACGCGCCGAAGTAGGCCGCTGACGCGTATATACCCCACGCCGGAATGGCCGCCCGCGGCCATCAGACCGCCGCCGACCCGACCTCGGCGCGCGTCCGAGCGCCGGCAGAACACTTATCGGAAGCCATTGTCGACCGTGAGACGATGCCCTCCACGGTCGGATCGAGGCTTCTGACAGCGGTACGGGTTCTCGCGATGCTCGCCGGGTTCGGTGTCACGATCGCGACTGCGATCTGGCTCGCAACGATGCCGCCACCGCCGCCGGGAAGCGACGGCTTCGCCCACGGAATGGCCGCGATCGTGGGATCTGTCCTCATGGTCGTCTCCCTGTTCGCCGCAACGGCGAGTGCGGTCCTCCCGGCCGCGTTCGGACGCCCGGACCCGCTCGGGTTCGGTCGGCGACAGCGGCGCGCGCTCCAACTCGCTGGCGTTCTGATCGGCGGCGGATTCGTCATCGGCGTCGCGTCCGGGATCGCCTCGATCGCTCCGTTCGGCGTGATCGCGTGGCTCGCCTTCCTCGCGCTCGCCGCCGTCGTGGTCGCGGTCACGCTGTGCTGGCGGCTCGCGGAGGTCGCCGCTCAACGGATCGGGTCGGGGACGTAAGCCGACGGCAGCCGATCTCAGAACAGTCTGTCGAGATCCTAGTACAGCTCGTCGAGATCCTCCTCGACGTGCGAGTGTTCGTCGGCCGGGAACTCGCCGCTTCTCACGGCGTCGCGGTACGCCTCGACGGCGTCGAGCATCTCCCCGCGCACGTCGCCGAACTGCCGCGAAAAGGGCGGTGCCCACTCGCCGAGGCCGACCGCGTCGTTGATCACGAGCACCTGCCCGTCGCAGTCGGGCCCCGCACCGATCCCGATCGTCGGGATCGCGAGCGCCTCCGTGACCGCCCCGGCGAGGTTGGCAGGGACGTGCTCCAACACGAGCGCGAACGCACCCGCCTCGGCGTGTGCGCCCGCGAGATCGATTATCTCCTCTGCGGCCTCCCGCTCTGTCCCCTGTCGGGTGTACCCACCCAAGCGGTTGACGTGCTGTGGCGTGAGTCCGAGGTGCGCCATCACCGGAATTCCCACGTCCGTCATGTGGCGGGTCATATCGACGGTATGGGGACCGCTCTCGATTTTCACCGCGTCCGCGTTCGCCTCCTTCAGCAGCCGGCCGGCGTTTCGCACCGACTCCGCCTCGTCGACGCCGAAGGAGAGGAACGGCATGTCGGCGACGACGAGGGCGTCCTCGGTCGCGCGGGCGACCGCGGCGGTGCGGCTCGCGACCTCGTCGAATGTGACGGGGAGCGTCGAGTCGTAGCCCAGCGCGGCGTTTCCCATGCTGTCGCCCACGAGCACGGCGTCGATGCCCGCCTCGTCGACGATCGCCGCAGTCGGGGCGTCGTAGGCGGTCAGTATCGTGATCGGCTCCTCGCGATCCCGGAGTCCCCGCGTCGTGGTCATACCTCAAACACGCCGGGCGACCGGTTAAAATCGCCGAATCCGGCGTGAAAGCGATTCAGATGACCCGCGCCGGACCGCCACCGATTTGTCGATCCGGCGCGGAGACTGGGTCGTGCAACCCGTCGAGCGGGCCGACTACGAGGGCGTCGACTACGGCTGGGTGATGCAGACGACGTTCGTCGTCACCATCCTCGTTGGCGCGCCGGCCGTCGCCGTCCTCTCCACACTTGTCACCTTGGAGACGTGGGGGGCCCGCGCCGCGTTCGCGACTCGCGTCGGCGCGCCGATCTGGTTTCTCACCGCCGTCGCCGTCGCGCTCTACGCAAAGCGCACCGAAGCGGGTGACGGCGGAACATCCGGAGACGAGGCGGGTGACGGCGGAACGTCTGGAGACGAGGATGACGACGGCTGACCCCGGCCGAACTACCGATCGCTGAACGCCGTCACCCACGCGTAGTCGGTGCCCGCGCGCTCCGCGGTTACGGCGTCGCGCTCGGAATCGCCGACGAAGAGCGTCCGGTCCGGCGCGGCCCCGAGACGCTCGACCGCCGCGAGCAGCGACTCCGGGTCGGGCTTGTACGTCTCTGCGGTGTCGCGGCCGACGATCGCAGCCGAATCGATCGCCCCGCCGAGCCCGTGCGTCTCGATCGCGACGCGGCAGGCTACCTCGGAGTTGAGCGAGCAGACGCCGACCGCGGGGCCGGTCACGGCGGCGGTCTCGGTCTCCCCCTCGATATCCGCTGTCGCCCCACGGGCCGCCTCGGCGAGACGCCGCCCGAGCGGGAGCAACGTCGACTCGCGCGCGCCGGTTCGCTCGTACTCCGTGATCGTCGCCTCGATGGGGGCGCGAATCCCGTACTCGTCGGCCGCGCCGAGCAGTTCCCACAGCTCCCTCGTCGGCGGCTTGACCGCGTGTTCCGCGTACACGTTGAGCACCGCCTCGGCGACGGCGGCCCAGTCGACGGCGAGATCGACCAAGGTACCGTCGAGGTCGTAGACGACGGCGTCGTAGGCCGCGAGATCCGGTCCGACGGGGGCGGCAGTGTCGGTCGGGGTATCGGTGACGATCGCGGTATCGGCGTCGGTTGCGGTATCGGCATCGGCCGCGATGTCGGCCACGTCATCGGCTGGCTCGTCGTCGGTCATACCCGCGAGTTCGATCCCACGCCGAAAAAGGTGATCGGGGTGGTGCGGGAGCGTTCTACAGGCGGAGCAGGCCGAGTGCCTCGGGGCTTGACCCCGAGGGTGAAGGCCGTCGAAAGATTAACGAAACCACGGTTTGTACAGTTGATACAGTCAGAGACCCACAAAGACGGGTTAAAGACCGTAATCCAACGCTGACTGAGACGATTTAGAAATGCGACTCCTCTCAAAACCCGCGTCTTCGACGTGGTGCGACGGGAGTTGTCGGGCGGGGTGGAGCCGCCGACCCTCACGGACGCAGCGAGCGTTCAGGTGTGAATTCCAGCCGACCCATCTCGGGAAGGTCGGGGGGAATTAAATTTGCCTGCGACGGCACGGCCCTGTTTGAGACGTGCGGTCAAAACGGTGAAGCCTCGGGGCTTGTCCCCGAGGCTTCACCGCCGGCTACTTCCACAGCGGGTACAGCTCGTCGCGCGGCGGCTCCGCGATCTGATCGCCGTCGAGGTAGACCGTGCCGGCCGTTTTCGGGTTGTCGCCGTCGACCGACTCGTCTCTCCGAACCTCGCCGATCACGCCCGAGTCGATCTCGACCGCCGAGAGCGCGTCACGGGCGTCCTCGACACGTGCCGGCGGAACCGCCGCGAGCAGCGCTCCCGACCCGAACGTCGCCAGGGGGTCGACGCCGAGCGCGTCACAGCAGGCCCGCGTCTCGGGACGGACCGGGACACGATCACGATCGACCGAAAGCGCAGTCCCGCTCGCCCGTGCGGTCTCGACGAGCGCGGTCAGCAGGCCGCCCTCGGTCGGGTCGTGCATAGCGGTCGCGGCGTCTCGTACTGCGGCCGCGTCGGGAACGACGCTCACGTCGTCGAGGAACTCGGCGGCGGAATCGAGCGTCTCGGTCGGAACGCTCGCGTCCAGACACGCGTCGCGGAAGTCGGTCGCGAGGATCGCCGTCGCCTCGATGCCCGCGCCCTTCGTGAGCAGGAGCCGGTCGCCGGGCTCCGCGCCGCCGCTTTCGACGAACCGGTCCGTGGTCCCGAGCGCGGTCATCGAGCAGAGCGGCCGCGCGAGCGCCGGCAACACCTCGGTGTGGCCGCCGACGATGGCGACCCCCAAGTCGCTTGCCGTCTCGTCCACCTGTTCGGTCACCACTCGCCGGCGCGCGGCGTCGTCGTCCGGCAGGAAGAGGGTGTGCGTGAGCCACCGTGGGTCAGCGCCGCTCGCGGCAACGTCGTTGCAGGCGACGTGAACCGCCAGCTCGCCGACCGCGTCCGCCGCAAGCGACAGGGGGTCGGCGGCGACGACGAGCGTCTCGTCTGCGCCGGCGAGGTCGATCGCCGCCGCGTCCTCGCCGTAGGCGGGGCCGGTCGCGACTGCTGGGTCCGCCGCGCCGGTCGCCGCGAGAACCTCCGCGAGCGCCGCGGGGTCGAGCTTCCCGGTCATCGTTCTCGCGGCCACGTGACCACGTCGTTCGGCTCCGCGTCGAGGCCGCCCGCCTGCGCGAACGTTGGGGCCCCGCCGCCCCCGCCGCTGAACATGTCCGTGACTGCGTCGACGACGAGAGTGGTGTCGGGGTCGCGGTCAGCCGGCTGTTCGCTCGATTCGGGGTAGAAGTACGTCTCGTCGAGGACGATCTCGCGCCCGTCGACGGACTCGATCGTCGCCGCGAACTCCCGGACTCCGGGGTCGTCAGGCGGGCGTGATGCGATCATGGACGACTCGTGGTCGCGGCCGGATAAATAGGTGGCCGACGGGTGTCGCGTGGGCGTCGCGGGTAGAGAACGCGGCCGCGTAGTCGACTGTGTGGTGAGCGTCGGCGACGACCGTCAGGGTCGCCCTGTCGACCGCGTCAGGGTCGCTCGGCAATGATCGTCTCGCCCGCTCGGACCGACTCGCCCTCGGCGACGCGGAGGTCGCCCTCGCGCACGTCCGCCGGCAACACCACGTCGGCGCGCGAGCCGAACGAGACGTGGCCGATTCGCTCGCCGCGATCGACGGCGTCTCCGGGTTCGACGGACGGGTGGATCCGGCGGGCGAACCAGCCGGCGATCACGAGGAGTTCGTACTCGCCGCAGTCGATCGCGACCTGCTCGTTGCGGTCGGACTCCTTGTCGAAGGCCGGGCGGTTCGCGCCGGGGCGGTGTCTGACCTCTCGGACCGTCCCGGGGAGCGGCGCGCGGTTCACGTGCACGTCGGTGACGTTCATAAACACACCCACTCGGATCCGGTTCCCCTCCTCGCGGATCACGGAGACCGTGCCGTCCGCGGGCGCGACGACGACACCCTCGGCGTCCGGGGGCGCGCGGTCGGGGTCCCGATGGAACCAGAGCACGCCGAGCGCGAGCGCCGTCAGGGCGACGCCGACGGGCGGTGCGAGCGGCAGCGTCACGGCGGCCGCGAGCGCGGGGACGAGCGCCAGCCGCCACCCGTTGTCGACGACCGGGAACGGGAGCACCCGGGCGAGCGGAGGATCGCGGGTCACGTCAGGCCCCCGCGGGGTCGCGAAGCGGCGGGTCGAGTTCGGTGCGGCCGGCGGCCCACGCCGCCAGCAGGTGCGTGAGGTGGAGCCGGTCGTCGAGCCCGTCCGTCAGATCGAGGTCGGCCTCGCCGGCGAGCACGTGGAGCCGAGCGAGATCTGCGCCGTCGTACGCCGAGCCGGCGCGAGCGACGCGGAGGGTCTCGCGGAGCAGCTCTCCGCCGTCGTATCCTCCCTCGTCGAGCAGGTCGTCGAGCGCCGAGCGCGCGTCGGCGAACTCCCCCTCCTTCGCGGCGGCGAGCGCCTCCCGGATCGCGTCGTCGTCGCCGACCTCGCCGAGCGTCTCGTAGGCGGTCGACATCGTAATCTCGTCGCCCTCGACCGCGGTCGCCTGCGCCGAGAGGATCGCCTCGCGGAGGTCGCCGCCGGCTGCGCTGGCGACGAACTCCAGCCCGTCGGCGTCGTACGACACGCCCTCGCGCTCGCAGATCGTTTCGAGGACGTCGATCGTCTCGTCGGTGGTCGGCGACCGGACTTGTACCGGGAAACACCGCGACCGGATCGGCGCGATGAGCTTCGACGGCTGGCGCGTCGCGATCACGAACTGCGTGGTCCGGTGGTGTTTTTCCATCACGCGCCGGAGCGCCTGCTGGAAGTCCTCCCGGATGGCCTCGGCGTTGTCGAGCAGGATCGTCTTGTACTCGCCGGACATCGGCGCGTACGACGCC
The DNA here is from genome assembly GCF_024494655.1 of Halorubrum laminariae. Classification (GTDB taxonomy): domain Archaea; phylum Halobacteriota; class Halobacteria; order Halobacteriales; family Haloferacaceae; genus Halorubrum; species Halorubrum laminariae. Next base: position 123,674 of record NZ_JANHDL010000005.1, on the reverse strand, counting down.
GACTCCTTCAGAACCCGATTTATCATGTCGCGTTTCGCCATCCGGCTTCGCCCCTGCAGGAACCCCTCGAAGCGGGGGTCGGTCCGGATCTCTTTTTTCGTTCGTCCGAAGAAGTCGGCGACGTTGATCTCGATCAGGTCGCTTTCAGGGTGGTCGTGTGCGGTCCGCGTCAGCGCCCGCGTCGCCGCCGTTTTCCCGACGCCCGGCGGCCCCTGCACGACGAGATTCATCGGCTCGTCGACCGCGCGCTCCAGCCGCTCGCGTGCCTCGTCCTGCCGGATCTCGTCGAGCGCGGGAGCGTGCGCGTCGATCCACAGCGGTCCCTCCATGTCGAATCCTCGGTGACGAGCGCTCAAGAATCGGTCGGTCGTCTCCGCGTCGAGGCTGCGGAGTCTCCTTCGCCGATCCCGACCGGCGGATCACCGCCGCCGCGCGAGCCCGACCGCGAGGGCGACTCCGCCCGCGGCGGCCGCGACCGCCGCCGCAGCGAACACGCCGCGGACGCCGAACGCCGGAACGAGCGGGCCGAACAGCACGGGCGAGACGAACTGACCGGTGTACCGCGGGGCCGCGAGGGGGCGACGGCCCCGACGCGGGAGCGGTTCGAGCGCCTCCTCTCGATCCGATATCGCTGCGCGTTGACGGTCGGGCGTCGGCTGTTTCGCGTCTCTACGATACAGCGTTTTCGCGGATCTGAGGCCGTGAAACGGCGTCTATGATTTTTATTAATTTTCTGAGTAAATGAACATCAATCGTTAAGTACGCGTGGTTTGAAACGCAAGCGTACATGACACGAGACAGTCCGACCGAGGACGCTGATCGGCTCACTCGCCGACACTACGTTGCAGGCGCTGGTACCCTCGCGACCGTGGGGATCGCCGGGTGTTCGGGCGGCGGCGACGGTGGCGACGGGACAGATGGGTCCGACGGCTCTGATGGCTCTGACGGCTCTGACGGCTCTGACGGTTCCGACGGCAGCGACGGCAGCGATGACGGCTCCGATGGCTCCACCGAACTGGAGATCATCCACTGGTGGACCGCCGGTGGCGAACAGGACGCGTATCAGGCCCTCCTCGACGGCTTCCGAGAGGAGTATCCGGATGTCGAAATCGTGGACAACCCGGCACCGGGTGGCGCGGGCTCCGCGATCGACACGGTCGTCCAGAACCGCGTCATCGATGGGAATCCGCCGAGCACGTTCCAGATCTGGCCCGGTCAGGCGCTCACGCCCTACACCGGTGAGGGGCTCCTCGAAGACATCGGCGACTCCGTCTGGGACGAGGAGATGCGGAACGCGTACCTCGACGATGTGGTCGACCTCGCGCAGCCCGCGGGGAACCTCGTCGCGGTCCCGATCAATATCCACCGGCTGAACAACCTGTTTTACAACGTCAGCGTCCTCGACGACGCGGGTGTCGACGCCACCGACATCGACGGTCCGCAGGGGCTCCTCGGCGTCTTCGAGACGCTCGACGCGGAGACAGACGTTACCCCGTTAGTTCACCAGACCCAGAGCCCGTGGTCTTCGCTCCAGCTGTGGGAGAACATCTTCATCGGCGAACAGGGCGTCGACGCCTACCAGACCCTGATCGGCGGCGACGTCTCCTCGCTCGAAGACGAGGTCCGCTCGGCGCTCGAACTCCTCGCCGAGTACCTCAACTACATCCCCGAGGATGCCGGATCGATCAGCTGGGACCAGGGGAACAACGATGTCATCTCCGGCGACGCCGCGTTCCTCCACCAAGGCGACTGGGCGGCCGGTCAGTACAAGTCGGCCGAGGACTTCGAGTTCGAGAGTGATTGGGATATGGTGCCGTTCCCCGGCACCTCTAGCGTCTACCAGTCCGTCATCGACTCGTTCGTTTTCCCGACGGGGAACCCCTCGCCGGAAGCGACAGAGCAGTTCCTCAACTACGCAGGCTCGGTTGACGCCCAAGAGCGGTTCAACCCGATCAAGGGATCGATCCCGCCGCGTACCGACGTGCCGATGGACGAGTTCGGCGACTTCCTCTCGCGTCAGTTCGAGGACTTCCAGAATTCGAACACCCAGCCGCCGGCAATCGCCCACGGAACGGCGGTCGCCCCGGCGATCCAGTCCTCGCTTGAGGAGGTCTTCGCCAACTTCAACGGCAACCAAGACGTCGACGCCGCCTACGAAGGCATCGCCAACTCGTTCTGAGCCGATGACGTCACGGATTTTTGCGGCGCTGACGCGCGAAACCGACGAGTCGAAATCCGACGCAGAGCCGGTACGCGACGGTGACGATACGGTAATCGCCGATGAGCCACCGGTGCGCACCGATGGCGGCACCGTCGCCGACAGCGCGGGCGATGCGTCGAACTCGACCGTCGGGGACGACGCGTCTGCGCTCGACCGGCTCCGTCGCAGTCGGTTCCTCGAATCGATCCCGTTCTGGGGACCGCCGGCGGTCTTGGTGTTTTTCTTCGTGTACGGGGCCATCGCGTGGAACTTCGTCATCTCGCTGACCGGATGGGAGGGGCTCGGTAGCCCCGACTACTCGTCGCTGTCGACGGAGATGTACACGCGGCTACTCTCTGATCCGTCGTTCCACGCGGCGTTCCGGAACACGCTAGTGTTGCTCCTCGCGTTCACGGTGTTCTCGCTGATCCTCGGGTTGCTCGTGGCGATCCTCGTCGACCAGAAGATCCGGATCGAGAACACGTTCCGGACGATTTACCTGCTGCCGATGAGCCTCTCCTTTGTCGTCACCGCGATCTTCTGGTCGTGGATGTACAACCCCTCGAACGGACTCATCAACGAGGCCCTCCGCGGGGTCGGCCTCGACGCGTTCACGCAGGCGTGGCTCGCGGACCCGCAGTTCAAGCTGGCGGCGATAATCTTTGCGCTGATGTGGCAGTTCTCGGGGTACTGCATGGTTGTGTATCTCGCCGGACTCCGCGCGATACCGAAATCCCAGTACGAGGCGGCCCGCATCGACGGCGCGTCGACGATCAAGCTCTACTGGCGCGTGATCATCCCGCAGCTACGGGCCTCCACGATGTCCGCGGCGGTCGTGCTCGTCGTGTTCGCGCTCAAGGCGTTCGACTTCCTGTTCGTGCTGTTCGGCGTCAACCCCGGGCAGTCGGCCGACATCCTTTCGGTGATGATGTACCGCGTCGCGTTCGACCGGATCCAGTGGGCGTACGGCTCGGCGGTCGCGATGGTGTTGTTCGCGATGACGCTCGGCGTGATCGGTCCGTACCTCTACGTCCAGTACCGGCGGGGTGAGCTATGAGCACGGCGGCACGGCTCCGCTCGACGGTCGCGAGCCTCGATCGCTCGCGCGTCGCGCTGTACACGGTGCTGCTCGCGCTCGTAGCCTTTTACCTCGCACCGCTCGAATCCGGGTTCATGACGGCGTTCAAGACGCCGGACGGGTTCCGGACGACGACGCCGTTCGCGCCGCCGCCGGCCGGCGAATTCACCATCTCCGCGTGGGGGACGGCCTTCGAGCGACTCTCGACCGGGCTGCTGAACAGCGCGCTGATGGCGGTGCCGGCGACCGTGCTGTCCGCGCTGTTCGGATCGCTCGCGGCCTACGGCCTGACGAACCTCAGCTGGCGCGGCCAACTCGGGGTACTCGTGTTGTTCGTCGCCGGCGTGTTCATCCCGTATCAGGCGGTGCTGGTGCCGTTGACGCAGTTCTGGTCGTTCGTCGACATCGGCGGGCGAATCCCGCTTGCAATCGTCGCCGACAACGAGGGGCTGATCAACCTGAGCATCACCCACGTCGCCTACGGGATCCCGATCTGTACGGTGCTTTTCCGATCGTACTACGCGACGATCGACGACGAGATGCTGGAGGCGGCGCGGCTGGACGGGGCGTCGGCGGCGACGATCTACCGACGGATCATCCTGCCGCTGTCGATCCCGATCTTCGCGGTGACGCTCATCTACCAGTTCACGCAGATCTGGAACGACCTCCTGTTCGCCATCGTGCTGGTCAGCAACCCGTCCAACCAAGTGGTGACAGTCGCGTTGAACCAGCTTCAGGGCTCGTTCGTCCAGCAGTTCAACCTCCAGATGGCGGGGGCGTTCGTCGCGGCGCTACCGACGCTCGTCGTGTACGTCCTCTTCGGTGAACAGTTCGCGAAAGGCGTCGCAGGTGACTCATAATGGCACGACTCGAACTCGACTCGGTGACGAAGCGATTCGGCGAGGGAGACGGCTCCGTCCTCGCTGTAGACGACGTGGACGTCGACATCGCGGACGGGGAGTTCCTCGTCCTCGTCGGTCCGTCCGGCTGTGGGAAGTCCACGACCCTCCGGATGGTCGCCGGGCTCGAAACGATCACGGACGGCGAGATCCGTCTGGACGGCGATCGGATGAACGAGCAGGGGCCGGCGGAGCGGGACATCGCGATGGTGTTCCAGAGCTACGCGCTGTACCCGCACATGACCGTCCGCCAGAATATGCGGTTCGGACTGGAGGAGTCGACCGACCTCAGCGACGACGAGATGGACGGGCGGGTCGACGAGACGGCCGAGCTGCTCGACATCACCGAACTGCTCGACCGGAAGCCCGGCGCGCTCTCCGGCGGCCAGCGGCAGCGCGTCGCGCTCGGTCGCGCCATCGTGCGCGAGCCGAAGGCGTTCCTGATGGACGAGCCGCTCAGCAACCTCGACGCGAAGCTCCGGTCTCAGATGCGGACGGAACTGCAGCAGCTACAGGACGATCTGGACACCACGACCGTCTACGTCACGCACGACCAGACGGAGGCGATGACGATGGGCGACCGCATCGCCATCCTCGACGCCGGCGAACTCCAGCAGGTGGCGACGCCGCTCGAAGCGTACCACCGCCCCGCGAACCAGTTCGTCGCCGGGTTCATCGGCGAGCCGTCGATGAACTTCGTCGACTGCGCGGTCGAGGACGCGACGCTGGTCAACGAGGCGTTCCGCTACCCGCTCGCCGACGAGGTGGGTGCGGCGGTCTCCGAAGCCGACGACGCGACGCTCGGGATCCGGCCCGAGGACCTGTCCGTCGACCCGGCCGCGGACGCCGACGACGCGGCCGACGGCGGCCACGCGTTCGACGCGACCGTCGCCGTGGTCGAGCCGATGGGCGACGAGAACGTCGTCCACCTCTCGCTCGCGGACGGGCCCGACCTCGTCGCGACCGTGAACGGCCTCCGCCGGATCGAGAGCGGAGCGGAGGTGCGCGTTACGATCCCCGAGAACGCGATCCACGTGTTTGACGGCAACTCCGGCGACGCGCTCCACAACCGCTCGCTCGATGAGGCCGAACTGGACGACGCGCGCGTCTGATCTCGGCCGACGTTCCCGTCGCTCACACCGCGGTCGCCGTTCCCATCGCTCACACCTTTTCCCCACACTGCTTCTCGTCGCGATCGGTTCCTCCGACGACCGCACTCGGTTCGACGACCGCTCAGACGCCGCGGCGTCGCCACGCCCGGCCGGTTGCCCGTCCCACCGCGGCGGCGGCGACGACCTCGACGTAGAACGCACAAAAAAAGCCGAGCGCGACCGCGTTCAGCGGTTCGTACAGCGCGGCGGCGAGACCGAGCCCACCGGCGGCGAGCAGCGTCGCGACGAGGTAGCCGGCGTCCTGTGCGGCCGCGCCGACGAGCGACCTATCGACCGCCGCGCGCAGCGTTCCCTCGCGGGCGACCGCGGCGAGCGCCGCCGGGAGCGGATAGCAGATCGCGGCCGCGAGCAGCGTCGACACCGTCGAACCGATCGTGAACAGCAGTCCGTCCGTCGTTCCGGTCGGATCGAACCCTTCGAGCGGGCCGCCGAGCGTCACCACGAGGAGGGCGACCGGCACGGCGAGGTATCCGACCGTTGTCGCGGTCAGTCGGAATCCGTCGAAAAGCAGCGCGCCGACCGGTCGCCAATCCGGTCGATCCGGGTCGACGTGTGACTCGGCGGTCGCGGTCGCCGCGAGCACCCGCGACAGGTAGCCGGCGACCGCGATAAGCGGGAGCAGGGGAACCCACACCGCGAGCAGATGGAGGCCGCCGCCGACGAGAAGCGAGTCGACCCGGGGTGACCCGCGAACCGGAAACGTCAGCACGCTCGCCATCACTCGCGCGCCCGCTCCATCTCGCGTCGGATCCCGTCGCGAACCCGGTCCGTGAGGTCGTTGTCGGTCGAGCGGACGCCGTCCGCGGTCTCGGCGTCCTCTGTTTCGAGGAGCCGGTCTAGTTTCCGCTCGAACTCCTCGTCGCCAATCTCGCCGCGGGCGTAGCGTTCACGTAGCGCGTCGAGCGCGGGGTCGGGCGATTCGGCGTCCGCGTTTCGCGCTCCGTCGGTCGCGTCGGGGAGGGGTTTCGTCAGCGTGTGGAGGACGGGGAGCGCGACGAACAGGCCGAAAAACCAGACGAGCGGGAGCGTCCACCAGACGCCGGATACGAGGGGGGCCGCGACGCCGCCACCGAGCACGAGCAGGGCGAACACCCGCCGCCAGCGGTGTCGCAGGTTCCACGCGATCCGCCGGAGGAGGCCGGTCATGTTCGGGCGGACGCCTGCGAGGCGGAAATCGGTTTCGTCGCCGACGGCGCGGCCGCCGCGGTCCTCCGGCCGCTCCGAGATCCGGCGTCGAGTCCGCCTCGCTACCCGATATCGAAGACGAGTCGATCGCCGGGCGTGACGCCGTGTCGGTCGCTCCAGCCGCGCGGCACTTCGAGGACGTACCGTCCCGTGCCGCGGTACCGAGTGAGCGGCCGACCTTCCGGCTCCGCCTCGTGGATCGCGGTTATCGTTCCGTCGGCGTCGGCGAACACGATGTCGAGCCCGAACGCCATGTCCCGCATCACGTAGGCGCGTTCGGCTGAGTCGCCGTGGACGAACAGCATCCCTCGGTCGTCGGGGAGGGCGTCCGTCTCAGAGAGCCCGACGTACTGTTTCACGGGCCCGTCGGCGACGCGGACCTCGACGGACCCGAGCGACGCGTTCGTCTCCCCGTCGACCGTCTCGACGGTGGTCGTCTCGTATCCCGCGATTAGGAGGGACGGATCGCCGGCGAGCGCGACGGCGACGAGGAGCGTGACGAGGGACGCGGTCGCGGCGAGACCGAGGGCACGGCGGCGCACGGCCGACGTTGGCGGCGGAGAAAGAAACCGTTTTCCGCTCTCAACCGGTTGAAACGGTGAGGGCTCGTGGTCTAGCTGGTCATGACGCGGCCTTTACAAGGCTGAGGTCGGCGGTTCGAACCCGCCCGAGCCCATACCTGTGGCGAGTAACTCTACGAGCCGCAGGTATGGAGCGAGTTCGAATCAGGGAGCGGAAGGTGAGCGAGCACAGCGAGCGAACGGGAGCGACTCCGGTTCGAACCCGCCCGAGCCCATTTATCGGACGAACGAAGTGAGTCACTGAAATTATGTGAGGGCGGTCGAACCCTGAAAGACGCAGCGTCGAGCGAAGCGAGACGACCGTCTTTCTCCGGTTCGAACCCGCCCGAGCCCATACCTGTGGCGAGTAACTCTACGAGCCGCAGGTATGGAGCGGGTTCGAAGTAGGGAGCGAGAGGTGAGCGAGCACGTCTGATTTCTGGTGCTGGTAGATCGGCGATGAACACCTTCAAAGCCCCAGTCGCTTCGCGCCTCTGGCAGCCGCCGGTGACTGCCCCTTTTGATCCCCGTCCCATCCCCACAGCACCGCAACCGCACCTCACGCCTCCCCAGCCTCGCGGTTCGCGCTCTCCGAGCGCTCACCGCGTCCCTCGCGGACTCCTCGCGGCCTGTCGGCCGCTCGGAGGCGCGCCACCGCACCTACAATTGGCACTCGCTGATGGGCTCACCAGCGCTAATCAGCCTTAAGTCGCCGCCGCGCCGAGGGTGGTGACATGAGCTACGAGGCGGTCTGCTTCGACCTCGACAACACCCTGTACCCGTACGCGCCGTGCAACGAGGCGGGTAAGCGGGCCGCGCTCGCCGCCTTCCGTGAGTGCGGGTACGACATGGACCGGTCGACGTTCGACGACCTGTACGCGACCGGCCGCCGAGAGACGAAACGCGAGACTCGCGGCACGGCGGCTTCTCACTCGCGACACATCTACTTCAAGCGAGCCCTCCGAAAGTACGCCGACGAGCACGACGCCGAGACCGCGCTCGCGGTCGGTGACGCCTACTGGGACGGGTACATCGACGCGATGGCGCTCTGTGACGGCGTCGAGCGCACCGTCGACGCGCTCGCGGACGCCGGAATCGCGGTGGCCGTCGTCACGAATCTCACCACTCGCGTCCAGCTGCAGAAGCTCTCGCGGCTGGAGATTGACGACCGGATCGACCGGCTCGTCACCTCCGAGGAGGTCGGGCGAGAGAAGCCGAGCGCGCTCCCGTTCACGACGGCGCTCGCGTCGCTCGATTGTCGCCCGAGCGACGCGCTCGTGGTCGGAGACAATCTCGAAGCAGACATCGGCGGCGGGAACGCCCTCGGAATGGACACGGCGCTGTTCGTCGCCGACGGCGACGTACCCGCCACGGACGAGATCGCCGAACCAGATCGACCGGATGTCCGGCTGGACGCGTTCGACGAGCTTCGCGAGGTGGCGCTTTGACCCGCGATGACCCCGAGGAAAATCTCGATCGCCTGCGCGACGCCCGCAAGGCCGTCGTCGAGTACGCGCCGGCGCTCGCAGATCTGACACCAGGGCGAACCGGAAACCTGAGCGTCCGCGACGGCGACGCGATCGCGGTCACGCCCACCGGGGTCCCGTACGACGCGTTCGACGCGGGCGACGTGCCGGTCGTCTCGCTGGACGGCGAGCGGCTGGCGGGGCGGATGGCCCCGTCGAGCGAGGTGCCGATGCACACGGGAATTTATAAACACGACAGACCGGGCGCTATCGTCCACACCCACTCGCCGTGGGCGACGACGATGGCGACGCTCCATCGGAAGCTCCCCCCGGTCCACTACATGATCGTCGCCGTGGGGCGCGAGGTTCCGCTCGCCGACTACGCCCCCTTCGGCACGGAGGAACTCGCGGCGAACGTCGTGGGTGCGATGGCCGAGGCCGACTCCGACGCCGCGATCCTCGCGAACCACGGGCTCGTCGTCACCGGCTCCGACATCGAGACGGCGGTCGAGAACGCCCGCCACGTCGAGGACCTCTGCCGGCTTTATCTCCGAGCGTCGTCGGTCGGCACCCCGCACGTGCTCACCGACGAGCAGCTGTCGACCGTCGAAGAGCGCTTCGCGAGCTACGGACAACAGCCGGACGTCGGAGACGAGTAGCTGCGAATCGGGACGTAACGAGACGGACGGCTCGCTCGCCCGGTTTTATAAATACCGGGCGGGCTACCGGATCGGTATGACTGACACGGAACCGGCGGCTGCGGTGCGAGAGATCGCCGACTCGATCGCGACGATGGAGATCCGTGGGGCGGCGACCATCGCCTCGGCGGCCGCGGAGGCACTCGCCGTGCAGGCCCGCGCGGCGGCCGGGGGTGGGGAGACCGCGAGCGATCCGTCGGCATTCCGCACGTCGATTCGATCGGCCGCGCGGACGCTCCGCGAGACCCGGCCGACCGCGGTGTCGCTGCCGAACGCCCTCCGGTACGTCCTCCAGCGGATGGAGGGTGACTCGGTCGACGCCCTCAGACGGAGCGTCGTTGACGCGAGCGAGGCGTTCGTCAGGCAGCTGGACCGCGCACAGGAGGACTTGGGTCGCGTCGGCGCGAACCGCCTCACCGACGGCGACACCGTGATGACCCACTGTCATTCGACGGACGCGCTCGCGTGTATCGAGGCCGCCGTCGAACAGGGGAAGTCGATCTCGGCGGTCGTCAAGGAGACGCGCCCGCGCCAGCAGGGGCACATCACCGCCGAGCAGTTGCGCGACGCCGGCGTCCCGGTTACACTCATCGTCGACTCCGCGGCGCGTCGGTACCTCGACGAGGTCGACCACGTCCTCGTCGGGGCCGACTCGATCGCCGCCGACGGCGGCGTGATAAACAAGATCGGTACGTCGGGGCTCGCCGTTAACGCCCGCGAGCGCGGCGTCCCGATCATGACCGCGGCCCAAACGATCAAGCTCCACCCGGAGACGCTGACGGGCCACACCGTCGAAATCGAGATGCGCGACGAGAGCGAAGTGATCGATCAAGAGGCCCGAGAAGCGGTCGGCGAGATAGCCGTCGAGAACCCGGCGTTCGACGTGACGCCGCCGCGGTACATGGATGCGATTGTCACGGAACAGGGGCAGTTCCCCCCCGAAAGCATCGTGACGTTGATGCGAGAGCTGTTCGGAGAAGGAGCCGTGGAACCGTGGGAAGAACCATGAACGGAGAGGGTGACGACGGCCCCACCGAGCGCGGAACGAGGCCGAACGACTGGGAGGCCGAAGTGGCGGAGTGGAACGAGGAGGTCACCGAGTGGGAGTCGGCGGACGACGACTCGACGGAGGACCCGAATCCTGCCGGAGACGCTGACGCACCTAGTGACGACCCCGTCGACGATTCCGATTCGACCGGCAGTGACGACCCCGTTGACGATCCCGACCTAGAGCCGGAGTCGGCCGGCCGCGTGCCGAAGGTAGTCTCGGCCGGCCATATCAACTGGGACGTGACGATCCACGTCGATCGGCTGCCCGAGCCGGACGGCGAGACCCGCATCGAGCGGCTCGAACAGTCGGGCGGCGGCAGCGCCGCGAACGTCGCGGTCGGCCTCGTCGGTCTCGGCGGTCAGTCGGTCGTCTACGGGAGTGTCGGCGGCGACGAGTCGGGCGCACTGGCGCTCCGCGAACTGGCGAGCGCCGGCGTTGACCCCGGACAGGTGCTCGTCGACGCCGACGCGCCGACCTCGGTGAAGTACGTGATCGTTGACGGCGACGGGGAGCTGTTGATGCTGGCGAACGACGGCGCGAACGAGTCGTTCTCGGCGGCCGAGTTCGACCCCGACACGCTTCGCGCGGCCGACCACCTCCACCTCACCAGCCAGCAACCGGAGACCGCCGCCGCGATGGCGACGGCCGCGGGCGAGGCGGGCGCGACCCGGAGCTTTGACCCCGGACGACGCGCCGGGGACCGCGAGTTCGACGCTGCGCTCCGCGCGACCGACGTGCTCTTCTTGAACGACCGCGAGGCCGACGCGCTCGCCGCGGCGACCGACATCGACCCGTGGGAGCCCGACGACCGCGTCGTCGCGATCAAACTCGGGAGCGACGGCGCGACGATCCGGACTCCACACGGCGATGTCTCACACCCCGGGTTCGACATCGATCCCGTCGACACAACGGGCGCGGGCGACGCGTTCGCAGCCGGCTTCCTTGGCGCGGCCCTCCGCGACCCCCACGTGATCGACGGCAGATTCTCACACGACCCGCGGGACTATCAGGTGCCGCTTCTCGTCGGAAACGCCTGCGGTGCGCTCGCGGCCGAGGCCGTGACCGCCCGCGTCGACCTCTCGTGGGACCGGGTCCGCGACATGATGGGCGACTCGCCCGAGTCGGACCTGCTGATCGAGATCCGGGTGTGAGTCGGCGACGGACGGTCGAACCGGCCGGCGACCGAGGATTCAAACCCGATCCCGGCGAACGCGGATGTATGTACGCGGTCGTCGGCTGCAACGAGTGTGCGGCCATGTGGCTGCTCTCCGACCCGCAGACGAGCGACAGCGCGACCTGTCCGCGCTGCGGGAAGACCCATCGAACGACGAAACTCAAGCGCTTCTTCGAGTCCGACGACCGCGCGGCCGCCCGCGAGGCTCGCGCCGCCCTGCTCGCGAAGAAGCGCGACGAGAGCGCGGCGTTCGCCGACGTGGCGCATGTCTCGGAACTCGAACACGCCGTCGACGACGCCGGCGTTGACGACGACGAGTACCTCGAAGCCGCGGGGATCGACGCGGACGCGGTTGCCGAGGCTGGAGCCCGCGCGGAGGGTGGTAGGTCGGACTCGAAGAGTCGCACTGAGATCGTTCGACACGCCGTCGAGGCGGCAGACGATCCCACCGAGGCGGCCGTCGTCGAGCGCGCGGCGGATCACGGTATGTCTGCAGAGACTGCTCGGACGATTCTCGAAAAGCTGACGCGCCGCGGAGACCTCTCTGAGTCCGGCGGACGATATCGAATCCTCTGAACGCGGCGGGCTCGCAAGCGAACCGCTGGCCGTCCCGAAGGATGTCGAGAGAACGGGCGATCAACCAGACAAAGCATATATGCCGCCGTTTTGACGTATCGACCATGGATACTCGAACTGCCCTCTTGGCGGCCGCGCTCGCGGTGCTTTTCGTCACTGCGATTGGGGCCGTCGCCGCGCCGGACGCGCTCGCCGACCCGCGGTCGGCCGACGAGCGTCCCGGCGACGTTCATATCGTCGACACGGTCGTCTCGCCCGGTGAGGTCCGCGGCGAGACCGCGGAGCTTCGGCTGGGAATCGATCTTCGGCACCGCGGCTCGGCCGTTGAGAACGTTACCGTCCGTCACCGCGCCATCGGTGCGGAGTCGGGCCTCCTCGTCGACGAGACGACAGTCGATGTCGGCGAGGTCGACGGCGGCAGTGAGCGAACGATAAACGGCTCCGTCGACGTCGAGCGCGCCGGCGGCTATCGCATCGAGACGGTCGTGTTCGCCGACGGTGAGCGCCGCGCCAGCCAGACGACCCGAGTCGGTGGGTTGGGCGCGCTTACGCCCGAGTACGCCGACTCGTCCGTCGGCTTCACCGACGGGCAAGTCTGGCCGACCGTCGCCGTCAGCGTGAGCGAGGCCGACAACGAGACCGCCACGCTGTCGGTGTCGCTCTCGGTGACCAACCGCGGCGACGAGGCGTCCGATCCGCTCGAACTCCGCGTGCTGATGCGACAGGCCGAATCGAACGTGGTCGCGGCCGACGCCACGGAGACGGTCGGCTCGGTGCGCCCCGGTCGGACCGACACCATCACCGTCACTGCCGAGGTCCCGGCGAACTACAACTACTACGTCGACGGCGCGCTGTGGAGCGACGACGTCCTCATCGACGAGACACAGGGGGTCGCCAACCTGAATCCGCGCGAGACGATCAGCGCGGACGAGTCGGTCGAGGAGGTCGAGTTCGCCGTCGAGGACTTCGAGCGCGACGCTGCCGAGGGCGGCATGGCCGAAGACCGGGACAGCGGGGCCGACGACGCCGCCGGCGGCACGGACGACTCGACGCCCGGATTCGGTCCCGTCGTCGCGCTGATCGCCCTCGCGAGCGCGGCGCTCGTCGCGCGGAGGCGACGATGACCGACGACGACCGACGCTCCGACGACGCGAACCGCGAATCGATCGACCAGACGGATCCATCGCGCACTATGACCGACACGCCCACACCCACCGACACGACACCCAACGAATCCGACGACAGCCTCGCCAAATCAGCCCGCCCCGACGGCGCGGGCCGCGGACCGCGCGGAACTGACACCGAACGGGACTCGGAAGACGGATCGAGACTCGACCGCCTCGGTACGGACCGGCTCCGTGCGATCCTCGACCGAGTCGGACTCGCCGCCCTCGTCCTGCTCGCGTTAGTCGCCGGCTGGAGCTTCTACGGACAGACCGGGACCGCGATCCGGACGTGGCTGGACCCGGCGTACCAGCCGCTCGCGCTCGCGGCGTTCAATCTCGCGGTGCTTCTGGTCGCGGTCGCGGGTATCGTCCACCAACTCGCGCGGATCCGCGCGAGCGAGTAGCGACCGCACAGTCACGTTTCGGCGGTGCAGTCACTCCTCAGGGAGATCGTCTGCGGTCGCCGGAATCTGTTCGACCTGTCCCGCGAGCGTCGCGGCGTCGCCGGCAACCGTGGAAGCGTCGACTCCAGCCTCGTTGGCGACGAGTCGGACGTGCGCCCCGAGCAGCGCAAGCGCGCGGAGCCCCTCCTCGCTGGCGTCCTCGTCGTCGCGCTGGGCGAACGTGGTGTCGATCTCGCCGTCGCGGACGATCCCGACGTGCAGGGCCTCGACGCCTTCGCCGTCGAGGAGTTTGCGTGCGCGATCGAGTTCGGAAGCAAACGGATCGTCGTCGGTTGCGTCACTCCCGTCTGTCTCGCCTGTTCTCTCCGTTTTGTCCCCCTCGTCTGTCCCGTCTGCCTCGTTCGTCTCGCCTAGCTCGTTCGTCTGGTCGGGACGCTCGGGAGGGTCGTCACTCATGACGTGTCGTACGGCGAGTCGGGGGAAAAGCGCGGCGGGCGAGTCGAGATCTACTCAGGCCGGGGCCGAGCGACGAACAGCGCCTCTTCGAGGGTGAACGGGTCGTACGTCGACTGGTGACAGACGCAGTACGTCCCGTCGGCCGCGTCGTAGCGGGCGGACTCTTCGAGCGCCTTGTAGTCGGGGATACAACAGAAGTGCGTACAGACATTGAGGTACGCGATGAACCCCTGATCTGTCGACGCTTGCAGCCACTCGTCGTTTTGGGCAGCCTCCTCGATCTGCGTCGAGCGAATCACGACGACGTTGAGGCTGGCGTCGGTGTCCTGTGAGCGCCACGTGACGTTCGCCGGCTTGCCGACGCCGTCGCTACCGATGCCGTTACCCCACTCGTCGTAGTCCGTGAAGTCGTCGACGTGGATCCGGTCGCCGGCCGAATACGTGTCCGACTGCCACGTGTACGGCGGGGCGCTCGCCGAGCGGAACAGGTTGTCCGACTCGAAGCCGGGCTGGATGTTCTCCTGTGACTCGACGCCGCAGTACTGGAACCACGCGCCGGAGTAGGTGACACCGCTGTCGCCGAGCTCCTGCTGTGCGACCTCGACCTCCTGTCCCTCTTGTGTGATCGTCGTGGTCTCGGGCCAGATACCCTCGATGTACCCGTCGTCGGTCACCTGTAGCGGGATCTGCGGGAGCCCGCGCGGTGCTGGACCGCCGGTCTGACGGATCGTCATCGCAGTGGTCGACCCCCCGCCGACGCCGCCGGCCGTCGTCAGGGTGTTCACTGTCGCCGACCCCATCGCGCCAACCCCCGCTAGGGCAGCGCCGCCGACGACGCCTTTGACGAAGCGTCGCCGTCCGGACTCTGCCGGATACTTGTCGGACTGACTCATACGTGTCGTTCAGGCTGGACCGGTAAAAAGGGTGACGAACCCTCCACCGGAGTGGGAATCGCGTCGGTTATCTGAGCGAGAACCACGTCCGGTCACGCATCCATCGAACGCACGTCTCCAACGAACTCCGACACACTCCGACGAACTCCGGCAAACTCGACGAACGCGGACAGGGGAGCCACACGATCGATAAATATATTCACTCGTTTCTGAGGCAAACATTCGTTCAGACCGCGCTTTTAACCGACTCGCTCGGTAGTACCTGTGGTATGGAGTTGCACAACAGAGATGTCCGCACGGACATCCGGGAGCTCGGTGCGCTCGTGGGAGATGTCCTCGCTGCGCAGGCCTCGACCGAAGCGTACGAGACGGTCGAGGAGCTACGTAACGCCGCGATCGACTACCGTCGGGGAGACGCATCAAGTCGTGACCGGCTCCACGAGACGGTCGACGACCTCTCCGAGGTTCGGGAGGGTATCGTCGCTCGGGCGTTCACGACCTACTTCGAACTGATCAACCTCGCCGAAGAGCGCGAGCGAGTACGCGCCATCCGAAACGCCGACGACGAGGGGGCCCTCCACGACTCCTTCGAAGCCACGATCGCCGAGTTCGCGGAGCAGGGTGTCGAGCCCGCGGAGCTCGAAGATCTGCTCGCTGACGTGCTCATCGAACCGACGTTCACCGCGCACCCGACGGAGGCCCGCCGGTCGACCGTGAAGTCGAAGCTCCGCTCGATCGCGAACCACCTCGGCGAACTCGACGAGCGGAATCTCACGGAGCGAGAGCGGAACGCGGTCTGGCGCGACGTCACCGCCGAGGTGACGAGCCTCTGGGGCACTCGACAGGTGCGCCAGCGCCCGCCGGAGCCGCAAGACGAGGCCCGAAACGTCCAGTGGTACTTGGAGAACACCCTCTTCGACGTCGTGGGCGACGCCTACGAGGAGTTCGAGGAGACGATCGCGGCCGAGTACGACGACATCGACTGCCCGAAGCTCTTCGAGTTCCGCTCGTGGGCGGGCTCTGACCGAGACGGCAACCCCTTTGTCACGCCCGAGGTGACAGACGAGACGCTCGAACGCCAGCGTTCGGTCGCCGTCGGAAAGTACCGCGACCAGTGCAAGCGGCTCTCGGCCGTCCTGAGTCAGGACGGCGAGCGCTACGCGGTCGGCGACGCGCTCACCGCGTCGCTCGCTGACGACGACGAGCGGTTCCCGACGGTCGTTGAGGAGGCACGAACGCGGTATCCCGACGAACCGTACCGGCAGAAGCTCCGCCTGATGCGCGAGCGGCTCGACCGCATCGACGATGTGCGCCCCGGCGAGTACCCCGACAGCGACGCATTCCTCGCCGATCTTGATGTTATCGCCGAGTCGCTCTCCGCCGACGAACAGGAGGCCGTGCGCGAATCGTTCGTCGAGCCGCTTCGCCGACAGGTGGACACCTTCGGCCTCACGCTCGCTTCGCTCGATCTCCGCGACCACCGCGAGAACCACACAGAGGCCGTCGCCGAGGCCGTCGCCGCGGAAGGCGTCGACTACCGCGACATGGCCGAAGAGGCCCGTCAGAAGTTCCTCACCGGAGCAATCTTACAGGAGAACCCGGTCGTCGACACCGACGATCCCGGCGACGTCTCGGAGACGACCGAGCGGGTGATCCGCCGGTTCGAAGAACTCGCCGAGTGGCAAGACGAGTACGGCGCACAGGCGATAGACACCTACTGCATCTCGATGACCGAGGAACCGAGCCACGTCCTCGAAGTGCTCTTCTTAGCCGATCAGGTCGATGTCGTCTCGCTGTCAGACCACTGCGGACTCGACGTGGTTCCGCTCTTGGAGACCGAGTCAGCGCTCAACGGAGCCGAACGCATTCTCGGGACACTGTTCGACAACGAGGCGTACGCGACGGCGCTCGACGCGCGCGGCGACGTGCAAGAAGTCATGCTCGGCTATTCCGACTCCAACAAGGAGAACGGCTTCCTCGCCGCGAACTGGGACCTCTACGAGAACCAGCGTCGGATCGCGCGGTTCTGTCGAGACGAAGGCGTTACGCTCCGACTGTTCCATGGTCGCGGTGGATCGATCTCACGAGGCGGTGGCCCGATGAACGAGGCGCTGCTCGCGCTCCCCAATGAGACGGTCACGGGACAGGTGAAGTTCACGGAGCAGGGCGAGGCGATAGCCGAGAAGTACGCCAACCCGCGGATCGCGGAGCGCGAACTCGAACAGATGCTCGACGCCCAGATCCGTGCGCGCCACGAGGCCAACGAAGAGCCCACCGAGGAGGTGCCCGATAGCTGGGTCGACGCGATGGAGACGATGGCTCCCGCCGCCCGGGAGACGTACCGCGACCTGTTGAACAGCGACGGGTTCGTCTCCTACTTCGGACAGGCGACGCCGATCTCAGTCGTCGAGAACCTCAACCTCGGCTCGCGGCCCGCCTCCCGCTCCGGCGAGCGTACCGTCGAAGACCTGCGCGCGATCCCGTGGGTGTTCTCGTGGACGCAGACCCGGCTCATCCTCCCCGGCTGGTACTCGCTCGCCTCCGGCATCGATGCGTACCTCGACGCCGTCGGTGAGGAGGCCGGGCTCGACACCCTGCGCGAGATGTACGAGGAGTGGCCCTTCTTCAAGACGACCCTCGACAACGCCGGGCTGGCGCTCGCCCGTACCGATCCGGAAATCGCCGCCGAGTACGCCGACCTCGCGGACGACGACCTCCGCGAGCGGTTCTTCCCCGAACTCGTCGGCGAGTACGAGCGCGGCCGCGAATTGGTCCTCGCAGTCAGCGGACGCGACCAGCTCCTTCGACGTGAGTGGCTCGCCGAGAGCCTCGATCGTCGGAACCCGTACGTCGATCCGTTGAACCTGCTACAGGTGGATCTCCTCGGTCGCACCCACCGGACCGACGAGGAGGAACGAACCCTCCGACTCACCGTCAACGGTATCGCCGCCGGCATGAAGAATACTGGATAGCGGGTCCGCTGAGTCGGCGGCCATATCCCACCATCAGGGCCTCTCGGTGAACGCGGAATATCAGTTAGCCGGACGAAAGGTCCGCGTGGTGTCTCTGGTACCTTGGACGACATCAACCTCGACGAGATCAAGCGAGGTGAAGATGTCGCCCCAGTCTCGGTAGTATAGTGGAGTGTCGTCATCGACGTAGTTCACGTCTGGGTCAGACGGCGATGATTTGTGTACTGGTGCCTCAATCTCTGCCGTGATGAGGATGCTATCGGTGATTCGAGCCACCTCCTCGAACACCCACTCGACATCGGGATGGAGATGTTGGAGTGTTTCGACCGAGTAGACGGCGTCGAACTGTCCGTCGTCGAAGTCATCGATGATATTCTCGATCGGGCTACAGTGAAACGTTCCGTCGCCGGCGAGTTCAGGATAGGTCTCCTGCATTGTGTCAAATGCCTCGGCGTTGATGTCGACGCCCGAGAGGTTCTCGAAGCCGTGGTTAGCGAGGTATTTGAGGTGACGACCAGACCCACACCCGAGTTCGAGAACAGTTGCGTCATGGTCGAGGTACTCGCTGAGGATGTCGCAAATCAACGTACTCGTCTCATTGGGACCGTAATGTGCATAGTACGCTGGTGAGTATTCGCCCGCCCGGTCTGTCCACGTGTTTCGGACGGAATTAGGTTCCACGTGTATTGACTCACGCAAAGCGGTAAAATGCCGTCGAACAGTGCCTGCTTGAGTACCAGCGTATTCTCTGCCCTCGTTATCGACTTACAATACTGGGGATGTCGTTTGGAAGCTCATCTTGAAAGGAGAACTAATTTAATATTGCGATATACGATATATCGCTGGAGTTGCGATGATCGTCGTTGCGACCGAGAGAACGCGAGCAACCCTGCTCGCATCGGGAGCCGAGGCTAGGCGAACGAGGGTGAATAGAAAAATCGAGCGATCTACGCGTAGCGTTCGAGTTCCGGGCGGTCGAGATCCTCGAAGACCTCAGTCGCGACCTCGGTGAGGAAGGCTTCACCATCGTCGGAGATCCGGCGACCCTCGCCGGCGGCAGTCGTCACGAGCCCCTCATCTTCGAGCACCTGAAGCGATGTGCGGATGAGTTTTCGGGACCCTCCTTCGTGTTCACCCGGACGGACGATGTAGCGGTTCGAGCCACGCTTTTTGGAGCCGTACTCGGTCGCGAGTCGCTCGATGCCGATCGGTTCGTTCTGTGCAACCTTGCGGAGCAGGCTCGCGGAGCGAACGTACCAGAAGTCCTCCTGTTCCGGAGGTAGCTCTTTGCCTGCGCCACTTTTCGCGAACTCGACCCACTCCGGCTCGTCGATCCGGTCTTCGAGTCGTGCGGCGACCGCCTCGATGAGGGCGTCGGCCGGCACGTCGTAGATGGTTACCATTGCAGTCAGATTCAGCCTAACGTCGTTTAAACCCATCGTATTCGAGAGGCGTCGTGTGACCCGTTTTCACGGGGATACGACTATTCGACGTACTCGTACTTCCGCTCGTTCATCCGGCCCCAGCCGGTGAACACGAATTCCGCGTCCGGCTGCGTGAACTCCTCTATCTCGCGGTCGATGTCCATATCGTACTCGTGAACGTCGTGGACGTCCTCGTACTCGCTCCACGTCAGGTTGTAGCGGGCGACGAGCTGGTCGTCGATGTCGAGCCCCTCTATCTCCGCGCGCCACCCCTCGCGGATGGTCTCGGAGTGGATCTCGGCTTGCGCCCCGGAGCCGTACGAGGCGACGAGCAGCGTGTCCCCGACGAACGATCCGCCGCGCTCGATGGCGTCACGTAGCGCGCTGACGCGGGCGATATGCACGGAGCTCGTGTACCAGTTGCCGACCTCGCGCGAGAGCCCGAGCGTCGGTTCGACGACGGTATCGTACCACGACTGATACTGTTCGGTCCGCTTCAACTCGTCCATGTAGTCGCGTATCGCCCCTTCGTAGGACTCGCGGTCGGCGAAGTCAGCTTCGCGCGGCTGTCGGCCGATCACGTCTGCGAGTTCGTCCTCGTATTCCGTGTCGCGGATGACGTGTCGATACGCCAGCAGCGCCGCCTTCCGGACCATCCCCGGGAACGGTGTGTGGAACGGGGCGTATACGAAATCGTCGAGCTCGATATCATCTGTGACCGACTCGTAGTCTTCGAGCGCCTCGCGCATCCGAGAGAGGTACACCTGCACCGAGCGCTTGCCGTCGACGCTCGGGAACTGCTGGTTCGGCTTCAGGAAGTCCGTCTCGTCTTTCGACCCGTATCCTTGGTCTGTCGAGAGCGCCACGATGGATGGGTCCTCGTCGATCAGCATCGCGACGGCACCGGCACCCTGCGTCGCCTCGCCCGGATCGCCGCGGGCGTACAGCGCCGTGTCCGTCGTGATGACGAGCGCCGGACGATTTCGGTTCCGACCCGCCTGAATCCAGTTGTACGCGTCGTCTATCGCCTGCGTCCCGGCGAGGCAGGCGAACTTCCGCTCGCCTTTGTTGGCATGGGTAAAATCGCCGTCGTACACCTGTTCGAGACAGCCTGCAATGTACGTCGACACGGGCTTGGAGTGGTCGAACGCCGACTCCGTCGCCACGTCGATCCGACCGATATCTGCGGGTTCGAGACCCTTGCGGTCCATCAGATTCTTCGCGGCGTTCGCGCCCATCGTGACGATGTCCTCGTACACGTCCGGGAACGAGGAGTTGTTGAGGCCGAGCCCCTTCGTGTACTTCTCCGGGTCGTCGCCCTTCTCCGGCGCGAACGTGCCCGGAAGGTCGAGTTTGAGGTTTCCGGTCCAGATTCCGACACCGTCGATGCCGACTGCGGTCATAGGCGATCGTTCATGCGGCCGGCATATGGCTTTGTCGATGGTCAGTTACGTCGATCGTCGATCGACTGTTTGCGACGTTCACCATCGACTCATGGCCGCTGCCCGAGCCCGACGGAGTGGCATCTCACGTCGTAGTTACCGCTGAACCCTTCGATCCGAACGGTGTCGTCGTCGACAGTCACCGCGTGGAGTTCGCTCTGATCACCCGTGAGAACGCTCTGGTTCCACTCCTCTGCCGGGAGGTCACTTCGGAGAGTGACGTTTGTCACCGAGACGCCGGTGGCGGAGTTGTCGGAGGTTCCGGGACCGGTTATTTCGAGCGGAAGCGTGTCGGTGCCCGACTGGGTGCGTAGCGTTCCGGACAGGCGGTAGAGGTTGATCGTGTCCCCGGTAAGGATCGGCCGCTGTTCAAGCATCGCGTTCGCGCCGTTGTCCGCCTCCACGTACAGCAGTCCGTTCTCGTACCGAAGGTCCGGCTGGTTCGTAACCCTGTAACTCGGCGAGTAGATGAGTCCGGTTGTGTCGCTACCGCCGCAGATCTCAGTCGCGTTTGCTCCGCCGATCTGGATCGCCCCCTGTGTGCTGCTCCGGATCGATCCCGCCGCTGGAGGAGGGTTCAGGAACAGCAACCGTGACGGGTAGTACATCCCCAAATCGACGGGAACGAGCACCTGACGATCGCTCGACGACTCACTGAGCGTAATTATCTCGGCGTACAGGTCCGTCATGTCGTCCCGAACGTCCTGATAATGCTGGTACTCGATCTCCGCGTTCTGGTTCGGAATCACGTACGCTTGAAATAACGAGTAGCTGACCAGCAGAAACCCAAAAATAAGGATGAATCCCACGACATTTGACTGCCCTCGATCGGCAGGCGTGGGTCCCATGATCCAACGTCTATGCCCCACGGACATAAACGCTCCACCAAGTGCGATGCGGAATCGCTGCGGCTCGGCCTCATGGACAAAACACTTCTAAACACCGGTGGCCTAGCTCTCCTATCCCGGGCCCCATTTGGAACGCCATTGGCCACAGAAGTCCGACCGGCACGGGCGACAGCACTTCCCATGAACGACCGAGCCGTCACCGAATCGATCGGCGTTATCCTCCTCGTCGCGATCGTGGTTGTGGCGTCAGTGACGCTCGGTACCGGTATTCTTGTGCAGACGAGCACCATACAAGAACAGAGCGACAACACCCGTCTTAATATCAAAACCGAAGTTACGGAATCCGCGGTAACCGTTCGGCACGTTGGTGGTCCAAGTCTTGAGACGGACAACGTTCTGTTCCGGTTGGGCGGCGACACCGGCCGCGTGGGACCGTACTCCCTCGCGGAGATAGCTGACGGCGGAGTGAACGGGACGTATACCGACAGGCAAGGAAAAACCGAGACGTTCGACGTCGGCGACGAGGTGACAGTGAACCACTCGTTCTCAGGGTATATCGACGTGTTCCTCTTCGACACCGAGAGCGGAGACCGGCTGTACCACACGCTTCGGTCGCCGCTGTCAGCGGAGTCGGGGAACGGCCCGCCGACTGCCGTTGCCGACTCGCTGGACCGAGTCGGTGAAGGGTACAGTATCACTCTCGACGGGTCGGGAAGCAGCGACGCCGACGGCTCGATCGAGAGCTACTCGTGGACGATCACGTCGGGTGCCGGGTCGGTAGCTGAGGACGACACCGCGACGCCGAACGCGACGTACAACGCGCCGACAGACGTCTCTAGTGATCAGAATGTGACGGTCGAGTTGACGGTCACGGACGACGAAGGCTTGACGGACACCACGACGACCACGGTCACCGTTGTCGACACCGACACCGCCCAGCCGCCGGAAGACGGGAACGGCGACGGATCGGCGTTCAACGATCCCAACGGAAACGGTGTCTACGACCCCGGTGAGGAGGTGATAAGCAAAGAGGACTTGGAAGACGGATACAACGACCCGGATGTCGATCTGGTGATCTACCCCGAGGTTGGGGAGATCAGATCGACCGGCGACGCGGTCGATATCACTGCGAAGACGATCACCGCAGGCACCGACTTCACGTCCACCGGCGACACGGTTCAGCTGACCGCGACGGGCGACATCCGAATCGACGGAGCGAGCCTGACAGCTCGGGGCAACGACGGGATCACCATCAGGAGTACCGACGGGCGCATATTCGCGAACGAAACGACGATGAACGCCAACAATGGTGATATCACGCTCAACTCGAACGGAGATATCTCTCTCATCTCGGCAGATCTCGACGGTGGTGGGTACACCGCTGACCTCGGGGTCTCGAGTGCCACCCTCTACGTGGATCAGCTCAGTCTAGCCGGTCAAGGGAACAACGGTGGGACTCTAGTGTACGATCCCGACGATATCACCGTTAACGGTACGCCGAGTCAGGGGTTCGTAGTTCCCTGACGGGTCGGGGGAATTGACTGCGCGTGGGATTGAACCCGATCAACAATTTGGTCGTCACTCTCTCCGCGCCGTCAGCCACGCCGACGCGGCGGCCACGACGCTCGCGAACCCGCCGACCAGCACCGCCTGCGTCCAGTTGGCTCCGAGGAAGTATCCCGCGACGAGCGTGACGAGAGCGAAGGCGATCACGACGGCGACGATCGTCGAAGCGATGGAGTCGGCGTCCGAGTCGGGCATGCCCGAATCTGCCGTCGACGGGCGATAAACCGGTCGATCGGTTAACCTGCCGGGGCGGCCGCGAAGGTGGTAGCGACGCCTCCAGACTAATGATAAATTATATTCCGCGATATCAATTCGAGTTTGCGGCCGCTATCCCGTCACCCGACCGGTCCGTTTTTGCTCGGCGCGGGAGTCTCGACGCATATGGCGAAACAGCCGCACCTGCTGGTCGAGGAGGGAGATGTCCACGAGATCGCGATCATCCCCGGCGACCCCGGTCGCGTCGACCGGATCGCCGACCTGTGTGACGACAGCGAGGTCGCCGCGCAGAACCGCGAGTACAAGGTCGTCAACGCGAGCTACGAGGGCGTCGACCTCACGATCTGCTCGACGGGGATCGGCTGCCCGTCGGCCGCGATCGCAGTCGAGGAACTCGCGCGGGTCGGCGTGGATACGTTCCTCCGGTGCGGCACCTGCGGGGCGTTACAGGCGGACATGGAGGTCGGCGACATGGTTGTCGCGACCGGCGCGGCCAAAGAGGAGGGGACGAGCAAGCGGTACGAGTCGGTCGAGTACCCGGCTGTCCCCGATTACGACGCGCTCACCGAACTCGTCTCGGCTGCCGAGGCCAACGACGAGGAGATCCACGTCGGCCCCATCGTCTCCGACGACGCGTTCTACAACGAGAGCGACGAGTACGTCGACGACTGGAACGACGCGAACCTGCTCGCGATCGAGATGGAGGCCGCGACCGTCTTCTCGCTCGCTCGGCGAAAGGGACTGCGGGCCGGAGCGATCTGTACCGTCGACGGCAACCTCGTCGCGGGAACGCAGAAGGGAGCGGATGGAGACGACGAGCTCCCGGAGAAGGCCAAAGACAACGTTGAACGCGCGATCCGGATCACGCTGAACGCGGTCACCGCGCTGTAGGTCGGCCGAACCGTCGTTTCGCTCCGCGCCTCACTCCTCGGCGCGAAACTCCACGAGCGTCAGGTCGCGGTCGAGCGCGCACTCGTCGTGCGGCGGCTCGCCGAGCACCTGATCGATGACGCGCTCCTCGTCGAAGTCGACCCCGTCGGGGACGCAGTAGCCGTGGCTCGGGCACTCGGTGTGCGGGCACGGTCCCGCGAGCGAGGCCTTGCTCCCGGCGTACGCCCGCTTCGACGGGACGGTGGCGGGGACGGGAGCCGGCTCGACCTCGACCGCGCGGACGCCGGCGTCGTGGACGGCGCAGTCGAGAGTCTGCGCGTTCTCTCGGATTCCCGTCACCCGATACCGGGTACCCTCGGAGAGGTTGAGACACTGCCCGCGGTACGGACATCCCTCGCAGTCGGGCGATTCGCCCTCGTAGACGAACTCGCGGCCGATGTCCGCGAGCCGCGTACCGACGAGCGTGACCGTGGTCATACGCGAACCGACGCCCCGCGCCGCCGTAAGCTTCCCGCCTCGGCGCAGCCGGATCGCTCGCTTCGCCGACCGGCTGCCACCGGAGAGGACAAGACACATCCGCCGTCCCGGACAACAGAGCACGACAGACGGATGATCGCGACGCTGGCACGGCGGGCGAAACGGGCGGCCGAGGCGGCGAACGAGCGACGCGTCCTCGTGTTCGCCGGCGACCGCGACCGCGGTATCGACGCGGCGTACACGGCGATCGAGGCGACTATCGGAAACCGCCCCGACGAGGCCTCGATCGTCTCGACGCGCGAGGGATTCCGGTTCGAGGAGCACCGGCCGCGGAGCGCAGACGGGTTGCTCGGGCGCACCCGCGAGGTCGTGGTTCTCGACTGCCACGAGCAGTTCGTGCCGAACGCACTCGGTCGGTGCGTCGGCGCGGTCGACGGGGGAGGGCTCCTCGTTCTCGTCACGCCGGATCTCGACGCGTGGCCCGAGACGCGCGATCGCTTCGACGTGTCGCTCGCGGTCCCGCCGTACGGCATCGACGACGTGACCGGTCGCTTCCGCGGGCGGCTGGTCGACACGCTCCGAACGCATCCGGGGATCGCGATCGTCTCGCTCGGCGGTGGCACGGACGGAACCGACGCCATCGAGCGCGACGAGCTCTCCATGGAGCCTGCGGGATCCACGGAGACGGTGTCGAGAGCGCAAACGCCGACCGTGCCGCCGGATTCGACGTTCCCAGATACCGCGTACGCAGCCTGTCTCACGGCCGATCAGGCGCGCGCCGTGCGGGCGTTCGAAGCGCTCGCGACTCCCGAACACGCGGTCGTCGTCGAGGCGGACCGCGGGCGCGGCAAGTCGAGCGCGGCGGGGATCGCGGCCGGCGCGCTGGCGCTCGCGGGCGCGGACGTGCTCGTCACCGCGCCGGGGATCGACAGCGCCGCGGAGGTGTTCGCGCGCGCCCGAAAACTGATCGACGACGGGAGCGACGACAGTGTCGAACCTGACGACGATACCGGAACCACCGAGAGCGCGACGGGAGCGACGCGCCTGCTCGACGCGCCGGGCGGTGGGCGCGTCCGCTACCTGTCTCCTGCGGAGGCGGCGAAGTTACCCGACGATCCGGATGTCGTGATCGTCGACGAGGCGGCCGCGCTGTCGGTTCGACTCCTCGAACGTCTCCTCGATGCGCCATCGATCGCCTTTTCGACGACGGTCCACGGCTACGAGGGGTCGGGCCGGGGGTTCGCGATCCGATTCCGCGAGCGACTGCTCGCGAGCCGGTTCTCCGTTCGAGACGTTCGGCTCGACGAGCCGATCCGATACGCGCGTGACGATCCGATCGAGGCGTGGGCGTCGCGTGCGCTGCTGCTCGATGCGCGGCCGGCAGTCGACGCGTCGGTCGCGGACGCGAGGGTCACGGACGCGACGTACCGACCGCTTCCTCCCGCCGACCTGCTCGCCGACGAAACGCTTCTCGGCGAGGCGTTCGGTCTGCTCGTGGCCGCGCACTACCGCACGGAGCCGAACGACCTCGCGCGGCTGCTCGACGCGCCGAACCTCCTCGCGCGGGCGCTCGTCGTCGACGGACGGGTCGTCGCCGTCGCTCTGCTCGCGCGCGAGGGCGGACTGGACGCGGCGACTCGCCGACGGATGTACGAGGGCGAGCGCGTCCGCGGGAACATGGTTCCTGACCTCCTCACGAGCCAGCTCCGCGACGAGACGGCCGCCGAACCGCGGGGCCTCCGGACCGTTCGGATCGCGACGCACGACGCGCTCCGCGACGAGGGGTTCGGCTCGCGGCTGCTCGCGGAGGTCCACGCCGAGTTCGGGAGTCGGACGCCGGCGGACGACGGCGTCGAGACCGACTACTTTTCGGTCGGCTACGGCGCGACGCCTCGGTTGCTCCGATTCTGGCGACGGGCGGGCTACCGGACGGTTCACCTCTCAACCTCCCGAAACGACACCTCCGGCGAGCATTCCGCAGTCATGCTCCGGTCGGCGGGCGAGGCGGGAGCGCATCTCCTTGATCGACACGCGGACAGCTTCCGTGACCGCGAGCGCGACGGGCTCTCGGACGCCCACCGCGAGGTCGACGCCGACGTGGTTCGCGGTGCGCTTCGCGCCTGCTCCGCGTCGGTCCCGATCGACCTGACGGCGGCGGAGTGGCGCTCCGTGGTGGGTGCGTCGTTCGGGCCGGGGATGTACGACAGCGCGCCGGGCGCGTTCCGCGACCTCGCGCTCGCGGCGTTAATCGAGTCGGAGGAGGGAGACGAGGCAGGCGGTCCCGGCGGGGCGGACGACCCCGTCGAGACGGACGACACCTCCCTCGACGATCGCGAGGAACGCTTGCTCGTCCAGAAGGTGTTGCAAGGTCGCCCGGTGGAGTCGGTGACGGACGATCTCGGATTCGTCTCGACGGCCACCTGCATGCGCGCGCTCGGAGACGCGTACGCCCCGCTCGTCGAACGCTACGGGACGGCGGCCGCGCTCGCGGAACGGGAGCGGTTCATTGGCGAGTGACGGAAGGCGAGACCGGAAGAACTGATCGAGGGTGAGTGGGGCACGGCGGCGAGGCGGCCGACCCGTTCAGGCTGTCGAGGGCGTCACTGCAGGTGTCCTTCCTCGCGGAGCTGTTCGGCCTCGCTTTTCTCGTAGCGCCACGAGATGTCGGCCTTCTCATCCTGCCAGTCCCACGGCTCGACGAGCACGATGTCGTCCTCGCGGATCCAGACGCGCTTTTGCATCCTCCCCGGGATGCGCGCGGTCCGCTCCGTGCCGTCCGCACAGCGGACCCTGACGCGGTTCGCGCCGAGCATCTCGACGACCTCCGCGAACACCTCGTCGTCGTCGGGCATCCGGAGGTCGTTCCGACCGTCGCCGTCTCCGTTGCTCATGCGTACGCGGTGATACGCGTTCACGGAAATAAAAGGGCCGCTCTCCGTTGCTGCGCCGTCGGACACCGTTGCCGCCCTGCAGCGCGCCGCTCCGTTCTCTTCTCTCCGTCCAGCCGGTTCGACTTCGTTATGCCGTCGGTCCAAAAGAGTCATATCGTGTTGTCGCCGTGGTCAGGTATGGTCGAATTACCCGCCGTCGCAGTCGAGATCGCCGAACTCGTCGCCGTCACGCTGGGTGCCGGTGCGGCGGCCGCGGGCGGTGTCGTCCTCGAACGGTTCGGACTGTCGGCGGTCACCGCCGGCGACCTCGCGCTCGGCGCGTGGGGAATCGCGATGGGGCTGCTCGCGCTGTACGTCGGCGTCGTCGCGCTCGGCTACGAGCAGGCGCTCCCGCGGCTGCGTCGACTCACGACCGGCGAGTGAGCCGATCTCAGTCGCCGCCGTCTCTGCCCCGGAACCGATAAGGCTGTCATCCTCGCTATCTACCGATATGGACCGCTTCCAGAACACGGGACAACCGGACTGGGACTGGTGGAGCCGTCTCTGGCCGACGCCGGGTGACACGCTCCGGCGACTTGGGCTTGAACAGGGCGACAGCACGGTCGAGATCGGCTGTGGAAACGGCTACTTCGCACTGCCCGCCGCGCGAATCGTCGACCCGGCACCCGTGTACGCCGTCGACGTCGACGCGGGGTTGCTCGACGAACTCTCGGCGCTCGCGGAGAAACAGGATATCGAGACCGTCGTTCCGATCTGCGGTGACGCCAGAGACCTCGATTCCCACCTTCCCGAGCCGGTCGATGTCGCACTGCTCGCGAACGCGTTCCACGGGATCGACGAGCGAGACGCCTTCCTCGCGGCGGTCGCCGACGCGCTCGCGCCCGACGGTCGGTTCGTCGTGGTCAACTGGCGCGCTTGGCCGCGGGCGGAGACGACGGTCGGCGGCGAGCCCCGCGGACCGCCGACCGACCTCCGGATCGGCCCGGACGAGACGCGAACCGCCGTCGAGTCAGCGACAGACCTCCGGCTCGTCCGAGAGATCGACCTCCCTCCGTACCACTACGGGCTCGTGTTCGAGCGCGTGGAGTAGACGAATACGGGGAGGATGGAATCCCGTTCGGAGCGGTCGACCGGACTGCCAGCCGGGGTTCGAGCGATCGAGAAATGGAAGCATATAGCCGGCACGAACGCACCAACGGATGGTATGACCCCACGCGAACCGCCCGCGACGCAACGGACAGGCGTTTCGACGCGCGCGTGCACGCTTCCGGACGGTCGCACGGTCGCGTACGCTCTCGCCGGCGATCCGACCGGCACCCCGCTGGTTCTCCACCACGGAACCCCCGGTTCAAGGCTGTTTGCGGCCGTCTGTGACTCGACCGCGACCGAGGCCGGCGTGCGTCTCGTCGCGCCGGATCGCCCCGGATACGGGCGGTCGTCGCCGCCGCCGCGCGGTTGGTCGATGGCCAACTGGGGAGACGACGTACGGGAACTGCTCGCGACCGAGGAGATTGCGGCGGAAACGCCCGTGCGCGTGCCGCATGTCGGGTTCTCCGGCGGCGGCCCGTTCGCGCTCGCGGCCGCGACGCCGGGCGACCGGGTCGGGCTGGTCGGCACGGTGGTCCCGCCGGCGGAGACCGGCCTCGCCCGGCTCGCGTCGATCCCGTTCGCGGTGCGGCTGCTGTTCCGGCTCTCGAAGCCGCTGGCGCGCCTTCGCGGGGCCGAAGCGGTGGTGAACCAGTACACGGACCGATCGGTGTCGCCGGCCGTCGCCGACGCCGTCGCGGCCGACTTCCGCGAGGCGCTCCGACAGGGCGCGTCCGCCGTCGCCCGCGAAGCCCGCTTGTTCGCCGAGGTGTCGATCGACCGGGAGTCAGACGGACTGACCGTGCGGGCCTGGCACGGCTTCGACGACGAAAACGCCCCGATCGGCCCAGTCAGAGAGCTTCTCGACGAGGTGAACGGGACCGTGATTCCCGTCGAGAGCGATCACCTCGGAACGTTCCTCGACCGTCAGCGCGACATCTTTGACTGGGCGACGGGCTGACCGGCGGCTCGGACCCATGCGGTCGCTTTTTGCCCGCCGAGACCCGACACGGACCATGACCATCGATCCGGCCGAGGTCGCAGACCTCATCGAAGCGAACATCGCTGACGCCGTCGCGCGCGTGACGAATCCGCGGATCCACGACGACGACGACGAGGACGCGCACTTCGCCGCGCTCGTCGTCTCGCCAGCATTCGAGGGGGAGTCGCTCGTCGATCAGCACCAGCGCGTGTACGACGCCGTCGGCGACCACATGACGAAGTCGGTTCACGCTCTCGAGATCAAGACGTACACGCCCGCCGCGTACGCCGAACACGGCGACGGAACGCTCGACGCCGAACTCCGGAAGGCGGGGCTACTCCCTGTCGACGAGGCCTGAGTCGGTCGAGGATCGCTCCCCTCCGCCGATCGCCTCGCTCCCTCCGCCGACCGCCTCGCTGACCCCAGCACCCGCTCCAGTCATGCTCTCCACTCTCCGCCGCGCCCTCCGCGGAACGCTCGCCGCCGTCTCGCTACTCGCGTTCGTCGCGCTCTTCTTCGCGCTCCACGCCCGCGTCACGTCTCTTCCGATCCTCCTCGGGCTCCTGGCCGTCGGGACTGGTGCGCTCCTCGGGGCGGGCGGCCGACCGGCGCTCCGGGAGCTGCTCGGCCGCGGCGGGTCGCCCGCCTCCGGCGACCCGCGGCTCAGTGAGCGGACCGACGACGCGTGGACGGACCGCAACGACCGCGGGGATTCCGAATCCGATCCCGACTGGCCGTTGGCGCGTCTCGAACCCGCGCTCGACGACGCGTGGAACCAGTGGGCAGACGCCGTCCTGACGGTCGGGCTGGCCGCGATCGGCGTGGGGTCTTTCGGACTTCTCATCGCCAATCCGGGCGAGGAACCGCCGTTGGGGTTGCTTGTCTCCGGGCTGTTCGGGATCAACGGAGCGCTCGTATCGCTCGCGTTCGCTCTCAAAAGCGGGGAAGGGTGAGCTGGACGCTCTCCGGATGTATGCAATTCGGTACCGATTGACGTGACTCTTGATACCACGATTCGACGGTGCTGGCTGCGTTCAGTAGCTTTTACGGCGTTTCGCGGGAAGCCGCACGCATGGGCGAAGACTACCGCACTGAGGAGGACAGTCTCGGCGAGATGCAGGTTCCGGCGGACGCCTACTGGGGCGCACAGACCCAACGAGCCGTGGAGAACTTCCCGATCTCGGGAATTCCGATGAGCCGCCGGTTCATCCGCGGACTCGGTGTGGTGAAGAAGGCGGCCGCGCAGGCGAACCGCGACCTCGGCCTGCTGGACGAGGACACCGCGGAGGCGATCGTCACCGCCGCCGACGAGGTGATCGCCGGCGAGCACGACGACCAGTTCCCGGTCGACGTGTTCCAGACCGGCTCGGGCACCTCCTCGAACATGAACGCCAACGAGGTGATCGCCAACCGCGCCGCCGAGATCGCCGGCGCGGAGATCGGCGACCGCGTCGTCCACCCGAACGACCACGTCAACTACGGCCAGTCGAGTAACGACGTGATTCCGACCGCGATGCACGTCGCCGCCCTCGAAGCCGTCGAGAAGGATCTCGTGCCCGCGCTCGAAATCCTCCACGCCGAACTGGAGACCAAAGAGACCGAGTTCGACGACGTCGTCAAGACCGGGCGCACCCACCTGCAGGACGCGACGCCGATCCGGCTCGGCCAGGAGTTCGGCGGCTACCGCACGCAGGTCGCGAAGGGGATCGAGCGCGCCGAGACCGTCCAGTCGAACCTCCGCGAGCTCGCGCTCGGCGGCACCGCGGTCGGCACCGGACTCAACACCCACCCCGAGTTCCCGGGCCTCGCCGCGGAGTACATCTCCGAGGAGACGGGGACGACGTTCCGCGAGGCCGAGAACCACTTCGAGGCGCAGGCGGCCCACGACGCGATGGCGGAGGCACACGGCGCGCTCCGCACGATCGCGGGGAGCCTGAACAAGATGGCGAACGACCTACGGCTGCTCGCGTCGGGGCCGCGAAACGGGCTCGGCGAGATCGAACAGCCGGAGAACCAGCCCGGCTCCTCTATCATGCCCGGCAAGATCAACCCGGTCGTCGCCGAGTCGGTCAACCAGGTCCACAAGCAGGTGGTCGGAAACGACGCCGCGGTCTCGGCGGGCGCGGCCCGCGGCGAGATCGACTTAAACATCTACAAGCCCGTCATCGCGCACAACTTCCTCGAATCGGCCGAGATCCTCTCGAACGTCGCGGCCACGTTCGGCGAGCGCTTCGTCGCGAAGCTGGAGGCCAACGAACAGCACTGCGAGACGCGCGTCGAACAGTCGATGGCGCTCGCGACCGCGCTCAACCCCGCGATCGGCTACGACAAGGCGAGCCAGGTCGCGAAAACGGCGCTCAAAGAGGGGAAAAGCGTCCGCGAGGCGGCCGTCGAAGCCGGATACCTCACGGAGGAAGAAGCGGACGACGTGCTCGACCCCGAAGCGATGACCCACCGCGTCATCCTCGGCGACGACTGAGGGCGGCGACCGCTGAGCGGACGGTTCGCGTCGTGGTCACCGCCGCCTGACGCGCAGTTTCACCGGCCCGTCCGGGCGGAGCGTGATCGACGGCGACAGCGACAGCTCGTCGGTCACGGCGTCGAACTCCCAGTCGCGTGCGATCGTGGCTAGGACCAGCCGCGCTTCCAGCTTGGCGAAGTTCTCGCCGATACAGCGCCGCGGGCCGCCGCCGAACGGGAAGTACGCGAACCGCGGGAGCGACTCGCGAAACTCATCGCTCCACCGCTCCGGACGGAACGCTTCTGGACGCTCGTAGAACCGGGGGTCACGGTGAAGTACCCACTGTTGGATGGTGACCACTCGCTGTATAACTGCCCGCGGGCGGCACTCACGCCCGTGAAGTACCCACTGTTGGATGGTGACCACGGTCCCCGCGGAGCACTCGTAGCCGCCGAGTTCGACCGACTCCGTGGGCTCCCGTATCACGCTCTGTACCGGCGGATACACGCGCATTCCCTCTCGTACCGTCCGTTTCGTATACGATAGATCGTCGACGAGATCGTTCGACGGCGGGGCCCCGTTCAGCGTCTCGTCGAGTTCCGCTCGCAGTTTCTCCGCCTGCGCCGGGTTCGTCGCCAGCAGGTAGAGGGTGTAGGTTAGCGCGAGCGCGGTCGTCTCGTGGCCCGCCAAAAGCAGCGTCACCACCTCGTCTCGTATCTGTTCGTCGTCGAGATCCTCCGCGTGCGATTTCGCCTGCAACAGCCGCGAGACCACACCGTCTCCGTCGGCGTCGTGCGCCGCGACGATCTCGTCCGCGATCGCGTACAGCGCCTCGCGGGCGCGCTTGTACCGACGGTTGCCGGGCGTCGGGATGACGTCGGGAACCTCGATCGGCCGTTTGAGCCGCTTCTCCGAGCGGTCCATCACCGCTTCGAGCGCGTCGGCGATGTCAACCTCGTACTCCCGGATGTCGGCGTCGAACAGGGTCTCGGCGACGATCTCGACGGTGAGTCGCATCATGTCCGCGTGGATGTCTCGGACCGTATCGTCGCGCCAGTCCGACAGCAACCGGCGGGTGTAGTCGACCATCACCGACGCGTACTCCGCGAGTGCGTCGGGATGGAAGGCCGGTTCCATCCGGTGACGCTGCCGTCGCCAGAACTCGCCTTCGCTGATCAACAGCCCGTTGCCGATGACGGGGCTGAGAATCCGTCGATACTCTTCCCCTTTG
Source organism: Halorubrum laminariae (assembly GCF_024494655.1). GTDB lineage: Archaea > Halobacteriota > Halobacteria > Halobacteriales > Haloferacaceae > Halorubrum > Halorubrum laminariae. The sequence continues at coordinate 90,209 of NZ_JANHDL010000005.1, read as the reverse complement.
CGGAATTTGTCGTTCTCGTGGACCAGCACCTGTTCGACGAGTTCGGGATCGCTCACCTGATAGAACTCTGTCCCACCGAGTTCGTACCGTGCGACCGGTCCGTACCCGCGCGCCGTTTCCTCGTAGAACGACAGTGGATCGGACGCGAACTGATAGATGTTACCCACCACCGGGAGACCCGACGGCCCCGGCGGGTCTCCGCCTCGTTCCGTTCCCATACGATCGGAGGCAGAGCGTCCTGTATACCTCTTTCCCCGTTTGAGGCCGCTTGCCGAGCTGCGGCGCGAGCCGCTCGTTCGAGCCGGATCGGAACCATTTAAGCCGCCGTCGGTACCGATCCCACACGGATGAAACTTCACGAACATCAAGCGAAGACTATCTTCGCGGACGCCGGGATCCCGGTGCCGGACTCCCGGCTCGCGACGACCGTCGACGAGGCGCTCGACGCCGTCGACGAGATCGGCTATCCGGCCGCGATCAAGGCGCAGGTCCACGTCGGCGGCCGCGGGAAGGCGGGCGGGATCAAGATCGCGACCGACCGCGAGGAGGCCGAACAGTACGCCGACGAGATCCTCGGGATGGACCTCAAGGGATACACCGTCGACTCGGTCCTCGTCGAGGCCGGCGTCGACTTCGTCGACGAGCTGTACGTCGGCGTCACCATGGACCGCGGCGAGGGGAAGCCCGTCCTGATGGTGTCGACGGAGGGCGGCGTGAACATCGAGGAGGTCGCTGAGGAGAACCCCGACGCGATCGCCCGCGAGCACGTCGACCCCTCGTTCGGTCTCCACCCGTATCAGGCCCGAAAGGTCGTCTACGAGGCGGGCGTCGACGGCGACGTGGCGCTCGACGTGGCGTCGATCCTCTCGACGCTGTACGACCTGTACGAGGAGAACGACGCCTCCGAGATCGAGGTCAATCCCGTGATGATAACGGGTGACCGCGACGTGGTCGCGGCCGACGCCGTGATGAACATCGACGAGGACGCGCTGTTCCGCCAGCCCGAGTTGGCCGAGCTCGCCGAGGAGTCCTACGAGGACGACTTAGAGCGGAAGGCAGGCGAGTACGGCTTCGACTACGTCCGACTCTCCGGAAACGTCGGCATCATCGGCAACGGGGCCGGACTCGTGATGACGACGCTCGATCTGGTCGACTACTACGGCGGCTCTCCCGCCAACTTCCTCGACATCGGCGGCGGCGCGAAGGCCGAGCGCGTCACGCAGGCGCTCGATATGGTCTTCTCCGACGACAACGTCGACGCCGTCGTGTTCAACATCTTCGGCGGGATCACCCGGGGCGACGAGGTCGCCAAGGGGATAAACGAGGCCCTCGAACAGTTCGACGAGATCCCGAAGAAGGTGGTCGTTCGGCTCGCCGGCACGAACGCCGCGGAGGGGATGGAGATCCTGAATACGGACCTCGTCGAGGTCGAGGAGACGCTTGAGGACGCGGTTCAGCGTGCCGTGAAGAACGCGGAGGAGGTGGCCCAATGAGTTCTATCGTACGTTCACTCGCTCCCGACGGTCGCTCGTTCACGAACGATAACCTCACGCTCACCACGGGGTGGTTCGCGTGAGCATTTTTGTCGACGACGACACCAGAGTGGTCGTGCAGGGTATCACCGGCGGGGAAGGGAAGTTCCACGCCGGCCAGATGATCGAGTACGGCACCAACGTCGTCGCCGGCGCGGTGCCGGGTAAAGGCGGTCAGGAGGTCGACGGCGTCCCCGTCTACGATACCGTGGACGAGGCCGTCGAGGCCGAGGACGCGGACGCCTCCGTCATCTTCGTGCCGCCGGCGTTCGCCGCCGACGCGATCTTCGAGTCGCTCGACACCGACCTCGATCTGGCGGTCGCGATCACGGAGGGAATTCCGACGCAGGACATGGCGAAGGTGAACAAGCGCCTGACGGAGACCGACACCCGCCTCATCGGCCCGAACTGTCCGGGCATCATCACGCCCGGCGAGGCGAAGCTCGGCATCCTCCCCGGCAACATCTTCTCCGAGGGCCGCGTCGGCCTCGTCTCCCGTTCCGGGACCCTCACCTACCAAGTCGTCGACAACCTCACTGAGCGCGGACTCGGCCAATCGACCGCGATCGGCATCGGCGGCGACCCGATCATCGGCACCTCTTTCATCGACGCCTTAGAGGCGTTCGAGGCCGACTCCGCCACCGACGCGGTCGTGATGTGCGGTGAGATCGGCGGCGAGGACGAAGAGCAGGCCGCGAAGTTCATCGGCGAGAACATGGACACGCCGGTCACCGGCTTCATCGCCGGCCGCACGGCACCGCCGGGCAAGCGGATGGGCCATGCGGGTGCCATCGTCTCCGGCTCCGGCACGGGCACGGCCCAGTCGAAGATCGACGCGCTCAACGACGCGGGCGTTCCCGTCGGCGACACTCCCGAAGAAGTCGCCGACCACGTCGAAGACTTCCTGTAGAGGCCTTTCGACGCGACCGCGCTCGTTTCCTCACCGATTCTCAGATCTGGTCTCCGGGGCGAAAAATAAAACAGCGCGTAGCGTCAGCGGGTACTATGGACCCCGGACCCGACGACATCCGCGACGGATCGAGCGACGAGTCCGGGAGCGCGCCGGCCCGAGACGGCCCCCCGAACCGGATCCTCTTCGTCGACGACGAGCCGGGTGCAGCAGACCTCGCGGCCACCCACGTCGAACGCCTCGTCGACGGCGTCGAGACGGTCATCCGCACGGATCCGACGGACGCGCTCGCCGTCGTGCGTGAGGAGCCCGTCGACTGCGTTGTCAGCGACTACAACATGCCGGGGTTGGACGGGCTTGAACTGCTTGAGGCCGTCCGGTCGGTCGACCCCGGGCTCCCGTTCGTGCTGTTCACCGGACGGGGGTCAGAGGAGATCGCGAGCGAGGCGATCTCCGCTGGCGTCACCGACTACCTCCAGAAGGGGATCGGACGCGACCGGTACGAGGTGCTCGCGAACAGCGTCGAAAACGCGCTTGACCGCCGCCGCGCCGAGCGGGACCTCCGGGAGGTGAACGCGAAGATCACGGCGATACACGGTTTTGCGAGTGACCTCGCGTCGGTCCACGTGACGGACGAGGTATTCGACCGCGTGGTCGACGCGGCCGAAGAAATCCTCGACTTCGACCGCTGCGTCGCGGCCCGTCGCCGAGGAGGTACGCTCGTTCCCGCCGCCCGTTCGGCGCACGTCAGCGTCGACGAGGTGGACGCGTTTCCCCTCGACGAGGCCGCTCGGACGGCTGACGCCGAGGGTGTCGCGACGCCGACGGACGACGAGGGGCGATCGGTGCTCCGGGTTCCGATCGGTTCCGAGGGCGTGTTTCACGCGATCGCGGCCGGCGGCGACGCCTTCGACGCGCGCGACGTGGAGTTCGCCGAACTGGTGGCCGCACACGCCGAAGACGCCATCGGGCAGATCGAGACGGAAAACCAGCTTCGGAGCGAGCGCGATCGGCTGAGCGCGCTCTTCGACGACCTTCCGCTACCGGCGGCGCGGACGGCGGAACGAGACGGCGACGGTCGGCGGCTCGAAGCCACGAACGACGCGTTCGAAGCGACGTTCGGCTACTCGGCGAGCGAGGACAGCGGCCGAGCGGTCCGCGACGGGATCACCCCGGACGACGACGCCCGGGCCGATCTCGCACCCACGGACGGCGCGACCCCGTCGCGCATCGAGGTACAGCGGCACACCACCGAGGGGCTTCGGGATTTCATCCTGCATGTGATCCCCGTCGAGTGTCCGGCTGAAACGGTCGTCTACTCCGTGTACGCCGATATCGGCGAACAGAAGCGTGTCGAGCGGATCCTCCGGCGGCTCCACGAGACGACCCGAACGATGTTCCGGGGTGACGACTGCGAGGCGATCGCGAAAATCGCCACGCGCGCGGCGATCGACATCCTCGAGTTCCCGAGCAGCGGCGTCAGGCTGTACGACGAGAACCGCAACGTCCTGTCGCCGACAGCGCTCAGCGAGGAGGCGACGGCGGCGCTCGGCGACCGGCCCGCGTACGGTCCGGGCGACGGGATCATCTGGGAGGCGTTTGAGCGGGGCGAACCGATCGCCGTCGACGACCTCGACGCGACCGAGACGGTCGTCGAGTACGGCGACCTCCGGAGCATATTGGTCGTTCCGCTTGGCGAGCACGGGGTGATGCCGCTCGGCTCCGACGAGCCCGGATTTTTCGACGACACGGCGACTCAGCTGGCGCGCGTGTTAGGGGCGAACGTCACGGTCGCGCTCGACCGCGCCGAGCGGACGAGACAGCTCAGGGAGCGCGACGACGAGCTGAAACGAGAGGTGGAGCGCCTAGAGAAGTTCGCCGGCCTCGTCTCGCACGACCTCCGGAACCCGCTCAACGTCGCCGCCGGACGCGCCGAACTCGCTCGGGATCACATCGATGACGCCGACGCCCTCGCCGACCTCGACAAGGTCGCAGACGCCCACGACCGCATGGAAGAACTCATCGACGACCTCCTCGCGTTGGCGCGGCAGGGGCGGACCGTCGACGATCCGGAGCCTGTTCCGGTACCCCCGGCCGCAGAGCGCGCGTGGCGAACCGTCGACACCGAGGCGGCGACGCTCGACGTGCGCGACGACAACTTCGTCGTCGACGCCGACCCGGAGCGGCTCCGGACGCTCTTCGAGAACCTGTTTACGAACAGCGTCGAACACGGTCGTCCGGGCAGTGAAGACGACGACTCTGACGCGCCCGTGGGGAGCGACTCGTCGGAGCGGCCCGAGCCCCTCACCGTCGCCGTGGGGTCGCTGTCTGACGGGTTCTACGTTGTGGACGACGGCACCGGCTTCGACATCGATCCGGAGGCGGCAGTCGAGTACGGAACGTCCGACGACTCCGGTGGAACCGGATTCGGGCTCGCTATCGTGCGCGAGATATCGGCGGCCCACGGGTGGGAGTTCGCGATCGACGAGGATGCGTCGGGCGCGCGCTTCGAGTTCCGGACGGAGACGTGACCGAACTTCAATTTCGGACGCGGATCGGGGTCGGACGGCGTGGTGACCGCTCGGAGCGACGCAGTCGCGTGTCACCTATATAAATTGGACGTGGACGTGTGGACTCCGCGCACACCCGGACCACGGTTATGGCCGACTCGACCGTGTGTGCGTACATGGACGAAGGTACCCGCGAACTGCTCTCACCGCTTCCGCCGAGCGCCAAGCTCGTCTACTACGTCCTCGAAGCCGAGGGCCGTTTCGACCAGACCGGACTCGCCGAGGAGACCCGCCTCTCCACGCGGACGGTCCGTTTCGCGGTGGAGAAGCTGACCGAGGTCGGCCTCGTCGAGGAGGGATTCTGCCCCACTGACGCCCGCCGATCGGTGTACGAGGCGGTCGATGCGGACGACGCGAGCGATCCGGGCTCTGCCCGCGATCCCGACGCGGAGGCACAGATGGCGACCGCGGTCGCCGAGGACTAACGCGAACTGCCACCGATCCGTCGCGTTTTTGCCCGCGGACCCGGTAGTGCGCTTACTCGATGGCGACGTATCACATCGAAACCTACGGCTGTAGCTCGAACCGAGGCGAGAGCCGGGAGATCGAGCGGGCGCTCCGCGACGGCGGCCACCGCCCGGCCGAGCGCCCCGAAGACGCCGATGTCGCCATCCTCAACACCTGCACGGTCGTCGAGAAGACGGAGCGGAACATGCTGCGGCGCGCCGAAGAGCTGGCCGAGGAGACCGCTGATCTCGTCGTCACCGGCTGTATGGCGCTCGCGCAGGGCGATCTGTTCGCGGAGGCCGGGATCGACGCCGAGATTCTCCACTGGGACGAGGTTCCGACGTACGCGCTCAACGGCGAGTGCCCGACGACCACGCCGGACGCAGAGCCCGTCTTGGACGGCGTCGTCGGCATTCTCCCCATCGCGCGGGGCTGTATGAGCAACTGCTCGTACTGCATCACGAAGTTCGCCACCGGCCGCGTCGACTCCCCGCCCGTCGAGGAGAACGTCGAAAAGGCCCGAGCGCTGGTCCACGCCGGCGCGAAGGAGATCCGCGTGACGGGACAGGACACGGGTGTCTACGGCTGGGACACGGGCGACCGGAAGCTCCCGGAGCTGCTCGATCGCATCTGCGACATCGACGGCGAGTTCCGCGTCCGGCTCGGGATGGCGAACCCCGGCGGGATCCACGGGATTCACGAGGAGCTCGCCGACGTGTTCGCCGCCAACCCGAAGCTTTACAATTTCATCCACGCGCCCGTCCAGTCCGGTTCCGACGACGTGCTCGAAGACATGCGCCGCCAACACCGCGTCGACAAGTTCCGCGAGGTCGTCGCGGCGTTCGACGACCGGCTCGAGCACTGGACCCTCTCGACCGACTTCATCGTCGGCTTCCCGACCGAGGACGACGCCGACCACGTGCGCTCGATGGATCTGCTCGCGGAGGTCCGTCCTGAGAAGATCAACGTCACCCGCTTCTCGAAGCGTCCCGGCACCGACGCCGCGGACATGAAGGGGCTCGGCGGCACGGTCAAAAAGGAGCGATCGAAGGCGATGTCAGAGCTGAAGATGACGGTCGTCGGCGAAGCGTACGAATCGATGGTCGGCGACGAGTTCCAGGTACTCGTCGTCGAGGAGGGCACCGGCGACTCCGTGAAGTGCCGCGACAGCGCCTACCGGCAGATCATCGTGCAGAACGCGGCGGAACGCGGCGTCGAAGTTGGCGACGTGCTCGACGTGACCGTGACCGGGCACAACACGGTCTACGCGTTCGGCGAGCCGACCGACGGCGACCGCGCCGCGGACGACGCGACGGACTCGGCCCCGACGACCGCGTAGGAAGCACGAAGGATCGCTTACCGCGCCGCGAAGCGTCGACAACCACTACCAAACCGCCGCCCGGAACGTTGCTCAGAACTTCTCCAAGAGGTCGTCGTAGAACTCGCCGCCGCGGTCGTCGGCGAGCTTCTCGACGATGAGTTCCGGCGTCGAGCGTGCCAGATGTCCCTTCTTCGGCGAGCGGTTCACCCGGAGTTCGCCGTCGACGAGCCCGGCCGCCTCGATTCCGTCGACAGCGACCGCGAAGTCGGCGGCGTCGCGTATCTCGCGTGCCAAGTGCGAGACGAACACCGCGGTCGCGTCTTGGTCATCGAGTGCTTCCAAGATGCCCGCGATGATCTTCGCGGACGCGCCCGGCTCCGTGATCGACTCCAGTTCGTCGACCAAGACCAGCCGACCGTCCGCGCCCTCGACGAGGTCGCCGAAGTCTCGGAGGGTGGCTTCGAACGCGCCGGCGTCGAGGGTGCCTTGCGATTTGGCGTAGTAGTGGATCTCCTCGAACCGCTCGACGGTCGCCGACTCGGCGGGGACGGGCAGCCCCATCTGTGCGAGCACGACGACGAGCGCGACTAAGTCTAGGGTGGAGGTCTTCCCGCCGGAGTTGACGCCCGACAGGAGCGTCGCGCCCGAGACGGCGTAGTCGATCGGCTCAGCGTCGTCGAACGCAACGTCGAGAAGCGGCGAGCGACCGCCCTCGATCCGGAACCCCGAATCGATCGTCCCGTCCCCGCCGGCACCGATCGACTCGCCCGGATCGGCGTCTGCGTCTGGATCGACGACTTCGGGCATCGTGCAGTCGAAGTCGCGCGCGAACCGCGAGATCGCGAGTTCCACGTCGAGTTCAAGCGCGTCGCGCACCAGCGCCTCGACCGGCTCTCTGAGGTCGCCGAGGTCGCTCGCGAGGTCGGCTTTTAGGCGGGCTGATCGCCGGTCGCGGGCGGCGGCGAGTTCGGTCCGGAGCCGCGAGACCGCCGCCTCGTCGTGGTCGACCGGAAACGACGGGTCGCCGTCGAAGATCGGCTCGGCGAGTTCGGCCTCCTCGGGTTCCAGCCGAAGGGCGTCCGCAAGGTGCTCGCGGGCGGCAGCGATCGCCTCGTCGTACTCGTCGGCCAGTTCGCGGTCTAAGAGCGAGTCGACGCGCGCGCCCTGTTCGACTAAGGAGAGGAAGTCGGTTCCCTCGATCGTCACGTCGCGTTCGCGGATCGCCTCGCGAAGTCGATCGTCCGCGACCGACGCCGCCGTCGACACCGCGGCGTCGAGGTCGTCGACGGCGTCGGTCAGGCGCGCCAGTTCGTCGTCGCCGACGATCGTGCCGTCGTCGTCGAGCCGCGCGAGCGCGTCTCGGAGGTGGTCGAGGTCGGCGGCGGGGCCGTCCGGCGCGACCGGGTCGCCCGCCACCGCGGCAGCCTCGTGGACCGCCGCGGCCGCCTCCAGTCGCTCGCGGTTCGTCGCGAAGAAGGCGAGCAGCCGCTCCGGGACCGTCTCCGCTGGCGTCTCCAGCGCGTCCGGTCGGACCTTCACGTCGCCGTCGACGTCGAGCCCGGCGAACGCCTCGTCGATCACGATCACGGTCGCGTACGACCGACCGAGCTCGGAGATGTCGCGGGCGTCCTCGACCGTTTCGACCGAGAGTTCGGGGACTGCGCGTTCGGCGCGGGCGAACATCTCGGCATCGGCGGTCGCGAGGCATCGGTCGCGGACGCGGACGGTCGGCGGGTCGTCGAGGGGCTCGACACCCGCGAGGGCGTCGCGGACCTCGGGGTCGGGCTCGCGGGTCGTCGCGTCGGCCGCGGCCGACTGCGCCTCTGCGATTCGCGAGGCCGACGCACTCGGGTAGAACGTCTCCAGCCGCTTCGCGGCGTAGTCGGTAACCGTGCGCTCGCGGAGCAGGTCGATCGCCTCCCGGTACACCTCGCGGGCGCGGTCGGTCGCGAGCACGCGCCCCGCGTCGTCGTGTCGTCGTCGAATCGCGCCGCGGGCGATCCGCGCCGCGCGGGCCTCGTTGACGCCCGGCGCACGGGCGATGGCCGCCACGTCGCCGGACTCGACGGTCGCGACGGGGTCGTCCAGTTCCGACAGCGCCGCCGCCGTCTTCGCGCCGACGCCGGGAATCGCCTCCAACTCCATCTACTCGCGGATATCGCGGCAACGGTCTAAAGCGTACGGGTCGGACGGGTGTGGACTCTGTCTCCGCGGCCGACGCGTTTTTTCCCGCCGACCGCGAACCCAGGGCCATGAACCACCAGCCCCTCGCCGTCGACGGCGACGCCCTCGCGCCGGAGACGGCGGCGAAGGCGGCGGCCGCCCGCGACGCGCTTGCCGAGCGGGACGGCGTCCTCATCGCCTTCTCCGGCGGCGTCGACTCCGCCGTGGTCGCGGCGCTCGCGCACGAGGCCCTCGGCGACGACGCCGTCGCCTGTACCGCCCGTAGCGAGACGCTGCCGGCCGCGGAACTGGAAGACGCAGAGCGAGTCGCCACGGAAATCGGAATCACCCACGAGACGGCCACGTTCTCCGAACTCGATGACCCGAACTTCGTCGCCAACGACGATGACCGGTGTTACCACTGCCGAACGATGCGGCTCGGGCGGATGTACGAGACCGCCAGAGAACTGGGGATCGACACCGTCTGTGACGGCACCAACGCGGACGACCCGGGCGAGGGACACCGGCCGGGCCTGCGGGCGGTCGAGGAACTCGACGTGTTTTCCCCCCTCTTGGACGCCGGGATCGCGAAGGACGAAGTGCGCGCGATCGCCGACGCCTACGGTCTGTCGGTGGCGGACAAGCCATCGATGGCGTGTCTCTCCTCGCGGATCCCGACTGGGCTTGAGGTGACCGAAGAGCGGCTGACCCGCGTCGAGAAGGCCGAACGGGTGCTCCGCGAGTGGGGATTCGAGGGGTTCCGCGTGCGCGACCACGACGGGCTCGCGCGCGTCGAGATCGCGCCGGACGAACTGGATCGAGCGCTCGACCCCGCCTTCGCCGAGGCCGTCCACGAGCATCTCACCGACGTGGGCTTCGAGTACGTCACCCTCGACATGGCCGGCTACCGGACCGGGAGCGTGAGCCCCGACGGGAACGCGGAGGTGGAAGGTGGCGACAACGCGGGAGCGGACGGCGACAGTAATCTCGACATCGGCCGGACGTACCCGCACTGAGCGGCTACTCGGTCGGTCGGATGCGGCCGTCGATTCCTACTCGGTCGGATGCAACTGCCGGTTATCACCCGAGAGAACCCGAGGCGAACGCTTATATTGGATGTTGCTAAACCGACAGCTATGAGCGAGGCGCAGACGCTCGCGGTCATCGCTGGTGGTGTCGGCGGTGCCGTCGGCGCGTTCGTGGGCGTCGCCGTCGGCGGGAGCGGACTTTCGGTGGCGCTGACGACGAGCGTCGTCGCGTTGCTGGTCGGCGTGGCGGTGATAGCGAGCGCCGTGATCGCCGGCGACGTGGAGTTTCTCGCGGACGCGGACGGAGAGTAAGCGGCGCGCGGGCGAACGGACGATAGCGAACGGGGGCTACGAGTCGTTCTCGGTCCCGGTACCGGTCAGTTCTTCGGCGACCATCTCCGGACCCATCAGCGCCGGATCGATCGCGAGGTCGGCGACGCCCGCGACGAACTCCGGCAGCGACCGCTCCGCATACGTCACGGCGAGGGCGTCGGGGTTGATCTCCTTCGCGATCGGAATCCCGGTCGCCTCCTCGACGTCGGTCAAGACGACGTACGTGGCCTCGTCGATGCCGGCGTCGCGAAGCGTTTCGGCGGTGACGAGCCCCTCGATCCGGCGGACCGTCACGCCGAGCGCCGCCAGTTCGTCGCCGAGGCCGTGCTCGTCCGGACCGGCAACGACGGCGATAGTGGTCTCGTCGCTTCCGCCGTCGGTTCGAGTGGGAATCTCCGCCATCACTCGTACTCGATCGTCGCGGGCGGTTTGTGCGTCACGTCGTAGACGACGCGTGCAACCTCTTCGTTCTCGCCCGTGATCCGGCTCTGGATCCGCTGGAGCGTGCTCCAGTCGATCTCCTGGGCGCGCGCGGTCATCCCGTCGCGGCTCTCGACCGAGCGCACGGCGACGACCCAGCCGTGGACGCGGTTGTCGCCCTTGACGCCGGTCGCCTTTCCGAGGACCGCGGCGAACGCCTGCCACGGGTCGTACTCTTCCAGTTCCTCTTCGACGACGTGCGTCGCCTCGCGGGCGACCGCCGCCTTCTCGGGGGTGACCTCGCCAACGATCCGGACGGCGAGACCCGGGCCGGGGAACGGCATCCTCTCGGAGATAATCTCTTCAAGGCCGAGCGCGCGAGCGACCTCACGCACCTCGTCCTTGTAGAGGTCGCGCACGGGCTCGACGATCCCCTCGAAGTCGACGACTTCGGGGAGCCCGCCGACGTTGTGGTGTGACTTGATGTTTCCCTCCGACTCGATGCGGTCCGGGTAGATCGTCCCCTGCACGAGGTAGTCCGCGTCGACATCGCGCGCGACCGTCTCGAACTCGTCGATGAAGCCCTCGCCGATGACATGGCGTTTCTCCTCCGGGTCGGTGACGCCCGCCAGTCGGTCGAAGAAGCGCTCTTGGGCCTCGATGACTCGCAGCGACTCCATGAAGTCGAAGGTCTCCTGAATTTCCGCGGTCTCGCCCTTTCGCATCAGTCCCGTGTCGACGTACACCGGGGTGAGCTGGTCGCCAACCGCCTCGTACGCGAGCGTCGCTGCGACCGAGGAGTCGACGCCTCCCGACAGGGCGATCACGGCGTTCGCGTCGCCGATCGCCTCCCGTATCTCCGCTTTCGCCTCCGCGATGAACTCGTCCGTCTCGACCATCTATAGCCTCACGTCCGCGTTCCGCTCGGTTGTGTCCGTCGATTCCAGCGCGGCCTCGACGAGAGCGACGAACGGCGGGCTCGCGCGGTCCGGCCGCGACCGGAACTCGGGGTGCGCTTGGGTTCCGAAGAAGAACGGATGGTCCGGGCGTTCGAGGATCTCCATCCGGTTGTCCGCGCGACCGGAGAAGGTGAGTCCGTCGTCCTCCAGCTCGTCGATGTACTCGGGGTTCACCTCGTAGCGGTGACGGTGGCGCTCGGTACAGGAATCGGAGCCGTACACCCGCGCCGCGAGCGTGTCCGGTTCGATATCGGTCTCGTGTGCGCCGAGCCGCATCGTTCCGCCCATGTCCTCGGTCTCGTACTGCTCGGGGAGGAGATCGATGACGGGGTGGGGCGTGTCGGAGTCGATCTCGGCGGAGTGAGCGCCCTCCAAGCCGAGCACGTGTCGCGCGTGCTCGACGACCGCCATCTGGAAGCCCAAACACAGCCCGAGGAAGGGCACGTCGTTCTCGCGGGCGTACCGGACCGCCTCGATCTTCCCGTCGGTACCTCTGGATCCGAAGCCGCCGGGGACGACGACCGCGTCGGCGGAGGCGAGCCGCTGTTCGTGTTCCGCGCGGGTCTCGTCGGCGTCGACCCACAGCACGTTCACTTCGGTCTCCGTCTGGATTCCGGCGTGTTTCAGCGCCTCGTGGATGGACATGTACGCGTCTTCGAGGGCGTACTTGCCCACGAGCGCCACGTCGATCTCGCGGTCGCGGTCGCGGGTGACGAGCTCTCGCCATTCCGTCGACCGTTCGGCCTTCGGGAGCGCCTCGTCGGCGATGCCGAGCCGCTCCATCACGTACTCGTCTAACCCCTCGTCTTCGACCATCAGCGGGACGTGATAGATGTCCTCGACATCCGGGTTCGAGAAGACGGCGTCCGTGGGAACGTCACAGAACAGGGCGATCTTCTCTTTGGTCTCCGGGTCGAGTCGGTCCTCACAGCGCCCGACGAGGATGTCCGGCTGGAGCCCGATCGAGCGAAGCTCCTTCACCGAGTGCTGAGTCGGCTTCGTCTTCTGCTCGCCGTTCTTCGAATAGGGGACGAGCGTGACGTGCGTGAAGAGAATATCTTCGTCGTCCTCCTCGTGGGCGAACTGGCGGAGCGCCTCCAAGAAGGGCATCGACTCGATGTCACCGACGGTGCCACCGATCTCGATCAGGCAGACATCGCTCCCCTCGGCGGCCTCGCGGATGCGCCGCTTGATGTCGTCGGTAACGTGCGGGATGATCTGGACGGTCTTGCCGAGGTAGTCGCCGGCGCGCTCGCGCTCGATGACGTGCTGGTAGGTCTTCCCCGTGGTGACGTTGTGGTCGAACGTCATGTCGGTGCCGAGGAAGCGCTCGTAGTTGCCTAAATCGAGGTCGACCTCGCCGCCGTCCTTGAGCACGTATACCTCGCCGTGCTCGTAGGGATTCATCGTCCCGGCGTCGACGTTGAGATAGGGGTCCACCTTCACCGCGGTGACATCGAAGCCCGCGTTCGCCAGCAGTCGTCCGGTGCTGGCGGCGGTGATTCCCTTTCCCAGTCCGGACATGACGCCGCCGGTGACGAACACGAACTTCCGACCCAGCGACGGGTCGTATCCTGTGTCGGGATCCGTTGGCATATCGACCGTCCGTCAGGGGCCGGCAAAACCGTTTCGGACCCTCCGTTTCGGGTGGACGTTCGTGTCGTTTTGATCTACCTCCAGCCCCCTAGACGCCGACCAGCTTGTAGCACATCCCCGCCTCGTCCGGGTCTTCCGGCGCGCGCTCCGCGTAGTATATCGCGTCGTCGGTGACGAGCGGCGCGCTCGTCACGTCGCCGCGCCCCTCGACCGACCACGTGACAGACCCGTCCTCCCGATCGAGCGCGTAGAGGTTCGCGTCGTACGAGCCGACGAGCACGTGGTCGGTCGTCGCGACCGCGCTACCGGTGATCCAGCCGTCCGTTGGGGTCGCCCACAGCTCCTCGCCAGTCGCCAGATCGATCGCGTAGCAGTTCCCGTCGTGGCTGCCGACGTACACCGTGTCGTCGCGGACCGCTGGCGCGCACATGACCATGTCGTCGGTCTCGAACTCCCAGACCCGCGAGCCGTCTTCGACGTCGACCGCCGTGACCGTCTCCGCCCACGACGGGACGACGGCGATCCCGCGGCTGATCGCTATCGGGGCCTTCGAGTCGCCGCCGGTATCGTATCGCCACGCGCGCTCGCGGTCCGACAGCGACCACGCGTAACAGTAGCCGTCGTTCGAGCCGAACAGGAACCGATCGCGGTCGACGTCGATCGCGACCGTCGAGTGCGGGTGGTCGGTCGGACGCCGGTTTCGCCACTCGATCTCGCCGCTCTCGGCGTCCATCACGACCACGCTCCCGCTCGGCGTCGGATGCTCGACGGCGACGTACAGCTCCCCCTCGTAGTAGGTCGGGCTGGCGGCGGCGGAGCCGCCGACCGTGGTCTGCCAGTCGATCTCGCCGCTCTCGACGGACACCGCGGAGACGACCCCGTCGTAGCTGCCCACGTACGCCGTCCCCTCGGCGACGGCGGGCGTCCCGTGGCTGCCGCGGTCGTCGTCCGATATCGACGTGGACCAGTTCGTCTCGCCGTCCGGTGAAAGCGATTGGATCCGTCCCGTGTCGTCGGCGATGAGGATCGCGCCGTTCGGTGCCTGTATCGGACTCCCCTTCGAGGCGGTGTGGTCGCCGCGGTTCGTCGGAACGGCCCACTCGACCTCGACGCTTTCGGGGACCGTCTCGTCGGTTGCCCCCGAGTTCCGCAGCCCGTTCCGGAACTGCGTCGTGAGCCCGTCCGGCGACTCCGGTCGCGCCGAGAGGTCGATCGCGTCGTCCGGCGCGTCGCTTCCGTCCGCAGAGTCGTCGCCGTCGGACGAGGAGCCGTCTCGGAGAGTGCTACATCCGGCGAGTCCGGCGAGACCGACGCCGCCGGCGGCGCGGAGCCAGTCGCGGCGCGTGCGTTCGGACATGAGCGACGATTCGCGGGGAGAGATAAAAAGCCACCTCGGTCGGGCCGGCAGGGCTGCCGGCAGGGTGGCGATTCACCTCGAGATCCCCGCTGGCACGGTGAGCCGGCGTTTCCGCTGGTCACCGGTCGTCGATATTTCCGCTGGTCACCGGTCGTCGATATTTCCGCTGGTCACCGGTCGTTCATCTTCCCGTCGCGCCGATCTTCTACTTTCCCGTCGCGCCGGTCGTCCACCTTCCCGTCGCGCCGATCGCGCGCTCTCGCCGCCGGGGCGCGCTCGTCCCGGTCGCCGTATCCTCCGCCGCCGGGCGTCCGGATCGAGACGGTTGTCCCGGCCTCGACGTCGACGGACGCCTTCGCGGGTACAGGATCGCCGCCGACGCGGTTCTCCCCCGTCGCGCCATCCTCGCCGCCGTCGAGTCCCGCGGGGGCCGTCCGCCGCCGCTCCGTCAACAGCGACACGGTGGCGTCGGTCTCGACGGTGACGGTCCGTTCGAGGCCCAACCCGCCGCGGTACCGGCCGTCGCCGCCGCTCGACGGACGCAACGCGTACCGCTCGACGCGGAGCGGGTACTCGGTCTCGACCGACTCGACGGGCGTGTTGAGCGTGTTCGTCATCCCCACCTGCACGCCGTCCATGCCGTCTTTGTCGGGGCGGGCTCCGAAGCCGCCGCCGATCGTCTCGTAGTAGGTGAACGACCCGCTTCGATCGCCGATGATGAGGTTGTTCATCGTCCCCTGTCCGCCGGCCGGAATCGCGTCGGGGGCCGCCGGCGCGAGCGCCGCGAGCGTCACGTCCATGACCCGCTGGCTGGTCTCGACGTTTCCGCCGACGACCGCGGCCGGGGGATCGGGGTCGAGCACCGACCCCTCAGGTGCCGACACCGTCACCGGCTCGTAACACCCGTGATTCGGCGGGATGTCCGGATCGGTCACCGCGCGGACGACGAAATACACCGCGCTCTTTGCGACCGACAGCGGCGCGTTGAGGTTGCCGACGACTTGGTCTGCGGTCCCGGCGAAATCGACGTCGAGCGCGGCCCCGTCGACGGTGACGGTCACCGCGATCGGCACGTCCTCGTCGGTGACGCCGTCGCCTTCCAAGATGTCTCGCGCTCGATACGTTCCGTCCGGAAGCGACTCGAACTCGGCTTCGACGCGCTCGCGGGAGTAGTCGATGACGGCGTCGAACGCGTCGAGCAGGACCGGGCCGTGCTCGTCGAGCAATTCGCCGATCCGTTCTTCGGCCCGCGCGTTCGCGGCGCGTTGCGCCCGGAGGTCGGCCTCGCGCTCGTCCGGCGTCCGGACGTTGGCCCGGATCAGGTCGCGGACCGCCTCGTTCGGCTCGCCGCCGTCGACGAGCCGGACCGCCGGCAGCCGGAGCCCTTCCTCGTAGATCTCCCGCGCGCCCGGCGGCATGCTCCCGGGCGCGCTGCCGCCCACGTCGGCGTGGTGCGCCCGCGACACCGCGAAGCCGATCACCTCGTCGTCGGGCGCGATAGTCGAGACCAGCGTGATGTCTGGCAGGTGCGTTCCGCCCGCGAACGGGTCGTTGACGACGAACACGTCGCCCGGCTTCGGATCCTTTTCGAGAACCGTCTCCACCGCGTCCGGCATCGCGCCGAGGTGGACCGGGATGTGTTCCGCCTGCGCGACCAGCCGCCCGGCCGCATCGAAGATAGCCGTCGAGCAGTCCCGGCGTTCCTTGATGTTCGGCGAGTACGCGCCGCGAACGAGCACGTGGCCCATCTCGGCGGCGACGCTCTCCAGTTGGTTCCGGAGGATCTCCAGGGTCACCGGGTTGATATCGCTCGTCTCGCCGTCGTCGCTCACGCCGCGCTCACCTCCGCGAGCAGTGCGCCGTCGTCGCGCACCCGGACGCTCCATCTCGGCGGGACGACCACCGTGCTCTCGTCGCCCTCGACGACGACGGGACCGTCGACCGTCTCACCGGACCGCAACCGAGCCCGCGCGTACACGGGCGTCTCACGGGGCTCGCCCGCGAACGCCGCCTCGCGGGTTCCCGTCACCGGGTCGCCGGCGGCGTCGTGCGCGACCGGCGGCGCGTCCCGCGCGACAGCGACCGTCACGCGACAGTTCACTAGCTCGACCGGCTCGTCGGCCCGGTAGCCGTACGCGGCCTCGTGGGCCGCCGCGAACCGATCGCGCGTGTCCGCCGCGTCGAACGGCCGCTCGACGTCCACGGTGAGTTCGAAGCTCTGGCCGGCGTACCTGCAGTCCGCGGCGCTGCGCACGGTCGCGGTATCGCGGTCGCCGACCTCCGCCAACAGCTCCGCGATCAGCGTCTCGTACACGGCGTCGACCGCGTCGGGATCGGCCTCGGAGAGCGAGCGCTGATGCGTCCGGACCGCGTCGCGCTTCTCGTCCGCGGCGAGCAGTCCGTACGCCGAGAGGACGCCCGAGGCGCGCGGGATCACCACCCGGTCGATGTCGAGGTCGGCGGCGACGGCGAGCGCGTGCATCGGCCCCGCGCCGCCGAACGCGACGAGGTCGAACGTCCGCGGATCGTGGCCGCGCTCGACGGTCACCGAGCGGATCGCCCGGGTCATGTTCGCGTTGGCGACGCGGTAGACGCCGCGCGCGGCGGCGAGCGGGCCGGCCATTCCGGCCTCGTCTGCGAGCGTCGCGAGCGCGTCGCGGGCGGCGTCCGCGTCGAGCGACAGTTCGCCGCCGAGGCGGGTGCTCGCCCCGACGTAGCCCAAGACGAGGTTCGCGTCGGTGACGGTCGGCTCCGTTCCCCCGTTCCCGTAGCAGGCGGGGCCGGGGTCGCTCCCGGCCGAGCGCGGCCCGACTCGGAGCGCCCCGCCGGCGTCGATCCACGCGATCGACCCACCGCCAGCCCCCACGGTCTCGACGTCGACCATCGGCGTCTTGACGGGCCGATCGGCGATCACGCCAGTCGTGGTTCGCTCGACCTCGCCGTCGCGGACGAGGCTCACGTCGCTCGATGTCCCGCCCATGTCGAAGGTGACCAGTCCCGTCCTGTCGTCGTCGCCCTCGCCCGCCATCGCGCTCGCGCCCACGACACCCGCTGCGGGCCCGGAGAGCACGGTCGTGACCGCGTTTCGCCTGACGGTGTCGGCGTCCGTGATCCCCCCGTTCGCCTGCATGATCCGCGGCTGCGGCACGCCCATATCTCTCGCGCGCTCCGTGAGTCGCCCGACGTAGCGGTCGATCGCCGGCCGCACGTACGCGTCGACGACCGTCGTCGAGGTCCGCTCGTACTCGCGGAATTCGGCGAGAACCTCGTGGGAGGCCGACACGGGCACGTCGAGCGCGTCCCGGAGCACCCGCGCGACGCGGCGTTCGTTCTCGGGATGGGCGTACGCGTGCAGGAGCGAGACGGCGACCGACTCGGCGTCCGTCTCGCGTATCTCCGCGGCGAGCGCCCGGACCTCGTCATCGTCGACCGGCCGCTCGACCCCGTCGGCCGTCGCCCGTTCGTCCACCTCGAACCGGCGATGTCTGGGAACGAGCGGCTCCGGCTTCTCCGCGTCGAGGTCGTACAGCGCCGGTCGGTCCTGCCGACCGATCTCCAGTACGTCCCGGAACCCCTCGGTCGTGACGAGCGCCGTCCGCGCGCCGTCCCCTTCGAGAAGCGCGTTGACCGAGACGGTCATCGCGTGCGAGAATTCGCTCACGCGCGCCGGGTCGACGCCCGCCTCCGTACACGCCTTCTCGATCCCGGCGATCACGCCCTCGCTCTGGTCTTCGGTGCTCGGGACCTTCGCGGTCACGAGCTCCCCGTCCAGCGACAGCGCCACGTCGGTGAACGTCCCGCCCACGTCGACGCCGATCCGCGCACCGCTCATCTCGCGTCCCCCGACACGTCGAGGGTCGTTCGCGTCCGCTCGTTCGTCATGGCCGTGTTCGTGGCCGGGTGAACTTAACCCCGGGCGTCCGGGGCGTCGCGTTCCGCGTGGCGGGCGCGTTCGGCTGCCTCTCGATCGCGCAGATACGCACGCGGCTCGCGCAGACACGGCTGCAGGGCCGAGGTCGGTACACGTTTCGTTCGTTTTAACATACCACCTCGGATACTATCAGCCAATGGCCTCTGACGAGGACGCAGCCACCGCGCTGCGGGCGTTTCAGGAGGCGGTCGAACACGCCGGCCACTCGATATACTGGACGGATCTGAGCGGGCAGATCGAGTACGTCAATCCGGCGTTCGAAGACCAGACCGGCTATCCCGCCGAGGAGGCCGTCGGCAGCAACGCCAGCATCCTGCAGTCCGGCGCTCACGACGATCGGTTTTACGAGCGGCTCTGGGACACTATCCTCGGCGGCGATGTCTGGGATGGGGAGATCATCAATGAGCGCCGGTCGGGCGAGCGGTACGTCGCCGCCCAGACGATATCGCCAGTCACGGACGAGTCGGGAGATATCACGCGGTTCGTCGCCGTCAACGAGGAGATAACGGAACTTCGTCAGTATCAGGAACAGCTCGAACGCGAGCGAGACCGGTTCGCTGCCCTGCTCGACGCCGTGCCCGCGCCGCTCGTGCTCGCGGCATTCGACGGCGGCGATCCGGTAGTCAAACAGACCAACGACGCGTTTCGCGAGACGTTCGGCTTCTCCGCCCGTGAACTCGGCGGCTCACCGCTCGACACGTTCATCGTCGACGACGCGGCCTCGCAGGAAGCCACCGAAATAAACGCGCAGGTACGGGACGGCGAACGGGTCCATCGAGAAGTGGCTCGACGGACCGCCGCGGGCGACCGCCGAACCTTCCTTTTGACCGCCACGCCGCTCTCGTGGGGCGACGAGACCGATGTCTTGGCGACGTACATCGACATCACGGACCGGAACGAGGCGAAACGACGGCTCGAACGGCGAACGGAGGAGCTCGAAGACTTCGCGAACGTCGTCAGCCACGACCTCCGGAGCCCGCTGAACGTCGCGACGGGACACCTCGACCTCCTCGCGAAGGAGTGTGACAGTCCGCACATCGACACGATCCGAAACGCACACACGCGGATGCAGGAGCTGATCGAGAACATCCTCATGCTCGCGAAACAGGGCCGATCGGTCGACGAGACGCAGCCGGTCGACCTCGCGGCGTGTGCGTCACGGAGCTGGGAGACGGTCGACACCGGCGACGCCGCGATCGGTATCGAGACCGCGAAGACGGTTCACGCCGACGAGAGTCGGCTTCGACAGCTGTTCGGGAACCTCTTCCGGAACAGCGTCGAGCACGGCTCGACTGGCAGTCGGCCGGGGGCCGACGACAGCGTCGAGTACGGCGGAAGTGACGTGACGGTCACCGTCGGAGACCTCGCCGACGGCTTCTACGTCGCGGACGACGGGCCCGGTATCCCCGAAGCCGAGCAATCGGAGGTGTTCGACGCCGGACACACGAGCACGGAGGACGGCACGGGATTCGGGCTCTCTATCGTACAGGAGATCGTCGACGCGCACGGCTGGTCGATCGCCATTACGGACAGCGAGCACGGCGGCGCGAGATTCGAGATCACCGACGTTCGGCGCGTCTCGTAGCCGGGATTTCACTGTTCGCACAGCACCTCACTGTTCGTTCATCGCCTCGCTGGCGATGTTGCGGCCGCGGGAGTTGAGCGCGACCTCGCGGCGTACGCGAACCTCCTCGACGACATCTAGGTCGACGAGTCGCTCGAACGTCTCCTCCACGTCGTCAACGTCCATCCCCAGAAACGACGGGATCTCGAACGGCGAGACGCCGGAGTACAGCGCCATCAGCACCTCGCGGTCGCGGCTGGACAGGTCGACGTTCGTCGAGCTTCGCTCCTCGCCCTTGCGGAGCCACGCCTCGACGAAGCGCATTCGATTCGGCTCGCCGGCGACGTGCGTCTCGATGCTCGTTCCCTCGTCGTCGGTGTGTGCGACCTCGATGACGGGCTTTTTCTCGCCGTTGACGGTTCGCTTGGCCGCGTCGAGTCCGCTGATGTCGTCGAGGTCGAACTCGACGAACGCGCCGCCTTCGAGCGCCGCGTTGAGCCCGTTCTCGTCTATCTTCACCCGCGCTTGCTCCCATCCCGTGTCCTGCACGACCCCGCCCTCGATCGCCGGGTGTTTCGCCATCACCGTCCGCTGGTCGAGCAGCGCTCGGTAGACGTCGCGCTCGAACTCCTCGTGTTCGGCCGCCGCGACCAGCAACACCTGATCGCCCAGATCGAAGCTCACGTAATTCGACACGCGCGCGACGGACTGGTTCGCGTCTTGTCGGCCGCCGAGCCCGCGGAGGTCGGAGAGCGGGACCGTCCGCTTCCCGTCGTTGCCGGCTAAGATTAGCCGTCGGTTCGAGAGGAGCACGCGTCCCGGCGTCCACGAGACGTCGCTCACCTTGCGGCCGTCGCGGACGGCGACCGCGAACCGCCCCTGCGTGTCCGCGACCTTGTACTCGCCGTCGGGCATTTAGGGTCCCCCCGCTCGGAGCTTCGAGACCGCTGAAAACACCCGTTTTCTGACCGCGGAGCTCTCGTCGTCGGTGAGGTCTTCGAGCCGATTCAGCGTCTCCTGTCCGCCCACCTGTCCGAGCACGAACACCGCCTTCGCGCGGGCGTCTTCGGGGTGTTCGGTTCCGATCCGGTCGAGAAGGCGGTCCTCGACTATCGGCCCGCCGAGATTCTTGAGACTCGTGGCCGCGAACTGCGCGGTCTGTGCGTCATCGTCGGCGAGCGCCTCCGCGAGCGCCTCGACCGCGAGCGTCGAGCCCGACTCCGCGACCCGACCGAGGATCCACGCGGCGTTCCGGCGCTGTCGGCTCTGCTGGCCGTCGGTGAGGATCTCGACCAGCGGCTCGACCACCGTCTCGTCGTCGGCCGACTTCAGCTCTGAGACGACACGGTCGCGAACCGCGTGGCTCTGCTGGGTCGGGACGTTCGAGAGCAGTTCGATTATCGAGTACACCGCGGCGTTGCGAACGACCGCGCTCTCGTCGCCGAGCGCCCGCGCGAGCGGCTCCACCGGCTCCGGGTTGTTCGCCTTGCCGAGCGCGCCCGCCGCGATCCGCCGAAGCGATTCGTCCGACTCGTCGAGGAGATCCAAGAGCGCCCCGAGCGCTTGGTCTGTCCCGATGCTCCCGAGCGCGTTCGCCGCGGCCCGCCTGACTCGCGGTTCGTCGTCGAGCCGACCGGTGAGTCCGGGGACGGCGCGGGCGTCGGCGAACGTGCCGCAGGCCTGCGCGGCGCGGAGCCTGACGCGCGGGTCGTCATCGTCGAGCGCGTCGACGAGGTGCGAGAGGCCGCTCGCGTCGTCGAGCCGGCTGAGCGCGTTCGCCGCGGCCATCCGTAGCTCGGGGCGGTCGGCCTGCAGCGCCCGAGCGAACTTCCGCGCGGTCACCCACTCCGCCTCCGAGCCCGTCGTCCCGGTGAGTTCCGAGAGCAACTGTTCGAGTGCCCCGTCGCCGAGTTCGTCGAGCGCATCGACTGCGGCACCACGGACCTCCCCGTCCTCGTCGTCTGTCGCCGCTCGGAGCAGCGCGTCGACGGTCGCCTGCTCGCCCCCGTCGCCGACCTCGCCGAGGAACTCGGCCGCGCGCCGCCTGACCGCGGCGCTGTCGCTGCCCATCGCGTCTCGGAGTCGTTCGACGTTCCCGTCCCGTGCGTGTTGATACAGAGACATCAGACCCTCTCGAACACCCGCCGTCGCTTGTCGATCGGTTCATATCGGTTCGACCGGTCCGGCGGGACGCTCTCCGTCATCCCGAGGACGAGGACGCCGTCGTCGGCCAGTGACGCCTCAAGCGTGTCGAACAGCGCGCCCTTGTGGTCGACGTCGATGTAGATCAGCAGGTTCCGACACAACACCACGTCGAACGGATCGCGCGCCCCGTCGCGGATCAGGTCGTGCGTCTCGAAGTCGACGAGCCGGCGGACGGCGGGCTTGACCTGAAAGGTGTCGCCGTCTCGCTCGACGTACCGATCGGGGTCCGAGAGCGGTTCGAGTTCGCTCGCGATGTCGGTCGTTCTGGTGGTGTGGTACGTCCCCGCGCGGGCGTTGTCGAGGGCCTCCTCGCTGATGTCGGAGCCGAGCACCTCGACGCGAGACTCGTCTATCTCGGCGTCGTCACAGGCCAACATCGCGATCGAGTACGCCTCGCGGCCGTCGGCCGACGGGGCAGACCAGACGCGGACCCGGCGCTTGTCGCTCGTCTTCTCGCGGAGCACGCCGCGGAGCACGTCCCACATCTCGGGGTTCCGGAAGAACTCCGTCACGTTGATCGTGAGCGCGTCCATCAGCGCCTGTCGCTCGTCGGCGTCGTCGCGCAGCAGCCGCTCGTACTCCGCGTGCGACTCGGTGTCTCTCCGGCGCATCCGCGCCGTGATCCGTCGGTCGAGGTACGACTCGTTGTAGTACCCCGGCTCGAACGGCACCGTGTCGTCGATCTGCCGGAGCACGCCCTCAAAGGGGGTCTCGCTTTCTCCGCTCATAGGCTCACCACGTCGAGTACGGCCACGACGTCGCCGTCGCCAAGGACCGCCGTACCGCTCAGTCCCGGCGTCCCCGACAACGGCCCGTCGAGCGGTTTCACGACGACCTCCTCTTGGTCCAACACGGCGTCGCAGTGGAGCGCCACCTGTCTCGTCTCCTCGCGGATCCGAACGAGCATCCCCGTGACGTCGGTGGTTGCGGACTCCGGAGCGCCTTCCTCGGCCGCCCCGGTATCCGATCCG
The DNA here is from genome assembly GCF_024494655.1 of Halorubrum laminariae. GTDB lineage: Archaea > Halobacteriota > Halobacteria > Halobacteriales > Haloferacaceae > Halorubrum > Halorubrum laminariae. The sequence continues at coordinate 66,902 of NZ_JANHDL010000005.1, read as the reverse complement.
CCTACGCCGGAGCCGGGCGCGTCGCTCCCGGCCGCGTCGGCGACGGTTCCGCCGTCGGGTGTCGCCGCCTCGCCCGGTGCCGCGGTTTCGTCGGACGCTGCGGCCCCGTCGGAGCCGCCCGCGCCGGAGCCGGGCGCGATCGCCTCCCCGGTCGCGCCGGCGAGCCGGTCGTTCAACCTGATCACGGGGTACAGGTCGTCCTCGTGGCGGACGATCTCGTCGCCGTGGACCTCCTCCACGTCGTCAGCGCGGGCGACCTCCGCGATCGACTTGATGGGAATGCCGTACTCCGTGCCGCCCACGTCGACGAACATCACCTTCACGATGGCGACGGTGACCGGCAGCCGGAAGCGGACGATCGTCCCCTCGCCGGGCTCGCTCTCGACGGCGACGGAGCCGTCGAGGTCGCGCGCGGTCGTGCGAACCACGTCCATCCCGACGCCGCGCCCGGAGACATCGGTGACTTCCTCCGCGGTGGAGAAGCCGGGGTGGAACACGAGGTCGTAGGCCTCGTCGTCGTCCATCGCCTCGACCGCCTCGGGGCTCTTGACGCCCTCGGCGACCGCCTTCTCGCGGAGTTGGTCGGGGTCCAGCCCGCCGCCGTCGTCGGCGACCTCGATGATCACGTGGTCGCGCTCCCGCTCGGCCGTGAGCCGGACGGTTCCGGTCGGATCTTTCCCGGCCGCCTCGCGCTCGTCGGGCGATTCGATCCCGTGGTCGACGGCGTTCCGGAGCACGTGCACGAGCGGGTCGCGCATCTCCGTCAGGATCGTCCGGTCGAGCTCCACGTCGTCGCCCTCTATCTCGAAGTCGATCCGCTTGTCGAGGTCGCGCGAGATGTCTCTGACGAGCCGCGGGAACGAGTCGGACACCTGCGAGAACGGGATGAGACGCATGTCCATCGCGGTGTCCTGCAGGCTGGACGCGAGCTTGTCGAGCTCGTCTAACGCGTCCGACTGGGCGTCCATCCCCTCCAGCTCGCGCCGGAGCTTGATCCGGCTCGTCACCAGCTGCTCGACGAGCCCGTACAGCTCGTCCACCTGGTCGACGTCGACCCGGATCGACTTGATCTCGTCGCCCGACTTGGAGCCGGAGTCTGGCGCAGAGCCGCTCTCGTCACCCTTGTCCGCGCCGTCGCCGACATCGCTCTCGTCCGTGTCGTCGCCGACACCGCTCTCGTCCGTGTCGTCGCCGACACCGCTCTCGTCGGTATCGTCGGCGTCGACCGAATCGACCGCGCCCTCGGCGGGGTCTGCGTCCTCGGCCGGATCCGAATCGGTCGCGTCGTTTTCGGCCGATCCGCCGCTTCCGGCGTCGCCTGCGTCGCTCTCCCCGTCGACGAGGGCGGTCGCGATCGATTCGACCTGCGTGAGCGCGGAGAGCCCCTCTGCGACCACGTCGGGCTCTGCGCCGCCGACGAACGCGTCGAAGCTCTCGTCGTACTCGCCGTCCTCTAAGGCGTCCGGGTCGGGATCGGTGACGAAACCGTCGAATTTCCCGTCGAGCGCCTGCACGACGAGCGTGGCGTCGACGCCCGCCATCGCGGTCTCGCCTATCGTCACGTCCGCGTACACGACGGGGCCGGGTAGGTCCGCGACACCCGCGGGACGGTCGGGGATGGCGACTGCGTCGCCGTCGGCTGTGGTGTCGTCTCCGGTGTCGTCGTCCGGTGCGTCAGCACCGGGGTCCTCGGCTGGGTCCGCGTCGCTCGCACTTTCGGCGGTATCGTCGCCGGCGTTGCCGGCGTCTCCAGCACCTCCACCGCCTCTACCGGCTCCGCCGGCAACATCCTCGCCGCCGACGGTCCCATGTTCCTCCATCTCGCGGAGCCGCGCCTCGAGGTCCGACGGATCGGTCGTCACCTCGCCGGAATCGGCGATCTCGGCGACCATCGCCTCGACGGTGTCGACGCCCTCGAAGAGCAGGTCCATCACCTCGGGCGTCACCTCGCGGTCGCCCTGTCTGATCGCGTCAAGCAGGTCCTCCAAGGCGTGGCCGAACGAAGAGACATCCTCGTACCCCATCGCCGCCGCGTTCCCCTTCAGGGTGTGGGCGACGCGGAACACGTCGTCCATCGCCGCGGCGTCCTCGGGGTCGGATTCGAGCGCGAGCAGCGCGTTGTTGAGGTCCGTAATTCCGTCCTCCGCCTCGGCAACGAACGCGGCGCGGTGCGAGTCCATCAGGCCTCACCCCCCACGATCGCGTCGGCGACATCGTCGAGATCGTGGATCTCGTCGACGCCGCCGGACTCCACCGCGCGCTTCGGCATCCCGTAGATGACACAGGTGTCCTCGCTCTGGGCGATCGTCCGCGCGCCGACCTCGGACATCGCTCGAATCCCCTCGGCGGCGTCGGAGCCCATCCCGGTCAACACGACGCCCACGAGCGGGTCGTCGACGACTTCGGCCGCGGAGCGCATCGTCACGTCCGCGGCCGGCGAGACCGACTGCGAATCGTCTTCATCGAGTTTGACGCGGAGCCGGCCCGCGCGGTAGCTGTCGATGCGGGTGTGGCTTCCGCCGCGGGCAACGAGCGCCTCGCCGGAACCGATCCGCGCGCCGTCGGTCGCCTCCCGCACGTCGTACGCCGACGCGGCGTCTAGGCGGTCGGCGAAGCGCGGCGTGAACGCCTCCGGCATGTGCTGAGCGATGACGACTCGACAGTCGGCCACCGGCAGCGCCGACATGACGCGCTCGACCGCGTTCGGTCCGCCGGTCGACGCACCGATCACGACCGTCAGCGGGTCGTCTAGATCGTCTTCGGCTCCGGGCCCTGCTGCACTCGCCGATCCGCCCCCGGATCTCGATGCCGATCCGGCGGCCGATGCGGTCGATGCGGTCGATGCAGTCGCTCCGCCCGATCGCTCGCGTCGGTCCCACGTCGCGGCGGCGAGATCCGCGTCCGCGACAGACCTGACGGCCTCAACGAGCCGGTCGGACTCCCGGGAGACGCCTGTCGAGACCTCTCCGCCGGGCTTCGAGAAGAAGTCCACCGCGCCGCGTTCGAGCGCCTCGAAGGTCACTTCGGCTCCCTCGTCCGTGTGTGCCGACAGCATCAATACCGGCGTCGGCGTCTCGTCCATCAGCCGCTCGACGGCCTCTAGACCACCCATTCCGGGCATCTCCACGTCCATCGTCACCACGTCAGGCCCCGTCTCGGCGACCACTGACAGTGCCTCAGCGCCGTCGCCCGCCTCGCCGACGACCGCGACGCCTGCGTCTGTCAGGAGATCGGCGATCAACCCGCGCATGAACGGCGAGTCGTCGACGACCACCACTCGCGGTGATCCGTCGTGGCTCCCCCGCCGATCCGTCGTCCTACTCATACTCGAAAGCGGTCGCAGAATCAGCATAAATGCACGCCCCCGCTAATCACTGCTGATAATTCAGGGGACACGGTTATTGGTGACTTCGCCGCACGAGTTCGTATGGCAGCCACGGAAGCGGACGCCGAACCGACGAAGGTGCTGGAGTTCGGCTTAGGTGACGGAACGTACTGTCTTGACATCGGTGTGATCGACGAGATCGTCGACGCCGGAGAACTCACGCGGATCCCGAACTCGCCCGAGCACGTCGAGGGCGTGATGGACCTCCGTGGACGAACGACGACGATCGTCGACCCGAAGACGCTGTTCGCCATCGAGGAGGACGGCCCCCGCGAGCGGATCGTTGTCTTCGACGACGACGAAATCGACGAGGGAGGCACCGTTGGCTGGATGGTCGACGAGGTCTTTCAGGTGCGCGATGTCGCGCCCGAGGACGTGGACCGGGGAACGACGGTCGAAGACGAGGGCGTCCGCGGTATCGTCAAGTCTGACGACCGGTTCGTCGTCTGGGTCTCGCCCGATGTCGACGGCGTCGATATCGGCGATGTCACCGACTCGTCGCCCGACGACGTGAGCGGCGAATCGGCCGAAGCCTGAGGCGGTCTGGCGCTCGCCGCCGGCGCGACACTGGCCACGAGCGGGCTCGCCGATCACCCTCCCGATGTTCTCACCTGTGAGAACCGGGAGCCAATCCTTATGCGGTGACCACCGAGTCTCTCCGTATGCGCGCATCATGCGGTGTCCCCGGGTTCGACGACCTCGTCGACGGCGGGTTCCCGGAGGGCCGCCTCTACGTCGTGAGTGGACCGCCGGGAAGCGGGAAGACGACATTCTGCTCACAGTTCGCGGCACAGGGCGCTCGAAACGGCGAGGATGTGCTGTACATCAGCATGCACGAGACCAAGGCGGGGATCCGCCGGGACATGGGCGAGTACGACTTCGGGTTCGACCGGGCGCTCGACACCGACCGAGTCACGTTCCTCGACTCGTTCTCGTCGGACGGTCGTCGCTTCTTCGGACTACCGGGCGAACGACGGGATCACTCCGGCGTCACCAACCGGCTTACCGGCTTCATCAACTCTCGAGACATCGACCGCGTCGTCTTCGACTCCACCATGCTGTTGCGGTTCCTCCTCGACGACGACGAGGACACGATGGTCCAGTTGCTTTCATCGCTGAAGCGGACCGACGCAACGACGCTTCTCATCTCGGAGATGACCGACCCAAGCGCGTACTCCGAGGAACACTACCTCGCACACGGCGTCGTCTTCATGCACAACTACCTCGAAGACGAGGGGATGCGCCGCGGGATCCAAGTGCTGAAGATGCGCGGTACCGACGTGAACACAGACATCCAAGACATCGAGTTCACCGACGGCGGGCTTCGCGTCGGGTCGGCCGCGACGGTGACACACTGATGTACGACCGCACGTTCGGCACCGACTGGGAGGATCTCTCGCGAGAAGAGGCGGTTGAGCGCGCGTTCGCGCTCGGCGTCGCCGCTGAGATCGGGCGCGAGTACTCGGCGGAGTTAGACCGCGTGTTGGACGCCTTCGAGAGCGCGTACGACCAAAGTCTCGTCGAACTCGCCTACGACGAGGGACGGACGAAGGCGCTGGAGGCGGCCGCCGAGACCGACGACGGCGACCCGCAGGCGGTCTGGGACGAACTGGTTGACGGCGGCGGTACGCCCCGGGTCGCCCCCATTTCTGCCGCCTTGCCCGGTGCGCTGACCGAACTGCCGCTCACAAAGCGGCCGCGGGAGGGACCGCCATCCTCGCTCGCGTTCCCGTCGATGCTCCGGAAGTGAATCCTCGGAAGGGTTTTACCCGCCCTCGCTCCAATCCAGACACATGACCGTGCTTCCCGACGCTGTCCGGGACGCTGATAGCGTCCTCGTCAGCGGCCCGCCCATGAGCGGGAAGTACGACCTGTTCACCCGCCTGCTCGCGGACTGGGTCGACGGCCCGATCGTGATCTCGACGGGGCGGACCGCGGAGAAGGTTCGCAGTGACTACGAGTCGATCACCGGCCGCGACGGCGACGATGTGATCGTCATCGACTGCGTCACCCACGAACAGGGCGACAAGCGCCCCGACACGCCCTCGACGAAGTACGTCGCCAGCGCGGGAAACCTCACAGATATCGGGATCAAGTTCACCGATGTCGTGGAGTCCTCCGCCGGTCGCGACCGCGCTGTCGGCGTCTACTCGCTCTCACAGCTGTTGATGTACTGGGACCCCGAGCGGATCTATCAGTTCACTCGTGTGCTGACCTCACAGACCTCGGGAGAGGGCTGGCCCTTCGTGGGAGTACTCAACTCGACGGCTCACGACGAGCAGGTCGTCCACACCCTCCACGAGCCGTTCGATGTCGTCCTCGAAACGCGCGTTGACGGCGACGACCGAGAGTTTCGGGTCCGCGGACGCGTGGAACAGCCGTCGGCGTGGACGCCGTACTGATCCGATTTGTCCCACTCGGGCCGCTTCATCCGACCAGACTGGCCTACCCGATCAGATCGAACTCGACGCCGAGCGGCGGCGCGTCGACGGCACCCCAGTAGACGAACCGGTGCGTCCCCGGTCCGAGCGGCGGGCAGACCTCGAGATCGAGGTCGGGGACCGCAGACGCGATCGCCGACTCGTCGAGCCGTATCTCCCAGCTGTACGCCCCGGTCGTCTCAAATGCCTCTTCCGCCTGCGGGAGTTCGGCCGTCTCGCCCGTCGTCGACCCTCTAACGTCGAGCCAGCCAGACGCCGTCTCGCGCTGTATGGCGTACGCGTGCTCGCCGAGCGTCGTCGTCGCCGCGTCGCCGGTGTTCCGCAGGACGACGCGGACCGACTGACCGTAGGTCTCCGCGGAGCCCTCGCTCGACAGCTCCAGCCGCGTCGAGGGCGTGTCGACGAGCGTTCCCTCAACTGGGCCGTCGATCGGGGGATCGAGCCGGTCGAAGGCGTCGTCTTCGCAGGTCAGCGTCTCCGGCGTCCCCTCGGGGCCCTGCGGGCCGTCGCCGGCCGCGAAGTCGAGACACCCGGCGAGGCCGACCGTGCCGATCGCGGCGAGGGCTCCCCGTCCCAACAGATCGCGTCGCGTGCGGTCCATGCGATCAGGTGGGGCGGCACGGGTTTGAACCGCACGGAGCCACACGCGGACGCGCCGTAACTACCGTCCCGACTGCGCCGCAATCGCCGACACCGACCTCCCGCGCCGCCTTCCCGCAGCCCACCCGGTTCGGAACCGCTTTCCCGTCGGGTGGTCCATGGCTGGTCATGGAGCTGTTCGGATCCAGCGGCATTCGCGGGGTCGCGCTCCGGTACCTCACGCCGGAGCTCGTGCTCGACATCGCGAAGGCGGCCGGGACGGTGTGGGACGCCGACCGCGTCGCCGTCGCCCGCGACACCCGCACCACCGGCGAGCTGTTCGCCAACGCGGCCGCGAGCGGGCTCGCCGCCGTCGGCTGCGACGTGGACCGGCTCGGTGTAGTCCCGACGCCGGCGGTCGGGAACTACTGCGAGTCCGCCGCGGTCCCCTGCGTGCTCGTCACCGCCTCGCACAACCCGCCGGAGTTCAACGGGGTCAAACTCGTCGGCGACGACGGCGTCGATCTCTCCGTCGACGTGCTCGAACGCGTCGAGCGTCGCGTGCTCGACGACGAGTACGACCACGCCGACTGGCGCACTGCCGGCGCGACGACGAGCGTCGAGGGCGTCGTCGACGACTACGTCGACCAACTGGTCGACGCGGTCGACCACGAAGCGATCGCCGACGCCGACCTCACGGTCGCAATCGATCCCGGCCATGGCGCGGCTTCGGTGGCGTCACCCCGAATATACCGCGAACTGGGCTGTGAGGTCCTGACGGTGAACGCGACGCCGGACGGCCACTTCCCGGGTCGAAAGTCGGAACCCGTCCCCGAGCACCTCGACGCGCTCTCCCGACTCGTCGCGACCTCCGACGCCGACGTGGGCATCGCTCACGACGGCGACGCCGACCGCGCCGTCTTCGTTGACGAGACGGGCGCGTTCATCGACGGCGACACCTCTTTCGCGGCGATGGCCGATGTCTGCCTCGCCCCCGGTGACGCCGTCGTCAGCGCGGTCAACGTCTCACAGCGGCTCGTCGACGTGTGCGACGCCAACGACGCCGACCTCGAACTGACCCCCATCGGCGCGACGAACATCATCACTCGCACGCGCGAGTTACACGCCGAGGGCACGACCGTTCCGGTCGCCGGCGAGGGCAACGGCGGCGTCTTCTTCCCGCCGTATCGGCTCTCACGCGACGGGCCGTACATCGGCGCACGGTTCCTCGAACTGCTCGCGGCCACCGACGGCGCTCCCGCGAGCGAGGTCGTCGCTCCCTACACCGACTACCACTTCGTGCGGCTCAACGTCGAGTACGCGGACGGCGACGAGCGCGACGAGATGCTCTCGGCCGCGCGGGCGTACGTCGAGACCGCCGACGCCGAGCCGAACACCACCGACGGCTACCGGCTCGACTACGGCGACGCGTGGGTCCTCGTGCGCCCCTCGGGCACGGAGCCGAAGATCCGGATCTACGCCGAGTCCGCCGACGCCGACCGCGCCGAACAACTCGCGATGGACATGCGAGTCGCGGTCGAGAGCGGTCGGTAACGCCTGGTTCGACCGTTTTTACTCACCGTTCGTCTCTGCCTTTTGACGTGTCCGGCCGCGGCGGATCGACGAGCGGTGAGTCCGCGTTGGCACACTCCGGACGACCGCAGACGCCCGCGTCGGCCCCGGCCCGCGTCACGCCGGCTGCGAGCGCCTCGATCTCCCACGTCACGTCGTGGTCCGTCGTCGACTCGTGATCGTCGAGGACGACGCGCGCGTCGGAGAGTTTCTCGTGTGTCGATTCCATCGAACAGTCGGCACACGTGACGGTGACGCGGGTTCGTTTCATGGGACACGTCGGGTCGGTAGACAAATCTGTTTGACGATGCACGAGCCGAAAGAGGTGACCTCGCAGTGACGACCCGCCGTCGCTACGCCGGATCGTCGCCGCTCGGCTCGGTGCGCCATCCGCCCGTAAGCGAGACGATCCAGAGCGTCAGCCCGGCGAGCGCGAAGACGGCGGCCATGTACGGGATGAGCGGCAGTTCGATCCCGACAAAATCGAGCACGGTCCGCATCTCGTAGACGATCACGCCGAAGATGGCGAGCGTCACGAGCAGGCCGCCGCGCGTCACGTCGAGGCTCATCGCACCACCCCGACGAGTGCGGCCGCCGCGTCGCGTACGGTGTCAGCGAGGGGAGCGACGGCGTTCAAAAGCGGGTCGAGCGCGGGCGCGAGCCACACGGGATACGTGCCGACGCCCGAGCCGAGCAGTCCACCCCGGTTGATGATCGCCGCGATCGGGAGCGCGTACGCGAGGACGACGAGCGTGAGCGCGATCCCGACCCACAGCCGGAGGTTGTCGAGAACCTGTGGGGCGTCGTCGGGACCGGACAGTGCGGGCGGTAACGGGTCCGCGAGCCCGGAGACCTTCGGATTCCCCATGGTGAGCACAAGGTTCGCGATGAACAGCACGGTCGAGACGAAAAGCAGCGTCCCGCCGATCGCGATCTGGATGTTGAGCTCCTCGAAGCCGCCGAACATCGTCGGGTAGTCGAAGCCCGAGTACTCCGGCTCTGCGGTCCGTCGCGGGACGCCCAAGATCCCCTGCGCGTGCATCGCGTTGGACATGAGCGCCATGCCGATGAACCAGAGGACGACTTGGAACAGCCCGATCGTCCGGCTGTAGATTGGCTTGTTCGATATCTGCGGCCAGATCCAGTAGGTCGCCGCCATGAACGTCAGCGCGACCGCGGTCCCCACGGTGAGGTGGAAGTGCCCGGGGACCCAGATCGTGTTGTGGATCATGTAGTTGATGTTCATCCCGGCGTTCACCATCCCGGAGAACCCGCCGGCCGCGAACATCAGCCCGGCGAGCATCATCCCGGTGAACTCCGGCTTGCGCCACGGGAGATCTGTGAGCCAGCCGAGCAGCCCCGTCCCGCCGCGCTGGCGAGCGCCGTACTCGACGCTCGCGACCACCGTGAACGCCGTGAGCAGGCTCGGCAACAGCAGGAACATCGTGTTCGTCATCGAGATGAACTTGAACCCCTCCGCGATGCCGGGGTCGAGGTACTGGTGGTGGATCCCGACTGGGGTCGAAAGCAGGAGGAACAACACGAAGACGACCCGCGCGAGCGGGTCGCTGAACAGCCGGCCCCCGGCGAGCTTCGGTAACACGGTGTACCAGAGCAGGTACGCCGGCATCAGCCAGAAGTAGACGACTGGGTGGCCGAAGAACCAGAACAGTGTCCGGGTGAGCGTCGGATTCACTTGGTCGATGAAGCCGAGCGACCACGGCAGGAGGAAGATCAGCACCGAGGCGGCCACGGCGGACGACGCGATGTACCACATCGCCATCGTCGTCAACACCATGAACGTCTGCAGTGGGATCCGCTCGTCGGGGTGCTCGCGCTTCCACGCGAGGAACGTCCGGAACCAGTCCGCGCCGGCGATCCACGACCCGACGATGAACACGGCGAGCCCGGCGTAGAACATCGGGTGCGCCTGCAGCGGCGCGTAGAAGGTGAAGAGAACGTCGGCGCTCATCTCGATCGAGTCGACGAGGCCGGCGAGGATCGAGATCCCGGTCATCGTCATCCCAATCGCCATCATGAGGTACCACGTCCACGTGATCTTGATGTTGATGAGCGGTCGGTCGAGGCTCCGCGTGAGCGCCCACGTGAACAGCCCGACGAGGAAGAACGTCGTGAAGCTGAGCGCCAAGAACACGCCGTGGGCGGTCAGGGAGGTGTAGTAGTCGGTCGACGAGATGATCCCCCGGAAGATCCCGGTCCGGTGGAGCGTCTGAATGATCCCGAACACCGCCCCCAAAAAGAGCGCGAGGAAGGACCCGAGGAGTGCGGACCTGACGATCCGCGCCTCCTGTGGGAACTTGTCCACGAAGCTCCGGTCGCCTTCGAGCGCGTCGCTCATTCGCCGTCACCCCTCTGCTGGGACTCGAACTCGGACTGACTGACAACGTTGACTTTCCCCTCCATCGCGTGGTGTGCCGCGCCACAGTACTCGTTACAGATGAGTCCGTACTCCTGCGGCTCGTCGGTCTCGACGGTGAGCGTCGAGATCTCGCCCGGAATCACCATCGTGTTGGCGTTGGTGCCGACGACCTCGAAGCCGTGGATCACATCTGCGGAGGTGACGTAGAACGTCACCGTGCTGTCGGCCGGAACGACGATGGGGTCGGGCTGGAAGCTGAACTGACGGGCAACAACGTACGCCGCGTACTCATTTTCACCGACCTGCTCGACGCCGGGGTCGGCGAACCGCTCGCTCTCGTCGAGGTTCTGTGCGTCGATCGGCTGCTCGCTGTCCGCCACCATCGCCACGCCCGGCCCGACCGCCCCGTACGTGACCGTGCCGATGAGAAACAGGATTAACAGGACGGAACACGCGAGCCAGAGCTTCTCGTACGCGTGAATATGCATACCGTGATCACCCCACGACGACGAGATCGCGTCCGAGGAACTCGATGTAGTAGATGTACACCCACGACAACACGAGGATCGCGAAGTAGATCCCGATGAGCGTGAGCGTGCCGATCGGATCGAACTCCGCGTCGTCACCGCCCACGTCGTCTGCGGCGTGTGCGGTCTCGTTTTGACCCATGGAGAGGGGTTACACGTACCCGGCCATATACGATCGACTCGTTCCCACGACGTGGGAACTTTGCCGTTACCTATGACGCAGGCCCCCCGCCTTCCCGTATGGACTTCTCGCTCCAACAGGCGCTGTTGCTGGTGTTGGGTGGACTCGTTCCCGCCGTGGTGTTCATCGCCGACCGCGCGGAATTCGTCGTGGCGATCACGCTCGTGAACGTGCTCCTCATCTGGGGAAGCCTTCGGGTCGCCACCGGGGGTAGCCTCGGTCCGTTCGGCGGAAGCGCGAGTACGGACGAGGCGTGACGCCCCGTAGAGGCGGGTAGCTCACGCGACATACGTAAACGGACACGCACACACGACACATAACGAACGTACCTGCGGACGAAACAACGAACGTACCTGCGGACGAAACCGCGGTCGCTCGGTCCAGCGATCTCCGAGAGCACGACACCGCATGACAAGTTGCACGCTCTGTGATCTGCCGACGGGAGCCGATCCCCACACCGCTCCCGATGTCGACGGCGAGTTCTGCTGTCGGGGGTGTCTCGCCGTCGCGCGTTCGCTCGACGACGCCGACGACCTCGACCTCGTCGAGGAGCGCCGCCCAGACGCGGAACCCGACGACGACTTCGACGGGGAGACGACGTTCCTCCACGTCGACGGGATGCACTGTGCCACCTGCGAGTCGTTCCTGGAGATGACGGCGGGCGAACAGCCGGGCGTCGCGGCCGCCGAGGCGAGCTACGCGACGGACACGATCCGGGTCGACTACGACCCAGACGCCGTGACCGCCGAGGAGCTTCCGGAGCGGCTGTCGGTCGCCGGCTACTCCGCGAGCGACCGGGCGGACCCGGACTCCGACAGCGACGGTGCCGCAGTCGTCCGGTTCCTCATCGGCGGCGGGTTCTTCGGGATGATGGCGATGGTGTGGTACGTCCTCTTTTTATACCCGACCTACTTCGGATTCGACCCACTCGTCGACATCGGCGGGGTCTCGGGCACCTACCTGTTCGCGCAGGTGTGGGTGTTTGCCTCCATCGTCCTGTTTTACACCGGATATCCAATACTCAGGGGCGCGTACGTCAGCCTCCGCGCGCGCCAGCCGAACATGGACCTGTTGGTGTCGCTTGCGGCGGTGAGTTCGTACGCGTACAGCACGCTCGCGATGTTTCTCGGTCGGACCGATCTCTACTTCGACGTGACGATCGCCGTCATTCTCGTCGTCACCGCGGGCACCCACTACGAGTCGCGGATCAAACGACGCGCGACGGGCGTCCTCAGCGAGTTGACGACCGCGAGGGACCGCGAGGTCCGGACCGAGGCCGGCGAGTCGGTCTCGGTGGATGCGGTCGATCCCGGCGACCGCCTGCTCGTTCGCCCCGGCGAGCGCGTGCCGCTCGACGGGACCGTCGTCGAGGGGACCGCCGCCGTCGACGAGGCGCTCGTCACGGGCGAGTCGCTGCCGGCGACGAAACGCGAGGGCGACGTCGTGCGCGGCGGGACGGTGGTGACGGACGCGCCGGTCGTCGTCGAGGTCGGCGACGACGCCACGAGCACGCTCGACACCCTCGTCCGCCTGTTGTGGGAGATCCAGAGCTCCCGCTCCGGGGTCCAGCGGCTTGTCGACAGGCTCGCGACCGTATTCGTCCCGCTCGTCGTCGTCGTCGCGGTTCTGGCGGCGGGGGCGACCGTCGCGCTCGGCGAATCGCCGACGAACGCCGCGCTCGTCGGACTCACGGTGCTCATCGTCTCGTGTCCGTGCGCGCTCGGCCTCGCGACGCCGCTCGCGGTCGCCGCGGGGATCCGCGACGCCGCGCGCCGCGGGATCGTGATCGTCTCCGACGCCGTCTTCGAGGACGCCGCGGATGTCGACACGGTCGTCCTCGATAAGACGGGGACGCTCACCGACGGCGAGATGCGGCTGCTCGATACGGTCACGCTCGACGATACCGACGCGGTGTCGGTCGATTCCGCCGCCGGCAACACGGCGGACGACACCGTCGCAGTCGATGCCGAGACCGTCCGCCGGCGCGCCGCCGCGGTAGAACGTGCCTCGTCGCACCCGATCGCGGAGGCGATAGTCGAGGGAGTGGCGGGGGACGGCGAGGCGGACGGATCGGACCGACCGGACGGGCGACCGGCGGTCGCAGACGGCGGGGCGGCGGCCGGGACCGACGACTCCGGTTCGGTGGCAGCGTCGGCCGCCACTGTCGAGGTGACCGATCGGGGGGTCTCGGGTCGCGTGGAGGGGTCAGATGTCGTCGTCGGGCATCGGTCGCTGTTCGCGGGCGAGTCGTGGCGCATCCCGGACGCGCTGGTGGCGGCCGGGACGGCCGCAGAGCGCGACGGCACCGTCCCGGTGTACGTCGGGTGGGACGGCGCGGTGCGGGGCGTCCTCGTCGTCGGCGACGAGGTCCGGGACGGATGGGAGGCGGTCGTCGACGACCTCGCGGCCGACGGTCGCCGCGTCGTCGTGCTCACCGGCGACGCCCCCGAGGCGGCCCGGCGGTTCGAGGCGCACGCGACCATCGACGAGGTGTTCACCGAGGTCCCGCCGGAGGGGAAAGCCGAGACAGTGCGGCGGCTCGCCGCGACGGAGCGCGTCGCAATGGTCGGCGACGGGAGCAACGACGCGCCGGCGCTCGCGGCCGCCGACGTCGGCGTCTCCATTGCGAGCGGGACCGACCTCGCGGCCGACGCCGCGGACGCCGTGCTGCTCGACGACCGTCTCTCGGCCGTTCCGGAGCTGTTCGCGGTCACACGCGGGACGAACCGACGGCTCAAACAGAATCTCGGCTGGGCGTTCTGTTACAACGCGGTCGCGATTCCGCTGGCCGTCGCGGGCGTTCTCAACCCCCTCCTCGCGGCGCTCGCGATGGCGACGAGCAGCGTTCTCGTGGTCACGAACTCCGCCCGCAGCGTAGTCTCGGAGTGAGTTGCCGTCGCGAGAGTCTAGGGCTGACGCCGCAAGAAGCCATCGCGCCGCCGATGGAGACGACGGCGACGACCGATCCAATCAGACGCCGCGTCCCTGCAGCTGCTCTTCCTCGGGGATGTCGGCGTTCGATTGCCCTTTCATCCCCTTGCCGATCCCGCTCGCGATGTCGGCGAGTTCGTCGGGGTCGTCCCAGTTGTTGACGGCTTCGACGATCGCGTTTCCCATCTCGACGGGGTCCTCCGCGCCGAAGATGCCGGAGCCGACGAAGATGCCGTCACAGCCGTGGTACATCATCAGCGCGGCGTCCGCCGGCGTCGCGATACCGCCTGCGGCGAAGTTGACGACGGGGAGGCGTCCGGCCTCAGCGGTCTCGTGGACTAGGTCGCGGGGCGCGCCGTGATCGCGGGCCCACGCCTCGCGCTCCTCGTAGTTCAGTCCGGTGAGCGTGCGGATCTGGTTTTTGATGGTGCGCTGATGGTGGACGGCTTGGTTCACATCGCCGGTGCCGGCCTCGCCCTTCGTCCGGATCATCGCCGCGCCCTCGCGGATTCGCCGGAGCGCTTCGGGGAGGCTGCGGGCACCGCAGACGAACGGGGACGCGAACTCCCGTTTGTCGATGTGGTACTCGTCGTCGGCGGGCGTGAGCACCTCCGACTCGTCGATCATGTCGACACCGAGCGACTCCAGGATCTCCGCCTCCTTGCGGTGGCCGATCCGCGACTTCCCCATCACCGGGATGGAGACCTCGTCGATGATCTCGGTGACGTTGCTGGGGTCGGGCATCCGGGCGACGCCGCCGCGCTTGCGAATGTCGGCGGGGACGGCCTCAAGCGCCATCACCGCGACCGCTCCGGCGTCCTCCGCTATCCGCGCCTGCTCGCGGGTGACGACGTCCATGATCACGCCGCCCTTCTGCATCTGCGCGAAGCCGCGCTTGACTAGGTCAGTCCCCCGCTTCAGATCCGCCAGATCCGTGGCCTCTGCCATGCCCTATCGGAGGGTCGCCGACCACTTAACGAGTGGCTTTCGGGCGTCAACGGTCCATACGCGGGCGGGCGGTAGCCGAGAAATCCTACTCTTTCAGCGCTTCATACGCCTCGTTCAGCTCCTTGAACGCCTCCTCGTTGCCGTCTTCTCCGTCCGGATGGAGCCGCTTCGCCCGCTCGCGGTAGGTCGACCGAACGGTCTCCTGATCCGCCGTCCGATCGAGCCCGAGCGTCTCGTAGGCCTCGCGTTCGGACATCTCACCCCGGGGCGCGCGGTCCCGCGGGTTGCTGCCGCTCGCACCCACCCCTCGCCGTGTTCCGGCGGCTTCGCGAGTGCGATCCGCCCCGAATCCCCCGTCGGTCGCGCCGCTCCGTCGGTGCGCCGCGCGCCGGTGTTCGGTGGCTCTGGCGCGCTGGCGAGCGCGCTCGCGCTCTCTCGGACCGACGCGGCCGGCCTCGCGGCGTACGCGGTCGCGGAGCCGGCCGCTCGCTTGGTACCAGAGGAAGTACGAGACGAGCCCGAACGGGAGAGAGACGGCCAGCAGGACGGGTGAGACGACGATCCCGGAGATGACCAGTAGGGCTGTCAGTCCGATGAACGTCGCGGCCATGCCGACCACGATCGAGCGGTTCTCCACACGTCCGATCGGAGGCGCACGCGTGTAAAACTCTCGGGGGAACGCACGACGCCGGGGGACCTAACGTCTCCGTCGCCTCCGCACGGTTTATGTCCGCGGGCGTCTCGGTTCGTGATATGCCAACGGCGGACCGAGAGACGGTGACGGGGCTCCCGCCGGGGATCGCCGCGGCCCGTGACGAACTGACGCCGATGCTCTCGCAGTACGCGGATCTGTGTGCCGCCCACGGGGACGCCCTCGTGTTGTTCCAAGTCGGCGACTTCTACGAGGCGTTCTGTGAGGCCGCCGAGACGGTCGCGCGGGTTTGTGAAGTGACGCTCACAGAGCGCTCCGACTCGACCGGCGACTACCCCATGGCCGGGATCCCGATCGACAACGCCGGCCCCTACCTCGAAACGCTGCTCGACGCCGGCTACCGCGTCGCGCTCGGCGACCAAGTGGAGGACGCGGAACAGGCCTCGGGACTCGTCGACCGCGCCGTCACCGAGGTGATAACGCCCGGCACCGTCGTCGAGGACGACCTCCTCGACGCGGGAACGACGAACTACGTCGCGGCGGTGGCGGGCGGCGACGGCCGCTCAGACGACAGAACGGCCGAAGACGCCGGATACGATGAATGGGCCGGCCCCGCCGGCTGCGACGCGTCGGTCGGTCTCGCCGCCGTCGATGTCTCGACCGGGGAGTGTCTCGTCACCGCCGGCGACCCCGAGACGGTCGCCGGGGAACTGGACCGGATCGCGCCGGCAGAGCTCATCGTCGGCCCGGACGCACCCGCGTTCGATCCCGCGGACGCCAACCGCGGCTGGACGACGCACGACCACGATCCCGGCGTCTTCGACCTCCGAGCCGCGACCGAGCGGCTGGAGCCGTACCTCCCGTCACCGGACCGACGCTTCGACGAGGACGCGGCGCTCCGCGCGGCGGGGGCAGTGCTCGCGTACGCCGAGTACACGCAGGGCGACGACGGACCACTCTCGTACGTCACCCGGATCCGACGGTACGACCCGCGAGACAGGCTCCGGCTCGACGCGGCCGCCCAGCGTAGCTTAGAGCTGTTCGAGAACCGCGGCCTCGGCGCGAGCGACACGCTGTTCGACGTGCTCGACCGGACGAACTGCGCGCTCGGTCGCCGGTGTCTGGAGCGCTGGCTCCGCCGACCGCTGGTCGACCCCGACGCGATCGCCGGCCGGCACGATGCGGTCGAGGAACTCGTAGACCGCACGCTGGTCCGCGAGGCGGTCGGCGACTCCCTCGCCGCAGCGTACGACCTCGAACGGCTCGTCGGTCGCGTTTCTCGGGGCCGCGCTGACGCCCGCGATCTCCGGTCGCTGCACGCGACGCTCGCAGTCGTCCCGGAGCTGAAGGCGGTGCTCTCGGGCGTCTCTGACGAGACGGACGCAACCACGGACGCCGGGGGTGCCGACACCGAGGATGCCGACGCGCTCCCTCAGTCCGACCACCTCCGCGACCTCCGCGGCCGGCTCGACGAGTTGGAGGAGATCAGAGCGCTGATCGACTCGGCGATCGCCGTCGATCCGCCACAGGAGATCACGGAGGGTGGCGTGATACGCGAGGGGTTCGACGCCGACCTCGACGACCTGCGGGCGACCGAACGCGAGGGGCGCGAGTGGATCGCGGACCTAGAGGCGCGCGAGCGCGAGCGGACCGGGATCGACTCGCTGTCGGTGGGCCACACGCAGGTCCACGGCTACTACATCGAGGTGACGGACGCCAACCGCGACCGAGTTCCGGACGACTACCGCCGGAGACAGACGCTCAAGAACAGCGAGCGGTACGTCACGCCGGAGTTGAAAGAGCGAGAGGACGCGATCGTCGGTGCCACGGAGCGGGCTGACGCCATGGAGTACGACCTGTTCGTCGACGTCCGCGAGCGCGTCGCCGACGAGACCGAGCGAATTCAGGCGCTCGCGGACGCGATCAGCGAGATCGACGCGCTCGCCTCGCTCGCGACCGTCGCCGTCGAGAGCGGGTACGTTCGCCCGGAGATCGTCGATGACCCCGACGCGGGGATCGAGATCGAGGGGGGACGGCATCCCGTCGTCGAGCGCTCCGAGGCGTCGTTTGTCCCGAACGACGCGACCCTCCCCCGAGGCTCCGTCACCCTGATCACCGGGCCAAACATGAGCGGGAAGTCCACGTACATGCGGTCCGTCGCGCTCGCGGTCGTGCTCGCACAGACCGGCTCGTTCGTCCCAGCGCAGGCGGCCGAGCTGCCCGTCTTCGACCGGCTGTTCACCCGCGTGGGTGCCTCCGACGACATCGCGGGGGGACAGTCGACGTTCATGCGCGAGATGAGCGAACTGACAGAGATTCTCCACGACGCCGGCCCCGACTCGCTCGTACTCTTGGACGAGGTGGGTCGCGGAACGGCCACGACCGACGGGCGCGCCATCGCCCGCGCCGCCGCCGAATTCGTCCACGACGAGCTTGGGGCGACGACGCTCTTCGCGACGCACTACCACGAACTCACCGACCTCGCGGACCGGCACGATCGCGTCCGCAATCTCCACTTCGCCGCCACCCGCGACGACGGTGACGTGACGTTCCTCCACCGGGTCGTTCCCGGCGTCTCCTCCTCGTCGTACGGCGTCGAAGTCGCCGAGCTCGCTGGCGTTCCCACGCCCGTCGTCGAGCGGGCCCGGTCGATCGTGGCGGGCGAGGGTCGGGGAGCTACT
Organism: Halorubrum laminariae; assembly: GCF_024494655.1. GTDB lineage: Archaea > Halobacteriota > Halobacteria > Halobacteriales > Haloferacaceae > Halorubrum > Halorubrum laminariae. The sequence goes on along the minus strand of NZ_JANHDL010000005.1, from coordinate 48,625 downwards.
GACGACTCATCGAACACCGACGCCGACACACCGGACGCCGCCCTCGATGAGTTCATCGACGAGAACACCGAGAATGTCGGAACCGCCGGAGATATGTCCGGTGAATCGTCGGACCCCGGCGGTGAAGACACACGCGCCGCCGAGGATCCCCCTGATCTCATCGCCGACCTCCGCGATCTCGACATCGCGCGCATGACGCCGATAGAGGCGCTAAACACCTTACACGACCTCCAGTCACGGGCCGACGATGACGGGTGATAGCGTCGACGACGACTCGGACGCGTCGTCGGTCCGTCGGCTCGATCCCGCCACGGTCGACCGGATCGCGGCCGGCGAGGTCGTCACCCGACCGGCCCGCGTCGTCGCCGAACTGATCGACAACGCGCTCGACGCCGACGCCTCCCGCGTCGAGGTCGCGGTCGCGGGCGACGGGACCGACCGGATCCGCGTCGTAGACGACGGCCACGGCATGGGCCGCGAGGACGCACATCGGGCCGTCGAGCGGCACGCGACGAGCAAGTTGGCACCCGACGGCGACCCCGTCGGCGTCAACTCGCTCGGCTTCCGCGGCGAGGCGCTCGCGGCCATCACCGACGCCGCGCGGCTCGAACTCGTCACGAACGACGGCGGCGCGGTCGGTACCCGAGTCGTCCTCGACGGGACGGTCGCGGACGGAAGGGCGACGGACGAAATGGCGGACCGAAAAAAGATGCCCGAATCCGACCCGTGCCAGCCGACGGTCTCCGACGCCGGCCGCGCCCGCGGCACCACCGTCGTCGTCGAGGACCTGTTCACGACTCGGCCCGCGCGCCGCGAGTCGCTCGCGGGAGCGGCCGCCGAGTTCGCGCGGGTCTCTTCGCTCGTCGCGGACTACGCGCTCGCGAACCCCGGCGTCGCGTTCACGCTCGACCACGACGGGTCGCGGACGCTGTCGACGTCCGGCTCGGGGATCACGGACGCGCTATTGGGCGTGTACGACCGCGAGACTGCGAGCCGCTCGACCGAACTTGACGCGAGCGCTGCGGTCGATCCCAAACGTAGGGACGGACCCGACTCAATCGAGGTGACCGGCGTCCTCGTGTACCCCTCGATTACCCGCGCCTCGCGCGACCACGTCCGGATCTCGGTGAATGGACGACCGGTCCGCAACGACCGCCTCGCGGCCGCGGTCCGCGCCGGGTACGGGCGGCTCCTCCCGGACGGCAGAGAGCCCGTCGCCGCGGTCGATGTCTCGATTTCGGCGACCCGCGTGGATCCGAACGTCCACCCGGCGAAGCGAGAGGTGGGACTCCGCGACGCCGATGCGGTCGCCGACGCGATCGAGACGGCCGTCGCCGACGCCCTCACCGGTGCGGACCTCCGACGGAGAGAAGCGGTCGAAACCGGTCTCGACGCCGCGCTGGAGCCCGTCGGCGGCGAGGACGGAGAGCGTCCGGCGGCGTTCGCGGACGCGGAGCCGATCGGGACGTTCCGCGACCTCTACCTCCTCGTCGAATCCGGCGACGACCTGCTCGTCGTCGACGGCCACGCCGCCCACGAGCGGGTGAACTACGAGCGGCTCGCACGGGTGTTCGACGGCGACCCCGTCCCGACAGTGTCACTCGATCCGCCGGCGACCGTCTCGCTGTCGGCCGACGAGGCCGCGGCGGCGGCGGCGCACGCGGACGCCCTCGACGCGCTCGGATTCGAGACGGAACGGTTCGGCGGCGACACGGTCCGGCTCCGGTCCGTCCCCGCGCCGTTCGGACGGACACTCGACGGCGACGGGTTCCGCGAGGCGCTCGCCGGGCTCGATGCCGGGGAACGGCCGCGGGACGCTCGCGAGACGCTGCTCGCGGACCTCGCGTGTCATCCGTCCCTGAAACGCGGTGATATCGGTGACTTGGCTCCCGACGCACAACGAGCGCTCGTCGACCGGCTCGGTGAGTGTGACCGGCCGTACGCGTGCCCCCACGGTCGGCCGACGGTTCTCGCCGTCGACAAAGCGACGTTCGCTGCGGCGTTCGAGCGGGATCGGTGAACGAGTCCGTTCACCGATCGATCCACGGTTCGGTCCCGGCGGTCTTGGGCCCCGGTGCGCAGACCTCGAAGCACGCGCCGTCGATATCGCCTTCTGCGACCGTGCTGCTCTCGCCGCCGACGGCCTCGCGCTTGCTCTCGCCGACTCGTGCGATGTCGACCGCTTCCTCGCGAAGCGTGATCTCCCAGCCGTGTGACTCCACGATCTCCCTGACGATGTCGAGCCCGTACCCCGTTCCGTCCTCGCGGGTTGTCACGCCCGGCTCGAACACGCGGTCGCGGTGGTCCGGATCGACTCCCGGACCGTCGTCGGCGACGAGGAACCCCGTTCCGGTCGCGGTCACGACGACGGTGAGACTCGTCTGATCTGTCGTGTCATCGGTCTCTTCCGCAGTGCCGTGTTCGATGCAGTTTCGGAACAGGTTCTCGAACGCCTGCCGCAGACGGCCGCGGTCGCCTCTGACTCGCGCCTCAGCGTCGACGACGAGGGTGGCGTCGGGGCTCCCGGCAGTCCCCCACGCGTCGCGGACGACTCCGTCGAGCGTGAACTCCGTCGGCTCGTCGATCCCCGACCCTTGGCGCGCGAGCGTCAGTAGCTCGGAGACGAGCTGGTCGATCCGATCGACCGCGCGCTCGCCGCGGGCGAGCGGCGTCGTGTCGTCTCTGAGCCGTGCCATCTCCATCGACGCGCGTATCACGGACAGCGGGTTCCGCAGGTCGTGCGAGACGATGCTTGCGAACCGATCGAGCCGTTCGTTGCGGTCGGTGAGCCGCCGCTCTCGCGCCCTCCGTTCGCTCACGTCTCGCGAGTTGAGGAGGAGCCGTCCTCCGACGCTGTCGCCGGGCAGCGACCGCGTCTGTGACTCCAGCCAGACCCAGTCGCCGTCAGCGGTACGGTACCGGTACTCGAGCGTCGGGGTCGCGTCCGGTTCGGTGAGCGCGTGGTAGAACCGCTCCGTCACGCGTTCGCGGTCGTCTGGATGGACGTAGCCGAGCGGTGAGCGACCCACAGTTGACCCTTGCTCGTACCCGAGCACCTCCTCGATCGATGGACTCTCGTACCTGACTCGACCGTCCGCGTCGACGACGGTCACGAGGTCGGTGCCGTACTCCAGAAACCGTCGGAACCGCTCCGGAAATGTCTGATCGACGTCGACGCGACGCACGGTGACGACGCGCCCGCCGAACTCGGGTGCCAACTCCTCGTCGACGACCGACTCGACCCAGACGAATCCCCCGTTCGCGTGTCGGATGCGATGGGTGACGGTTCGATCGGTCGCGACCGCGGAGAGCCCGTCGGAGACGGCCGTACGGTCGTTCGGATGCACGTACGACAGCAGATCGTCGCCGGTCAGCGCCTCCCGCTCGACACCGATGACGTCCGGGACCGACGGCCCCGCGAACACCACCTCGCCGTCGACTGCGACCGCGGCGACGAACCTGTCCATCCTCGGCGCGTTCGGACCGCTCCCAACGGGTGTGGCGTCGTCGCTCGATCCCTCGCGGTCGGCAGCCGCCTTCTCAGAACGCTTCTCTCCCTTCCGAGACCCGTCGGTTCGGGGCCGTTCGGTACCACTGCGGAGCCCCGCTCGCGTTTCGTTGGTCGATCGGAAGGTCACGCTTGTCACGGACTACGATCGGTAACAGATAAATCCGCTCCCTCTGGGAATCGAATTTGATAATCTACGAGACAATCGGCAGACATCACCAAGATCCGTCGAATGTAGGGCTGATATTCGTCTGAAGCTCTCGGTACTCGATCGGTGGTTCGTGTGTCGTCTTCGTCACATCGGAGACACAGAGTCAGAAGCGTTAAACGCTCTCCAGCGATATTCGGCCGTGAGGGCGCGTAGCTCAGCGGACAGAGCACTTGGTTCCGGACCAAGATGCCGCGGGTTCAAATCCCGTCGCGCCCGTCTGAAATTAACTCGCGGCAGAGCAAAAGAAAACCAGCCGATAGGCTATTCTACGACGCCGAATCCCGCACTTTAGCGTCTGAGAAAAGTCGTTCAGAACCCGCGATAAGTTTCTCTTCAAAACCACCCCATCGCAGTCGGGCGGTTTCCTCCGCAAAACGGGGTGGTTTCTGGTGAGCCTCGGTTCAGAGTCGAACTCTCACTGTCACCTCACTGCCACTGGTCCGGGTGAGTTCTGGTGTCCGGTCTGCGGCCAGCGGTGTACGCAGAACTCGACGAGCGGGATCGAGTACGGTCACCGCCTCGACTGTGACCGTCGTCCATCCGAACTTGCGAATCCGCTCGAAGAGTGACGGGCACAGCTGCGCGCCGGTCCACCTCCCTACGGATTCGGCTCTGTCGCTCGTCGATACTCGAGGCGAGCCCTGACAATCTCTCCAAGCGGTCGACGACCTTGCGGTCCGTGAGGTCCGCCGGACGCGGACCGAACGGCGTCGACCGCGCACAGGCGACCTTCGGTCGCCAAACGAGTGGCGGTGCGGTCGTGGTGTCGCGCACACCGGGAGGTGAGCGATGAGTGCGCCGCGGGAAGCGGATGCGGCTGCGGCTTGGCTATCCAACGGGACTTACCCCGCGTCGAACGATACAGGCCCTAACTCTCCAGAACTCTCACTCCGACCTCCCGACCTCCCGACTGTCGAAGAGCGTGTGTCTGGAATCATCGAGCGATACGAAGATCGCGTCTTCGAGCCCGTTTCCACAGTCCACGGTCGGAAGCTTCGCGAAGAAGTTCTTGAAGAACCCGAAACCGTCCTCCGAACCGTCGATATCGGCGAAAACCAACAGAAGTCTGTCGAAGAAACAGTGTCCCGCGACTCACTCCCGCTGATTGCTGCCATCGAAGAAATGCTCGACTGGTACGAGGGATATCGGGACAAGTTCCTCCGGATGGCTCGCGGCTCCGAGATTCGGAACGACTATGAATCGTTCCTTATCGACATGGACAACAGCCTCACACCAAAGTATCAATCAACCCAATACGCACGTCTCAAGGCACTCAAGCGTCAATTCATGGGCGGCAAATATCCCTGCGGACGTACCTGTGAAGCCGAATACGCCGAACCGGTCACGGTACTGTTCGGTCTGACTGCTTCGTCGCTCGGTTCCGATGGGTCATTTCGTCCGATGGCAGACCACGATCGGGAGATTCGCGACGCGTGGTCCGGGTCGTCAAACTCGGTGAAGCGAACACTGCGCTACGTACTGGAAGACACACTCGGCCTATCGCCCGGCGAATACGCTTGGTGGTGGCAGTCTGAACCGCATCCCGGTCCACAGAAAGACGCAACCGGATACTCACACAGCCACCCGGTCGTCATCTTCGATGCAGCTGCGACCTCGACCCCGACGAGTGTCGCAATCGACCCAGAAACATACCGGCCGATCGTCGCGAAACACGTCTCCGAATGTGAGGGTGCCGGCTGGTCCGCTCACAACATCGAGATGGCCGTAACAGTCCGCGAAGACGACGACATTCAAGATTTCGCGGGCTACGTCTCCGAATACCTCGCTGTCGCCCCAGATGAAGATCTCCTCGAACGATCTGATGAATACCTCATGTGGGCGGCCTCGCAGTGGGCGACGACAACTCAGAAATACAGCCGATCGCGGTGGGCGACCGCCGCGTGCAAAGCCGACGCTTGCCAACAGCAGTATTTCGACCCTGAGACTGAGCAAACCGTTCCACATGGCGACTCTATTGTTCGTTCCTCGAAACCGGGACTTACCTACGAATGCGCGGAGTGTGGGTCACCTCACGGTATCGACCAGTCTGAATCCCTCGCTCAGTCACGGCTCTCCGAATCGACCACCGACCAGGAACAAACCGACGGCGGTGAGCAAGAACGGACGCTTGCAGAGCGATGGCCGTCGGCCCGCTCGGCCGGATCGCTCGGGTCGGAAACACGCGCTCGGCGATGTGATCACGACGAACCCGATACCTGCCCGCTGTGTGCGACTGAAACCGAAGCGCCAAATCATACGATATCGGGAGAGGTGCCGATACCGCAATCTGCGGAAGCTCCGCCTGCTGAGAGACATCGAGACGGGTTCGAGCGGGAACCTGAATGGGCACCGGATGCTGTCGTGCAACTCTCTACCGAGGAGGAAACGGAAATCGGCTCGCCCGGCGGTACGGCCTACGGCACGATCGTCGTCGAGGGCACTGGCTCGATAATGGATCGAACCGACCTCCCGTACCTCCCGCAGCCCGCTGTGCTTAGTGGTCCGGAACCGTGGGAGAATACATCGCTGTTCGACGAATTCGACGTTCGTTCCGGTCGGGTTCCACCGCCGGAGCTGATCGCCCGCGAATGGTCCGAAACCGTACAGGCTAACGGTCGGGTGACACCGAAACAGTGGTCTGACGACTGGTACACCACCCGATTTGAGAGGCAGTCGTCTCCGCCTGAATCGATGCTTTGTGAGCAAGAGCGAGTTGCCATCAAGGAGCTGGTCGAGTCGACCGGTGAAACCTCGCCGATCTCCATCGCCGGGCAGCTCATGCTTCCACCGTCCGCGCTCGACGAAATCCGCTCGACCGTCAAAAGTACTATATAAAAAGAATAAATGATGGCTTTGCTTGCTACTGATTCTGAGTTTTACTTTCACTGTGCACAGTTGTCCCATTTATCTACAAGTTTCGCACACTACCAATTGTAATGGCGAGCGAAATGCCAAGTGCGCCGGACGGATTCGTTGACGCCGCCGCGCCTACGTCGGATGGATCGGAAGCGATCGAACTCTCCCCCGGTGAAACCATGACCGGGCCTGTGCTCGACATCTCCGAGGGAGAAGGAGACTACGGCTCGTGGTTCCGGCTCACTATCAAGGACCAGGACCGCGGCGTCGAGGACTACTTCGCCAAAGACGAGGTGAAGACTGCGCTCAAGCAGGGGAATCTCGAACGCGGAGATACGGTCTGGATCGGTCGCGGAACCGAAGAAGTCGAGATGGACGACGGTGAGACGTACATCCCGACCTTCTGCAAGATTCCGGGTAACGACTGATGGCGTCATCCTACTCGAACTCGATGCAGTCGGTCGTCGCCGACTACACGCACCTGCGGACGATCCCCGCGCTCCTGTCGGTCGCGTTCGTCGCTGCTGGTCTCTACCAGTTCGGCGGTATCACCGACATCACGCTCGTCTGGCTCTCGAACTACACGCTCACGGCGCAACACGCGACCTACGTTTCGCTCGGTGCGTACGTGGTCGCATTCGCCAGCAGTGAGACGAAATCGTTCGAGCACTACGAGCAGTCGGAGCAGGTCGCTATCGCAGCTGGTCCGCTCCTGATTCTCGGCTACCAGTACGTGCCACAAGTCGCGGACATCGTGAACACGAGCAGCAACGTCGGCCCGATCGTCGCGTTCCTCGCGACGGTCGTGGCGTGGGGCGTCGCTGTTCGGTAATCACTCTCCGACTTCACCATTATGCCTACCAAAAATGACACAACCACTAGCGGTAACGCCTCTCCAAGCGCTCCTACTCGGGACGCTTTGGACTCTGACAGTGATGCTGTTCGGTCTGGCTCTCGTCTTGGCCGCCGGACCTTCGTGAAGGGACTCGGCGCGTCTGCTGTCGCCGCCGCTGGCCTCTCGTACGAGCACGGACCGGTTGGCAACACGCAAGCCGTCGCCCCGCTCGTCGCTGGCGCGCTCGCTGCTGGCGCGCTCGGCTTCGGCTGGTCGATGCGCGACTCCGAAATCATCGGTGCTGACGCACCTCCTGAGGGGCTGACGGCTGACGTGCTCAAACAGCAGATGTATGAGACTGCTCGCACCCGGAAATCGACGAACGCGAGCACTATCGTCGACAATGAAAACATTCTCGATGGCGTCGAACATATTGCCTACACGGAGGCAAAGATCGCCGCCATCGAGGAGCTAAACGCTGGCTCCACTGAGTCTGATGTTCTCTCCGCTGCGCAAAACGCTATTGATGCGTACTTTGCCACCGTTGAGGAAAACCTGCTCAAGTCGTGGAATGAATCCGTCCGGGAGGTTGACGGTATCGTTTCGAATGTCGAAAATCACCCGGACCTTTCACTTGATACCGATCCTCAAAAGCTTGACTACGTCGGATCGTCTCGGGACTTCGAGGGGTCTCCCATCTACCGGGAGATGGACCTAACGCTCTCTGATGGGTCCACGTTCACCCTTCTCCAAATTGACGACGCTACTGACATGAGTGACCACTACTCTCGGTTTGACCCTACGCAGAAAGACGATTCTCTCGCACAATGGGGTGCCAATTATGTCGCCGTGGTTGGTCCTTCTGAGTCGGTCACCTACATGAAGTTCTCTGATTGGAACTCCATCTACTCTACGCTCCAATCTAACTACGCTCTTGTCTCAGATAGCATCTCGACGTGGGTCACGTCCGTCTACGGTGACGTTCAGTCCGGCGAAATCGAAGTCTCCGAACTCGTCACACCTCGTGAACGCGCCTCCATGATGGCCGAAGAAGAAGGCACCTCACGGGCTATCGCCGACCTCGTCGCACTGAATCAGCCTGTCGACCTCGAACGCGAAGCCACGATCACGGTCGACAGCACCGGCGCGACCATGACTGGCTCGTTCGGACTTTCTGACTCGTCTGATGGTCCGCTCGAAGCCGGTACAACCTACAACCCGGCTAACTTCGCTGGTGATGTTTACTTCACCACGGACCTGAGTCTCGTCGAGGGCGACTGGTCCGCTATCGAAACCGCCGTCGACGGCGGAACCATCACTATCACCTCGGAACCGTACGAGACCACCGCGATCGAGGTGACGACCACGGCTGAGGAAACCGTCTCGGTCCCGGCTGCTGACTGGACGGACAACGGCGACGGCACATGGTCGCACGACGCGTCGGGCGACCTCGAAACGCCTATCACGGAAGTCGACTCGGCGCGCTTCCACGCGACTGCGACCGAAACGCAGTACGAAACGCTCGGCCTCGAAAGCTCGTTCACCGTCGACGAACTCGTCAACACCGAAACCGGCGAGTCTGCTGACTCGACCTCCTTCACCTCGTCCGAGCCGCAGGACGATTCGAACTATATCACACAGGAGGAGTGGGACGACCTCGAACAGCAGAATCAAGAGCTGATCGAGAAGTACGAGAACAGCCAAAACAACGGCGGTGGCGGCCTCGACCTCTCCGGCCTCGACATGTTCGGGCTTCCGGGGGAGATCGTCGCGCTCGTCGTTGCTGGTGCCGCCGCACTGTTCGCTTCCTCGAACTAATCCCATGAACTCACGTTTTTTACTTATCGCAGTCGTCGCAGTGGCAACCCTCTCGGGCGGTGTCGCCGCCCAAGACGCCACGAACACGACCGCTGAAACCCCGAACGCAACCGCACAGACTGACGCCTGTACCCAACACATCTCACCGACACTGTCGCTCTGCTCTGCCGAGTACGACGGCAGTGCCGCCGTGCTCGTGCTCGACTCCAAAACCCGTGACCGCATCACTGTCACTGAAGCCGTCGCGCTTTCGGAACCGCGCGAACTCAACAGGCAGTCGTACGTCGTCGACGGACGCACGACAATCCGCTTCGGCGTCCAACCGGCGAGCGGTGCGGCGGGCGTCACGATCGACGACGGAACCACACTGTACGGGATTCCGCTCGAAGCCTCCTCGCCGATCATCGCCGGTCCCTTCACCGCCTCGGATGCACAAGCTGCTGGCCTCGGTGGGGGACTCGGCGTCGCGCTCGTGACCCTGTACATCGTCGCGAAAGTCGTCTACGGACGAGACCAAAAATCAGAGCGAATAGCATGACGCAACACCCACAAACCAAACCTGAACTACCCGCCCATCGTCGATACATCGAGGCGGCCAAGAGCCGCCTGCCTGAGATAATCGCTGGCTCCTCGCTGCTCGCTGCTGGCGCGATGGTCGTCGGCTTCGACCTCGAAGTCCCGCGCTTCTGGTACATCGTCGGTGTCGCCGCTGTCGCCGTCTCGCCCATCGGATTCATGGTCGGACAAAAAGTCACCTCGTGGCTCTACAATCCGTCGTGGATCTACTTGATGGACCTCGACGCCACCGTGCTCGACGGCGCGATCTACCGACTCCCGCCCGATGAGTTCCGCGAGATGGACATTCTCGACGGCGAGGATTTCAAAAATCCGAGCTACGACCTGACGCAACTGTCGCCGAACCTCTATGTCGGCAAACAGGTCGACCTCGAAGACAATACTGTCGTCGGGACGTGGCGCGGCACCCTCGACGACCGCGAGCTAACCCGTGCGCTTCGTGCGGTCCACGAGTGTCGCGGCCAGCTCCAAGACGACGCCCAGCGCGGCTTCATCCTCGAAGCCTCCGCGTTCACGGTTGTCCGCCGGGCCACCCGCAACACGGTGGAGCGTGTGATCGAGCTGTTCGAAGACGGGTCGCTTCCCGATTCGGGTGATGGTATCGGTCGCGCTATCGACCAGGAACTCGAAGCCTTCGGCCTCGACGATGCGACCGACGACGATCTCTCCGACCTCGTGGACGACGAAGACCTCGACGACCTCGACCACAAGTCGGGTTTCGACTTCGGAGAAGCAGAATCGTCGACCAAACAGAACGGTCACGCAGAGAAAACGGAGGTGTCCGTCGATGGGTGACTCCGACCCGCTCGGTGAAGGGCTGTTCTACGTTATGGCCGTCGGACTCGTCGGGTTCGGTTCGTACGGCTTCGACAAGGACGTGATCATGCTCTCGTTCATCATCTTAACGCTGCTCGGGGTGTTGTATCTTGACCGACGTTGACGAAGGAATGCTGACCGCGGCGAAGCTCGCTGAACAGCTCTCGGGAAACCTCGATACGGACCGCGACCTCGCCTCGGGCGCGGGTGCGCTCGCTCCCGACGACGTGGCTGCCTCGGTCTTCCTCGACGATATCGAGCCGGACGTAGAGGGCAAACCCGAGCTGCTGTCGCTCGTCGACCGGACCCAACAGTCCCGGCAGGCATCCGAGGCGATCCGCTCGGGGAACTCGATGCTGCTCTCGCATCTGGTCGGTATCACCGAGCAGGACCTCGACGCCTCGTCACTGCGGCTCCCGCTGCGGCTCGACGAGCTGATGACAAACAACGACGCGACCGCGTTCATCGGCGGTGCCGGAAACCCGAACACGGGAAAGACGAACTTGATGGCTCTGCTCGTGGAACTCCGTTCGGCGACCGTCGACGATCTCCTCGTACTCTCGAACTCGCGGACGTGGGACCGCACGGATATCGTGGTCACGAGCGCGCACGACCTCGCAGTCACCTGCATCGAGCATCGCGACCGGCCGAAGTTCGTGTTTATCGACGAGGGCTCGACCCACTTCGATGCTCGAACACAGAGCTATGAGGTCGCGGCACAGTTCTCTCCGCTCGCGAAGCGGATGGCGAAGGTGAACGTCGACGTGTTCGGAACCGTGTTCCACACGGGCAAGGACTGTCACCCGGAGCTGAAACGGCTGTTCACGACTGCGTTCTTCAAACACTCCAAGAAAGATGTCGACTTCTTCGGCAACTGGCCCGCGGACGCTGACAAACCGACCGATCAGCTGTTCGGTGGGACCGTCGAGAACTTGGAACCCGCGGCCGTGGAACCGGACCCAAACGATGCTGCGCCGTGGGACTGGAACCTCGAACCGGATCTGTTTGCGCTCGATCTCGACTGGCCCGAGCTGCTAGACGTACTCCGCGATCGTGGTCCCGCCGAGTGACGTTGCTGCTGGTAGGCTGCGTTCGATACTCTGGTTAGGCTGGTCAACTGGTCCAGCACGCAACCTCACTCGGTCGGCCCCTCCCACCGACCCGCCCCTCTTTGAGGGTTTCATCAACTGAGGTTCAAACGCGCGACCCCTCCTTGTGGGGGGTCGCGCGTTCCTAGAGGAAGGCTCTCACTACTTCGAACATATTTGAACCAGCAGTAGTGACTTGAGATAAGATCAATTCATACCAGACGTAGCAAACAAATAAGCTAATTAACAAATAAAACGACATGAACGTGAAAAAGAATGGAGTGGGTGAATTGCGGAGATTGATTGCTCTAATACCCGATGAAACACACATGTATAGAAATTTTAGAGTACTATTGGAAAAATCAATAGGATTAGAAAGTATATATTCAACAGAAACATAACAACTTCGGACATATTTATTCATACCACATATTTTATATACTACATAATGTGTATGTGCATATGAAATTATTAATACAGATACAAAGGCTATCACCGGTAAACCAGGGACTAACACCGAGAGATAATGAATGAGTACCAATATGAATATATTCCCACCACTAATTGAGATTATTCCAAGAAAAATAGCCATAGATAGAATAAAAGCAAATATAAATAGACGATAACTATCTGATTGCGTCTGTCTAAGTTCATTCAGTATGTAGTTGTTAGTATTAATTGCATCCTCTAGTGAGTCGGTTTTCCCCGTGTTTTTTATAATTCTGATCTTCTCTTTGTCACTCTGGAATATTGGAGACAGATCTCTAGGCCAGAGTAAGGCTGCTAAATTAGAATAGGCTGTAAGCAAAGCCACCGCAATTGTTAACAGTAGGACTGTCCCCGAAACAATTGACAGAAGAATAGTAAGTGCTACTAGATCGTCTCCAGCACCGAATGGTCGGTCAAATCGACTAACTTCCAACCATGCTCGATCGGGGAGATATACAGTTACAACCCCTACTCCGGTTATTAATACTGAAACAAATCCGATAGTTACGTTCAACAGTCTAGTTGCAGTACGCTGGATATGTTGGTATAGTTTTATTTGATTCGTAAGAACTGTATTAGCCGACTTTTCGGACAAGGTATCCGTTCTATCTTTTTTCTGATCATCTTCTGTACTCATAATTAATATGCACTATTTTTTGTCCACTTTTGTAAATGTCTGGCATCAAGATCTCCTCGCAAGTAAGCTAGTCCCCAACGGGTTATCTCATACATTTCCTTGTCATCCATTATTGGAATGACAAGCTCTCGCTCTATCAAGCGTCTACAACGCTGTTCAATATATTCTGCATCAGTGTCGAGTTGTTGGAACTCTGATCTAGCCGCCATTGTAGAAGGTGACGCCCACGATTCTTCGGAGAGATGTTCAAGAATACGTTCATCAACTGGGTACATCCACCGTCCCATCCGGCGCATTTTCATAATTTAGGCCTCGTCTAAGGTCTCACCTGCATCTCCACCGCTCGATACCTCTGCATTCCCATTCTCTGCCGCGTTGTACTCTCCCTCTAGATACGCCAGCCCCTCGTCGGTCACTTTGTAAATTCCGTTTCCGACTGCGAGGAGCAGTCCGTGTTTCGCGAGTTTTTGGCATCGCTGTCCGACGTACTGTGAGCTGTAGGGGACTCGTGGATGCTCCGCGATCTCGCTCGGAGACATGAACTCCTCATCCGACTCCGCGAATAACTCCAGTATTCGCTCGTCGAGGAGTACCATCCACTTTCCCGACTTTCTCATACACGCTATCTTGTCCGCAGTTTTATATAGGCGAAGATGAGAAACGTTCGATACGGGGGCAAACTATATTTTGTTGTGTTCTGAATAGATTCGTAGACATGGAAACAACTCTATCAAAGTGCTCTGAGTGCGGAGCCTCAATCGATCCACTTCCCGACGACGGATTCACCCGATACGCGCGGCTGGTCGCGGCCTACCTCGACCACTTCGCCGAGGAGCACCCGGACCACGATCTCCTCGACGCCCCGGAGGTCCACCTGTGAGCGACGAGGACCTCCAGCCGATTTCCCCGGCCGAGGCGCGCGACCTCCACCTCGAAGCTCTCCAAGACGAGGCGGCCGACTGGACGTACCAGTCTCACGAGAGTCACCTTCGCGCGTTCATCGAATGGTGCGAGGAGAAGGGAGAAATCGAGAATATGAACGACCTGTCTGGTCGCGACATCTTCCAGTTCCGTCGCTGGCGACGAGAAGGCGGCTACTCGCAGGGGAGAGTCGACGAGATTGCTCCGCGGACTCTTGCCTCCGCGCTCACAGTGGTCCGAGTGTTCATCAAGTTCTGCGGGCAGATCGAGGCGGTCCCCGTTGACTTCTACGAACGGGTGGATCTCCCGTCGCTCACGAAGGATGACCAGGTGAGCGATTCGACGATTCAACCCGAACGCGTCCCTGAGATTCTGAAATATCTCGCCAAGTACGAGTACGCATCTCGCGACCACGCGATATGGGCACTCGTTTGGCACACGGGCGTCCGCCTCGGTGGTCTCCGTGCGCTCGACCTCGGTGACCTGTACGTCGACGTGGACAAGCCACGGATCGAGCTGGTCCACCGGCCGGGGAAGGATACACCGCTCAAAAATCAGATGGACGGAGAGCGGACGAACCGAATCAGCAACCGAGTCGCTGAGATTCTTCAAGACTACATCGACGGTCCCCGCATCGAGAATACCGACGACCACTGTCGCAGTCCCCTGTTCACTACACGCGAGGGGCGGATATCACACAGTGCAGTTCGGAACACGTTCTATCGGTGGACTCGCCCGTGCGCTATCGGTATCAGCTGTCCGCACGGTGAGGACCCAGAGACGTGCGAGTTCACGGACTACACGAAGATGAGCGGGTGCCCATCTGCTCGCTCGCCCCATGACGTTCGGAAGGCGCGGGTCACCCGCTATAGGAACGATAACGTTCCTCGTGCGATCGTCTCGGACCGATTGAATTCCTCCGAGGATGTCCTCGATCTCCACTACGATCGGGCCTCGGACCTCGAAAAAGCAGAGCGACGGTGGGAGTTCCTCGAATGATTACAACCATGTCACGAAACACAAACCGATTCGACGCAAGATGGGTTACCGGAGACCCGTCGCGCCCGTGTTCTCACGTCGCTTCGCTCGTTCGAACACGGGCGCGACTGACCCCCGCTCGTTCGCTCCGCTCACTCGCGGGGATCCCGTCGCGCCCGTATCGTTCTGATCGCATGACTGCGCCGGGGTAGACGCCGTAATAATGCGAGGCGCGTGCTTTCGTTCGATAGCTGGCCGTCCACTGGTGCATCGGTGGGGTTCGCGTACATCCAAACTGGCACAGGGAGAGAAAATCAATCGCCGATTGACTCATTCCTCTTGCGTGATCGGAGGGAATACCCGAATTCCATCAAGATTCGACTATTGAATAGAGGGTGGCTCTGTTGTAGTTCTCTTTTCAGAGATAAGACTATATCAAATAGCCGATCACTGAATACTGCCTATCTAGCATCGTCGTCTTCGTCAACCCATGCTCCGATGAGTGTCTCCTCACCCTCCTGCCGCCACAGGATTTCCACAACGTTCGTTTCCCACAAGAGTTGGAGCCGTATTTCATCGCCATCAATCGTGTCGCTTGGCTCCATCTCATCATCTAACTCAGACCATGCGATGGTGTCTGTCTCTCGGGACTCCCAGTCAACAACAACCTCGCGGAAGTACACATCACCCGCTTGCAGGCTCTCTTGGCCACCCGTATGCTGAACATCTAATCTATTAGCCACATGGTCAGCACCCTGAAACTCAAAAGAAAAACAGGCGGCCTCGTCGCATCTCGTTATCCCATAGTAACCAAGAGCCCCGAATCCGACCGTTGCCGCACCGCCCAAGAGAATGACTCGCCGCTTCAAGGACATACCTGAAACCACATAGTAGTGATAATAGGCTTTTTGACTATTTGTCCTTGTTCCGGTAATTCACTTGAGTTGGGCGTCGTTGGTAATTGCACCACCTGTATTGAGCGATTCGTGAGCACCCTGTCCGGACCAGAACCCAGTTCAGATATATCTCTTTCTGAGGATTTCAACAAAGCCGCTTTGTTGGATCAACAGATTCTCGAAGTACTTGGCGTGCTCCTCGCGGGCAGTCGCTATTCGCCGACGCTGTTGAGCGCACTGTTCAGCTCGAAGAGCTCGCGGACAACATCGCTGTCCGCGACTCGGTACCGACGCGGTGACGTGTTCGGAACTTCCTCGATCAGTTCAACCTCACACAAGAGGTCGGTATAGTTCCCGACGGTCTGACGCGTTACGCCGGCGTGTTCTGCGAGCTCGGTTTTGTTGAACTCGCGGTTCGGCGGCAGATCAAGCAACGCATCTACGAGAATCGGAATCGCGTCGTGTTGCGTGAGGTAGAACCACCCGCTCGGGTGCTCCTTCCGGAGCTGCTTCTTCGCTCCGCGGTCATCCGCCTGCTCCATACTGCTCATACAGAGAGACACCGCCTGAGTGTGTATAAGTGTTCCCACTACTGTTAACGGTCATTAACAGCATTTATGTACAAGTGGATTCACTCCCGCGATATGGAGAAGCCGTCGGTGAAATGTGCCCTCTTGGCGACGATGATAGCGAAGCACAAGTGGGGAACACCGATCAGCGAGGATGCCCTTCTCAATCTCTCGGCGATCGACGGCGACTACCCGACTGCGCGTGACGTCTACGCGGACCTTCGACGCGAACCCTACATCACCCACCGCGGAAACCGTGGTATCGAACTCAACAAGAGCCGCTTCGACGAGCTCGCTGATGTCCTGTACCACGAGTGTGGCTGGGAAGCGTGGGAGATCGACAGTCGCCTGAAACACTACGAGGGTATCGACGAGCACGATTGGAAGTGAGCCCCCGATGCTGAACGATTGGACGACTGCGATCTGTGAGTGATTTCCTTATATTTTACTGAATGAACATCTCCAGATAATCACTTAGATCTCAAGCGATTGAATGTTTCTCAGGAAGACGCCAATAGTGAATAGGAGATGTTCACCTGAACGAAGCAAGGCGTCGTTTGCTGAAGCCAAAAACAGAGTTTCAGACGTTTAACGTCGGTTTTGCGCCAAAGAACTTTAGCAGTCGATGGAACAGTCGAAAAACCGGGCAAAAGGCTCGTTGAACTCGATGACTGCTGGAGTATTATTGATAGATTATACCCGGTATTCATTGGATCTAATACTTTTCTCAGTACAGATGGCGTACGGATTTCAATCGTCGCCTCTGTACGCGTTTCCACCCCGCTTTCTGATCGTGACCACGTAGAGAATTTGTTGTTCGCGATCGGCACGGCATCCGAGGCGGAACTGTCCAACCCGAAGCTTCTGATGTGGCGCTCCCGCGAGCGGTTCGAGGTGGTCTGTCGGCTCCCGCCATTGATCGGTAACGACTTCCTCAAGCTTCGAGATGATCCGGTCGCGAGCGTATTCGTCGAGTGTGTCGAGTTGTCTTTTCGACCGATCGGTGAGCTTCCAGTCCCACCCCTCGCTCATCGCTCACTCGTATCTTCACGTCCGTACCCCGCTTTGATCTCCTCGCTGGAGTGTGTCCGGCCTTCCTGAATGTCGACCTCACTCGCAGCGATAGCCTTGAGATCCGCACGGTTGAACTCGGGATGTTTCACCGCGTCACGGAGTACGTCGCGAACGAACTCGCTACGGCTGTTGTACCCCAACTCTTCCCACGTCGCGTCGACGTCGGAGAGAAACGTCTCCGTTATTCGGATGTTGACCGTCGTTTTTTCCGGCGGTGAACTGGCTTCGGACATGCTACTGTGTTGAAATTGTGTAGCAATAACCGTTACGACAAATCAGATATTGTCGAGATACCCCCGTCGCTGTTCCATCCTTTCGCGCTGACTCCGCCGGTCGTAGTGTTCGTCGAGAACACCTGCAGTCACGTTTGCGCGATCACTGACAACCTCTTTCGGAACATCACTGTTCAGGTGGTGAGTGATACCACCACGCCGAAGGGCGTGTGGACTGACGCTCGAGGGACAGTCGAAGGCGGCGGTATACTCCATCGCCTCACAACTCTCTGGATCACGGTCATGTGGTCACTCTCCAGTGGAAACACAGAGCCTTGTGTACCTGTAGCAATCTCTCCGGAGCGTCGACCAATGTGCACGCCCGTCTACTGTCGATACGAGTGGTTGCCTGCCAAACTCGTCGGTGATGTCGTTTCTGTTCCCTCTTCGGTGGCCATGCCTGCAAGAACGCGTCGAACGCCGTTAATCGTTCGCGTCCGACGAATCGCCTGTCAACTCCGATAGCCCGTACCGGACGAGTTCGTCTCGCCACGCTTTGATCTCATCAGCCAGATCGAGTGCTTCGGTGTGGGATCGGAGATAGTCGTTGTGTCCTCCTCATCGACAGCCGCTTCGTCGGTGCCGAACGCTTTCAGTATCGTCCTCACTTCGCTGTCGCACTCGAACCGATACCCGTTGAGGAAGTAGAAGACAACTGTCACGTTGAGCGCGGTGCGTTTGTTTGCATCGACGAAGGGGTGATTGGCAACAAGAAGTCGGAGAAGGTGATAGGCCTTCTCGTGGATGGTTTCCGGCGATGAATCGAAGTTCCCCTCGATGTCCGTGACCCACGCAACCGTTCGGGGCCACTAGGCCGATGAGCGTGTGGGAGTGTCCGACCAATCCACGGGAAGTCTCAGAGTTGTACGGAAATCTTCGATTTCCGTGATGCCGAGACGCTCCGCGTCTCGAACCACTTGACTCCGAGCGGTTCACTCTTCGGTCTCGTACGGCTCCCCGACCATCGACGGGACCCGCGTTTTCCCCCACGCCGTGAGTACTACGAGTACTGCGGCATACGGGAGTAGATTGACGAGGCGGGCAGGAACTTCAATCCCGACAGTCTGGAACTGGACGTTCAACATGTCAAGCGCGCCGAACAGCAGTGCCGCCGCCGCCGCGCCGATCGGATGGTAGTTACCGAACAGGTACGCGACAATCGCGATCCATCCGCGACCGTCGACCATCGTCTGTCCGGTCCCGACGAAGTTGCCGGCGTGCGCGAGCAGCACGGCACCGCCGAGCCCCGCCATCGCGCCGGAGAATATCACCGTCGCGTAGCGGACGCGGTTGACATCAACGCCGGCGGTGTCGAGCGCCTCTGGGTTCTCGCCGGCCGCTTGGACCCAGTAGCCATACCGTGTCCGGTAGAGGACCACCCAGCCGGCCCCGACGAGGAGCGCCGCGAGGAACACCAACGGTGACTGGCCGAGTGCAAGGGTGTCGACGCTTGTGAGTCCGGGGCTCGACCGACTTCCCCAGACCAGCGCCGCAGTGAACGGTGCGAACCCGAGGCCGACGAACCACACCGCCAGCCCGGCCACGATTTGGTCCGCCTTGAACCGAATCAAAAGGACCGCAAAGAGAACCGACAGGGCTGCCGCGACCAGCATCGAGACGGCGATTGCGATCCAGACGTGTCCCTGCGTCGGCGAGGTACCGCCGAGCGCGAACATCGTGCCGGCCGCGGTGAACGCGCCGACGATCATGAACCCCTCAAGCCCGATGTTGAACACCCCGCTCTTCTCGGCGTAGAGCCCGCCGAGGGCCGCGAGCGCGATCGGCGTCGCCATCTCCAGCGACCGGGTGACGAAACCCGGTGTGAGGATCCGGTCGATCCCGCCGTCAGCCGGCGCGCTCACGAGCACGCCGGCGAACACCGCTACCAGTAGTCCGAGGCCACCGAGGCGCAGGCGAGAGACTCGCGTCCCGTCGAGGAGGCTCATTTGCCCTCACCCCCTAGCCCCGTGCGAGCGGCGATCATCCGGAATAGTTCCGGCGCGGCGACGAAGAGGACGACGAGCCCAACGATACCGTCGATCAGTTGGACGGGAACGTCGCTGTTGATCTGCACGTGCGAGCCCGCCGACTCGAGTCCGCCGAACAAC
This sequence comes from Halorubrum laminariae, assembly GCF_024494655.1. Taxonomy (GTDB): domain Archaea; phylum Halobacteriota; class Halobacteria; order Halobacteriales; family Haloferacaceae; genus Halorubrum; species Halorubrum laminariae. Next base: position 28,973 of record NZ_JANHDL010000005.1, on the reverse strand, counting down.
AGCCCCGCAGGGAGAACACCGAGCGGGTTGTTGGCAGCCAGCAGGCTCACGGCGATCGCGTCGAACCCGTAGTTGCCGATGCCGGATGGGTCGGTGTAGTACCCCTGAATCATGATCACGAACAACGCCCCGGTTAGTCCAGCAATCATGCCAGACAGTGTCATCGTCGCGATGATCATCCGCTTTGCATCGACGCCGGAGTACGTCGCAGCAGTGTTCTGGTACCCGCTCGTTACCATGTCGTAGCCGAATCGGGTTCGGGCCATCAGCACGGCGACGAGTGCGACGACGGCGACCATGACGACAAGTCCGACTATCGACAGATTCGGATCGTCGAACACCACCCGCGGTAGCCCAACGCTCTCCGGGAGCCGTCGCGTCCGCGTCGCCGTCGCCTCGGGGTCGCCAAAGGGCCCCGCGACAAGCCATCCGACGAACCCGGTGGCGATGAAGTTCAACATGATCGTCGTAATGATCTCGTTGGCGTCGCCGTACGCCTTCATGACGCCGGGGAGCGCTCCGTACAGCCCGCCGGCGACGACGCCCGCGAGGCTCCCAGCGAGCATCAGCACCACCCCACCGAGAGCTCCGGTGGGGATAAAATTCGCCAGCCAGATGATCGCGACGACGGTCGTGAATCCGCCGACGACGAACTGCCCTTGTACGCCAATGTTGAACACACCGGCGCGAAACGCAACCGCGACAGCGACGCCGGTGAGAACGAACAATGTCGTACCCCGGAGCGTGCGAGCGATCGCCCGCTCGCTTCCGAACGCCCCCGCGAGCAACTGCCCGGCGAATCGAACCGGATCGTAGCCGGCGACTGCCGCGATCGCGAGCCCGATGAGCAGCGCCGTGGCGGTCGACGCGATCCCGATGCCGACCCGTTCGAGGACACTTGCCCGGAGCAGGCGATTGGCGGCTGCCTCCAGCGCGGCACGTGCGCGACCAGAGTCCGCGCCGCTCACGCCGCGACACCCCCGTCAATGTCGTCGCCCCCGTCGCGGTCACTCTCGTCCTCGCCGTCGACGGAACCACCAGCCTCACTGACATCCAGCGATTGGCCAGCCATCAGGAGCCCGAGGTCGGATTCGCTGACCGCGTCCGGATCCACAATATCAATGAACTCTCCTTCATACATCACGGCGATCCGGTCGGCGAGCTTTTGGATCTCCTCCAGTTTGGAGGAGACGACGAGAATGCCGATACCGTTGTCCCGAAGCGACATCAGCTGATCGTGAATAAACTCGATCGATCCGATATCGACCCCGCGCGTGGGGTGGGAGGCGACAAGTACGTCGGGTTCGTGGCCAATCTCTCGGCCGACGATGAACTTCTGTTGGTTCCCGCCTGACAGTGACTGTGCCTCGGCGTCCGGGTTCGGCGGTTGAACGTCGTACTCCTCGATGATACTCTCGGCGTGGTCATCGACCGCGTCCCAGTTGATGATGCCCTCGGTGGCGTACGGCACGACCGTCTGGTTTCCGAGGAGGGCGTTCCGGCGAAGGCTATATTCTTGGACGAGTCCCTCGGTCTGTCTGTCTTCGGGCACGTACGCGATCCCGTCCTCGATGCGGGCGCGCCGACTACGGTTGGTGATATCGGTCCCACGTAGGCTGACAGTCCCGGAGTCAGGAGGACGGAGTCCGGTGATTCCCTCGACGAGTTCGGTTTGACCGTTCCCCTGTACGCCGGCGATACCGACGATCTCGCCCTTGCGGAGCGTGAGATCGACCTCCGAAACCTGCTCGCGGCCACGGTCCCCGGTCACACGAAGCCCATCAGCTTCGAGGACGGGAGCACCCGGCTCTCCCTCTCGATCGAGACGATCGAAGAGTACTTCTCGGCCGACCATCATCCGTGCCAAGTCTTGTTCTGTCGTGGTTGCAGCCGAAACAGTTCCAACTGCTGCACCGTCTCTAAGGACCGTAATATCGTCAGCGATCTCGAGGGCTTCATCGAGCTTGTGCGAGATGAAAATCAGCGATCGACCGTCATCGCGAAGGTCGTTCATCACCGCCATCAGACTGTCGACCTCTTGGGGCGTGAGGACCGCTGTTGGCTCGTCGAGGATCAGTATCTCGGCACCGCGATAGAGGCTCTTGACGATCTCGACGCGCTGTTGGGTCCCCAGATCGAGGTCCTCCACTGGTGTGTCAAGGTACTCGTCGACATCGAATCCATACCGCGAGCAGATCGCTTCGATATCGGCCTTGGCGTCGTCCTTATCAACCAGTCCGTTCGCGGTCGGCTCGTGTCCGAGGACGATGTTCTGGAGCACCGTCATCGGCTTGACCAACTGGAAGTGCTGGTGGATCATCCCAATGCCAGCGTCCATCGCATCCCGTGGGGATTCGAACATCTGATCCTCGCCATCGATTTGGATCGTCCCTTCGTCTTGGTTGTAGAGCCCGTACAGGACGCTCATCAGCGTGGTCTTACCAGAGCCATTCTCGCCGAGAAGCGCGTGGATGGAGCCGGGTTCCAGCGTGAAGTCGACACCGTCGTTCGCGACGACATCGCCAAATCGCTTGGTTATCCCGTTGAGACGGACCGCAGGTGCGTTTCGCGTCATCGTGTTCTCATGGTGGGTAGTATAAATACAACGGAGCGCGGGGGCGCTCAGCAGCTGGTCGGACCGCAGGTCAGGTCAATCTCGTCGTTCTCGAAGCCGGTCTTTGCCTCCTCGATGCGCTGACCGAGCGTGTCGGGGAGCTCGCCCTCGAACGCCTGCCCGACGATGAAGTCGATGCTTCCCTGCTCGATACTGAGGTTCTGCTCGCCGACGTACTCGGAGAAGTTCCCCTCGACGACTGCGCCGGAAACAGTGTATGTAGCCTCGTTGAGCGCCTTCACGGCCGATCCGAGGATCACGTCTTGGTACTGCTCTTCGGCCACCGACTGGTCGACGTCGACGCCAAGCGCGAAGCGCCCGTTGTCTTGGGCCGCCGAGAAGACGCCGCCGCCGGCCGCCGACGCCGCGTGCCAAACGATGTCGGCACCGTCGTCGATTTGTGATTCGGCCACATCGTTAGTCGCCCCGGTGTCTGAGAAGCTCCCCCCGTAGCCGGTGAGTACCTCAATTTCGTCATCAACCCACTCGACGCCCTCAATATACGACTGCTCGAAGGCGTTGATGAGCGGGATGTCCTCGCCGCCGACGAACCCGACCGTCATCCCGTCAGGATCAGTCGAACTTCCCTCGTACTCAAAGTCCTGCTGGGTCATCACACCCGCCGCGACGCCGGCGAGGAACGACATCTCGTTGTTCATCTCGATCCAGCCGGAGACGTTGTCGGCCCCCTCGATGACGTTGTTGATGAGCATCCAGTTCTGGTCTGGATACTCACTTGCATTCGTCGACAGTGGGTCGGTGTGGTTGTCGCCCACGCAGACGATAAGGTCGTAGTCGCTCTCAGCCGTGTCGGCCTGTATTGACTCGTACTGGGCCTCTTCGGTCGCCTCGACGGTTGTGTACGTCAGGTCGTAGTCGTTCGACGCCTCTTCGAGCCCTTGCACCGCGTTGTCGTTGAAGGCGTTGTCGTCGAAGCCGGCCGGGCTAGAAATAATAGCCACCTCGGTTCCGGTTCCTCCGTCGCTGCCGTCTCCTCCATCGCCGCCGTTCCCACCGAGACAGCCGGCGAGCGCGGTTCCCGTTGCGAGCGCGCTCCCCGATGCGAGCACTGTTCGCCTGTTGAGCGTCGCCGCCCCATCGCTCGATTTTTGGCCATTTGTCATGGATGTGTCTGGTGGTTTGTAATCATCCATTATAAATACAGGTGCCACAGAATTTCGCTTCCGAGTTAATTTTTACTAGGTGAGTTACCCTACCCTACTCTACTCGCTCACGGCTGATACCGTTCGCTCCTTGAGGGAAGGGCTTCCTGATTCAACGACGCGCTTTGCAGACACACGCGTGTCCACAGGGAGCGCAGTCTCCACAGGCGTTGACGAGAGCAGAACTCTCGTCCGCACATCAGAATCGCCTTGCGATTCTGGGGACGTTGATTCGGAGTATCACTCTGAACGATCAAATATCTGACTCGGCAGCGACAGATCTCTCGATACAACAGACTTTCCGTGTGGCGCTTCTCGTGTTCGTATGGCGATAGCTACTGGCGATTCTGTGACGCTTGAGTACACGGGACGACTTGATGATGACACAGTGTTCGACACCTCACGGCAATCCGTCGCCGAGGAGACGGGCCTCGCCGAGGCTCAGCCTGACCGCGAGTACGCGCCGCTGACGGTCGAAATTGGTGATGAACAGATTATCGAAGGGATGGAAGAGGGGCTGATCGGCTTAGAGGCCGGGGAGACAGAGACCCTGACGATCCCGCCGGAGAAGGCCCACGGCGAGCCCAGCGACGACCAGATTCAGGAGTTCGAAACTGAGGAGCTCAAAGAGATGCTCGGTGGTCAGACACCGGAGGAAGGTGCCTATCTCGAAGCCCAGAACGGCGGCCAAGGCGAAGTCGTCCATGTCGACGAAGAGGTCGTCCGGGTGGACTTCAACCCGCGTCTCGCCGGCGAAACGCTGACCTTCGACATCGAAATTATCGACATCAACTGAGATCGAACGGCGGCGGTGTCAGCGACCGGTGATAGCGGCACCGATGGGAATACTATCCATTTATTTGACATATCTCCCGCGTTGAAGGGCGAGGATTCCCACGGCACCGCGCCGCTGGGTTGGGATATTGTGGTTCATAGGGCGGAGTAGCTCACACGGTCACCCACTGGCCAAGGTCGTCACTGCGCTGGATAGCATCGAGAATTTGCTGTACCCGAACGCCGTCTTCAAAACTCGGTGCAAATTCACTATCACCAGCGATAGCCGAAAGGAATTCGTAGTTTTCATGGACGAAAGTGTGTTCCCATCCAAGAACGTGACCAGGTGGCCACCAGTGATCGAGGTAGGGATCGTCCTCATCAGTAACAAGGACTGTTTCGTACCCTCGGCTGTCGCTTCGTAGGACCTCGAGTTCGTTCAGTCGCTCCAGTGAGAAACGTAGACCCCCCTTTGATCCCTGTATTTCTACGGTGTGGTCATTCTTGTGGCCCGTTCCAAAGCGCGTCGCCTCGAAGGTACCCATTGCGCCGTTTTCAAACTCGATCTGGGCGCTATAGGCGTCGTCGACAGTTACGGATCGCATCTCCTCTCCGTCGGTAGTTGGCCGTTCATTCACGAATGTCTGGAGATGGCCCGACACTCGTTCCATCGGTCCGGTGGCTTGGCCGACGACAAAACGAGCAAGATCGAGTGTGTGCGCACCCAAATCGCCGAGAGCGCCGCTACCCGCCAACTCCGTATCATTTCGCCACGACCACGGTACATCAGGATCTACAAGCCAGTCTTGCAGATACCGTCCTCGGACATGGTGAATCTCGCCGAGTTTCCCCTCGTCGACAAGTTTCTTCGCGTACTGAATAGCCGGGACAAACCGGTAGTTGAACGCGCACCCGGCGGTGACGTCCGCGTCATCGGCCGCCTGTGCCATTTCTTCGGCCTCGTTGAGCGTCGGTGCGAGAGGTTTCTCACAGAACACTGGAGTACCTGCCTCCAAGGCCGCAACCGAGGGTTCGTGGTGGAGATGGTTCGGGCCGAGGTTGTAGAAGACATCGACGTCATCAACCACGTCCTGCCAGTCTGTCGCGGTGCGGTCGAAGTCGAATCGATCAGCTGCATCGGCCAATGCCTCTTCATTTCGACCGACGATTACGTCGCGGTTCACGTCTGGTGCATTCGGGAAGAACATGGGTAGACGCGCCAGTGCATTCGAATGCGCTTTTCCCATGAAACGATAGCCGAGGATACCGACATTGAGGGGTTCTGTTGTCATTATGTTGTTGTGAGTGGTGTCCGTGTTTGGTGTTTTGTTCTATTCGGCCCAGTAGGCGTCACCGGGTTGGGTTTCAAAAACAGCACGAGAGAGGACATCGATGGCCTTTTCCAAGCCCTCCCGGGGGCTAGTGAGTGAGTCTTCGTGTTCGATCGAGAGGGCACCGTCGTAGCCAATCATGCGTAACGTGGAGACGACATCCTTCCAGTGATTCCCGTCGTGACCGTACCCGATAGAACGGAACAGCCACGCTCGGTTGGGTTCGTCGGTGTATCTGGTTGTATCGAGAACACCCTTTTCGCGGGTGTTAGAGTCGTAGACCTTGGTGTCTTTTGCGTGGACGTGATGGATGGCATCTACCTCGCCAAGGAGGCGAATAGCCTCGGTGACATCTATCCCCTGCCAGTAGAGGTGGGAGGGATCGAAGTTGGTCCCAATATGATCGTTAGTTGCCTCACGGAGACGAAGCATACTGTGTGGTTCATAAACGAGCATATTGGGATGCATTTCGATGGCAACATCAACGTCGTGGGCCGCCGCATGGTCGGCAAGGTCAGTCCAGTACTCTATTGCCACGCCCCACTGATACTCGTGAGCGTCGGCATGTTCGCTGGGCCAAGGTGCGGTGATCCAGTTTGGTACCTCGTCTTCCGGACCGCCGGCAGGCAGGCCCGAGAAACAAGTGACCGTGTTCACGTCAAGTTGAGCTGCGAGTTCGATAGCCTCGCGAAGTTCCGTGTCAGCCTCGCTGGCGCGTTCCTCGTCAGGGTGAAGTGGGTTATTATGTGTCGCCAGCGCGCTCACGGTCGTGTCGTACTCAGCGAGTAGCTCGCGCAGTTCAGCCTGTTTCTCGTCGTTGTTGAGATAGGTGATTCGGGTAAGATGATCTTCGCCTGGATAGCCACCACAGCCGAGTTCGATCGTATTGACGCCGAGGTTGTCGAGGTAATCAAGCACGTCTGGTAGCGGTTGATCACCAAGGGGAACTGTTAGAACGCCAATTTCCATACAAATATTCCTAATAGATGTAGTAATAAAGGTGATGAATGAGTCAAGGAATTGAGAAGTATCAGCGTGTCGACGGGACAACACACATGTCGGTTCCCGTCTCACGAGCGGTATGAACGTCGACGTGTTAGTGTACGATGGCTTCGACGAACTCGACGGGATTGCCCCCTACGAGGTGTTTGACCACGCGTTCGCGGGTGCGTTGGATGACGTACCACCAAACGAGGAGCGTGACGACTCACACGAACGGGATGAGGATTCACGCGATGCGACCACGATCGATTCGGGCCGCGTCCGGTACGTAACGCTCGACGAACACGAGACGGTGACCGCGAGCCACGGGACTCGAATCGGTGTCGACGGCGCGCTTCCGGAGCCGACCGCCGCGACTGCGCCCGACCTGCTCGCCGTTCCCGGCGGCGGGTGGCGAGCGCGTGACGAGGAGGCGAGCGCGTGGGCCGAAGCACAGCGGGGCGACATACCCGACGTGCTCGCACGGTACCACGACGCGGGCGTCACGATCGCGTCGGTCTGCACCGGATCGATGCTGCTGGCCGAGGCGGGCGTCACCGACGGGCGGCGGGCGGTCACCCACGCCTCCGCACTCGACGAACTCCGCGAGTCCGGCGCGCGCGTCGTCGACGCACGCGTCGTCGACGACGGTGACCTGATCACCGCGGGAGGGATCACCGCCGGCATCGACCTCGCGCTGTACCTCGTCGAACGGGAACTCGGAGCGTCGATCGCACAACGCGTCGCGACCGTGATGGAGTACGAACGGCGAGACGGCATCGCCGGACGGGAGTGACAACCGAAGTCAGCGGCGTTGCGACGGTCGGGCGCGGTCAGTCGTCCCCGTCGTCGGGGAGGGGTGGGGCGTCGCCGGGGCTCTTGCCCGCCTCGCTGCTCGTCGTGTCGCCGTCGGCGTCGACGGTGATGACGGTGCAGTCGAGTTCGCTGCGGAGGAACGAGTCGATGTCCGGGTCGGAGAGCAGTTTCTGGACCATGCGCCGCCAGCGCCCCGCCTGCTTCGAGCCGATGACGACGACATCTGCACCCTCGGCGACGATCTCTTCGAGGATGGTCTCCTCGACGAGGAAGCCGCGGCGGACGACGTACCGCGCCCGATCTAGCCGGCCGAGGCGCTCTTCGACCGCGCGCTTGAGGTCGCTGCGAGAGACGCCCCCGGAGTTCTGATAGAGGTCAACGTGGAGAATCGTGAGGTCGGCGTCGCTTTCCTCGGCGACGCTGACGGCCTCGCGCAGCGTCGCCTCCGAGTGGGACGACGGGGGGTATCGAACCGGGACCACGACGAGGGTCATAGGGGAATCGTTGCACACCGGGGATAAATACGCTGTCGGTGACATCAAAAGGTAAAGTGGCTCTGTCTCGGAGAGACGGGTATGGCCGACGAAGAGATCGACGACGTGGACAAGGCGATCTTGTACGCGCTCCAGGAAGACGCGCGGAACATGTCATCTGGCGACATCGCAGAGCGGACCGATACCTCGGACAGCACCGTCCGCAAGCGCATTCAACGTCTCGAATCCGACGGCGTGATCAAGGGATACAGCGCGAGCGTCGACTATCAGAAGTCGGGGTATCCGCTCCGAATGCTGCTCTACTGTACCGCGCCGATCACCGAACGCGGCGACATTATCGACGACGTTCTGGAGATCGACGGCGTGGTCTCGGTTCAAGAGTTAGTCACCGGCGAACAGAACCTCCTCGTGACTGCCGTCGGCGAGACGGACAGCGACATCACGCCCGTCGCTCAGGCGCTCCTCGACATGGAACTCACCGTCGCCGACGAAGTGCTCGTGCGGACGCACGAGACGACACCGTTCGGGAAGTTCGACTCCGAGAACGACGCTCAAAACGACGCCGAAAACAACGCCGAAGACCCGTCCTAGCCGGGCATTGCTCCGGGAAGTCCGACGACTGATGTCTTCCCAGTCGACCAGTGTCTCCCCAGACGACCGGTGTCTCCGCCGCCAATCGACATCTCTTCTCACGAGCAATGTTCTCTCCCGACACGGCGGCAGAACCCACACTACTCCGGCACGGTTGACTACCGATCCAAAAGACCATAATGTTCTTTAATGAGATAAATTCGAACAGTTTGTGAATACAAACAGATTTAATACGTATTCTGTTCTTGAGAGTAGATGGACGCGACCGAAAGCGGATCTCGAACCCGACTCGAACGTCGGGGTGGTCGCACGATGGACAGCACGATGTCAGGACACAGTTCGAAACCGACGGTCGGAGCGCTTCCGGACACGACGGTCGAGTCACCGTTTGTGCCCGCCGTACTAACGTGGCTCGTGTGGTCGCTTTTCGCCGCGAGCGTCGCCGTCCTCGTCGCCCGGGTTCGAATCGACGGCGCGTGGGAGATCCCCGGCGTGATCGCCGTCGACGGGCTGACCGTCCTGCTGTGGGTGGTCGTCACCTTCTTCAGCGGCATCGTTCACAGCTACTCGCGCCGCTACATGGCCGGCAGCACTCACGAGACGAGGTTTTTCTGCAACGTTTTCGGCTTCACGGCGGCCGTGATGGGTCTCGTGGCCGCCGACCACATCGCACTCTTCGCCCTCCTGTGGCTCGCGATGGGGCTCGTGATGGCGAACCTCATCGGCACCGTCGACGGCTGGAGACAGGCGCGGGCCGCCGCGCGGGTCGCCCGGCGGTACTTCCTCGCGAGCAGCGCGCTCCTCGGTGTCGCGCTAACGGCGCTGTGGTGGACGACCGGCGCAACGTCAATCTCTGGTATCGTCGCTGCCGCTGACGGTCTGGGCGGCCCGGTGTGGCTCGTCGGCGTCGCCGCGCTCGTGCTCGCGGCGATGATCCAATCCGCGCTGGTCCCGTTCCACGGCTGGCTGCTCTCCTCGATGACCGCTCCGACCCCCGCCTCGGCGCTGATGCACGCCGGGTTCGTCAACGCGGGCGGGATCCTGTTGACTCGGTTCGCGCCGGTCGTGACCGTCGACGCCACGCTCATGCTCGCCATCGTGGTCGTCGGCGCGACGAGCGCCCTGCTCGGGAAACTGCTCAAGACCGTCCAAGCGGACAGCAAGACCGAGTTGGGCTGCTCGACGGTCGGTCAGATGGGCTTTATGATCATGCAGGCCGGCCTCGGTTTCTTCGGGGCCGCCGTCACGCACCTCGTCCTGCACGGATTCTACAAGGCGTATCACTTCCTCAGCGCGGGCGGACAGGTCGAACACACCGCTCCGGCTGAGGAGGGCACCGGCGCTCCGAGCCTCGCGGGCACCGCGATCGTCCTCGCGACCGGCGTCGCCGGCGGCGTGCTGTTCGCGGCCCTCACCGGGAAGGGAACGAGCCTCGACAGCGGGCTCCTGCTCGTGTTGTTCGTCGCGCTCACGACGCTGCACGCGGCCCACAGCGCCGTCACGCAGACGGACCTCTCGAAACGCGCCCGCTACGGCGCGGTCCCGCTCGTGTTCATTCCGGCCATCACCGTCTACGCGCTCGTCTACGAGGCGATATCGGCCGTCCTGTCCGGGCTTCCGGTCGTCGCGGCCCCGACGCAACTGAGCGCCGTCCACGCGCTCGTCGCCGTCGTCTTCCTCGTCGTCTACGTCGCGATAGAACTGGGCGTCCACGAGCGGAGTCAGCGCCTCTACGTCACGCTGGTGAACGCGAGTCAACCCGCGTCCGGTACCGTACTGACTGCCACGGAGGAATACAATGAGTACTGAACACGCGATCGAAGACCGCATCGACAAGGCAGCAGCCACCGTCGGCTCCGTGTGGCCGATCCACTCGTTCGTGACGGCCAACCCGCTCTCGGGCTTCGAGGATATGCCGTTCGACGAGGCCGTCACGCAGGCGTCGGCCCTCTTCGGCGGCCGTGGCTATCCAAGCCCCGAGACGTTCCGGGCGGCCCTCGACCACGGGCAGATCGATCCGGACGCGCTCCGCTCGGAGCTGAACGAGCGCGGCTACGACGCCGACCCTGACGCCCTCTTAGAACAGATGGACACCGGCGAGCCGGAGCCACCGGACACCGACGCGGAGCGGGTCGATCGCGTGTTGACGAAGTGGCTGTCGGCGTTCCTCGACGAGGGGCAGGCGCAGTGGCCGATGCCGAACCGCGAGGACGGGTTCTACAGCGCCTTTCGCTCGGTGGTCGCAGTCGACGGCCGGGTTCCGGACGATGAGACGATCACGGACCTCCCGGCGTCGCCGATGGAGACGATCGAGTCCGTGCTCGAACCGCACCCGGAGAGCCAGCTGGTCCCCATCTTCGAGGAGCAGTTCGCCGCGCTCCCCGGATGGACCGGCCTCATCAAACAGCGCGCTGACGACGACGGGGCGTGGCAGTCCGCACACCCGATCACGCTCGAAGGCTACCTCGCGGCCCGGTTCGCGCTGCTTTCCGCCTTCGATGTCGATATCGACCCGTCGATCGGCTCCGACGACGCCGAGACTCGGCCGGGCGACGCGATCGCCGAGGCGTTCCTGAGCGCGTGGGAGGCGAGCTACCGCGGTGACCTCGTCGACCGCGTCGCCGCCGAGAGCCGGGCCCGTGCTGAGATCGAGGGCCGCAACGAGACCCAGACCCACGGGACTGAGTCGCGCGACGAGAGCGAGTCGGCCGATCGCCCCGACGCGCAGCTCGTCTTCTGTATCGATACGCGCTCGGAGGTCATTCGCCGTCACATCGAGGCGACCGGTGACTACGAGACGCACGGGTACGCGGGCTTCTTCGGCGTTCCCGTGGAGTATCAGGAGTACGGATCCGACGTGTCGGTCGCCGCCTGTCCGCCCATTCTGGACCCGAAGCACCGCGTCTCCGAGGTCCCGACTGACGGCGACGCGCGGGCGACCCACGACCGCTTTTCGGGCTTCCGGGAGGCGGCGGGCGAGGTGATAGAGACGCTGAAGACGAACCCCGCCACCGCATTCGGCTTCGTCGAGAGCGCCGGAAGCGGCTACGGGCTCGCGCTCGCGGCTCGCACGCTCGTCCCCGACCGCGTCCGCGACCTCGTCGGAGTCGCGGACGACGCGACGCCGGACAGCCACGAGTTCTGCGAGCAGCGCGTCCACCACCAGCACACCGACGACGCCGACCTCCCCGTGGGACTGACTCGCGAGGAAAGAGCGGAGTACGCCGCGACCGCCTTCGAGCTGATGGGATGGGAGGAGTTCGGTCGCCTCGTCGTCTTCACGGGGCACGCGAGCGAGACGGCGAACAACCCGTACGGTTCGAGCTTGGACTGCGGTGCCTGCGCCGGCAACCCCGGCGGGCCGAACGCCCGGATCCTCGCGACGATCTGTAACGACGACGCCGTCAGGGCCGACCTGCGCGACCGCGGGATCGACGTTCCCGACGACACCGTCTTCGTCGCCGGCGAGCACAACACGACGACCGACGAGATCGAGCTGTTCGACGAGCCCGTCCCCGAGAGCCACGAGGCGGATCTCGACCGGCTGCGCGCGGACCTCTCGACCGCGCAGGAGACCGCGACGGCCGAGCGCGCCGAGTCGGTGGGGGCAGACGGCTCAGAGGGCGTCGCCGAGATGGAACGTCGCGCCGCCGACTGGGCGGAGACGCGTCCCGAGTGGGGGCTGGCCGGCAACGCCGGATTCGTCGTCGGCCCGCGCGAACTGACGAGCGACCTCGACCTCGACGGGCGCGCTTTCCTCCACTCGTACGACTACTCGACCGATCCCGACGGCGACGCGCTCGAAGCGATCCTCACGGGTCCGCTGGTCGTCACCCAGTGGATCAACGCCCAGTACTACTTCTCGACGGTCGACAACGCAGTCTACGGTAGCGGGTCGAAGGTGACCCAGAATCCGGTCGGCAACGTCGGCGTGTATCAGGGCAACGGCGGCGACCTGATGACCGGCCTCCCCCAGCAGTCGCTGATGGCTGCCGACGACACGCCCTACCACCAGCCGCTCCGCCTCTCGACGGTTATCCACGCGCCGGTCGATCGCGTCACCGACGCGCTCGCCGACCACGAGGAGGTGAGCGAACTGCTGGACAACGACTGGCTCTCGCTGACCGTCGTCGACCCGACGCGGGACCACCGCGCGTTCCACTACGAGGAGGAACTGGAGTGGACACCGGCATCCGAAGCGGTTGATGCGGAGGCGACAACGCCGACCGCTCCCGCCGTCGCGGACGATTAGGTCCGCTCTGGGGGCGTCGCGTGCTCGCTCGCGTCATCGAGAGCGACCAGCGGGCCGATGAGCGAAGCCCGCGCCGGTCACTGAGTGATTTGCCCGTTCCGCAGAATAGGGCGTTTTTTAGCGTCTGCCTACTCTCTGACTAATCAGAACCGTGGGAAACGTACCCGATTTCGACGATCCAGATATCGATTACAGGTCTCCGCTTCAGTACGGAGTCACCCGTATCCGGGTAGAGATCGGGACGCTAGGCGGAAACGTTCGATGGTTCGTAGTGCAACTTGAGAAGAACACCGGAAACAGAGTCGGATTCGAGCAGGACTGGGGACAGGTGGCCCGGTTCGACCATCATCCGGAAGCCGAATGGGGACACGATATTCGCGAAGAAGGTCTCCACATCGATCTCTACAGAGGCGATCAGAAGGTAGATGTACGGCGGAATTTTCCAGACGTGCCGCTCAACAGAGCGCCAGCGTACTGCGAGAAGTACCTAGATCAGATGGAAGAGGAAATACTGCGGTCCTTCGGTCCGGACAAGTAACTACTCTCACTCGTCTTCTGGAACCGACTCCAGATCATCGAAATCGGGGATTTCGTACCCTTCAGCGGAGAACTTTTCGCGAGGCTCGCCCGTCGCCTCAGCTAGTTCTTCGTCCGCGTTTGGGGATTTATGAGTGGGCATCGTACGATCGTATTACGATCCGACTGTAATAAGTTGTGGGGTCACAGCCCACAACGCGGGCCTGATAAGTGGATATTGAGATGCGAACCCATCATCTGGAATGCCGAGAACGCCGCGTGAGCGGCGAGTTCTGCTCGCTTCGATCTGCTCTCGGGGACGGGGAGGGAAAGTCGATCTACAGTCGACTCTGAATCGGCTGGAAAGGAAGTCCGCCCTCCCCGAATTGAACGGGGGACAAGTCGATCTACAGTCGACTGCTCTACCAGGCTGAGCTAAGGGCGGTCACTGAATTATAGCCGCCGGATCCAACTTAAGGGTTCTCTTTCGCCACCGGTGTGAGCAGTCGTACCGCGACCCGATCCGGCGACGGAACGGTCGTCGCCGGTACCGCCGTCGCCGCCAGAACGGTTCACGGTTGCGCGCGGTTTTTAAGTCGCTTGCAGCGGGAACGGGCGTATGGCCGACGGCGACGACAGACAGGCGACGTTCGGGTCGGACGGGAGCTTGGAAACCGACACGACGCCGGACGCGACTGGCGAGAACGACTTCGGCGAGCCGAAGGAACCGAACGAGACGGACGGCGGGTACAACCGCTACGCCGTCTCTAGCCTCCTCCAGAAGGCCGTGCGGCGCTCCGACGAGGAGGTCGCCGCGTGGGCCGCGTGGGAGCTCGCGCGCTCCGGCTACGCGTGGAACCTCTGGGACCGCCTGACGCTGTACGTCGTCGAGGACCTCCGCGCCGGCAGCGATGTCGCGCTCACGATCCAGCGTTACGAGGAACTCGCCACGGAGCGGTGGGAGCCGGCCGAGTGGAAGGGCCGACTCTGTGCGATCCACGCGGCGCTCGCAGCCGCCCGCGCCCAGTCGACCCGCGAGGGACCGAACGCCGACGAGTACTTCCGGGCCGTCGCCGAGCGCCGTGCCGAGGCCCGCGAGCGAGGAGAGGAGCCCGCCCACGACTTCCCCGTCGGCGACCTCGAACCGGGCGGCGAGTTCGACGCGATCTTCGACGGCCACACCGGCGAGGGGTCGCGGCTCGGCCGGAGCACCGAGTTCTTCAAGACCCACGGCGCTCGCGTCGGGCCGGAGGGCGAAGGCGAGCACAGCGCCCGGTGGCAGCGGCTCGCCATGCTGCTCGACGAGGACCACGACTACACCGAGGCCGACCTCGACCGCGCCGTCGAGCCGGTCGACCCCGACGATCCGTGGGGCGAGCCCGAGACCGCCGAAGACGCGATCGATCCGGAACGGCGTGCAGACGAAACTGACGGCACGGACGACGGAGGTGACGGGGGCGACGCCGCCGACGGCGACGCCCGCGGCTCGCTCTCCGACTTCTCCGAGTGAACCCGATTCGACGAGGTCGCCCGGCGGTCGCGGACGCGATTACCGGACCCGCGCGGCGGCGAGCGCGACCGTCGCGAGCGCGACGATCGCGGCGACGGGCCCGAATCCGGACGTCCAGTTGTCGCTCGCGGAGTCGTCGCCCGCAGGGACGCTGTCTGGGGGTGTAGAGTCAGTCCCGCCGTCCGTCGGGGTCGGCTCCGGCGGAGCGGCCGCGACCGCCGCGCCAACCGCGGCCGGGGCGTTGACGACGCCGTACCCATACCGATCGTCTGGAACGGTCATGTTTGTCGGATCCGTCACGTCGGTCGCATCCGCCGCGGCGGTCGCGGCCGCCGGATGAACCGCGGTCTCGACGATCGCGGCCTGAACAGTCGCATCGTCGGCCCGCCCGTCGGTCGCGGCGACCGCGAGCGCCGCGATACCGGCGACGTGCGGGGCCGCCATGCTGGTCCCCTGTCGTCGGACGTAGGTGGCGGTCGTGTTCGCATCGGCGCTGACGACGCCGACACCCGGAGCCGTCACGTCCGGGACGACGTACATCGCGGGCCAGTCGTCCGGATACGTCTCGAACGCTACGGCCGTGTCGATCGACTGCCCGCTGGAGAACGGCGGAACCTCGCCGGCGTTGTCGACCGCGCCGACCGCGAGCGCGTCGTAGACGTTGCCGGGGCTGGTCGAGGTGTTTTCGCCCTCGTTTCCGGCGGCGACGACGACGACCGCGCCGGCGGCACGGGCGTTTCGCACCGGACCGACGAACTCGCGGAACGCGCCCGGCGACCCGAGGCTCAACTGGAGCACGTCGGCGTCGCTCGTCGTCGTCGCGTACTCCATCGCCGCGATCACGCCCGCGAACGTTGCCGTCTCGTTCTCGGCGAACACGTCGATCGCGTGGAGGTCCGCCCCCGGAGCGACGCCGATGTGCGTCCCGGATGCGTTCCCGCCCGCGACCGTCCCGGCGACGTGGGTCCCGTGGCCGTCCCGGTCCGACGCGTCCGCGAGGTCGTCGCTCACGAGCGTTCCGTGCTGATCGAACGCCGCCCACCCGTCGAGGTCGATGTCCCGGTGTCTAGGGTCGGCTCCAGTGTCGATGACGGCCACCGTCGCACCCTCGCCGCGGGTCCCGAACCGCTCCCACGCGGTCGGCGCGCCGATCTGTCGGAGCCCCGCCGTGGAGCGGCCGCTTGGGTCCGCTTCGATCTGGGCGGACGGTGTGGCTGACGGCGAATCTGTGGTCGTCGAGGGTCCGTGAGACATCGCGACCGATCCCCGCGCCGACGCCGCGCTGTCGAGCGGTTCGATCGCGACGTTCTCGTGGACTGCAGTGACGTTCGCGACCGACAGCAGCGCGTCCGACGACACCGCGTCGGCGTCGACTGTCACGACCACCGCGTTCGCAAGCCAGAGTTCGCGTTCGACCGTGACGCCCTCGCGTGCGGCGGCGAACTCGTCGAAGGCGTCCTGTTCTGCGGCCGCGTGCTCGCGGAGGTCGGTGATCACCGCGTCCCGCTGGTCGTCGGACGCGCCGCCGGGATCGGACCCGCGGTCTTCGGGGTCCTCGATCGGTGTGAACCGGACCACGACCTCGACGGTGCCGTTCGCGTCGTCGAGCGGTGTCGTCTCGTTCGCGTCGTCGGAGACGGTTCCGATGGTCGTGTCGACGGAATCTGCGGTGTCGACAGCGGCGGTATCCGCGGCGGCGGTATCCGCGGCGGCGGCTCCCGAGGACGCGATCGCGACGAGCATCGCGCCGGCGAAGAGCGCGGCGACGACAGCGAGGAGAAACGCGACAGGAGCGGTGCGCGGGCGACCGGGGGATTGGTCTGTCGGGTTCGCGGACCTCCGGTCGCTCATAGCCGACGTGCCGGGAGGGGCGGACAAATACCTTCGGCTCTCGCCGCCGCGCCGCCGCGCCGCCGCGACGTAGGTGTCCACGTCGACGATCGATGCGTCAGCAGTCCACCCCGTGGGTGGCCGCTTTCGCCACTTCTTACTGACGGGGTGACGATACGTCACCCATGACAGACGTCGCAATCGTCGGCGGTGGACCGGCAGGGCTCAGCGCGGGACTGTTCGCGGGCAAGAACGGCCTCGACGCGGTCCTGTTCGACACCGACGGCACGTGGATGCACAAGGCGCACCTGTTCAACTACCTCGGGGTCGGCTCCGTCGGCGGAAGCGAGTTCATGGCGACCGCGCGGCAGCAGGTCGACGACTTCGGCGTCGACCGCCACCAGGGAGAGAAGGTCACCGGCGTCGCGGAGTCGGGCGACGGCTTCGCCGTGACCACCGAGGACGGGGAGTACGAGGCCGACTACGTCGTGCTCGCGACCGGCGCGAACCGCGACCTCGCGGAGTCGCTCGGCTGCGAGTTCGACGGCGACCTCGTCGACGTGGGCGTCTCGATGGAGACGAGCGTCGACGGCGCGTACGCGACCGGCGCGATGGTCCGCGCGGAGGAGTGGCAGGCGGTCATCTCCGCGGGCGACGGCGCGGCCGCCGCGCTCAACATCCTCTCGGCCGAGAAGGGTGAGCACTACCACGACTTCGACGTGCCCGACACCGCGAGTTCGGTGTTCGGCGGCCTCATCGACGACGCGTAGCGATCGATCGCGCGCCGCTGTTTCAATCCGCCGAGTCCGGCTGTCCGACTGGCTTCGGTGCGTCGCCGGCCTCGATCGCGCGCCGCGTGGACTCGTCGAGTTCGACGAGGTGACAGAGGGGGTTCCCGGGGTAGACGACCGGGTTTTCGAGGAGGCCGATGAGGAGTCCGGTGAACGGCGCTTCGACGCCGACGGCGTCCTCCTTGAACGGATTGGTGATCGTCGCGATCCGCTCGCCCTCGCGGACGAGCGACCCGCTCTCGAAGTGGGTGTCGACGATACCGCCGGAGTCGGCTCGCAGCCACGTCTTCTCTCCCGCGCCGGCGACGATGGTCCGCCAGCCGGGCCAGCGAACCGTGTCGGCGTCGAGCAGTTCGTACTCGGCGAAGACCGATCGGACGCCCGCGAGGGCGTCGTCGATCAGGCCGCGCTGGAACCGGTGAGCCTCGCCCATCTCGATCGTGATCGTCGGCGTACCGTCGGTGGTCGCCTCGCCGCGGAGCGTACCGCTCGGACCGTCGCTGTCGATGATCACGTTCGAGCCGAACGCCATCGCGAGGCGGTGGACGCCGTCGTCGGTCATGTCGCCGCGGACGTGGAGCATGTTCGTCCGACCGCGGGTGGAGGTGTGGAAGTCGAGGCCAAAATCGCAGGGGGCGATGAAGTTCTCGTAGATCTGGTGGGCCATGCGCTTCGAGCTCGTCGATCCGGCCTTCCCGGGGAACGAGCGGTTTAGGTCGCGATCGTACACCGGGAGGTAGCGCTGCTGGGCGATGAATCCGGGAACGTTGAGCACGGGGAGGCAAACGAGCGTCCCCGCGAGCGTCGAGAGGTCCCACTCGTGGGCGACCTCGCGGACGACCTCGATGCCGTTGAGTTCGTCACCGTGGGCCGCCGCCGTGAGGAACACGGTGGGACCGTTGCGCTCGCCGTTGACGATCGTCACGGGAATTCTGACCGGGTCGCCGAGGTACGTCTCGCTGATGCCGTAGCGGATGTTCTGCGTTTCCCCGGGCGGGACCGCGCCGCCGTTGTACGTGAACACCCGGTCGTCGCTCATACCAGAGCGGAGCGCGGGGCGGGGTATATATATGGCGACAGAGTGTCTAACGGAGCCGGTGCGCAGCGATCGGCGCGCCTTTTAGGTCGGCACGCACAGGCACACGCATGAGTTCGGATTCGGTACGGGTGGGAGTGCTGTCGCTGCACAACAGCAAGGAGACGAAAGCGATCTGCAACGCGGTCGAAGATCTGGGCCACGAGCCGGTGTGGCTCCGCGAGGAGAACGCCGCGATAAGCATCGAGGACGGCGACGTCTCGGTCGAGCCCGCCGTCGATGTCATCGCGAACCGCCTGCTCCTGTCGAACACGGACCAGCCCGCGGAGCTTCTGGGTCTCGCGACGACCTTCGAGCGGATCCGCCCGATGCTCAACGAGCCGGACGCCGTGCTCGCCGCGATCCACAAGTTCGCTACGGCCGCGACGCTCGCCGACTGGAACATCCGCGTACCGGACGCCCTGCTCGCGCTCTCGAACGATCGACTCAATCAGGACCGCGAGCGCTTCGGCGACGTGGGTGTGTACAAGACCGCGATCGGCACCCACGGCGGCGGCACGTGGAAGGTCGACCTCACGGAGCGCGTGAACCCGAAGGTCGGAAACCGACAGGCGTTCCTCCAGAAGCTCATCGACCGTGACGACGAGCAGCACCGCGACCTGCGCGTGTACATCGTCGGCGACGAGATCGTCGGATCCATGTACCGCTACGCGCCGGAGGGCGACTGGCGGACCAACGTTGCGCTCGGCGGTGCGGTCGAGGATGCGACCGACGACATGCCGGATGAAGCCGCAGAGACGGCTCTCTACGCGGCCGAGGTGATGGATCTGGACTACGCCGGCGTCGACCTCGTCGAGGGATACGACGGCTGGTACGTGCTGGAGGTGAACCCTACGGCCGGGTTCAAAGGGCTCTACGAGGCGACGGGCACGAGCCCCGCCCCGCACATCGCGAAGCTCGCGATCGAGACGGTTGGCGGTGAGGTCGACGACGACGCGGTCGAGCGCGTCTCGCGGACGCTCGACGACTCGCGGCCCTCCTGTGCGCCGATACCGAAGCCGACCACCACGGAGCAGCCCGACATAGGCTACATCGAGGAGGTCGTCGTCACGGGCACCTCCGGCTCCACGCAGGCGCTCGCGAAGTCGGACACGGGCGCGACCCGTACGAGCATCGACACGCAGCTCGCCGCCGAGATCGGCGCGGGCCCCATAAAGAGCATGACGCGCGTGAAATCGGGGAGCATGAAGGGCGGAAAGGCCCGTCCGGTCGTCGACCTCGTCATCGGTATCGGCGGGAACCAACACACCGTCACCGCGAGCGTCGAGGACCGCGGGCACATGGAGTATCCCCTACTCTTGGGCCGCGACATCCTCAGCGACTACCGCGTCGACGTGCGGCGGCGCGCGGACGCCGACGAGACCGAACGCGCCGAAGACGGCGAGATACTCGAAGAGGAGTGACGGAGCGAATTCCGCCGCGTGAACGAACGGACCCGTGAGCGTCGTGTCAAAAACCGATGTGAGAAGTCGATCCCGGTCCGTCATCTCCGTCGGCCGGCCCGTCGTCCCCATCGGCCGGCCCGTCGCGGACGTAGTCGTAGTCGTCGTCGGTAAGGTACACGCCGCCGTCGTCGACGCCGACCGCGACGGCCGGGAGACTCGTTCCCGCGGCCTCGCCGTTATCGCAGTCGCCGGTGCAGGCGTCGAACATCGAGCCGTGCTTCGGACAGACGATCTCGCCGTCGCGCATCGCCGCGCCGTCGCCCCGGTCGAGCCGCTGGGTCTCGTGCGGACAGACGTTCACCCACGCGCGCACGCCGGGTTCGTCCGCACAGCGCACGAGTATCACCTCGGTCTCGTTCGTGACCGCGTCCTCGGCGGTGAACAGGTACGATCCGCGCTCGGGCACCGCCGCGAGGTCGACGATCTTCGTGCCGGTCATCGAGGGAACTGACGGCCGCCCACTGCAAAAACGTATGCGTGGACGCCCTCGCGGCCGGCTCCGATAGATTTTACCGGGCAGTAAACGATTGTTGGGTATGAGTCACTTCGATCGGGCGACCCGCACCGGTCCGCGGGCGACCGACGCCGGCTCCGAGTCGGGACGGGAGTCCGGTCACGGACCGGAACCCGACCGGGGCGGAGAGAGCGGGCGCGACCTCGCGGTCGACCGCCGGACCGAGTCGCGGCTGCCGCCCGCGGAGGCGTTCGCCGCGCTCGGCAACGACACCCGCGTGGAGATTCTGGAGGCGCTACTGGAGCTGGGTGCCGACGACGCGCCGGTCAGCTTCAGCGCCCTCTTCGAGCGGGTCGATCTGTCGGACAGCGCCAACTTCAGCTATCATCTCGATCAGCTCACCGGGCACTTCGTGCGGCGCGGCGATGAGGGGTACGAGTTCCGCCACCCCGGTCGGAAGGTCGTGAGCGCGATTTTCACGGGGACGCTCACGGAGCGGGCACAGCTCGGCTTCTTCCCGGTCGACGGGGCGTGTTACGACTGCGAGGGCGACCTCCACGGCTGGTACGTCGACGACACGCTCACGATCGGCTGTGCCGACTGCGGGACGATCCACGTGAGCTACCCGTTCCCCTCCGGCGGCCTCGACGACCGGTCGGCCGCGGACCTCCCCGAGGCGTTCCACCACTACGTCAGACACCACTACTGTCTCGCCGCCGACGGCGTCTGTCCCGAGTGCACCGGTTCAGTCGAGACGACGGTCGTGGCCGACCCCGACGAGTCCGACCTCGACGTGGCCGTCGAGCACGTCTGCACGCGGTGTCGGTACCGGCTGCGCTCCACGGTCGGGCTCACGCTGCTCGACCACGCCGAGACGCTCGTGTTCCACGCGAACCGCGGCGTCGACCTGAACACCGAGCCGTTCTGGGCGTTCGACTGGTGCGTGAGCGACGCGCGAACGACGGTCGTCTCCGGGGCGGACGAGCCGCTCCGCGTGCGCCTCGAACTCCCCTGTGACGGCGACGAACTCCGCGTCGTCGTCGACGAGACGGGCGCTGTCGTCGAGACGACGCTGGTCGAGTGTTGACGGGTGAGCGCGTGTCAGCAGTGATTCACTCGTCGGGGTACAGCGAGTTCAGGATGAACTCGTCGATGGCGGCGCGGGCCTCGTCGGGGGCGTCCTCGTGGCCGAGCGCCATCCGACGGCCGCGGGCTGCGTGGATCACGTCGGTGATGAGTTGGCCCATCCGCTCGGCGTTGACGGGGGCGAAGATCCCCTGTTCGATGCCCGCTTCGACGACATCGACGATGCTCCCGCGGATGCGGTCGTAGTGCTCGTTGAAGATCTCGCGGTGTTCACCGTCGTTTTGCGCGTGGGTGTACAGCTCGTGATACACCTTCATTCGATCCCAGTGGGAGAATTCCTCGAACTCGGGACCGAACAGGCACTGGTCGATCCGCGCGTCCAGTTCCGTCCGAGGGTCCGCGCCCGCGTCGACCTCGACGCTCCCCTCGTACTGGTCGATGACGTATTCGAGAAACGACGACAGCAGGTCGTACTTCCCGTCGAAGTGGTAGTGGATCACCTGTCGCGTGAGGTCCATCTCCTCGCCGATGTCGCGCATCCGGAGGTCCGTGTACCCGTGCTTGCTCAGCGCACGGAACGTGGCCTCCATGATCACCTCCTCGGTGTCCTTCGCGGAGACCGTGCCGGGAGCGTCGCTCATACCTGACCTGTGCGGGTGCGAGGTATAATACGGTTGCTCTGCGCGAGCCGACTTTACCATGCGGTAAATTTTTACCCTCTTGGGCGAACGATACACTCGCGCATGACACGAACAATCATCCAGAACGGGACGATCCTCTCGCTCGATCCCGACGTGGGGGACGTAGCGGGCGGCGACGTGCTGATCGACGACGGCGAGATCGTCGAGGTCGGCCGCGGGCTCTCGACCGAGAACGCCGAGGTCATCGACGCGTCGGACCACATCGTCCTCCCCGGCTTCGTCGACTCGCACATCCACCTCGCACAGACGCAGGTCAGGGGCATCGCCGGGGACTGGTCGCTCATGGGCGAGTACTTCGACCACATGCTCGGCAACATCACCGGGCTCTATCAGCCGGAGGACATGTATCTGGGCGGCCTCTTCGGCGCGTTCGAAAAACTCCACACCGGGACGACCACGGCGCTGGACTGGTCGTACCCCAACACGCTCGAACACGGCGAGCGGGCTGTCGACGCGCTGAAGGACGCGGGACTGCGCGCGGTGTACACCTACGGCCCGCCGGGCGACGACTCGGCGAAGTGGTGGTACGAGAGCGACGTCGGCCTTCCCGAGGAGAACATCCGGACGCTCTACGACGAACAGATCCGCGACGACGACCTGATCAGCTTGGCGCTCGGGCTCCGAGGGCCGGATTTCTGTACCGACGAGACAGCTCGCAGCGACCTAGAGCTGGCGCGAGATCTGGACGCGCTCTCGACGATCCACATGGGTGCCGCGCTGTGGCCCTCCTCAGAGTACGGCGGCGACTACCAGGGGTTCGGAGCCATCGAGGACATGCTCGGTCCAGACGTCAACGTCGCCCACGGGAACCACTTCTCCCAAGAGGACATCGACCACGCCGTCGACCAGGGCGTCTCCTTCTCGTCGACGCCGGAAGTCGAGATGCAGATGGGGCACGGCATCCCCGTCACCGGCAAGGTGATGGAGGCCGGCGGCCGCCCGACGTGGGGCGTCGACGTCTGCTCGAACATCAGCGGCGACATGGCCTCGCAGATGCGGATCGGCATGCAGGTCCAGCGGATGTTCGACAATCAGGCGGTCTTGGAAGGCGACGAGGAGGTCACCGAGATGAGTATCTCCGCGCGCGACACCCTCGAAATGGCGACCATCGAGGGCGCGAAGGCGCTCGGTCTGGACGACGAGATCGGGACGCTCACGCCCGGCAAACGCGCAGATATCGTCATGATCGACGCGAGCGACTTCCTGACGGCCCCGTCGCACTCGCCGGTCCAGACGGTCGTGTTCCAGTCCGACCCCTCGCACATCGACACCGTCCTCGTCGACGGCGAGGTCGTGAAACGCGACGGCGAGTTGACGAACCCGAAGCTCCGCGAGGAGTTCGACCGATTCGTCGCGTCCGGCCACCGGCTGCTCGACGAGGCGGGACTCGACCTGTAACTCTGAACGTCCGATTGCGTTCGCCACCATCGCCTCCCACACACGACCACTATCTCACGACGACCTACAGACGACCGCTGCAGACGACCACGACTTCACGACGACTCACAGACAACCACAACTTCACGACCATACTACACAGACCACATGCAACTCGGACAATATCACACGACGGACGCGGACGAACCGTGGTGCGGCGTCGCGACCGACGACGACTCGATCGTCAGCCTCCCAGAGGCGGGCGCGGCCGCCGGAATTCACCTGCCGGCCGAAACGACCGACCTCCTCGCTGAGTGGAACTGGCGACGGAAGGTCGAACTGACGGTCGAGTACGCGACAGAGACGGGGACGGGCGTCTACGACCCCGACACCGTCGAGCGCGCGGCCCCGGTGACGAACCCACAGAAGGTCGTCTGTGTCGGGCTCAACTACCGCGACCACGCCGAGGAGGGCGACAATCCGATCCCGGACGAACCGGTCCTCTTCTCGAAGTTCCCGACGACGGTGACCGGGCCGGAAGACACCGTCTCGTGGGATCCGGATCTCACCGAGAAGGTCGACTACGAGGCCGAACTCGTCGCGGTGATCGGAAAGGAGGCGCGACGCGTCGAGCCGGAGAACGCGTTAGATTACGTCGCCGGCTTCACCGTCGGCAACGACGTGTCCGCGCGCGACCTCCAGCACGGCGACGGGCAGTGGGTCCGCGGAAAGAGCCTCGACTCGTTCGCGCCGATCGGCCCGGAGATCGTCACGACCGACGAGATAGCCGATCCCCACGATCTGGCGATCAGCGCGGACGTAAACGGCGAGCGACTCCAGGAGTCGTCCACGTCGAACCTCATATTCGGGATCGACGAGCTCGTCTCCTTCTGCAGTCAGGCGTTCACGCTCACGCCGGGCGATCTGCTGTTCACCGGCACGCCGCCGGGCGTGGGCGTCTACCGCGAGCCGCCGGTGCTGCTCGGCGACGGCGACACCGTCACCGTGACCGTCGAGGGAGTCGGCGAGCTGACGACCGACTTCGCGTTCGACTGACCGCGCGCGCCGCTCCTCGCTACTCCTCGAACCCGAAGACCGCTCGCGGGTTCTCCACCACGACCCGCCGGATGTCGTCGATGTCGATCCCGTAGCGGTACAGCTCGAATATCGCCCGCTTGAGCGCGAACGGGTCGGTGCGGAGGACGTTCGCGCAGTCGGTGTCGATCATGATCCGGTCGGAGCCGTACTCGTCGATGGCGTCCGCGACGTCGGCGGCGTCGACGCCGACCAGCCACGAGTGGCCGATGGTGTAGCTCAGGTAGCAGTCGGTCTCCTCCATCAGGTACGCCGTGTTGTTGCGGTCGGCGTGCGAGGCGACGACGCGCTCCTCGTCGAGGCCGGCGTCGCGGGCCGCTGCGACATCGATCTTCACCGATTCGAGCGCCGGATTCTCGCCGTCGAGGACAGGGTCGGCTCCGAGTCCGGCGTTCTTCTCGTATCCGGGCGTGACACCGAGCCCGTCGCGGTACGGCCGCTTCGCGTCCGCCGACGTGTTCGGCGTGTGGAGGATCACCGGGAGGTCGTGGTCGTCGGCGAGTTCCATCTGCGCCTGCACGACCGCCCGCTGCTCGTCGACGCTCCACCCGCTGACGTGCTGTGACGGGACCACGCCGGTCTCGCCCACCGCGATCACCTCCTCAAGCGCGCAGTAGTCGTCCATCGCGTCGAGCAGTTCGTCGGGGTTCTCGATGCGGACACCGGTGTGGACGCCGAGCCCGAGCTTGGCCTCGAAGAAGTGGTTGCGCTCGATCACGGTCCGGCGGTTGATCGCGTCGTCCCACAGGAACCGGATATCGTCGGCCTCGACGGGCTTGTACGGGGTCCAGTGGTAGCCCGAGGCGACCATCAGCATCGAGCGGCAGCCCGCGAGCGCGTATCGCTCACGGTCGTCCCACGAGAGCGTGTGCGCGTGGTTGTGAATGTCGATCCACGGGAGCGTGAGTAGCTCCCGTGGGAGGTCCACGAGATCGGTGTCAGTTCGGTCGTCGAGGTAGGCAGCGTCGGTCGGTCGCTTCGTCGCGTGCGGCGTCGGCATGAGTCACCCCTCGTCCCCCGGCCACTTAGCGTTTTACAGCTTGGTAAAAGTTTTAGTACGCGTCCGTCCCACGTACGCGTGTATGACACTGTTGATCGGGACAGACGACGGACTGTACCGGGTCGGGGACGTGCCGTTCGAGCGGGGCGACGCCGAGCGGGTGCTCGACTGCGAGGTCGTGACGGCGGTCAAAACGTGGGATCACACCGAGGGCGTGTTCGTCGCGTCGGCGACCGGGGCGTACCGCTCGGTCGACGGCGGCGAGACGTGGGAGGACCTCGACGTGCCCCTCGGCGACCGCTTCTGGCACGCCGGCAAAAGCGAGGTGTGGTCGATCCTCGCCACCGCCGACGGCGCGCTCTACGCCGGAACGAACGACCCGTACGTCTTCCGATCCGTCGACGACGGCGAGACGTGGACGGAGCTGAAGGGGTTCCGCGACCTCCCCTCGCGCGGACACTGGGAGTCGCCGATCGACCCGCACTACGCGCGCTTGCGGGACCTCGAAGTCGTCCCCGGCCGTCCCGAGCGACTGATCGCCGGCGTCGAGGCCGGCGGAATCCACCTGAGCGACGACGCCGGGCAGACGTGGACCGATCGACGCGACACGATCGTCGACGACGTGCATCAGATCCTCGCGATCTCCGAGGACGTGTGGCTCGCGACGACCGGCTATCTCGACCACGATCTGGAGAACTTGGGACTCGGCCACGCGGTCGGTGAAGGCGGGCTCTGGCGGACGACGGACGCCGGCGACTCGTGGACTCGACTCGATACCGGCAACGACTTCTCGTACATTCGGCGGGTGTTCGTCCACGACGGGCGCGTCTTCTTCTGCGGCGGCGAGGAGGCCCCGCCGGCGTGGGTGAACGACGACCACGAGGTCGCGCTGTTCGAGTCGACGAACTTCGGCCGCGACTTCGAACGCGTCCCGTTCCCCGGCGAACCCCACGAGATCATCGAGACGTGGGCGGTCCACGACGGAGACGTGATCTGCGGGTCGGGCCTGTTCGACGTGCCCGATCAACGCGACGACGTCGAGGGGCGGATCATGCGACGCGTCGCCGACGGTGCCGACGGCGCGAGCTACGAGACGGCCGGGCGCATCGACGCGAACGTCAGCCGTATCGAGGTGGTCTGAATGGGCGACGGCGCGGGGTCGGAACCGGACAGCGAGGCCCCCTCGCTGCTCGGCCGCTCGCTGTACGGCGGCGTGCTCGCGTACATGGCCGTCGACGGCTTCAAGAGCAACGACAAGCGCGTCGAGATAGCCGAAGAGAAGGGCGTCCCGATGCCGGAGGTCGCCGTGCCGTTCGTCACCGGAATGTTATTCGTCGCCAACCTCGGGATCGTCCTCTGGAAGCTGCCGCGGGCGGCCGCGGGCGCGATCGCCGTCTTCTTCCTCGGGACGACGCCCGCCATCCACGACTTCTGGAACATGGAGGGGCAAGAGCGCCACGGCAACAAGATCAACTTCCTGAAGAACCTCGCGCTGCTCGGCGGCGCGCTCGTGTTCCTCGACGCGGCCGACCGCGACGCGAAAGACCGGTCAGACGGCGACGACTGATCGACACAGATTGACGGCCGCCGCGAGCGCGACGCCACCGGCGATCGGAGCCCGACTCGCGGTCGATTACAGCACGTACGGGCCGCGCAGCCGGATCGGTTCGTCGTGTGGCCGGCCGGCCACGGCGACGACGCGGAGCGTGGCGGAATCGTCGCCGGCTTCGACCCGCACGTCGCGCGCTTCGGTGACGGGGAGCACGTCGCCCTCGCCGAAGGCGTCGCCGTCGACCGTCCCGCTCCCGCCGACGCCGTAGAGGAACCCAGACCAGCCGTCCGGGACCGACCACGTCCACGCGCCGTCGACGCGGGCGTCGCGGTACGTCATCGGCGTTCGGAGGTCGATCGGGGAGCCCTCGCCGACGACGGTGGTCACCGTCGCGCCGTCGACCGTCTCCGTGGGGAGGTCGGCGGCGCTCGCGTCGACGTAGTCCGCCTCCGTCTCCTTCTCGCTTCGCGGGAGGTTCACCCAGAGCTGGAGGCCGCTGCAGAACTCGCCGTCGGCGGGGAACTCGGAGTGGCGGATGCCGCCCCCGGCCGTGATCCGCATGGCCTCGCCCTCGCGAGCGGTGTGTTCGACGCCGAGCGAGTCGGCGTGATCCATCCCGCCTTCCAGCATGTACGAGACGATCTCAAACCCGCGGTGTTCGTGCATCGGGAACCCCGCGTCGGGGTCGATGTGGAACCGCTCGAACAGCACGAACGGGTCGAGGCTACTCGGGTACGCCTCGGACGGGAACGCCCGAGTCGAGTTCACGCCGGTCCCGTGTTGTACCGGTTGGCCGGCGACCGGCCCGTCGCTCGCGGACCGCTCGTCGGACGCCGCGTCAGATGTCATAGTTCATCTGAGGAGTCTGTGACTGATAAGTTCCGTGGAGCCGGTAGACGAAAAACACCGTAATTCGAATATATTTCCTCAATATACTGCTTTGTACCCCACAAGCGCTGTCTGAACGCACTCTCTGATTAGTCTGTTTTCTTACTAAAATCTGCTACAGAGAACATTCATATCGGCCGGAAGCATATGATGTGATGTCAACATGAGCTACGAACTCGATCCGTTACCGTACGAGTACGACGCGTTGGAGCCGCACATTTCCGAGCAGGTGCTAGAATGGCATCACGACACCCATCACCAGGGGTACGTAAACGGGTGGAACGCGGCCGAGGAGACGCTCGAAGAAAACCGCGAGGCGGGCGATTTCTCGTCGTCCGCGGGCGCGATTCGGAACGTGACGCACAACTCGTCGGGCCACATTCTGCACGACCTGTTCTGGCAGAACATGAGTCCCGAGGGCGGCGACGAACCCTCGGGCGCGCTGGCCGACCGCATCGCCGAGGACTTCGGCTCGTACGAGGCGTGGAAAGGCGAGTTTGAGGCCGCGGCCTCCGGCGCGAGCGGCTGGGCGCTGCTCGTGTACGACACGTTCTCGAACCAACTGCGCAACGTCGTGGTGGACAAACACGACCAGGGCGCGATCTGGGGCGGCCAC
>NZ_JANHDL010000004.1 GCF_024494655.1 Halorubrum laminariae | reverse complement strand
TTCTCTGGTTCATTCAGCCCCGTCTGTCAAGAAACGTACCATCATTGGGTCAGCACAGCTGAGTGGTGGTCGGTTTCAGCTCTGCCCGCCCCGTCCGGCGAACTAATTTTGAACGTGCAACAGGGTATCAAGCTCTTCTTCCAGCTCGACCCTCTTTTCATGTGTCTCTACCCAACGCTGGTGAGTCGCCATATCTTATATTCCGAGCGAGAGTATATAATATCCTCTGTCAACGTAAGTTACTAAACCGACTCGCACACCCATCCAATGATACCTTATAGTACAAAGACACACCACCCGATCTGACCGGTATCTCTAAGACAGTCTCCCCCAACCGTCAGATAGGAAAATGCCGACATTACCGCTTGCGCTCAGTACACCGCTTCAGGTTCCGCTCATGTTACCGCTCGGAATCGGCCCACTCCAGTTGGCGGTCCTCGTGCTACTCCTCTTTTCGACGACAGGGCTGTTTATCGCTCTCTCGAAACAGATGAGTGGAGGGAAAGCACTCGGATCTGCAATCGGCCTCTACGTGTTGATGGCCGGCTGGACGTTCCTCGTCGTCTAACACAACTAGAGCGAGTGTAACAAAGAGGGGAGTTTTTGTGCCCCGAGTGGAGTCAGAGGAGGAAGTAGAAGATCTCCATGTCCACTCGATCACCAAGTAGAGATGTCCAGTATACGCTCCGAGATGACGGTTTTCTGTTCTCCGAAGCGTATCTCACAGGCGGGAACCGGGAAACCGCTGAAAACTACCTGTGGCCAGTCCCGGTGTTTCAGCGCCTGCGAGAGGATACGGCCGCAACGATAGGTCACAGCGGGGATGTAATCAGACCCGGCGACATCCTCGAGTATTGTGGCGGCGACTACGAGGAGTACCTTCTCGTGGTAGCGATTCTACCAACGCCCGCGAAGTTCCGCCCCGGCTTGGAAATCGCCAATTCGGATCGTATCCTCTGTTACTCGTCGAACAGCGAGTCCTACAGGCTCTTTCTCGGTGGGGCGTTCATCAATCTCTCCGGCAACCGACTCGATCACGAGACTGGCGAGTACGTTCTTCACGAGGATGCGGCCCCACTCATCGAACCATCCACGAACATCCCCGCAGATGTGACCCACCCCCCGTGTCCGGAAATCCTCCCCGACGATGGGAACCCGTCTGCGTACGCGAAGGAGAACTACCCCCACACCCACCCGCCTGAAAGGGCGATCCGTCTGACCACCGCAACAGCCGGCGAGACGAAGCCGATCGGCGAGTTCACCAACGAAATCCACCACGGCGACGCCTGTGAGGTCTTGGCGACGATTCCGACCAGTTCGGTCCACGCTTGGATCACCTCACCCCCCTATTACTCGTTGAGGGATTACGACGTCGACGGGCAGATCGGCCGAGAAGGGTCTGTCACCGAGTATCTCGAGTCCATCATGGCCGTCGTCAACCAGCTCATGCGGGTCACCCGCAACGATGGTCTCGGAGCTCTCGTCGTCGACGACGCATATCAGGGCGGGTCGGTCAAGGGAATCCCCCACCGACTCCACCAAGAGATCACCAAGCAGGGCTTCGAGATCGTCCACCACGCGCCGTGGACGAAGCCAAACGGAAAGCCCGACGCCGCGACGAATCGCTACTCTCACCGTCACGAGCACATCCTAATCATCGCCCACGACGGCGGCGATCACTACTTCCACAAGCAAGCCTCGGCAGACCCGACCGACGTCTTCGACTTCGCTGTCGGGACAAGCGACGCCGACCATGACGCCATCTACCCCATCGGGCTGCCGAAAGAGTTGATCCGGACGACCGTCCCCGAGAAGGTCTGCCCGAAGTGTGGCGCACCGTACGAAGAGCAATACGAGGTCACCGACATTCGGAACCTCCCCAGCGATCGCCCACAAGCTCAGCGAGCTCTCGAACTCGCGTCACGACACGACCTCACCGACGACCACCTTCGCGCTCTCAGATCAGTCGGGCTCGGCCACACCGGACAAGCAAAGCGAACGCAGTCCGGAACCGGGAACAATACCGACAGCGTCGAACAGCTCGCCACAGAGGCAGAAGACGCACTCGGCAGTTACGCGAGAGAGTTCACCAACCCGAACAAGGAGCTGACCGGCCACATTCCGTCCTGTTCCTGCGAGACAGACACGGAGGCGAAAGCGGGGATCGTGGTCGATCCGTTCTTCGGATCCGGCACGACGGGGAGGGCTGCGAAATCACTCCGACGGCGGTGGATCGGCATCGAACTCAACGAAGATTATATCGCGACAGCCCAGTCTCGAATCGGCGTCGACGTAAGCGAACCAGATCGGCTAACCGACGAGAATCAGAATACTCTCACGAACTTCGTGTGAGAATATCAACGACATCATACTAGCCCCAGAACGATTCATGTATTGACACACGCAGACACCGGATGGCTCATATCGAACCCGTTTGGTAGAGATTCTGGACCTCTGTTTCAGCCAGCCCTTTATTGTATATCCGTGGATCGTCGATCCGTCCTCTAAAGGGACCGCCGTTCGAACGGGAGTGGGAGTCTCGTCCGATCCAAACGGGGTCAGAAACTGAATTTAGAGACGGTGGGGCACTCACAGAATCTTCTAACTCGCCGTCGATATAGTAGGCAACAGTCGAACCATCATATGTCCCAACGAGATGATGGTCATTCCCGTCATAAATATTCGTTGAGCCAACTGCACCCGCCGCCGACGAACTTCCCCACACCCGCATTGAACCGCACTCATTACCTCCGTGGTTTATCTGGAGAGTGTACGCGGCGTCATGGCCTTTCGAGACGCCCTTTGCCCAGTTACTACTCGACGAGGGCGAATTCATCCACAACGAGATTGAGATGGCGTTCGTCAGGTCAAGTGACGATGGGTTCCCCGCACTAACGTAATCGCCTGTACCGTCGAATGAATACGACTCCCCCCCATATACAGCAGTCGCGCCCGTCGTCGCTCCATTTATCGTTGCGTTGTTGTCGTTCCATGCGTCGAGTGCTTCACCACTTTCCATGTCAGCATCGTCGAACGTCCATCGGGCGACCCCGCTGTCGGGTGTGTCACCAACGCCACTCGCAGATCGGGAGACTAGGTTCCCATCAACGACATCGACATTCTCCGCTGTGCCAGCTGCCCAATCCTCCTCACCAGTCCATGAGCTCTCCTCGCGAGTACGCCGATCGCTAGTGAACCGACTCAACCCGTCTGTCATACCGCATACCACCGAGGAAAGGACATTAGATGTTCCGGTCGCCCGCACGACAATAACCAGAATACTCTCACGACCTTCGTGTGAGCAACATCATCGACGCCATACCAGCCCCAGAACGACTCACGTATTAACACACGCAGACACCGAACGACTCACGACCACGGTTGGGCGGTGTAATCTGAACCGATCTCGTCCGCTGTCAGCTGCTCCGAGTATATGATGAAGTCATCAATGACCCCAGGGAACTGGCTAGTCCCAGGGGTTTTCGCGGCAATGTAGAAGTAATCACCAGCAGTATTTGCAGTGCCATTAGCTCGGTCGTGGGTGTCGTTCTGGGTGTTTATATACCACGTTGAGTCCCTATTCGGAATGTCGTAGTTTACCAAGACCCGATACTTCGTGTTTGTCGAAAAATCGAAGTCAGTATATCCTATTCCACCGAAATCAGACAGGTTCCCAACATCTATGAATAGGTTGCTGTCACCGTCCCACACCATTTTAGTTCCGTCTTCTCCCGCCCCCCCATCGTGGAATAGCGCAAAGGGATTTGACAGGTCGCTCGCTTCAAACGTAAGACCGACTGCGCCCACATCGGGAAGTAGGTTAGAGCCGTTTATTTCCGTATAATCATCTTGTCCATCGTAACTCAAAGCGTACCCCCCTTGCCAATCACCACCCACCCACGAAGTTCCACTGGTCGAACAATCCATCCCCCCAACATCCGCGTCGGCAAATGTTCCAACGCCCTCATCAAATTTCCAGCGGTAGATGGCACTGTCAGGTATGTCACCAGCACCACCCGTCGATCGAGAAACTAAGTTACCATCAACGACATCGACATTCTCCGCTGTGCCAGCTGCCCAATCCTCCTCACCAGTCCACGAGCTCTCCTCGCGAGTACGCCGATCGCTAGTGAACCGACTCAACCCGTCTGTCATACCAGAGCCATCAAATCACGTGAGGTTAGGTGTATCGGTCCTTCGGGTCACGATCGACCCGTAGACTCAAGTCAGAGAACGTGAACAGAGAAGTAGAGATGGCAGCGAGCGAACACCCGGAGGGGCACGACGATATCGAACTCGACATCTGCGGTGGATACGATGACGAGGGCATGGAAGCACTCCTCGAGTTGGCGGGAGGTGACAGAATCCGAGTGAACGACACCGAGGCAACCCTGACGAGAACCGATCCTGTCTCCGATTCAAACCGAGCAATCAGCTGGGCGCGGGTACTCACCGACGACGAAGGCAAGCGGTACCTGCTCGTCGTTCGGCTTGGCGACGGAACCTACATCTACGCAGAAACAGAGGGGAAGTGGGGTCAAAAAGAAGAGGTTGAAAGCCTCTCAGTCGTCGAATTAGCGGATGTCGGCTGGTGTGAAGTCTGTACCGTCTATATCCCAACTGGTGGCGACCACCCAGCAGACGAAACCCACCACATCAGAGCGAACGACCAGGACGAAGCAAAGCAGAAGTTGAAAGGCCGAACCCCCCCGATCGACTACTACGCAGCGATCTACACGGATGTCGGAGGACGCTCAGAGATCATCAACGCAGCTCGAGAGACAGAATAATCGACCCACCACATGGACAACCCCGATGAATCAGACCTACTTACCGACCTCAAAGACAAGTTCCGAACCCTCGGAGTCGCCTGTGTACTGGGATTCGGGGGCTACGGCCTCAGTATCTTCTGGTACACACCGTTCCGACTCGCTTCAGACCTCCCCTCGTTCACACCCGACTACGGAGAGGCAATGGTGATGAACGACATCGCCTTGGGCCTCGCCGCAGTGACGATCGGCCTCCTCTATCTGAAATACTCCGGGAAGGGCCGGGAGTACATCGATGTCGAAATCCCGACGAAGCGACGGACCATCTTCATCATCGGCGGCACGCTCTCACTCCTCACAGCCCTGTACGCAATTAACAGCCTCAAGTCACACCTCAACGTCGACGCCTCACAACACACCGCTTCTCAAGCGGTAGCGGCGGGCTCAGTCGATCCACAGTACGTTCTGTTGATGATCCCGCTATCGTTCCTGTTGATCGGCCCCGCTGAGGAGTTCATATTTCGCAATCTGGTCCAGAAGCGACTCTATGAGAGTTTCACAAAAGCGAGCTCCGTCATCATCGCGAGCGTCATCTTTTCAGCGATTCATATCCCAGCGTATGCGACAGGAACAACAGCAGGCCTACTGACCAGCCTCGCGACAGTGTTCACCCTCTCGCTGTTTCTCGGGGGGTTCTACGCCATAACCGAGGACCTCATCGTCGTCGCCGTGATGCACGGAGCCTATAACTCAGTGATCTTCGGCCGCTGGTATCTCGCAATCTCTGGCTCACCGCTTCCATTCTGACTACACAGTGACAGGCAGATGTAACCCATATCTATATAAACCCGAGACGAATAGCGTCTCGCATGGTAGAAAACCATATGAAAGAGCGGACGAATGCGGTGGTAGCCGCTGTCGAGGAGCAGCTACCAGAGCACGCCACAATCACTGGCGGTGGGCTCATCGCAATCCTCCATGCCACAACAACGGAGATGGAGCATGAATGGAGTCGGGCTGGTATCGAAATGGCCCTCACTGAGCGAAAAGCCGGAGAAGAACAGAACCCGCACACGGCGGACGTCCCTTCTGTAGAAGATAACACATCTACGTTGACGCAGATAGAAAAGAACAGTAAAAACCCGGAAGCGGCAGTAGTAGCAATCGAGAACTCCTGGAAGACCCACGTGCGTCTTACTTCCCTGGATTTCCTAGTGGAGCCATTAGTAGCAAGGCAGGCGAGGTACGACGTAGATACAAACACGGTCCTAACGGACCTCGGAGTGGTGGATGCGGACGGTCACCTAGACTCCGAATTCCGCACCCAATGTGTCGTAATGACCCTCCTCCACCTATACGAATCAATAGAACTCTCAAACCTAACAGAGCGGGAATTCGCCTCATTCCATCTCTGCGCCAGATACCGCCCTCAAGAAACAGCGCGCATCCTTTCAGAGGTGTTTGGAACAGACCAGAGTGCGGGGACAGTACGGAAATACAACTCCCGCGTTCGGAGAAAGCAGGACGAAGCTGAAGCGACCGTCAGATCCCTAAGCAACGTCAAGCCGACCGACGAGATACCAGCAGTAACCGCAAGCGAAAGTTCACTCATGTCGGACGATCAAAAGCGACGGATTAGCCAATTGCTACAAGGCGTCTTAGCAACACAAAGTGGAGCGACCGACGAGACGATCGAGATCGGCGAGGGAATCCAATTCCACATCAGTCCTGGAATTGATATGGAGACACTGTCAATCAACTTCTACCACGAGACGGAAAGACTCCCAGAGCCCATCACGGTCGATGTCGACCAAACAGCAGGCACAGAGTTAGTGTCAGAGGGTAAGAACCTGACCGAATTCGGTAACATATCAGAGGAACACGCCGAAACAAAAGCCGACGTGATTGAAGCCATCAAATACGGCCTCGAGAAGGCGGACTTCTACACACCAAACAACCTCGATGACTTAGAATTCAAGTCAACCGAAGCTTACGAAGGGTCCGGCGATCACCCATCCTTCGTGAACTTCTTCACATTGATCAAACTGGCGTAAGAGAGTAAACAGGCCATTAGAAACAACTTCGTATCAATCAACACGACCACCGGAACCCCTACATACCCCGGCGTGAATCTCTGTGCTAAGCAACGATGGGGTTCTACTACCACAGCGAAGATCTCGAAGCCGAGACGATACTCCGTAAGTGCGCGAACCGACTCGATGATGCCCCAACCGACATCGACGACATCGAGGTCACCAAACGAG
Organism: Halorubrum laminariae; assembly: GCF_024494655.1. GTDB lineage: Archaea > Halobacteriota > Halobacteria > Halobacteriales > Haloferacaceae > Halorubrum > Halorubrum laminariae. Next base: position 295,132 of record NZ_JANHDL010000004.1, on the reverse strand, counting down.
ACGCAGTTCTCGCCGAGGACCTCATCGAATCGGAGTTCACATCTGATTGGGTGACTGCGAATTACACCGAAAGCGGCGCGATCCAACTTGACACCCCATATCCCGAACTCAACAAGGAGAGTCGAGAAAAAGAACAGCAGCACCTCAAAGACAAGCGAGGCCAGTTCTTCTACGTCATCGGCGAGGTCTCCGGTGAAGGGACCACAGTAGCCATCAGTGCGCTCGCAGAGATCAGGGGCCGAGCCGCCGAAGAGAAAGTCGAATACTTCATCGAGGAATACACGCTCGGGCGTGTAGACCCCGCGAAGTGAGAGTGTGGTTTTTTGCCCACCGGCTGAGAGTAGAGTAGATAATGAGAACCAAAAGCTTCGGAAACGGTGGAGGGTGTAATGGGGAATAGCGCACTCCGAACGCTCGCGACATTAGAGGAGACGCCCCTCTCAGAATACGCAGGAGCAACGGTCGCGATCGACGCCCACCACTGGATCTATCGGTATCTCACCGGGCTGACCAGGTACATGGACGACAACATCTACACCACCGAAGACGGGACGGAACTCCCGAATGTCGCGGGTGTCTTCCGCGGACTCCCCCCGATCCTCCGGGAAGACATCACCCCGGTCTTCGTGTTCGATGGGAAGCCCCACGAGCGGAAAGCCGACGAGATCCAGAGCCGGCGAGACGCGAAGCAGGAGGCGAAACAGAAGATGGCCGACGCTGCTGAAGCTGGCGACACCGCCGCCATGAAGCGGTACAAGGCACAAACCCAGTCGTTGACGCCGGCCATCCACGAGACGACCCGAGAGGCGCTGGAGTTACTCGGTATCCCCTACATCGAAGCCGGCGGCGCTGGAGAAGCCTACACAGCCAAGATGGTCGAATACGGCCTCGCAGATGCCGCGATGACCGATGACTACGACGCACTCCTGTTCGGTTCACCAACGACGATTCGCCAATACACCGGGAAAGGCCCAGCAGAGAAGATGCTACTGAACAAAACCCTCCACAACCACGGGATCACCCACGAGCAGCTCGTCGACATCGGGCTCATGTGCGGCACCGACTACAACGATGGCATCAGCGGGATCGGCCCGAAGAGAGGCGTCAAGTACATCACTAGCGGGAAGACGGTCGAGGAGATCCTTGAGGACAAAGGCGCGACCATCGACGGCCTCTCGCAGTTGCGTGAGTTGTTCCTCTCCCCGACGATCGGGTCGGTTCCGGATACACCCCTCACTCGAACCGAACCTGACTTCGCTCAGTTCCGAGCGTTCGCAAACGAGTGGGAGTTCCCGACTCAGTTCATCGAGAAAAACATCTCTCGCTTCCCGAGATACGCAGAGTGAACTGCCTCGGGGTCAAGCCCCGAGGCACTCTGCCTCGAATTCTGTAGATACCTAAGCGACGGTATTCGGGTTGTTAGCTCGTACGTTTCCAAATTCGATGCGAGTCTTCTCAACGAAATCCAGAACTGCATTATTGAGGACCTCCGGTGATCTGGATTTTCCATCCATGAAGTGGCGGTTCCACTGTAACATGTGGTTCCACCGCAGGGTGTTCGCCCGCTCATAGAAGTCTTCCCAAACGATACCGGGGTCGATATCTCCGATCTCCGCGTCAATACAAACACCAAACTGCCTTGTCACCCCCAGTGACTGTTTGACCGGGTTCCCGTTCGGGCGATACACGAACGCTAGGTCTGCATGGACGATCGATGGGCGCTGCTCTCTCCCCATTTGGTGAACCATATTCCGGAAAATGCCCATATGAACTTTCGACAGGACATCCTCCACATACCCGATCGGCGGAGCATCAGGCCGGTGCTGGGTCGCTTTGGTCAGATCGAGGAAAGCATCCCCCTCTATCCGGTAATATGGGTCTTTTGAGCCCGGATACCCACCGCCAAGTTCGGGGTAGACCTCAAGTGTCCCATGAGCGGCTAGCGTACTCTGCATGTTAACCCCAGTCCAGTTCATATAATACGTAGAGACCCCATCTTCTTCGACAACGTACAATGCGTCAAACAGAATGAAGCATGTTTCAGATAGAAGTTCATCTATAGAGACGCCCTCATAGAGAGGCTCTTTTTGGACCATCGGCTCGTCAGACTGTGGAACATGAGTCTCGCCTTCAGGCGGATCAACCACTCGCGGTGGTTCGAAGTTCTTTTTCTGAAGCTCTGCCAGACCGGATTCTCCGAGCGCCTCAAAGTGAGGGTGGAGTTTGAATCTGTGTGCGCCGTTCCGACTTTTGTACACGTCGTATTTTGAGCTGTCACTCTCAGCAGGAACAGCTACTAACGCTCTGTGACTCATGTAGTTTGTATACCAATTGTGCTGATATATACTTTCGGATCAGAGCAGTTGAGGGGCGACAGGCGTACGGAGTTCCCTGCCCCCCTCCAGTGGAGCGAAGAAGCCCAGCCACCGGGCACCAACACCCGAATACTATTAGTCAACTACAGCGAAAGGAGTGTATAAGCCGAAACAGATCCATGATTCCCTGCTTCCCCGACCACATCAAAAGCGGCGAGTGCCCCGAATGCGATATCGTCCACTCAGAGTATAGTGCGTTCCCCGATGAGCCGATCACAGTCAACGAGTGTAACGAACTGGAGCGCGATGCTGGCATCGACATGGTATTGCCCATTTTCCGAGTCGAAGACACCGACGAACAGGGCTACTACGTCCAAGTCGTCCCCGCGGTCATCGCGATCGAGGAGAACATCGTCCGTGTCCTCTGGTGTAACCCGAGCAGCGACGATGGCTGGATCGTCGTCTCCGAACACGAAACCCCGATGCCCTACGAACTCGCCAGAGAGTTGCGGAATACTCTTCGAGAAAGCGCCCAGCTTGAACGGACCGTCGCAGGCCACAACGTTATCGAAGAACCGCTCCTCACCGAGTAAGATAGCGAACCCAACAGACCAGCCGACCCCCAGTCAGGGAATCGATCTGCCGTCACCCGCAGAAAAAGTTTTTAGCCACCGAGGGTTGGTGAAGCAGTAGTTTGGTAGGAAGGAGTGACCGCACTCCCCTGCGAAAGAGCAATATGGCCCACCTGAGTACAAACAATCCAACTACCAGTACCGAGCCCGCAGATCGAGAGCGTAGTCTTGAGTCCATGAACACGCCAGCCGACCTCGACGTCACACCTGAACAGCAAGCAACGATCGCAGAGATCATGCAAGCCCACGGATACACTGGGCTGAAGAAAACGCAAGCGTTCGCCTTCAACGGTGGCATCCTCGACGAAGGAAACGACCTCCTGATCGCTGAAACGGGGAACGGGAAAACCCTGACCGCCGAGGCAGTCACCCTGAACCACCTGAAGAAGGGCAACCGCGTAGCCTACCTCGTTCCGTCGACCCAGCTTGTCTGGGACAAAAAGGAGGCTATCGAAGAGTGGGCGGGCGATACCTACTCGATCTACTCCGGACGTGGGAAGTTCCGTAGCGGCGATGTCGCCGTCGCTACGTTCGAGTCGTTCTATCAGGCCGTTCTCCAAGGAAAAGAGGGGTCTCGGTCCTTAGACGCTTTAATTCTCGATGATTTTCATGAAATATATGGCTCTTTTCGTGGGACAGCGATAGAGCTAGCGATTTCGGCGGCTCTGGACAGTGAGACCGCCCTCTACGGAATATCCGCGACACTGGAGGACTCCAGCGAGATCGGCGACTGGATGAACGCGAACGTCCACGTCAGCCCGGAGGATCGACAGACACCCATCCGTGAGTTCGCTGTCGACTCCAGTACCTCCTCGACGAAAGACACCATCGTCCAGACGATCAAGCAGAACCAAAACGACGGCCCGTTTCTGGTGTTCTGTTTCGCGAAGACCTGGACGGAATCGCGAGCGAAAGCCCTCGCTGAAGAGGGCATCTTTGACGGCCCATCGAAGGATCGAAATCTCCGTCGCGAGCTCTCGAACGAGGTCGACGGCCTCCTCACCGAGACCCACCGAGACATCCTCGACATGCTCCACAACGGCGTCGGCTACATCCACGCCGACCTTCCGGGGACTGTCAAGAAGTTCGTCCTCGATCTCTACGACGAAGGCGAGATACAGGCCCTCACGACGACGACCTCGCTGGCGTACGGCTTCGACTCTCCCGTGAAGACGGTGATCGTTGCGGACATCAAACGCCGTGGCGAATACGTGGGCATATATGAGTACGTACAGTGGGCGGGGCGCGCGGCTCGCCCGTCGATGGGTTACGAAGAGGGCTACTGTCACGTACTCGCGGACGACCCCGAAGAGGCCGCAGAGCGATTCTTCGAGCCCACCCGCGAACTCGAAGACGTCCACACCCACATCGATAACGACGAGCAGTTCCGGTGGCTGACGCTGGAGCTCATCGCGAACGGGTGGGACAGCGTCGACCTGATGCGAGAGTTCATCCACAAATCGCTCTACTACCACCAGATGACGGTCAACAACGCCTGGGGGCAGGGGCCGGAAACCAAAGACGAGAAGCTGACGAAGCGGCTCAAGAACTCGACGGCGTGGCTCGTCGAGCAGGACTTCATCAGCGAAGACGCGACCCGCGAAGGCTTCAGCACGAAGCACCTCGGCCGGGGAGCCGTCAACTTCCACTACAACTCTTTCGTCGACGCCGAGTTACAGAGCATCAAGAGCTTCTACGAGTGGGCGGACGAAACCGCGTCCAGCGACATCCGACAGCTGGACTACCTCCACCAGGTGATCGACAACTTCGATCTCGCGCTCACGGTGAGGGCCGTCGACGGGCGTCTCGAACCGACGCTCATCGATAACGGGTACGAATCGACGGAACAGGGCATCACGGCCGGGCTGGTGCGCTGGTACTGGATGAGAAACTACTCGACCGAACGGATTGAACAGGAGACGGGTGTCGACCCGACGTATCTGCCCGGACTCGCCCGCAAGTTGAGCAACACGGTCCGCGCAACGCAGTACGTGGTCGAAGCCGCACCGAACGCTCGGAAGCCCGACTGGCACGACAGCCTCGTCTTCCGCGTGGACAAGGGCGTCAGAGAGGACGCCGTCGGCGTGGCCGCCGACATCAACGCGATGGGGCGTGCCCGGATTCGCTTCCTACGAGCGTACCTCGAGAAGATGGCAACCCAGACGCTCGATCTCGATTCAAGCGAGTCCCTCGGGACGCTGCTTACCGGGTTCTACGACCACACCTCAAGTGCGGAGCAATTCGAGGGGGTCCTGAGCGAGCAGGTCACCATGATCGGCGACGTGACGGCGAAGAATATCTCTGAGTTCATCCAGTCGAACGAGTTCACCGCAACCAACCTCGCAACCGAAGAGGAGACGGCACTCGAGATTAGCCCGTCCGAAGACGGCTCAACTGCTGATGTGGCCTTCTCGAAAGCAGGGGGACAGCCTACCAGTCTCCAAGACTTCTGAGCAGCCAACAGCCCCAAACCCGCCCCCTCTGTGGCGATTCAAAATTTGAAGACTCTCAGCGCATAGTGGAAAGCAGACAACCGCACCAAATCAGGCCCGATTGTCTCAAAGTGAGCGAGTAGTTTAAGCAGGGGCGTTGAGACGGATTGTACAAGCCAATGCCACCGAGTCGTCGGAATTTCCTTATCGCATCCAGTAGCGCCTCACTTATCTCTCTCGCAGGGTGTACGGGGGAGACCAAAGAGTACACCGCCGAATTCGATAGAGTCTGGAGCGAGGACCTCCAGCTCAACGCTAGAATCACCGCCCCATCAGAGATCAGCGAGGTGATCTTCGAGACGGCAGACGAGCAGATTGGCGTCGACGAAGTGACCGAGGACAATCCCGTCGCCACTTGTGAGATAGGCGAAGCAGCAACAATCGGGACAGCCGAGCAGTCCTACAGCCACGACCAGGAGTTCACAATCACACTCCGAGATACCGAAGGGACTCGGTTCAAACGCACCGAGTGGACGTACGCCCCCGCTGTACGGCTTACAGACGTTCACACCGCAGGATCGATGGACTACCAGCCGGTAGACGGGATCCAAGCAGCGACGCCCATCCTCGAGATCACGAACCGTGGCCGAGGCCCAACCCGGTTAGACAAGATCATTGTTCGGAACCCCTCTCAGGACGTTCCCCTCACCAAGGGCATCGAAACGACATCGTTCGCGAACGCGGCGATCGCACCAGAACCGAACAGTGGTCGATTCACGCCGGTCAACCCACACGAATTGGGCGGCTATTTCCTCTCCGAAGGCGATTCAACATATCTCGCGATCGACGACCTCCTAACTCACGAAGGGAGCCCACCGAAACAGGTCGAAACCGCGGGCCAGAACATCGACATCAACATCGGGTGGCTCTTTGACAGCCCCACATTCAAAGTCAACCTCACGCTGTCAGGGGGCATTACGCAAACGAACGGCCTCTACCACTTCGCAGAGTTCACCACCGAGAAGGTAGACTTCGCGAGCCCGCTCAAGTGAACCACGACAGTCGAGTCATCTGAAACGAGAACAAGAAGACCTCATTCAATCGCAGATCACCGAATCTCCCAGAAACACCCACACTCCTCACACTCATACGAGTACGACCCGTCGTCTTTCAAGGCATCTTCCCCGCAGTTAGGGCAATACGTTACTGAAGTCATACACAGTAGTACACAGGCAGCCCTATTCAACCCACCGCGTGTCATCTGGAGACGGAGATTGTTTTTAGCCCCAGAAAGGGGTGTAAGGGGTAGTTAGAGCCCCGAGAGGATTCAACACCATGCCAATACTCTCCGCTGACGAGCTGAAGGATCGAGGCTGGGAAGACCCGCTAGACGAATCGCCAATCGACACCCCAGACGGGTGGTTTCGAGGAGCAGTCGTCCACACGGGAGGCCACATATTCTGCCGTATCTGGAGTACCAGAGACGAGGTTGGCGATCGCGGACCGGATGAACCGGATACCTACTTCGAGGCAGTGTACGGTTCGGGGTTCCAAGGCGTCGACATTGATCGGTACGAATACAACGAGGACCACTCCGAGTGGCGGTATGAAGGCAACGTCGTTTCAGCCGTAGCTGAAGAGCAGACCGACGAAGCCTGCGCCGAGCTCGCCGCTGAGCTAATGGAAGACCAAGACGTCCCATCGTAAGGGTCACATCAGAAACGCCGCTAGAAAGCGCAGAGCGCGACGACAGCAGCGAAGCAGTCATTACCCCGGTCAGCGAGACAGTACGTAATGAGAAGTTCGCGCCGAGCCTTCCTCGGCACACTTGCCGCCGGCTCCGCTGTGAGCCTTAGTGGGTGTACCGAAGGGGTCCTTGTTGAGACCGCCTACGACTGCGCCGTCGACGAACCAACGACCACCCCCCATACAAGACAGCCCCACATCGGACAGCAGAGCGCCCCAGTAAGCGTTGAGGTGTTCCACGACCTCTCGAACAGACCGACGTGGGCGTTCACCACACACGCCCTCAGCGCGATTCTCGACGACTATGTGGATACAGGCACAGCTCGGATCGAGTTTTACGACCTACCCGTGCCCGGCGACCCAGACTGGGCACACCAACTCGCGAGTGTCGCTCGCTACATCCATGCCGAGGCCGGACAGGACGGCTACCGGAGCTATATCGAGACGGCAGCAGAACTATTCAGTTCTGACCAGCCGACATGGCAAGGCGTTGGCGACGCCGCAAGCGCCGCGGGTGTGGATCCATGTACTGCGATCGCCCATGGGAGTTGGAAAACATACGAATCCGACACGGAAGCGGACAGACGATACGCTCACAGTCTCGAAATCGATGCCGTCCCCGCACTTCTTATAGATGGGCAGAGACTATCAGATATCAACCCGGTGAACCGGTCAGAAGGGAAGATATCGGCGGCGATCGAGAAGGCACTCGAAAACAGCAGTGGACGCAAATGAGTACGAAACCATCCGGACCAGTCGGCTTAAAATACGGGACTGGCCCACAAGAGACGGCGAGAACTGCCCACGAAGACAAGACACTCGCGGCGACAATACGCTACGACGACGAAAAGGAGATCAGCGCGGGAAGCGACCTCGTGTTACAGGATGCTAACGGGGAACCGTTCGGCACCGCAACGGTGGTCCACTGTGAGATGCTACTCACCATGTGCGCCTTCGGCCCCATCAGAGCACACGGAGCCGAATACGGACTATCGACCATCCCGGAATTACTACTCACCCTGAATCGCTACTACAACGACACGGTTACCCTAGAGACGCCGGTCAAGGTCATCATCTACGAACCGCACGATATCACCGCGTGACGGACACGTCGGAAGTTGTTTTTAGCCCGCGAGAGGGGTGGACGCTTAGGATATTGGTTCTGTGGTAACTGACCGTAACTTCTCCCCAGCCAATAGACTAGAGCCGGACCAACCAGTATAGCGACTCAGCTCACATGATCGACACAGAGAACCCAGCCGAAGAGCAACAGCCACAATCCGACATCCCCGAGTGTACTCTACCAGAGACCGTATCTGGATGGACCAGCCGGACGACGAAACCGGGGAACATCCTCGAATACTGGCGAAAGGGGAGTACCCATATCGCGTGTTCATTCGAGCAGCTCGTCGCTCGCCAGCGAAGTGATGGAGACATCACCCTCGTGAAGCGATGTTACGACAAGTATCGCCATCTGCTCAACACCCAGACCATCAGCCAACACGACCCGTCAAACTTCGATTGGATCTGCGATCGAGCAAAAGAGCGGATGGAGCGGTACCCCGGCATCGAGCCGTTCACCGGGCCACCCACGTTTCCGACCGGCGTCGGCGAGTGGGATGCCGTCTCGCTGCCCAAAGAGCAACCAATCGGCTTAGCGAAGTGGGAATTCGGACTCGGACGGGCCGAGCTCTTCTGTGAGGAAACGGAAATCATCACTCACTACAGCCACACCCGACGCCCGCACACCATCTCATACAGAGAACTGGACACAGAGTCGACCACGATCGCGAAAGGCGTCAGTAAAACGATGGCCTATGAGATCGCCGTGAGCACGTTAGAGTCGCTTCCACGGCCGGTATCTGAGATGGGCGAGACGAAAAGTGAACTACAGGAGATCAAGGGAATCGGCCCGGCGAAGAGTCGCGACCTGATTCTCCTCGGCGTCACCTCGCGTGAGCAACTGCGAGAACACATCCAGTCCGAAAACAGCCCCATCAATCACCACCACAGCAAAGCCGTCAGTAAACTACTCACAGAGACCATCGAAGACGACCTCACCACTACGGACCAGAGCAAATGACCCTCGCACTCACCCCAGAAGAAGACGAACAGATCCAGAACGCAACCGAGACCGACGACCCGCGCGAACGGTTACGGAAACTCGCCGAGATAACGATCGGCATCGGAGAGCGGTTGGGTGTCGAAGACTTGGAAGAAGCATCGTACCACATCGGCGTGTACGAAGTCGTCGGGACGGGGATGGGCATGTCCCTTCCAACGGTGCTGTCCCACCTATCCGACCTGATCGGGATACACGAGGACGGGAATATCCCCGCCCACGGCGGCGATGAGGAGTTCCTCGAGTCGATCACCCTCAACGAACGGTTCGATCACGACTGCTACTACGCGCTCCAAACGCTGTACGGAAACATGATCTACGACCAGATCAAGAAGGACCGAGACGCTCAGGCAACCGAATCAGAGTCCGAGTGGGACTGGGGAATTGCTGAATCCCCGTCTCAAGAAGCGTAACCCTCAGACACGACATACCGGACCCCGCTCCAGGGCAAGCACACGCGACAGATCCGGCGGGGTGTATGAAGTGAAACTCACAGTGACGGAGGGTTACGGAAGGACCGTCTCCCGGCCGCTGATGTAATCCCCGAGAAGAACCCCCTTCTCTAGAGGGATGTCATGCCACAGTTTTCGTCGCGTCGGAGAGGTACACTCCATGTTCGGGTAGCCGTCACGGAGGACCGTATCTGAGTCAAAGACGTACGAGTTCCCCAGCCGCGGTTTCTCACCGAAGAATACGATCACCGGGCAGCCGTTGTCCGACGCTCGACTGGCGACTTTTTTCGGGAACGAGGCACACCCCTGATACGGCATATCCTTGGTGATGCCGTAGACGTACTCCTCGCCCGTGTGGAGTTTGAGCGCGAACACCCCGATGTCGTCGCGGTGAGTCCGTGCGATCGTCCAGCCCCAGTTTACGGCAGCATCCCGTAAGAGGCTCATCCCGCTTGGTCCGCGGCTGTCGCCACCGGACGATGACCGCTGCGCCATATAAGAACGCTCACAGTCAGTTGTCTTATGTCTTCCCCCAGATCCGCCGATCCACACCGCTTTGGAACAGCATTACCGCGTTTCAACATCCGTCGTGAGAGAGACCGAGAGGAGTTTTTAGAACCCGATTGGAGGTGGAGGTTTAGAGATGGATCCCAACAACGACAGCGCAAACTGTGAAGCACAATTCCTCGAGGAGAGTATACTGGAGGCTGGCTTCGAGAGTTACATTCAGAGCGAGTACGAGCTCCCGTACTTCGTCGATGTCGACTACCCCGAGTCTGCCCCCGACACCCCCCGTGAATACCTAATCGGCCTCGCGAAGAGAGTCTTGAACGCGGGCGGGAACCGGACGGGATTCACTCACCACACGGAGATCAGGCGATCTCTCCACGGGTGGGCACCGGAGTACAACGAAGACGTCGACGGCGATCCCGGATACTGGGGCGAATGCGCGTTCGGGCTCTCGTCTCACGAGATCAACTTCGGCCGACTCGAAGGCGACGGCGAGACGAAAGAGCAGAAGGCACGCACCGTCCTCGCGTGGGCTCGGGACAACATCGACGCCGAGGTCCTCGTCGAGATCGAGGAGAACTACGTCAGCGACATCCGCTCCATGTGGGATGATGCAGCTGCGCTCGCTGAGGGGGAGCTACAGATACGGAAGTTCCAGAACAGCCCCCCAGACAACGTCGGCGGATGGCACAGATTCGACGCGAGCGACGAGCGTGTCAAGTTGGCCTACCGAGCGAACAATCACGATGTCCCCGTAGTCATCGGCGTCTACGAGGCCGGCGAGGACCTGGACGTCCATGAGTGGACGATCGAAAACTGGGAAGACAACAACGGCGATCCGCTCGAAACGCCAAAGAACCGATTCCCGGCGTCGACGCGAACGAACGACGGGCCATACGCCCGCCTTCGGAACCACCTTCAGACCTACAACGCCGACCCGCTCCCAGTTGATACCGAGACAGACACGAACAGCTCAGCCCCGGCGTAACTCGACCGGGCCCACCACTAGCCCACTCAGGCACGGGGATGAGGCCGTGGTCGGCACTCGCAGAACCAGACCTACGCTAAGAGCCCGAGGGAATCCAGTTTACCGTGCGCCGCTTCGAGTGCCTTCGGCGGAGTCGACACATCCGTCGCGCCAGTAATGACAACTTTGCCCGAACTGAACAGGAGAACCACAACATCGGGCTCAGAGAGGCGATACACGAGGCCGGGGAACTGCTCAGGCTCGTATTCAACAGCCTCTAACCCCAACCCGATCGCTGCGGCGCTCAGGTTGATGGGCGAACCCAAGTCAGCACAAGAGACCACATTCACGACAGCCACGTCAGGGTCGTCAACATCGATCCCGAGGTCGCGAAACTCATCGAACAGGCTCTCAAGCGATTCCTGAGCAGCGTCGACGTTCTTTGCCCCAGTACAGATGATCTTTCCCGAGCGGAAGATGAGAGAAGCCGCCTTCGGCTGCTGAGTCCGATACACGACGCCGGGGAACTCAGAGGTATCGTATTCAACACCGAGGAGGTCCTGCGAAACAGCGTTGAGATCAAGCTCCTGCCCAACCGTCGTCGACGCCACAACGTTCTCCGTTGAGACCGTCTCCATCAATTGCGTGTCCATCGATATCGAAAGATAAGATGGTGATCCTATATAAAGTTCACCGGGAGAACACGTCAGACACGGAAACAGATATGTAGGTGGCCGGTGGACAGAGGGTATGCGACGACGAGAGCTGCTCTCAACCTCGGTTATAGTCATCGGTGGGTTATCGGGCTGTCTCAATAGGATCCCCCTCATCGGGATGACTCCAGAGGAGGTGGTTACTGAATTCTACGAGGCACAATTCGCTCTCGACGTAGAGACCGCCAATTCACACATCCACCCCGAAAGCCAGATCAGAGAGATCACCGCCCAAGACGCCAAGAGAACGCAAATCAATGAGCATAGCCTCATTAGCGTCACGAACACGGGGGCTGAATTGGAGGAAGAAGAGTTCTTCTTAAATGAATCAGAAGTCGCAGAAGAACTAGAAGACCTCCGAGAGTATCAAGACGAGACTGAAGGAGAAAATGTAGTCATACAAGAGGAAATTGAGCGATACGAGAACGGGACAACCCCACAAGTCGCAACCGTGTCCGGTATGGCCGAAGTCGAAGTGGTCCTTGATTTGATCGAGAACGGCCGCCGCCGCCGGCCCACCAAGACGGTTGTGCTGATCAAGGATGGAAACGGCTGGAAGATCTGGACGATCAGCTCCGAGTAGAGGTGTTTTTGAATCCCATGAGGGGTGAGGGATTAGAGTGATTCAGAAAGAAATCGGCTGGAACACCAGAGCAATGGCGATGCGTGGTCCACGAGATGGTATCGAACCGTCGACCGCGTCGTGTGTCCTCCGCGAGTTCGCAAAGTGCCCCGAATGCGGTAGTGGGATCGACCCCGACGTCACGGACGGCTTCTACGAGGACCGCGACGTGATCTGGACGAACAACCGAGGGCGAAACTCCGCCGCACACACCTGTGAGAACTGCGGGACGGAACTCCGGATGTTCGTTGAGGAGAAAGCCTTTGGGCGAATCGGACCCAGCCAGCTTCCAAAGAACGCAGAGGACTGGGAAGAGGTGACCTTCATTCCGATCGAAGACTCGTCTAACTACCTCGTGGTGAACACCAACCAGTTCTGGGTGACGCCCGAGCGCCCCCAGCCAGACTCGTCGAAAGAACAGACCACCGCGTAACACTCAGACATGTCTTCAGAATCATCAGTGGCTGTCCAGCCGCAGGCTTTCCAGCACCAACCACACGACGGTGACTGTGCCTGCCCAATCCACCGGAATCGCCAACAAGACCCCTTCACCGCCCCACTGGGGTTGCCCTTCTCGAATCACGTCCACGTTGAGTCGATCCCGCAGCAGTGGGCCGTAGACATCTACGATGAACACCACGGCTACATGGGCGGAAGCGACCTTCATAACGCCAATTTCACCCACCACGGGCTATTTTATCAGAACAATTTGACCGGCGCGATTACGTGGAGGTACCCGCCGTTCTCGCTCAAAAAGCTCCACTTCGATACAGACGGTGAGTTGATGCCACAACCGTACACGGAGTCGGACTTCGAAAAGCTCCCACCAGAGATGGAGTACCAAGCTCGCGACCTCTTTGAAGACATCTCTGAAGGCGACGTCGGCGAGTCCGTCGTCCTCGAGGGCGACAAGTTCGCAGAAGCGAATCGGATCTGTATCGGGGTCAAGATGGCCAACCTAGCCAGCTGCTCGCTCGCGGCCAGCCAGGAGACGTTCGTCGACTCCGAAGCATGTCCAGACTCGGTTGAGTACCTGATAACGTTCGTCCGAGCAGACTTCGAGGGCTCGATGATCAAGGCACTCCGGACGAAGGGGTGGCAGTGTCTCGGCTGGTCAATTCCGAAGCAGGCATCCAACCGCGACTACAAAGCGATCCGCGACCGATACAAGTGGGTCTTCGCCTGTCCCGTCGAGACCGTTCGAGAACAGGCGATGCTAAGCGACTGGCGCTAAATCGATTCTTGTCAATCGTTACAACGGCCACTCCGAACAGATTGACAAGAGACACCTCACCAACACACAATGACGACCAAATCACTCCCAGAATGGAAGAAGAGCATCGGACAAATGGCTATCGCGACCGCGATCGAGACAGACGGGATCAAAGACACCAGCAACGTCGGGTGGGAAACTGACGAGCTCACAGTCGATACTGTGCTGCCGGTCAACGACCTGGCCGGCGGGGAAGCCGGCTTCGAAGTGGAAGCGTCGACGACCGCTACAGAGTCCGAGCAGATCACAAAGGCCCGGAAGAACCCGCCCGGTAAGGCACACCCGGCGGAGTACCGGAACCACGACGTCGAGGTCCACGTCCAGATTCAGTTCTTCCCCAGCCGGAACGACAACCTCGGGGCTGCCGAGGGGATGGTCCAGACCGAAGGAGGCGTCCCAGCGCCGCCGGGTTGTGGGTACTGATCAGACAATATTCCCGAGAACGCCGGGAAGACCCCACTCTGACCAGTAGAATCATACCACCGGTCCGACTATCAGTAATGGTACGACATGATAGATGCCGATCCGGATCTACTTCGCCTCTTGGCGATCGCCCCGCTAGCGTGGGCCGCATGGAGCGACCACCACACCAGACGTGTCGACCGCCGGGTCTGGGCGGTCCTCATCTTTATCGGAGCTATCGCCGCGGTCTGGCAGGTCGACCAAATCGCCCCTATCCACACAGTTGACGAGTACCGGATCCTCACACAGCTCATCATCGTCCCACCCGCGACCGGATTCCTCGCGATGGTTCTCTTCCGGACGGGAGCGTTCGGAGGAGCTGACGCGAAGGCGCTGTTCGCGCTCGGACTTGTGTTCCCGACCCCCATCGAGTACGCCCTACCGGCACTCTCCATACTGTTACCTATCTACCGGCCCCAGATCGCGCTTATCGCAATCGGATTCAACGCGATGTTGTTCGCTGTGCTCCTGTACCTCCTCAAGATGTGGGCACAGAACCTCAGACGTGGAGAGCGGGGCCTCGACCTGCTGATGACCGAAAAGGTCCCCGTCAGCAAGATCCCGGAAACGCCCGGACAGTTGCGGTGGACCGACGATACAGGAGAATCAAACACCCTCGATCTCGACGCACTCCGTATGTACCTCCGGTGGAAGAACGTCACTATAGAGGACATCCTTCAACACTCGGACGAGCACAGAACGCCCACCGAGATCGAAGCCGTCTACGAAATCGACGACGGTGTGGTTTACTCGGAGATCACCACAGGACACCCGCTTGCGTCAGAGGATTTCGATAGCCACGAGAATCCCACTATTGCCGACAGGAACGTCGCCATCGAGAAAGACGACGTGTGGGGGACAGAAACGTTTCTGGACTCGATCACCCACACGGCATATGGGGCGTCACCAGACGACCTCCGGGGCGGCCTCGAGCACATACTGACCGCTCAGTCGGTACGGATCCAGCCAGCCTTCCCGCTTATCGTTCCGTTATTTCTCGGGGTTGTGGCCGCAGTCACCATCGGAGACATCATCGCGCTCTCAGCGGTATCTCTGTAAGTTCAGACTCCGAACTTCACGGCTGCTTGGACAATCCCCAGTGAGAGGACACCAACGGCGTACATCCCCATTTCGACACGCCTGAACTCAGACCGGTCGATGTACCGGGTGTAAAGAGCCTCCCAAAAACCAGCACTAAAGGGGAGGTCACCCGCAGCATCGTGATCTCCATCCTCTTCGGAACCGTCCTCGCTTACTCGCGATCGCACATCTGTCTGAAGATAATCACCACGCAACACCGAGAACCCAATCGCGAGGATCACGAGGAGCAACCCAATCGCATGAAGCGAGCTTAGGTAGTGACCACCTTGAAGCGAGTACGCGATCGACAGAAGACTCCCCACGGTGATCAGCACGTAGAAGTACACCGCATACGTCACAGTGCCTTTTCGGAGAACTGACTGGCCTAGCATACCCTATCCAAGCAGTACCCAACTAAAACCGTTTCCCCCAAGAAACCCCGACGATCAGACCGTAAGGAACCTCAACGAATAGAGCCCGTATTGTATAGATCAGACACTCTTACCGAGGAGAGAGCTTCACCATAGATGCGTAGGTCGGCAATCATTCCATGGAGATAACCACCACCATCAGCCTTGTGACCTACTCGGAAGGTCCCCGAACCACCTGGACCATCATTCCCAGACATCGCTCCAACGGCCACCCCATCACGGTAGAACTGTGCTCTGCTATTCGAATCATCCCAAGCGATAAGACAGTGATACCACCTACCCAGCTCCCAAGACAACTGATTAGAGACGTAGCCATGGCCGAATGTTCCAAACCAGAGCGACCCATCAGCGTGTACATGAAATTGGTAAGCCCGCCCCTTGTGGACCATCGGAACGACATCGCCAATTCCGGATGTCACGTTCAACCACACTGAGATCGATGCGTCAGATGAAATCTGGAAGACCTCCCCGAAAGTGACCTCACCGTTACCGTCAAATCGCTTAGCATACTGACCAACTGGGGAATCCACACTATACCCCACAGAGGTTCCATCAACACCACCATTATCTCCCCAAGAATCGGCTACATTTTGCTCAAACGCAAAACGAGATATGCCACTATCAGGCCGCTCAGCGATTTGATTTGGTGCTCGGGGGACCACACTACCATCGACGATGTCGACGTTCTCACCCACCCCCTGATCCCAGTCTTGTATGCTGGACCACGAAGCATCATCACACCCGCGGCGGTCGCTCTTGAATCGACTCCCCTCACCAGTCATATTCTATCGGACCCCGCACGAGAGGTTAGGTCTTCCGCCCTCACGGTGAACGATAGCCGACAAAATCCACGTAAGTAACTGAACTGTTACCATTCCGGTTGTTAAGTCCATACCCTATCCCCCCAGATGTAAGCCCACTATCTGTACCAGACATAGACCCCAACTCGGAGCCTTCAGAATCGAATACTTTTACGAAATGGTCTCCGTCCGTACGCCAATCAACTTCAACTGTGAGCCATTCATTAGACGGGATATTCCGAGTGCTGCTGTTCGCGACCGTTCCCCCCGAGCGCCGGTTATCCAGCCGCATGGAATTATGCTTGTTCCGAAGTGTGACTCGGTATCCTGTACCGTTCGCCCGATCTCCCTGTTGAACACCATAGTATAGATACAGCGCATTATTGTCTCCGTTTGGGAAGAGAACATGAAAAGTTGGGATGTCTCCCGCACTCGGATACGAGAATAAACCAGACGTCGACCCCAGTGCGAACACCCTTCCATTCGTAGCGATCCGAGCCAGGTTATCCCCCTCTAACGATCTTGAACTCTGAACCACGCTTGCGCTACCATTGTCCTTAGAGGAGTCTACAACGTACTCTGTGAGGCTTCCATCCTCAAAGTTGTCCGTGACAAAATCGAGGTCTTCGCCGCCCTCCGGAGGGGGTGTCGGTACCAGCCCCCCACCCGAGATTTCAACATTCTCAACCACGCCCGCCTTCCAATCCTCATCAGTTTTCCACGACGCCTCTCCTCGAGTCCGCCGATTGCTGGTGAACCGACTCAATTCGCCAGTCATATGCCCAATAACCAAGCAGAGAAGGTTATGTATTCCGGTGGGGACATAAGAAGCAGTCCCCCACGTGAAAACCGGCTCATCAGTTTATCGTGATGTAGTCTGTCCATGAATCGAGAGCGCCGTAATAACTTCCACTTGTGTTCAAACGCTGCTCCGCTAGTGTATTCTCAGTACCAACGTTGACTTTCTGTATCTGCGTAACAGACCCCGTAGCATCCATATCCGCTGTCACAGTCCGCTGAGCCCCCGACTCGAGGTCTTCAAAAGTGTACGTCACATCCTCTTGAGCGTAGTCGAAATCTAGACGCAGACGAACCCACTTACCGTATCCGTCACCGGAATACAGTTCATACCCACTTCCGCCGTCTACATAGATCCAAGCTGGGTTGCTAGTCCCAGCGCCGGCCACACGCCCACCGTCAGCATCTAGGAACTGGTAGCCATGCCCGTAGGATGAACCGGTCTCGCGCCAAAACAACTGAACAGTAGACACACCCGCACCCAGACTGCGCTGGCCTAAAAGATAATCACGAGTAGACGTCCCAGAAGAAGCATGAAGGCTGTTTGAACCGTCATACGCACGGTTGCTTACAATCTTGACATTGCTGGTTTCAGACCACGCACCCAAACTCCCGTCTTCGAAGTTCTCAACTACATTACTGGGCTCACCGTCGCTTGATGACGTCGACCTGCGAGGCACCAAGCCACGGTCAACTACATCAACGTTTTCGGCTACACCCGCCCCCCAGTCTTCCGGATCAGCCCAAGACGCCCCTCTTCGGGTCCGCCGATCGCTGGTGAACCGGCTTGTTTTCTCACTCATACATCAACACCCGCTGCGCGTGGGGTGTGGTAGAGGCTCAGATGCTAACTGGGTCATTCCCACCGCCTCACTTCATCGAATTGTCCTTGATGCTCATCGCTGTCCCCGCCATGGGAGAACCCGATCCCTCCGGCATCGAACGTGCCATCCGCAGTCGAGAAAGTCGCTAGCTCAACCCCCTCGGCATCGTTTATTCGGTATACCTCAGTCCCACCCACCCTCGGCTCAAACACCACCTCGTACCACGTGTCAAGCGACTGCGACAGAGATTTGGTCGCGATCTTGTCTGTTACTGGGGATTCACCGGCCCCACTCCTGAAAACAATGACGTTGTTATCGTCTTGTCGAAGCTCGATGTAGTACCCCCCAGGCGTCGCAGTTCCTTCCTGAGTCATGAAGATAATACCCGCCTCACGCTGATAGACAGTCGAGCTAGACACGCTCTTGTTCATGACCCACCCGCTGTAAACACCACCGCGTTCAACAGCCAGATCTGTCCGCGAAATCACGTTGTACTTGTCACCCATGAGCTCCATCGAGTGATCGCCCGCATACACGGGTGAACTCTGTATCGAAGCGTGTGTAGTCCCACCGCCGTACGCAGAGTTGAGCGACCCTCCTTCAAAACCCTCTAGCAGAACCCCAGCCCCCACCGCGGGCCGGGGGACTAAGCCACCCTCAACGATATCCAGATTTTCAGACACACCCGCTGCCCAGTCTCCATCGCCCGTCCACGACGCACCCTCACGGACACGCCGATCGCTCGTGAATCGGCTTTCTCCGCCTGTCATAACCTATCTGACCAAGTACAGAGCGTTAGGTGTTCCGGTCAACCCCACCACCGAGCCGACAACAGCATCGAATAACGATCACGTCGTCAAGATCTCGTCCCAGTAGACCTCTTCATCAATTCCCGAACCACTCCCAGCTCCATAGTAGTTACACGCAAATCCGATACCACCCGCCACATATGTGGGATCCAGCGCGTCCAACGACGTCACCTCTGAACCATCAGAATCCTCGACGACAACATCGATCTGGCCATCTTGCCCCCAAACAATCTGTACCCGCAGCCACTCGTCAGCTGGAGGTCTAACACCAGCCGAATCCAACACAGACCCATCCCGAAGCAACTCTACACCGTTATTGTTCCTGTCGAGATTGACGCAGTAGCCATCGGGGTAGGCAGACTCAGACTGAGCCGCAAAGTAGAACTGCGAAACAGGATCGCCAGCCGACGACGATTCAATATAATTCCGGTACGAGATCACATCTCCCGCCTTCGGATAGTTATCAAGCCCGGACGTTGAAACAGCGAAGACCTCACTCGTGCGCTCCGGGTGATCATCGCGAAGTGACCAACTACCGTTGAACGCTCGCGCTTGGGTGACTTCCAACGGAGAATCAATATACCCGTATTCAGACAGCGAGCCACTCTCAAAGTCGTCGACGACATTACTGGGAAGCTCACCACTCTCGACAAGTTGATCTCGGGCCACCAACCCCCCATCAACGACGTCGACGTTCTCAGCAACCCCCGCCGCCCAATCGCTTTCGCTCTCCCATGAAGTATCCCCGCGGAGACGCCGATCGCTGGTGAACCGACTCGATCCATCAGTCATACACTCCTCATTTCAGAGAGAGGCGTTAGGTGTTCCGGTCAAAAACTGCCGTGAAAGACCAAGAGGCCGGGGAGACGCTCATTTGATGCCCACGTTGTCTATCCTAACAACAATAGGTCGATTAGCACCGACGTAGTATCCAACCCCACCAGACGTTCGAGAACTATTATGTGAACCACTTACGGATGTTTGCTCATTACCATCTCGATCGTACACGGTCACAACGATCTCGTTAGGCAACCATTGGATCTCCCACTCTTCCCACGCACTTGCGGGGTAAGAGTACGACACCCTGTCAATAATTACTGTACCGTCAGGAGCATAGACGTAAAAATCTGAATTACCCCGATTCAATCGCAAGTTAAACCTGGTGCCATCATTCTCATCATACCCCCAGAATATATTACCAGCGTTGCCACCAATAGAAGCCTTATCGACCCAATTCCAGTAGCTAAACGTGTCTCCCTCCTGTGGGTAATCCAACCCATCGCCTTCGTAAGAGACCATCCAGAAATTTGACTGCCCACCATTATGCGATCCTTCAAGCACATACCCTCCTTCGTGGACACCACCACTTCGGCGTGTGAACTGGGATACATCGTTACTGTAGTAGTCACTGAGGGCCTTCCCTTCGCCTTCATAGAGGACTTCATCAAAGTCATCGACTACACGAGTCTGTGTCCCACTCCCTTCTGATGGGGGGCGACCCACTAATCGGTCGGCCAGCAGCCCAACGTTCTCTGTAGTTCCAGCTTCCCAGTCGGCTTGCTCAGTCCAAGACGCCCCCATTCGAGTACGCCGATCGCTGGTGAACCGACTCGATCCATCAGTCATACACTCCTCATTTCAGAGAGAGGCGTTAGGTGTTCCGGTCAAAAAAATCAGACAACGCCCTCACTGACGCAAACCTCGTCGAAGAAGGCGCGTGATCGACGACCACCATTACCGAAATTGTTTGAGAAAAACCCGAAAGCCCGATTACCGAGAGCGGCTTCACCCGCAGCATCGTACGTTACTGAATTGATGAGTGTGTGATCTCCCCGATCGTCGCTACCGTTTGTTTGATACAACTCATAGACCAAATTGGCGTCCGAAGAAAACTCAAACCGCCCCCGTAACCACTCGTCAAGGTAGTTCCCGATAGACACCCTCGAAAAAGATCCTTCACGAGAATCTAACGCCATGGAGAAATCAGAATTATTCCCATCTGCGCGGATCTCACACTCATACCCCTGAACCCAATTTGACGGGTTCCCATTCGTCCCGATGACAACGGAAGTGGAGCACGTTTCGATGAAATCAGCATAGATGTGCCACTCAACAACATCCCCCTGTTGTGGGTAGTAGTTTAGACCGTCACCTTCTCGGGAGAACACCTTCGTCGAGCTGGCATTATCGAACTCAACACAGCGCGACCCCATCCAATACCGGCTCGTCGTTGTCGAGAATGATCCCCGACCATTGCTATCCTTATTATACTCACCAACATTAGCGTCTTCAAACGTCTCAACGGCTGTCGCAGGAACATCCCCCGCTTGTGGCGGGGTGCGAGGGACCAGCCCCTCCTCAACGACATCGACATTCTCAGCAATCCCAGCCTGCCAATCACTACCATCCACCCACGACGCACTCTCCCGACGACGTCGATCGCTAGTGAACCGGCTCGGTTCCCCCGTCATAGCCTACATGTTCCAGTACACGACGTTAGGTGTTCCGGTCGCTAACACCCAAAACCAGCCATGGGCGGGACGACTCCAAGAGTAACCACACTTCGGCGGCTGTATCATCCAACTAAGTCAGCACACAACGCTACAAAAACAGACACAGCGAACTCACGTATCTACGTCAACCTCTACTTCAGCGATTCGCTTATTCGTCGAGTCATCAACTTGAACTCGGAAATTCTCGCTGGATTTCCACCCGTTATCTAATTCATCATCCAATGAGACGACATACCAAGGGTTACCGGAGACGTCCCAATCCTCTTTAATCACGGTTCCTGACGGTTGAAGTGAGATGTCGATCGAGCCTTTCGTACCGTCAAAATCAAATCTGATCTGCTTGTACTCTTGGTCAACAGAATATTCGATATAACCACTCTCTGAAGAATCAAGGACAGAGTACGTCGACACGTCACCGTCAATAGAACCATCCCCAGACGTTCGAGCGATTCCCTCGGAATTAGCAACAACAGGTTTCTGCCACTTTTCGCTAGTAGGCACACCATCGTCGAGTGGGGTTTGAGCGACTAACTCACCACCAACAACCACAACGTTCTCAGTAGTACCATTCAGCCAATCCTCGCCAGTCTCCCACGATGCGCCCTCACGGGGCCGCCGATCGCTGGTGAACCGACTCGACTCATCAGTCATACAAACCACACTCCAGAAACACACGACAGGCATTCCAGCCACCCCAGCAAGAGAGGCCCCACACTAAACCGCTCATCCACTGACACCCCCCGTATCGTAATGATTCGAGACTTCAGAACTGCTCAGTTCCCGACTGTAAATATCCATTGCGTCTATTTTCCCGTCGAACCAATCTGGGTTGCCCCCACCAGGCCAAACACCAACATACAGATTTTCGTTGTAATCCGGCAGGGGCTCATTCAGCGTTTCAGACCCAATATCCGCTCCACCTTTGTAGAACGTGAGAGTTGAACCATTATATGTAACAGCGAAGTGTTCCCACGTATTTGTTGAATATCTATTCCCGCCAACATTGAAGGAACTGTCTTCCAGGGTTATGTGCATATCATAACCACTCGCCCCACCATTGATGCCGAACCGGATAGATTGGTTCCCATCAGGTGGGGCATTCATGACGAGTGCAGAAAATTGCTGGTCGTCTATGAACGGGTACACCCACCCGATAAACGTGAATGAGTCATTAGCAGATATGTCGTTCCAAACGTCGCTAGTAGTTGTGTGAGCGTACTCACTCCCATTCCTATCGAATCGCAGAGAATGTGGCCCTTCATATCCACTAGAGGAATATGATGCACCGCTGAGCGCCAAGTCGAAATTGCTGAACTCATCCGTGACCGGACCAGAGCCATCATTCATCATCCAACGGGCCACCCTACCTTCCGATATCTCACCAGTTTGAAGTGGAGATTGGCCCACTAGATCGTCGGCCACGAGCTCGACGTTCTCAGTGGTGCCAGCTTCCCAGTCCGCTTGACCAGCCCAAGATGCCTCTTGGTGAGTACGCCGATCGCTAGTAAACCGACTCGATCCATCAGTCATACGCTAACGCTCAAGACACGCAATATTAGCCATTCCGGTCGATCCATCTGGATAGGTATAAGCATCAAACTCAGCTACTCCAAAACCACGTAATCATACACTTCATCAGCTGTACCAGCCGAATTGAATCCGATCCCACCGGAACTCCAACGAGAGTCATTCCCGACTAATGGACCATCAAGAAGAGAACCGTCCTCACCGTATATCTCGACTACAAAATCACCGCTGCTGCCCCAGTCAATCCTGATTTGATACCACTCGCCCAATCGATAATTGTAATCCAGAGAGTGATACCCCGCATAGTTTGATTTGAACTCCGCCGGTTGCCCGTTGTGTGGGTATCTTAGGGTACCAGAATAGCCCTCGTCAGCACCGGGTTGAATCCCAAAAAGAA
The DNA here is from genome assembly GCF_024494655.1 of Halorubrum laminariae. Lineage (GTDB taxonomy): Archaea > Halobacteriota > Halobacteria > Halobacteriales > Haloferacaceae > Halorubrum > Halorubrum laminariae. The sequence continues at coordinate 271,707 of NZ_JANHDL010000004.1, read as the reverse complement.
ACGTCGGCCGGGCTAGTGATGCATTTTCCTCATCCGTTCTTGTCCACAGTGAGATCACGTCACCGGCTTCTGGATAGGAATCTAACCCGGATAGACTATACAATAAATCAGATCCGCTAGTGCTGCCGGTGATACATCTAAGTGCGAAATCACCTGTATAGGCAATATCCGATTGTACTTCGAAATTCCCAGTATCGCCAGAGTAAAAAGCGAGAGAATCACGTTCGAAATCATCAACCACGCTTGATGCCACAGAACCCTGCGTCGGAGCTCTCCCGACCAACCCGTTACCGATGACATCTACATTCTCAGGCGTCCCCGCACCCCAGTCATCTTCAGTCGACCACGACGCCTCTTCAGGGACACGCTGATCGCTAGTAAACCGACTCGATTCGCCAGGCATACGCACAATATATCAAAGGGAGACGTTAGGTGTTCCGGTCAACCAGCTGTGAAAAGTCCAGAGACCGAGCCCATCAAGAAGTCAGGATCTCGTCCCACCACGTCGTACAGGACCCAGAAACACCAGAATGGTTCGACCAGATTCCGATTCCAGAATTCCCTTCATGATCGGAATCAACCGCTTGAAGCGACACTAACTCGTTGCCAGCATCATCGAGCCATTTGACGGCTATCGTGTCATCGTCTCTCCACACCCCCCGAATTTCTGTCCACACCCCATCATACAATTCCAGCTCATCGAGATCGCGTGTCGAATCCATCACCGTACCAGTACCATCAACTAACTTCTGAAGGATAGCCTCTGTATCACCAGATTCAGATTCGTGAGCATCGAGACCGAACCCGTAGTAATTATACCCGTCTCGAAGGCCAAATCTGAACATCGGGTGTACCCTTCTCCCGTTATCCCACCGAAGCTTCACCGAGAACTCGCTACCCTTCTTCGGATAATTTTCAAGACCAGAAACAGAGGTGATACCCCCAGCACTTCCACCCGTCCGTGTTATCTCGGCCGCATAGTCACCCCGATACACAACAGACGACTGTACTGAGAACGCACCAGTATCACCGCGATACGCCGACAGAGAACCGGTCTCAAAATCATCGACAACATTACCGAAGTCCCCACTGCGTTGTACCGGATCGCGACCGACTAGACCGTCACCAACGACATCGACATTCTCTGTGACTCCGGCATTCCAGTCCTGTTCAGTAACCCACAGAGCATCACCTCGGGTACGCCGATCGCTGGTAAACCGACTCAATTCATCAGTCATGAGCTATCATTCCAGTACGGCGAGATAGACGTTCTGGTCAATGGTGGCCCAGACGAACCAAGTAGAGTACCCGAACTCATAGCGAACCGATAGTCACATTGTCTATATGATTTGTCGAGCTATTTCGTCCAGTGATTGCTTTGAAGTAGAACTCACTGAAGTTGGTGGTGGGGTTCGGAATATCGACCTCGAACTTCAGCGTTCCGTCGACGAAGAAGTTGACCAAACCATCCCGGTACTCTATTCGGTAGGTGTGGGTCGCTTCGGACGTTGCGTACTCTCCTCGTGAAACAAGCTCTTCGTGGACAGCCTCATTCCGAATCTCACCAAACCAGATCCGACCATTATAGTCAATATCAAGGAGATACGCCTGCCCGACTCCCCCAAGCTTGTTATTATCCCCACCCTGACCAACGGCATCCGCATAGAACAACAGCCGCTGGCGTTCGTAGTTTCCTGACCCGAAGATGTTGTCCCATTCACAGAACCAGTTATCCACATCGACCCCAGAATTGAACACTAATTCCCCGTTCTTATCGCCACCAGCTGCGATCGTCACGTAGCCAGATGAAGAAACATACCGAGCGTCGTTGTAGACCGTCCAGACCTCGGTATCAAACGTGGAGAAATCGTACGAGCCACCATTAGGGAGCTCTCCAGCCTGTATCGATCCGCGAGCTACCAACCCTTCACCAACGACATCAACATTCTCTGCCGTGCCCGCCTCCCAATCGTCTTCGCTCACCCAAGAGGCGCTCTCGCGAGGACGCCGATCGCTGGTGAACCGGTTTGATTCACTAGTCATACTCTCTGAACAGCGAAGTCGAACTCGTATCCGTAGTCGCTGTAGTTTGCCCCGTTGTGTAATCTCACACCATAATACGTCCCTTCGACCACCCACCGATTCGTATTATCGGGGTCGACGACAGGAAACCAACTGCCCGCCGAATCTTGGACTTCGATCTTGGATTGAGTTTGTCCCGTGACTCCGTGTTCTATATATCCACTTTCGAACACAGATTCAACATCCGAGAAGATTGTAACCACATCGCCCGGTGTCGTCGTCCCATTGCCAGTATAAGATTCACTACCGGAAGGATCACTACCCTGTGGCGGGGCGCGACCCACTAAGCCATCAGCCGTTACATCCACGTTCTCAGACGTCCCCACATCCCAATCATCCCCATCGACCCAGGACGTCTCGTTACGACTGCGTCGATCGCTGGTGAATCGGCTCAATTCGCCACTCATGTCTCAAACCACCAAGCAAGCGGGGTTAGACCTTCCGGTCGGTGAGGGGACTGCCAGCCCGGCTCCTCACTCAAACAATATATTAAATAGTAGTGTCCAAATTCGCCAATGTGGATTTCACCATGAGACAGTCGGGCAAGTGGATGTCGATATGGGATGACCGAACCCTCGAAATTTTGTCGATGGAGGGGCCAAAAACCCCGAGTAAGATCTCTGAGCGGGATAACATCCGAGTCGGATCGAGCAATATCTCGCGCCGGCTGAGTAAGCTCGCCGACCACAATCTCGTCGATCACCTAGGTAATGGTGTGTACAGGATCACCGACAGCGGCCACGCCTACCTCGCCGGAAAACTCGATACCGGCGATTCAGAGAACACATAACTCCTGATTTAGTTCACACAAATTCTCACGGCGCGACTCGCTTAACGACACAGTTCTAGCAGACTGTTAGATAACCGCATATACGCAAGTTCCAAGCAATCCCCGTAGAGGAAGTCAACCCCCTAGTCTTCGCTTACGTAGAACGTATCAGAATCCTCAGACCCTTCAGGAGCGAACATCGTCGAGATGTCGACGCTGCCCGTGAACGTCCCCGCCGTCCCAAGCTCCGCGCCCGGAGCACAACTCATCTCCGTCCGCCAGCACTCCTTTGCGATCAGCTGGACGAACTCGATACTCGTCGACTCATCCGGGGCGAGACTCTCCACAGCGAACTCCTCGCGAACAACGCGATCCAGGTCGTGATTGTAGATGAGCAACTCCCCAGTCGTCGCCTCCGCCTGCGTCTCACCGACGTTCGTCACATCGACCCGGATCGTCGTCTCCGAACCCATTTGGACGTCGTCGATCGTCAGGTCGGCACGAAGGTCAGGAGAGATGACGCGGATGTCATCCTGATCTTCAGTCCCCAGCGGGAACTTCGGGTAGTTCACGTCGACGTGTGCTGTCGCATCCCCGCTCGTGTTGAGAGTCGCGGTGAACTTCTCGCTCTGTGAGCCACGCTTCGCAAGCGAGCCTACCTCCATCACATCCGTAAACACCGTCTCACCGTTAGCATTGGTGATCCACACGTCAGCGGTGGTCGGCGCAGCGCCGTCGTTGCCGACGTTCTGGACCGTCACTTCGAATTGCGTCTCGCTCTCAACAACCGTGTAGCCCTCATCGAATTCGATCTCACCGTTCAGGTGGCCGTGAATGATATCGATAGTTTCGGTGTTATCGGTCGTTCCTTCAGGGAACTCAGGGTCCTGTACCTGAATCCGACCGAAGTAGGAGCCAGGGCGGTCAAACACATGATCGACAGACACCTCATGGGACTCACCCGAACCGATCGGGGGGACATCAATCGTTCGCGTCCCGACGATATTCCCGAACGAGCCCAAGATATCCACACTGGCTGTCGTCGATCGACTCTGTCCCGGCCCGACGTTTTCGATATCCACGTTCAGCGTTGCTGTGTTATCCTCGATGGTGGTGCTTTCCGCTTCGATGTGAGCGTGGAGGTTCGGCCAGGTGATGTGGAACTCCGTCTCAGCAACTGTCCCGTCCGGACGATCGGCATCCTCCACATCGACAGTCGCCCGGTGTGTCCCGGCCACCTCGGTCGTAAACTCGAGTGTCTCGCTGTACGAGCGACCAGCAGACAGCGCGGGAACATCAAGGTCAACACTCCGAATAGCGGAGCCATCCGGCGCTTCAATAACGACCTGGGCGGGCGCTGCGTCACTCCGGCCAGTCCCTTCGTTGACGACTGTAACCTGAACGTTGCCCTCGTTGACCCGCGTGACATCATCAGCCGTGACGCTCGCAGTGAGGTTTGAGTACAGGACCTCGAACGAACGCACGGACTGGATCTGGTCATCGCTCCCCTCGAGCTCGCCGACCATCTCCACCTCATACACGCCAACGGCATCCAACTCGGTGTCGAACACCTGCTGAGAGTCGCTCTCGCCCTCCTCTAGGACGCCCACCGTGTATTGCTCATCAGCAACCACGTTGCCGTCAGGATCGCGCAGGACGGCAGTCACGTTCGTCTCCGGGCTTACGTCGGTCCCAACGTTATCCACCACGATATCAATATCCGTGGGATCGCCCTCATCGATATCGCGAGCATTCACTTGGCCCCGTAGTTCAGACCGGACAACCTCAATATACACACCCTCTCGGGGCTTGTTCTCTCCACCCGTGTCCACATCGACGATCACATCGTGAACACCAGCATCAACCAGCGTCGACTCAAACTGTAGCGTTTCCTCTTCACCGGGCTGGATCGGGCCAACAGTCGTCGAATCCGTAGAGACAGTCGAACCGTCTGGGGCGATGAACCGAGCCGTAACATCGTACGTCTCGGATTCGACAGCACCCGGATTCGAAACGGTCGCGTCGACGACGCCCTGTTCGCCCGGCGGGATGTGGCTCTCGACTTCCTCAACCTCAAGTGGCAAGGAGACATCTATCTCGGTCGAATCGGTGATTCTCCCAGACTCCGTGGTATCAACTCGGACGATGACGTCGTTCCTGCCGATGTCGTCAAGGACAGATTCGAACGCGAGCGTCGTATTCTCACCAACCCCGATACTCTCCACAGTATCCTGCTCAACAGCAATCGTCGACCCGCGGGGGCTGACGAACTCGACTTCAATATCGTACGGGTCGCTGCGGTGGTTCCCGTTGTTGAAGACCGTCGCTTCCACCCCACCAGTCGCCCCCGGTGGGAGGTCGCTATCGTTCGCACTGAGGCGCACCGAGAGATCCGACTGATACACGTGAATCTCCTCGGTGTGATCAACAGTGTTCCCCGGATAGAGGTCGTCATCGACATCTATCTTGACCTTATAGACGCCGGCACCGGGGAAGTTCACAGACACCTCCCGCTCTTGTTGCTCTCCGGCTTCAAGACTCTGAACAGAGATACGCGACGTATCAACTACGTCTCCATCAGCCGTGTCGTAGACCGTGATGTCCGCAGTTGTGCGATCACTCGCCTCAGAGCCCACGTTGCTGACCTTGGTGAGGACGTCCGTTCCAAGCCCGTAGACCTCCGTTTCCGTCGCCGTGATATTCCCCTCCAAGTTCGGCGACATACTGCTAAACGTCGCAGTGTCGGTGTCGCCATCCTCCTCATCGATTTCAACAGTCACGGTGTGAAGCCCATCAGAATCAAGCTCCACCGTGCGACTCCGCGTCTGTGAACGGCCAGGGTTCAACTCACCAAACGAGAGAGCTCGGCTGAAGACGATCGTATCTCCCTCGTCAGTAACAACCGAGTCAACATCAACGGACTCGCTTCGTCCGGTCCCTTCGTTCGAGACGGTTACGTGGATCCGGGCTTCGTTCGAACCAGAGAGTGGAGTCGCCTCTACATCGACAACGAGGTCAACGTATCGCACCTCGAACCGATCCGAGTCCGTTGCCCGGCCCGTATCAGCAGTCGGTGCGACATCGACATCAACGTCGTAGAACCCCGCCTCATCGATTACGATATCGAACGGCTGTTCGGTGTATCGCTCGCCGGCCTCGATCGGCGGCACATCCAGCTGCGTTTCGGCGACCACGTCACCGGACTCGTTTCGGAGAGTCACATCTGCGGTCGTCGCGAGCGACACGTCGGACCCGATGTTGGAGATGTCCACGTCGATATCCGTCGTGTCGCCCACATCGATCCGGGAGCCGTCGACGTTCGTTGCTAGGTTCGGCCCGATGCCGATGATCTGGTCAGAATCTTGAGTGCCGTACGGGAAGTCTTCGTCGTGAACGTCAAGCGAAACCGTGTGAACGCCACCGTATTCAATCGTCGACGTGAGCGTCGTTTCGAACGTCCCCCCTTCCTCGAGTTCAGGAACATCGACCACCCACTCATCAACGACATCGCCTTGGGAATTCCGAAGGTCGACATCAGCCGTCGTCCCACCACTCATGTTGAGATTGCCGGCGTTTTCAACAACCACGTCGAACTCCGTCTCAGTGTCCACCCGCGAGTCTTCGTCGACGTTGACCAGTTCACCACGGAGATCGGGCGCGATAATATCGAAGTCTACCTCGTCGGTAGACCCCTCGGGGAACAGGGTATCGTGGACATCTATCTGGGCAGTGTAGCTCCCCGGAACCCGAAACACATGCTCAAAGTCAGTTCGTGTGACTTCCTGCGGATCCAATTCGGGGACCATCGGAGACCACGACCGGACCGTTCCACCATCCGAGTCGAGTATCCGCACGTCAGAGGGCGTTTCAAGGCTGTAAGCCGTCCCGTTGTTGAACACCTCAGTCCGAAGGTCGGTTTGGTTGGCGCGCTCGACGTCGTCAGCATCAATCGAACTCTCAAGGTTCGCGTACAGAACATTGACCGTTCGAGTAGACCGCCCCGGCACGGTCGTCCGTTGGGACATCTCCCCATTCGGGTCGACCTCAGTGACGATCACCACTTCTCCAACAGCCCGAGCATCGATCAGCCCGTCGAACGAGACATGTTCGTGGCTGAATTCACCGCCGGTCAGCGGGTCCTGCCGCCACGTCTGAGACGCTTCCGTGTGTTCTCCCAAGAACCCAGTTCCATTAGCGTAGACACCAACGTCGAACGCCTCTCCCGTGGGCACGTGGCCGACGTTGTACACGCTGTAATCGATGTCAATCCCCTCACGAAGGATCACCTCCTCAGGTGCATCCATTTCCAACGCGATGGTGGGAAGAGCAACCGTCTGAAAACCAGTACAGAGCCGGTCGAGTTCCCCACCATCAGAACTGATCTGGATGGTCGCATCACCCTGAATTTCTTCGGTAAATGACGCCCGATATGTCGTCGTTTCATTCAGAACCAGCTCGTCGCCGTCGTACATCTGGATATGGAACTCATCTTCGCCGTACGAGTCCTGTGCTGGCGTGATCGAAACCATCCGATCGGCGTGGTTTGCCGCCGAGACACTCCGCTCTAGGGTCCCATCAATTCGGAGTGACCAGCCATCAGGCTGTATCTGGGCGCTTCCACTCGATGCCGACCACGCACCCATCTCACCATCCTTGAATTCTTGGCACTGCGACGTGAATCCGGGCGGGCCTTCACCGAGATCGACACCACTAGCAACACCAGTAGCCAGCCACGCCCCACCAGCAAGGATAGTCGGTGCTAACAGAAGCACGAGGACGATTATGACACCCCCGCGGAACGACTGTTGTCCAAGATTGGTCTGAAAGTAATTCGACCTGCCCAAGAACACAAACAGGATCGAACCAAACACGATTGCGAGAATCCCGACGAAGAGAAGCGTTTCAACGTGTAGTGAGAGAACATTCTGTAAGGTCACCTCAAGTGGGTCGCTCTCGGCCGCTAACTGCTCCAAGAACGGGTGTTGAGAGCCCCCGAACAGCGAATCATACGGGAGTGATATCTGCGGGGAGACACGGGTGAACGATTCGTTCGGAGTGTACCAGCCAGTTGCGATCCAGCTGATAGCGTACAGAACCGGGAGGATGGAAAACGACACGAGCATCCCAAACGAAATGCGGTAGACGCGATCGCGACGGACCAGTGGGTCCACTTCGGACGGCCATTTCATCACGAGGAAAATCACCGACGCGAACACAAGAATCGAAATCAGAACAAACGTGACCGTCACTTGGTACGTGTAGAAGATGCTAACGAAGATGTCGGCCAGCATCCCGAGACCACCCGAAGCGGGCTCAGGTCCGATAAGACGCTCTTCCCACGAGGTCCCGAACACACCGCTCGATGGAAGATCGGCCGCCCGTCCATCATGCGACTCCGTCCCCGTGAGGAACCACATCGAGAGGTACAGGATGGGAAGGATGACGGAGATGGCAAAGAGACCGGTAGAGGAACGCCGAATCCGCCTGATCATCATCTCTGACCCGTAACTGCTGGGCCACAGACCGGCGTAGTAACTGACAACGAAGAAGAGCAGGATCGGGATGAAGATACTCGTCGTCGTGATAAGATACACTCGGAAGAAACCGATGAGGATGTCGACGAAGGCGTCAAGGCTCACCGCAGCGGCCTCCGTCAGGTCGCCGCCAAGCTGGAAACCGCCTTGCGGATCGTCGACTACCCCCGTCGCGTTGCCGTCACTACTCATAGGGCTTGTAGCAGGATACTCCAAGGGGTGCCATTACTCTTCCCCTCAGTCCCCCCGTGAAACACGGTTAGTCCGTTCCAAGTCACCGCCGTAGAACCCACAGTGAGGAGTGGAGGAGAGGAACCCCCGAACACCGAGTGTAAAAAGGAGGACCGAGCTGAAAGATTGTTGATAGGTGTTGAACAGGGTGACAGCGATGGAATCCTGATGTCCGCGATCGGCGATACCGGATGAACACCACTACCACATTTTCCGGCCAGACAGTATTGACACAGAACAGACACACTACCAACGTTCGTGGTTCAAAACACGACACAGAGGCCACCAAGACCGAGGATAGTGGAAGATCAATCTGTACGAGAGTCATGTTGGAGAATCCATTATGAACGCACAGTATGAACACCCATTATGAACACCCATAACGAACAACCACCATTGCGATTCTGTACCATCATACACACTGAACAGGAGGTGCTACAGTCACTAAGGTGATGTATGTCTTACGAACATTTATTACCCGCATGAACGATAACACGCACTATGGTCCTGCCATTAACCGTTTACAACCAGTCGGGTGGCCAGGCTAAGTCGACGCTCACCCGTGACCTCGCTGGCGCGTTCGCAGAACAGGAGCTGGACGTGCTCATCGTCGACTTCGACGCGCAAAACGGGAGCGTCTCGAACTACCTGGACCTCGACGAAGACAAGCACAACCCAGATGCCGACGACGTCACGCTCCATCTGATCGACCAAGGGAAAGGCCCGTTCGAGGATCTGATACGGAGTGTCGATGGGACCCAACACATCGATGTGATTCCGTCGCACAAACGATTCAACTCCGTCGACGACCGCCTCGACGACCACGCACAGTACCTCAAGTCGGGGAAGCCCGATGGGTGGGAGTACCCACGCTACAAGCGATTCCTCCAGATCCTCCAGCAGAACGACATCCAGAGCGAGTACGACGTGATTCTCGTTGACCCGAACGCAAAGGCCGACGAAGCACTCTACCTAGCCCTCTACGCCACCCGAAACATCCTGATCCCGGCCGTCCCCACTCGGGGTGGGTTCGAAAGCATCCAGGGGGTGAAAAACAGCACCGAGAACTTCGGCGATGCGATGGACATCACGATCACCAACGTCGGCGTCGTGCCCACGATGGTGAAGAAGTCCAAAAACATCCACCAGGAATACTCTCAGAAAATAAAGGAGACGTACCCCTCGCCAGTCTACTTCAAGAATCTGGGCGCGTACGAGAAGGCGGAGGACGAGTTCAACACGGTCTTCGACCATCTCAAAGGCCAGCGGATGCGCGATTACAACGCAGACATCATGCCGAAGTTCCGAACTCTCGCGGCATACATCGCACACCGGGCCGGTGCGGACCTACCGAACGGCGGTTGGGACGAAGACGAGCTGTTCCTTGGCGATGGCTTCTGGGGCGAGATCGACAGCTCCGAGTTAGCCGTCAAGGAGCCTGTCACGACGGAGGCCAGCCAATGAGCTTCGAGGACGGAAGCGAGCCGATGCAGGATCCGTTCAGCGAGGAGGAGGGTGGCGACGATACCGAGTTGGAACCGGACGAAGAAACAGAGCCCGTGGAAGACACGAGAGACGAGCAGAGCACGACCTCGGGAACAGAACAAGTAGGGACGCGAACAACCACCGCCGACCCCGCCCCGAAGGTGGAACAGGACTCGGCCCGCGGTAGAAACGTTCCAGAGCTTGGGGATGTCGACATTCTCCGACGCTACTCCCCGGAGGAGATAGCCCAGCTGCTCATGGATCGAGAGTACCACGAGGAAGACCCACAGGTCCCGTACGCGATGTGGAGAGACGGGACCTCGACCGGACGTAGCCGGACGACGATCGAACTAAACCCCGACCTCGACGACCTCGTGAAGACGGTGAGGCGAGAGTTCGAGAATCGCTACGACGCGGAGATCAACAAAGCAGACGTAAGAGAATTCGCCATGATCTACGGCCTGATGAACGCCGATGACCTGTTCGAAATGGCCGAGGAGTGGGGGCTTCAGTTCAACAGTTAGACGGCACTACTCTTTGTACGGTATCCGCGGCGAGTCCCCCCACAGGACCTTGTTCAGTTTCTCTTGACTCCGCCGAACCCGCTTCGAGAATCCCGACTGGGAAATCCCGAGTGACTCCGCAATCTCCGTCCCAGAGTCACCGCCGGTCAGGAAGTACCCACGCACGTACGCGGTGCGAAGTGTATCCAGTTCGATTTTCGTAAGGGTGTCACCAAGGATGGTGTTCCACGGGACCGTGTACGTAGACGAATTTGCCTCGTGGCAGTCGATCTTTGCGTTGGGGAAGAAGTCCTTAACTTCCTCGACAAATCGGGTCTGCGGCAGTTCAGGCGGCACTGTGTGTTTGAATCGGTAGCTCCCATCAGGCTTCGCGATTAACTCCCGAGCATTCATCCCATGCCCGCCGATTTTCGTCGGGATCGATTCACCGTCCACAGTCACCTCAAACAGAATCGGATCACCGTAAATCTCGTCGATATCCGTCACCCGTTCGTGAGACGAAGCCGCTTCAGCAAATTCACTCACGGAAATCGCCGAATCCGAGACACCGCAGTGGATGAGGTATGACCCCTCAGCGGTGGGAACGACATTGTGGACAAGCAGAGATGCCCCAAGCCGTTGAGCGATTAACGACAGCACACCCGTTTCTCCCCGCATATCGAATTCCATCTCGGTGGTTCCTTCGTTCATGAGACTGTGCTGCTGGCTGATCGAATTTAACGCGAAGCCGGTCAATAGACCAATCTCTGAAAGAACATCCACAGTCTGTGCGTCGAAGCGAGACGAGAGGGGGCTTTCAACCACCAGCACACCAAACCCGACCCCATCGTACGTGATCGGGACCGCAGCAACCGATCTGACTCCGTAATCGACCGACTCTTTCCGCCACGCAGGAGCGTTTTTCAGCCCCGATGCGATATTCGAAATCGCATCAGGCATCCCGGATGTCGAAACCTGCGCGGAGATGTGAGGTTGGTTGCTGTACAGATCGAAGTCCATCTCGTCCAGATACCAATCCGGAACACCAGACGACTCCATGGGGACGATCTCTTCGCGTTTTCGATCGGTGTAGCCGATCCACGCACCAAGGAAATCATCTATCTCGGTTAGGGAATCGACAACTGAAGCGTAGACCTCCGAGCGGGAGTCGGCACTCACAAGCGCGTGGTGAACTGCTCGCAGTTGCTCATTCAGGTCGTTTACATAATCCAGATGCTTCCGCTCGTTCCGCAGTTGCTTGTGCTTTTCACGAACAGATCTCACCTTCTCCGCCCGCGAAAGGGCAGATTCAACCGCTGTGGCGAATAGCTCAGCGATTTCGATATCGACCGGATCGAATTCCGACCCAGTACAATCAGAGAGTAGCAAGACGCCTTCATCACCTAACGGGACGATAATCTCACTCCCAACCCGATCACCCATACCGCCCCCCTCACCAGACAGCGTAACACCGTTGTAGATCTTGATTTGGCCATCGCGGTACGCCTCCCATGCGTTCGACCCGTCGGCCCCAAACGTGGGCTCAGTGACAACCCCCTCCGGCATCGGGCCAGACGAGCCCAACAATTGGAGCCTGACAGCATCCGAATCGAACTCGAACAACCCACACGAAGTGTAACCCAGTTCTTCAACCGCGGACTCGACAACCACTTGGGCGACATCAGACACGCCGTCGCGTTCGAGAAGGTCCGTTACGACGCTGTTGAGTGTTTTCAGACTGTCTTCATACTCAAGTTGTTCGCCGATGGGGCGGATAATCGTGTGTATGAAGTCGCTATCATCGATCCTCACCAGTTTCGAGTTGATACTAACAGGTACAGTCTCGCCCTGAGCCGTTTTCAAAATGATCGGCTCGCCATCGAAATATTCCTGGTGAGACCCCTCACCCCTGTCATAGATGTGGGAGAATAACTCCTCAGCACGGTCGCGATCTTTCTCTAAAGGCAGTTCATAGATACTCGTGCCCTCGAGTTGGAACGGCGTCTGATAGATATCACGTGCCGCCATGTTCGACTCTACGATCGTCCGGTCGGCTGGATCCACAACTAGAATTGGGTCCGGAGCGGCATTCAGTAGTTTACTGAACCGTTCCCGTTCAGTCTCCAGCTCACGCTGATACTCATACCGGCTGGAGACGTCTCGGACGACACAGATCAGCCAGCCCTCTGCGAGGCCCGTGAGAGAGACCTCCGTAGAGAACAAGGTCCCGTCTTCGCGACGGGCAGTCAACTCGCCCGCCCACTCACCCTCATCATCTACCTGTGGGAAGACCTCTTGTTCCAACCAATTCACCTCTTGAGGCCGGTAGCAGAGCTGCCACGTTTCTCCAAGGAAGTCATTAGGCCCGGTAAATCCGTAAATCTCAGCGTGGGCTTGATTCACGTAAACGTATTCCCCATCCGGGTTGAGAATCGCAATCCCGTCTTTCGCATTTTCGATCGCGTCGACTTGAACGTCGGCGATGTACTGGAGATAGTGCTTGCGTAACTCCTCGTTGATCTGGTTAAGCAGGACCCCATCAGAGGCCCCCTCCGTCGCCTTCGGGACGAAGGTCGTATGGGGTTCAGAAAGAATATCGCGCAACAACTCAGTATCGGAGTCCGCCGTCCAGAGAAGGAACGGGACCGGTCGGTCGATCGATCGGACGTCCGCAAGGAAATCCGCGCTGCTACTCGCAGGCACAGAAGAATTATCGACGATACAATCAACCTCTCCAGCTCGAACAGCATCAAGAGCCTCGTCATAGCTGTCGTGTCGCACCAGATCCCACAGTTGGTTCTCGGCAGCAGAAGCTAACCAACCACCACCTTCAGATTCACCGACAAGAACAACTGTCGATTCTGATATACTATCAATGGTGGCAGAATGTACCGTGTCAGAATGTACCGACGGAGAATCGCGGGACGTGGAGGCGGAGTTCTTCATAGTAGTCAGACCCTAAGCGGTAGTTCTTCAAATAACTATGGGGTTTATACTGTCGACCTGATTACGGGTGGAATATGATGAAGTCTGGCAACGGATTCGCAATCGGGGGTCAGCAGTAATGGAGGGCAGTGTTCTTATCGACGGCTCAACGGAGCGGCACCTTGCGCGGCTTGCGAGAGAATCAGGCTACTTCCAGCGTGAGTTCAACCCAGATCCCACCCGAACCATCCTCACTCAGGCAGGTATCAACTACGTCCCTATCCAGGACATCGAGATGGACACTGGTGAAATCGCGACGGTGTACAGCCTCGATCTGAACGGAGACTCGGAGAACAAGCTGGAGGAGGGCCTCATCTCCCACGGCAACACCGACGAAGCGTTCGCGACAGACTGGGCAGTCGACGCCAACCACGGGTACGACCACCTCACGTACTATTTCGATTCGCCCCCGACGAAGAACGACATCGAAAAGGCCCGGATCATTAACAAGGTCAAGCACGCAATCGAGATCGGGAAGCTCCAACAACAGTTCTCGTGTCGTAGCTGCGGGAAGAGGGTCCACTGGACGGATCTAATGCCGCCAACACCAGAACGTGAGAACGGCTACAAACAGCAGATAATCATGCTACGCGACCAACAGTGTAGCTGCTGTAACGACACCGACAACTTCGATCACATCGCCCACCCCAACGAAATAGACGAGTTCATCCAAGCACGGCCGGCGGATGTCATGGCGACAGCGCATGAGGAATAACTGACACAAGCCGACCAACCAACACCCACCCCAAACACACGAAAAACTGACAGACCGGAACCGGACCCACACCAAGATATTCACACCACCGGGTTGAAATACCCCCATATGTAATAGCCACGCCATTTTACACAAGCTTTGTATAGGAGTAAACCGTAGTGAATGGTAATATGGTGGGTTGCTGTAAGGTTGGGAAGGCTATCGACCGATACGACCTCAAAACCGACGTGGTAACTGGGGATCTGAATGACTACCTTCTAGCCCGGTGGAACGGGCATAACGAATTCCCGAAGACGGGGCTCCAGGAGCTAACGGATTACTTCAACCTCAGAATTCTCAAGAAGGTCTACACCGAGCACGATCGGAGGACCATCGAAACGCAGGTGGAATCCGACTATGAAGCCCTCACCGGGGATGACGAGATTGCGAAAGACGAGATAATCGCAGATCTGGAGCAAGATGGAATCGATGGAGAGCAGCTCGCGAGTGATTTCATCTCCAAGACAACGCTATACCGGCACTTCACCAACTGTCTGGAAGCGCAAAAGGAGTCCTCAGACGAGAAGACAGACTCGAACTGGGAAGCAGAGAGCATCCAGTACGCACTCAACAACGCACTCGACAATTCCCTCAAGGCGCTGAAGTCGTTAGAGAACAAGGGGAAAATCCCCCACGCGACGAAGGCAGAAGTGAGCGTGCCCCTGATGCTGTCCTGTCCGAAGTGTACGACGCGGGTCCGGTTCAAACGAGCTATCGATCGGGGCTACATCTGTAAGGAACACATGGGCGAAGATAGCGACTTCGCTGACGATGCCTCAGAAGATACCGCTGAGATGGAAGACGAGTTCCAGTCCTCGCCCGTATAGAAACCTTCCCAGCAGCCAACCAATCCACCTTCTACGGCGTTTTTAGGCAGTATATTGGGTAGGCTTTATTAGGAGAGACTCCTCACTATTCAATAACTACCATGTGGAAGCTTCAAGTCAAGAACATCGCCGGGATCAAATCGGGTACAGCGACGTTCAAGGAAGGCACAAACGTCGTACAGGCATCAAACTTTCAAGGCAAGTCGAGTCTCCTGAAGGCGATCCAAACGGTAATGGGGACTTCAGGCGTCGATGGTTCCCACCCCCTCACAGAAGGCCAAGATGAAGGATTCGCCGAGTTGGAAACCGACGACGGTACTTACCGAGTAGAGCTCAAGCGAGAAGGTGGGAGCGTCGTTCGGTCTGGGAACCCGTACCTGACTGAAGAGACAGATGTCACCTGCGCTCACCACTTCGCATTCCTCGGTGAGAACAACCCAGTCCGAGCCGCGGTGAGAGATCCGACCCCCGATGGTGACGAGCGGCTGACGGAGCTTTTGATGGAGCCGCTCGACGTCGACAAGATCGATGCTAAGATCGCCCAGCTCCAGAGCGAACGGAACAGCATCGAAAGCGAGATCGATGAAGCTGAGCGGGCGAACAAGAAACTTCCCAAAGCGCAGGAAGAAGTCACGAGACTTGAGAAAGAGCTTGAGGAAGCCCGAGAGCGCAAAGACGAGTTAGAAGACCAGGTAGACGAAGACAGCGAGCAAAAGGAACTCAGCAGCAAACTGAGCGACAAGCGGTCGCGTCTGAACAATACGAGAAACACAATCCAGAAGCTCGAATCGCGGATCGAACGCAAGAAGTCCAATCTCGAAGACAAACAGGACGAGCTGGACGAACTGGAGATCCCATCCGAGCCCAAGATCAACACGGACATCAACGAGAAAGAGGAGCGAATCGATGAGTTAGATCTTCAGATCGATCTCCTTCGGAGAGTCCACAGTGCGAACAAGCAGGTCCTCGACGAAGACGCAGTCGACCTTGTGACCGATGTCGAACACGGCATCGAAGGAGACAATATCGTCTGCTGGCTGTCGGGCGACAAGACCACCGCCGACGAGATCGAAGAACGGCTGGACCAGCTCAACGAAAAGCGACTCGAGCTCCGAGAGGAGAAGTCCGAACTCGAACAAGAAGTCGACGAGTTCGAAAGCAAAAAACGGACGATTCGGTCGAAAAAGCGAAAACGAGACAACCTCGAAGACGAGATCGGCAACCTCAAACTGGACATCCAAGAGGATGAACAGGAACTCAAACAGGCCCGTGAGCGTGTCGAGGACCTCCAAGAAGACATCGACGAACTGGAAAGTCAGTACGAGGAGGCCCAAGACGATCTTAACGAGGAGCTAACCGAGGTTCGCACAGAGATCGGCTCTCTGAAAACGAAACTCGAGAATGCCCGAGAAAAGCTCGAACGGCTTGATGAAACCGCCGGAAAAACCGACAATCTGGAAGACGAGCTCGAAACGATCAAAGACGAGATCGTGAACCTTCGCGAACGCCGCAACCAGAAGCACGAGGAAGTCGTCGATCGCTTCGAGACGGCGATGAAGAACATGCTCAAGCAGTTCGACCCCGGATTCGAGATGCTGCGTCTTGACCGGAGTGTCACCGATGACGGGTCGACCAAAGCCTTCGAACTCGTCGTCCTGCGAGACGGGCGCGAAACGTCGGTCGCAAACCTCAGCGAAGGTGAAGTCGAACTTATCGGCTTCGTGACCGCGCTCGCAGCGCACCAGGCGTTTGATGTCGACGAGATCGTCCCCGCTATTCTCGTGGACGGGGTCGGGCAGCTCGCCGCCGAGCACATCAAGGGTCTCACCGAATTCCTAGAGGGTGCGAGTGAGATGCTCATCACCACCGCCTACCCCGAGGCAGGCGACTTCGGTGGCCACACCCTCACCCCAGACGAGTGGGATGTGGTCTCTAACGAAGAGATGCGAGTCGTATAGGCAAACACTCCATTTTCCGGCCGTTAAACAACCTTTATACCCCCTTACGCGCTGATTTAGAGGTAGATAGCAAAGTCGGAAGGCACTTTGGAACGCCCTAAGTCCGTTTCAAAGACGAATACTCCGTTATACAACAACCACATGGGAACCAACACGACAGAGGAGAGCCACTATCAGGAGCTATCGATAGAAGAACGCGCACAACGGCGATTGGACAGACAGCACCGGTACACACAGCGGTATCTCGCGGTGGGTAGCATCTGTGGAGTGGGCTTGGTTCTTCCCCTGTTAGTACAGAATCCGGTCCTCGGTGTTGCCGGGTTCTGTGCCCTCACGATCGCAGGCCTCACGAGCATCCCAGGGATGGCCCATTCGAGTAAGCCAACATTTGCGCTTATCACCCTCGGCATGTGGACAGGTGGGTTCCTCGCGTTCGTTCTCGCCCTCCTGTACGTCGTGTTCGCCGATCTCCTTACCCTCGCCATGACCGGCGCTGTATAGCCCAGCCAATCCGCAAGGGAGCCGCGAGTTGTTTTTATCCCCCGAATGTAGTGAGGGATGACTTACGAGACGTCGGAATCTGCGAAAGATGTTGAGGCAGTTGAACAGGCGCATGATGAACTCGCTACCGAACACGGCCGCGATAACGTCCTCGTGATGGAGGGTTCGGAGGGAGAAATTGTCGCTCTCATCGGCGACCAGATGGGTTTCGTCGAGCCGAACGATATCCAGACCTACGAGTACGTTCAGTCGCGCGTTCCGGATCACGGCCATCAGATCATTCGCGAACACCGGGGATCCGTCCTACAGGAAGTGATGAAGCTGGTGGACGGTGAGTTGAAGTACCAGCGTTCGGAGGTCCGAGAGACGTACAACAGTGAAATCGTCCTCTGTTGTACCGGGTGTGAGGAGACGTTCGCCCATCTCGGGGAAGCCACTGAGCACGTTCAAAAAGCGAAGGACGGAGAACTCGACACCGGAGTCCCTTCCGTGATCGTCACGGAGCCGGTCTTTCCGGACCTCGACGCCAACACCTCTCGATGGGCCACCTGCGAACTCAAGTGGGACGGCTCGGAGGAAGTCTTCGTCAACGAACAAGCGGATGTACAGTGGGAGATCGATGAAGACGCCGTCGACGACTCGACGTACCGGGTCAAGGATTCCGATGAGAAACACAGCTGCCTCTCCGACGCGATGCACGCGGCCCTCGAGGAAGCAGGCCACGAGATCGCAGAGCCCAAAGTGGAATTCCGACCGTCTGATACCGAAACGCCCGAGTGGGGCGGACACGCCTAATACAGAAATGACCACTAGAGAACGAGAAACCACCGAGCCACGCAGTTTCACACCGATCACCGAACACCCACTCCCGTTTAGCGACGGGCTCAGCGACTTCCTCGAGAGCCACCCACAATTCGACGCTGACGATGACGTCGGCGTCGACGAGCTCCACGAGGAGTACACGACGACGCTCGCAGACAACGGGTACTGGAGAGTGTTCCGCGTCGATCTGTACGGCTACAGCGACTGGGTGTATGTGTGGCATTCTGAGTTCGGCGACGGCCTGAAGATCCCGACGGGAGAGTGGCGATTCGGGAACTTTGCCGAAGTCTTCGCTCTCTTACTCAGTGACGAGCCGGGGACGATCGACGACCACACCGGAGACGGCTGTCCGTACTGCCAAGGCACCCTCAGTTCCAGCCTCCAACAGTCCGGGTCACACAAGCAGACCTGTACCCGCTGTGGGCGATCGCGAATAATCGGATAGCACAATGCCGTCACCGAAGTATCTACGAGGCACGCCACGGTTCGATAGAAACCACTGGCCCCAGACATGGACCCCAAAATGGCGATACCAAGTGGCGGATTACTTCTGTGGCAGAGGCGGTGTCGGAATTGCCCTCGATAAGTGGCTCCCCCGGCACATGTACTTCGGCGTCGATATCGAACCGTATGGAGACGACTACCCCGGACAGTTCCTCCAAGCAGATCTGATCAGCCCGTTCACCAGCCAGCACAGAGACTCCTCAGAGACCAACCTTCCCTTCTCAGGGACCATCGCCGACGTCGCGTGGGTCAGCTGGCCATGTACGGCCTACTCGAGTCTCTCAGCCACGCACTACGGGTCAAAGGAGGCCGCCCTCGAAGAGAACCCACGAATCCCCGATGCGTTCCGCGAGTGGCTTCTTGACAACCACGCGCACTACGTGCTGGAGAACGTTCCGCGAGCGACCGCCATCGGCGACCTCGACGCCAACTGCCGAGTGAACGGACTCGCCTTCGGCGAACCCTACAGCATGACCCGACATTTCGAGACGACCTTCGATGTGCCAGATGCGTACATCCAAGGAAATCCCGACCTCGCGATCGACACCCGAGGTGACCAATCGGTAAAGGAGCTCGCAGAGGCCAAGGGCGTCCCCGACTCGTGGAGCGGAAGAAAGCAAGACGTGCGCTCAGCGATACCCTGGCAGTACGTTTGGTGGATCCTCGGTCACTGTCCCGCCATCGAGATCCCCATCCCCAAGACGAAGAACCGATCAGTCGCAGAGTGGGGGGACGGCGTCGGCCACTACCTACGATACCCATCCGACCGTCTCGGAGGGACAGATCACACAGCAGACGACGAACTGAGCAGCGGCCCGCGCGGAGAAGTACGATAACACCAACTATGTGTCCACATTTTGAAGGTCCTGAGGACGCCCCAACAGCAGCGGATCTGTTCGCCGGCTGCGGTGGGATGACCTGGGGGCTCATGAGCGGCGGCTTCCGAGTCGTTGCGGCATGGGAGAAGGCAGACATGCCGCGGGTGACGTATCACCAGCACCATTGCGAGGCCAACAACATCGCCCTACACCGAGACGCGACCGACGTCGACGCTTCGAAGCTCCCCGACGATCTCGATCTCTTGGCCGGCGGCCCACCCTGTAAGGGATTCTCCTCCGCACAAGGCGAAACGAACACAGAGGATCCCCGGAACAGATTGGCGTTTTCCATGGTGGACTGGGCGGCGGCTGTGAACCCGAAGCTGGTCCTGATCGAAAACGTCACCGGACTCTACCACTCCCACCGAGACACGCTCACCGAGCTCACAGACGCCCTCGAAGATGTCGGCTACCAAGTCAAGCTACTCACCCTCAACGCTGTGAACTACGGAGTCCCCCAGACCCGCAAGCGGCTATTCATCCTCGGGGTTCGCGATGACATCACCCCACCGGACCAGTGGGAACCCCCGCGAGTCTGTAACGAAGGCCAGCAACGGCTGACGGACATCAACGGCGGGAACTGGCTCGAAGGATACACCACGGCTTACGAGGCGCTCAGCGACCTCCCAGAGCCTCTCAAAAGCCAGCCCGCAAAAGACGACCCGATACACCATACACTCGCGGAGCGGTTCCGCACGCACGATAACGCATACACCCGAACCCGTGTCGATCCCGGAACCGTCTCTGCCCCAGTCACTCGCGACGGCGAAGACGTTTGGATCCCGACGAACCACAAGCACCAGGACCACAGTCGGTCGCACCGTGAGAAGATGGCCGAGTACGAACTCGGGAAGTCCGGCCCGCCGACAACCGCCCGCCGGCTCGACCCCGAGAAGCCGGCCCCGACAATGACCCACTCCGATGGGACACCACCCGTCCACTACATCGGGAAGACCCCCTCAAATGACGGGAGCGTCGACGAGGTCCGCCGGCTCACCGTGCGCGAGGTCGCCCGTATCCAGACGTTCATTGACCCGTTCACGTTCGCCGGCACGAAGACAGAACAGTACGAGATGGTTGCGAACGCAGTCCCACCAGTCTTAGCGAGCAACATCGCGACGCACCTCCGTACGAACATCCTCTCAACCACCCCAGAACAGATCACTCCCGCGACCACCGCATCGTCGAAAAAGTCGGCGAAGGCGAACGAGTAAGAAAGTCAATCTGACCGAAGTGTTTTAACCACATACCAGCGAACCGTTCTTTTGCGATGGAAGAACTAACCTCCTTCCAGCGAGACATCCTGCATGTCATCGCTGGATTGGACCGCCCGCACGGACTGGCTGTCAAGCACGAGCTCGAAGACTACTACGGCAAGGACGTCAACCATGGTCGGCTGTACCCGAACATGGATCAACTCAGCGAACAGGGCCTCGTCGACAAGTCGAAGCGAGACGAGCGGTCGAACATCTACGTGATCACAGAACTGGGCAAGGAGATGCTGGCCGTTCGGCATCACTGGCAGAAGTCGTACTTCCAGCCCAGCGCGAAGCTCAACGCCGCCGTCCGGAGTGACTGACGATGTCGTTTCAAGAGAGCAAGACCGCGATCAGTGACCGGCTACTCGACCTGACCAAGGCAATCGACCACGAAAACGAAGCCGCCCGGCTTCAGTGTGGAGCACTCGCTGGCGCTCTTGTCGGCGGCTGGTCGATCGCCGCAAGCATCGAATTCGGATACAGCCCGCTCGTCGGCGCGTCCATCCTCACCATCGGCGTGATGGCTGGTCTCGCAGCGAGGATCATGCTGTGAAGAGTCTACCACAACGCTAACACCCCCAAATTAGAGCAACGCCCCGGCGGCTATGAGTTGTAACGCTGTTGCGGTTTTAGAACGTGACTGCCGGAATCGACGGCTAAAAACTCACACTGGGAGAGAGATTTTTAGCTCTCAGGGTGGGGTGATAGAAGTTGAATTGCTGATCTGACCCAAATGGGTTTATAATTGGTCCGTGAAGGTTAGATCAGTCAGCAGGACGTGACTATCCACAGATCATGAATATCAAATGCCAATACGCGAACCGGTCGAAGACGAGTGTACTCCTTACCGTTGAGGGGGTTCTCCAAGGACAGTCGGTGAACCTCCTTGTCGACCCCGGCCCAGGGGTCGATGTTGACGGGTTGCTCGGTCAGGACGAATACCTGACTGGGATCCTGCTCACCCACCTCCACATGGACCACTACGCCACGCTGGGTGAGAACATGCGAGATGGTGCGCCCGTATACACCTCTCAGACAAACATTGACCTCCTCGACGTCGCCGTCGACGACGCGAACAACTTTGTGGACACCGCCATCGACAAGTCAGAGATCAAACGCTCTGCCACCCCGGTGGACGACGGCGTTACCATTGGCGGGAAGATCGATATCACTGCCGTTCCAGCTGGGCACACGCCCGGCGCGATCGGATTTTACCTCGAGCTATCGAGCGGCGGGGAAACTGAATCCATCCTCATCACGGGTGATTTCACCCGGCGGCCAGTTGCCGGATATCCCGGTCTCCCACCTGTAGACGCCGATCTCGTTGTTCTGACAGGCGCAACAGAGGCAGACTTTGAGGACAACCTCACGGAGGCCGTCGCAACGACAATCCGACAGGGCCTCTCCGGTTCGCCCGCCCTTGTGACGGCTACAGCACTGAACGCCGTCCACTTCGCAACAGTGCTCGGAACGGCGATTGAAGAGGGCGACTTCGAGATGGGCGTGTCCGTCGTCGGGAAGGCCGCGAAGATGCTCGATAAACTCGACCTCACCCCGCCTCATGTGACTGCGATCCCGAAGTACGCCCCAGAGGCCGTCCTTTCCGAGAATCCAATCACGATCACTGGACCGGACTTGCCCACAGAAGGAGGTGCGAGGAAGCTCTTCAGGCAGATCAAAGACGATCCGAACGCTGGAGCCATTCTCCTGAGTGGTGACGAGGAAGCAGACATCGGTTCCTACAACTGTACTCTCAACCAGTTTCGGTTCAGCAATCACCCCACGGAGACTACCGTCGACGAGTACATCGAACTTGTGAACCCGAGAGAGATCTACCTCACTCATCAGAAGGGGTCAGAACTCCGGCGATACCGGGACAAGTACAGTGCGATCGTCTGGGCACCCAGAGAGCGCAAGTGCTACACCCTGTACCGCAACGGCGAGTGGGTCGCCCCTTTCTGGGTCAAGGACAAGGCGGCAAAACACCTCCTCAAGACCACACAGGAGAGGTCCAACATCGAGTTCCGTCCCGCCGAGGGCCACACGCTGGACGCCCTTGACGACGTCAGTCTCGCCGCTGAGGGCCTCGACATGAGCTCGATCACCTTCTCCAAACCATCCCACCCCGTGGATGCGAAGTACAACACAACGTCCGGTGCGGAGCCGAAACCAATCCGGACCGACGGGGCCGTCGCAGAAACACCGACTGCCGAGAACACCCCACCAGCTCCGAAATCCGAAAGGGTCCTGGAAATAGAGTCGGCGATCGCGCACCTCGAGGAACTCAAAGAAGAGATCACCGACGACACAACAGTCGCGACAGTCGAGAAGGTGACCAGCAAGCACGTCCTACTCAGGCCGATCAACGGCGGGACAGAAGGCATCGCCGCCGGTGACACCATCGAAATTGGCCGTAGTAGAAGCTGACAGGCCCGAACCCGGAGCCGCAGACAACAGTGGCATGAATAAACAGGGGGGCCAATGAATAATGGAACCAGCCAGGAACACTGGAAAACGATGTGGGGGGTCAATGAATAATGGATGTGGGAAAGAACACTGGAAAAACGGTGTGGGGGGTCAATGAATAATGGATGTGGGAAAGAACACTGGAAAAACGGTGTGGGGGGGGGTCAATGAATAATGGAACG
The DNA here is from genome assembly GCF_024494655.1 of Halorubrum laminariae. GTDB lineage: Archaea > Halobacteriota > Halobacteria > Halobacteriales > Haloferacaceae > Halorubrum > Halorubrum laminariae. The sequence continues at coordinate 247,967 of NZ_JANHDL010000004.1, read as the reverse complement.
GTGAGACCCGTTAGTTGTAGAACTCGTTCAGTTTCGTATCCACGACCGAGGATATCAGTTCACGATCATCGAGCAAGTCGTGAATGCTACTGTCGTTCTCAGAGAGAGTCTCCACAAGTAATTCCGAAGAACGAGCCATTTTGATCTGGCGGTAAACACCGGTCGAAACCCCCTTGCTAGCATGTGAAGTCTCGATTAGACCGCCCTGTTCGAACTCGTCAACATACCGAGAGAGCGTCGGTTGTGATTTCTCAGAGAACTCAGTTATATCGCACATGAACGAGTACACTTGCTGCATGACAGGATTCGGGACAGAGTCAATCGGATCACTAGACCAAGCGTGGACAGCCGCCGTCGCGAACAGAACGAGTTTCTTCCCACTGCTGTAGCCATTTGCCTGCTCAAGCAGGCGATCGCGCTCGACCTCTTCTTGAGCCCGGTCGACGTGGTGTTTGTATACTTTCTCGGCGTCCTCATCGAGTGCTAGCGCCCCCGCGGTGCGGAGTAGGTCAACAGCCTTCCGAGCATCGCCGTGGTCTTGTGCCGCGAGAGCCGCCACATACGGGATGACGTCGTCCGAAAGGACACCCTCAACGAAAGCATCTTCACGGCGGTACAGAATCTGCCTCAGCTGGTTCGCGTCATAATCGGAGAAGACGATATCTCGGGGGTTAAACGAACTATCAACCCGTGGATCGAGCTCCTCGACGAAGTCGGGAGCGTTCGTGATTGCGATGACTCCCAACGTCTCGATATCTGTGAGATCCTCCGCGCGCGAAAGCTGGTACAGGAGAGACGAATAAGCCGGTTCATCTGTGTTGTCGACCGGATTCACCAAGTGATCGACCTCGTCGACGATGACCAACGAGGCATCGAAATTCTCCTCGAGTCGCTTGAAGAATTCCTTGAGAACCTTCTGAGTCGATTTTCCCTGAACGGTGATCGAGCCCGCTTCTGGGGGGAGAGATTCAGCAAGTTCGACGGCGGCCTGATAATTCGTATTCAGCCACTGGCAGTTGAGCTCGATTACAGCCAGAGACTTTCCAGATTCGGCAAGGACAGTCTGAAACTCGCTCGCAACACGGTGAGTGATCAGCGACTTCCCAGTGCCGCTTGGCCCATAGACGAGTATATCGGGCGGGGTATCGCCAGTCTTGAGCGACTGAAGCAGCGTGACGTACGACTGAATTTGCTCTTCACGACCCACAATACGATCCTCGTCCACGATGCGGGACGTGGAGAGCAGCTTGCGATTTCGGAATATGGCCGGCTCTTCAGTCCGGACCATATCACCAATAGAAAGATTGCCCGATCCTGTCATTGGAAACTACCTTACAGGGGAGGGGTTAAAAAGATATCCCCCTGTGAATATCTAAATACACTGTTTACAAGCCCTCTATCACACTATTAGGGCGATTTAGCCCGCCAGAGACACAGAGACGGATGAATAGTGGACGGAAAGCGTTCGGTCAAAAGGACGGACAAGGATTGTGTGGCCTAACTACCCATCAAACATTTGAAACACAGAATTGCCACCCGATCTCGAGATCACCACAGTCCAATCACGCAGATTATCGGTAAGGGTGGGGGGAGGGGGTCTATGAATAATGGATCGGGCTCAGAAGGTGTCCCCCTCACGGGAGATAACGACCAGAAAACACGGGAGATACCACGAGAGAGACACCGTAGCTACAGTCCACGGGAGAAGACAGAAGTCGATCTCACGGTGGTTCGGTCCTGTCAAACACCAATCGCGTTGTCTACTACACAACTTGATTATTTCCCATCGCGGATATGGTTAGCGTGTATCCTATATAAAACCCTCAGTTTTAAAGATAGGATCTTGGATATGAGGGTTTGGGAGGTCATGGAGCGAGTTATCGGCGTTTGACGGGGTCTAGCGGGAGATTCTGGCGACCCCCCCACCCCACCTTTTGGGCCGCTTCCATTATTCATAGACCCCCCCTCTCCCCCTCCTATACCAACATCCGATTCCGGAACCGAGTACTAGTCTTGGCGAGTGTAGAAACAATCAACAGAGAGAAACTAACCGACATCTGGTCGTGGCGCTCCGTCCAACGTGAGTTCGCTGTCTCTTCCGCCCCTACGTGTGGAACTACACCACAAACCGTATAGGAGCAAGCAACGAGTTCCGTCCTATGCTCTCAAGCCTACCGGCCCGCCCCCTGTCTGTTGACGAGCTCCAGTCTCTCCATAGGAGCGGCTCACTTGTCGCTGCCGCACCGATCAATGTTGTACTCGATCCGGACCAGGACCGCTCGCGATCGCTGGTCGTAAGCGCCGTTCTAGCCACCGAATCCTATGTCGTTGGCGTCAGCTACGATCCCGCCAAGCAGACTTGGAACAAGGTCATACAGAAAGAAAACAGACCAGACTCCGAGAAGGGACCAGATGGAACTGTCGAAAGCGTCGTCATGGAGGTCGAGGACGCACTCGAGCAAGAGGCAGAGCGGTTGGAAGAAGATGACGAGGTGGGTGAGATCTTCGATAGTGACGTGGAGGGTGGGGTTAATGCCGACTACCGGGATGGGACCGAGCTGAACAAAGTTCTTCAAAAACAGTACGACGAATACACGCAAGAGTGACACATACCCGGATTCAACACTGGGTTTGTGTTAATCGAACCGGTTGTCGCGTGGTTCAAGATCGTTCAGTCCTGTGTACTGGTCCCGTTCGTCTTCACGTGTGAATTCGTGGAAGATCACGCGTCGTAACATCGTGAGAGCTGCTTCGTAACCTGTGAATAAGTCGTCGAACGGAACATTCACCCGGTCATTATGGACGACAGCGTTCCGTGTCCCGACATAGAAGTACGCGTTACTCCCCTCTCCTGATTCTTCGAATCCGGTTGAGAAATCTGCGAGGTCGTTAACTGGTACACTAAGTTCATCAGCAAGATTATCGATAACCTCGTCCGTGCCACTCCCGACTTCGTCACTGTACGCTGCGTACCGCCGAGCGAGCGATTCGATTCCTGCTGCGATTGATGCGGTTTTCGCGTTTACAGTCCGGTTCTTCAGTAACGCGTCAAGGTACCACGATAAGCACCGCCGGTACTTGTACTCTTCTTCACGGCGTACGAACTGGTCGTACGCGTGGTCGAGAAAAGCGTACGGATCGTTTGCTCTACTGATACTCCGGCCGGCGAATGCGGATCCGATGTCCGTCCGCCATGATCCAACCCATTTTTCGTACTGCCAGTCAGGTTCCGTGCCGTTCACGGCCGTGATCGTGGCTTTGACTGGCGCTGGTAGAACACCTTGTGTGAATGCGAGGAGCCACGTGACTGGTTCGAGTGTGGAAGTTGCGTGACTGACTTGCCGATCGGGCGGGCCATTAACTTGCTGCGTGATGCGTAGTTTCCCGGTGCGGAGCGGGCGTCGCCATTCTTTGATTTCCTCGATTCGGCCGTCAGTGTCCGGGAGTTCGTTTGCGTGGATTTCGAAATCTTCGCGTTCAAGGAGCGGTGCGTCGTTGCTGAGCGGGACGTACGCGGTCGGCGGATCGAAGTTCAGCATGTCGAACTGGATAGTGACGGGACTGTCGAGGATTATTGTCTCGTCAGGCGCGGTACTTGTCGTGACGGCCCCGGCTCGGAACCCGATTTTATCGTCTTCAGTTCCGTGTTGTTCACGAATGTTCGTTGTAATGTACCCGTCACTGATTGTTACATGCCCACCGGTTTCCCGGTCAGTTCCGGTTACGTCGAACGTTGATTGTGACTCCTCGTTCACAAGTTTTTGAAGCAGTTCCATCCCGCCGACATCGTTTATCTCTGTGACTGCACCAACGATCGACCCATCCTCAGTAAGCGTCACACGGATTGTATTGAACTCGTCGTGCCCGGTAATATCGATTGTTCTCTCTCCGATCGCATCACTGAACATCTCGTGTCTACGACTGAGTGTGTGCTGTAGTATCGTAAATTATGATGCCCTGACGCGCTTCTGGACGGCGGTACTGCCCTGTGACTGGTTACGTCCCCGAATCAATCCCCCCTGTGAATTCTTCGATTGTACTGGAAATCGTGTCAAGCCCCTACGCTAAAGAAGTACATCACGCCCGCCGTCCGGCCCCTCACGCCAGTAGGATCAACCTCGTATCCTTCTCGACCAAGCAAGTCAACAGCTAACTGTTCCAGTCTGGCACCGTCTCCGATACCGCGGAGATTTGCTTCAAGAGCAGTGTTTGGGATCTATTAGTTCATCTGGAGAGTCCATGCTTACAAAACTACCCAGCTACTGTGGCTGCTTTGTTGACTTCTCGCGGTTATCGAGGAATTGATCACACCACGCCGGAAGAGAATCCATCGGTCCGTTTTCAGTTACTGTCCCACTAACTGCAATCCGGGTGAACACACCGTCCCGCCCCCACGCACACACTACTGGCTCCTGATCTTGATCGGGTCGAGTCACGATTCGCTCTTGGAATCGCGACGGCTCCTCAGTTTCATCCAGTAGCACTGTGAGGAGCTGTCCGAGAAGTGGATGACCTGGCGCAAGGTGCTGAACCGATGGGAACTCATCAGCACACACAGCTGAGAACGTCACCGCTACTTCATCAGCAGCAGTCGCAATTGCCTGTGCAATCGTCTGTTCCCCATCTCCAGCTGGAACCTCAATCGGTGCGTTGCCTACTGAGAGGCGATATGTACTGTCCGCAAAGTCGAAGTCCCCGTCATCGTACTCGAAGTCGATGTCGTGAACCGGAGTGAATTCGACACCGGCCTCAGCAAGCGCGTCGTTATCGACCAACACTGACTGGAGGCTCGGCGTCTCGAACGGCGGCTGATACTCGTATTCCTCCTCGCCGACGTCGACGAGATCCGGGTGGTTGTAGGATTCCCACGCATCAAGTTTTGCTTCGTCGACGACGTCCTGAGCGACGAGGTCGTCGACGTCCTCGAGTGACTCTCCGACATCGACGCGGTCGCCCTGATCGCGTTCTTCGAGCTCTTCGGAGAACTCACGGTCAGCTGATTCAACCGCAGTCTGGTCGTCAGCGCTGTCGGCGTTCAACGTCGCATCCCGGATCTGTTGGCTGACGCCGGAGAGTATGGGTTGCATCTCACCGACGACGTTTTCGAAGAGGCCAATCCGGTCGTCAAGGCGATCATAGATGTCCGTCTCAACCGTATCCTCGTAGCTGTAGTTGAGAATACGGATCTCGTCGAACCGTTGGCCGATACGGTCAATCCGACCGATACGCTGTTCTACCCGCATCGGGTTCCACGGCAGGTCGTAATTGATGAGCGCCCCACACTCCTGGAGGTTTAGCCCCTCACTCGCGGAGTCGGTACAGACGAGGATATCGACCTGCCCATCATCACGTGAGAATTCACGCTTCACGCGCTCTTTCCCGACGTGTTGCCACGTTTCAGAATCGGGATCGTACAGCTCGCCGCCACGACCAGAGTACGTCGCGATTGTCGCTCCAAGAAGGTCTGCGAGACTATCCCGGATGAAGTCCATTGTGTCCGCGTACTGCGTGAAGACAATCACCCGGTTGTGACCAGCCCGGTCCAACTCGTCAAGGTCGTTGTACAGCTGCTGAATCTTCGGGTCTGTATCAACCAAGTCTAAGTCGTTGACGAACGCTTCCAGAGCCTCGATTTCTTCCTCGATAAGCTGTTTCCCTTCTTCAGTCACGCTCGGGATGAGTTCAGAGAGGTCCAGGTCGTCGCTACTAGCGTCGAGTTCATCCAGAACGTCCCCGTCGTCGAGATCAGCGTCTTGTAGCGTTTCGAGGACGACCTGCTCCGCATCACCATAGTCCCGGTCACGAGCGCGCTCCCGACCGGCAAGCACGGTTCGTTGCGCCCGGAGTGTCTCAAGCCGGTGTTTCAGGCTCTGACTGATCGCATAGACACTCGACGTGAGTCGCTGTCGATACGTGGTCATCACGAACCCGATGGCGCGTGTCTGGGCTTCGTCAGTCTGTTGGGCTCGCTTGTAGAACTCACGTGTGTACTCGTCGATCTGGTCGTAGACTGCCCGTGTCTCCTCGGTGAGTTCGATTTTCCGTTGTTCGGGATTCCGGTTCGGAACGGTCGTATCGAGGAGTCCGACCGCCTCGTACTTTCGGAGTGTATCCCGTGTATTCCGATGGATGAGCGCGTCGACGGGCGTGGACTCTGCGAGAACATCGCGGATGACTCGCCAACCGCTCGGGGAAAGTTCGTCAAGTGCGTCCTGTCGGTCGCTGCGGGACGCCATCAACCACTCGTCGGCGTCTTCAGGATAGAGGAGTCGTTTGAGTTTCGTATCCTCGCTCGCCTCGAAGCGGTCGATGTCATAATCTGCCATCACGTCGTCGACATGGTCGAGATAACCGTCGTAGGCGTCTCCATAGGCTCGTGCGAGCCGGCACGCGGTCAGCACACGCTCTTTGGCAATGGCTCGGTCCTGTCTGTCCTCATTGATCTCGAGTTCGTCTGCAAGGTGCTGGAAGACTTTTGAGGAGAATGGTCGGTCCGTCGGGAGCCGGTCTTGGTGTTCCAGTCCATCGAGCGTGGCTTGCGTGTCCCAGGAAACCTGTGCTTCGTCGGACTCTGAACTAGGGTTGTCGAGAACCTCGTTGAGGGCCTGCGACAGCCCGTCTCGAGTTTCGAAGAACTCCATGAAAGTATCCCGGTTATCCCAACCACCCGGAAGATCCAGCATCTGCATCAGGTCGTAGAGTTCGCCAGAGTGCAATTGCATAGGGGTGGCCGTCAAGAGGTAGTAGGCGTGCGTATAATCGCGAAGCTGTTCGAGAAGAGCGTAGAAATTACTGCCACGCCGGGCGTTGTGTGCCTCGTCGACGATGACGGCGTCCCACACGCCCATCCGGTCTTCCGTATCGTGGTCGCGTCCGCGACAGCTTGCCGGGATGACGTTCCGAGACCGGTCGGATACCCGGTCTAAGGGAGCGACCTGATCCCACCGGTCGTCAAGACGAGCCGTGTGCCAAGACATAATGACGACCGTCGGTCCATCCAGCGGCGACGATGCGTCGGCATCAGTCGACTGTTGTTCGTAGAGGAACCGCCAGATGGGGCTGTCCGCCCATTCGCGCTCCCCAGTGAGGTCAAGATCCGTTGCCGATGGTGGATAGTGGTCGCGACCGCGGACGTCCCGGAATACGTGATCGCCCGCTGTGTCCCGGTCAAACCGGACGGCGTTGATGTTGAACTTCTCCCAGAGCTCTTCCTGCCACTGCCGCTGCAGACTCGCCGGAACCAGCAACAGTCCGGTTTCAAGCTCGCTAGTGAGCCCAAGCCGAGAGAGTGTAAGGCCGGCCTCGATCGTCTTCCCGAGTCCCACCTCGTCACACAGCAAGAAGCTCTGTGGATACGTGTTGACGAGTGTGTCCGAGACGACTCGTTGATGAGGCCACGGAGTGATCGTACTGGCCTCCTCGGCCAGTGCGAGCCCACCAGGCGAGAGCGGTCCATCCTGAATGATGTTCGCTTTGTCGCGCTCCGTCGGCGGAGCTGTACCGTTCGCGATCTGAATCGCTTCCTGAAGATCGCTCTCGGTGTCTGGGGCTTTCCAGTCGATGATGTCCTCTTCGATCGCCTCGGGTAGGTCATACACTTCGACGAAGGGGTGTTCATCACTCCACAGCCGCTCGAAGGTCTCCTCGTCACCGTCGACGTAGTCTGCCTGCTCTGGCACCCACGACCGATGAACTTTGAATCGCTCGTAGTTGCGAGCCCAGCCGCCGACGGTCTCGTTGACGCTTCCCTCGAACGAAATCGTGTTTCCATCGCTATCGTGGAAGAGTCCGACTTTCGGGTGGAAAATCTCCCAATCGTGAGATGGAGAGCGAGGATAGGCGACCTTGATGTGGATTCGGCCTTCCCGGAGGAGACGCGCCAGGATGCGGAGGTTCGCATCCAGGCGTTCATCATCAAGGTCCTCGAGGTTCTCTTCGAGGCGGTCGGTGAGTGTCTCAAGGACCGGTCGATCCGACTCGTAGAGTTCGGTGCCGACGATGAGCCGCATTTCGCCATCGTTCTCGACGAGAGCGTGAACACCGTTAGCAGCAGCCGCAAGTGCTGTACTGGAGAAGTAGCCCGCAATCCGGTCGTACTGCTGGCTGCGTTCCAGTGCGGGCTCGTAGAAGTCCTTGACTAAGTGGGCTCGTCCCTGCTCGGGTTTGCTCTCGTAGATGGACTGCCACTCGCGTTCACGTAGATTAGTCATGCTGGAAGGGTTTCGAGTTAAGCGTGGTCACCGAGTTCGCTTTGTTCGAGTGTGTCTTCTGAAGGGTCAGTAAAATCGGTGGGAGTGAACTCGAGACCGAGAGCGTCGTGGGTCCGACCAATGGCGAGGTCGCGAGCAGCCACCCATTCCGAACTGTTCTGGGGAAGAACTTGGAGGAGAGCTTTCAACGTCGCCTTGAACCCCGCGTCGGTGTCGAAGTTACGTTCTCTGAGCCAATCGATCGTGACGTCCTCGCCCTGTTTCTCGTAAACGTGCATAGCTGCGTGAACCGCGTCAAGGGCAATAGTGTAGGACAGCGCTTCGGGGTCAACCGGCGTCCGGTTGGATCTCTCCTCGGGTGGGAGTGTGATATCCTGAACGCGGTCCTCGTGGGTCTTCAGCTGAATATCACCACGTTTCTTCCCCCAGATTTTCGTAGAGCGTTTGATATCGTCGATATCAACGCCAACTCCGAGGCCCAGCTGGTGACCATCATCGTAATGGAAAGTATCGGACTCGTGAACCAGCCAGGAGAGAATATACCACTCTGTAATGTCATCCAGGTCATCCAGTCGTTCGCCTTCAAGGTATTCCTCGACGAGGACTCGCGTAACAGCTTCGCGTGCTTCTTCTAAGGCTCGACGGGGAGGAATTTCGTTGTCCTGGTCGTCAACCACAGGGTACGCATCTGCGTAGACCTGCAGTGTCGGTCCGAAAGCGGAAATAATGACGTCTGTTTTCGTCAGAGAGAGGCCAGCATCTAGCAAATCTCTCGCAGCCTCTTTCGCTACTTCGCGAGTCTCAGCACGAACATCGCTCCACAGGGTGGGGACCTTTTCAGATTCCGTCTTGCTTTCGTGCGGCTTTCTCCCTGTGAGCAGCAGTGTACTATCAGCTGAACCTCCACCACGGGTGTCGGTCCGCTGGGGCATCTCGCTGGTGATTGGATGGGTAGATGTGATTGTGAAGCCAGACCGGATCAGCGATTTTGTGAGTGTATCCCACGCACTAGATTCCTTGTGGGTGAACATGACGGTCATTACTCCGCCGGGCTCAAGAACACGGTAGAGTTCTTGGAAAATCTCTGCCATCTTGTTCTCGTAGTCCTCGGCAGCTAATTCGGACTTAGATTTGGAGTCCGAAGCGACCTCCTCGTATTCGGCTACATTAGCGACCGCCTCCTGGCCTTTGTCAGTAAGATCGTCAGAGAATACCTCCGGATGGATATCTTGGAGATACTCTTTGAGCCAGACGTAGCTCATGTCAGACATTTCCGAATAGATGATGCTGTCATAGTAAGGCGGGTCGATAATGATGGCTTGGATAGAATCAGAGTCTATAGGCAGATCTGCTGCGTCTCTCTGAGAAACCTGAACATCATCAGCATCCTCATCCTCTAGATACGTCGCGATTTCCTCGTAGGAATCTCGGACACGGTCAAGATGATCTTGATGATCTTGGTTGCCTGCTGCTGGATTGTTCTCCACAAACGCCCATTGGAGAGTGAAGTGCTTCCCGCCTAAAGCATCGCCCAGAAGACCGTTACTTGTGTCTAGAGGGGAGAATCGCGTATTTCTATCGATGACTTTGCTAGCTACCAAAGACAGTATTGTGAGGACCGCCTCACCTTTCAATTCATCATACTGGTTGAGTATCTCCTCCTGACACTGCTTGTACGCTTGGAGATACTCATATTGGGTAACAAGCTGTCTTGGAGTGAATGCATCTCTCCACTTCGTAACACCGTAAGGACCTGCTCTATCCTCATCACCGATATATCGCTTAACGTCTAGGAGTGTACTCAACTCGAAGTCTGATTCAATACGGTCTGCAGCTTTTGATTGTGCTTCGTAGTCTGCTTCGGTCGGTGCTCGCCAAGCGGTTCCACCAGATGATTTCTCATATTTCACTCCATAGATTTCGTATCTAAATTCGGAATTCCGAATCCTCTCTTGTATGGCATCCGACTCCATCACGATTCCACAATTCAGGCACTCTGCACCACTACGAGTATGAGGGCCATCCTGCGGGTTGTACTCAGATTTCGTAACATCATCCGGTAGCCTAACGACTTCGTACTCAATCTCAGTCCCATCCTCAGATACAGAAGGACGTGCTGCGACCCCCTTTGAGGAGGAACGTTTCTGTAGCCACCATTTCTTTGCCATAGGGATATCGCACCCACACTCCGGGCAGTCTACCGTGTAAGTACATGCATAGTGAGAAGGGGTCTGACGCTCACCTTCGCTTGGGAAATAAGGTTCAAGCTCCTCCTCAGCAAGTTCATCAATTCGGTCACCCCACCGATTGAGTTCACTCTGGAGAGAACCAACGCTTGGCGCATACTCAAGAAGAACCTTGAGCATCACAGTCGGGACGGGGTTAAGTTCGTTTGCTGCTGTCGGCAGGCCGTAGCGAAGAGATTCAAACGGAATGACGCCACCGCCAGCAGTCGGATCTAAGACAGTGGGTAGCTCTCCATCCCAATGTTCCCGAAGTAACTCGTGCATCTCCGCTTTCTCATCTGTTGTCGGTGTCCGAGTGTACGGGCGAGGATACCCGTAGTGGTCCTCTAAGTTTCCATCTCGGTCATCTTCAGTACGCTTCTTTTCTGCCACGTACTCTTCAATATCGACGTCAATGTCGTCACGGGGCTTGATCTGCATCCAATCAAGCAGCGTGTTGGCGTCCACTTCTGGAGGGAGTACAGACGAAAGAATAGCGAGTCTAGAAGCGGGAGTCGGGCGGCGAGCAAACCACGGGTGAAGGTACCGATGCGGAGGCATAAAGTAAGGATTGGCCTCTTTCAGATTCTCGATACCAACCGCCTTCAGGGGAAGGTTCCCCTCAATTGCGACACGCTTCAGCTCCGAATCGCTATCCTGACTTTCCGGGTTTTGACTCATAGTTAGATCACTTGATGTGGTCCGTCAGCAACACTCGAAGTGCCTTTTCACCGTTCGGACTCGACGGAGACCGACACTTTGCGTACCAGTAGTAACACTCCTCATCGCTCATCCGTGCAACACCTCGAGCCAGCGACCGCATCCGGTCGATACGTTGGATCGGCTTCACGCCACGGAAGGCAACAGCAAGCCGCACGCCTGCCGTCTCGGGTAGGAACACGAATCCAGCCCCCCCGGTGAGAACTTCTGATGAATCTCCTGGCGTGCCCTCGATCGCTTCCCGGACGACGTCCTGGAGCGCACGGACGCGGGTCGGGTCAAGCCGTGCGACCTTTGCGCCGGCCCACTCATCCCACGTCCAACCATCGAGCTTGGAAAGGAGGTCGTCGCCAGCGATGTCCGAGACGAGATCCTCGACTGGAGTGATACTCAGCGAACGACCATCCCGCTCCAAGCGATCACGGCGGGCTTCGGCCTGCTCGCGAGGGAGTAGTTCGTGGAGCGTCCACTCGCCTCCACTGTCTGTCTCTCGGCGGACGAGCGTGAACGTTGGGCGACCACCGAACATACTCGTTCCGTAGCGGACCAACCGATCCTCCTCTGTTCCCTCAGCAGGTGAGGTCGCAAAATCCGATCCGCGGCTCGCCATCAGACCGTCACCTCCGAACTCGCCCGAATCGGGCCACGACCCTCGACCCGGACGTCGATGTTGCCCGCATCGAGGTCATTATCGAGGCCAGCGAGGAGGTCATCGCCCGCGTCGGTGATCGGTTCGGGCTCGTCGAACTGGAAGCGGAACTGGATTGTTTCTCGATCATCGCCGAACGAGCCGGGCTGGTCGATCACGTCCCGGAATCGGCTCGGTGACCCTGTGAATTCGGCGCTGTACGTTCCGTCGTCAGTCCGGGTTTCGTACTCCATTCGAACCGTCACCGCGTCTTCACGGGCTTTGAATCCAGGGCGCTGACTGACGAACTTGGCCGCCTGGAAGGGATCATCCCCGCCGACCTGGATAGTCACCTCTTCAAGTAGTGGCGTCCGGTCCGTCCCGGCCTTCGATTCCGCATCACGCCGGACTTCCGAGAACGCCCGTGAGGCAGACATCATCTTCTTGCTCGCGTCCCAGGACTCGTCGGGCTGGCACTCCTGGCAGCGACCGCGTTCGTCCAGCAACTGCTCGCTAGCGACCTCTTTGCCGCAGGAACTACAGGTCGTATCAGACTGGTGTTCCTCACAGTAGTGGGGTTCGGTACCTTCTGGGTTTTCAATCTCCGTCCCACATTCAGCACAGGTAGCGACCGTCTGTTCTGGTCGGTCGATTTCGTCGAGATGGTCGTCGACAAGCGCGTCGATATCTCGGTAGACGACGAAGGCACTCCCGATCTGGACGTTGCTGTCCCGAATCGATGTCTCAACATCGGGGGAATCCACGAACGGTTCGGGGTGTGGCCACGCCTTAGGCTCTGTTGTCCCGGCCCAGTACGCAGTTCCGGACTCGCCATCCCAATAGGCGTACCCGTGATCACTAACGAGGGTGGAGACAGTCTCGCGAATCGGTTTCGTGCTGAAGAGGTAGTCCAGTCCGGGCTTCTTCGCGTACTGGTTGACCAGCGCGTCGGTGGACATAACGTCCTGAGTCTGTTGCCAGAGTTTCTGTTGAACGTGCGCGGATCCACGAGCACCGGCGTCGCGTTTCACGATCTTATCTTCGAGCGTTGTCTGAACAGCATCGACCAACGTCGTCCCGCCGTTAGATTCGGTCGCGCCGATGGTGATGTGAGTTAGCCCGTTCCGGTCTGGGTAGTAGAGGTGACGATAGACGTTCCGTACGAGCTCCCCAAGCATCAGCTGTGCCTCGTCGCTTCGCTCTCGGAGCTCCTCGATTTGCTCCGACGAGAGGTCGGCCTTCTGCTCAGGACTATCAAGTAAGGCCTCAATTGCTTCGAGACGCCGAGCCTCATCGATCGCTGCATCCATCCGGTCAGCGTCAGGAGCGAGGAACAGGGCGTAGTTTTTGTAGATACGCGTCTCTGTCTCCCCCTCGTGTTTCGCGGCTTGCTGCTCGTAAAGCTGGGTCACACGGCTTGGCGGCGTATCACCACCATCCTCGACAGCAGCGGTGTCCGGATGCATAACCGCGAGTTTCGGTGTGTCGGGTGTATCAGGTAAGTCCGCCGGCGATTCGGGGAACACGACTGGCTGGAAGCCACCGTCCCCAATCTCCTTCGAAGTGAGACGGTTCTCGAAACGCGAATGTGCGGTCGCTTCTGGAGTGGACTCTATCCGCTGATCGATGATTCGAATCAGGTTTGGTTCTTGCTTGAACCGGATTCGCTCTTCCTCGTAGAGGAAATAACACGCGACGTCCATGTCGTCGCCCCGGAGCGCAGATAGTGCGGCATCGTAGTCGTCGAAGTTCAGGTCCGGGTGGCCGATGGCGAGGTTCAAGTCGGCGTGTGTCAGGCCGGCTGCCTGCTCACCATACGCGAGACTGTGCCAGAGAACCGTCGTTGTCAGGTGAGTGCCGAGCGGTGGAAGACCGTTTTCGGTCCATTTGCGGTCCTCAAGTTGGGCGTGAGCAGTCCCGTCATCGTCGTAGATGTCGGCAGTGACTGCAGGGCCAAGATCGACAAAGTCAAAGAGCCGCTCACGAAGAATCGTCTGAACCCCACCACCGGGATCGTCATCGGCGACTGTAAGGTCGTAAATCCGAATCCAGTGACGGTCATAACTCTCCGGTTGGTGATTCCAGAGATAGTAGACAGCTCGCGCAAGCAAGCGGAGGGCATCACGAGTACGCTGAAACCGGGGGATTGTATCGATCTTGTCCGTGAGCGCATTAATCAGTGAGGGGTGGAAGGGGTACTCACGTGCAAGGACATCTACGTAGCCGGCGTCAGTTGCTTCCTGTGGATATTGACGATCTTCCTGGTCGTAGAACTGGAAGTAGGTGTCAGCGGCTTCACGAGAAGTATCGTCTGGAACCTCAGTAAACAGCCGGTGTTGTAGCACTTTACCGATCTCATTTTCACCCGTGGGGGTGATTGTCTTGTGTTGTCGGCGACCAATCTCGTTGACCTCCTCGATGTGGTCATTAACGCTGTCCCGAACCCGGTCGGCCTGCTCGCCGAATGCTGTATCTGCGATAGAGTAGACGACCGTCACGTTATCCGATTCGGAAGCTGCTTCAAGCAGCGCCATCACAAACGAAAGCGTCTGATCGGCAAGCGTTTTATCGCCGACAGGCATGCCGGCGGCCTTGTTCATGTAGTCAGCAATCTCGTCGATCAGGATCAGCGCCGGCTGGTCATATTGAGCGAAGAGCTTTGAAAGAGTACCTTCACCAGGAGCAGCCTGGTCTTGATCGTAGTCTTTGACAAACTCGTAGCCATCAAGACCGTAGAGCTGGTAGGCCAGTTCGCCCCACATTGTACGGGTGTTTGGAGCATTCGGATCGTCGTCAGCGTGGCGAGCATCTTTGCTGTCGGCTTTCGTCCCGATGAAAACGCCGGTCGCAATATCGAGATTATCAGCAACTGCGTCCTGGTAGTTGGACGCAAGTGTATCGTCGCCATCCAAAAGATAGTGTGAGAGATTCTTGATCGTGCTCGGGTTTTCCGCGAGGTGGTAGGCAGCAATCAAGTCGTGTGTTTTCCCACCGCCGAAGCGTGTGTCAAGACAAAGAATACTCGAGGTGTATGAACCGGGATCGTACTCTGTCGTCGCAAGAAACCGCCCGGTGAGGTTTGAAAGGAGTGTTTGCAGCCCCTCTGTGGGGTAGGTCATATCATAGAAAGAGCCGGAATCGCGGTAGACAGGGGCAGCATTATCGGGGTTGTGAACAACGGTAGATAGTTTTGCAGCAAACTGTTCCTCCTGAAGAGAACCGTCGAGCACATCCTCGCGAGGTTGGCAACTGTCGAACAGAGAGGGATACTCGCTACTCATTTATTTCCCCCGTAGATGATGATATATTGACTGGTTTGGAAACAATAACGAATTCTTCTTCGACACTATTCTCTATGATGGCTTTAGCAATTCCCTTCGACTCAGCGACATCTATCTTTATTGGATCGCCGACGTCAGCATCGAATTGAGCAAGTTCAGGACCAGACAGATTCACACGGCCTGATTGGCCGGTATTCTGTCCGATTGTTTTCTGAGTCATTTGATACATATATTACGTAATGGTGGCCTTATAACCTTTACTTAGTCTAAACCAGAACCAGTAACAGTGACTTAGCTGCTGATGTCCCCAGAAATCTTAGACGAGGAGTACAGCGTTGTTGACCGGATTATCGAGCTCTCATATACTCAGTATGCCACCTATAGTTCCAGTTGTTCTTCGAAGAATCTGATTGCGTAGATGAGTGCTGCGTCAGGGAATCCGACCTCGTTGAAAATCCGGCGGGCCAGGTTCCGGCCTTTTGGTACCTGGCAGCTGGGACGCCTTTTGTCGTACCGGAGATGGGTCATGGTGGTACAGCCGGGTATGTCAGGAGAGATTTTTGGTGCTTGGTAGGCCGGAGTCTTTTCTACCTCTACGGTTTCCATAGATTCTGTTTCAAGAGGCATTGTGATTTCTTCTCTCCGGCGTACTTCGTCGATTCTGCTGTGTAGGCCTCGAATGTAGTCCTCGCTGCTGGAACTGGATATTACGGCGTTCTCTGCGTTGTGGAACTGGGTTAGATTGATCTGGTCGACGACGTCAGGTCTTTGATCAGGACCTGTCTCCGGGAGTTGCTTTTGAACCTGTAGATCTGTGGGTCGTAGAGGAGTAGCATCGGTCTTTAGTTAATACTCTCAGTAATACTATTCTAGCACAGTTTCCGCTCGAATTCTACCCATTTACCCTCGCTACGGTAAGAAAACCTCGTTTCTAGGTTGCTTCATCGCTTGGTTTCGATGGATACGCTGTCCAACTCGTTCGATTAGTACTTCTCAATACTTCTGAGCATAATACTACAGAGAAATATTACTATCAGACTTAACTAAAGACGGATGATCTTATCCTCATATCGCATAGAGAGGACGCACGGGACGTTCATAAGGACGTTCGTATGCTATCCGATCTCGTCTATAAAGAGAGTGAGAAGACTGCAAAAATCTACGAAGGCGCTGATACAGACGACCCGAAGAAAGTTCTATCTCAGATCCCTCAGACGGATTGGGAGTACGACACTCTAGAAGAATCAGAATAGGAGTGGGATCTGGACGACCAGACTGAGGACGTAGATTGGGACGATTTCTGGGGCCAATGCCTCTTTGAGAAGGATAATGGAGAGCGTTGTAAGAATCAGAATGGATTGAATGAACACGGGTTCTGCGCTATCCACGACGATTCGGGTCAAGCAGAACGAGTTGAGGAAAATGAAGAGAAGATGATTGAATTCCTCCGTGAGACAGCTCAACGAGAAGCGAAGGAAGAAAACGAAGATCAATAGACGACGAAGGGTTAGCGGGTTTTCGCCGTTCAAAATCTCTTTTCCACCTTGATTTTGTACTCTCAGGCGTTCTCTATAGGTTCTGGATGGGGTTTCGGGAAAACGACCCGAAAACACCCTCTATATGGGCTATATTCCGACCCCTTCAAACAGCGATTTTAGAGAGTTGAGTATGGTAAGGAGCTTGGTCTGTTCACGCCCGCCCGCACGACCGCATTGGAGTGGGGGGTGGGTAGGGTAGGTATGTAAGATCGGTTGGAGTAGTAGAGACGGTGTTCAGATAAGGTTTGAAAAGTGAGGCGGTGCGTTTTCAAAGTGGTCATGCCCGAAAACGACCGCCTCAGCGGCTGTTTGGACAAGATCAACTTAGAGTTTGTGGAGCGAGAAGCAACACCGCGGCTGTTGATGAAGCTCAGTATTCAGCTCCATTTGGCTGGATTATCGCTTTCGAATACTGTTTCGTTTCTTGAGGTTTTCGGTGTTGATCGGGTTCGATCCACCGTTCATAACTGGGTTCATAAGGCCGATTTACAGCCGGAATCAGATCGGAGCCCGAATCACGTCGCGGTTGACGAGACTGTGATTCAGCTTAACGATGAACAGTATTGGCTGTATGCTGCCGTCGATCCCGACTCGAACGATTTACTACATACAAGGCTTGAGCCGACAAGAACGAACGTGATCGCCGATCAGTTTTTTGCGGAACTCCGCGACAAACACGATGTGGACGATGCGATCTTTCTCGTTGATGGTGCGGTTCCACTTCATCGAGCTTGTGAAAAACATGATCTCAATTTCAAATACGAACGACATGGAAATCGGAACAGCATTGAACGTGTCTTTCGTGAAGTAAAACGTAGAACTACCAGTTTCTCAAACTGTTTCAGCAACGCCGAAGCAGAAACAGCAAACGAGTAGCTCAGATCTTTTGCCTTCGCATGGAATCAGCTTATCTGAACACGAGGGTAGTAGATAGGCAAACCATTATGAGACACTACAAATAAACGGCAGATATGTCTACAGAGGAGCGTATCGAGGCTCGAATTGAATCTGAATTTGAAACCAAGCGTAAAAGCCCTCATCCGAACGGAGATTACACAGTAGAGGTATCTATATCGAGTGCTGGGCTTACTGTTGAGGAAGTTTTAGATCATGAATGGGTCAAAGATGCTTATTCAGAGACTGACGGAGAATATGCGGTTCATGTGAAAGCAGAATCTAATATATACGTGGCCTCGACCTGATGAGTTCTATTGTCGATTTTCTAAAGAAGGTATATCCTGACTTTGCCCAAGCTCGGAAGTTCAGACGAGATATTAGAAGACAATACAGGCAGAACCTGAAGGCGCTTGATAGAGGAGACGATGTTTCGTTGGTGATGGTGGGCGAGGATAAGGAGGATTATCTAACACGAAGAGCTGAAAAGCCGCTGTGAATGCTGATCATCTCGTCAAAAAAAGTGGTTCTCAATCTGATCCATATGTGTATAGGATCACGTCCGATGAAGATGATGTGAGAGACGCATTCAACGATACAATCGGGAAGATCAATCGCCGAAAATTGGGTGAGCTATGGAGTAGAATTCCTGTTCGTTGCGTTTGTTTTTCTGGTCTTTGCATTCTCGGTCTCGGTTGGTGCATACGGTATTGAAAACGTCGTAGACTGGATCCAAGGGGCTGTCTGACGACTACTATCTACAGATTGAATTTTTGAGGTAGAACAGTTCAATCCATCTGGAGGTTTAAATGCGATAGCGCACAACGTAGCATATGACGAAAGAACAATACAAAGTCGAATGGTTACTCAAAGGAGCTGGAGAGCTGTCTGAAGAGGAGAAAATCGAACTAATCGAAGACCTAGCAAAGGAACTCGATGCAGAAGACGAGATTGAGTACGGCGGTCAATTCAAACGAAAATCTCTGTCAACCTTCGATGTCTCTGTAGGAATTCTACTTGTTAGTAGCCTCAACACCCTCATTAACATCTATAAACTCTTGCAGGAACGAGATGATTCTAACATTGGGATACGGCAGGTCAATAACAAGATGATCTTTATCAATGAGATTGATCAGACTATAATCGAGGAGAACAACGGCACTGTCCTCGCAAACGTCGATGGGGATGTATTCTACACCTCACCTGATGACATGGAAGACGAGATCGAACTAAAAAAGAAACTACGAGAGATGAGAGAGGAGGAGGACGAGGAGTAGATCCTATTCCAATAGGCGAGAGCAATTATAGAGGAGAAGTGCAAGCTGTTCTTCCTCCGTCATCTGTTTGTGATATCGTTCGAGTGTGAATAACTGGAGTAGATAACAATCGGATTAGGTATGCCCTATCTTTTTATACCTATGCTCACTCAACTGGCATATGGACAGAAGACAATTCATCGTCACCTCCGGTGTGGTTGGGATTAGCGCCTTAGCAGGATGTTCTGGAGATGGTGGCACAGATGATGGAGGAAGTGATGGAGGCAGTAACGATGGTAATAATGACGGGAGCGATGGAGGGAGTGATGGTGGAGATGAGCAACAGACACTCACACACGATATAGGAGAAACATTCACTGTTGGCGACGGAGCGCAGGAAATTCAATATACCGTGAATGATTATTCAACTATTGAAGACTACATTGGCTCTGGCCCTGATCTTGGGTCTACTCCTGACGGGATCTTCCTCGTGGTCAACTTAGACATGGAGAATGTCGGTGACGAGTCTCTGGACATCACCACAAACTTTCTGAAGGTGATTGATGGAGAGGATCGAACATTCGATGCAGACACAGAAGCAGGTATTTACGCTGACCAAGACAGCCGGATATCAGCAGAACCGATTTCGTTCGATCAGCTACAGCCGGGCTTGTCGGTCACACGCTCTGTGATTTTTGACGTTCCTTCTGGCACATACCGATTTGCGGCACAACCCGCAGGTATATTCTCTAATTCAGACACTCACTACGTCCCTCTTGGCGATGTATAGATAGAGTAGGCGTTTCGGATTATCCTGTATTTTCTGAAACTCAACGCCGAATAGACCCATCTACCCTACCCCTCGACCCTCCAAACTCGCCTCAAATTTCGCAAAATCTCTCAACCGACGAAAAGACTATTACCAATAAAGATACATTAATTATTTGCTATGTCAAAAGAACTTAGAGACTGTTCTAAGGAAGAGCTGGTAACAGAACTGGTGAATAGATATGTAATTCACTCGACGTTTCTCCCCGAAATCCACGATAAATGTCAGGTAGACGATACGGCTTTTCACGTTGACGGCGGACACGGTCGAATCATATTGTCGACAGCGTCTGAGATGAGGTCCATACCTTCGTCGGTGAGTCGTCCCCGTGGAAGAGTATCGTCTATACTGGAGAGAGAGATCGTGTAGATCGCCCACGGGAGGACGTACGTAGTCTTCTTGAGGTGGGCATTGTTGATGACATCGTTCGGGAGAACAGGCGTTGAGTGCTTGTACCGCTCGTCGGCCTTCGTGCCGAGACAAACAACAGTTGCTTCCTCTTCCAGGTAGGGCCGGTCAGCATCTGAGATAACAACGACAGGCCGTGGGTTCGTATGAGCTCCCGTCGGGTCAACCGCAAAGACGAGACTGCCCTGAAAATACCATGTCATATCAAGTCGCTACGCCTGCTCGGAGTCGTCGACGCTCTCAATCCAGTCTTCGGGTACAGGTTCTTCATCGGCACCGCTGTGCTGTCTGGTCTCGGAGTGTGCGTCGCTCGTGGGGTGGTCGTCCGTTTGTTCGATATCGTCAGGAGTGAAGTCATCGTCGTAGCGGTCGGTAAGAGCCTGGACTTGAACGAGGCCGCGGGCGAATCGCCGGAGGTCATCACGGCCCTTGAGGGCGTGGTAGTAGCCGTCAGCGGTCTTGCCGATGTCGCCGTCGTTGAGAAGACGGGTGAGCGTGCCCGTGATACTTCCCTTTGGGATGTCATCAAGTCGGTTGTGGATCTCAGAGGGGGTGAACCCGTAGTTGGGATTCGTATAGAGGACGCGGATAATAGCAGCCTTGTTCGTACGCGGGTTGATATGGACGTCGTCGGATGGGTCGTGAGTTCGAAGGTCGACAGGCATGGTGGAAGCCTCTTTGTAGTTGACTGTAGGCGATTGTAGGTGATAACTGTTTGGGAAGGTGAGACGCTGAGAATCAACCACGCTGTACGGCATCCTCCGAAGCGCCTGTTGGCAATCAGGCCAATTGCGAGACGCACCATCTGTCGTCTGGTTGGTGGTTTGTAGAAATCCAAACGCCGAATCTGTGAAAAAAATCGAGGAGACTGGAGTTGCGAACGACAGAATCTATGCACGGGATTGGATCGAGCCCGTTCCCAGAGAACCACTCGCGAAGGCCACGTGAGCGGGTCGGGGTCAGCGACCCCGACTCGCGATACAATGAGAAGATCCGATCATAAACCCTACAGTTCGGAGAGACGGCCAGTGTCCGCAAACCACTCTGTACGGTCGTCGACAGCCCATTGTATGGCTGTTTGCACAGAGATCTCGTCTTTATCGTACTGATTCAGCTTGCGCCAGGTTTCTGTCCGATGATCGAACACGAGGACGGTGAATGAGTCCTCGTGTTCGAGGACGAAGCCACGGACTTCCTGTTCACCCGGGAACGACATTGCACCGACCACTGCATCGCTCTCACCGATTTCTTTGATGTTGGCTTCCGTGAGCGGTTGCTTCGGGAGTGACTCCATGACTGGGGGATCGTCTTCCATACCTGTACTCCTGCTCGTCTTCGCTTAATCTTCCCGTTCTGTGAGACGATCTGTCCACAGAGATGGTCCACGACGACTCAAATGGGGTCGGAGCTGCCAAGGGCAGCGCCGACCCACAGACAGATGACAGACTTGCAGATGTTGATCCCTTGTCTGGTGGGTGGGGGATACTGACACAGCAAGCGGATGAAATTCTCGATGAGACAACGACAGCGGTCGAGGTGGTCGGCCACCTCGACCTCACGACGTATGCACGAGACGACCCCTACCCAGAGTGGCACGACGCCAAACCGTTCGAACCGATGCTTCGGGCAATATTATTGGCAGAACTCACCGACGCGTCCGATGCCGCCGTGCATCGGACGCTCGAAACGGATCCAGACACGGCCGCAATACTTGGGTTTGACCCAGAAGATGTTCCAGACCAAAGTACTCTCTCGCGAGCACGAAACAACCGATTCGGGGAGATAGAACGGACGATCGAGGTGAGTTGTCGCCAGATTCGGACGCTTGCTGCTCGTCGCGGCAGTCCGATTGGAGCGCCCAACCAGGACAGCGCTTCGACGGAGCCAACTGGCTCCTCGAAGCGCACGGTCAACCGGCTGATCCGTGGCAAGACCCGCGAAGTGCTGGATGAACTCACCACGGTCGTGTTCCCGGCGTTCGACTTTGACCGCTCCGAGGACGCGATCTACGCCGACAAGGAGTTACTCCTCTTGGAGACCCTCCTCGGGGTTACAGGCACCGCCGCCAACGGCGGTGCCGAAACCTACGGCGATTACGTCAATCCAGACCCGGACCTCGACGACCCGTTCTTCGCGGACGGTCCGACCGGTGAAACGCTGCTGGAGGCGATCAAAACCCTGGACATCGAAGAAATCACGGAGATGATCAACCGGGGCGCGGCCCGCGTCTTGACGCGGGCCAAGCCCTACGTCGAGTTCGAACAGCCAGCGATGCTCGCAATCGACATGACCTACATCGCGTACTACGGCGAGCGGGAGGAACTCGTGCGGGTCCAAGGAGCGCCCGAAGACAAGTCCTACGACTGGTGTCACAAGGTTGCGACAGCGAGCATCGTCGGCGACAACGTCCTGTTCACGGCGGCGATGCTGCCGATCGGTGATGCCGACGATCACGACCCGGACGCGTACGCTGGCGAGGAGAGATCCTATCGAGTCGGCGGCGTCGTCCGCCGACTCGTCGACATCGTCGAAGCGCGGGCAAACCTGCGTATCCGTCGGGTGTTCGCCGATAGAGAGTTTCACGCCACAGACGTCGTTGCCGCGCTCGAAGAACGGGACCTGTTCTACGTGATCCCAGCCGCGCGCGATGACCGCATCAAGCGGTTCATCGCGCGCATGAACGAGGACGTGGACGGTCAGAAGCAGGTGACGGTCCGAGACGAGTACGGGATCTACGGGCCAGTCAAAGACAGCGGTGGCGTCAGAAAGCGAGCCGAAACGACGCTTGTCGCCCTCCCGCCGGACGAGGATCGTGACCAGACCCAGGTGTTCCTGACGAATCTCGACGTGAACGACGAGATTCGTCTGGACCGTCGGTCGACGCGTCGCCGGATCAAACGCTACACTCGCCGTGGCGGAATAGAGAATGCCTATGGCGGGATCAAGCAGTTCGCCCCGTGGACGACCTCCCGAGAGTACGGGGTGCGGTTGTTCCACTTCGGGTTCGCGATGCTGCTGTACGACATGTGGTTGCTGGTCGATCTCCTCGTTCAACGATCGCTCGGTATCGTCGAGTTCCGCACGAAACCGCGGGTGATCGCCCCGCGGTTTCGTGGCTTCCTTCGACGGAGGCTGGTCACATTGATATAGAGTTCGTTCCGTGCTCGCCCCTTCCGAGAGGCATCGCTGTCCCGACAGCTGAAATTCCGGCTCGAACCGCGACCAGCTGGCCACTCACTCCGGTGAGTGACCGCTGAGCGTAGGTCACTCGGTTCTTGATCCGCTAGTCACGCCGCGTTCAGCCGCCGACCCGTGCATAGGATTGATGGTATTCGCAACTCCAGAGGAGATATTCTGTATAGCGAAATACACTTTAAAAGATGTGTTTGTTAGCTCACACAGCCTGTGCGGGGTGATTTCGCCGGAATTGGTGAATAGAGCACTACTTATGATTACTTGGATAATCAGAAGTAGTTTGAAGTACCCCGACGCCGTCACACAAGCACGAAACGTGATCTCCAAAGAGAACAGGCCTCTACCCCCGGATTTCGACCGAGAAGCTACCCCGGCGGTGATCCGGGATGCTTAGTGACTCAGGAGCTGGGGGCAGCCTTGACGGGACGTTCACTCGCTACTTTCAGGATATCGGGAAGGGTCGAGGCAGCAGCGGGGGCCACTACCGGCGAAACAGCAAGCGAGAGTTAGAACGGTTCGTTGAGTGGGCAGCTGGCGAGCGAGGCCCCGATGAGTGGACCGGGATTGTCCCCGACGACGCCGATCGCGACCCGAGGTTCGACGACCTCTCCGAAACCGTGTTCCGCGAGTACGCCCGTCACTTGACGAGTGACCGCGGTCTCAAGCAAAACACTGTCCAGACCTACTACGCTTACCTCTCAGCGTGGTGTGGTTGGTGCGTCACCGAAGGGTACCTCGATACGCACTTCGCGCAGCGAGCGAGCGCGACAGCCCCCTTGCCCGATGACGACGGCCGGAGACCCGGTGATCAACAAGCGTGGACATCCGACCAGCGACACGCTCTCACCCAGTACGTCGACGACGCCGCCTACGAGGCGAGCGAGAGGCTTTCAGAAGTCCCAGCCGATGATCCCGATGCGAAAGCTCGCGCCCGCTACGATGCTCTCCGAGCAGCTCGCGATCGCGCACTTGTCTATCTCGTCGCCTATACCGCGATTCGCATTGGTGAGTTAGTCCGTGATGGGAGCGACCCCCGCCGTCGAGGAGTCCGCTGGGAGGACGTTAGCCTCAGCGACGGGAGTATCGACGTCTACCGGAAGAAGCAGTCATGGGACAGCGCGAGCCTCCCAGATCCCGTTATCGAACCACTACGCCTCTACAAACGGCGTCTCGATCCTCCCTCTGACCAGTGGGCGGTGTTTCCAACCCTCCACTTCGCGACTGTCTCGAAGCAGGTCAAAGAGGAATTGGCGAATAGAGGGCTCGACGAGGAGGAAATCTCCACTCTCCGTGAGGACAGTGACTACGACATCTTCCTCGCTCTCTCAAAGAACATCCGCGTCCCCTCGATCACGACAGACGGCGCTCGCGGTGCGCTGAAACGGATCACTGAGGACAGTGACGTAGACGTCGAGCATTCAAAACACGAGTATCTCGCGCCACACGGGGGGCGTCGGGGGATGGGAGAAGTCCTAGTGCGAGCATTCGGCTACACGGTCGCTGCTCGATATCTAGACAACTCCGAGGAGATGGTTCGGAAACGGTACTCGCACATCGAAGCAGGCGAGCTCGGCGATGCCGCTGCCGAGGCGATCGAAGACATCGACGGATAGCTGGATTCGATAGCTCATAAGTACAGCCCGCATTTCCATATAAACTTTATATAGTAGTGAGCCGTAGCATGGCACATGAGCCATGAGACGGAATCGAGCCCCGAACAGGGTGTGTCCATATCCGTTCCAATACCCGCCTCAGACGCGGATTTATTCAAAAGCAAGGCAACGAACGACATCTTGCTATTTTTAACGAACCACCGATTCAAGCAGTTCTCACAGCGCGAGGTGGCTGACCAGATTGGCCATTCCCAACAGACGGTTCGGAGAGCGGTCAACACCCTCGTCAAGAACGGATTAGTGGTTGAACATCCTGATAACAACCAGCGGCTCGTTCAGATCAACCGAGAGCGACTTGCTGTGCCGGACGACCCGCTCCTCCGAATACCGCAACCAGAGTTCCACAAGCCCGTGAAGGCCGCCGTCGACGAACTCACTGACCGTCTCAACGGCGTCATCGGGATCGTCCTGTACGGAAGCGTGGCGCGTGGCGAAGCCGATCGGCGCAGCGACATCGACCTCTGGGTGCTCACGACGAACGAACGAGCCCCAAACCAGCGGGAGGCGAACGCTGTTGGTCGCGACCTCGAAGACGCCGAGTTCGACGGCAACAGGTATGCGTACGACATCGACGTTGAAGCGGTCCAAGCGATTCCCACGTATACCGACGACATCCGGGAAATTGTTGTTTCAGGTATCCCGATCTACAGCACTAACCAGTTTGAGACGGTCGAAAAGCTCCTTCTCGAGGAGGGTGGTAGCGATGAGTGAGCGGTCTGACCCAGGTGACATCCTCGATGCCCTAGAACGGGCACAAGACGCCTTCGAGCTGATAGGCCGTGGTCGAGCAGAGTTCGAGGACGGGATTAGTGCCGACGAGGACTGGAAGACCCAGCTGACGAAAGCGTGCCGGCTCATTGAGGTG
Organism: Halorubrum laminariae; assembly: GCF_024494655.1. Classification (GTDB taxonomy): domain Archaea; phylum Halobacteriota; class Halobacteria; order Halobacteriales; family Haloferacaceae; genus Halorubrum; species Halorubrum laminariae. Next base: position 222,245 of record NZ_JANHDL010000004.1, on the reverse strand, counting down.
ACAAACACCCTTCAGACGGAGGGAGACTACTACACAGCGATCATCGAGGTGAGCTTTGGAACCATAGAGAGATCCATCGAAGCGTACGCGCTCGCGATGTCGGACGATGATCTTGAGGACTTCCAAGATCACGAGTTCAGTTACAGACGCGCACACGAGATTGGTCTGTTCACCCAAGAAACGGCAGAAGACATGGAGGATCTGTATAGCGAGAACCGAACAGAGAGCTACTACGGAGGCGGGAGACCGACAGAAGAGCAGGCAGACGCAATGGCCGAACTTGCTCTCGCAGTCCACGAATTCAGTGTGAACCAGATTCGGGAAGGGGGAGTCTGTCTCTGTAACTGACGGGCGATCCGTCTTTGCCGTATATGGCATATCACTATATGCTATTTCGGGGGGTGGGTGGGGGGTTTGAGGAGTATATTTTTAGCCACCGGGTGAGTCCAGAGTGAGTATTAGTATGAGTGGTGTTAGAGACGTATTCGATGAACTCAACACGGAAATCCCCTTCAGTGAGTTCGAGGAACTGGTCGAGAACAAGGTAGACGAAATGAGCGGCCTCGTCGACGAACACGCCGCCGCCATCCTCGTCTCTCAGGACTTCGATCAGGGAAAAGTCGAGAGCATCGAGAGCCTCACGACGGCGATGGACAGCGCCGAATTCACGGCGAAAGTCACATCAGTCGGCCAGCTCCGGACCTTCGAACGTGAAGACGAAGACGGGGAATCTTCCCAGGGACAGGTCTGTAACGTTGAGGTTGGAGACGAGACCGGGCACGTCACGCTCGCGTTGTGGGACGGGATGGCCAAGGCAGCAGCGCAGAACCTCGAGGCCGGCGAAGTCCTCGAAGTCAAAGGATACCCGAAGGACGGCTATCGTGGTCTCGAAGTCAGCGTGAAAGATATCGAGCGAGTGTCCGATGACGGGATCGACATTCGGACGTTCGACACCTACCAGATCGACGATCTCCACACCGACCTCTCCGGCATCGACGTGACGGGACTGCTCCTCGACACCACTCCTCTGAAGACGTTCGACCGCGACGATGGATCGACTGGTCAGGTCGCAAACCTCATCCTCGGAGACGAGACCGGACGCATCCAAGTCGCACTGTGGGACGACAAAGCAGAGGTCGTCGACGATTTCGAGATCAGCGAAGCGGTCAAAGTCTCCAACGTGAACGTTCGCGAGCGAGATGAGAAGCTCGAACTCCACGCCGGGAGCTGGTCTACCGTTGAAGAGGTAGACGAGATCATCGAGTACCGCCCGAACACGACCGACATCAAGAACATCGACGACGGGGTCGTGACGATCGCTGGGACCGTCAGCGAAGCTTACGACAAGGACAGCTTCACTCGCGACGATGGATCGGAGGGCTCGGTCCGCAACATCGTCGTCGAGGACGGCACCGGGTCGCTCCGGGTCGCTCTCTGGGGCGACAAGGCTGACAGAAATATCGAACACGGGGACGAACTGCTCTTAGCCGACCTCTCGATTCAGGAAGGGTTCGAAGGCGGCACCGAGGGATCGGCCAACTGGAACTCCAGTATCACCATCATCCGGAAGGCGGCCGACGTCCCGAAACGAGAAACTGAGGCACCGACGGAGAAGAACTCCCAGGCCACCGGCCTCAACGAGTACGACAACGACGAGTCGGCAGCAGACGATCACGACGAAGACACGGACGAAGGCGGGGAGACGATCGAAGTCACCGGGACCATACTCGGAACCGGGGAAACTGCCACCCTCGAAGCCAACGACGAGCAGCACACTGTCGTGACTGATGAGGACCTCCGACTCGGTCAACAAGTCACCGTACGGGGCGCGGTCAAAGATGAAGAGCTCCACGCCGAAGAGATCTTCTAGCCACTCGAACCACCACTCTACCTCTGAGGACACACCGTTTTTCCAGTGTTCTCTCCTGTGTCCATTATTCACAGACCCCCCACACCGTTTTTCCAGTGTTCTTTGCTTCTCGACACACCGTTTTTCCAGTGTTTATCGTGCCAACGGGTCACAGAGCAACCACACCGTTTTTCCAGTGTTCTTTCCCACGTCCATTATTCACGGACCCCCCACACCGTTTTTCCAGTGTTCTTTTCCACATCCATTATTCACAGACCCCCTCCCCAGATTTCGTCTGTTCTTCAAGCCATCCATTATTCATTGACCCCCCACACCGTTTTTCCAGTGTTCTTTTCCACAATTCAGCTAATACAGCCTCTATAGAGGCAGACTCCGATCTACACCCCGATTCCACCTGGTGATAGGGACACACCGTTTTTCCAGTGTTCTCAACGAATCCATTGTACTACCCACCTCTATGCCACGACCCATTCTCGTCGTGAGTGATTGATGTATCTCAACTGTCTCTCAGAACGTTCCACCAAGCACATGAAACGTGGGAAACAGTGGAAACTACTAAGTCGAGTGGGGTTGACGAATCTCGCATGACCGATTCCGTATTCGACTCGAAATCAGAAATCATCGAGAACGCGGAGGTGTTCGAGGAGGATTATACGCCGGACGAGATTCTCTGTCGGGACGAAATGATGAATGAGTACGTGAAGGTGCTCAGGCCCATCTACAAAGGTCGCCCTCCGAAGAACGCCTTTCTCTACGGTGACACGGGTGTCGGTAAGACGGCAGTGACGAAGCGGCTCACCGATCAGCTCATTTCAGACATCAAAGAGCAGAAGGACGACCACACTCTCGTCGCGAACGAATTCTCAATTGTAAGCGACACGGTTGTTCTCCCCCACGAGGTCACCGAAGACGACGATGTCGACCTCACCATCATCCAGTTAAACTGCCAGAATCTACCAACGAAGAGCGACACCAACTCGTCATACCAGGTCGCGATCGCGATGGTGAACGAGATGAGACATCAGGAAGATAAGATCGCCACAACGGGATACGCCCCACAGGCGGTCTACAATATGCTCTATGAGGAGATCGACCGTGTTGGCGGGACGTTCCTCGTCATCCTTGACGAGGTTGACGCCATCGGTAGTGATGATACCATACTCTATGAGCTGCCCCGGTCCCGTTCAAACGGAGACATCCACAACGCCCGGATAGGCGTGATCGGGATCAGCAACGACTACACGTTTCGGAAAAACCTCTCTCCGAAGGTTCAGGACACGCTGTGCGAACGCGAAATCAGATTCCCGGCATACGAGGCCCAAGAGCTGGGAGATATTCTCGCGGCCAGATGTGAGGTGGGGCTTGTCGATGGATCGTATTCTGAAGAGAACCTCAGGCTAGCCTCTGCTTTAGCCCGTCGTGATTCCTCTGGGAGTGCCCGGAAAGCAATCGATATCATAAAACGAGCCGCCGAGATCGCCGAGGACGAAGGAGCGACAGAGCTCAAAGACACGTACATTCGCGAGGCGCATGAAGACCTCCAGCAGGGCGACATGGTGTCTTCAATCACTCATCAGGACAACCACAAACTGATCGCCCTCGGCGCACTAGCCGAAGCGGAACGTCTCGGTCAGACGCCGATCCGAACCAAAACATTCCACGAAGCGTATCAGAAATTCGCGGAAGGGACGAACACAGAGCCATTGACGCTGCGTGGGTTCCATAACCATCTAAGCCGGCTTAGTATGTTTGGGTTCGTTGAGGAGCTCACGAATAATGAGGGGAGGAAAGGGGGCCGGTATAATGAGTACCAGTTCTCTGAGGATCTGTCTAAAGAGACCGTGAAAGAGGCGTTTGACACGATGAACGACATCAACTGGGTCACGATTCGCATTAGACCAAACGCGGAGGGGTAACCCTCCCCCTGCGGTTTTCCAGTGTTCTTACTCGAGTCGACCGTGCCCCCGTCCAGTTCAGAGGTCGATCACCCACACCCCCACACCGTTTTTCCAATGTTCTTCGTCGTATCGCGGTTTTCAGACGAGTTGAAGACACCCCGTCTCCTGTTATAAATAAGACGATCTTAAGGGAAATCTACGCAGACAATACCCGCTACGTCTGTCTATCTCTCTATTATTATATTGCCTATACAATAAAATATATAATATAGTTATTGAGTGAGTGGCATACAGTAGAAGATACCCTTTGTTTGAGAACACTGGAAAAACGGTGTGGGAGGGTAATCAATACGACAGTGGCGCTGTCCCTATGAGATCGGGATCAGACTACCGTTCGCTTCGTTTGGAGTGTCCACCGATATCGCGAGAACACTGGAAAAACGGTGTGGGAGGGTTCCCGACTAATCGAGGATAGCACTCGAAATACGGTGTGTACGGTGAGACAAGAACACTGGAAAAACGGTGTGGGGGAGACAGAACCGCCAGAGTAGAACCGCGTGTCCCTACGCGAAGGCCGTCGGGCCGCTCATCGCGACCGTCTCTTCCTCGCCGTCGTCCAGCTCCGCGTACGCATCGCGGAAGTCGCACATCTCCACGGTCTCACGGCCGTTGCGGATCGCGTTCATCCCGGCTTCCGTACAGACAGCCCGAATCTCCGCGCCAGTGATGGAGCCGACAGCCGTGGCGAGTTCGCCCGTGTCGACATCGTCGTCGACGTTCATCTCCCGCGTGTGGATATCGAAGATGTCCTCGCGACCTTCTTCGCCGGCAGCCGGGACCTCCATCAGCCGGTCGAACCGACCGGGGCGGAGGATCGCGTCGTCGAGCATGTCGAGACGGTTCGTCGCGGCGATGATCCGGACATCACCGCGGTCATCGAACCCGTCCAACTCCGCGAGCAGCTGCATGAGCGTCCGCTGGACTTCCGCATCGCCCGACGTCTTCGAGTCCGTCCGCTTGGAGGCGATCGCGTCGATCTCGTCGATGAACAGCACCGACGGTCCGTTCTCTCGCGCAACCTCGAAGAGGTCGCGGACGAGTTTGGAGCCCTCGCCGATGAACTTGTGGACGAGTTCGGAGGCAGCCATCCGGATGAACGTCGCGTCGGTCTCGTTGGCGACCGCCTTCGCGAGCATCGTCTTCCCCGTCCCCGGCGGACCATGGAGAAGCACGCCACTCGGCGGGTCGATCCCGACCGAGTCGAACACCTCCGGACTCTCCAACGGCATCTCGATGGTTTCGCGGACCTCTTCGATCTGGTCGTCGATACCGCCGATGTCCGTGTAGGACACACTCGGAGATTCCTCGACCTGCATCGCCTGTGCGCGGGCGTCGGTCTCTTTGTCCAACTTCCCAGTCACTGCGAGGTTGTTGTTCACCGTCACCCGGTCGCCGGCCTCGAGATCCTCCAGCATCTCCTCGGTCACGTCCGTGAGGGCTTCCTGGTTGTTCCCGTGCTGCTTGACAATCACCTCATCTTCGGTGAGTTCCTGAACCGTCGCGATGAACAGCGGCGACTTCTTGAGCTTCGTATTCTCGCGCGTCACTCGGTCGAGCTGCTGTTCGGCCCGGTTCTTCTCAGCGGCCGCGTCCAGGAGCTTGTTCTCCATCTCCCGGTTCTGGGTTTCTAGGACCTCGACGCGCTCGCGAAGGTCTTCGGCCGTCTCTTCTTCCGTGTGGTCGGGGCCTGGCATGTCGCTGCGGTCGGTGGTTTCAGTCATCACTCCGTCCTCAGATGGTATCTCCATAAGAAGGTGTTGGGGGTGACAACAGTTAACACGATTCTAACCGATCTAACTGGCCGACCAGAGTCACGTTGATATACACGGGTCAACTTACCTGCGGTATGGACCACACGCTACTCGACGGACACACGCCCCCGGAGAAAGGCGATCGCGTAAGAGTCCGCGTTCTCAGGTCTTCGAACGGCAATCTTGCTGTTGACCGACCGTTCAAGGATCGCCCGCTTCGGCTGACCGGCGTCGACGATGCGTTATCTATCCCGGACGCGCCGGGAACGTACGAGGTGCGTGGGACAGTTACTACTGCTGCCTTCGCCGATGCGAATGGACCCGACTACTTCGTCTTCGAGGAGTACGCAGTCGACCACGTCTCCGAGGACCTCCTCCAGCTACCATCTGAACACTCGGACACCACACCCGACAGTGGAGAGGTTTCGGGAGTCGACGTCGACGTCGAGGATGTTCTCCCAGGGGAGCTCACCGAAGAACAGGACACGTCGGACGGACTAAGCAGTGGAACGAAACGCCTCGGGGACAGTCTCAACGACCTCCTCATCGGCTCTCGGTAAGCCCTGTTCGGCTGATCCGGTGATTCAGCCACCTCACCGGGTCATTTATGCTATCATGCGAAGAGAGCAGTAGCATGAGCGACGTGCCGTATTTCATTAGCGACTCTCGCGACCCTTCGCGTTCCTCTTGGAGCGACGATGAAGATTGGAATGCCGGTGAGGGCTCGAACCTCGACATCGGAAACGGCGAACTTGTCGGGAGAGTTCCGGTGATCGAAACGAGCGAGGTTCCAGCAGACGGAATCTCTCACGCCTGGACAGACATCACTTATACTAGCTACGAAGGTGAGTGGTCTATCGAGGAGGCCGCACCGACGAGTAGTGAGTTCAGGATCGAAATGGAGGTCACACAGAATGGTGGCCACAATGGTGATGAGAGCGTAAAAGTCGAGATGGGCCTACGGATGAAGGATGCTGATGGCTTAACCACTGACACCCTCTCAACAAGTGTGACTTTCGGCGGCTCCACGTCAGCCGGGACCACAAAATCGACATCTGTTACAGGAACTGTAACCGCCGGGACCGACTGGGTGCTGTTCATCAAGGGCTACCACGCCCCGACGACACCGTTCGGCCCCAATGCGATGAATGCGGATGCGTCCGTCGCGCTTTATGACTAACTCCTCCCGTTTTGTGAGCGATCGACGGACCAACCAGAATGTCTCTTGGAGTGAAGAACTGGACTGGCAAGCTGGGGAGCGAACCAACGTGGAGATCGTCGACGGAGCCCTCGTGTCTCAGATGGACCCACCGGAGAGTGGAGTAGCGCGATGGAATTTCGAACAAGACCTCTCAGACTCGTGGGGGACAAACCACGGATCCGACTACACTAGTTCGGGCTACACCTCAGCCCCTACCGGGGGATACGCGAAAATCTTCAATGGGAGCACAGACCGCGTTGTAGTCCCGAACGCACCAGAGCTCCAGTTTACGAACTCGATCACGATCTCGACCTGGTCATATCTCGACGGCCGGGACGATGAAAATAGCCGCATCATCACGAAGCGGACTGACGGCCAAACAGTAGAGTCGTACGGGCTCGTCAAGGATCAATTCGTAGACGGCGACGACTCAATGGCGTTCCGGGTGTACATAGATGGGGAACACTCTACTCTGGACTCGCCCGAACCAATACCGCTCCGTGTCTGGACCCACTGGATAGGCACGTGGGATGGAACTATCCAGAGGCTCTTCAAAAATGGCGTCGAGGTAGGCTCACAACCCTTGACTGGAACCATCGCAACGAACTCGGATGCTCTTGGAATTGGATGTCGGGGCGACGGGAATAACGACTGGTGGAACGGGTATATTGACGACCTTCGGCTGTATTCAAAGGGCATCACCGCAAGTGAGGCCTCGAACCTTTACACCACAGGTCGGATCAGCGGGTGACGACTCGCCAAAAATCGGACCCTTGGTCCTCCGTTATCGGTACACGAGCCGTCCTTCGCGTTCCAGCATCGTCACAGCGGCAACCACCTGCTCGATTTCATCTTCATCATTCAGATCGGTGAACGTGTGTCGCGATAGCCCTTCCCTCCCGGAGATCTGGTGAATCCCGTCCAGTTCATCTTCGCCGATTTCAGCGTAGGCGTCGAGTTGGACGCATTTGAGCACCTTCTCGGAGCCATCAGACATTTCGATCCTTTCGAAGCGAAGCGAGCCCGGTCGAGCCCGGCCAGAGACGATCCGATCGAGTCCATCTTTGTGAGCGACCAGGTACCCGCCCACGCGAGAGAACTCAAGGAGATCGTTCAGCGAGCCCCGTCCGGTAGCGTTGTCCACGGAAAGTGCCTCGGAATCGAGCGACGGTCCGGTTCCGTAATCGACCAGACCAACGACACCCTCGTCGAGCAGACCATCGATAACCTCCTCGGAAACATCGGGCGACACCCGGTTCGAGACAACCATAGCACCATCCTCAACAACACGACGGTCGCGACCTGCGGCGGCGGATTCTTTCATGCCAACTACACGGTTGCCGAACCAATTGTTAAGTGTGGCGTTTATGGAGATTGTGTCGCTTCGGATACGACAGCACCGTCTTGTCAATCATTACAACGTGGGACGCCCAACGATTGACAAGATCCGTGCCGGGGAGTGCCCCGCTGCCATGTTGGGAACTCAACGTCCCACTATGAGTATCGCGACCACTGACTAGACGAGAAAATTCAGGACACAGCAAAAGGCAGGACTAGGGGGAACCGTTTCGCCGACTCAGTAGGCGTCACCAATTGCCCATCGAGACAGCATCTAGATCACCCCGTTACCACCCGGCCACCTCCGGGGAGACGGCGGCCAGCTCACAACGACCAGAGCGTGGACTGGGAGACTCGGTAATCGCATTACTACGCCGGGCGTGGTTCTGTTGAGGTATTGTTGGCTTCACTGGCTTTCAGAGATTCTCCACAGGCGAGGAGGCTACCGGCCCATGACGAGTGGGCCGGCCATGACAAACACAATGTTGCTATTCGACTCGAGGGGCCACCCGAACCAGTCTGGGGCAGGCCAGAGTGTCCGGCTAGGGTAACCACAACAACCGCTTCACATACCTTGATAATAAGTGTCGCGGTCAATCTGAGCGGAATTGCTATGTACTGCCCCGCAGGACTGGGCATATGACGAGCGCAGAAGCGGTGGTCGTGCTTGGGATTATTGATGGAGCGATCGGCACCATCACGCAGTCATGGTACCTCACCGCGATCGCGGTGGTCGCTATCCTCACTGTCGGTCTCTCGATCCTCAGTGGTTTGATCGACATCGCCGTGTATCTCACGATGCTGGGATTGGTTGCTCTAGTAGGACTGGGTGTTGTGAACTTCTTCGCCCCCGGTCTAATCCCCATCGTCGTGACTCCGGTGTTCCCGTTCGAGGCCAGCACCGCTGAGCCCATGATTCGCTTCACAGAATCAGCAGCGACCCCGCTCATCCCATCAGTCTAACGCAGAACCGCCGCAACATCGACCCTCTGTTATTCAGCAACTCCGAACGACAGTCCCGACTCGGATTCGTAGTCGTGAAGCTCGATATCGTCGAACGTGAGCTCATCGAGGGGAACATCGCGAACGGACACGCTCGGTCTCGACATCGGCGTCCGAGACAGCTGGGTGAGAAGCCCCGGCACGTGATCTAGTTGGTCGTCTCCCTCTGCTTCCTCCGGTGCGTTCTCTTCGACCCACTCGCGGACCTGGAGGTACCCGTCGGCTTTATCGACAGCCGCGAGGCGGTCTTGGAGAGCCTCGAGATTTTCATCGTACCACGCTCCGCGTTCGCCGGCCCCACAATAGACGTGGGCGTCGACGATCGTGTGGCCGAACTCGCCGACCTCGAAGCCGGTCCGCTGAGCGATGATCTTCAGGAGTAGCGCGTACGCCGCGATGTTGAACGGGATCCCCAGAGCGATATCCCCAGACCGCTGCGTGAGATGGAGGTTGAGTCGATCGCCCTGGACGTTGAAGACGAAGGTGTAGTGGCACGGCGGGAGCGTCGATACTGCCGCGTTCGACGGGTGCCACGCACTGACGACCAGTCGTCGAGAGTGCGGTGATTCCCGCAGCGTGTCCAGTACGTACTGAAGCTGATCGAAGGTCCGCACTGTCTCACCATCCTGCGTTTCGGTCGACACCCAGCGGTGGGCGTCATCGGGCCACGATTCACCCGGTAGTTGCTGTTCGAGCTCCGGGACAGGATACCGCCGCCAGAACCGACCGTACGCCGTGTCGAGTTTGCCGTCTTCATCTGCCCACTCATTCCAGATCCCGGTTTTCTCGCGAAGCTCTCTGATGTGGGCCTCGCCAGAGAGGTACCAGAGCAGCTCATGGATCATCGACCGCCATCGAAACCCATCCATCTTCTTCGTCGTGAGAAGTGGGAATCCCTCCTCGAGATCTATCTGGTAGCCAACGTTGAATCGGCTGATCGTATCGACACCCGTCCGATTCGGCTTGTACGTCCCACCGGCTAATGCCCGCTCAACAGCAGAGAGGTACTGTTTCATACTCTCTCTCACCCCCCCCGTCTGTATGAAGTTATGGGGTCTCCACCCCTGAAACAGCCTTACCGCGTTCCAACTATTCGCCCGAACCATCTGACCGGTCTCTTTATGTCAGAGTACATATTCAGTAGGAGCATGAGGCGACGTCAGTACCTGACAACGGCAGTTGGCGCGATCGCAGTTACCGCCGGCTGTACCAGCAACGCCACTACTCAGGCCATCACCGCGGATGTTCGCGATCCCGATCCGAATCTGACCGAGGCTGGGCTCGCACCCGACCCAATTGATCTTCCCGAGCGCGAAGTCGATGAAAGCCAGTTCACCGACTACAACTCCGAAGGGACGGAGATTCAGCAAGTCCCGTTGGACGTCGCGTATTATTGGTATCACACCCGGAAGGCCCGATTTGTCGACGCCCGTACTGCCGAGCGGTACAACCAAGTCCACATGAAAGGGGCGATAAGTAGCCCTGCCCCTGACGGAACGGCGGACGATCCCATGAACGACATCGGCGACCACGAGCGCATCGTGACCTACTGTATGTGCCCGCATTACCTCTCAGGCCTTCGGGCCGCCTCTCGACAGAACTCTGGCAACGCAGGCGCGTATGCGCTCTACACAGGCATCCGACCGTGGGTCGACAAAGGCTACCCCATTGGAGGCGTCGAAGCAGAGGAGCCGGTGCTTCCTGAAGAAGAAGACTACAGCAACGCCGACAAGTAACCACTCCACCCACGTCAGCGAAATACACGACCGCAGCTGACGCCCACTCAACACCCATGCAAGATACAATCGTTGTCATCGTCACCGCGTTCGTCGGTGCCATCGTCCTACTGATTGGAGCTGCTACTTCACAATTCGACCCGCGAGAGGACGAAGAGGAAGGCAGCAGTTCCGTCGAAATAGCGACGGGTGGAAGCGGCGGTCACAGTAGCCACCAAGGGATGAGCGACACGCTCAAAGCCGAGTACACATCCAACAGTGACGAAGCAGACATCCAAGTTGGGGTCACTGGCCCACTCGACCCCTCACACTCGAAGAAACGCCGGCAGAGCCAGAAGGTCATCCAGAACAACCCCAAGCAGTGTACTCACTGTGGCGCTCTCAACGGCAGCACTGGTGGCCCGTGTTGGAGTTGTGGGTCACGTCCTGAAGCGACGTTCTCGAGTGAGGGCATCGACGCGGTCAACAAGCACCTTCGCGAGACGCCCATCGACTCTTCGTATCTTGCCCGCGGCCCCTCAACAGAAGAACAGGAACGGCCGCGCTCACCAGGCTCGCTTGAAGACCTAGAGAAGGCCAAAGCGGAACGGGACGAACGGCGTAAGCAGGCGACCACCGAAGACGACGTCCGCCGGCAAAAGGAGATCCCGTTCTACTACAAATGGGCAGGATACGCGCTCGCGTGGGTCGACAAGTGGAAATCCATCATCGACACCCACGCTCGAAGTCTGATGATCGTCACATCATTCGCAACTTCGATTTGGGGGCTCAGCATCATCTACGGGGCGCTTACGTTCAACGGCACCGGAATGACCGCTCTCGTCATGGCCGTCCTTATCGCAATCGTCTCCGCGACGATCGGCGCACTCTGCTTTCTCGCACCTGGGAAGGTCAAAACCGTCCTGCTCGGGTACCCGTTCGCTCTCAACGTGATCCTTCTGCCGCCCGTCGTCATCGCGGTCTATGACCCACGCCTGAACGTGATCCTCGAACAGAGCGTGCTATTCGCCGAATATCTGCTCACGAACTATGCGACAATCCTCGGCCTCGAGACGTGGCTCCGTTCGACGTTCACGCTTGAAGGCATCAATCACCTCTTCATGTGGTTCTCGATCTCTTTCCCGCTGGGCTGGCTCCTTGGAGGAACAGTCTACGCCGGCAAAACCACGGTCCCGTACACCGTGGAGTTAGCACAGAATATCGCGCGTGAAGCCCGGCGAACACGGACAGCCACTCCGCAACCACCGACAGAGGAAGAACCACCGGAGATACCGGACTCCAAGTGACTGACGGACCCCGAGATGACATACATTCATACACCAATTTTCTTCCAAACCGTTGAACTATCTACCATCTGTACGCTTCTTCTTCCAAACTGTTGAACATTACCGCCGATTTTTCAAATAATCGCCCGTTAGATTCATATTAGCTGGCTTTGAGTGTTCGAGTATGCGATTGCCAAGTGGAGGAGCCTCACGTATAGGTGTAGCCGCCATGCTGTTTTCCATGGTCCTAATCGGTGCTGGAGGGGCTGTTGGGATGGTTGCTGCGGACGACTGCCGACTCACAAGCCCTGAGCAGCTGTCTGAATGCGAGAACCCCGGCGATAGTGTCGGCGACCTCCTGTTCTCAGATGTGCTCGACAACATCTTCGACTTCGCGAAAGCCACGCTTCAGTACGCTGGCTTCGTAGCCGTCTTCGCAGGTGTGACGCTCTGGTTCTCGACCGGGAAGAACTCTGATCGCGGCTCAGTTGGTGTCTGGCTGACCGTCGGTGGTCTGGCCATGATCGTCTTCTACTTCGGGTTCTCGTCCCTCGTCGGACTGGCCCGATACGTCGCAGAAGGCAACTGAATCGCCACTGACCAACCTTCGCGTTCTCCCTCCGTGAGCTTTCGCTATCTCTCCCGACACACGGGTAGTCTGACCGGGACCATTATAGCCATTCAACGAGAGCCGTCATCTATGCCGCAAGACCCCGTTAGCAACCGAGAGTACGAGGATTCCTTAGAGGGATTCAAACTCTGGGCAGACACCGAGCTCCCGCATGGACTCCCGTTCCTGTACGCAGGCGTTGGCTTCGTCACCATCGGACTGGTCTTTTCGATCGCCGCCGTAGTCGGAACCTGGCTCACCGGGCTTTCGATACCCAGCTGGGGGTGGGCCGCCATTCCCATCCTCAGTCTGTTCTGGGCGCATGGCGGATGGATCCACGGCCAGGACGCCCGCGACGATCTCGACACCGATGCCTCATCGTTGGAGTACCGCTACTGAGCCCAAAAGGCCAAACAGTTAACAGACAGCCCCTTCTCCGACTCAGTATGTACCCGACACACGAAAATCAGGTTGAAGCGACCCCATGGCGTCGGAGCCGGCTTCAAGGGTACCTCCTGCTCTCGGGCATCGGAATGTTGTACTTCACGTGGTTAGCTACCACCGAGTTCGTTGAAACGGGCAAACTCACAACCACGTTTCTGAGCCACATTGCCGTCGCGTTCTTGTGGGTACTCCATGCGCGACTCCAATACTGGGTCACTCAGGTCGCCATCAGGAACGAACTCCACACTGCGCGAATGAAACAGCGCCTTGACGAGCTCGAAACAGCCGAAGACTCTGGAGCGTAACCTCGCCTTAGCCGCCAGCTCCCGACAAATCTGACAACAACACCTATCACCCCCCACGCAGACTCCTATACATGACCCCGAGTGCCAGCGTCGACGACGACAGTCCCGACGATCCAGAAGAACCCGATTTCTACATCGGCAACGAAGAGACAGCCACGCCCCCAGCACGAGAGACCAGCCGCCTCTCTGACGTGCTGACCCACGTCCAGACAGGCGACGTCGTCGAGATCACGTTCGGAACCGCTGAACAGATCGACTCCGTAGAGTGCCGCGTCGAGGCCCGCCGCGGGGAAAACGACCGCCGAACCCCCGACATCGACTGGGACTACACACTCGAGCTCGTTGAGCGAACAGCCGGCGATGCGACCTACATGTACCGCACCGGAATCGGTGACCCCACCCGTGAACCGTGGCAGGTCCGAAGCTACCTCTACTACTCGAAACTCCAGATACTGGACGACGAAAGCGAGTGGGGCCGTGGCTGGGTTGTCGACGCCCGCGTTGTCAACTCCCCCGAGCCCGTCTCCGAGTAACGCCACCGCCTCTTCGGGCCGATAACTATGCACTTCCAGCCTGTTTTATACCTCTTGTCTAGATTGACAAAATGCCCTAATCGCTATAGTTATAGACTCTCCTGTTGATATGAAATTGATGGCGCAAGAACTCCCCACACAAAGTGGGATTGAATCAGAAATTGAGGAGCACGTTTCCCGCCTCCCGAGCACCACCGAGGATCATCTCCCACCCGCATTCAGGCTGTGTAAATTCCAACACGTCGGGACGGTCTGGGGAACTGTTATTCTGTACTACTTCGAGCCAGCTGAACACAGATTCCAGGTCCAAGTATCTGTTAATGAACCATTCCATGGTTCAAAAGGGATTACTACGGACGACCTCTCTGTAGCTGTGGCGCAATTACTGGAATTCAAGGACGAATTCCTTCCCCCCAACCCTAGCTTCACAATCGGCCAAGATATTGAGCCTGAGATTACTTGGTGGGATTAGACCACTCTCTGAAGATAACCCCCGTCAATAACCGGGGTGAAAAGCACCGCTGAGATTATTTATAGCCCCCGAGGAGCCCTGAAGGGTCTGAGATTAGCTGTAGAGAGATTTCAGATCCAGTGAGTGATTCAATAATGTCTCAGAGTCAGTCCAACAGTAACTCCGGGTTCGGCCAGACGGTCAGCGCAACTACCAGCGTTCCCGTGACCGATCTGCTCGAACAGGAAGGCACCGTCCCGTTCCTCGGCGTGAACGAAGCCGCACAGGCCACGTATCCAGACGCCGTCTCAACGGCAGGCCGGCGATACGTCACCAGTGGCACCCAGACGTTCAAAGACGCACTCGAGGTCCTCCCCCACGCGGGCGAAGGCGAGTTGTGGGCCGACAACGAGTTCGTCTCCGAGTCCGAGGACGGATCGGGCGTCACCGTCGACGTCGACGCGCTCACCGACGTTCACGGGCTGGATTTGAGCGAGTTGGCGAGTGCGACCGGTCGGACGGTCGACCAACTGGTCGCGAACGCCGAGCCCGAATCACAGATCAAGGTCAGTACGCACAAGGACATCGTCGATCGGCGTCGACTCGCGCTCCGGACGCTCGGGTACGATGTCAAGTTCCGCTGGCAGATCGCCTCTCGTCGATACAACCCCGGTAACATGCGGTCGTTTTTCAAGCGGAAGATCGCCGCCTGCGAGAAGCACGGGGCAACAGACGCTTTCGGGTGGATTCGCCATTACGACTGGGGTGGCTCAGTCACGATCACGACGATCTACCCCTCGAAGGCCTACGAGATCGGGACGCCCGATGGGACCGACATCGACTTCGAGAACAACGAACTGACCCTCGCGACCGCCGACGCCGACGCGGACACGACGCCGAGTGAAGATTCGGTGACCATCTACTACGGCGACCGGATGGGCTACGACTTCCGTGGGCATCAGAAGTTGTGGGTGAAGCCGGTGATCTTCATTCCCTCGGTGGGGACGATGATCCCACTGCCGTACGCTGGGACGGACCTCAGTCGCAAGCACACGGGTGACCTGATGGCCGACGCGATCGACTGGCACGAAACGATTCTCTCCAAGATCGACTCGCTGTGTGCAGACATCAACAAGGAGATCACTCGGGCTCGGGTCGTCGCGATGGACTTCGAGGAGCTGCCCTTTTCGATCACGGAGTTCTACCAATATCTCGGCATCCAAAACGAGACGTACGCCGAGAAGGCCGCCGACCGCGCGACCGCGCTTGCGGACCCGCCGGAACGCCCCACACTGTGGAATCTCCAACTCTCGCTCAAACTCGCCATCCTCGACAACTACAGTGGCTCGAAGGCCGGGGCGACCTACCAGGAGTACCAAGAGCTCGCCGGAGAGATTCTCCGTCACCCAGCAACCCAGATCACCCTCGCAAAAGAACAACACCAGCTCGAAAGCGACACCGACGACACCGAGACGCTCGACGCCGCCCAGCAGACGCTCGGCGAATCCCTCCAAGACGTGATGGACTTGACGGGCGTCACCGAAAACCGACTCAACCCCACCGAGGCACAGAAGATCGAACAGCGCGTCCAGCAGCGCCTTCCGAGCGCCGACAGCGGCGCGACGAGTGACTGATAATGTCCACGACAGACACCACTTCTCCCGACGCCGTGCCCACCGAGGAGGTCGTTGCCCACTTTGCGAATCGGCTCATCCGAGAGCGCGGCGGCCCCATCTCGACCGACGACCTCGTCTACTCCGTCGAGAACGCGACATCGATCAGTCGCAACACCGTTGCGAGTCTGCTCAAGGACGCCGACACGTCTCGCTTCGAGACCGACCGGGACTCCGGCGGAGAACTGCTGATCACGCGGGCGACGACGACAAGCCCGGAGCCGGCCGCCGTCACCGCCCACTTCGGCGCACTCAACCAGGTGACCAACGACCTCACTGCCATCGAAGCGGTTGATGACGATGTAGAGGCGCTGTTGAACGACGCCGGCTACCGCTCGTTCCGCGACCTGACCGAAGCAGATGCCGCCGCCCTCCGTGAAACCCTCAACAACGATCTCGAAACGGATCTGGACGCGGCCGACCTCTCCACCATCCCCGGTCTCACCAACTCCGACGTCGAGGCGTTGGCGAACTCGGGGATCCAGACCGATCAAGAACTCATCGATGCTTCCCCTGAGCAGGTCGTTGAGCAGGCCGACCGAGCCACGCTGACGACCGCGAAGATCAACCGTGCTCAGTCCGCGCTCGAAGACGCCTCCCGTACGTTCACGCCGGGAGAAGTGAACCAGATCGTTGGGCAGGCGTACATGAACCTCCCTGTCGGTGGGGAACTGGCCGCCGAGCAACTCCAGCGTCACCACGACCGCGTGGCCACACTCGGGCGGGCCGGCGCGGTCGTCTCCACCGTGGCCGAAGAAACCGCCACGGTCGGTCGCCCGCTCATCGACGTGCGTGACGACTTGAGCGTCGATGACGACGGCGGTGTGTACGTCTCGGATACGGGCCACAACGCTGACTCACCGGTCAACACGGGACTGACCGTCCTCGAAGACGTTGGCTACGGCATGGTCCCCAAAGCGGCGAACGAGCCGGACGCCGGCCACTCCGCGCTCCCCGTCGACGATGATGGGGAGGTGATCGCCCCGTCGATCCCACTTGAACGTGACCTCCAGATGCCCATCGACGAGCTGCTCGCGAAGAAACTCGCCCGGAACGTCCCTGTTCGGATTGTCGGGCCGCGTGGCAGCGGGAAGAACTACCTCACGAAGTACATCTGCCACAAGACGAACCGCGGCTATCGCTCGCTCGACGTCGACAAAGCGACGATGCCACAGGACCTGTTCGGGCCGATCTCTCCCAACGAAGACGGGAAGCTTGAACCGAAGAACGCCGACGTGAAGCAGGGACTCCTCAACGGCGATGTGATCGTGATCAACGAGTTCCCCGTGATGCAGAGCGGGGCAGCGATGGCGCTTCACCAACTGCTCAACGAGAACAAGATCGTGATCAAGTCTCACGGGCAGACCATCGAGCCTCATCCCGAAGCGCGAATCGTCGTCACGATGAACCCGCCAACGCGCGAATACCGCGACTCCGAGCCGATGAACTCGGCCACTCGCGGCCGCTTCCGTGGGTTTTGGCAGGGGTATCCCGACACGGTTGACGCCGAAGTCGAGACCTTGGATAAGCAGCTTAACACGCCGAGGCCCGTCGTCGACGAGGACACGCTCGAGAAAATCGTCGAGTTCGCCCACCGGACGCGCAAAGACGAATTCACCAACTGGCCGACGCTCTCAACGCGGAATCTGACCATCGTAATCGAGCATATCGCAGACGGAGCTTCCCCGCAGGCCGCTCTCAAGAACGTCCTCCGGATGGTCGCCGAACCGAACCAGCGGCCCGAAGATGCACACGAGGCACTCAGCGGGATATTCTAGTAGTTGTACAGTCCCGTGAAAGCGGTGTAGTTCAGAAGGGTGCTAGTGGCTCCGTGTTGCCGATCACCCCCGGTCGGTTTGTGAAACACCAACCGTCGGCCCCTCCGATCGTAGAAGAGTAGGAAATACCACTTCCCACCCGAGACGCCCACACAGCAGAACCGTCTACAGCGTTCACAGCATGGAGATTTTGATCAAAACCCCCGATATACACTGTCCCATCCACCACAGCTGGCGACGATTTCACCGGATCCTCCGTTGCGTATCTCCACTGTTCACTCCCAGTGACTGAATCGACAGCGTACAGGTTCCCGTCGTTACTCCCGACAAACACGGTTCCATTCACCACCGCTGGCGAGGAGTACACAACACCACCCGTCGAAAAAGCCCACTCTCTACTCCCATCCGAAGCGTCAACCGCATGGAGTCTGTCGTCCATACTTCCGGCATACACGCCCCCATCTGCCACCGCAACCGACGAAAAAATACCACCACTTGTCCCGTATGTCCACTCTTCAACACCGTCGGCAACCCCAATAGCCGCAAGAGTCCCATTGTAGGTCCCGACATAAACCATGCCGTCAACGACTGCTGGGAGCGAGTATATTGATCCTCCAATCGTGTGCGTCCACTTTCCAGTCCCGTCATCCGCGTGTATCGCATGAATCTCCCCACCGTGATCTCCGATATAGACAACTCCGTCAACAACCGCCGGGGACGACTTGACAATATTCCCCGTAGAATATGTCCACAGCACACTCCCATCCGCGGCAGAAACAGCATGGAGCTTACCGTCGTTACTCCCAACGTAGACCGTGCCACCAACAACAGCTGGCGACGATTGAATACTCCCGCCCGCTGAATACAGCCACTTCCTTGTTCCTTCAAGAGCATCGATAGCGTACAGATTCCCATCTTGT
This sequence comes from Halorubrum laminariae, assembly GCF_024494655.1. GTDB lineage: Archaea > Halobacteriota > Halobacteria > Halobacteriales > Haloferacaceae > Halorubrum > Halorubrum laminariae. The sequence continues at coordinate 203,410 of NZ_JANHDL010000004.1, read as the reverse complement.
CTCCCAACAAACACCGTCTCATTAACTACAGCCGGTGAAGTGAATTCATCGTTCCCAACCGAATACGTCCACATCCCACCCCCATCTGTGGCACTAACAGCGTAGAGCCCACTACGCCCCCCGATAACCCGGTGATTACGTACAAATTCAGAGACTCCACCGTTTTGTACCGGAGGGCGGCCCACTAACCCGCCAGCCGTTACTTCTACGTTTTCAGCAGTCCCCGCCGCCCAGTCCGAACCATCGGACCACGACGCCGCTCCGCGGGCACGCCGATCGCTGGTAAACCGACTAGATCCGTCTGACATATTCGATTCTTCTCACAACAACCCAATAGCTATTCCGGTCATTGGACCCACTAACCCGACCACTTGAATATCACTGTCAATAATCAGGCGCGAACACTCATGCCACCCCCCGAATGTACCTAAACATGGCAAACGCAGCGACTAACACACGTTCGAAATCAAATAGCCGTGGATTCTCTATCCGGGAAGTTCTCCAGTACATCCCCGACGGCTCGTCGATGCCGTCCGAGATGTGGAGCTCACGTCACCGTGGGATTCTGCTTCTAATCGTCGCACAGGTTCCGCTGCTTGTCGCCCTCGGGCTCTTCGAGGGGACGATGCCGCTCACTGGCGCAGAAATTCCGGCGCTCATGCCGATGATGATGGCCGCGTTCGTATCGATCATCCTCGGGGCTGCCGCGCTCGCAAGTTGGTCCCGTTTCGACCGGCGTACCCGCACCGTGCTTGCGGCGTTCAGCGCGATGACCGTCTCGATGTCGCTCGTGAAACTCTCGGGCGGCTACATCGAGGCCCACTTCCACTTTTTCGTCTTCATCGCCGTCCTCGCTCTCTATGAAGACTGGCTCCCGTTCGCGGTCGGGATGACCTACGTGGCGATTGGCCACGGTGTGTTCAGCCTGATCGACTCCAGTCTCGTCTACAACCACCCGGCGGCGATCGCCAACCCTGTCGTTTGGGGCGGTATCCACGCCGTCTTCATCATCGGGCTCGCCGCCGCGCTGATGACCAACTGGTACTCAATCGAGAAGTCCCGTGAAGAGGCAGACACCAAGCTGGACCAAGTGGCCGCCCAACAAGAGCAGATCCAGAACGTCGAAGAAGCGAAAGCCGAAGTCGAAGCACAGCGGGAAGAAGTCGAGGAGCTCAACGCTCACCTTGAGCAGAAAGCCGACCGCTTCAGCACCCTGATGGATCGAGCGGCCGACGGCGATCTCACGGTGCGGACGAACCCCGAAAGCGACAGTGCCGCGATGGAACAGATTGGAGAGTCCTTCAACGGCATGATGAACGAGATCGAGGCGACGATCACCGATGTCCAGTCGTTCGCCGACACCGTCTCCGACGCAAGCGGCGAGACGGCTATCAGCGTCGAACAGGCAAAACGGCGCAGTGAGGAACTCGACGACTCCATCGGCGTCATCGACGACGGCGCAGACCAACAGCGCGAGATGCTCGGTCAGGTCTCCCAGGAGATGAGCACGTTATCCGCAACGATCGAAGAAGTGGCGTCCTCCGCAGACTCCGTCGCACAGGCCGCCAACGAGACGGCATCGGTCGCCGAAGAGGGAGAGGAGACGGCCAAGACCGCGATCGGCACCGTATCGGAGTCGCAAGAGGCAATCCAGTCGACCGCCCAGACAGTGGACAACCTCGACGACCGGATGAAGAACATCGGCGAGATCGTGGACCTAATCAGCGACATCGCAGAGCAGACGAACCTGCTCGCGTTGAACGCCAACATCGAAGCCGCTCGCGCGACTGGATCGAACGGCTCGGGCGAGGGCTTCGCTGTCGTCGCAAACGAGGTGAAACAACTCTCCGAGGAGACACAGGACGCGGCTCAGGATATCGAGGCGCTGATCGAAGAAACCCAAGAGCGGACGACCGCCACCGTGAGCGAAGTTCGCGACGTCGAGGCGAACATGGAGCGGAGTGCCGCCGCCGTCCGAGACGCCGTTGAAGCGTTCGAGCAGGTGGCCGACAACGCCGTCGAGACGAACTCCGGCATCCAAGAGATCAGCACCGCGGCGGACGAACAGGCCGCCAGTACCGAAGAAACGGTCTCGATGGCTGAGGAGGTCTCGACTATCAGCAGGAAGACGGCCGGCGAGGCCGACGACGCAGCGACGGCGGCCAACCAGCAGGTCGCCGCGATGGAGAACGCGACCTCGGCGACCGACACGCTCTCCGAACAGGCGAGCCAGCTCCAGAACCTGCTCAGCGGCTTCTCCGTGGGAACGGCAACACCGTCCACGTCAGCCACCGCTGGGGATGTGGCTGTCGGCGACGGTGGCCACCCGTCGCGGTAACGACTTCGCGTCTGCGGTTCTTTTTCGAGCAACGGATCTACGAACAGCCGCAGAACGCACCCCCTCGCTGTCGACACACAGTGTATTATACTTTTGCACGAGTGAAATGGGATTGTATTGGAGAGTCCATTCATACACCCCGCGGGTGTAGACAGAGAGCATGGACACCCACGACGTGGAAAACATCGGACCAGACGACGAACTGTATATCGACGGGAGGGAGGCAACAGTAGACTGGGCGCTCGGCGGTGAATTCTGTGTCACCTACGAAACTGGGGGCTCAAGGACGATCAGCAGTGATGAGGCCCACAACCTGATCAAAGAAGAGGATCTCAACCGCGAGGGGCGCATCGCCAAGTTCGTACCGTATTTGGGCATGAGATGCCACGATCTTGGCAAGACCACGAGCGAAGAAATCGAAGAACCGATGGTGGCCATTCACAACAAATTCCATGGTGCCGAATGTGTGTTCAACGCCACCGCGATGAAGCGGGGGCATCTCCACCAATACCAACATGCGAATCTGTTGGTCTCCGACCAGCCGTACGTATTCGCCATTTCTCCAGTGGTTAAGAGCGAAACTCACTCTGGCTCAGTCGAATTCAACTACCGCAGTCTCGACATCTCGAATCTGGCGTATGAACTCAAGTTGACCAAGTTCTTTAAGAGAGACGGCATGGGCACCCACAGGTGGGTGCCAACTCAGTGGGACGAGATGAACGAGATGTTCATCATTGACGTCTCGATGCTCTGTGAAGATATCATCGTCGACCGCAAGACCAATCGGAAGTAGGAGGTTGGAAGGCCACAGAACGTGCCCCAGCCATCTATATAAGCCGTAATAAGTCTTTGTACGAATCGACAGATGGCGATTTGGAGAATCCGTTAATGCACCACCGAGCGAAGTTGCTACTGTTCAAAATGGGTATCAACGACATCAAAAACATCAGTCCGGGCGATGAACTGATCATCGACGGGAAAAAGGCGGTTGTAGAGTCACCGATCGGTACCGAATTCACTGTCGCCTACCCGAATGGAGGCACAAAGACGTTCAGCACATCCAAAATCCATCATCTGGTCAAAGAAGAAGACCTCGACCACAACCACCATGTCGCGACGTTCGTGCCATATTTCGCCAAGTCGAGCTACGATATTGGGGACGCCACAGGCGAAGAGTTCGAAGAGCCGATGGTGGATATTCGTGATGCCGGCCATCGGATCAAATGTGTGTTCAACTCCGCAGCGGAGGTGCGGGGACGTCTCGGCCAATACCAACATGCGAACCTGTACGTGTCGAACCAGCCATACGTATTCGCTATCTCACCAGTGACAGAGAGCGAAACACACACTGGCACGGTCGAATTGAACCGCCGCTCCGTGGACATCTCGAAGTTGGCGGATTCCCTCGGGTTCAAGACGTTCTACTGGAAGGAGGGCATGGGCAACCACAGGTGGCTGCCAACTCAGTGGGACGAGATGAACGAAATGTTCACCGTGGATGCTTCGTGCCTCACGAGAGATCCCGTCATCGACCGCAAGACCAACCGAGAATAGGCAGTTGAGGAACTGTTGAAAAAGGCCGTTAACCGGTAGGTAGCCTGTTTGTATCTCTCGACTGGTAGTAGAAGAGTCTCTAGAGGTGTCAATAGAATTCAATGAGTCAATCTCAACATTCCCGGACAAGCAATCTAGCATCGACGCTAACACCCCCCAAGCCGAAACAGACACGCTGTTCGGGGAGTCGCACCACCCACCTCCGCGAGTTTGTCCACGGGCTGCTTCCGGCGCACATCACTTCTCGTGTGGAAGTTCGGGTCACCGAGAACGTCGCCACGGCGGCCGTGGTCCCAGCCTCCACAGAGGCGCTCGTCGACGGCGAGCAGACGGAGTTCTCCCCAAGCGAGGCCAGCAACCTTGTCGAAAGCGTCAACGCCGACTACCTCGTCCTCGTCACGGGGAGGGCCGCTCCACTCGAGTCCGTCTGTCTCAACGACCAGCTCACTGCCGACAGCGCGTATCAGTTCGGTCTCGCAATCCACGAGACGCTCCACATCCTGAAGACAGCCTTTGGGGCGCTCCAGTCACTGACGGAGGATCGAGTCGAGCCTGCCCACCGCGAGTTCGTCCACGAGCTGATCAACATCACCGAGGACGGCGCGATCGAAAACGAAGCGATGACGGGAGATGACTTCTCTCAGCGGTCGGCCAATCGGCTCACGCTAATCAACGAGGCGCTCACGCAGAAACCGGACGAGTACCCCGAAGACCACGAGTTCTCCTTTGGAGATGCCCTCCTCAAGGCCCTCCACGACCGGCTTATCTACGACTCAGGCGTCACGGACCTCCTGTTGGACGAGACGGACACCCAGTTCACATTCGCGACCGACGCCGACCGCAAGGCCTTCACCGAGATCGACGCAGCCATCGACCAACTCGCCACAGACATCCTCTCGTTGCGGTCCGACGCGACCGTCGCCATCCACCACCACGATAAGGCGGCCTCGATCAAGCGGATTAAGCGGACGATTCGATTCTGGAACGAGGACCTCAAACCGCTGCTTGCCGACCAGGACGACCCAGAGGGGGACGCCGACGCCAACGACTCCGACGAAGCCGGCGAGCCCGAATCCCAACAGTCCGGTGGAGACGGCGACACAGAGACCGCCCCCGAAGACGGCTCCGACGGTGGCCCCTCGCTCGAAACGACCGAGAGCGGGGACAGCCGGCAGTCTGTCGACCAGTATCCGACCATCGGCAACGAACCGGATCCGGACGGCGTCGACGAAGGGGACGAAGACTCGACCGACACTTCAGACGGGACCGACGCGACCGACACCACTGACGACACCGGCACGACCGACACTTCAGACGACGCCGACGGCCGCGCAGGGGAGTCGCCGGCTTCAGAGCCCGCCGAGACGACGGGAGAGGACACCCCCACCGACGACGAGACAGACACTCCGGACACACCCGAACAGACCACTAGCGGACAAGCATCGCTCACGGACTTCGGACAGGACGACGATGGAGACGACGGGGAGACAACTCCGGACACCGACACCGGGGGTGACACCGGCCCCACGGCCTCGCGAGACGAGCCGGCGGCCCCCGACACGGCCGCTGGGGCACCCGAAGTGGAAACCGCACAGGAGGCAACTGCGCCCGATACAGACACCACCAGCAACCAGCCCCCAACCGAGGAGGAGGGACAGGACTCCCCGGAGGTCCCCTCACCGGTTCACGAGCCAGAATCACTCTCCTCAGCCGACTTCGAAAGCGATCGCCAACAGGCCGCCGAGACCGCAGCTGACGCCACCGTAGATGAAACCGCGCTCGAACGCGACCTCGAAGCTATCGACGACCAGCTCGCCGTTGAGGGCGCTGGGCAGTTCGCCGCCGTTGAGGACCTCGACATCCTCCCCGAACCGGATCCTCAGGATGTACCCGACATCGACTGGGCGACGATCGAGGGGTCTGCGGCACTCGTGGGCGGCACGCTCGCAAAGGAACTCCGCTTGGATCAACAAACGAACCACCGTGACGGCCTCTCATCGGGCTCCACGATCAATGTGAAGACAGCCTACCGACTGGGGTATGGCGACCCGCGGACGTTCACCGAAACCCTCCCCGGCGATGAGAAGGACTACTTCTTAGTGCTGATCCTCGACCGCTCGGCGTCGATGGGGCCGAGCTACTACGACGACGAGGCGGAAAGCAAGATCTCCGTCGCGACCAACGGCGTCGCTCGCTTCGCGCTTGCGTGTGAGTCCTTGGATATCGACGTCGCCATCATCGACTTCTACCGCGACGATGTTCGCCTCGTGAAGCCACCAGCCGTCGAAACGGAGTTCGCCAGCGAACAGATCCTCTCAACAGAGACCGGCGGAAAGACGCCACTCGCGGAGGCACTTTCGTTGGCGCGGACGCTGGCCGATTCGAGCCCGCGTGAGTCGCTAATCATCTCGATGACCGACGACAAGCCATCGGACATCGACGCCGTCGCTAGCGAGATTGCGGCTTCATACGACCCGGTTTGCTCACTGACGATCGCGACCGACTGTAAGCCGGGGCACCCACCGGAACAAGCTGAAACGCTACTCAGAGAATACGATCAGACGACAACAGTGTACGACCCGTCACAACTCGAAAGCCGACTCGACGAGCTCGCAAGTCTCCTGTCGGTGTATTAATCGAAACCAGTCGACCCGACGACACCGAACCCACTGTAGCCGTCCACGTCGAGGACGTAATCGAACAGATAGGTGATCATCGAGAGCGTCTGTTCGTCGTGTGAGTCCGGGTCGATGGTGAAGACGCCGACCGAGTCCGTTGCCTGAATACAACCGACCATTGTCTGGAGGAACCGGAACAGGACCTCGATGTCTGCGTACATGGTCATTGGACAGATCGAATCCAGAACGAGTCGGACTCGCTCGTACCCACGGTTGTTCATCGACTCGATCATCTTCGTGACTTCCACGCCGACGCCAGTCAGGTCGCCGGGGCCGCCCACCTGGACGACAGATGCTTCTCGCACTGAGTACGGTGTGGGGCTCGGCATACAATCGATGATGCCGAGAGGCGGGTGGATGTCGGTTCCCTCTAATCGCGAGTGGTACCGCTGGGCGACGTTCTTCCCGACTTCGTTGGTCGTAACCACAACTGACGGGTCGGCCAGCATACCGTTATCCGACTTGAGGAGATCTATGACGAAATCTCTCCGTTCGGGGTCTGAAGGGCCTTTGACCAGAATCGACTTTCCTTTCTCTACTTCATCCACCGGGAGTTCCCGCCCAAACGTATACCCGTTAATGGCGGACCTCTGTATTTGACTTGACATGGCTCGTGCGTCTCGTGGTGAAAATCTACACAGCACCCCTAATTAAATCCACCGGGGGGTGGGGGGAGCTAGAATTCGGCTGTTTATAGCCTCCATAGGGGAGTGAGAGGAATTTGGATTAGAGCCCATGAGCACCATAGCCCACACTACCGCCACCGAGGAAAGCCACCCGAACACGCTTCTCTCGTACTGGTCAGACACGACCGAGGGGTCAACGTTTCAAAGCGAGAAGCTCCGCTGGTGGACTGAATCACATCTCCAAGACGCAGAGCACATCCTGAACCCGTGTGCCGGCGTTGCGAGATTAGACGTACCGGGTGACGTCCTACGTCTTGACATCAATGAAGACGCAGACGCCGACCTCCACATCGACTTTCGGACCATCGAAGACCACGTAGAACCAGAGACCTACGACGCGATCGTCTACGACCCGCCCTACACGTGGGGACAGGCGGTGAAGAAGTACGATCTGGATTTAGCCCGCGACGAGTTCTATTTCTATGACGACGAAGTGATGGAGATGTTCAATCGAATCCTGAAGCCCGGCGGGATCATCATCCAGTTCGGATACTCGACGTCGGTGATGCCCCTCTCGCTCGGCTATGAGACCGAGGCTGTTGCTCTGTTCAACAAGCTGGGCGCGCAAAACGACTACCTCGCGACGGTGGCCCGGAAGCCGACCACCCCAGGGCAGTCCCCCTCAGCCACTACCGTCAGTCAATCCGTCGTCCCAAACGCTGGCGCAGAGAACATCCGCGGGTCGAACATCTCCAAGGGCGGAAACGGCGGTGAAAACATCCAGATGGAATACCGCCACTCCCTCAGCAACGGCTCACTCAACAAGGCGCTCAAACCGTCCATCACATCGTGGCTCGATGATGACGATCGCGTTCTCCATATCTACCAGGACACCCCGCGGTTCTCGCTCGATGAGTACACCTGTACCACCTGTACCTACACGTCAGCCGACTTCGATACGGACGCCGATTCCCTCTCCGCTGATGTGGTCGTCGCCCCGTGGAACATCGACAGCACGTTCGCAACAGGCGAGTTCGACGCGGTCGTCCTCGACATCCCGTATGAGGCCTTCCAACGCAACATCCGAAGCCCGCAAGCAGAGGCCAGCTCGAAATCTGGAGTCACCCACATCGACACGATCCTCAAGCGGAGCATTACGAACCTCGTCAAAGGAAACGGCGGGCGTGTGATTCAGATCGGGCAGACAGCGACGCTGATGAGCGGGGCGGATTACGACTACACCCGTCGCGGCGTCACAATCACGAACCACGCACCGGAACCCCACGACTGGATCATCGCAGTCGACGAGAAACCCCACGAGAACCTCGAGGTTGCCACGCTCGGTGATGGTGAGGTCGATGGACTCTACCAAGATCCACACGGGGCACCGAACATCACCGACAAGCAGAACCGGACCAACTTCGAGCCTCACCCCAACTCCTCCCACTGTGAACACTGTGGGAACTCCTACTTCCACCACCCTGCGGCCTATGTGGACTGTCCGGATTGCGGCGCGATCGCCGGGAACCTCTGTCTCTCCGAGAGCGGCCAGCCCATCAATCCTTCCGGAGCTGACCACCGTATCACGGAGTCCGACGTCTGTCCCGGTCGGCTCACAGAAGCAGAAGCACTTCACGACGGGTCCTGTAATCGGAAGGATCCGAGCTACGTCGCTGCCGATGACGAGCTCGTTTCCGAAATCACCGATCACCTCCCGTCCGATATTCTCTCGGGGGAATACGCCTACATCCGGCGCAAACACCTCGAACAGGTCCTCGAAGACAAGCTCACAGCAGAACCGCGCTCAACCGACATCGTTGAACGAGTGATCGAGAAACTCGGCACCGGGCCTGCCAGCACCCCAGAGACCAACACTCCAGCGGACACAACCGCGTGTACGCTCGATGAGTATCTCTAATGCGAATCTGACCAAAGCACTAATGACCACGTACTGTCCACGGTATAACTACAACACATGAGTCAGGTCCGTACATTCATCTCAGCCACGGGTATCGGTATCGGCGGATACCTTCTCATCGGCATCTGGTCGGGTATCCTCTTGGGCGCGCTTTACTTCACAACTGGCGCAGTCCCCTTCGAGCAAGAGCTCTTCGTGAGTAACCTCGGCCTGCTGATGGGAGCTATAACTACCACGGCACTGTTTTTCCAATTCACCGATCACAGGTACCAGTTCCTCAGAGTCAGAACACCAACCTCGAAGGAGATACTGCTGGTACTCGGCGGTGTCGTAGTTCTACTTGCCGGTGCGATGGGACTCGAATTCCTCCTTGGCCTTCTCAACGTAGGCACCTCCGATCACCAGATCTACGAAGCCTTCACGACCTCAGAATCTCCCGCTGACCCCACGATCTTACTCGCGCTCATCCCTATCTCGATTCTGATCATCGGCCCGTGTGAGGAACTCATCTTCCGAGGGCTCGTTCAGGGGTCGCTCTACCAATCGTTCGACCGGCAATATGCTATACTCGTTTCGAGCGTCATCTTCGCGATGGTTCACTTCCCGGCTTACCTAACCGCAAGCGCAGCGGATGCAACGAGTACACTCCTGATCGTTCTCTTTCTTTCACTCATCCTTGGCTGGCTGTACGAGACCACAGACAACCTCATCCTTCCCTCTCTCGCACACGGCATCTACAACGCGGTCCTCTTCCTCTTCCTCTATTTCGAAGTTACCGGGGTTGTGTAACCCCCCTCATTTCAACTGGAAAATATTACGATCCTTCCCCCTCGACCTTGCCTTTGTAGTCCCAGTTTTGACCGCCCTTCCCGTCCGGTGTGACGATGTACTTGTACGGCCCGTGCGGGCAACCCTTACAGTCTGAACCGCAGTTGTTCCGCCGAATAACAACCGTCCCCTCGTCGCTATCTTGGACGTCGACGACCTCGTCTGACTCATCGACATCTAAGTCATCCTCGTCGATCATCTGGTCCTGTTGACCGATCCGGTATTCGCGTAGTTGGCGGGCGTACTCCTCGATTAGCTCTAACTGATCGATTTCTTGGCGGCGGAGTCCATCAACGATGTACTGCGCGATCTCGTCCGGTGGGGCCGGTTCGGTGTCTTCCATCTTGTCAATAGATATGAGCCGCAGCATTGTAAAGCTTGACAAGAAATACTGCTCAAATCCGTTTTTGCCTTCCGAGAGAAGGTGAGAAGAGGGTTTGAATAGAACCCAGACGCGCTACTACCGACAGACGATACCATGGTCGTATTCATTTCCACCGTCTCCAGTCCTGATCGCCCAAACAAACTGGCGCAGTTTTACCGGAAACTTGGTGTGCTAAAAACGCAAACAGGAGGCCCATTCTACCTCTCAGATGTCGATGGAACGGTGGACTGGCCTCACCGTGGGATCTACATCTTCTTCGACGAATCCACAGACCCGGAGATCGACCCGGTTAGCGAGTGGCACATCACTCGGATCGGTACTGTCGGCGTTTCCAAAGGAAGTTCCAGTTCGCTCTGGCAGCGACTCCGCACCCACCGAGGAACCACCAGTGGAAACTACGCAGACGGTGGTAACTGCCGAGGGTCCGTGTTCAGACTCCATATCGGAAACGCGATCATCGAAGACGAAGGCCTGGAAGACAAATACCCTCACTGGGGCGTTCCGCACCGTCAGCTCCCAGACAACATATCCACCTCAGAGATTCGCGCCCAAGAACACCCACTCGAACTACGGGTCTCCGAGCGGATTCGAAACCTCCCGTTCCTTGTGATTGACATCCCTGGCAAGCCCCACGCAGACTGCGATCGGGCACGCCTCGAGAAGAACCTCATCGCGCTTGTCTCTCACGCACGCCGAACGAATCCCCATCTGAAAAAGGACGACTGGCTCGGTCACCACTCACCGCGGGCCGAGATCAACAAAACCGGACTCTGGAACCTCGACCATGTGAACTCCTTTTACACGGACAGCATCATCTCGGAGGTGACTCCCTACATCGAGTCCACCTCTCCCATCAGCGAAACCGATTCTGAGGGCCAGTAGTCTTTTGAGCAGGCTCTGTCTACGTGCGTATGCTATGGCCGCAGAAATCACTACAGAGGGGCTAATGCCCCGCGTAAAGTCGGGGGTGGGCTATCTGATGGGCTTACTCATCATTATGAACGGCGTGGGGATACTCGCGATGCACTCTGTCGGGAGTGGGCTCCTGCTACTCTGTGGCGGTGTCTTCCTCTTCCCCATCACCCGGAGGACTATCGAATCTCGGCTGGATACGGAGCTCACACTGATGGTCGCCGCGAGCATCTTCCTCCTGTTCTTCTTCGCCGCGTCGGTGCTCTTGTTGATGAACGTCGACGTCGCAGAGGAAGGCCCAGAGATGCTGGCCCCCTACTTCTAACAGCGGTCAATCTGACCGGAGCAGATATTACACCTGCCTTTGAACTCCGAGCTACACCCCATGGTAGCCTACTCTATCATCCTATTCGGGAGTATCGTCATCATTAGCCTCATCGCGTCTACCGCGATCGGCTTTGGCGTTCAGTGGGCGGCTTCAGAATTCCAACTCGGCCCTCTCCCGAGAGCATTCATCGGGTTCGCCATCATCATTCCGTCAGTGCTACTGAAAGCAATCGACCTAGGGATGATCCGGATGATCCCGCTGTTCTTGGTCATCTACTACGTCGGCACTTTCCAGATCGGGACCAAACTCGGTCTCGCAGCTGGCATGGAAGCCCCCGACGACAACGACCCGCCAGACTTCTTCTTCGATATGCTGAACAGATACCAATAACCCGATGAGGATTTTGTCGGACACCGCGATAATCTTTTTATAGCCACCCTGCGGTGTTCAGTATAGGCCATCCGACAACTCATGGCACAACCATCCGCCCCATCAGATTCACCGAACAGACCGCACTGGTTCTCCGACGCGATCGGCCGGTCGGAGGCCGGCGTCACAATTACAGACATCTCGTTAGGGTCCACCGCCCTCAACGAGATGCTCATCAGACTCGCGGTCAAGTTCGACAACGACTATCGGGAGCCCAGACGGTACTACACGCTCCGACATGATGGAAGCTCATGGGAGTGCCAGACCCCACGCAAACCGTCAATCTGCGCCTCTGTGACCGAGTGGTTAGACTGTAACCTCAGTTCGCCAGACGGGTTACGAACCCCGTATTAATGCCGGGCGAGTCGCACCGCTTCACCACCAACAGGCGGCTGAAATCCAATACTAAGGAATTAGGATGGGGCGGCGGTCGCGACTGGCAGTCAGATATTGATGGGAACAGCGAGATCGAGATCAACTCTGGGAGTGTGTTTCCCTGGGGCGGTCCTAACATCCCCACCGAGGGGCTCGTTTCCTACTGGGACCTCAATGCTGGCTCCGGAAATTCCATCACCGATATCGAAGGGTCACACGATGGATCGATCCACAATGCTACATGGGCCACTGACAGCGGAAGAGACGGATCGGTGCTCCAGTTCGACGGGGGCAACGACTACATCGTCCTCAACGGCTGGTCAGGAATAACGGGGACGCACCCGCGGACCTGGGCAATCTGGTTCAAGTCTGGTAGCTCCCGAGACCACCGCCTCATCTCATACGGGGCGAACACCACTGGGAACAAATATGATATCCGAATCGATGACGCAAATGGCGATGTCCTGCGTGTCGAAAACGCTAGCGGACAGAAATATGGCTCAGTAGATGTTATCGACGGCCAATGGCATCTGCTCACCGTCGTCTTCCCATCTGGTGGGTCAGCTGTCCATGACCACTCGCTGTACGTTGATGCGACCTTAGATTCAAACACTGGAGGTGGGAATCAGTCTTTGAACACAGCCACGTCGACCAATGTGTTCTTTGGGAAATCCCACTGGCACGGTGACGATACGAAAGGGCGTATCGGGGCCGTGTATGCCTACGATCGAGAGCTATCCCAATCGACGATCCAAACACTCTACGACGAGACCAAGTAAACGCGGGAAGCCCCCCGGCCTTCTAGCCGATCTAAGTTGAGAGAGACCCCCGAGATATTGTTTTTACCCTCCGAGAGATGGTGATGAATCGTGGTTGTGTGGAAAGAGACACACAGCCACCGATTCCGACTAGAGGGTAGCTCCGCCGTCAGGAGGCTCTTCTAGTTCGTTCGCGGCCTCGCCTCAGGATTGTTTTATATTTCCCGAGAGGGGTGAGGAGCAGTAGAAAAGAGGTACTCAAAAAAATGTCCCAAGCAGCAGACTCTCAGTCGAACGGAAGCACCGACACCGAAGACAACGACGCGGGCGGCATCGTGATCACGAACAAGCCGCAGACGGAACCGAGCGCGGGCGACGTGGAGAACAACCAGCCCGAGGCTGTTGAGGAGCCCGCCGCGGCCGACGAAGAAGTCGCTGAAGCGTCTGCCGTCGACGAACCCGAGTCGGAGCCGCAGTCCTCTGACTCTGTCGAGGATGTCGAGGAATCCTCTTCAGACGCACCCGACGCGGAAGGCGAGGGCCCCGCCGAGGCCGGCAAAGCCGAGGACGTCGAGCCGGTCGAGGAAGCCAGCACCGACGCAGCTGCGGTAGAGCCCGACGCCAACCCCGCCAGTTCCGCTGTTAGCGATGAGGTGACCGAAAGCGATACCGTCGACGAACCCGAAGCAGAAGTCGAAGCCGAACCCGACGACCTCTCCGAGGACGAGTCTGAGGCTCCGTCCGTGGATGCCGAGGAGGCGGCCACCGAGGAGGCGACCGAGGACGGCTCGACCAACGAGGAATCCGACATGAGCAACACCCAGGCCGAACCCGAACCCGCACAGACCGACGATGGCGACTTCTCTGGAGTCGACGAGGACGTGAAGTCCCCGCCCCAGGAGTTCGACGCGATCGTGGAAGCATCCACCCTCAAAGACGCAATCGACAGCGTCGGCGTTCTCGTGGACGAGTGTAAGATCCGCACGTCCCCCGAGGGACTCCAGATCCGCGCTGTCGATCCCGCCAACGTGGGGATGGTCGACCTGACCCTCTCCGCTCCCGCGTTCGAGAGCCTCAACACCGACGTCGGCATCCTCGGTATCTCGTGGGATCGGTTCGAGAAGGTCATCGGCCTCGCGAACAACGGCGACCTCGTCCACCTGGACTACGACCACGAGACGCGCAAGCTCAACGTGGAGATCAACGGCCTCTCGTACACGCTGGCGCTCATCGACCCCGACTCCATCCGCCAGGAGCCGGAGATCCCCGACCTCAACCTCCCGGCCGACGTGACCGTCGAGGGCTCGCAGATCGCGCGCGGTGTGAAGGCCGCGGACATGGTCTCTGACCACATCCGCCTGTCCGTCGACGACGTAGAACAGAGCTTCAGCTTCAGCGCGGAAGGCGACACCGACGACGTCGACCTCAAACTCGAGACTGACGACCTCGTGGCTCTCAGTTCCGCTGCGCCCGCGGATTCGCTGTTCAGCCTGGACTACCTGAAGGACATGAACAAGGCCATCCCGAAGGATGCCGAGGTTACGATGGAACTGGGCGAGGAGTTCCCCATCAAGCTCCACTTCGGATTCGCAGAAGGCCACGGGCAGACGACGTACATGCTCGCCCCGAGAATCCAGAGCGACTAACGCGCTAACACCTTTCGAAAAGTCGGTTACCGATTACCGATCGTTAATCTCCCGCATATCGTCTTGGAGGGACTGTCTCGTCACTTGTTCCTCTATGCTATCGCCCTCCTCTTGAGGGGGCTGCCTCCAAGGGTAGTCTGGTGATTCAGATTCATCCTCCTCGTCCGTCTCCTGCTCGTACGGGCCTGTAGGCTCTTCCGGCTGTTGAGCAACTTCTTGGTTACTGTCCGGGGACTGAGCCGCTTGCTGATCAACGTGGGGCTCAGACGGGTGCTGATGTCCTCCATCATTTTGATACACTGTCGGACCCTCTGCGTGCGGATCACCCGCCGCCGCCGGATCAGGAGAGACACCACCGCGAAGCCGGCGCTCCTTATCTTGCCGCATATAGTATTTGATCTCCTTGATAAGCTCACTCGGGTTATCCACTCCGTGGAAGTGAACTTCGCTCCCACCCGTCCCCGCGGTGAAGAAGTCGATGTGTCCAACACCGTAGAACCGCTCCGGCGGCGGGTAGTGATCTTCGACGTTCTGTATCTCGTGAAGGTCGAATCGCTGTTTCGTCGTGTTGAGGAGGTGAGACCGGTGAAGGATCTGCCGGTTCGTAACGATGTGCCATGTCGACCCCCGCTCGATCGCCTGCCGGGTAAGCAGCACCACGGACAGACCAATGAGGAACAAGGGGAAATACCACCAGCGGTCAGGGACGCTCAGATCAAGTACGGAAGGTGTGACGAGCGCAAGCATCTCGTCACCATACCCTAACGGGACGCCGATCGTCACGACCACCGCGACAACGAGCATCACGACCGCAACGAGGTACGGCCCCATCATCACCCACCTGCTCGGGTTCCCTTCGTGAACGATGAATTCGTCTTCCCCGATCATATCGTCCGGGTAGAAGTACCCCGAAATCCCTTCTTGCGGGTCCGCAGTCCCGGTTATTCTGGGGAGTATCCACTGTACCCCACCGACCAGCAGATTCGACACTTTACTCGCCGCCACCATCACGATCAGCATCAGTTTAACGTGAATCGGGCCTTCCACATCGGACCACCCCATCGCGTTTGACTCTTCAACTTCGCCAGCCCCATACCGCTGACTTGGGGGGACATAGTCTTCAGGAAGTTCGTCGAACTGCTCCGATGTAGCCGTTGCTTGGTGCGGATCGGTTTGTTGCTCACGGACTGGCGAGGTTGGTTCTCCCCCGTCTTGCCGTAGGTGTGGATCAGAGCCCTCGACACCGCGAGAAGTCTCACTACCGGTCGTCTCTCTATCGGATGGCGTCATAATTTGTTGATCAACTCTCTTACAACCCCAAATTCACCCGCATACGATAATGCTTCCCCTCGTTTTACCCCCTCCCCCTCTTCAGCCAGTAGTCAGTTCAATCAATATAGTTATAACAAATGACTGCTAACGCCAGCCATGCCCCGAGCGCATAAGAGGTCTCACACCGGTAGGTCAGTAGTGAACACTGGAAGCAGTGAACTTGGCCAGAACGAACGGTACGAGGACTGTGGCTCCTGTAATGAGTTAACAATTCACGAAGTCACCGTCGAATTCACATCAACTGGCTCAGGTGGCCCGAAGACCCACGGCAAAGCGCCGTTCCGAGTAACCAAGTGCCTCACGTGCGAGACGACATCGAAGCTGCGCGTGGGTTCGATGAAACAGAGTTAGGCCATTCCAAAACGCCGGGGATCGGCCCCTCAGAGCAACAGCTTTGGCCAAAAACAGGCGGTACAGACCCTATCTGACAGAACCACTTATTACACCCCGCAGCGGAGCGCCGACTGTATGCCCACGTGTGAGAACTGCGAAAGTCACGTCACCGACAACTACGTCCGAGTCTTCACGCCGGACGGATTAGATAACCCGCGAGCCTGTCCCCAGTGCGATGACCTTATTCGACACAACGGACAGATCAGGAAGGCCCGTACCCCAAGATTCTAACCGCCCGCTACTCCGGCTTTCTGGCGTCCCTTGCGATCGGCTCTATCTCCGAGAGAACGACGTCCGCTTTCACGTCTGTCCAGCCACTCGCCGACAGCTCCTTCGCGAAGTTCAGCTTTATCGTGTCTTCACCCGCGTCTCCGCTCTCGACCGTGTGTTCGTACACGAGCGGGACGATCTCGTTCTCAGCAACGCGGGTACTGACCGAGACCCACCCGGAAAGGCCAGCTTCCTCGCCGAAGTAGATCTTCGAGTACGAATCCGCACTGACCGCCTCACCAGTCCGACCACCCGTTTGTGCCGGTTCCTCGCTTGTGACGCTCTTCGCCGCGACCGTCTCTTCTGACCCCGCCTCCTCAGCCGTTTCTCCGTGTTCATAGCTGAGTGGCGTTTCCTCCCAGAACGTGGACAACGCTCGCCCCACATCATCGGGGTTGGTCATGGCGAACTCTCGCTGCTCCTGTTCCGAGAGGTAGTCGTTGACGCCGTAGAACCCCGAAGATCCGTACCGTTCGTCGAGGAGGATCCGGACGCCGGTCTCCTCGGAGCCGCGGATCACGCGGCCGAAGGCCTGCCGAACCTTCCGGACTGCGGGAACAGTCAGCGCCGTGTCGAACCCGGACCCTTCCATACGGTCGTCGTAGGCGGCTTTGATCGCCCGGATCGTCGGCTGATACGTCGGCAGCAGCGGGATGCCAACCGCAACGACGCAGTGGAGCTTCCCACCGTCGTAGTCGACGCCCTCTGTGATCGTCCCGCGCGTACTCGTGAAGATGACCGAGTCCCCATCCGCGAAGAACTCCTCAAGCGTCCGGTCGGTCTCTTGTGAGGAGCTGGACTGGTCTAGATGGAGCCGCTTCGAACTCTGATCCGCTTTGACGAGTTCGTACGCCCACTCGGCTTCGTTGTAGTTCGGCATCGCGACCAGCACGTTACCGGGGCTCGACGCAACCTGCTTGATGACTCTCGCGTACTCCTGGCGAACCTCCGTCATCTCTAGCGGATCTTGGGTCGGGCTTCCGCGATTGTTATTGGTGTACTTCGGCAGGTCGCCGATCAGCGACAGCCGATTCTCCTCGGGGAACCGAAGCGGGTACTGCTCGAACTCCGATGGCCGCTCACCGGGTTTCTCCTCTTCGTCGTCCTCACTCGGGTACGAGACCTCGTCGATACCCACGGCCTCGATGAAGACATCCTCGGGTTTGATGGTCGCGCTCATCAGCACACCGCCGCCTAACTCGGAGAACACGCCTTGGAGCTCTCGCCGCGGGATACAGTTGAACAGCTGGAGCTTCGGCGTCCACTGGCTGACCCAATCGGGGTACTCCCCCGGAACGGACTCTTTCGGACTGTGCTCGAGCACCACGTGCCGGTGGTACTCAACGAGGCCTTCGACCGCCCACCGCTTGAAGAAGTCCCCGACACCCACACCTTGCGGCGTCCGGTCGTGGATGCCCTCTTCTTCGAGACCCTCATAGACGAATTTGAGGGCGAGCATCACCGGGTAGACCTTTCGGTAGGTTCCAGCATCGTAGTCAGACTCTCGAACTGTCTCAGTCATGAGTGTGTCCGGATCGTCCGGGTCTTCAGGGTCGGTCAGCGGATGCTCGATATCGTTCAGGTTCCATCCGTAGTCGACCGCCTGCTCCCACGTCACGTCGTCAAACTCCTTGCCGATGCGCTCGGCTCCGTACCCGAGGATCTTCTCTTTGACGTACCGGAGGAACCGCTCTACTTCAGAGAGATCCTTCACCGAGACCGAATACCCCGGTATCGTACTCAGCGCCTCCTTCGCGAGTTTCTTCGCCGTGTGCCGCTTCTCCGTGGACAACCCCGACGACGGCGTCTTCTCAAAATCGCCGTTGGCGTAGTGACGGGCGATTTCGACATCGGCGATCGCGCGGTCGAGTGTGTAGATATCCATCTCATCCGAGAGCATATCTCGGACTCTGGATTCGATCTGGTGTGCCTCGTCGACCACGATGATGGTCTCTTGATCGAGGATGCCCGCCTTCTCTTCTGTGAGTAGCCGCGTCTGTGGATCGTACAGGTGGCTGTAGTTCCCCAGCACTACTTCAGCGTCCGACGCGAGGTGCGCCATCGTTTCGTGCGGGCAGATGCCCCTACTGGCGGCCTTCTGGATAAGCTCGCGACGGTCGAAGACGTGATCTTCGGCGTCATCGAAACTGAACGGGACAGTCGGTCCACCAGCGAAGAACCCCGCGTAGAACGGGTCGAACTTACCCTGAAGGTCCAACGGCAACTGACCAGTCCCACGGCGCTCAAGCACTGCCGTGTCCACGACATCGTTCGTGTGGGGGACGTAATCTGGGTAAGGCGTCTCCACCCCATCCACAACGAGGTTATCCGCAGTCTCTGCGCCACCTCTCTCCAGATCTGCCACGATCTGGCGGACGGCCTTCGCCCGTTCCGGGTCGAATCGGTAGTTCTCTCGGTGTTGCTCGGCCGCTTCCGAGGGATCACTCCAATCGTAATCGTGACGCGAGAAGTCCGGCGGCGTCATCCCGTCAGGCCAGTTCAACGGGATATTCGAGTCGAACCGGATCAACTCTGCCGTCATCTCACGGAGATCATCGATCTTCGCCGTAACAGGGTGCCGGTCGAACGGGGCGGCATCCGTGTAGGCGTACGGGAGCATGTCTGTCCGTCCGCGCATGACCACCGTCGAAACCGGGGATACACCGCTAGCGAGGGACTGGTTGATCCCCCTCATCTCTTCGATGAACTGCTTGAGTTGCTGTTTTAGCGGCGTCGTCACCACGACACGGGAATACTCGGGGAACGGCCCCTCTTCGCTACGGTGTTCGCTGAGGTAACTCCGGTCGCGAATCGCGTGGATTCCGGCAGTGACAGCCATCAGCGTCTTCCCAGTCCCACACGCGCCCTCGTGGACGTAGTAGCCGTTATCGGCCAGTAGGTCGAGGAACGTGTCTATCGCGTCCACCTGGTCGGAATACGCCGCTTCATACCGAAAATACGGCGTCCACGCTTCGTCCAGCTCAGACAGGTCGATCGTATCCGACCCACCCGACGAATCCGACCCATCGCTAAGCACGAGCTCGGGTTCCATCGGCTCACCGCCAGTCACCTCTGGAGGTAGTGGTGGCGGATCTTCCCGGCTCGGATTATTGTCTTGGGGCATTGTGATACTGAATATTATAACGGCTCCCCTCTTGAAGGTTGTTTGTTTCAGCGGTCTATTAGAGTATTTTCGAGCCCTCAGCCGCTCAATCTCTCACTCAGCGAAGCTCAGATCGATTCTCACACCCGAGACCGTGGCACCTCCGCGAAACAGTTATGCGTGGTAGTCGAGTCGGTGGAAGTACATTGCCGATCTCCATCCCGCCGTGGCTATCCCAGCTTTACTACCTCCTCACAGCCCCTGGCGTGGTCATCCACGAATTAGCCCACAAGCATACCGCAGAAGACCTCGGCCTCGCCATTGCTGAATATCGGCTCTTCAAGTTCGGTAGCCCGGCAGGATACGTGAAACATGAGACGCCCAGAACGTACCGCGGTATCCTCGCAGTAGCAGCAGCTCCGTTCCTGTTAAACACGATGTTCGCCTTTAGCCTGTACCTCGCGATCGGTATCTCAATCCACTACACAAGTCTCGAGTCTCTATCCTACCTCCAAATCGCCCTCCTATGCGGAGGCTTCTGGATTGCCCTCTCGTCGAGTCTCCACGCCTTCCCGAGCGCACAGGACATCTCCAACATCAACACAGCGGCCAAGGCGAGATGGGCGAACACACCGTTGGGGAGTCGCGGGGTTCTTGCCATCCTCGCCATGCCGATATTCCTCCTCAAGCACCCGTCTGTCGTTTTCTCCCTCCCGCTTGTGGGCGTACTGCTGCTTCTTGACCGGGCAAGAGCCATCGGATCTCACTTCCTCTTTGCTGGAGCCGTCATCGCGACCGCGTTGTACACTCTCGACATCATCTATCCGTTCCTCGCGACAGCCATCTGAGAGCCAGTTTCATAACACCTCGTTGTGAAGCAGAGACCACAATGGCCGAATCGAGCACGATCCAGAGCCACTCATATTCGCTTTACACACCCGGTGGACGTCGCACGCTCTTCGTCTCCCTCATCAGTATCGCGATTTTCACCCCCACGCTTCTAACGGAGTATCTTGAACCGGTTGTGACGTTCTTCCCGATCGTCGCGTTGGTCGCCATCGCGATGGTTCGAACCGGGTGGCCAGCAGCCATCCCCACGTGGACCATCTTCAACATTTTCAGTGTCTATTTGATGATCTACGCCGGCTATTCGTTCGGGACGAAGCTCCCAGCTACACTCCTCATCCTCTTTCTTCTCGGGATGCTGGTGTACGATCTGATCGGTGTGAAGGGTGGCCAGATGCAATCAATGGCCGCGAAGATGATCTCATACGGGATTCCGATCTTTATCCTCGTGCCTCACTCCAAGACCTTCTCGTTCGAGAAGTTCCGAGAGATTGTCTCTGAGGAGGGATTAGAAGGTCTCCACGGTTCGGATCATGGCATCTCGATGCTGGGGATCGGCGATGGATTCCTTCCGGGCGCGCTCGCAGTTAGCGCCGGGGCGTACGGTGCTGCCGCTCAGTTTGGCGCACTATCGATCACCCTCCCGCAGTTCACAACCGCCCTCGGCGGCATCATTGGCCTCGGGCTTCTCATGTGGGCGGAACTTCCGAAGGCGATCGCCGCGCTCATCGTCTCCGTCCCCGGCGCACTGATCGGATTCGGAGTCGGCCTGCTCGTTGAAACTCTCGTCTTCTAGAAATTCACGGAGGGCTAAACGCCTACAGGTCGCCCGGCATGTGGCCCGACCCACCATCGCGATCGCGATTGTCGAAATCTGACCCGCTGACCAGAATATCTGACCGTGAGAGGACTCCAAGGATGTCTGAAAACGGCGTCCCGAACATCTGGACAAGATCCGAGCCACACTCAGCGTAGTTTTTGTCCTGGATTTCGACACTCTCCAGAACAGGCGATTCTGCCTTTTTTCGGTCCACCACGGCTTCCAGCGCGTCGATGCTCTCAACTAAGCACTGTAGCGGATCGTGGTAATCTCGCGATTCGTATTCCAGTTCCAACGAAGTTGATCCCACGTTCGTCATCTGGGGCAATTCGTCGAACTCTCTCATCTTCCGCTGTGTGAATATCTGGCCGAAAACACGACCCCGTATTTCGAACATCTGTAGCCACATCGACAACGGCGGTGTAACGCTACGCGCCGGAATAAAATGGGCAGATACCACAGGTGGGCGAGAATACGAGACTACATTCTCATGTAGATCCGGTTCACTTCCAGGTCCATACCTATTCTCCATCGTTCTAACTTTTGCTTTTCATTGAGAATATAAATAGACTCCGGAGAAATCAAACGAACGTAAAATGATTTGAAATGACAGCACAGGTAATTTTTATACAACGATGGTAAAGTGAGTTGATTAGTGATTTAACTAGACACTTAACCACAAGTGATACAACCACTCCGCGAGAATGACTCGATGATAGCCTATGTACCAAGCCAAATCTCCACTGATTGCTTCGGAGTAATCTGTAGGGTGAGGCCCCAACGGCTACGAACTATGAAAACACAGACAACCAACCTATATGGCTGGAACCGACCAGCCTCCGTAGGTGACGCTCACCTACGTCAACCGCCACAGATTGCCCATGAACACGTCTGACTCACCAGACCTCCCGATCAAGCGGGAAGAAGCCGATACACTAGCTGAAACGCTCACAGACAACGCCTACTACAACATCCTGCCCGCTCGGTATCTTCGGAAGAACGCCGAGGGCGAGGCTGTTGAGGCACCTGAAGAACTGTTCGAGCGAGTCGCGCGCAACGTCGCTCTCGCAGAGGCAGTCTTCGAGGCCGACAACCTCGGCGTCGACGTGACTGTCACGCCCGACCAGATCAAGCCGGACCACCCGCGACGTGACGAACTCGCCGCAGAGGTCTTCGGTAAGGGGACCAAGGCCACTGACGACGCCGAGACGCTCCTAAGCGTCTACAACGTCAACAAGTTCGCCTACGACACGGTCGTCCCCGAGCTCCCGGATGAACTTCGCAATCACGTCGAGTCGAAAGCGACTGCCTTCCAGGAGAAGATGGAAGAGCTGTCGTTCATGCCGAACTCGCCCACGCTGATGAATGCCGGAGACGAACTCCAGCAACTCTCTGCGTGCTTCGTCAACAGCCCCGGCGACGACATCTCCGACATCCACCACACCGCAAAGGAGGCCGCAGAGGTCTTCCAGAGCGGTGGTGGTCAGGGGTATGCGTTCTGGAAACTCCGCCCATACGGCGACGCCGTCGGTTCGACCGGCGGGATCGCCTCCGGGCCGATTACGTTCATGCGAACGTACGACCAACTCTGCGAGACAATCGCGCAGGGTGGAGCTCGCCGTGGCGCACAGATGGGCGTCATGCGAATCTCCCACCCGGATGTCATCCAGTTCATCCACGCGAAGAACAAGGACGTCTCACTCGCCCACTCGCTGCGGCTGAACGATCCCGACGACTTCACCCACAACTCCTTCAAGGACGCACTTGGTGAAGCTCGCGAACTCATCGACGACGAAGGCCGTGTGCCGGAACACCTCCGGAACGCGGTCGAGGGCCACCTCTCGAACTTCAACATCAGCGTCGGCATCACCGACGACTTCATGGAGGCTCTAGAGGCGGGCGAGGAATTCGCCTTCACCAACCCCCGAACCGAGGAGCCGCACGTCGCGACTCCCGAAACGAAGGAACTCTACGAGATGTTCGGCCTCGGCGAGCACGTAGAAGCCGGAGAGGTCCTCTCCATCCCCGCACAGGAACTGTGGGACGACATGATCGAGGGCGCTCACGAGAACGGCGAGCCGGGCGTCATCTACCTTGAGCGAGTGAACAAGGAACACTCGTTTGATGTCGAAGAACACCCGGACCACCGCATCCTCGCGACGAACCCCTGCCTGACCGGAGAGATGAAAGTCGAACTGGCGGACGGCGAGACCGCCACCATCGGCGAGTTGGCAGAGGCGGGCGGTCGGGTTGATGTCTTATCGCGAAACAACCGAGAAGTCGTCACCCGATCTGCGAGAGCGTTCCAGACCAAGACAGACGCCGACATCGTCAAGGTCGCAACCGAATCTGGAACGGCCATCCGCGTCACCCCGGATCACGAACTGCGGAGTGCCGACGGGAAGTGGGTCAAAGCAGAGGACCTCTCGGCAGGAGACGCAATCGTCTCTCTGTCGAAGCCCCTCGCCACCCAGCAGGGAGCGGAGTACGAAACCGTCGCGAAGACTGTCGAGAGTGTCACCCTCGACGGGACGGCCGATGTCTACGACCTCACCGTCGAAGGCACCCACAACTTCTTCGCCAGCGTATCCGGCGAAGAGGGACTCAACGTCCACAATTGCGGCGAACAGCCGCTTGAGGAGTACGAGTCGTGTAACCTCGGGCACATCAACCTCTCGACGATCGCAGACCTCAACGCGCCCGACTGGCGTGTGTGGTCCGCAGAGAACGCAGCCGACTACGACTCTCACGAGGTGGCTGTCGGTGCGTTCCTCAACGAAGCCATCGACTACGAAGAGTTCGACGAGCGGATCGACTACGGTACTCGGTTCCTCGAGAACGTCGTCACGATGTCGGACTTCCCGGTCGAGAAGATCGAAGAGACCGTCCGCGACATGCGGAAGATCGGTCTGGGCATCATGGGACTCGCCCAACTCTACATCCAACTCGGAATTCGATACGGGTCCGACGAGGGTAACGAGGTCGCCCGTCAGCTGATGACCCACATCAACCACGAGTCGAAGCAGGCGTCTCACCAGCTCGCAGAGGAACGAGGCGTGTTCAACGACTGGAGCGACTCGAAGTACGCGAACCCCACGGAATACCGTGAGTGGTTCGAACACCACACCGGCCTCGACGCCGACGAGTGGGAGGATGGCTTCCCCATCCGTAACCACAACACGACGACGATCGCGCCCACGGGCACGACCTCGATGATCGGGAACACGACCGGCGGCTGTGAACCCATCTACAACGTCGCGTTCTACAAGAACGTCTCCGACGACGTCCAGGGCGACGAGATGCTCGTCGAGTTCGACGACTACTTCCTCCGGACCTTGGAGGAAAACGACATCGACGTCGATTCTGTCAAGCGTGAAGCGCAAGAGCAGATGGCGAACAACGAGTTCGATGGCGTGGACGGCCTCGACAGCGTCCCCGACGCAATCGGCGAACTGTTCGTCGTCACGGGCGACCTCACGGGAATCGAACACGCGGCGGTCCAGTGTGCCTGCCAAGAGGGCGTCGACTCGGCGATCTCGAAGACGTGTAACTTCCCCAACGACGCAAGCGCGGCCGACATGGAGGAAGTGTACCGCTACATCTACGACCACGGTGGAAAGGGCGTCACCGTCTACCGCGACGGCACTCGCTCGAAGCAGGTCCTCACGACCCGCGCGAAAAACGCCGAGTTCGCAGACGAAACAGAAGCGGCCGAAACCCTCGTCGAGCAGATCAGCGACGTGTTCGGCGGCATCGAAGCGTTCCTCAAGAACGAGGATGTCCAACAGGCGGTCGACACGGAGATCGCAAACATCCTCGAGGCGAGCGAACAGCCCCGCATCGACTACAGTCATCGGAGCCCGCGCCCCGACTCTCTCGCGGGCGTCACCCAACGGATCGAAACGGGATACGGGAAGGTGTACGTCACCATCAACGAGGACGAGAACGGCCGGCCGTTCGAGCTGTTCGCGAACATCGGCCACTCCGGTGGCTACACCAACTCCTTCACGGAGGCACTCGCGAAGGTCATCTCGACGGCGCTCCGCTCGGGCGTCGACCCCGAGGAAATCGTCGACGAACTCCGCGGAACCCGAAGTCCAAAAATCGCGTGGGACAAAAGCGAGCAGATCCAGTCGATTCCGGACGCAATCGGCACTGCGCTCCACCGGGCGCTCACGGGAGACATCGACCGGAACACCCCCAAACAGCAGAACCTCTCAGACGTGGACAACAGCCCCGACGCGGACGCTGTTGACACCACACCGTCAGAGAAGACGGACGGTGGGAGCCCCGTCACAGAGGAACCAGCGGCCGGAACAGAGGGCGTCAGTAAAGACGCCACTCAGGAACTCATCGCGGCCGGCGAGTCCCCCGAGTGTACCGAGTGCGGCGGGATGAGCCTCTACTACTCCGAAGGCTGCAAGACGTGCGAGTCCTGCGGCTGGTCAGAGTGCTAAACTAGCATCTCTCATCTACCTTTTTAGAACAGGCGAACCTCAACCGCCAAGTGTGGGGTCTCTAGTTCTCGGACTCGATTGCGACTTCGATCCGGTCGCCATCTTGAACAAGATCTCCCAACTCCGCGACCTCGCCGTTGACATGAACGGTGATATCCGCATTCGCCGTATCATCCGTGACCGCTTCAGTAACTAACACCGACCCACCATCGACGGTGACCACGCCCAGTTCTTCGAGCCCTTCGGCAATCCGCAGACGGTCTTCTGTCGGGACGTTCATGTGCCACATCGAACTCCCCTCAGCAACGTAGAACGCTTCACCGTCTGCGAACTCAGCCGCGTCCACTTGCTCGCCGTCGACGGTGATCTCCATTTCGCCTTGTTCGTACACCCAATCTCCAGTCGTATCCGCCGGTGTCGCATCAGCAGTCCCGATACCTAGCATCTGGACTGCGAACACACCGATGACAAGCGCGAACCCACCTGCGAAAATCCCCGCGACGATCGCCGGCTTGAGCTCCTTGTCATCTTCGAGTTTGCCCACGTTGCCTTCCCAGACATTTTCTACTAATCGCTTGTCAACCGCGCCAAGCTCATCAAAATGCTCCTCCGCCAAGTGCGTGAGAAACTCCTGATCGTGGCTGTCGCCACAATCGACAGTCTCCTCACAGTAGTCGCAATCGACCATACACACCCATAGCTTTCATCTGTAGAATAGTTTCTGGTCAACTTCACCCACCCGATGTGGTGCCTGCTGGGTTACAGCACCATCCAACACCCGCTAATCCGAGCCAAAAGCAAACTGCATCGTGACGTACGACACGAATATGGTCAGTAGTATCTCTAATATGGGTAGATATTGCTCTGAACCGTGCAGTGTATGAATTACGGCACCGGCACCGATCAAGGCGACTCCAATAATCCTCCACCGTCGGTGGCTCTCCACCGAAAGGGGGAGAATCAATCGAGGCATCGTGAACAACGGATCGGTTACACAGTCCCGGATAGCTTCCGGGGGAATCTCCCACTTCCACTCGTCATCAAAGTAGGTGATGTCAGACCAATATTCGATAGTATGATCCCCTATAGTTTCAAACACGACTAGGGCCTCAGCCATATCTCCAGCATCTTCGATAGTAAACTCGTCAAAGTCCTTCATTAGCCATATCACCTTGCTATGAAGCATGTCATCTCTCGACCGGGTTATTCTGGGGTACGCCCAAATCCCACCCCCCAAAAAGAAACTACCAACAAGGAAAATAACTGCGACCAAAGCACTCATCAAGAAATCTGCCCACCCGGACAATACGCTTGTTACCATCAGTAGCCCCGAAACAATACTACCTCCCCACAGAACCTGAGGAAGCACGACGAACAACATCGCCAATATGTAGCCCGACTCGATCATAAAAGCACTCCAAGCCGGTGAGAGAAATGGCGGAATCGCACCGCTGCCATGTCCACTCAGCGACGCGGCAACGCCGATCGCGAGAAACACACTCATCCCACTCACCATCAGCGAATACCCCCCGACAATCCAATTAGATCCAAGGAGCGGGACGGACTCCACCGGATTCACCACTACTGCGATAAGAATAGCCCCGAGGAGACCAACGTGAAGGCCGATCGCCCGCGGTTGAGTGAACATCAGTTGAAACGACCTACCTACTTCCCGGATATACGCCATTCTAAACCAACCGACTCTACCCGCAACTATCTAGGTTTCGGTCAAATAAACCCCAAGATGGCCCTCCACCATGTTGATCAGGATTGGACGCCACCCATACAACGACAAGCCACCACCGGGGTAGACTTTTATCAAGTGAACGCGAACCAGCGTCTAACACCGTCTCAGAGCGGTTTGATACAATGTATAAAAACGGCCACATCGGATTAGCACTCTTGTTTGCCGCACCGTTCGCCTTCCTCTTCGGGATCCTCTTCGGACCTCACTGGGGAGTGCTCACTCTCGTATTCTCATTCACGACGGCCCGAGTTCCCGACATGGACCAACGACTCAAGATCCTCACCCACCGTGGATTCACGCACACTATCTGGTTCGCGCTCATCGTCAGTGTGGCTATGGGCTCTCTCGTCACACAGCTCGTTTCGATACTGGAGTTCAACACGATCGGCAACGGAGAATTCCTCTCGTGGCTCGTAGCAGACATACCGACCCTCCTCCTTGCGACATTTGGTTTCATGCTCGGATTCATCAGCCACCTCGTCGGTGACATCCTAACCGAGGCCTACGACTATACGATCAATCCGTATTGGCCCATCTCCAACAAACCGTACACTCTCGGCTGGGCAACGGCCGATTCGCGCCTCTGGAACTGGGGGCTACTGCTTTGCGGGTCCGTCAGTGCCGGTACTGTTCTGTTTTTGATCGCTCTGTCTTGAGATCCAGCTTATATTTTTAACCCCCGAGTTTAGCTGAAGGTTTAGTAGTAGGTGAACAAACATGTCTACCCGAACTAGCACACCGCCGAGCGACAGTGGAGTACAGCCAGAAGACCACGCTGAACCCGCAGACGGTACCGATAGTGGAGACGAATCTTCCCCGGCCAACAGTGACTCGACGACTGGTCGGGAAGCGTTCGACATCGCCGCAGAACAGCAGATGACGTTTGGCGATAGTGGCGAACTGGAGCCCGCAGAGGATGCGATCACGACCACTCTCGATCAGTTCGATGTCGACGTCGACAAGCGAGAACGGGAGAGCCGTCTTGACCGCCCTGAAGCCACGGGACTCCTGTGTGACGATCGCCCTGAGGTAACCCGCAGTAGCGAAGGTGAACAAGCCAATCTCTTCGCCGACGCCGAAGAAGACCAGCAGACCCTTTCCGGCGATAACGCTGCTAACCAGAGTCTCTTCTAACCCAGCTCGAACAGTCTCTACACTAGGTTCACCAGTTCTCCCGAAACACACTCTAGCTTACCTTTAAGGACTCTCACCAACTCATCTCACCCATGACCGACGACAATTACCCCGACGACGACCGCCTCCCCGAGGATGAAAACCTCGGTACTGCCGGGACGCCTCGGTCTTCTGGACGGGAATTACATACTCACTCCTCCAATTTTGAAGACCAATCAGACGAGCAGGCCCCCTCATTTTGCGAAATCTGCGGGTGTTCTATCCCACCGACCGACTCCCGGTGTGTTGACCACGAGGTCACCAACACCGCAGAAAAGCGCGATGCTGGACATCAGTGGAAATACTCCCACGTCGCGCTCGCCATCGTCCCCGCTAATAGCAAGATACACGCACTCGCTCTTGCCTCCGCGGTGTTCAAACGGCGAACTGGTGTACCTGGCGATGGGCGTAGCTTTGAACTCATCGAGACCATGGATAGCCCCTCCGACACGATCACATCTGGCTGGGGCGGTCACCTCCCCGAAGCTGTTCCCGTCAACGACCCGTCTGGGAAGTCGCTCCTCGAGTCGGCGATCTCCAAATTAGATGCGGAGGCAGACTCGACCAACGCCTCTCACGCCGACATTGATTTCAGCCAGTTTTCCACTCTATCCTCAAAGGATTACATTTTCCTCGAGAACAGCGATCCAGTCCACCCGGACTCACCCGATGACACGATGTTCTCTGGGGTAGAGGAGAATGGAAAAGAACAGTGGGTGGTCCCCGCGCTCCTCTTTCAGCGGAGCTACAACACTGGCGACAACCCAGTCAGATTCCGCAACTGCGCGCACTGTGAGTCGGCGCAAAAACACGTCTTCGACGGCATCAGAAGCCGAAAAGCTGGAAACAACCGGGCTGGTCGTTGGATCTGTTTGGCCTGCCACACAGCTTCCGAAGGTCCGATACCCCGAGCAAAAGCCACGTGGGAGAACTCGGAACCGGCCGACCCGACCGAGGAAGACCTCGACAAAAACCACCATGAATCCGTGATGAGTACCTTAGAAGAGAAGGGGGAACTTGAATAGGACTGCCGTCAGAGGGGTGTGTAAGAGGCAGATCATATGTTCGAGAAAATCCCCGGCGTAGGAAGCGGGGAGAAGACCGCTGATACCGACCCGGAGGATTCGCTCTCCGACATCACAGTCGAAGAAGTCAAAGAGAACGACGATCTCTCAGCTGAGGACCTCCCACGAGATGTGAAGATGCGACTACTGTTCTCAGAAGCACCGACCACATTCAGGCAGATGAAAAACAAGTGGGAAAACGAGCGGATCGAACTCTACTTCCTGCTATTTTCCGTCGTCGCAGCGACCGGGATGCTGGTTCTCATGCTCTACGATAGGACGTACTACGTCCTCGGGTTATTCGCACTCTACACCGTGATCATGATCCCGCTACTGTATATCCACGAAGAGGAGAGATACTTCCAGAACGACGGAGAATTATTCAAGTAACCCCCTAGGACGCATCAGACCGCTGAACCAGATCAGCAAGCTCCTCCCCCCAGTCACTCTCTGCCTTCCGTAGCTCAGCCCGGATCGTCTCTGGCTGGATCCCTTTCAGTTCCGCGAGTGCTTTAGGATCTGAACCCGCTTCAGTCGCGAACACACTCAGATAGTAGTAGACTGCCCGTGTGAACCCCTGCCCGTCTGCCGATAGAATCATAGACGCAAGCACATCTGCGCCATGTGAATACCCGGTGTTCCATCCATCTTCAAGAGTAACCAACACCCCAGCTAGATCACCGAACAACGCGGTCGCCTGAACGCAATCTTGCTCTTCGAGTTTCCGACGAACCGACTCTGGAAGGTCCTCGACTTCTCGATTCGACAGTTGCCGCCAAGGGACGCCACCCTGTTTCAACAGATCTGATATCCCCGACTGTCTACTCGCTACGCCTTCTATGTGGTCCACCCCGTGAACGAAGACCCCTGACGAGCCTCCGATATCGACCGGTCGAGAACGCAACTGCGGCGAGTCTGTGTATACGACGTATCCTACTGTTACCCTTGTAGGAAGGCCACCCCTCGTTTGAGAGGGTCGCTCTTCGGCGGAACCCGTTGATTCACTTCGATCAGTGGTGGTTTCTCCCTGCTTTTTTCTTTGTGTATCCCACATCTCGGGTTGGTTGGTACCCCCTCCGTCTTGCGATGCTGTGCCGACTAACCGAAATGGGTCTCGGGGTTCTCGAGACCGACTAAGTGATTTCTCTTTTCCCCTCATATCTACCGCGTCACGCCCCGAGAACTAAAATCTATGTGCGGGGCCTACCTCCTCACCACCCCCGGAAACATAATATAGGCAGGCTCAGAAGTAGAATTCACAACCGGAGACAAAGGCCCGCTGTATTAACGAGCCGAATCGTTGATCTGGCCTTTTCCAAAATGAACCCCTCCGGCAACTGAACACACGCATGACTGACATCAAACATCAAGATCACGTCGACGAGGTCCGTGAGGCATTGGAAAGTGCCGAAAAAGACGGTATCTCAGTCGAAACGACCGATGAAGCGATCTCGAACGCCATCGAAGATCACAGACAGAAACGAGTCGATCCCGAAGACGCAGTTCGCTACGTCTCCCGGAGTCTCCTCCGAGAAGCCGGCGCGGATAACCCTCGCCAGTACATCTCTGGTGGGAGTAACCCATCGCCTCCCTCGGGCGTCAACCCGCAACTAACCGCCAGCCAACTCGAAGAAGAAGGTGAGTGGATCGAGTTCATCGGCACCGTCATCGAGGCCTACGATCCCTCGTACAGTGAGATGGACCAGCAGGGACGTCTCGCTGATGAAACCGGGACTGTTCGATTCGTCTCGTGGCAGAACTCCGGCTTCGAGACCGAGCTGGTCACTGGGGAAACCTACCGATTCGATCCCGTTGTGACGACGGAATTCGACGGGAACGTCGAATTGAAGCTCACGGGAACGACCCAAGCGGAACGTCTCGAAGGCGACGACGCACTCGGCATCGATCCTGACACCTACACGGAAACCATCGAGGGCGTCCTCGTCGATTTCCAAGACCAGATGGGCCTGATCGAACGCTGCCCCAACGAAACGTGCCGGCGGGTCCTTCAGGATCCGACCGTCTGCCCCGACTGTGGTGAAGTGGAATCCGAGACAGACATCCGGACGAAAGCCGTCGTCGACGACGGCGAAGACTCTTGGACGGTCTTTCTCAACGCCGAGCAGACCGACTCGCTCGCGCAGTTAACGTTCGAGCAGGCCGAGCAGTTAGTCGAGAAATACGACTACACCGGAGTCGTCAAAGAGTACATCGTCAGCCAACTCCACGGTGAATACATCCGATTCCACGGTCGCGACCGCGGCCGATCGTTCAACGTCTCCGACTTCGAGTTACTCAACCCGCCGTCCGTGACTGACCTCGAGAACGTCAAACAAGAGCTCGAACAGCTCCCGTAACCAGACCCATGAGCCAAAGCACACCATCACGAAATCCCGCCCGGCGCGTGTTCGCGTGGGAATACAAAGACGCAACGTACGAAGAAACGAGAGGAGACGGCGATCGATCGCCCAACATGGTTCTCCTCCCAACCGGCCAGTGGGCGCACCGCGTGTTCCTCGTCGGATCCCTCGTCGACATCGTCGACGACCCGGACAGCGAGAACTACATCCGCGGCGAACTTCAGGATCCCACTGGGCGATTCCCGATCGACGCCGGCCAGTTCGAACCAGAGGCAATCGCGAACATGCGGCAACTTGACCCGCCCGAATTTGTCGCCGTCACGGGGAAGGCAGTCACGTTCTCTGGTGACTCTGGGCCAGTCCCGAAGGTCCGCGTCGAGAGCATCACCGACATCCCTGAGGCCCTGTACGATTCTTGGGTCAAAGACACCGCAGAGAAGACGGCCACCCGTCTCACGAACTTCAGTAACGACGCTAACGACGCAGCCGCTCTCGCAGCAGAGCGATATGGGACTGACCTCGAGCAGTACCGCGACGCGGCGATCGAGGCGACAGAGGAGGTCCAAGAAATCATCCGCGAGGAGATGGCCGACACCGAACCCGACCCGGATGCGTCCCCCACTGCCCCCGGCGTGGGACAGGACTAGATCGGCCGAACCCCACGCCCCACGCTAAGCTACGTATCACCGTTTCACCACACCAATCCCCTAATGGTCTACACCGAACTGACATCCTTCACTTGGCGTATTTTCGATATCAGCATTATCACTGCCGAAGCCCTCGGATGGGTTGCGTTTATTATCGGAGGGCTGGGTCTCGTCGCGACGCGGTCGAACCCAGCTACCCACAGGCGATTCAAAGGCCTCTTTCTGGGTGGCGGGATGGCACTCGTGTCCGTCCTCTTCGTCGGTGGATTCTACGAAGCTACCTCGTACATCATGACTGGCCACACAAACGGGATCGGACACGCTGAGAGTATGTACCCGAATCTGTATCTCGAACAGTTCAGTGATAACGATGGGATACTCCGGATACTGGACCTCTCAGGAACGTTCTCACAAATGGCCGCCATAACCGGTATGGCCGCAACGACGTTCGGCTCGGCACTGTGGGGTATCACGAAACACCGCAGCATCTTCCGCTCAAAATCACAGAAGATCACCTATGCTGGTATCGTTCTCATGGCCATGTCCGTAAGCGAACGGGCGTTTGCCGCGATCGTCCACGTCTTCATCAGCCTCATCTTCGGGGGCTGATTCGGGTCTGAAACGACCTGATGTTGTTTCAACTACGCGAGCCTACCCCCCCCTAAAGGCTTATAAACACATTCGCTGTACACCGTAGTAGGCCTAATATGAGCCATAAGACCGAGTACACCCGACGCAAAGCAGTAGCCGCAGGAGCGTGTGGATTGGTTGGTGCGATCGCCGGTTGCGCCTCCGTGACAGGTGACAGTGGCGAAGAGTCGGTAGATGAACCCGATCCAAACCCAGAAATCGTTGAAGTTGTCTCCGAGATCGGCAACTTCAGAAATACCGACGACCGGGCTCGGACCCTCATCTTAGTGAAGAACACTGGTCGTCTGGGTGAGTTTCGATTAACGATCGAAGCGTTAGGCGAGTCAGTCGCCCTTGAAGAGGCAGAACAGATCTTCTCACTCGACGCCGGCCAAGAGTATCAGACCCGGTTCGACATTTTCACCCACACGGGCGCGACGAACATCCGCATATTCATTGAGGCAACCAACTTCCCAGAGAATTTCGCAGAAACCGTGATCAACGAACAGAAAACGCCCGACAAGATCGACTTTAGCGGCTAACGCCCACCGAGCGGAGAACTGCCAATCTGTAAAACGTATCACCGTTGTGTGTCTTTATTTTGAACCGGATCGGGAAATTGAGGAAAAGGTATAAATCAGCCCCTTTCGATGTCTCCACGTACATAGTACACATGAGCAATCAGAAGCGAACCCTTACCGTTCTAGTCGTAGCTATCGCTGCGTTGGCCGTGGCTGGAGTCGGTTTTGGAATGGTCAGTGGACAGATCTTGTCCGAGGAAACATACTACGAAGAGGAATTCGAGAACACCTCCCATGTTGATCCAGATCAATACGAGCTGGAAGAGATGGACGAGATGTTCTTTGGCGGCACTCGCGAAAATGACGCACGAGTCGCACTGTACCGTGTGACGAATGACGGCAGCGGCCATCTCTGGCGGACTCGGACCAATAACAACGGTCGAATCGCTGGCATCGCCGTCATTGACGATGGAAGCATGGTGGCACACACCGACACAGATAGAAACGAGCTTCGCATGAGGAGAGCGGACACTGGCGAACTCGTTTGGTCCGTTTCTGACTCGAGTCGTCATCTGCGTGCAACCTCCGACGGCAAACTCATCACATCCTCTGCGGGGGGCCGAGTAAGTGCGTACTCCAAGGAAGTGAACGAATCAACAGGCGACCCAGACCAATACTGGCAGGTGAATATAAACCCCGACATCAGGTTTACTAAGATTCACCCCGACGGGGACAAAATGTACTACGGTGGTCATGCTGGTGTTGGCCTACTCAACCTCTCCGATGGGTCCTCTCTCTGGCACATCGATCAGAGCAACCCGACCAGCGATGCTGAGGGCTCTATCTTCTCTGGCGCAATTGAGCCAGATAGTGGTGACTTGTTCTACCACGACCGCGGTGATAAGATGTTCAAACGTGTTGACGATTCTGGTAGTCTTGTTGCTGAGTACCCTGATAGCACCGGCAACGACTACTACAGTACAATGCACATCGGCCCGCGTGGTTACATCTTCGCACATGGCGACGATGCTGTCCACAAATTCAGTCAAACATTCTCTGAAGAATGGGCACATGACGTGGGTAATAACCCACGTGCCGATGTTGACACCATGACGGTCGACGCGAACCAAAATGTCTACACCGGAACCTCCACTAATGGTGGCCGTTGGTACAAAATCGACGGCGAAACAGGCGATCTCAAATGGAGATATAGACCTGGTTCCAGTAACAACGACGAAACGCCCGGTACTGGTGCACTGAACTCTCTGAACGAGAACTTTGGATTCCCGAACTACCAAGGCCAGCCCGATACACAGGATGCTAGTGAGCTGGATTCAATCGATGGGTTCAGCGGTGCTGTGTATAACCCTGGATTCTGGAGCACCCAGAGTGAACCAACCCTGTCCGCAGCTGGGGACATCACGAGATCCTTCAGTGAATCTGCAATCACAGAAGACGGCGTTCGCAACGTCTACGTGATTGCGACCGTAGAGACTGGTAACGAACCCGTTGACGCCTCTATCAGACAGTTCGGTCAAGAAGTCGGCTCTGGGAGTATCTCCGGAAACTCCCGATCGGAGCTGACTGTTGAGTTTGAACCTCAGACACACGAGTTCGACTACACTCTCTCGTCAGATACGGCCTTCGAGATCGTCGACCTCAAGCTCGTGACGCTACAGGAAACGACCGAGGGCGACCCATTGACTGCTGAGGGCCCCGTTGTCCTTGATGCTGATCAGGGATATGACCGAACAGTCGGCGTGCTTATCAGCGCACTCGACATCTCGACGACCCACCTGCTGATCATCGTCATGATCGCACTCGTCGTCGGGTTCATGGTGTTCACGTACACGAAGAGTGTTCGCGGACAGGAACTCGCCCAATCACTGCTATTCGGCGCAATAATCGCCGGGGTTGTAATAATCGGGGTGGTTCCGACGTTCAACCTCGCCTCCTGGGTCTTCACTGGGGACATCGATCGGGCTCCCCTTGCGAACCCCGCACTCGAGGCGGAACCCCCGACGTACTACAGCACTGAGTTCCAAGACGGGACGATGAATGGTTGGCAGTTCGACTACCAGCGATCGAGTGGAGAAGCTCGCCCTGTCTCTGTTGGTGAAACCTTCAACCTCGACTTTAGTGGAACACCAAATGAAGCAGGGGCGGTCAGATATGACGAACATATCTCGTTGGGGAACGCCTTAGACACGGGCTTCGTCGACGTGAGGGGGATCGCAAGCGGTCAATCTGGTCTTGTTGGGCCTGTTCACGAGACGACTATGAACATGCGCGTGTACGTCACGGAAGATGGCAACCTCGAATCGGGCGACATGCTCGACCCGGACACGAACTACGTCAGAGAAGAGGGGGACAACATCGACACGTTCGTCCAGAACCACGAGCACGCCGTTGCTGTTGAAGAGGTCGCCCTCTCATTCAACGGCGAGGTTGTGACCAACGACCACATGGTCACATTCCCGCTTGAGGGAGAGTACGTCCACGTCGTACTAGTCGCATCCGACAACCGGGACGACGTCGCAGCAGAAGCCCAACTCGCCCACGTGCGTATTGGAGCAACTGTCGAAGGCATCGGCGAACAAGGAGAATAACCACAACTGGGGGGAAACAATCATATCCCCCGGTTTAGAATAGCGACTTAACGGGTTCTCAAACCCTTGTCGCACGAGCCAAACCAAACCTACAACGAGCCAAAATGACGACCTCAACGAAATCCAATACGCGGGCCACGCTGAAGTGGAGTGCTGCCTTCGCGTTAGTAACGACCTTGCTTGTCGGTGAAGCAGCGGCCACCGGCAGCCCCAGTACAATCATCCAAACATCCGTCACCGAACTCGAGATCATCAGCCTACTCGGCCGGATCCACGAGCTGCTCCGGAACATCGCGTACCTACTCGGTCCGATCATCCTGCTCCACGGCATCACGCTGTGGGCACTCGGCAGTAAGAACTCCTCGTGGTCGCAGGCAGGCTACACCGCCATGGTCGGCGGCTTCATCCTGTTCGGTCTCGCACTCGCGATGGACATCCTGCTCCAGTTAGCAGCGTTCATCGGCGACGTCTGATAGGGACGAAACGCCCTAACTCCGTTTCATATTTTTCGCAACCCTGACCGAGGGGTATGTCCGCACAGATATCTTATCAAATAAACAGGACAACGCCCAAAGATATATTATAGCGGTCTGGGTTGACATAGACGAAGATGGAGCCAGTCCCTGTCGCTGAGAAGTTGCTCAAAACGAAGCTCTTTGGCTTTTCATTACAGCGACTTCTACAGTCATACCTCGTTCCGATGGCTCCTGGCCTCATTCTGACCGTTCTCAACTTCCCCGCAATCATCTTCGGTCCGGCCGTGCTTGTGGGGGGCGCGATCGGGACGGCTGTCTACGTCCGAACACCAGAGGGACAGAGTCCAGCTGCGTTCCTGTTCGGTATGGTCCGGTACTATCTCGGGCCTGATCGATTCATGTGGAAGCCGATCCAGACACAAACAGATCCCGTTGAGATTCAGGATGGACCAGAGAACACGCAGACGGAGAAGCCACCCGAAGAGGACCACGACACCAACGCCATGTTTGGAGACGAAAACACAATTGAGAACCTCGACTTTGAAGCGGTCCATGACGACGGCGTCATCGAAACGGATGAAGCGTACGCGCTGATGATCGAGATCGAACCCCGGCCGTGGTTGATCTTGGATAGTCAGTCCCGAAAGGCGGTGTATCACTCCTTCTCACAATTCCTCATGGGGGTGAAATCACCAATTCAAATTTTCACCCTCCCCGTCCCGTTCAACGCAGAGGAATACGCCGAGAACGTCAAGAAGACGAACAAGAATAAGCCCCCCAACGAGAGCAAGTATCTCGAATTCGGTCGAATCCACCACGTTCAGTGGTTGGAGAAGACGATTGAAATGGGGGAGATCAGAGATCGCCGCCACTTCATCACTGTAACTGCTCAGAAGTACGAAGAACACGAGGAGGCAGGCGCGGGCTCTTTCCTCGATCGGTTCAGGCCCAAGGGCTCGAAGGTTGACCAGGAGAAGCGATACGATGAACTCTGGTCGCGGGCAGACAACGTGAAATCAGCTCTCCCCCGGACGGGTGTAGATACCAACGCCATCGACAACCGAGACGATGCGTTGGAAGTCCTCTACTACTACTACAAGGGCCGAGAGCCGCCGGCCTCACTAGACCACGGCTGGCTGACGAAAGGCCCGACCGACGCAGACAGCACGCCTTCCGGCACCGAGACCATCCAAGACACCGCCCAGACAACGCCCGAAGCAGACGATCCAACCAACCTCCCACGACCAGCAGACTAATGTCATCTGGACGAAAACGACTGGTCACTACCCACGTCTCGCCGTAAGAACAGCGGCTACACTATCATCCACATCACACTATGGCTATCAAAGACAACATCAAGGACAACTTCAACGACCTCATCGGAAGAGAC
The DNA here is from genome assembly GCF_024494655.1 of Halorubrum laminariae. Classification (GTDB taxonomy): domain Archaea; phylum Halobacteriota; class Halobacteria; order Halobacteriales; family Haloferacaceae; genus Halorubrum; species Halorubrum laminariae. The sequence goes on along the minus strand of NZ_JANHDL010000004.1, from coordinate 164,797 downwards.
ACAGACACCGATGAAGGCGGTCGACTCGACATCGACAGTCTAGACGGTGAGCAACTCCAAGACGCGATCGAATACCTCGAAGCGATCGGGCGGGAAACGAAGCGAGCAGACATCGAGGAGGCCGCTTACTACCTCGATACTGTCGACGACGACATCGAGCTCTTCTCTGCGTTCGAAACAGGGGAAGAGCGAGGTCGTGTCGATCGTTCCATCGTCGCCCCGAACAACATGGAGCGGGAAACGAAATGGCACACTCGTGACGGGGACTTTTATCAGATCCTCACCACGACCAGCCTCCCGCGTCTTGTGACCCCCGGATGGTTGATCCCAGTTACGCTTTCAGAACACGACGTCCGACTCTCGATGCACATCAAGCCTCGAGACACCTCATCTGTGAAGGGGCGGCTTCAACAGCGACTAACGCAGATGAAAAGCGCGATTCAGTGGAAGCAGCGCCGGGGCCGGACCGACGTCTACGAAGAGGAACACGAGCGAAAGGAACTGGAGCGTCTCCTCCGCAACGTGATCGAGGGGACAACCAAGCTGTTCAACTTCTCGTTCTACATGGAGGTCCACGCCAACACTCTCGACGAGCTTGAGGAAGCCAGCCGGAGTGTCCAGCGAAAAGTGTCCGAACAAGGCATGGACCTAGCACCCGTCGAGGGCCGGCAAATCGAGAGCCAGCAAGCGATTGCCCCTGTCGGAACAGACCCCATCCGCAACAACAATACGGTTCAACTGGAGGCACTCGCGACGTTCTTCAATTTCGTTGAGCCGCCCGTTATTCAGCCAGAGGGCGTCCACTTCGGATTCGACGACAACAAGCGGCCCGTCATCGTCGACCGATTCGACCTTAGTGGATACTCAAAGGTTGTCACCGGGAAGATTGGCGGTGGGAAGACCTTCTCCGTCAAGATGGCCATGTACCGCCGCCAGCTCAACGATCCCGACATCAGGACGATAATCTTCGACCCGCTCGGAGACGACTTCGTGGACTTCACCGAGAAGATCGACGGAACCGTCATCAAGTTCGGCGGCGAAGACCGCATCAACCCGCTCCAGATCGAACCGCCGACCAACAACGAAGAGGCAACCGACCTCTACACGAAGAAGGTCCGGAGCGTCATCGAGATTCTGAAGACCTACTTCGACCAAGCAGAACGCGGTGGGATGGACGCTGGCGAAGAGGGCGTCATCTCTCAGTGTATCCACTACGCATACGCCAAAAAGGGGATCACCGCAGACCCCGAAACGTTCCACCACGAGTCGCCAATCCTTGACGATGTGATCGAGGGTGTACGGGTCGTCGCCCAGGGGGGCCTCAATTCCGAGACCTCGCCCGTCAACCAAGCGATGGCCGACGGTGCGGGAACGCTAGCGGACTGTCCGACTCGGACGAAGGAGATCGTCATGGACCCGTCCGACCAGCACATCAAGCTCGCTCAGAACCTCGTCCCGAAGTTTGAGTCGTTCAAAGAAGGCTCAGTCAACAACAACCTCAACGGCCATACGAACATCAAGCTCGACGACCGCACCGTCTGTTTCGACATGGAGGCGTTCGCAGACACGGGCGAGATGCCGCTGATCATGCACACGATGCTGGACTGGGCCTACCAGGAGGCTCGCAGAAGCCCCCACCGGATCGACATCACGTTCGAGGAGGTTCACTACTTGTTAGACCGCCCCGGCGCTCGGAACCTACTCAACCTCTTCATCCGCCACTCGCGCCACTTCGATGCGGGCCTGACGTTGATCTCACAGACGCCGGACGAGTTCCTAGAGAACGACCAGAAACGCGAAATCTACGACAACTGCGACATTAAGCAGCTGTTCTACCAAGAGAACGTCTCGGACAGGCTGATCGACTACTTCGACTTCAGTAGCGAGGAGGCTCGATTCCTCCGACAAGCAGCGAGAGGGAAGAACTCTGGCTTCTCAGAGTGTCTCCTGTCGACTTCAGAACACGGGCGGCGGCGTCTCGAGATCTGGACTGAGGACTTCGAGCGCCACATGATCGAAGAAACGCTCGACATCGAAGAGTACGCGAGACAGCAAGGCCACGAAGTCGGCCCCTCGGGCAAAAACAACGACGAGAGCAACTTCGGCTCATCCGTCCCCACAGAGGTTTCTCCCGAGCAAGAGTCCGGACCGACAGACGGGTTCGACGGTTCCCCACCGACCGGCCCCGCCGTGGACACCACCGAATACGACCACGAGACATTCGAGAAAGGCCAAACAGAATCTCCCCCGGAACCAGAAAATCAGGAAGTGCGCGACCCCTTCCGGGTTAGCAAGCCGGCGGGCAACCCCGAGGTCCCAAGCGAATTCGAAGATGAACAACCCACCGACGACACACCATCCGCGCCCCACCGTGACTCCGAGGCATCCACCCGGCCCGAGTCGGCTGTTGAGAATTCGGCACCCACGACCCCGCCGGGAGACCCCTTCGAGGAAGGGGCCGTCGAGGACGAACTCAACCGAGAGCCCTCCGTCGAAAGTTCGGACACCGACCCATCGACACAGAGCGAGTCCCCGGACGCACGTGACCAGATCGATGACGATACCGAATCGGAAGATACGCTCCTCGACCGCATCCTCCCCAACCGAGGCGGTTCAAGCGACGACGAGGAGGGGGGCATCTCTGAAACGGTAGACGAACACGAGAGCGAACAGGAAGACGGCCAAACGAGCCCGCTACCCGCGAAGATCGAGGCCTTCGCGGACACCGAGTTTGGCAGCTGGGCAATCAAGATGGTCCCACTGGTCATCATCATTATTGCCCTCATCGCACTCCTCGTCTTGTAGTCCCCATCGGGGGGTTAACTCACCGACATACTGATTACCCCCGGTTAAGAAGTAGAATTCAACGAAGCACACCCCCATCCCAGATACACATCCATATCCATGAATCCAACAATCCTCGGGAGTTTTCTCTGGTATAGCACCTTCCTCATCGCAGAGGGGCTTATCGATCGGTTCTTTTCATTTGCTCCAGAGTTCCTCATGGACGCGGGCAGGGGGGTCTTAGATGCGCTCCTCGATTTCGACTTAACCGACTTCATCATCATCGACCCGACCCCGTACGGAAATGCCGATGAAGCATGGATGAGCATGTTTGAGATCTCTCTCGCTCTCTTCCCAATCATGATCATCTTGGGTCTCCTCTCAATGCCGTTTGCAGATGAGCAGAAGACCAGCCTCTGGAGACAGGGGCTCCGAATCGTCGGCGTTGTCGCCCTAATGGCTGTCAGCCGACCGATCATCGGATTCGGCGTCGATGTTTCCAACGCGCTCACTCTCGCAATTCTCCCCGATGCCGGGCAAATAACTGGCATGTTGAATCCGGTCAGTGGCGGAATGCTTAGCATCGGTGTTCTAACTGCTGGTGGAATCATCATCGCGGCTTCAGCCGCAATTCTGGTGAAGGTGGTTATCGCGGTGTTCATCGCCCTCGCGATCGTTCTCACACTCCTCCAGATGAGAATCTTCCTCATCTACATCGTCTACATCGCCTCACCTCTCCTCATCGTCTTCTGGTATGCGGACTGGGGGCTTCTCGAGTCGGTCAATGAGTTCGCAAACAAATGGTTCCGGATGGGCACGTACACCCTCCTGTCCGGCCCCATCATCGCGATTATCATGCTCTCAATGGTCACAATCGCGTCTGACCCCGTGGCGGCAGACAACACCATCGCCGGTCTGTGGACGTACATGACGCTCATCCTGTGCTTCCCATTCATAATGATCGCATCCGTCTGGAAAATCGTCTCTTGGGCGGGCGAACCCATCGGTGCCGGACAGGCGATGACTGGGATGGCTATGGCAGGCGGCGCTGCTCTCGGCGCAGTCTCCGGAAAGCTCGGTGGTGCTGCGGGAGAAGCGGCACAGAGCGGGTCAAGCGCCGCTGAGCAAGCAAGCGGCATGGGCGGTGGTGGGGGTGGTGCCAGTGGCGGTGGTGGCGGTGGTGGCGGTTCCGGTGGAAGCAGCACTACTGGCTCAGGAACGGGAGGGGCAGCGGGCTCTGGAAGTGACCTCAACGACGTGATGTCGAGCCAATCTGGAGAGACCATCAAAAGCTCCAGCACGGAGTCTCAGGGTGGCGTCGCCGGAGACATGCCCGGCGGGACCGGAGCTGAAGCCGGCGGCCCCTCCGACGAGGTCACTGGCGTTGCCGGTTCGTCCGAAGCGTCTGAACCCAAAGGCTACATCGAAGGTGGTGTCTCTCGTGCGAAAGACTTCAAGGACCGAAACAAGTCCCGCATCTCGAACGCCGTCAGCAGCGTCTCTTCCAAAGCGGCAAGCAAGGGCTCGCCTGCGAACTTGGAACGGCTCTACGGCGATTACAAGCAACAGAAAGGAGACAAACGGGGAGCACAACTCGATCAGTTCAACGACTCCGTCGACTGGAGTCAGGGTGAACACGGTGCGATCGACATCGACCAAGCTGGCGAAAGCTTAGGCACGACGCCGCAAGAAGGCCAAGGGGTGTCCGAACTCACCGAAGATGGGAAGTTCGGATACTTGGACGAAGACGGCGAACTCCAAGTTTCCTCTGTGGGCTCGAATCGGGGCCGACTCCGCGGAGAACAGAACGACCAGTACGAACAAGCACAGGCCCACCACGAGCACGCCGACGAACTCGACGAGAAGATGTCTCACCATGCAGAGCGTCTTCAGAAAACCCGAAACAACATCAACAAGCACGGTAGTGATGTTGCTGATGCCTTCTTCAAAGAAGGCATGAAAGGGACGATCGGAGCTCAGTCACCGTATCTAATGGCCGGTGGTGGGTTCGGTGGCGGTGGCGGCGGAGGCGGCGGTAGTGGCGGTGGTGGCGGCGCGGCCCCGCAAGCATCAGAAGGGGGACAAGGTCACGAAGGCCCTGGACGACACCCGCCCGCGAACATCAATGCTGGCGATGTCACCGAAAACGCTGAGACAGTCGCAGAATCTGGAGAGCGATTCGATCTCTCCGACGATGTCCAGCTTCAGTCCTCACCCAACGCTACCGCAGAAGGACACGCACAAGAGTTCTCTGTCCACGATCCCGAGAGCGGTGACCAACTTGGAGACCTCGCCGTCGGGGAGGATGCCGACATGCGCTTCTCACACGGGGATACAGCCCGTCTTGGGAATCTAACCACCTCTGAGGACAGCGATGGGAACTTCCAGATGATGGCAGATGAGCATTCCCGGACCTTCGATGAAAACGAGGTCCGTGTAGACGAGATGATCGGCGACAGCAGCATAGAGGGCGATAAGACAAAAGTGTCCGACGTTACCCTTCAAGAGGACCCCAACAACGAGGGGAACTACTACGCGCAAGCAGAGAACGGAGCGCGAACGCCTGTTCATGCTGGTAGCGAAGAAGCAAACGAAAGCCTCTCAGAAGCCGTCGGCGATCGGGTTGACCTCGAGGGAGTAACCGAACAACGCTACGGCTTCAGCGAGGATACCCACACCGGATACGAGGGGGCCCACAACTACAACTCACTCAGAATCGGCGGATCCGGAGAAGGTGGCTCAAAGACGAGTGAGAGTAGCACTTCCGAAGGATACGGGATCTACGACGCCGACACGCGGGGTAGTAGTGAAACAACCACAGAGACTTCCGCGTCGGGAGGTTCAGGAACCGAAGGTTCGGGCGAGACCGACACCACGACTACCACCGAGCCGGGATCCGAATCCGAACGTTCCACCGACTCAAGCGAAGCGGATTGGGATGTGAGCACTTCTGCCGGTAGCTCTACGACCACGAGTGCCGCAACATCGGGTGGTTCCAGTGGCGGTTCATCTGACTCCTCATTCGGTGGAGTCTCCTCACCATCGGGCGGAAGTTCACCCTCCTCCGACTCAAGTTCGGGATCTGGCGGGTGGAGTCGCACAGAGCAGAAGTCCGGCCACGAAGTGATGGAGGCAGATACCGAAAGTGACCTCCCCGGATCCGTTGCTATGGAAGGCGATTGGACCTTCAGCGACACCACGCCCGCAGGACACGATAAGATCGCCAAGCGAGGAATCTTCACCGAAGCAGACGAAAGTGGCTCTCCGGTGGAGGACGGCGCTGAAGTTGGCTACGTTCGCTTCAGTGATGAACACGCCATGGGTTCTGACGATATGCCCGAGATCGACGGAGAAGAGCGCGACCCACAAAGCGGAGAAGTCGTTAACTTCGACTCCGACAATGGCTTCGCGACCCGGCAGTGGGCAACGAAGAACGCCATGGGCGATGCGAGCATCAACTCCGAAAAGCACGGCGGAGCGGGAGAAACCCCAGCAATGGGCCGAGACTACGAACAGGGGGAAGAAGTCGATCCCGACGACGAGTACATGCAATTAGTCCCGCATAACGACTCCACCTCAAAGCTTCACACCACAGAAGAGATCAACCACTCGTCACCCGACAATGGCCCCTCCAGCGATGGACACAGCAGTGAACCCAACACGCCACACAGCGAGCCCTCGAGTCACGAGAGTGAGTCGGCCGCAGAACACGTCGCCACCGAGAGCTCAAGCGAACCAGAAACTGACACCGAAGCTCACTCTTCAGATGGTCAGTCGATGACCACTGAGCACGTCGCCACCGAGAGCTCAGGCGAACCAGAAACTGACACCGAATCTCACTCTTCAGATGGTCAGTCAGCGGCCACTGAACACGTCAACACTCCGTTCGACTTCAGCTCCGAAACTGAATCCGGCGGGTCAGACACAGTTGAAGATGAAGACGTATTCGTTAGTGAAGGCGGTCAGACGAGTGAAGGTACCGGAAGTGAACCCGCTGAGGAACCCACGGAGGAGGGTGGGGGTTCAGAAACGGAAGAGGGAGGGGGTGACACCGGCCCTTTTGAACACGGGGGTGGTAACGAAATACATTCGAGCGAGGCTGCCCCCACCCCCACCGCTGGGGAGGACTTCGGGCACTTCGAGGCAGAGGGCAGCGAGACCGCGTCGTCGGGGGCTTCCGAATCGCCGGATGCAGAGGGTGAACCGATCGTTAGCGTCTCCGATAGCGACGAATGGAGCCACGACGCTCACAACTGGAGAGACCACGTCGATGAATCTGATGGAGAAGACGAAGGGTTCGGCGAAGGCCTCAGTGTGGATGCCGGTGCGATGCGGAAAGAGACCCTCGAAGACTCCGGAGAGGACCTCTACATCACTGATTACGACGCACTCGGAGAAGCGAACGGTGAAGAGAAGGCAGAACAGCTGAAAACGCAGTCCCTGATCGGCCATCAGTACACGCAGGAGATGGGCCACGAAACGCCCAACGTCGCGTACAACGCGGAGGAGAACGAAGTCATCCAGCAGGAGGTTGGTGGCGCAGAAACGGAAACGTGGGCCGTCGAGGACGCCCCAGATAGCGCCCTAGAGAACGTCGACAGAGAGGAGTTCGATGACCTGATGGGCTCGCAATTGCTGGCTGGAAACTTCGACACCAGCCCCGACAACGTCCACGTCGATGAAGAAGGCGGCCTCCACGTGATGGACTTCGATCGGACTGCTGACGATATCGGCGACGTCTCCGATAGCGCAGAGATGGAGATCAACGCCGCAGCCGGCGCGGACACGGGAACCCACATCGGGGAAGTCAACGACGACTTCCACACCGACAAATGGGAGTACGAGAAAGAAATCACCGACAGCGCGATCGAGACTGCGACCGAGCTCGATGAAAGCGGCGAGGTTGATGATGTCCTCGGGCCAGTCGAAGAACTCGAAGACGAGGTCTCCGGCGGTGAACACAACCGGGCCGAAGTGATCCGGAGCAACATCGATGCCGTCGCTGGTGAAGACATTGTCAGCACGGACGGCCACGGGCATACTGGTGGCGACGAACCGTCACACGACAGCTCGGGAGGTGACCACACAGAAACCCACAGCCCGGAACCAGAATCGGGACACGCCATCGACGCCGATGTGGACTACGGGAATCTCTCAACCAAGCAGGCCGAAGAAGGTGAGGAGTACATGCTTGAGGTGGGCGAACGGGAGGAGCTTTTCGAGAGTCTGAAAGCCGAACACGGCGACGAAGACGTTGAAAACCTCTACACTCGCTTCCAGATGCGAAAGCGGTCCTCGAAGTTCAATAGTGAAGACGTGACCAAACAGGAGATTGTCGGGAACGAGGCCCTCGAAACCGATCACCCGGTCCGAGACAACGACGTCGACTACGAGCCCACAGAGGGGGAGGTGGAAGTCCACCGTGACTTCATGGAGGCGTCAAACAAGTTCGTCGAGGAGAACCTCGCAGATGAAGATGGAGAGGCCCATGTCCACCGCGGGATGGGCTACAGAGGTAACGACATCGCAGCAGACCTCATCGATCACCCGGAAGCAGACGAAGTCGAGGTCCCGGAACACGAGCAGTCGATGGCCTATTCGACCAAAGAAGGGGTCGCACAGGGCTTCTCGTCGATGGAGAATTCACCCGTCGTTACGAGAGCGGACGCAACTGAAGAGGATGTACTCGCCGTCGACGGCCTCGGTTACGAGCCCACCGAACACGACTTTACGGAGTTCAACAACCAAGATGAAGGAGAAATTCTCGTCCAAGGCAAAGAGTCGATCCCGATGGAGGACATCCGATTCACGGGCGAGGAAAACTACGAAGACTCCCACGCGGGTGAGCGGTTGAAAGAGACCATGGAGAACCCGGAGGAGGCTTCAGAAGAGGATCACAACTTGGTTGATTTCACGGTGCGGAACATGGCGGCCGACAAGACGACCGGGCTGGAGACGCAAGAAGGCGCAGAGCGACTCCACAACTGGGGCGAGTACGTCCATGAAAACGAAGATGCTGTCCCCAGTCCCGGAATCACTGAACACAGTGTAAACAAGGTCCTCAACGAGTCGGAGGCAGATGTAGGTGAAGTCGGCGCTTCGGAGGAACACGACGATGGAGATGACGGCGCAGAATTCCTCTAAAGAGGACACTACAGAAAAATTGTTTTGTAGCACCCGTTGTGGGTGATGGTTGTTGAACTCCGGGACAAAGGTATAAATGCGATTACCAGCCTAAGACAGTACATGCGACGAATCAAGGACATGGATATTACTACCCCGCCGCACCGGGATTCCGACGTTAACCCCGGCGGGAATTACCCCTCCGTCAACTACTCTGCGGTAAATCGGCCGAAGCCTACGAGTGGCCACTTCGAGGAACTCCACCCGTTCCACTCAGACTTCGAGCTGGTGAGAGCGTACCAGGAAGTGGCAGATGCCGAACTCAGAACGCCACTTCAGAAACACAAATCCAGCGGGAAGATATCCGTCCAAGCAGATCAGATCCGAGCGACGTGGGGCCTTGAGGCATCCACGGAAGGGACGATCGGACGAGACCCCACCACACGTGAGTTGATCACGCCTCTCGACCGAGCGAAAGGCATCATCATCGGACAGGCGTACGGAGACGCTCTGGGGCGTCCGGTCGAGTTCATGTCGGAGGATCAGATCCAACAGAAGTACGGCCGCGTAACCGACTTTCTTGGCGATGGCTCTCACCATCAACCGGCGGGGACGATCACTGACGACACGAATCTCGCTCTGTATCTCGTCGCCAGCCTGCTTCGGAACAACGGCTTCGATATGGACGATTACGCAGACCAGATCGTTGCGTGGTTCGAATCCATGCCGTTCGATATCGGTAGTACAACGTTGAGCTCTATCGACAAGCTCCGAAATGGGGTTGACCCACGAGAGGCAGGCCACCAGACGGTCGAGGAACGCGGCGAGTACCGCTCAGCAGGTAACGGGAGTATCATGCGGTGTGCCCCGCTCGCGATCGCCTACCCTGACGACCTCGACACGCTCCAAGAGGTGAGCCGGCAATCCTCAGAGATCACCCACGCAGATCCGCGGTGTACCCACGGTTGTGCCGCCCTCAACCTCGTCCTTGCGAGCATCATCCGCGGACGTAACGACCCGCTCGGGATCGCACTCGACGAACTCTCATCGGATGCCCCGGACGAACTGGTCGAACTCCTCGAGAACCTCCCCGATACGGATCCGGAGGAACTGAGCAACGGCGGCTACGTGCTTGACACGCTCGAGACGGCTCTCTACATCGGGCTCAACGCGAAACACCCCGGAGACGCACTCATTGAGGCCGTGAACCGTGGCGACGACGCCGACACTGTCGGTGCTGTGACCGGCGCGATCGTCGGAGCCCGCTTCGGCGACGGCAAGCGGCTCACGGAATACGCTCACAAGCCGAACAACAGCTTCCCGTCCCGGTGGGAAGAGAACATCCGACTCGATCTCGATGCCTACCGAGAGCGGATCATCCCGTCGTTGCTCGAACTCGGTCAGGTTGCCCCCGAGGGGATCACCTGTAGCGACTCTATAGCGATGGAGGCGCAGACCCTCGCAGAGAACGACGGCCAACTGGAGTAACACCGATCGGGCCAGTTTGCGGACTGTTTAAGACGACAACCACCAAAGTACGACCATGACAACACACAATTCGAACGACACAGATGGACACTCGACGGTTCTATCACAAGTCGGGCTTCCGAACTCCGCAACACTCCCAGAAGGCTCGGTTGGGATTTTCACGTTCAGCCGGGAAGAACTCAATCTCCCCTCCAGCGATCGCCAGTACCAGCTCAAAGGTATCCTCACTACAGAAGGCTGGATACCGCCAGCCCCTCGCACAATCGCGCACCTACTCGGTCAGGCGGGAGACTCACCACAGGACATGGCCGCCTTAGGCGAATACACTGCTGGGAGGGGAAGCCGGCTCGTGATCGAACCGCAGAAGCTCGATGAACAACTATCTGAGCAAGGGTCCGTAACCATCGACGACAATGCGGGCTCTCTCTTCGGCTCACCATTTCAGGATACAGCCGAGTATTATCTCCCCGATGGACTCTCTCGGGAACAGACTGTCGTATATCTACAGAATGCCGTAACAGCCGTGCGTGAATACGCCAAATCGCAGATCACGGAAAACCCCACCAGCGACGAACTCGCAAAGCTCCTCGCAGAACAGTATGGAGTCGCCCACGAGGTCGCGCTCGAGGCGGTTGAACAGAACGACAACTCCGAAAGCTAGAACCGACACGACCTCATCCCACTCGCCCGAAGAGCCCGACCCAACGCCACCAACGTAATGGGCCGATTTGAGACAGTTTGTATAATTTAGAAGTGGAGTTCACAGTGGGACGGGTGTTTTTGTGCCACTCTGAGCACAGGACACGACTTTATATATCAGTACCATTAAGAACCATCTAGAACGGAAACAATGAACCACAAACGCGCCCCTCAGCCGGTGTACGCCCGCCTCGGTCCGTTGGCGGAGTCTGAGAAGCGTCACGCTCTGTGGGGGAGTCTCTGATGATTTACTACATTCTCGCGGGGCTGCTCTTCGCGTGGCTCTCCTGGCGGTGGCTACTCCAAGTTGATCCCGCTCACCAAGACTATGCTGACGCCCCGATGGGATTCACATTCCTCGGTCTCCCAGCACTCATCCTCCTTGTGATGGAGACCTCCACCGCCTTCATCCTCCTCTTGGGCCTGATCAGCCTCGGGCTCCATCTGAACTACAAGCACTGGCGTCCGTTCCACAGCGGGATCGTTGCCAGTCTTGCCACCGGAGTGATCCTCCTAACCGCAGGTGTGATAGCTGGTACGACGCCGCCTGAATGGGCCAGTAGTTCCGCAGATGCGGCCACGCTGTTCGTTTCGACGGCGCTCGCCGGCTGTGGGACGACCCGGATCACCACCTCGACAGGCTACCTGCCCCGGTATTTCGCGGTTCTGAGTGGCCTGTACCACGAGCGGTCGCAGTCTTCGGTCTCGAAGTTTGGCTACCGCCGAGACGACGACAGCCGCTTTGAGCGGTTCCTCCACTGGATGGGCTTCATGGACTACACGCTGACCCTGAACTCACCCTTTGACGAGAAGGCCAGTGAGCAGGAAAATGCGGGCAGCCACAGCTCGCCTACCAACACGGCGTCGGACGTGACGCCCGCCGATCTCCGAGCATCGGCAGACGACCACCCGTTTCGAGATACCCCGGACACCGACCAGCACGACGGGCCTCAGGAGGACACCACTCCTGAGTGGTCCGTAACGCCAGTCGACCATAGTGACGACGAGGAAGCGGACGAGGAGACGGCCACGGACGAGGAACAGGACGACGAGAGCGATACGCCCGCCGAGGAAACGGATGATGAGGCCGTGACTCAGTACCAATTCCCGTGGGAGGAGCCGCCCGAGATGCGCTTCGAGGATATCGGTGGGTATCCCGAAGTCAAGGACGCACTCCGCGAACAGGTGGTCAGCCCGCTCCGGGGGAACAACCCCAGTTACGACCGCTTCGGGATCGAGCCCTCGCGCGGGCTCCTCTTCTACGGCCCGCCGGGGACGGGGAAGACGCTGTTTGCCCGTGCGCTAGCGAACGAACTCAACCGGCCGTTCGTCGAGCTGACCCAAGCGGACCTCACCCACGAGTTCATCAACAAGTCGCCGCAGATCATCCAGCGGCTCTTCGAGGAGGCCCAAGAACTCGGCGGCGTCGTGTTCATCGACGAGGCCGAGCAGCTTCTGGGGAGCCGTGACGACAGCCTCAATTCGCACGCAGAGGACAAGAAGATCACCAATATGTTCCTCTCGGCGCTCACGAAGGAGGACAAGGACTACATCATCCTCCTGACGACGAATCTCAAGGAGTCGATGGATGACGCGATCCTCCGTCCGGGGCGCATTGACGAGGACTTCGAGATCGGACTTCCTGAGTCCGACACCCGACTCGAGATCATCAAGATCAAGCTCGCGGAAGTGCCCCACGAGATCACCCAAGACCAAGCCCAGAGCGTCGCGTCGAAGACCGGCGGGTGGAGTGGGGCAGACCTGAACGCCCTCATCAACCAAGCCAAATTCAAGGCAGTTGACCGGAAGGCTCAGAAGCTCAAATTCGACGACATCAAGCGGGCTTACAGGGATATGAAGTCCGACAAAGAATAACCGGCTCAGCAATCTTCAGCCCTGTTTTGCGGGACGGATTTAAGTAACTCTCCTCCGACGTACTAGGTACTCAATCGCCCCATGACCGAGAGCCAGCGATCCGACGACAGCGAAATCTGGGAGGATATCTTCCCCTTCAAGCCATACCCGAATCAACGAGAAGGTATCAACCAAAGCATCGACACCGTTCGCGACGGGGGCGTGTTCCTTCTTGAGGGTCCGTGTGGGACCGGGAAGACCCTCATCGCGCTCACTGCGGGTATCAGCCTCGTCAAAGACCCAGAGACAAAATACGACCGCGTACTCGTCATCACATCGAAGAAGCAGCAACTGAGCGCCTTCGAATCAGACCTACGGACGATCAACAGGAAGACGGACAACAACATCCCCGGACTGACTCTCGTCGGTAAGGCCGACCTGTGCCCGTATGTCCAGGCTGGCGAGATCGAGAAGGAAGACATCTACCACCGATGTATCGAGTTGCGGGATAACACGCGGAGTTTGATGGCGAAAGCGGCGCGACAGAATAACAGTCGAGAAGCCAACGCCGCCTTTGGCCTATTCTCGTATGCTCAACGGGAGCCATCTGTCGAGGACACGCTCACGTTCGACGGAGCGAAAGCGGGCGTCCAACCGTCGATCCCGACTGTCGCCGGGAAGGAATACTGTCCATTCTACGCTAAACATATCACGAATTCAGTCAAAGACTCGTTCCCGCTCTCCATCTTCGATGTGACGACAGGCGAAGAGACACTCAAGACCGCGGCACGCGCGGGAACCTGCCCACACGTCGAAATGCGCCGACTCCACGACGAAGGCATGGCTCTATTCGGAAATTACCAGCACGCCTTCAACCCGAAGACGGTGGCTGGATTCACCGGAGGCATCATCGACGACACCACCCTGCTCATTTGCGACGAAGCTCACGAACTCGTCCACCAAGTACGAGACCAGCTGTCGTACAGCGTCAATTACTCCACGTTCTCCAAAGCCGCTGACGACATCACTCTCGTCCAACGCTGGATCACCGGGAAGGGCCACCCTCGGAAATGCCAGCTCGCAGATGCCGTCATCGGAAACACGGGTCTGACTGGCCCCGATCTGCTAACTGCATCCAAATTCGTTGAGCGAATCCAAGACGAATTCCACAAAAGCACGATACAGGGGCTTCGAGACGAACTCGGGACCAACTGGAAGGACAAGTGCCGGAGGAAGAACCGCGACGAACTCTCGATCGCGCTACAAAACCCACAGAACCCCGGCCCGGACAGCATCCGAAAATGGGTAGAAGACAACGACTACGAGGACATCTGGGAGAAAACCCTCCTCGCCGCCCGAGCAGTGAGCGTTGCCCGCGACGTCATCTCGCGCGAAGTTGACGAGAAGAGCCCAGACGGATCGTTTGCTATCAGCGACGTTTACGAACTCCTCAACCGATGGTGGACAGGTGGTGACTCCGAATACTTCCGCGAGATCAAGCTAATCCCACGGAAGGGGACCCGCTCGACTGCCGATTCTACCCGCCCGTGGCGAACTGGCTACTACGCGCAGGTCCAGATCAACAACGCGATCCCCCAAAACGAGATCGCCGCGACTCTCGATACCTTCGGTGGGGCAATCCTCATGTCGGCCACGCTCTCACCCCTCGACATCTACGAAGAAGTCACTGGAGTGAAGAAACTCAGAGAAGGGACCCAGCCCACCAGCAGTCTCGTCACCAAGGCGATCGCCAGCGCCAACATTCCAGAAGGAGACGAGGACACCGTCCATATCCCTGATATCGGTTCTGTCGGGGGCGGTGGAGGGAGTACACAATCGCCTTCCACAGACAGACAGCGAAACGTCGGCAAGGTCGCGTTCGATCTCGGCTTCCCACAGGAGAACAGAGCATCGTTCGCCGTCGACGCTCAGAAGTTCACCTACTCAAATCGGTGGCCACCCGACGAACACCCGGAACTGCGAACTACGTACGGGAAGACAATAACCTCGGTCGTGAACACCACGCCAGGGAACGTGATCGTGTTCATGCCGAGTTACCTCGAAGCCATGTGGGCAAGCAGGATGTTAGACGGCAACCCGAACGTCACCAAACCGGTTCTAACCGACACCAGCAGTTCCGACGCGGCGACTGAGGAGCTCAAGCAGGCCTTCTTCGATGGCGAGCCCAAAGTTCTCGCAACAAGCCTCCGTGGGACGCTCACAGAGGGTGTGGACTTCGACGGCGACAAGCTCAACGCGGCAGTTGTCTGTGGCGTTCCGATCACCAACACGTCAACGAACCTCTCTCAGGCCATCCAATCGGCGTACGATGAACGGTTCGATAACAACGGCTTCGATTTCGCCTTTACCGTTCCCGCTGTTCGGAAGACGAGACAGGCACTCGGCCGAGTCATCCGCGGCGTCGAGGACGTCGGCGTCCGTGTCCTCATCGACGAGCGGTACGCGAATAGCCGGACGTTCACCAGTGTTCGCGAGCACTTCCCAGAACACGCGACAGATGAATTCAGACCGATCTCCCCTCCAGAGCTCGGCCGGGAACTCCAGCACTTCTGGTCTCAACACTGACGGAGGAGCGATCGCCTGCCCCAGAGAGAATCGCCTGTTAAGTGCCGAACTGGTTTGTTTTTTATCTCTCATCTTGTAGTGAGAGAGGTGTGGTAGCGGTGAGAGTGAAGACCCACATGGGGGTTAAGAATATGACCCGTGGGTGCGAGAGTAGATACACACGCCAACACGAAGCCAACAATGGACATTCAAGTAACTAATATCCCGAGTGAACTGAGGGACCGCAAGCAGTGGATCTGCTGGGACACTGGGATGCGAGACGGAAAAGAAACGAAACTCCCCAAGGACCCTAACGGAGGGTACGCACAGACTGACGACCCATCTACGTGGACCAGTTTCGGAAATGTGAGGGTGAAGAGGAAAAACCACGACGGCGTCGGATTTGTCTTTACCGAAGATGACGACCTAGTTGGGATCGACCTCGACAAGTGTCGCGATGCGGAAACCGGCGAGTGGGAAGACTGGGCACTCGAAGTCATGGACGAAATGGACGGGTTCATCGAGATCAGCCCGTCGGGCACAGGCGCTCACATCATCCTCGAAGGCGAGATCCCCGGCGATCGCCGCCGAAAGGGGAACATCGAAATCTACGAAGACGGTCGCTACTTCACCGTCACCGGCAACGTCGTCTCGTCGGATGGGCAGCCTCTCGATACGGATGAGGAGGCAACGCTCAACAGCAACCAGGAGGGCCTCACCAACGTCTACACCGAGTATCTCTTGGACGGAGAAGACGAGGATGACGAAGACGACGACAGCAGCGAGAACATACAGATCACTCCCCCAAGCGGAGAACGGCCCAACTTAGCGAATCTCGGGTACGACAGAGATGTCGACATCCCGTTTTCACTCGGTCCAACGACAGAGGACCTCACCGCGTACGAACAGGAACTGCTGACCGATGCGAAGAAGGCAGACAACGGCTACGGGTTCACGCTCCTCTGGCGTGGGCACTGGGAGGAGTTCTTCAGCTTCTCAGACGACCACAACAAGACGGGCTACAGCCAATCTGAAGCAGACATGGTGTTCTGTAACAAGCTCGCATTCTGGTGTAGTGGCGATCCTGTCCTCATCGATCGGATCTTCCGGGCATCCGGCCTCATGCGTGAAAAGTGGAACGAGGAGCACTACTCGGACGGGACCACCTACGGTGAGCGGACCATCGAGAAGGCGATCATCCGTGTGGACACCCACTACGACGACGATCGCCATGACGAAGTACAGACCCGATCCGATGACGACAGCGCAGACCAGGACAAGGACACCCAGAGCGACGCCCAACCGACTCCTCAAAAAAAGGCAACCGACGATGAAGCCGGATCTGATCCCGTAAGCACGACCGGCGGCGGACGTCGAAGTCGAAGTACCGGCCGAGGCGGGCCGGATGGGTTCAAATCCAACAGTCAGGCGAGCTCTGGTGAGGAATCCGATCAGGAGGTAACGGACCCAACCCCAGACGACACCCGTCGACGCAGGGGAAACACCCGGACTGAGAGAAACCGCCGGACTCGTGGCGAGCGGAATCCTTCAGTCTCGGACTTCTCCCCCAGCAAGACAGAACCGGATTCAGACCGTTTTACGGCTGATCCAACAGAAGAACCCGCCGAAATAGCGGATACGGACGACGAACCGACCGCCGACGAGGATCAAAATGACGACACCACCGACGATGATCCGTCGTCCAACACGGTGACCGTAGATGTCTCGTCCGATCTCGATGATGGATTCAACCGACCATCTGAGTCGGAAGGGAGCATGTTCTCGGATGGAGAGGACCCCTCCGATAGCGATAGCGATACCGAGACAGAAAGCGACGAAACTGCGGCAGAAGACGAACTCGATCCAGAAGAGGGCAGGGCCGCAGTTGAAGCATTAGAGGCAGACCACGTCGAACAGCAGAAGTCTGAAGAAGACAACGATGATTCAGACACCAACTCCGGAACCACCAGTTCCGAATCTGAAGGGGAGAGCAGCGATTCGGATGATGTGGGTGAAGAAGACTCGGAGACCGACGACAGCGAGGCAGAAGACGACGAAGATGAGAAAGAGGAGATCAAAGACGGGAGCGACTCTGTCAGCGGAAACGAGACGATCCCCTCCGAACTCGGACGGAGAGTTGAGGTCCTCGAGCAGGACTTCGGGAAGATGGAAGAGGAACTGAGCGAGTACCAGACCCAACTCGAAAACGAGATCCAGATGCAGGAGAACAAAGTCTCCCGCGTCTACCGTGAGCTGGAGCACTACGAACGCATCGTCGACAAACGCGAACACCAGCTGGAGACGCTTCAGCAGGTTCTCTTCGTGATGTGTAAAGCGAAGAATCACCCCGTATTCGACGAGATCGCGGAGGGGCTGAGTGACGATGAAATCCCCATGGAGGACATCCTTGATGAAGAGTTCGTCGAGCGACTCGAGGCGCAAGAACGTGTACGGTGGGAACGCCAGCCACCTCAGGACGTTCCAGCGCATGAAACAGAGACCAGCACCGACCTGGTCCCCGCGGAATCTCAAGCACCCGCCGAACCCAGTGACGATCCCAACGAAACTGGCCCGTCTCGATCGTTCTGGTCGGACCTTTTCTAGGCCGCTCTTTTTATACGATAGTCCATTTCGAGACGACAATCCCAGTTCAACAAATTGAACTAACAACTATCTTTGTTTTCGAATTTGAACTGACAGGGGATTATATTGTATATTTTGAAAGTTTCACGCCTATTTGACCGATAATTATATATCGGTACCATGGGGAGGTCATACTGTACGCATGAGCCAAAAAATTAAGCGTGCTGTACTGTCAATGCTCCTCGTCTCGTTCGTCGCAACGGGCATGGGGCTCGGTGTTGGATCGGCCGTCGCGGATACCACGACGAACTGTGAGGAAGTTAACGTCGACGACTACGACAATGTCGTTGAGAACTTCGACGACTGCGAATCGAACGAAATGAGCGGCTATACGTCGATGCTGGACAACCTCTTCGAGGTTGCTCACACGACGCTTCAGTACGCTGGATTCGTGACTGTCTTCGCGGGAGCCACTCTCTGGTTCACTGCTCGGCGTAGCAGTGACCGCGCCCAGACCGGTGTCTGGCTGCTCATCGGTGGTCTCGCCATGATCGTGTTCTACTTCGGCTTCACGGCGTTCGTGAGCCTCCTGAAGTGGGTCGCGGAAGGCGGTTCTGGTAGTTCCTAAACGGAACTTCCACCCAGTCGTATAGTCCATCACTTCATTTATTGAACGCTACTCGGCTAGCGACAGCTTCGCCATGAAACAGGGTAAGGGCGTTCCAATGTTCAAACTGGTGAACTGACAAGGAATAATGTTGTTAGAGTTGAAAACTTAGCAAAAACCACCGGCAGATTAATATTAGTACCTTGTTTTGTAGAATTCGACGCATGAGCCAAGCAATCTCACGAGCTGTACTATCGATGTTAGCTCTGTCGTTCGTTCTCACCGCGGGTGGGATCGGTGCGGCGAGCGTGGTCGCAAACGACTGTAGCCCCTCGGATCCCTCCGCCTGTGAAGCTGGGATGGACGGATACACCAACATGCTGGACAATCTCTTCGAGGTTGCCCACACAACGCTTCAATACGCCGGCTTCGTGACTGTCTTCGCGGGAGCCACCCTCTGGTTCACCGCCCGTCGTAGCAGTGAGCGCGCCCAGACCGGAGTCTGGCTGCTCGTCGGCGGTCTCGCCATGATCGTGTTCTACTTCGGCTTCACGGCGTTCGTGAGCCTCCTGAAGTGGGTCGCGGAAGGCGGTTCCGGCAGTTCGTAAAGTCCGGTACGAACAACGAATCCACCCCCTATATTTTAGACACCTGGCCGCATAGCGGGTAGCACGAACTAATGAGCCCCCGATTAGCAGAGTTCATCTTAGAGGATGGACCTACGTTCTCCTCTCTTGTGACAACCCAGCTCCGCCACATCATGTCGTCTTTGTCCAGTGTTCCAAGCGAGTACGCTTCGACATCAGCTTCCGGACCCCTGATGCAATTCGACTTCGATATGCTCTGGTCCGCGTTCGAGCACTTCGAAGGACTTGATCGCGTATTCTGGATCCTTGGATTGACCCTCATCCTCCTTGGGTTCATGGCATGGCAGATGAACAAGAAACGGACCCAACGCCGATCGTGGGGATTCCGCTTATTCGGCATCGGTGTTCTGTTCTCAATTATCGGGGCCAACTACAGTGCCTTCTGGAACCTCCTGTACCATGTTCTTACCCAATAAACGAACCTCGGCTGTTATTGGACTAGCACTTCTCCTCGTGATCGGGAGCGGGGCCATCCTCATCAGTGACGGCCAAGAAAGCGACTACGGCGAGTATCCACCGATCGAAACTGCTACACAAAACCCACCGGTAGACGACGTGGGTACGTACCGCATCCTCGCTTCAAACGACATTGATGTGAACTCAACAGGGAACAACGATGATATCTTTTCAGTCACATCCCAATCTGTCGATCTAAGAACGTACAAAGTAGATCGGCCACTCCTCAGGCTCGATGAACGGACCTATACCGTCGACCAAACCACGGAGTTTGCCCAGCTCACAGATGGGTTCCGGGAAGCCCTCTACACAGAGTATCAAGTCACCACCGACGACACTTGGATATCGTATGACGAAGCGGAAGTCACTGATTTAGTCCACATCGGGCAGAGCCGCCCCGTCAACGAGTCGATCATGACGGGCGACGACAACCTCCTCTTTGCCGAAATCGAGGGACGGGGAGGGACCATTCCGGTCCGCAACGCCGAGTTCATCTACGAGAAAGAAGGCGGCACCTTCCAAGGAGTAACTGTCCTAAATCCCAGCAATGCGGAAGTTTATGAAGGCGAGTTCACGGACTATACTGAACTCAACCAAGATGTTGTAAGGAGTACGTTCATCAACACGAGCAACGACCTGAGCATCGTCCCAGCAGCAGGGTACGGGAACAATTCCGCCCGGTATGATGTCCAAGGTGCCACAGCAGAAGGGTACTGGCAAGATGAAGTCGAGGTCGTCCACGACCACTACGCCGACGTCGCTCGGATGGATGAAGGCGCGCTCTATGACGACTACTGGCTGGTGAATCCGGATCAAGTCAATATCACAACAGTGTTTGACTACCGAACCACCACCCCAGAAGATTACAGCAGTAGCGAACAATGTTCATACGTCAGTGGTGACGAAACTCTCACCGGAACGGACACTAAGTATGAGGAGTGGGAGATCATCGAGAGCAGTTCAGTGATGTCTCTTCAGAACGACAACGAATACTACGTTACTGAAAACGACCAGAACATCCTCACGATCGACAATCCTCAGAGCGGTCGCCTTGGACTCTACTCTGACGTTCTCATCGGTTTAGAACTCACCTACGGTGTCGACAGCACCTGCCCCGGTAACTCGTGGGAAAAAACAAAGAAGGTGTCCGCAGCAAGTGCCTTCCACGACCCGAGCTACTACACCATCGAGGCCGCAGACGCAACGGACCTCACGATTGATGCCTACCTCGTTGAGAATGCCTTCCGTGACGAGATTTACTTCGACATCATCGGCGACCAGCGACCAGAGAAAAACCCGCTTGGAAGCATCGAGCTGAAGGCCAACGAAGAGTGTATCGAGCGTGGCGCACTGTTCTGTAAGGAGCGCGCCCACCAAGACCAGTACAAGATCCACAGCCCGTGGATTTTCCTCTCTCAGTCACTCTACGATCGTGTCGAGCACCGACGGGACGGCTCGGCACAGTGGGTCCGAACGTCTGTCAAACATGACGAGACGCCGAATCTCCACCGTGACTACATGGACGCTGCGGGGTACAGAACATCGGCTTCCAACACCCTCGGAGTGAAACCCACCATGCAAGATCAAGCCCAGATCTACGAAGGGATCAACCTCGGTGAGAACGTCATCGACACAGGGGGCGATGTTCAACTCTACAGGACTGTCGGCTCACAGTTGTCACAGCCGGTCAGCGAGTTAGAGGACATCGAAATCACCGCCACCGACGTATTCGGAAATGACGTCCCCATCGGTGAGGTCCACCGAATCACCGTTGAACCGACGCGGATCGTTAGCGATCTCAACACAACCACGTACGAGGTCACTGGCACCCTCGAGCATTCAGAAACCGATGATCCCGTCCCCAACCGTGAGATCATCATCGACGGTGAATCTGTCCACAGGACCACCACAAACTCCGATGGGGAATTCACCCAGATGGTAAGTGAAAACGTCTCTACGGTCGACGTGCGCTTCGAGGGGGACCCTCTCCGAGAGGACTTCGACACCCACTATGGCGAGTCATCAACGAAGGTCTGGACAGGCAAGGTCGCCCTCAACATCGTGAGGATGCCGATCGGATACCTCCACGCGATGATCTCGAACCTCCTCGTCTTTATCAACTGGATCGCTCTTGGTTTGTTCCTCGTGTGGTGGATGAAGTACCGAGATTAGGGACGACAACCACTATGGGAACCGGATGGTGAAACCCACAGATTTCTAACAATCCTGCCTCTGTGAGCCCACATCGGGAGAGGAGAGAAAACGGGGGCACAAGACATAACTAATCTGGTTGTGACGTACAGTTCACGGTGAGCCAAGACGACAACCACCGGGAAGGCGATACTCCTTCGCCAGGAGAACCGCCCGGCCCAGACGAACCATCCGAGGAACAGCCGCCGACCCTCTTCGATGAGACTGCCGACGACACTACGGACAGTGCCTCGCCAGCACCAGCTGAAGAGACAAGCGAACCATCGGTCGAAGACGACGAGACGCCGACACCCGAGGTGGTTGACGGCGACTTCGATATCTTCGAGGCCGCGATAGATGGGGAGGTAGAGGATGAAGACGAAGAGCCGATCACCATCCCCGCGGACTACGAATCAGCATCTGATCCGTCTCTCAGTGGAACGCTCAGCGACGGTGAGGCTGAAAACTTCATTGAGGAAATCGAATCCGAACAGGAGTACATCCAAATCACACCAGTCCGTGAGGAAGTGAACTCAGAGACCGTCAAACGCGAACTGTACGGCCTCCACCGCTACGGGAACGGACGGAAGCTCCCGCTCGACATGGAGCTCCACATCGCTGGGATCGAGCCAGTATCGAACTTCGAGTTCATCATCTACAAGCCCGAGGACGAAGCGCAGTTCAAGTTCTTCATCGGGCCTGGTGAGCGTGGCGACGTTACATGTGACCGGCTTGAGAGCACGACGCGATCGCAGTATCCGGAAAACTTCGAGTTCGGGCGCAAACAATTCGACATCACAAACATCTTCGAGGACGTCCCTGAGATGGTCCGCTGGGAAGGTGTCGAAGAGAAGCGGCGCGATTGGATGACGACACTCTCGTCGTACGACAACGAAGCAATCGAACGCTCACCACTCTCAAACCTCCTCGAGACGATCATCCAATCGGATGGCGCGGTCGTCTTTCAGAGTGTCTTCGAGCCACGGGCAGACTGGTCTCCAAAGGCAGAACGGCAGAAAGGAAACCTCAAGCAGGGCGTCCATACAACCGGCGGACTCGTCCTCCGAACGCTCATAGATGGTGCCCTTGGCGTCTCCGACGAAGAGAAACAGGAGCGACACCGGAGCGATACGCCGCATGAAATCGGTGGTTCAATCCACGACTCACAGACCGGCGGCTACCGCTCAGGAACCAGTCGGATGGGACAGATCGACCTGAAGGACCCGTCGCACACATACAACGTCTCACTGCGAGCCGCAGCATCCGACGCGGAAACGGCGCGCAATCTCCAAGACGCGCTCAACCAAGTCAGCGGGAAGTTCTACTCCATCGAGGGGAACTACCTCGGGACAAACGATGCTGAGTACGAACGGATGCTCAACCACGGCATCACCTACCCGAACGGGCTGGAGTCATGGACGCGACGAAAACCGCTGCTCGTCTGTAACATCGACGAGCTCTCAAACTTCATCACGGTCCCGTCGATCGACTCGCTCCCGAAAGCAAGTCGCGGTGGGACCGGCGGGATGCCCACGGCACAGTCGCCGCTCACCTCGCCGAACGAGGAGGTGTTCAAGGAGTTCTCCAAGGGGATGACGATCGGTCACGCCGTCACCGCGCTGCGTGATCACCGCGACAAGCCCGACGATATCAGCACCATCGAGACGAAAAACGAGTGGTGGAACCACCTCTCGCAACGGGACGCACTGTCGTTGTCTGCGGACCATCTCACCCAGCACTACATCCGTGCTGCGACGACTGGCAGCGGGAAGACGGTCGCAACGATCAACGATATGCTGACCACACACAATGACCTCGAGGGGCCAACAATCCTCATCGACCCCAAGGACGGCGAGATGTGTGAGAACTACCTGCGGTGTCATCGCACGCTGTTCGGCAACGTCGACGACGTCGAATATATCCAGATCCCCGAGGCAGACGGCATGGTTCCGGGGATGCCGTTCTTCGATCTCCGGCCGCTCACAGAGGGTGCCGGGCGGACACGCGAGACGGCTAAACAGGATATCATCGACCACTACTTCCAGATATTGCGCTTCGTTCTGGGAAAGAAGACAGTCGAACAGGCGTTCGTCGCGAACGAGATCCTCACCAATCTCATCAAGGCGCTATTCGACAAAGACCACGGAAAGGACTACTTCTCTATCGGTGAGCTCATGCAGGCCGCACAGGAGTTCCAGAAGTACGGCAAGCAGGTCGAAGACCTCGACGAAGACTACGACAAAGTCCTCGAAGCAATCCCGCGAACGGCCGACACGCAGGTCACGTCCATCCTCGAATCGCACCTCGAGAAGGACGCACGGCAGTTCATGAACACGACGGACGCAGTCCTCAATCGGATCCGGAAGCTGAAGGAACGCGACTTCATCTGGGATATGCTGTCGTACACGATCGAGGATAAATACTGGAACGACGAGACAAACTGGTACAGCAAGGAGATACCGATGCTCGACATGAAGAGCATCCTCAACTCAAACAAAGTCGTTCTCATCGACACGGGAAGCCTTCGTGGAGCCAGCAGCGAAGTGTTCACTGTGTTGTTCCTCTCGCACCTGTGGACATCGGCGCAGTCCATCTGGACGCCGGACGACGACGAATACATCACGAACGTCATCATCGAGGAGTCCGCAAACATCGCTCGCAACGAGATTGTCTACCGAGAACTGCTCCCGAAAGGGCGGGAATTCAATCTCTCGCTGGGACTCATCATGCAGTATCCTGAGCAGGTACTCGGAGACAATCCAAACGACAATCGGCGGGCGTACAAGGAGATTCTCAACAACATCAACACGAAGATCATCGGCAACGTCGCGACCGACGACCTCCTCGCGGAGTCGCTGTTCCACGAGGACCTCGAAAATGATGAGATCAAAGACCGCATCTCCGGGCTTCGGCGTGGCGAGTGGATCGTCCAGCTGCCGTCGACGGGCTTCCACAAACAGAAGCCAGAGATACTCACGCTCCGGCCGCTTCCCATCCCGCCAGGACACAACGCGGGACCATTCAACGTCAACTCGCTCGCGGATTCTGTGCGTGAACGAAGTCGGTATCGCCACTGCGTCAACCGCGAACACGAGGCGATCGACATGGACAGCGGCGTGAAAGCACGCGCAGATGAAGACGATGACGGCGACGACGGCGATGATGACACCTCCCCAGCGGACACCGAGGAGTTCACGAACGAACACGAGATGTTCCTGCGGATGGTCTACGACGCGCTCACCGATGGGGTAAACGGCTACCACATCAAGGACTCGATGAAGGAACTTCCCTACAGCGAGACGGCAGCAGACCTCTGTGACTGGGGATACCTCGAGAAGTTCACGCTCGGAAACAGGCAGGCGTACTACTGGCCGACAGACGAAGCAAACGTCGTCGTGGATCGCAATCTCGCGCCACGAGACGGCGGTGAGTACGGCCGGGAGAGCCCGGAGCATCGTGTCGGCGTCAAGCTCATCCAGGCACACTACGACGCGCTCGGCTACGAGACGCACATGTACTACAGCCCGGACAACGAAGAGAAGAAGTACGACCTGTACGCCAAGCCGACCGACGACTCTCTGGACGATCGCATCAAAACCGTTGAGGTTGAAACATCTCCCAACAAGCGGCGACACGTTGAGGACGACTACATCAAGCTCGCAAACATGCCCGGTGACGGCATCTGGGTGGTCAAAGACATCGACGGGATGCGCCAGCTCCTGTCGTCTCTCGCTGACCAGATCGGATACGTAGAAGCAACCAGCACGACCAACTTCGAGAAGACTAGCGACAAGCTGGACGTGCCGGGGATGGAGAGAATCTTCGGCATCAACAAACTCAGGGAAGATCTAGGCGACGACTAGCGGCCATATCCTCCCCACTCATTTTCTTGTGCGGAATCAATCCATAACTCAGACATCCCTTCCGGACTCTCATTTGAACAGGCCTAGCAACAGTTCTTCAATCCTTCAGCGATCACTATAACACTAAACACTATCCCCACGAACACACCACGTTCTAAGCTAATGGGGCCGCCTAGAGCAAGACTGTGCTGAAAATAAGGGAGTGAACCGCTTTGGTATCGGTTAGAAAACCCAATAAAAACGATATGCGAACGGCAATCTAATCAGAATATCTCCGCCACAGATGGCACAGCAAATCGATATCAATCGAAAATCTCAGAGAAACCTAGCCAAAATATCTCCGTCATACAGGGCACAACAGGTGGATGTCTATCGCGTATCACAGAACAATCTAATTAAGAATCGATCTCCTCCCGACAGAAACCAAACCGCTTCATTGAACCCAACAACGACCATCTCATAATAGTTCAGACAATTACGACGAACCAGTACTAATAAATCACAAGACGGGAGAGCGATACAGCCAATCTCTTATCAAAATCATAATCGCACGAAGACAACTAGATTGGAGGGTTTCTTTATCAGCCACTCGGACCATCACGACATGATGGGTGAAGATCTCTCAAATTCTGTTATCGCAAGACGAGATGCGAATAGCGGGGGAGTTGTGATAATTCTCATAATCGCAAGACGAGAAGCGATTTGACCGGTGTTGTTATCGTACTACAATTCCAGAACAATACACATTTGACACAACCGCGTCCAATCTCTAATCGCAGGACGGAACCCGATTCGTGGGGGTATGCTATCAGCGATGTAATCGCAACATGAGAGCGGTATAGCCTAACTCCATGATAGGTGGCAATAGTTGCCTCAAAACCGACCATAATCGCAAGACCCAACGCCTTTCTGGACCATACCTGATATGTTATATATTCCATCTGATGTAGTTGTTTATCGCTAGACGGCTGTCGATTCTGGGGGGATTATTATCAACGCACCCTCCCCCATAATCCCGCTGCGTGGGTTCTAACAGGCTGAGGGAGCTTTAGAGCTTCTCTAATATACCTCTCGATCAGTCTGCGTGGGTTCCGCGAATTCACAGTGTTAGGGGCCTAGAGGGCAATACGACCGGAAGGTCGACCGCGTAGCGATAGATCAGGACGGGGCCGAGGGGGAGAGAGGAGAAGTGAGCGATCGGTGAGAGAGACAGGAGAACTATATCAGAAATCAGATACTGGATTCTGGGCGCAGAGGAAACAGCCTGGGAGGGGGCGCGTAGGAGTGCGAGACAGGGGGGTGGCCCACTCGGACAGAACAACACCGGACAGCGAGCGAAGACGACCCCCGGCTGGCACAACCAGACAGGGACAGCGATCGACGTCGACCAGAAGCAACAGACCATCCATCAACTCTCGGTGTGGGGACCTGCATCGACGACCAGCCACGCGGTGGGACAGACCGATGCGGCGATCGACAGCACCAGATGGGAAGCTACAGCAAAGGGGCTTTCCGGCGCGTGGGGGCAAGCGGGGGTAACCACTGGGAGTGGTGTAGAGGGTGAGGGTGGAGAGGCGATGATCATCCCCCCGGTTGCCGCGGGCAGGAGGCAACAGGACGGAGCCGGGTGGTGGCACGTCGGCGGGGAGTAGCCGAGGCCGGCAGAACGGAGGTGGGGATTCGTCTGAGGGGACGACTTAAGAGGGCACCCGATGAACGGAGAGTTACGATGGCAACTAACGTCACCTGCCATGTGTCTGATGAACTAGCGGAGCTCATCGATGACATCGCAGACCACCACGAGATATCCCGAAGCCTGACTCTGAAGCTACTTCTTCGCGAAGGGGTGAACAACCGCCACCAGCGGATCAAGATGGAACAGCTCAACATCAAGATGGAACGGATGCTGATGGAATTAGCCATCGACGCAGATGGTGAGTTTGGTGAAATGCTCGAAGAGCGCAGCGAGGAGATCGGGAACATGCCGCTGCCCGAGGGAACAACCGGCGTCGACCTCGTCACACCACACCCCTACTTCGGCGACGACGGCTGGTACCACGACGACAACGAAGCCGACGACAACTGAACGCCCGGCGACGTCGAGCAGACAGCGACAGGCAACACCAGGGCGAGACGAACAGCTGGGGGACCACCTCCGACCGATGCGAGTAGCACCGGACGGGGACACACCACCCTCCACCTTTGTGAGCATCAGCAGGAAGCCATCCAGCACTGCGTGGACCACTCCCGACGACGTTTCTTCAGACCACCCGCGATGGGAGCCAGCCTCGCGAACACCGAGGACCGACACAGCGACACCAGCCCGGACAGGGGGAGTCCGATCAGCAGACGGCGATCAACCACGACGGAGACGCCCACGGAGAACGGGCTACTGGACAGTTGGAACAGACGGCCCCTTACTCGAGACAGCGGTGGTACTGCCACGGCCCCCATAGGGGAACGTCTCAGCGAGGGGGTGTGCTATCAGTCACTCACCCGTGGGGGAGCCGTCAGCGCAGGCTGGGTGTGGGTACCTGTATGGAGTATCGGTAGCGGGGTGGTGGAGGAGCCGTAGAAAGCCCTCGGTCCCCTCCTGCCCGCTGAGCAACATATCCCGGTCAAACCGCGACCGGGATAGAGGTCGACTCAGCGAACAGGAGTGACCCTCGCCCTTTCATCCACCAGGCCGCAGACTGTTTGTCCGATCCCGACGTGGAGGTCACGAGTAGGGCGCGGGGGTTTGTAGCTCCCGACGGGGGTAGAGGAGAACTGAATGAGTACACCGCAAGAAGACACCGTCGACGTTCGGACAGCCACCGACTACGGAACGCACAGCCTCAACTCCGAGAACGTGGTCGCCATCTACATCGAGTGCGTTGACATCCGGACGGCAACCACCCTCGCCGAGCAACTCTCGCGAACGCTTGAGACCAACGACGCTGATCCGTTCCTCCAGGTCCTCGGGATCTTCACCGACGTCACCGAAAGCCCGGTGGAGAAGACGGTGGGCATCCAGCCGATGGACGAGACGCCCCCCGACTGTCGGTGGCCCGTCGAAGTCGAGATCGAAGGCGTCGACTCCGAGTTGGCCCACCGGATGGTCACCGCCGGCCGGAAGATGGGCAGCTCGCTCATGGGCATCGCCGAGTTCCGTTCCGTCCTCGAGAAGGCAACCGCTGACCAGCCCCGGTCGATCGTCCGCGTGGCCGAGACCGCCGACGACCTCGGCAGCACGATGGAGTGGCACGCCGACACCGACGCAGACTGGAACGCCGTCGAAGTGTAGCGCCCGCCGGGTCACCCCCCAGTCGCTCCGAGGGGGGTCCGGTCACACATCGAACACGGGGGGTCCGTATCGAACACATCGATAGAGGGGTCCGGTTACAAGTCGATAACGGGGGGTCCGATTTCATTTCGATAGAGGGGTGTGCCCCCACGACGACACTCGATCACTGGATGCGTTACAGCGGCAGTCCGGGGTGAGGTCAGATGCTCCCTGTGGTTTTTATCCCGCGACTGAGGTGTACCGATATGGTTGATGTCTTCACGTACAATTTCGGCTTCGATGGATCGCTCGATGAACGCGCAGACGAAGTGAAGTCTGCCATCAAGGACTACTTCGACGGCCATGAGGACGCCACACTGGTCGAGTTCCTCGGCGACGTCAACTCAGTGCCGGCAGAGGTGATGAAGGTCCGCGTCCGGATTGCGGATGGATACGACGGCTACCAGATCCTCGATGACATCAAGGAGTCTCCCGACGCTCTCGAGGGCGACGTCCACATCATCCAGGGCGGCCCCGAGTAGCGCACCCGCGTACCACCCGAAGAGTTTCTACCCTCCGAGTGAACTGTGAGTAGTAGCATGTCCGACCGGACGGCGTCATCAGCACAGGCCTACCCCGCAGTGATCGTTGCCGGCTCCCGCGACCTCTCCGAGCAGCTGTCGCTGACCGAGACCGAACAGCGGGCCGTCGTCGCCCGTGCGTTCTACGCCGCCGGCATCGACCGCCGCGCGATCGACGAACTGGTCAGCGGCGGCAACGACTCCTCGCCCGACCAGTGGGGCGAGACGTGGGCCAGCTACCGCTCGGATGTCGACGTCGTCCAGTTCACCCCCGACTGGAACGACATCGACCACCCGGACGCCGTCGTCCGCGAAGGCCAGTACGGCAAGTACGACGCTCGGGCCGGCCCCCGCCGCAACGGCGAGATGGCCGACCACGCCGACGCGCTCGTCGCGTTCTGGGACGGCGACTCCAACGGGACCGCGGACATGATCGACCAAGCTCGCGAAGCCGGTCTCCATGTCCAGGTGTTCCGCCTCGACAACGCGACCACCCGCAAAGCGATCCTTCAGGAGTTCGACGCCTAACAGCGTCCGTCCTCTGTGGGTTCCGCAGGAGCCACCCAACCACCGAGCGCCCCGCGAGGAGTTTCTACCTCTCGATGGCGAGTGAGAGAGATCATGAGTAGTCAGTTATCCCCCACCGACACTCCGTTCGTCGAGACGCCGACTGTGTACGACGCCGACCTCGATGAGCACAACGCGATCACCATCTGGTTCGACGGCATCGACGAGCGAACATCGACGTTCTTCTGTCAGGCGCTCTCGCTGTTCATCGAAGAGCACTCCCCGGCGGCCCTGACGCGAATGGCCTCGGTCTTCAACGAATTCGACGCGACCGTCCTTCGCAGTCGCAACCACCAGCCCGGCCACGGCTCGGCGTGGCCTGTCGAGCTCGCCGTCGACGATCTCTCCGCGGACACCGCCCGACACCTCATGGGCCACCTCCGTTCACTCGCTTCGTCCCCGACCGATGAAGCCATGATCCGCTGGGCCGGCGCACAGCTCGCGTCGGCGACGGGCGACCAGTCCCGGTCGGTTGTCCGGATGCACAAACACGACGGCTCCCGGCGGCCGTCGATCGAGTGGCACACCGACGTCGACGCCGAGTTCGAATCGCTGGCAGACCTGTAGCCGGTCTTGTCAACTTGTTCGCCCGGACGTTGTAACGATTGACAAGACGCGAGGCCGGGAGGAGAGCGACGCCCCCGGCGAGAGTTTCTGTCCCCCGATTTGGGTAGAGGCCGAAGATGAACGAACACACCCACTCCGACGACGACAGCATCGAGGACCTGAAGCGCCGCGCGGCCAACATGGGCGCACCCATCGGAACGGCGACCCCACTCCGGACTCGATAAGATGGACCCCGCCTCTTTCGATACCGCCGGTCGCGACTGGGAGCTCCGCAAGCGGGGCATCCCGGCCAGCGCGATAGCGCACGTCCCGAACGCGGCGACCGTCTGGGCGTGTCTCGAGCACGCCGTCGACGAGCCGACGACGCTCACCATCTACACCCCCGGCGACGGCGACGTCCACGTCACCGTCCACCAGAACGACTTCCTCGTCCGTGTCGCGTGCGACACGTTCGAGACCACCGGGGCTGCCGCCGAGTACGTTCGGCGGCTGATGGACCACTACGGGCCGCGGGTCGACGCCCCGGCGTGACCGTCACGGCCACGGTCGCCCTTGCGGCCGACCGACGACCATCCGCGCGTTGCTCGCGCGCCGGGTCGCGCCAGACGAGCTGGCGCTGAGCGCCTTCGGCGAGACTCAGCATCACTCCATCTCCGCGACCGGACCGTCCTCCCACCGAGGCCGGAGGGGGCCTCCGCACAGGCAGTCAAGAACGTTTCCCCGGCGCAAACCGCGCGCCGGTTTTCCGCTCTTACTGCCTTGGCCCCCTCCCCCTCCCTGCGGTGCGGTCGCTCCTCGGGCTGCGCCTTGACCGCTACCGAGAACCCGCTTCAGCGATCTCCCGATTCCGGCGCGTCGGCGTCGTGTGGGATCCACCACACAGCAAACCGATCCTGGAAGGTCTTCGATTCGATCCGCCCCTCATCATGGAGGTCCTTCAGTCGGTTCAGCGTTCCTCGGCGCTTCAGTGACAACTCATCGGCGACTTCGGACGTCGACAACACGGCGTCTTCGTGCTCTCGGATGGCATCAACGATGTCGTCATCGGAGACGGTCGGTGGGCGTGGCATACTCAGAGATAGTGCCTACGTCGGCAAGAACATGTCGGTTACAGCGACAGCGGAGTCGGTGAAGAAGACCGCGAAAGCCCTCGGCAGGCTCGACCGACCGTTCCGGGACCCGCACTGCGCTCCTCGCTCTCCACACAGCTCGCTGCGGTGCTTATGGGGTCCGGGACGGTTCGAGCCTACCTCGCCCTTTCATCCACCAGGACCACAGACCACCTCCGCGTCGACCGCGACGACGATCGCGCACGTTTCTCGTACGCGGCTCAGCACCTCCCGCTCCGTCACCGCCTCGCCGGACTTCCGTCGGTCCGGGCTGCCGGGCCTGCGGCGCTTCGCGCCGTTCCGGGCTGCCGGGCGTCCTCGCTCGCCGTAGCCTCGCTGCGGGTGCGTCCGGCTTCCTCGACCGACCGCAGTTCTCGTCCCCGCCCCCACCGGACTCCCAAGACCGAAATCCGGGTTTCAACCCCCTCATACCCGCCTAACGAAGGGTTTAAGGTTACTGCCCACGTAGGCAGTAATAGAGGGAGATAACTCATGTCCAACCGAACCCCTGACATCGCGGAGACCGGAGCCTACGGAATCGCCGACAACGATGTGAACGTCCGCGGCGTGTGGTCGAACGAGGAGACCGGTCGCCAGTCCTTCGGTGGGTCGGGCGGGATCACGGTCGGCGCGGACGTGATGACGGTCGCGCTCGGCAACCCCCACGACGCCGCGGGCGGCCTCAAGTCGACGGACATGGGAACGGAAGGCCAGATCAGTCGTCGCGAGTCCCGGCGTGCGCCGCGGGGCTTCGACGACCCCGAGATGCGCCGTGAGTCGTACACGCTCGCGGTCGAGGAACGGATCGAGGGCGAGGCCGAGGCCGACCGGAAGTCCACCGAACTCGCCGAGCGATTCCACTCCGTGCGCGAGAAGGCCGCCGATGCGGGCGAGGAGATCAAGTCGCGTGCCGAGCGATGCCGTGAGGAAGTCACGAGCGACACCCACTACGCCCGGACGACGAGCGACGAGACCCCCGAGACCCCGAGCGAACCCGAGACCAACCCCTTCGAGGAACTCACCCCCGAGCAGGTCGGCGACGTGAACACGCAGGCGGCGCGACTCGCCGACCGGTTCCACGGCGAATGTGCGCTCTCGCGTGCGTCCCTCAGCCAGCTCCTCGCTCGCAAGGTCGCCGACGGGCGCTCCGTGTTTCAGGCGATGATGTCCGTCAAGGACTCCGTCGAGCGATTCCCCGAGGTCCGCCAGCCCATCAAGGAGATCGACCCCTTCCAGCAGTACCAGACGACGATCGAGGCCAACGT
The DNA here is from genome assembly GCF_024494655.1 of Halorubrum laminariae. Lineage (GTDB taxonomy): Archaea > Halobacteriota > Halobacteria > Halobacteriales > Haloferacaceae > Halorubrum > Halorubrum laminariae. The sequence continues at coordinate 131,584 of NZ_JANHDL010000004.1, read as the reverse complement.
CGACGTGCTGTGGTCGCCTCGCGGCAAGGGTCAGCGACAGGTCGGTCTCCTCTCCGATGGGAACGGCGCGACCGTGAAGGTCGTCGTCTGGCAGAAGTCGGGCCGCAAGCCGACGCTCAAGGAGGGCGACCGTGTCCGGATCACTCGCGGCAAGGTCAACGCCTACAAGCGCAACGGCGAATACCAGACCAGCATCGCCGTCGACGCCGACGCCGAGATTCACCACCTCTCGCACGGCGACGGTCCCGGAACCCGCCGGAAGCTCGGCGGCGACAAGCCCTCCCGGTCGGCGTGGGATGTGGACTCCCGAACGCACCAGTGGATCGGCGACATGAACGGCGAGCCGGCCAACACGGGCGATGCGACGCTCACGACCGAGCAGATGGAGGCCGTCAACGACTGGGCGATGGGCCGGATCACCGAGGACGAACTCGACGCGGCCATGGCCTGAACCGCTCGCCGCGACCGGTCGCGCCGCGGCGGCCGCCTCGACCGGAGGCGGCCGGTTCCGCACAGCTGCCCTCCCCCGACGCCCGGAGGGTCGGACCGCAACGCTCCACCTCCCTCCCCTCCTCCCCTCCTCGACGCTCTCTCAACACCGCCCGAGCGTCTCGGCTGCGCCGGAGGGCATCGGTCCTGTCCCGATCAGCCACCGCGACCGCGGTCGGACACGACCACGCGCGTCGGAGTCGCGCGCAACGACTGGACCGTCTTCCACTCCGAGACCGCGACTGGGACATGACTGGGGCGGCGCACGCGCGTCGGGGTCACGCGCGCACTGGGACCGCTACCGCTCCGCCTCCCCAGACCAGAGCATGTCGGAGGGGGCTCCCACCGGGGCAGTCAAGAACGTTTGCCCGGCGCAAACCGCGCGCCGGTTTCCCGCTCTTACTGCCCCAGCCCCCTCCTCGTAGTCCGGCTGCGCTCGCGACTACCCCGCCCAAGCGGGAGGGGCCACCGCCAGGGCAGTCAAGAACGTTTGCCCGGCGCAAACCGCGCGCCGGTTTCCCGCTCTTACTGCCCCAGCCCCTCCCGCGTCATCCCGCCACCGCGCGTGGGCTACTCCCCTGTAGCTCCGATACCCACTCACGATGTCGAGCGTCGCGCTCCCCGTCCGGGCTCACCGCCTCGTACTTCACCTCGTTCGGGTGGACGGACTTGGCCGTCGTCACGACTTGCCGACGACCGATTCGCTGCTTCGGGCCACTCCCGAACTTCCGCGCTTGCGGGTAAATCCGTCGCCGCTCGCTCTCTACACCGCCCGCTCGCGGTTCCCCTTGGTCACCCCACAAGGGGGCGAGGAATTACCCACAACCGCGGCTTTCGGTCGAACATGGCCCGAAGCGAATCGGACGACGGCGGCGAGCAGCGCGACGACGGCCAGTGTTGCGACAACCCGAACGTCGGGAAGCTACCAAAGGCGCGGTTCCCAACTGGGGACGGCGATCGCGCCGTCTATCATGAGTGCGCCAATTGCGGAGCTACCTGGGGGTAGCCACCCTCGGCGCTCTCGTCAGGCCGGTGAGACGCGCTCCGAGTGAATCGTTCGCCACTGTGGCCCTCCCGCCGAGGCCGGAGACGCTCACTCTCCGCCAGTCGTTCGCGCCTCCCCCTCCCTCGCTCTCCACACCGCCCGCTCGGGCTGCGCCACAGCTCGGTACCTACCCGCAGTCGCTCAGGTGTCCGCAGTCTCACCCCCCGCGGCACTGTTTTTACCTCCCGACACTGAGGTAGAGGAGTACATCATGAAGTCCACCAACACGACGACCGAATCAGAGAGCTCGCCGACCGATCACCACGTCCTCGTCCAAATCTACCCCCACCAAGAGCCCTCGGACGGAATCGTCGTCGCAACTGGCGCGGAACGCGATTGCGAAACCCTCTGCGAATCCCGAGATGCGGCGTTCGACGACGTCTCTCACGTTGTGAAACCCGAGTCCTTCGCTACCGACCACGATCTCAACAACGTTGGCCCCCAGTCGCTCAACCCAGAACACGCGAAGGACCTCGCCTCCCGGTTCCGAAACTAACGCCACGCACACGGCTCACCTGGCTCACCGGGATCCCCTATCGGCTCGGGCGACTCCCAGGTCCGACGCTGTTGCGCTCCTCCCGCCGAGGCCGGAGACGCTCACTCTCCGCCAATCGTTCGCGCCTCCCCCTCCCTCGCTCTCCACACCGCCCGCTCGGGCTGCGCCTGACCACTCGCGAACGCCCAGCCGGACGGCACCGGACTAATCAGCCGAGTCCCGTCGCCCGTCGTTGTGATCTCCTCGCCGTTGGGTATTTTCTGACCTCCGAGGGGAACTGAGAGATAGAAATGACTCCAAGTCAGACCAGCGAGCAGACGCCTCGAACTGTTGCCGAATCCCTCGGTATGGGCTTCATGTACCACGACCAGCGACAGCGAGCGGCATCCATCGAGGCGTTCGCCGCCGTCGATGCCTTCCAGTTCGAACATCTAGACGAAGCGGCCGCGATCGAAGCAGGCGAAGCGTATGTCGACGCACTCTGGGAAAAGGACGCCCTCGAAGACACCTGTCGCAACGGCGGTGAGCTGGACCTTTCAGAACTCGCCGACGCGGATTGGTCCCCCATCCGAGACGCATTCAGCCGCCGCGCGACCGCCGTCGGGATGGACCCGGAGTACGCAGACTGCTCCACGATCGCCTGGCGTCGCCACAAGGTCGGCGGCGACTACTGGACGCCGATGAAGCAGGCGCAGGTGTACGAACTCCAAGCAGCACTCCAAGACCCGGACTACCCCAACAAGCCGCGAGAAGGCCAGTCCGGCCACGGGCCGGAGGCCGCACGATACACGCTCGGCGTCGAACTCCACGACACCCGCCGCTTCGAACCCATGGTCGATGTGATGATCCCCTACTTCGAGCGGATCGCCCACCGGCACCAAACGCACAACAAGCCGGCGTGGAACAGCGACTAGAGGCGACCGCTCCAACCGGGTCCCCGCCGACCGCGGCCAGCTTCCGTTCAGTCCCTCCCGCCGAGGCCGGAGACGCTCACTCTCCGCCAGTCGTTCGCGCCTCCCCCTCCCTCGCTCTCCACACCGCCCACTCGGGCTGCGCCATTCAGCGATACAACCCCGCCCCATGAACTGTCCTGACCAGCAGAGCTTTATCAACATACCGAGAAAAGTGCTGTGTGGAACTCCCAATCACGAACGACGTGGAGATCATCTTTACCGATGGCACCTCCCGTGATGTATTGCTAACCATCCAACACCGCGACTCAGAGTTCATTTACGCTCCGAGACTCACAGGAGTCAACGAGGAAACCCTCGCAGAGGATGTCACCAAAGAGGACATCGCCGAAATGGACATTCTTCCCCTTGTCTATCAAGCCGCGCCGAGTTTCAGAGACTCTGACGTGTTCGACATCAACGAGAAGCTTCACGCCAAACATAGCGTCAACACAATCGACGCTCACCAGTTCACGTCAACCGACTCATGCACCATCGGCCACCCAGAACACGACGGCTTACTGTCCGTTTCGGATCGCGACATCAACAACATTCACCCAGACCCCGTCGGGAAAGGCATCGCAGAACTCCTTAGTGGCATTGCAGATCCGGCAAATAACCACCTCTCATTCTCGAGATAGCTTCGGTGAGGGCGTACAGAATCGTCATACCGGGGACCGCGAAAACCCCGACACGCTCGGTTTCTTCAGTGGGTTACACTCCAAGCAACCGTTCGCCACTAGGCCCCTCCCGCCGAGGCCGGAGCCGTTCGCTCACCGCCAATCGCTCACGCCTCCCCCTCCCTCGCTCTCAGCCAGTCGCTCGGGCTGCGCCTGTCCGCTGCCGCCGGCTCCGCGAGGCCGTCCGCTCGGGCCGCCCCGCTTGCCGCCGCACGCCGCACCGGGGCCACCACCCCGCTCGCCGCGTCATGGCCGGCGGAACTCCACCCGCGGTTGTCGCCTGAACGTTCCGACGGCTCGGCCGCCGACGCGCTCTCCGGCGCTGGCGGAGTCACCGGGCACTCACCCGACTTCCGCGGTTGCTGGTAAAACCGTCGCCGCTCGCTCTCCACACCGCCCGCTCGCGGTTCCCTTCGGTCACCCCACAAGGGGGCGAGGTAATACCCGCAACCGCGGTTCGGATTCAGACATGCCCGGTGACACCGCCGCTACAGAGCGCATCGACGAGGAACCCGAGCCGATGGTCGTCACGTTCAAGAGTCGCGACGAACCGGAGTTCCAGAAGCCCGACCATGACCCCCACGGCGAGACGTGCGCGGCGGCGGCCCACTCGACGGCGTCGTGCGACCGCTGCGGCAAGTCGGGGCTCGTCCCCACGGCCAACCTCGAGTACGCATCCGGCTTCGTCGGCGGCCCCGAGCGCGAGGTCATCTGCGAGGACTGCGCCTGACCGAGGCGCGGTCCTCGACCGTCGACAGCACCGATCCGCGCGATACCGCTTCGCGAGCAGCGACAACCCCTCCCGCCGAGGCCGGAGACGCTCACTCTCCGCCAATCGCTCGCGCCTCCCCCTCCCTCGCTCTCCACACCGCCCGCTCGGGCTGCGCCGGAAGAAAGCAGCACCAATCCTAGAAAACGAGGCCGATCAATCGGACCCGGCGATCACGTTTCAAGACCCGAACTCAGTTCACTACGAACAAACTCCTGTCTTATTCTCTCTCACAGAGCAGATAGAGGTTATCTTCGAGGGCAATAGCAGAATCACTAGGAATTGCCAGAGCAGGAAACTCGACATCTTCAACTGTTGATATAATACCCTCACCATCGGCACAGCGCCTGAACTTGTACATATTGTCCCCCCCAGTCGTGAAGATCAGATGCCCGGAACCGCCGGACGTACTTCCCTCCGTAGTACACTCCTCTATGACCATCGTACCCGTCACCCATTCCCCCTCATAGTCCAATTTCACTCTTTCTGGGGCTGCCCTTTCTCCAACATGAGTAGGTTCTATCTCAACCTTCATATTCAGATATCACGTTCAACTATAGTTAATGTACCTCTCAGAACACCACCCCCTAAGCGCCCCGCAGAGATTTTTTTAACCACCGTTTTGGGTGAGGCGTATTCGAAATGAGTACACACCAGACCCAGACCGCAGGACGAGCCGGACAGACTGAGGCCGAAATCGCTGAACTCGACATCTACGATATTCACAACCGGTCGCTCGCCATCCAGCACATGCCGGATGCGCTGATCAATATCGAGAGTCTGTTCGGCGTCGGGAAGCAGCTCGCGACGAACCTTCGGCGGGCCGGCTTCTCGACGATTCCCGACATCCACCACAACGAGAAGTGGAAGCTCACGCTGATCGACGGTGTCGGCGAAGATACTGCCCGCGGTCTCAAGTCGCTCGCCGCAGGTCGGTGCGATTACCACTTCGGCAACTACGCCTGGAAGCCGTTCAAGGAGCACGACCCGACGATCGTCGCGGAACTCGACGCCTAACCACCTATGACGGACAACCCCAACAAATTCGACGACCCGCTGATCACTGAACCGACGCACGAACTGGGCTTTCTCGGTGACATCAAGATCCACCAGGATGCCGAGGACGTCGTCACGATCCGACTCGTCGCCCGTGATACGGACGACAGTGTCGACTTCCAAGTCACCGACCACACGATGATCCAGCTAGCTGAGGCGGCGAAAGCCGCGTTCACCAAGATCCACGGCAGCATGGCCTCGATATTCGACGCGCTCGACCGAGACGAGTGACGACCCGTTCCGAACCACACCGGACTGCGTCGTCTCCCCCTGCGCCCTCCAGACGCCACCGCCGACCGTGAGACGTTCCGCGCTCCCGCGAGTGGAAAACCACACCCGAATCCGGCGGACGCACAGCGAGCATCCTACGGCGTCTGAGCCACCACCACGCGCGTCGGAGTCACGCGCGACGAGTGGGACCCCACAGACACCACAGACCGCTCAGCCCCTCCCACCGAGGCCGGAACCCTCCTTTCAGTCGGCCTCCCCCTCCCTTGCGCTCGTACGGCGAGCGCGGCGGGCTGCGCCATTCCGCCCGCTTCGCTTCGTATCGGCCCACCCCAAGTATGTCCAAGCGCCCCGCAGAGAGTTTCTATTCCCCGGTTTCGAGTGAGGTCTAATAACAATGGCTTGCCAATCAGGCTGCAACTCAGAACCGCTCAGCGAGAACAAATTCCAGTGTAGCAACTGCGGTCACGTCCACCGTGTTGACGAACCCGTCTTCGATGAGTTCCTCACCTCGTCAGCGTCACCCATCGACACTGGTCGCCGCCAGCGAGTGTAGGACCCCCCTTTTGGTACCATCACGCCGCTTCGCCGTACTCCCGATCTGGGCTCCTCCCGCCGAGGCCGGAACCGCTCGCTCGCCGCCGATCGCTCGCGCCTCCCCCTCCCTCGCTCTCCACACCGCCCGCTCGGGCTGCGCCGGGGGACAGCCACCGATCCGCAAGCGAGCCAGCGACCGACTGATGCGATACCAAGGGCAGCACCGCAGGAGAGGTTTATATGACCCGAGTGAAGTGAGGGATGACTCGAACAGTAGCATACGGGAGTACCACTGACCAGCCTACGAGAGTGGTTGGACAGGGACTTCCGTCGTGTATCCCACACAGCAGGCCCACGCCGGGAGATTTTATAGTCCCCGAATTGGGTAGAGGGATGTTCGAGAAGTCACACTCCGACCAGACCACCACAGCCAGCGTGCTGGGTGAGATGTCGGAACGCATCCCAAGCTCCTCGAAGCGACCGCAGGAGGGTTTATATACCCCGGTTGGGGCGAGGGGCGTTGAAGTGAGAGGCGCGAACGAAGACATGTTCTCGTTCGTTCCGATGATCCATCCCTCGATTTAGGTGAATCCAATGAGCGCAACCAGCACTCCCCAGAACGGTAGTATCGACTCCAACAACACTGTCCTCGTCATCCCCACCGGCATCGCCGGGAACCCGCGATACATCGCGGACATGGATGCGATGGCGGACGAGATCTGCTCGGCTGTGAACGGTCTCGCTGGCAACCTCGGCCAGTCCATGGACGAAGTCGTCGTCCGCGGAAGCTACGAGATCGCTGAGGCGGTCGGCGAGATGTTCGGTTCGGACGGCCCCGATGTCGACAGCTACTCGCTCGACTTCCGGATGTTCCTCGATGACCCCGCCGAGAGCGGCAGCGGCTACTCCGTCGAGGGCGTCGCCCAGGACGGCGACAAGCCCATCGTGGCGGCAGTCGCGCAGGTCCACGACATGACGGCTGACGAGATCGAGGCGTTCGACCTCTCGGACCGTGACGACCGGAACCTCATCAACTACGAGGTTCTCCAGCTGCTCGAAGACGAGAACAGCCTCGACGAGAGCGAGCGCGAGTTCGGCGGCAGCGCGCGTATCGGGCGGGCGAAGGCGAAGTCGAAGGCGAAAGCGACCGAGCGGCTCCTCTCGGACTACTTCGACAGTCTGGCGACGGCCGAGCACGTCATCATCATCGAGGACGGCACGGACAGCTACGAGCACGCGGCTGGCGACGTTCGCGGCCAGAACGACTGGGTCAAGTTCGCGTCGAAGGCACCGGGCGAGATCCGCTCTGTCCGACCCAGCGGCGGCGTCGGCGGTGTGCTCGACTGGACGCGCGCGCTCCTCGAGAGCAACCGCGAGGGCGGCATCGAGGTCGAGGACCTGACCGACGAGCAGGAAGCGGACCTGCGCGAGCGCCTCTCGGACGAGGACCTCGAGAACGTCGGGCTGGGCGTCGAAGAGCCGGCCGAGACGGCCGAGCCGGAGACGCCCCAGGACGACAGTCGCCCGGTCGCGGCCGAGGCCGCTGCGGTCGCCGGCCCGGCTGACGACTGAGGCGAGGCGAGCCCCCTTCCGTCGTTGTTGTGTGCGTCTGCCCCTCTCTTCTCTTCTTTCTCTTTTGTGCGCCCCTCCCGCCGAGGCCGGAGCCCTCCTTTCAGTCGGCCTCCCCCTCCCTCGCTCTCCACACCGCCCGCTCGGGCTGCGCCTGACCGCATTCCTGATCACCGCCCCGGACAGCAGGTTCGCGCCCCGCAGAGCAGTTTTTACATCTCGATTGAAGCGAGAGATATGACTGGCAGTTCACAACCCCAGACCCAAGAGACGATGACCGAGAGCACGCACGAATGCGGCCACTCCACCGACCGTGACGCGATCTCCCTCCCCGAGGTCGGCCGCATCTGCCGAAGCTGCTACACTCCGTTCTCGCTGAAGAAGTGGGACGCTTCCCTCCGACGCACCAAGGTCCACCACCAGACCGGCGAAACCACCCACTACAACACGTGGCTCGTCGGCGTCGACGACTTCGGGCGGGCAGTGTATCACGACGAGAAGCAGGGCCGGATCCTCAAGGTCGTCCCGAAACACCACCGCGCCTTCCGGGACGAAGTCGATGACGACATGCGAATCCTCCGTGGGTACCCGCACCCGCACGCCGCCGGCTACGGACATATCCTCAACGCCCCGGACAACGACGTTCTCGTCGCCGTCGACTCGATCAAGACATCCTCGCGCGACTTCAGCAAGGACGACCTCGTCGGCTACGTTACCGAGCACGCCTCAGTGGAAGGCTGGCACGCGATCTCGTCGCCGATGCTCGACTGTATCCGGCGGTACAACTCCCCCCGGACGCGCCACGAATACGAACACGCCGACGAGGTCCTCAACGAGTTCGCCGACGACGAGTAGACCCACTCCGGTTTTCCAGTGTTCTTCCCCCCTGCCCCACACCGTTTTTCCAGTGTTTTTCGTGCCACCACTTCCCGAGACCCCCCACACCGTTTTTCCAGTGTTCTTGTAACGCCAGTCCGTGGGCTACTCCGCGAGATGTAGCGGCCCCACTCGGCGGTAAACGAACCCGCAGAGAGTTTCTATTCCCCGATTTGGACAGAGGATTCGAGACAATGTCACAGTCAACAGTTAGCCCAGTTAGCCAGCACAACCGCGAGACCATCGACGATCCGATCGAGAAGCTCACCGAGATCGCTCACACTATGCCCGAGCTCGTCGACGCGAATCCGGTCATCCGCTTCAGTGGGTTGCCGGCGAGCCGCGACGCCGTGTACGAACAGGACGTGACGTACCGGAAGAAGGACGATATCTTCTTTGCCGGCTCGGTTTCGCTCCCCAGCGACGATGGGCGATTCATGAATGAGCGGCTCATAACCAAAACCCCGTACAAGACGAGAGATGCGTTCAACGCGATCCCCGAACTCACAGCGCACGCCCGATTCGATGGTGGCCGGTGGCACTTCGAGGCGGGCGCTACCGAGAGCTGTCTCCAGCACTTCCTCGATTGGGGCCACGATGTCGCGGGACACCTCCAGACATTCCTCAAGCACATCGACATCCCCGCGGCGGAGACCGCAGCCGAGCCCGTAGGTGAACAGTCCGGCGGTGGAGCAGTCACCCCCTACGTCGAGACGGGGGCCTGTCCCGCAAGCGGCTGTAGCTTCCACTCTGACGAGTTCAAGCAGCTCCGCGGCCATATCGGCGGGAAGGTCGCCGGAGGCGACGACTCTCACAAGCACCTGAAAGTGCGGATCGACGACTACCGCTGACTGTTCCGAGCTCGCCGCGAAACCCACAGCAGAGACTCCACACCCATGTCCACCACCGCATACAACGTCCGAATCGAAGACGAGACCTACACCGTTTCCGAAAACAGCGAACTCGACGCGAGGTATCTCGCAGCCTCGCGCCACAAGGCCAGCGACGACGGCCCCGAAGTCGGGATCGGCGTCGAGGAGTTCGCCCAGCACGCGACCGTCGTTGATGACTCCGTCGAGGCGTTCTCGTTCGACTCGCCGCGCGTCACCCGTGAGGACCTCCCCGCAGAACTCCAAACCACAGGCGATGCCGAGGGATCCTTCGGCGGCGTCGACGTCCGCTCCGTCCACACCGAGTACGGCGGTGTGTTCTACGGCATTCTGGTCCGCCCCGAGGATGTCCCCGCCGTCGTCGCCGCGATCGACGTCGAGGACCGCGACCGTCACGAGGTTCCCGCCCACGCCCCGCGGACGCCGATCTTCACCCACACCGCCGCGTTCGCGTCGAAACTCGACATGCGAGACGCCGCCACCGGACTGGTCCTCACGCAGATCAACTTCGGCTCAGTCCCGAAGACGATCCCCTTCCTCGATCTCCGCCCCAACGCAACCTCGTTGTGGTCGATGGCCTAGCCGACCTTCTCGTCTTTTCAGCGCCCCTCCCACCGAGGCCGGAGCCGCTCGCTCACCGCTAATCGCTCGCGCCTCCCCCTCCCTCGCTCTCCACACCGCCCGCTCGGGCTGCGCCAAGACGTAGATGTTTGCCGGGGCCGGCGCGTGCGTCGCCAGCAGGCTGGCGACCCACTCGCCGGGTATGTCTGCTTCGCGCCAGCGCCCGGTCTTCCCGAACACCCCTAAAGGCCATGCAACCGCCCTTCCGGTGCAGTAGCGCCGGCTTGCGGTTGCCCCACTGGGGCCGCTCGCTTCGCTCGCGGCAAGACCATTAGGGGCGTTCGGGGTACGGGAGCGCGTATGGCGCGAAGCGCAGGCGGTCGAACCCTCGTGCGTGGTACCGAGAAAGCAACCAACGCCTCCGAACACCTCGAGCACCTCATCGAGTGCCGCGAGATGAGCTGTTCCGCGGTCGAGACCATCGACGAAGACGAGGCAAAGCAGGTCGCCGAGACGCTCCGCGAAGCAGCGGATATGATCGAAGCGGGCGCGGACTCGATGCGGTACTGATCGAGTCCGTCCCTTTCGCTTTCGCTCGCTGCTACCGTTACGCTCCGCTCCGCCCCTCCCGCCGAGGCCGGAGACCGACGGACATAGTTGCGTCGGCCTCCCCCTCCCTCGCTCTCCACACCGCTCGCTCGGGCTGCGCCTGACCGCGACCACCAGCCGTTTTTACCTCCCGAGTCAGGTGGAGGATCAGATGGACGAGACCAACACCCCCGACTACAGTCATCCGCCAGACGGACCAAACGACATCACCCCTGCCGACGAGGTCTACCGGCTCGGTGAGGAAGTGGTGATCGTCCACGGACCAGGTAGCGAGACCCGCGTCGACGCTGACGACTTCTACGACGAGACCTAAGAGCCCACCTCGAAAGCCCCTCGCCCTGTCGCGGCCGCTCGACGGCATATCCGTGCCTCTCCACACCGTTCGGCTCGGATAGGGGCCGGTCGAGGCGACCACGTGAACGCGACAGGGCGAGCCCCTTTCAGTCCCACCAGTACCGCGAGCCACCAGCACGCGCGTTCCTCGCACGCGACAGCTGGATCCAGAGCGACACGACGATCGGAGATAGTCGGCCACTCTCACCGCGCCGCACGTGGGTGATTTAGGCGCACGTCGTTTATAGCGGCTGATTTCCGGGACGCTGCTCTACGCGCGGTGGGTTACTGACCCCGCACGCTTCCGGCGAATCGCGTTGCTTTCGCCGGACGCGCACGGCTCAGTACCCACCCCCCGAGAGCCGATGTTCACTGCGACCACCGCAGTCGAGAACTGCGCGGCCCCGACCCGACTGACGTCGCCGGACCCTACCCGCGAGCGCAAGCCGCTCGCGGGTCCCTTCCACCGACCTCAGCCGCGTCGCGACACCGCTCGTCACTCGCCTGCGGCGGCCTTTGTTCACATCGGGTCGTGCTACGACCAGGTTTCCTCACTTCCTCGATTTCTGCGCTGGCGCGTGCAGTAGCGCGCGCCGCGCACTCGCCGCCCTGCCTACTCGACCCACCGGCATCCGGCGGACCCTACCCGCCCCTCCGGGCGGGTCCCTTCCGCCGCATCCCGGCGCGTCGACTGGCAGTGCCGCCGAGTCGAAACGGTTCCGGGAACGCGCCCTGGCTTGCCGCCCCCACCGAACCGCTTGCTCGCTGCGCGCTCGCATTCCGCGTCGTCGGAACGGCTCGCCGAGCCGGGCCGGGCCGAATCCGGCAGACAACTCCCCGCGCAAACCGCGCGCGGGTCCCGTCTGCCGCAATTCGACCGGCTCGGCGGCCGTTCTCGCCGTCGGTCGTACTCGCTGGCCACTCTCCGAACCGCGAGCGGCACTGAGCCGGGTCACGATTTCTCACAGAAATCGACCGGCTCAGCGACCACGCTCGCGCTGGAGAGTGCCCGCTCGCAGCCGACGGCTCGCGCGGAATCCCGACCATATCCGCCCGATTCATCTGCGTTCACTCCACCGCGCACGGCTCACGATCTCGACGGACCCTACCCGCCTTCGGCGGGTCCCTTCCGACGACATCGACCGTGCGCGCCGGGTTCACGTTGTTCATCGAGCGCATCTGACGGGTGACGCGGTTCGACGGCGGCGGCTGCCAGGCCACGTACCGGGAACCGCTCCGGCGGTGGGGGCCGACCGCCGGAGTCCGCGGAAACAGCACAATTTTCTTAGCACTTAACCGCTCGCGGTTCTGCGCCGGGCCTCTCCACACCGCTCGGCCCGCCACAGAACCCAGTGGCGGTCGCGCTATCACACAGGCGCGACCACCACTGCTCCGGCAAGCTGCGGGCGCTGTCGCGGACGATTCCTGCCGGACTCCTTCCCGCTCTTCGAGCGGGTCCCTTCCGATTGAAATCGCCCGCGACAGCACTCCTCGCCGTGCCGGAAGGACCGGATAAGTGCTAACCACACCCCCCACTTGTCGGCGGTCAACCGGGCGGGTTGGGGAGACCACTTGTCGGTTCGTTCAGGCGCGTGCCCTCGTTGATATCGGTCGGATCACGCCGGACCCTACCCGCCTTCGGCGGGTCCCTTCCACCGTCTCCGACCGATTCAACGGGGCACCCACCTGTACGCTTCCAACTTGTGGCGGTGATGTGGTCCTCGATACCGCCGGACCCTACCCGCTCGGATCCGGTAGGTCCTCGCGGGTCCCTTCCAGCGGTATCGGCCACTTCACCGGCCAATCCCTCACGGTTCTGTCCGGGCCTCTCCACACCGCTCGGCCCGACCAGAACACAGCGAGGGTCGCGCCGACCGCTAGCGCGACCCCCGCTGTTCCGACAGCTGCGGGCGCAGGCACACCCGATTCCTTCCGGACCCTTCCCGCTCTCCGAGCGGGACCCTTCCCTCGGAATCGACCGTGCCTGAGCTCCTCGCAGTGCCGGACGCCGCCCGGTTGCTTCCAACTGTTGAGGGGTGTTGAAAATCATAGTGAGGGTGAACCCAGTAGGGGTCGTGCCGGCTGTCGGCGGCGGTTGTGTGAGTTTTGTTCCACACAGGCTGCTCGCTGATTCGCCAGAGAGTTTTTATCACCCAGTCGGGGTGATGGGGTTCTCGAAAGGCCTCATTGGGTTTGGAGTTGAATACAAATGCGTAACATCGACATCGGCGAGACGGGCGCGTACGGGATTCAGGATAACGACGTGAACATGCAGGGCGTGTGGTCGAATGAGGAGACTGGCCGACAGTCGTTCGGCGGGACGGGCGGGATCACGGTCGGCGCGGACGTGATGACGGTCGCGCTCGGTGACGCGAACGAGGCGGCGGGCGGCCTGAAGACGACTGACATGGGCATCGAAGGGCAGGTCAGTCGGCGTGAGTCGCGGCGTGCGCCTCGGGGCTTCGATGACCCGGAGATGGACCGTGAATCGTACACGTTAGCGGTCGAAGAGCGGATCGAAGGCGAAGCCGAGGCGGACCGAAAATCGACGGCGCTCGCCGAGCGGTTCGAGAGCGTGCGCCAGCAGGCGGCCGAGAAGGGCGAGGACATCCCGGACCGGGCCGAGCGGTGCAGAACCGAGGTCACGGCTGACACGCACTACGCGCGGACGACGAGCGAGGAGGCACCCGAGGTCGAGACGAACGAGAACCCGTGGGGCGACCTCGAGCAATCGCAGGTGGCAGAAGCGAACACGTCGGCTCAGCGGCTGGCTGACCACTTCGGGCACGAAACGTACATGGGACGCGCGTCGTTCGCCCGGTGTCTCGCCGTTCGACTCGCGGCTGGCCAGCACATTACGAACGCGACTATCGGGCTCAAAGAGAGCGTCGAGCAGTTCCCGGACGTGAAGCAGTCGATTGCCTCTATCGATCCCTTCCAGCAGTACCAGACGACGATCGAGGCGACGGTTGACGTGCTCTGGTCCCCGCGTGGAACGGGCCAGCGGCAGGTCGGGCTGCTCTCGGACGAAAACGACGACACGGTGAAGGTGGTCATCTGGCAGAAGTCGGGTCGCAAGCCGACGCTCAAGGAGGGCGACCAGGTGCGTATCGAGCGCGGCAAGGTCAACGCCTACCAGCGGAACGGTGAGTGGGAAACGTCGATTGCGGTGGACGCGGAAGCCGAAATCGTCCATCTCGCACACGGGGATGGGCCGGGCACCCGTCGCAAGATGTCCAGTGAAGCGCCCTCGCCGCCCGCGTGGGACATGGACGCGAAGAACCACCAGTGGCTGATGGAGATGAACGCGGACGGGTCGAAAGCCGGCGAGCACGATATCTCGGCCGAGCGGATCGAAGCGACGAACGACTGGCTGATGGGCCGGATCAGCGACGAGGAGTTCGACGCGGGTCGCGACGAGTAGAACCGGGCCATCGTCGTCTTTTTTTGCCAAGGTGCGAGCGCACTGAATCCCGAACGGAGGCGACCGCTCCCTCCGTTCGGTCACGATCCGGACAGCGACGGGGCGATGCGTCCCCTTCGGGGACACGTTCCACCGTGCCTGCCTGCGGTAGCGGGCGGGCGCGGTCCCCGCCTCGGATGGGCGACTACGTCAGTCCCGAAAACGACGCGCAGAGGGTTTGTAGCCCTCGATTGAGGTAGAAGGAAACATGAATGCCCATTCACCCACCCTTGATCGAATCGACTTCGAGGCGATCACGCCGGACCGACTGGTCGGTGTCGTCGAGTACGACATCTTCGACCAGCTCGTCGACTTCGAGCATCGTGGCTGTCGGTGCAAGGTCGACCGACTGCTGTCGTATCTCGGAGCCGCCATCGAGAACCGCGCCGTCGTGAACGGCGAGACGTCCGAGCCCGGATCGATGTCCGAACTCGAAGCCGTCAACGTCGCGACCGCCGCGCTCTCCGGACGCTTCCCGACGTGGTTCGGCGACCCCGACGAGCTCGCCGACCTCAACATGGCGACCTCCGACCGACACCTCTCAGAGGCCGACATCCGCGAGGACTACTGGCAAGACGAGTTCGTCGGCACCGAGATCGACACCACCGACTGGACGAGCATCAAGCAGGTCATCGTCCCGCTCACCGCGATCGCACTCGAGGGCGTCGACGCCCAGAAGGTGGCCGACGAGCAGTTCGGAACCGACTCTGCCCAGGAAGCGATCCGCCGAACCGTGATGAAGGAGGCGTTCCAGCACAGTCTCTCCGATGACGAGATCGACGAGGCCGTCCAAGACGCCAAGCGAACGCTCCAGAACCAGCACGGCCGATGAGCGAGTTCACCGACGAGACGATCAGCGTGCCCGGCCTTGGCGACGTCCCGAGCCCGTCCGAGCTCGCCGCGCGCAACCGCTCGAAATACGAGACCGACCACGTCGCCGTTCCAGACGGCTGTCCCGTCGCCGGCTGCACGGCGACCGGCTTCCACACGTTCGCGCAGCTTCGCGGCCACTTCGGTAGCGCAGGCGACCGCGCTCACCATGCCTACGACCTCAGCATCGACGACTACCGCGAGGAGGCCGAGTGAATCGACGCCTGCCCGCCTGAATAGACTCGCTCCAGAGCGAGTTTTTATCCACCGAGTTGGGTAGAGTGAATTCTGATATGGGCTGGACCAAACCCCCGAAAGAGACGACCGAAGCGTACGCAGGCCCGATGGACACTCCAACCGACACCAGCGTCGAGCCAATCGGCGAGCGCACAGACGAGCCCCGGTCGACGTTCCGGCCCGTCTACACCGCGTTCGACGAGGACCTCGAAGTCGAAATCGTCGAGCGTGTTCCGGCCGCCAAGAGCCCACACCAGTACGGCCACGTCGTCATCGACCGGCCCGACTGGGACACCACGCGGAAGGCACTCACGCAGAACGTCCGGGTCGACGTCGTCGACGCGACGGAGGAGTAACGATGGAGAAGCATATCGGCTACCCGATCGCCGCCGGCTGCTTCCTGTCCAGCACGCTCGTCACCACCGCGATCTTCGTCTCGCTGCTCGGGTGACGCCCGGCTGTTCGTTTTTGCGCGTGCCCTCCCCCGTCGCCCGGAGGGTCGGACCGCAACGCTCCACCTCCCTCCCCTCCTCCCCTCCTCGACGCTCTCTCAACACCGCCCGAGCGTCTCGGCTGCGCCGGAGGCCTGTCTGTGGGGACCGGGCGAAGCGAAGCTCACGGAAACGGAGGATGCCCCGCAGAGAGTTTCTACTCTCCGTTGGAGGCGGAGAGAGATACAAGCAATGTCCCAGCGAACCAGCACCACAGCCAGTTCCCACAGTCGAGAAACCGTCGGCAATTTCGCCGAGAAGATCTCCGAGATCGTCCACACAACCCCGACACTCGTGGATGCGAACCCCCTCATCCGATTTCGGGGACTCCCCGCAAGCGGGAACGCCATCTTCGAAAAGGACGTCACCTACAACGACGACGAGGATATCTTCCTTGCCGGCGTTGTCACGCTCCCGAGCGATGATGGGCGATACCTCAACGAGCGTGTCATGCTCAAGAGCCCCTACAAAACGAAAGATAGCATTAGCGAGACCAAGCGATTTGGAGCCGTTCCACGATACGATGGCGGTCGGTGGCACTTCGAGGCGAGGTGTGCGAGAGCCTGTATCCAACATTTCCTCCGAGACGGTCACGATGTCGCCGGCCCTCTCCAACTCTTCATCGACCTGCTCCCCGAGCAATCTCTTGCTCCCGACGACGGAACAATTTCGGTTCCGGGCCTCGGTGAAGTCACCTCTCCGAAGACATTCCGAGATCGGAAAGACGAACTCAGCGACACCGACACCTCCAATCCCAGCTCTTCTAGAGGTGGCGGGAGGACACCGTTCGTCGAGACTGGAATGTGTCCTGTCACAAGCTGTACGTACCACTCCGGGAATTTTGCGAGCCTCCGAGGCCACATCGGTGGGATGGTCGCCGCCGGCAGTGACGCACACAAGGAAGCTGGCCTCAAGATCGACGACTACCGGTGAGTGGCCTCCCCTTCGCGAAGCACGTTCGCTCGGAGATGCCCCGCAGAGAGTTTCTACTCTCCGAGTAGAGTGGTGAGAGATACACAAGATGTGTGACTCATACGTCATCGACCAACCAGAAGCAGCGCAAGCCGCGCGAGAAAGCGCCGACCACGGCACCTTCGAGGTCGTCGTTCTCGACGCAGACGACGCCGAGCTCGGCACGCTCGATCGAACGTTCTCCAACGACTTCGACGCCACCATGGCGGCGCGCGATGCCGAAATCCCGGACATCGGCGTCTCAACCGAGATCCGAGACGCTACGGACGAAACGCACTGAGGGAACCCATCTTGTCAATCATTCCAACGCAGACGGTCGAAGCGATTGACAAGACGCGACTGCGGGTCTCCGACGGGCTGGACGGCCAGCTCGACGCCCCGCTGGGGAGTTTTTACTCCTCGGTTGAGGTGAAGGAGATGGTTCGTAGTCAGGCATTCGGGGGAGATTCCAGTCTCGACTCGCGGCGAGTTGCGCGAGAGTGTCCCGCCTGGCCCCTGTCCAGCAGTCCGTCCCAGCGAGGTTTGTATTCCTCGGGGGTGGGCGAAGGGGAACTCGAATTCTCTTCGATCAACGGTGTTCATGTTGTCCTCTGCGGCGAGGATGACAGCGAGCGCCGCCGCGCACTGTCTGTCCAGATGCGTGGGTTGGGGAATTTATATACCCAATTGGGGGTAGGGGGAGGAGAAATCGAGGCAGTCCAGACAGACTGTCTCGGTGCGAATCCCCAAACGGCAGATGCGGTTGCGGTTGCGGTCAATCAATCCAAGTGATACACAATGTCGACAGAAGCATCCCAGAACGGCGGTAGCATGGCCAGTACGAACACCAACGACGACCTCAATGTCTTCGTGGCGGCACTCGGGCTCACCGGCAACGATCGGTACATTCGCGACATGGAGGCGCTCGCGGACCGCGCTGAGGAAGGCATCAAGAAGATCGCGGCGATGGCCGACCAGCGTGTCGACAACGTCGTGGTTCGCGAGAATTACGCGCTCTCGCAGCTCCTCGAAGAGCGATTCGACGACGACGTCTTCCCCGATGTGGAGTATTACTCGATGGACTGGCGGATGTTCCTCGACGACCCTGCGGAGGACGGCGACAACTACTCGGTCGAGGGCGTGATGATGGACGATGATGTCCCGGTCGGCCAGCTGATGGCTGCGGAGCACGGCGTCGACGCGAGTGCGTTCGACCTGAGCGATCGCGATGATCGCAACGACATCGACTACAGGCTCCTCGAGCAGTCGCGGATCAACCGCGCGAAGGCCAAGGCCCGCGGAAAGACGGACGAGCGCGTCTACAACGACTACTTCGACACGGTCACGACGGCGACGCACGCCGTCTTCCTCCATGACGGCACCGACCGTGGCATGGAGGCGATCACGACGGCTCGCGGCACGAATCCGTGGGTCAAATTCGCAACGGAGCTCAGCGGCGACTACATCGACATCTCGGCCAACAAGGACGACGACCAGATCCTCGACTGGGCGCGCTACCTCGTCGAGTCCTCGCGCAGCGATGTCGAGGTCGAGGACCTGACGGACGGGCAGGTGGCGGACCTGCGTGCCCGGCTGTCGGCCGACGACCTGGAGTACCTCGGGCTGGACCCGCAGGCGGCCCCGGAGACGGAGCCGGAGCCGGACGCGGCTGTGGCGGCGGAGGCCAGCGAGGTCTCCCCAGCGCAGGCTGACTAAACGCTCCTCTCGGCGCTGTCTCTCCAACCCATCCCTGGAGGGGATCACCCCTCCGCTATTCATCGGGTCGATACGACCCACCAACGACACCCACCACACACCGTTTTTCCAGTGTTTTTCATGCTATCGCCCCACATGTTCTCCCACACCGTTTTTCCAGTGTTCTTCTCGGCGACGATCGCCCACCCGAACGGGCACTCTGTAGCGGACACAGCCCCGCTACCGGTACAGCCCAGCCCGACAGCCCCCCTCAGCGCGCCAAAGAGTTTGTACCCTCCGAGGGGCGGCGAGGAGGTCAGAATGAACATTCCACCACTCACGAGAGGAGCCTAGCATGGGAGAACAGCCACCAGTCATTGGGATCCACGATCCCGATCCGACGACAGAGCTCTGTACGACGGAGACGGATATCTTCGTCTGCTACGATCCGGAAGACCCGGACTCGACACTGCTCCAAGGCGGCGGCCTTCACGCACCGGGGCCGTCGATCGGGTAGTGCCAAGCCCAGCCCAACAGCGAGTCGCTGCTGCCACGACTGCGCGTTCGGGCCACACGGCCATACGGAGCCGCAGATCAACACCGACAGCGAGGGGCGCGATGCGACTGCCAGCTGGGGCTCGGGTGCCCGCAACAACCGGGTGCCCTCAACAACCAGTGTCGCTTGAGTTTTGGTGCCCGCAACAACCGAGATACGAGAGGCTCCGGTGCCCTCTCCTGCCCGGTGCCCTCAACAGCCCGTAGCCAGACAGACTCGCAGAGCGAGCCAGGAAGGCAGTGCGTAGTGTGGGCGATGCCGGTGCCCCTCGTTGCCCGGTGCCCCTCGTTGCCCGGTGCCCCTCGTTGCCCGGTGCCCCTCGTTGCCCGGTGCCCCTCGTTGCCCGGTGCCCCCTACTGCCCAAACGGTCCAAGCTCGGGTGCCCCCTACTGCCCGGTGCCCCTCGCTGCCCGGTGCCCCCTACTGCCCAAACGGTCCAAGCTCGGGTGCCCCCTACTGGCTACTTCTGGCCGCTATCGAAGAGCAGGCGGGTCTGATCGGACAGCAGCACCCCTCAGCCAGTGACATCCCAGTGAGCGTATCGTAGAGAGTTTCTAAACCCCGTTTGGGGTAGAGGAATTAGATAATGCCCATCACCCCACCAGATTTCCTGACAATCGTCGCGACGACAGCACCGCCCGCCATCGCCGCCGCCATCCTACTGACCATTCTGGGAGTTCTCGGGTGGCTCGAGGCCGACGCATCTCCTTCCACGCCGCACGTGAGGTCGTGGCGATGAGCACCCCGCCGAAGGCTGGCGACACCGACACTCTCCCACCGATGTCGACACAGAGTGCGTTCACCGACACCCAACTCCGACCCATCTGCCGGATCGCCGTTCGAGCAGCCGCCGACGCCGTCGTCTGGCTCGGGAAGGTGTTCCTGTTCTTCGCAACAGTGGCCTTCGTCAGCGTCGCCGTCGCGCTGCTCGCGACAACGGCGGTGGGCGGCGGAGCATTGATTATCTCCGCGATGTTCTACCTCAGGTACGTACCCATCCGCCCGACACCGATGCTGTCCCACCACCAGTGAACTCACCCATGGACGCTACCCACCGCGCCGACGCCGACGCACCCACCCCAGCAAATCGCACCCTCGAGATCGGGTGCCTCCCCGACGAGTTCGGCATCCTGTTACCCGACAGTTCCGGATTTTCCATCCGGAAGCAAGCCGGGATGAGCTGTCGGAAACTCCAACTCGACGGCCAGTTCCTCCCGCTCAAACGACCCCAGATCAACCGGGGCTTCCCCGACTGGTTCCCGCAGAACGACGACACCCTCCCACCGGGCGACTCCCACCCGGTGACCAAGTACGACCTCGAGACCATTCCCGAGCGGGATTACCACACTCTCCCCGACTGGGTGAAAGTACGCCCGCTCGTTGCGTTCCACAACTTCGAGGAGTTCTCCTACTGGCTGGACTCCGTGTGGTTCTACGGCCGCAACGACCTCATCGAGGAGGTCCGCAAGTGGAACTACGACCCGTCTGGCCATCTCCTCGACCGGACGATGACCGAGACGTGGGACAGCCTCGACGACATCTGGGCCGCCATCGAAGCGGAACTCGCCTTCACGTTCGACGAGTTCGACTACTTCGACCATGTCACCAGCTCGAAGAGCGACACCGACCTCCCGCTCGATCCCGACGTCCACCAGACCCCGTGTGAGGGAGTCAAATGGATCACTCTCACCGGAACCAAATACTACGACGGCAAGCCTCTCTGCCCATGGGCCGAGGAACTCAAAGGCGAGACGGTTATGCTGCTCTACCCCAACTGCGAATAACCGTCTTAGCGTCGCACACCTCTGTTTAGGGGTGGCCGGGAGGTATTTATGTACCTCGTTGGAGGTAGAAGGTGAACCATGATCCAGAGCAAGATAAGCCTCGTCCGTGTGAGTCGCTACGTTCCAATCATAGTCACAATCGCGCTGCTCGCGACGATCGGCCTCGCGATGACCGCCGCCCCTGCGTCCGCCGCCAACTACAGTGACGAACTCAACGACACCGAAGAAGAGATGCTCGCGACCACCAACGACACTCTCGACAACCACTCCGAACTGTCCGCTGAAGCGACTACCGAGCCCCTGACGGGCTGTTTCGCCGGTAGCGGTCACGCTCTCGATATCGGAAACGGATCGGCGACGATCGACGGCCTCGTTCATGCCTCCATCCTCACCGACCCGACCAACGGCAACGAGTTCGGCGTTGAACTCGCCGGCCAGATCAACGATGACGAAATCATCTCTCTCGCGGCTGGCGTCCGTCTGAGCCGCAGCGGCCTTCTCGAAGACGGGGTCAACCCGTTTGCCGCGTTCGACCTTTTGTACAACTACAATTTCCAGCTCCCGATGTTCTCCGGCATGATCGACCAGTCGACCTACACCGAGACCACGCCCCCGCTCACCTCCGCCGCTGGTGAGGTCGAGTGTTAGATGCGCTCAAGACCAACCCAGATCAGTAATACAGAACACGAGAACGAGAATCCAGAAGCTCGACGTCGACACCGAAACCAGCGCGAACTCCCTGCTGTCGGAATCGTGATGGCGTGGCTCTCGCTGGGCTTCACCAGCGTAGCGTATGGCGTCATCACCAATCCCAGCACCCCTTCGATCGGCAGTATCGGTATGCTCGGCGTGATTCTCTTTGGGCTCGCCACCGGACTCTGCTTGACGCTCGCCGTCGTTAGGCTGTTGCGAAGGGCTTGACTCACCCTCAACACGAACGACCGTCCGAAGCGAGATACCGCAGTAGAGCCCGAGAGTTTGTACATCCCGACTGAAATGGAGGAGAGAGATGACCACTCACCCACCCCCGACGACAAGAACATTTATCTTGTCTGTTAGTGACTCGCATAGTATGCCCATCAACCGACGGTATCGACGATCCTAATCCACACTCAATGAATCAACGGACACACCAACACACCACCCACACCCATGAGCATCACGACGAATCCAGAAAACGGAAGTACAGCGCCCCTGGGGCCGGCTGACCCCCTTGAGCAATACGACTTCACGACGGTCCTCACCGTCACCGGACAGGACAGTCCCGAACCAGCAACCTACGAACTCCACGCAACGAGGACGTACCGCACCATCCAAGACGTCACCGCCGTTTGGCCCGGCTGTTCCGACCTCGCGAACATCATCCGGCATTTCATCCACCGCCCGATCACCATCGAAGGCGACACCACGGAACCGACCCCTCGGCACGGTGTCGACATCTCGATCGTCTTCAAGGCCGGTACAGCAGGGCGGTTCCACCCGGTCGACATCCGTCTCGCCAACGTGAGCGTTGACCGCTTCGATATCGACCCCGGCTTCTGGCAGATCAACGATCGCCTGGAGCAAATCCTCACTGAGCAGACCGCCGGACTCGTCGCCACCCAGATCCCGTACCGTGGCCGCAAGTACGAGACCGAAACGCCGTTCGCTACGGAATAGGCCCCCAGTAGCGTTATATCGGCGCGCTCCGACTGCTACGATAATGACGGTGAGTAGCTAGCCCGTATGACAGAAGCACTAGAAGACGAACCTGAACCTGAACGGTGGGATGCCGCGCTTTCCGAGTCTGATCTGCGGAAGCGAGCCGACCTCGCTTGGAGCAGAGATTCGCAACTTAACAAGGCCGCCGAAGAGTTCTCGGAACTCTCAGCAGCGATCAACCGAAGCCTGAACGGACAACAGGAACGGGAAAGCCTTCTCCAAGAGCTCGTCGACGCGCGGGTGATGCTTTGGCAGTTGGAGTTGCTGTTCACCGACGAAGAGCTCACCGAGGAATTGGAAACCGTCCTCGACGACTTGGACCACCGACTGGAGCTGTTCGGGTAACATGTCTGACCGAGATACCGACCGCGACAGCCCGCCTGAGATGCCAGATCCACCCGACCATCCCGAGTGGAACGGTGTTGAAACGTGGTCGAGAGCCAACCTCCGGTACCCAGTCCCCGGCGGCTGGGATATCGACGATCATGGTCCGTTCCACACCACGTGGGTTCACCAAGACGGGGCCAAACTGACCCGCTCCTCGAAGCGGACCCCCGGCCCGAAGGACACCTTCGCGTTCAAACTTGACGGGACAGATGTCCACCGCGTCGACACCGGCCCCAAGCGAACCGAGCTACGAGAACAGACCGTCTGGCTGTTAACCTTCTACGACGAGGACGAAGACATCGACACGCCGGAAGCGTTCGAGCACCGAGTCCGCGAGAAGCAGAACCGGTCGCTAGGTGACTTCGCATGAGCAACGACCCCGACGAGGCTAACGGCGTCACCATTCACACGACCAGCGGCGAAACACTCGACGTCCAACACGTGGTCCGGCACTTCGAGAAAGACTGGGCGTACGCGAGTCGGATCACCGACAGCGACACGGTCGAGACCAACCGTCTCGTCATCCAGACCGAGAACATCGTCGCGATCGACGCCAAGTACATCAAGCGGACAACAGTCCCCAAGATCCGCATCCACCACTCAGGCAACGGCGCGGATTTCGACCATATGGACGGCGACCTCGCGTTCGAACTCGATCCAGACGAGTAACGCCCACGAGGCTACGCCGGCACACCCACACCACTCCCGCGTGAAGCTCCAGAGGGGGTTTTTAACCCCCGTTTGGAGCGAGGGATATTCTCAAAGATGTATCCGAAACCCACCCAGTCCACCGGCCGAGCCGCCCCAGCCAGCCTTGAACCCCAGTTCACACTTCGAAACTGAATGGCCGAGCCAGCCCGACGAGTCACCTCCCTCGTGGACCCGATGTTCACGCTCGCGGTCATCCCCACCGGCATCCTCGCGAACCCCCGCTGTATCTCCGACCCTGAACAGCTCGCAAAGCACATCTGTACCGCGGCTGCGCCGGTTGACCGACGGCTCCGCATCGCTGGCGAGAAGATCAAGCATGTGGTCGTCGCCGGCCCCGCCTGTATCGCGACCGCCATCGACGAGATCACTCCAGCCTACGTTGAGGTGAGTTACAACCACGTTTCCTTCCGCCGCCACCTCGACGACGCTGGGGAGTCTGGAGACGGATTTCACATTCCATCCGTTGTCCGCGACGACCCGGTGGTCGGCGAGTACCTCGCCGGTCTCAACAAGCTCTCACGCGACTCCGTCGACGACCTCGACCTGAGCGACTACGAGGACCGAGCCCGCATTACCTCCGATGTTGTCCGCCATCTTGAGGCCGACCGCTTCTGTCGAGCCAACCAGAAAGCCGAGAGCAAGCGGTTCGAACAGATCACCAACGACTGGTTCGATATCCCGACCGCGAAGCACGCGCTCATCCTCGGCGACGGCGTGAACCCCCACGAACATATCGTTGACCACGCCAACGGCTCGAACGACTGGATCAAGTACCCGACCGGCTGTGACGGGATGGTCATCGACGAGACCATCGACGGATCTGGCAACGACGGACTCAGCTGGGTCCAGGCGGCCGTGTTCGACCCACGATTCCAGAAGCAGGTCGTCTACTCCCGCCTCTCCGACACGCAGAAACGCGAGATCCACCAGTGGCTGACCGAGACTGGCCGCCAGCACCTCTCGTTCCCGCAGTCCACCTCGACACCCACACACGCGAGCGCCACCGACGGGACCGCGTCTCCGACCGCCGAGACGGCCTCCCCGTGAGGAGAGTTTGTACGCCCCGACTGAAGTAGAGGGAGATATCTAATGAGAAGTCCACACGGAGACGGCCTCAGTCCCGGCGATATCGGTGATCCGGTCGCAGATGCGATCCGGAACGAACAGGCACACGCCGCGATGCCGAGCGCAGTCGAGCGGCATCGAACGCCCGAGTGCGACAACTGCGACGCCCAGAACGAGACCGTTGCGCGACGAAGCCTGATCGCCCCTGATTGTCTCGCGCTCCAGCAGCCGGATGTCCCGTACCGACTCCTCTGTGAGGACTGTGACGACGAGCGACCGTCCCTGCGCGAGAAACACCGGCAGCAGGCCCAGAAGCGAGTCGAGGCCGACTACCACGACGACCCCGTCGCGATCGCGGTGTACGAGTGCGGTCGGGCGACCTTCGTCACCGAGGAGCCAGCCGACGACGGCCACCCCCCACACATGCGAGCGCCCCCGGAAGCGCCGGTCCAGTGTGCCTGTGGCGAGCCGCTGGCCACTGTCGAGCTCGCCGACGAGGACGGGCAGTTCGCCGACGACGCTTAGACCCCCGAGAGCGCCCAGCGGGAGTATTTATACCCCCCGAGGGGGGTAGAGGGTGAAATAATATGAGTACACAAGACCCAACCGCAACAACCGCAGAGCCGACCGCAGACGCCAGCCACATCGACATCGTCGTCCCCGAGGGGTATACGTGGTTCTTCGTCCAACACGCTAGTACGGTCGTCGACAAGCTACTCGCAGACGAACTCGCGTGGCGCGATCCGAACGCGCAATACACTGACCGCTACAAGAACGGATCGTGGGACGGCTTTCACCGGATCTACAACAGTGAGCACAGCGGCGCTCCAATCGGGCTGCTCGGTCGGGCCGTTCAACTCCTAGAAGCGGAAGGCTACACCGTTGAGACGACCATCGAGGGCGACCGCTCGGGGGCGTCGATCGCGACCGAGTGGAACTTCCCGCACTCGCTCCGTGCGTACCAGCAGGAGGCCGTCGAAGCGAGTCTCGACAAACAGATGGGCGTCATCTCCATCCCGACGGGCGGCGGCAAGACCGTCGTCGCGCTCAACCTCATCCACACCGTCGAGCAGCAGGCGATCGTCCTCGTTCACACCAAGAACCTCCTGTACCAGTGGGCAGATCAGATCGAATCCGTCCTCGGCGTCGAGCCGGGGATCATCGGCGACGGCGAGTGGTCGGAAGGCCCGGTTACCGTCGCGACGATTCAGAGCCTCCTGTCGAACGACATCGGCGACCTCGACGGCCGCTACGGCGTCGCCATCTTCGACGAGTGTCATACGACCTCCGGAGCGAAGAAGATGCAACAAATCGGCCTCGAGTTCGACACCGAGTACCGGATTGGGCTGTCGGCCACCCCGTGGCGTGCGACGCCCGGTGAAGAACTCGAAATCGAAGCCGCGGTCGGTGAGTGTATCAGCGTCATCGACGCCGAGCAGCTCATCGACGAAGGGCATCTCGCGAAACCGGAGTTCCGGTTCGTCGACGCTGAGGGCCAGCGGACGGCGAAACCGGGAGAAGACTACCACGATGTCGTCCGTCACTGCCGTGAGCTCGCTCCCGTCCGAAACAGCACGGTCGCGGCGACTGCCGCCGACCTCGTCGACGAGGGCTACACCGTCCACGTCAGCGTCGACCGGATCAACCAGGGGAAACTGCTCGAGTACGCTCTCGATGCGTCGACGACGGCGGCTGACGTTCGCGAGGACATCATCGGCGACGGCGACGACACCCAGGCCCGTGCCGAGAAGGACGCCGCGATCGACACCCTCGACGCTATCAGCGAGTACAATGCCGTGTTCCTCCACGGCAGCGACATCAACGACGTCCGCCAGGAGGCGTTCGACCAGTTCCAAGCCGGCGAAATCGACATCCTGATCAGCACCCTGCTGAAGGAGGGCGTCGACATACCGGAAATCAGCGCAATCGTCCACGCAGAGGGTGGGAAATCCGAAATCGAGCGCATCCAGCGTGCCGGCCGTGCGCTTCGCCCGAGCAACGGTGACCACGCCGTCATCGCCGACGTTCGCGACCAGGGCAAGTACCTCTCAGACCACTTCGAGGAGCGCGTCGATATCCTCGACCAATACTACGGGGCCTACGGGCCGACTGGCGGGATCGATGAACGGATCGAGACGGTGGAAGCGTATCTCGAGGACAAAGGCGTCTTCACCGACCCGTGTTCGTTCGCCGTCCGTGAGGATGGGGCCGTCGAGATCGAACTAGACGGCTATATGCCGGGCAACGAGTTCAACACGTTCCGGAACGCCGTCCAGAACGCTTCCGGCATCCGCTATAACGGCGACGCGAATGTCGCCGCCCCGGACTGGGTAGAGCAGCTACCGACGCCGAACATGGCCTGACTACCAAGTCCCGACCTTGAACGTCCAGCGGAGCAGCCCGAACAGGATATCGTAGCCGTAGTACAACAGCAACAAGAACCCGCCGCCGGTCCCAATCGCATAGCCCAGAAGCGAACGGTCGCCCCGGCGCGAGCCAAGAAAGCTGAGCACCACTCCGATCATTAGGGCGCTCAGTCCAACGTAGAACACCGTCACATGGACGATTTCGAAGAGGTTGCCCATCAGATCATCGAGGACTGTCCCGTACGAATCCACCCGAGCGGCAAACGCCAAGTCGGCACCTGAGAGGACAACGGCCGAGGTAGCTGCTGCGCCCCCAGCGAACGCCCCAACGCCGACACAGGCCATCCCCACGAAAAGCAGCAGACGAACCGCCAGCGTACGCTTTTCGCGGGGTCGCATACCTGTACTCACTCGGATCTGGCTCTTGGCTCTTTCGGTCAATTCTAATGTCCAATCTCAACAACTTTCCAATCAGAACATCTATTCGAATCTTGAAAACCGCTTATATCCCCTTCGTCCGACGCTCTATTCAGTGATGAACCACCACACGTCGCAGGAGAATTTGTATTCTCCGTTTGAAATGAGAGGTAAAGATACTAATGTTCGAAATCGCACTAGCAGCTGCCAGCACCGTCGTAAAACCCATCTGTAGCCTTGGAGACTCGTCCGAATCGCTCGACGGTGTCGAAGAGCGAACCACGCTCCGTGACGTGATCACTCCGAGCGAGATCGCCCACCAGTTCGAAGGTGGCTGGGATGTCCAGTTCGAGATCACGCAGGGGCGTTCGGGCAGTCTCAACCAGGTCGCGACGATCACCCACAATCAACTCCCGACCGAGTACCGGCTCGAACCGACCGACACGTTCGACCCGAACGGAGAAGTGGCGGTCACCCGCCGTCAGTCTCCGTCCAGCGGTCGCGACGTTCTCAACACGGCCGAGACCCTCGGCGATGCGATCACGCTCCTCAGCCAGCGCCTCCGGGCCACGACGGTCCCGTCGCCGGTCGAGCAGCCCCAGACGGCCGAGCCCGCCACGCCGACCACCGCACCGAGCATCTAACCAGCGAGGAGGGGTCACCCCACCTCGTTCGATTGCTGCGAGCCGATACAGAACCCACAGAGCCGCGCGCATACCTACCCAGACATGAGCCAATACCCACTCAGCAAAACCGACGCTCGCGCTGTCAGAAGCGTCTCCCTGACCGAATCACACCACGGGCGACGACCCGCCCGCGAAGCACCGCTGGCCGCCGCTCACACCGACAACGGTACCTTGGCGCTCCACGTTGGAGCCGCCCCCGGCGAGACGCCGCCACTCGCCGACGTCGACCTGGAGACCGTATTCAACATCCAACTGGTCGACACCGACGGTGAGCCACTGACGAACCCGGAGTACCTCCTCGGCGTCGATCCCGTCTCTGAGGGGCACCTCCACCTCTTCACTGATAGCACGCTGTAACCACTACGCCATCTACACAATTCTCTCCTCTTATGGACGTACCTCACGCACCTCAGGCATCGAACCATGTTCAGCTCCAGTGGTGGAGCCGGAACCCGAACCGAGATATCGATATCCAAACTGCATGGCGACTCAGCGTCCCGATCGGCGCACCCGACTACCACTACGATAACGCCCGGCTCCACGAGCCCAGCGGGATCATCATCCTCTCGCGAAACGACCGACTCGTCACCGTCATCTACGCCGAGAACATTCGCGTTCGCGATAGCCACCTCGAATCCTGTTCCGATTGTGGTCACCGGTACGACCCAGAGCGCGACGACGGCGACTGCCACTGGTGTTCTGGTCCAGATCAGGCAATCATGTCCGCCGCGCAACCCGCAATGGCCTGACGGCCGGCGTCGACCAACAACATCTGGAGTCGCTCCTCCGAAAATCAACCGTCTACCACCAGCGAGCTGGTGGTTTTCTATCTCCCGAGTGAGATAGAGGAATTCAGAAAAATGCCATCATCCATCACCGTCGGCTGTGCGTCTTGTGGAACCGACATCGAGACCGAAATCGACGAAGACGGCACCGTCGACGCCTGCTTCGGAAACACGATCGTCGCTGACGAAGAGCTCGTCCTCGACGATGCCGAGGGCGTCGGCGAACACCTCGACCGGTCCATCCCAGAGGGTCATATCGCGATCGTCTACGCAGAATGTCCCGACTGCTGCCCGAACTGTGGTAGTAGCACCTCGAAGACAGCGACTCCGGCCTGACCCGTACACTCAAATACCATGTCCGCGAACACCGAATCTACAGCCCGGTCCAGCAGCCACACCACCATGGGAACATCAAACCGATCGCGCCCAGCATCTGGGACAGCCGACGCACAGCCTGAGGTACCTCTCCGGCTGGATACCTTCCGAACCCAAGACATCGATCTCACACCCCAGCAGGGAGAGGAAATCCTGCTTGAGATCTGGCGGATGACTCGAAACACTCGACTCATCGAAATCGAGTACGCCCACCGCGGCGGCGTCCAAGCGGATCTTCAGTTGTCGACTCACGCTTCGGAGGCGAACCAGAAGCGGCTGAAGCCGGCGACGGCCGCGGCCAAGTCGTTCATCAAGACCGTCCGGAAAGACCACCCGCTCAAACTCGCCTGCGGTCCCTGCGGTGAAGACCGGAAATAGCGCCACCCGCGACGTCGAGCGAACCGCCCCTGAATTCTACACCCAATCCGGGTGACAAAGCATGACAACCACTGATAGCGGCGAGATCATCGACACCAACGACACGGATCGGCGTCGGGCCGACTTACCGACTCCAGAAGTTCTGGAGACGCAATCACAACAATACCCAGAAGGCGCGATCGACGCAGTGCTGTACTGTCTCGGCTTTCAGGTATGGACCGAGCCAACCTCTCCAACTGAACAGGCCGAACAGGCTACGAAAGTGACCACGGGCATCTACGCAATAGTCTGTCTCACGAACGCACAGTTCGAAGAGCGACATCCGCTTAGTCCATCTCCGAATTGGGCACAGATCCGAAGTCACCGCGAACTCATCTTCGCTACCTGCTTCAATTGTCCCGAACTCTTCGAGACTCTGGAGTACGACACCCCAGACGACATGTTCGATGCTGTCGAAATCGGTCTCGAAGCGACTGGTTACCTGGATGCGGAATCTCCCCCGCGAGAGGCCCAGTTCGTCACCGAACTAGCGTTCCATCAGGACATTTCACAGCATAACCTCGAGTAGCTCCGTTCGCCGATGGGGACGAGAAAGCGTCTAAGCCCCATCAAGATATCTGAATAACAGAAGCGGAAACTCTTTTCATAGATGGCAGAGAAGATGTGCCTGTAAGCAAGCCACGCCGCGGGGTCGTAGCTCAAACGGCAGAGCACTCGGGGGGCAGTACGGCTCGTGCTCCACTTGGCTCGTGCGTACGGACGTGCGCCGCGCCCCGAGCGGTTCTGGGTTCAAGTCCCAGCGACCCTGTAACCGGTCTTCGCTCAGGCCACACGACCAAGCGGCGGGGAATACCAACCAAGAGAGCGCAGTGCGACCGGGTTTGGATTTTTAGACCATCTCTGTTTAGGTGCCCTCAACTGCCCGGTGCCCCCTACTGCCCGGACGGTCCAAGCTCGGGTGCCCCCAACAGCCGGTACTATCAGAATTCTGGTGCCCCTCGTTGCCCGGTGCCCCTCGTTGCCCGGTGCCCCTCGTTGCCCGGTGCCCCTCGTTGCCCGGTGCCCCTCGTTGCCCGGTGCCCCTCGTTGCCCGGTGCCCCTCGTTGCCCGGTGCCCCCCGTTGCCCGGTGCCCTCAACTGCCCGGTGCCCTCAACTACCCGGTGCCCTCAACTACCCGACAACAGCCCCACTACCCTCGGATTGCCTCAGGGATTGAATATCGCCCTTACTGTTTCCAAAATTTTATCAGCTATCCGACTAAGTTTGGAATCGTACACTATGTATGACCTTACTGGCTTTCAACGTGACCTGTTGTACGTGACTGCTGGCCTCGAGGAACCGCATGGCCTCGCCCTCAAGGAAGAACTCGAAGACTACTACGAAAAGGAGATCCACCACGGCCGACTGTACCCCAATTTGGACACACTCGTCGAGAAAGGGCTTGTCGAAAAATCTGAGAAGGACAGACGGACCAACATGTATTCGCTCACCCGGAGAGGCCAGCGAGAAATTGAGGCCCGCCAGAAATGGGTCGATCAATACGTCGATCAGTAGCCGCGTTACCTACACGACCGACCGTTTTATCTATCCGACTTGGGTATCTTTTCACATGTCGGAAGACCGCCCATCAATCACCACTATACGGAAAGGATGCGATCGCCAGCCGGTAGCGTGGGGGGCGGACAACTGGAAAACAGACATCTCCGAGCAGTCAGCAACCTACGTTGAAAGCACAGCCGTTCACGGTCACCGCATTGCCGAAGGGCCTACTAACGGCCTCCAATCATGGTGGAAGCTCACCGAGAGCAACTCCCCATCTACGCTCACCGACTCGGTTGGCGGCCACCACGCCACACTCCACGGAGGCAACTTCGTGAATACCAGCCGGGGGACAGCAGTCTACTTTGACGGGAACGACCACGCCAGTGTCGAACTTCCTTTCACTCAGAGCTTCACGACATCCATCTGGGCTAAGTCCGGACCATCCAGTGGGTGGTCTGGATCTGGAGTGCTGCTTTCCGCTCGAGACGCGAACGGGTTCATCATCCATCCGCGAGATGGAAGCCGCGAATGGGGTGGGTACGTTCTAGACACAACCGACAACTCGCACCACCAGATTGCTGATGACCACCCCATCTCGAACATTGATGTGTGGCACCAGTACGCGATTACATATGACCACGAGTCCGGGGTCGCAATATCATATTTTGATGGCGCGAAACAGGGAGCCACAACACTCCAGATTCCGCGAGAGGAAGCCACGATCACGACGTACTTCGGCCGCGACACAGGGGGCCACCAGGACCGCTACTACGTGGGCTACCTCAGTGAAGTTCGGTACTATTCGCGGGCGCTTTCGAGTACCGAAATAGAGTCACTCTACACAGCAACCAACAAATGAGCAACCAAGGGAAATTCACCACCAACCGGAAGACACCTGCTGAGGTAGTCGCATGGGGAAGTGCAGGTTGGGAAGACGATCTCGACGACCATTCAAATATCACCATCTCCCAGGGCCGGATCAAGCCCCAAGTACACACCCGCCCCCCGAGCGGGATCACCCACTGGACATTCAACGATTCAGAAATCCAGGACACCACTATATCCGATGTCTGGGGCGACCACAACGGCACATTACACTCAGTTACAACCAGCGTCGAGGGGCGGTCCTCTGACGCATATTCGTTCGATGGCTCAGGATTCATAGAGTTCGATCGCGATATCCTCTCCGAATTATCTCAAACCAGTTTCTCAATTGCCATCCGTGTCTACCGTACAGGGCCTGGGGCAATAATCGGGTTCATCTCCGACAACCACGACGACTACATCCTCCTCAGACAGAGATCTGACTATCCAAACTTCCGGCTCAGCAACCAATTAGAATTGGACACCCCTTGGGCTACATACACGGATCGGTGGGTCGACATTATCCTCGTGTTTAGCATCGAAACTGACTCTCTAACGCTCTACATCGAAAACGAACAAGTCGATGAAACCACGATTACAAACGCTCTCCCCCTCGATTTAACGAACGAGAGAGCAAGCATTGGTCGAGATCCCCGGTCCTATGACCGAGGCTTTCACGGCCGCATTTCGGACCTACGCTTCTACAATAAGGCAATCACCCAAGACGAAGTAGACCGCCTATACCACACCGGATCGATAATCCCCTAACCCCCGAGACGAAACGCGGTTACCTTGTTTCACCGGTACTGTCCCTTTTGAACAATTATGTACAACCGTCTGATTATACGCCATTCTTTCGTACAATCATTTGACATGGGTGGAAAAATCCCAGTAACCGAGGAAAATGCTTATATCCCCTGTCTGTGGAGGTGGTAGTACGTGGTCTAGAACCACGAGAAACCAACTATGAACCGACGCAACTTCGTTATCGGTGCTGGCGGCGCTATCACCGCGGGAACAGTCGGCTCGCTTGCGTTCACGCAGGCGACCGTCGAGCGCAATCTGGATGTTCAGGTTGTCACGGACGACTCGGCCGACGCGGCCCTGCGGTTCCAGTCCAACGACGGTACGACGATCACGGACGACGGACAGATCGCAATCAACGGAATCTCGGAGCACAACGGCGGCGGCGACGCCTACCTCACCCCGAACGGTGAGTTCACCTTCGGCGACGTCGCGAGCCCCTCGACGAACAACGCCTTCACGATGACCAACCAGCTCACCTCCGAGCGCACCTTCGACATCTCGATCGCGAACCTCGCGACGACCGACGTCGACTTCGTCATCAAGCTGTTCGACGACACGGGAGCGGAACTCGGTCAGGTCAACGGCGAGACCGACCTCACGGGCATGGCCCTTACCTCAGGCCAGACTGTCTACGGTGTCATCGAGATCCACACCGGACCCGACGACTCCAACGTCACTGGCGACGTGACGATCTCGGCCTCCGCGTAATCCAACTCGAAACTGGTCTAGAGTCACTACTAATCACCCGCCACACCCTCACAAAATATAGGATGAAATGAACCGACGAAACTTCTTACTCGGCTCAGCAGGCGCTCTCGGAACCGTTACCGTCGGGTCCGTCGCGTATACGTCTGCAACGGCGGCGCGCACTGTCGATGTTCGTGTCGAAGCGGACGACAGCGCAAGCGCAGCCCTGCGACTTGAGCCGGGTCCAGCAGGAGGCACCGACATTCGCGGGTCGCAATTAGTTGTGACCGGTGAAGCAGACGATAAGTACACAACACCGGACGGATCGTTCGTCTTCGGTGATGGGACCGACCCAACTAACGTGTACGCATTCCGGATGACGAACAACCTCACAGAACAGCGTGAGTACGCCCTCACGTCCTACGTCGAGCCCGAGACCGCCGGAGTAGGCGTGAGCCTCTTCGACATCAACGGGAACGAACTCGGGTCTTCTGCTGGAGCGATCACCGCAGTCAGCTCGGACCTGATCGTCATGGAGACCACGGCGTCCCTTCCGGGGAATACCGGAATCGACATCACCGTCTATGAAGATACCGACCCAAACGATGACGCCGCCCCGGTCAACGAAGAACTTGTTGCGCTTGATGACGGTACCAACACCTACGAGCTCCAAAACATCGACTTCGACGACGGAAACGAACTCTGGTTCGAAGCAGAGTTCACAACCGACGACACCATCGAAGAAGACCCCTCCCTCAGCGAAGTAACCCTTCGCAACGACGGAGGCGATGAAATCCAGTCTGTCGACAACACTGGTGAGGTCGTTGTTCTTGACCCCGGCCAGGTCGCATACGCGATCCTAGCCATCGAGACGTCAACCGATGATACGGATATCTCCGGCATCGTCGAGATCTCGTCATCGGCGAACGAAGACTTCAGCTAGACGGTCTTACAATGGGACGTGTAGAATCGGTGCTGACCGGTTTCGCGCTCCTATTCCTACTCATAACCACACTTAGCCTCGTAGCCCCAGCTGGGACCATGCCCGTCGTCTTCACGTCGCCCATCAGCGACAGCATGACCCCGACAATCACCCAAGACGACTTCCTCGTTGTGACTGCCGGGGATGTCGAAGTCGGTGATGCGATCCTGTTCGAAACGTCACAGCATAACCGCAACGTCCTCCACCGGATCGTCGACACTACCGAGGACGGTCAGTACATCACCCAAGGCGACGCTAACGATCTCACGGATCAGCAAGATGGGTTCGAACCGGTTAGTGACGACGACATCTACGGTTCGGTCATGACGCTTGGAGGGTCAACAACTGTATCAGTACCAATCATCGGTGCGATCCTCTCGAACCCCACCACGGTCATCTCGATGTGGGTTGTAATTTCGCTCATCGGCTTCGCGCCCACCATCTTCGGAGATAACCAACGGACTTCCCTATCTGTCCCCGTTGAACGGGGCTCATCAGACCGGAAGATCGTCATCGGCGTCGCCATCTGTACGATGCTTCTACTCCCGGTCGCAATACTGGGGACTCCCGTTACCGAGGGTGCAACCATCATCTCATCCGAATCGGTCAACCCAGAAGACGATACTCAACGAACAGCTGCTATCGGCCACTCAACGACCCAGGAGGTGATTCTCACCAGCGACTCCCTCGTCGGGATGACCCAATCTGCTCACTTAGAAGGCGATCTCCGTCTAGAGGAAGTCCAAAGCTCACCAATACGACCGGAGACAACAGTCTTCGTCAGCAACCCACCCCGGAAAAGCCCAACAGCGGACATCGCTCAGATCACCCTCTATGCGTACCCGAGCACACTCCCACAATCGACCTTACAGACGCTCGCGAACACCCACCCAGTTCTCGCAGCGTTAGCAAGCAGCGGCGTGATTGCTTTCATCCTCTCAGCGTCCGCCTTCATATTCATCAATCCACACCGGATCACCCGGCAGAAGAAGGCCACTATCTATGAAAACAGACGCTGACACTACAGAACTGACAAGCAGGTTTATGACCCGCTCCTGTGACCACTTTGATAGTCGACTAGAGACATGAGCGAGCATCCATATCACCTCAAATGTAAATGGGCGATCGCAGCCCACGCACGAGCCATCATCGCAGTGAGCATCCTTATCTGCGTCCTCACAAGTCTCATCGTCCTCACCGGCTTTGTGACCCCGGCCAG
This sequence comes from Halorubrum laminariae, assembly GCF_024494655.1. Lineage (GTDB taxonomy): Archaea > Halobacteriota > Halobacteria > Halobacteriales > Haloferacaceae > Halorubrum > Halorubrum laminariae. The sequence goes on along the minus strand of NZ_JANHDL010000004.1, from coordinate 95,476 downwards.
TGCATACAGCCCAGCAACACTCCTTGCTGAAGAAGAACCAGAGCCCCCGGAAATCGACCACTTGGTCGATCAAACTCAGGAGGTTTCGACGACGGTCGACACGTCCACCTCCGCATACACCGAGGGAGAACGACTCACCAATACGAACACGTATCCGATAGACGCAGCCGGAGACATACGGTTTACAGCGTCCGCTGTTGGGACCGAAACGACCCTCACCAAACACCGGGTGCTACTCCAATACGAAGCCACGGTCAACGGCGAAGAAGCCGCCTTCTGGACCGAGACCTCGACTCTTGAAGAGACCACCATCGATGACTACGAAGAAGGCGAGACCGCCTCCATTCGCTCGCTGATCGATATCGATGATGTCCACGAACAGATCCAGGAGTACGACAACGAACTCGGGCAGGATGCGTCCCTGAGTGTCTACACTATCATCGAAACGGACTACTCCTACGAGAGCTCAGAGTCCCGGATCAGCGACGACGAGCCCGTCATCGCCACCGCCACCGCGAAACACAAACAGGAGATCGTATTCGGAAATACCGTCTTCACGATCCCGACCTCCACAGACACTACCTCAACCACTACCGGCGGGCTCTCCCAGTCAACAGACTCTGAGGGCGGTCTCACGAACATCACATCGGCCTTCCTCTTTCTCATCAGCGGAGCGAGTGCCGGCTACTGCTACCGTCACAGAGACGATTACGACGCCGAGATACTCGAAATGAGACTCGAGGAAGTCCAAAACCAAAACTGGATCACGGTCGTCGACAAGTTCGACAGTTCGGACGCCAGATCGACATCCGCGGTCGGGTCTCTCAAAGACATCATCAACCTCGCGATCGACAAGGGAGACCGTGCCGTGTACTGCTACGATCAGCAACTGTTCGTCTTCGTCGACGGAGACACTGAGTATATCTACAGCCCCCCCGAACCACCTCTCGTCGCAGAGAACATCGATATCACCGAACTAGAATCTACCACGTCCCGAAGCCAAGCTCACAACGGGGAGGAAGACGGGGTGTTCATTTGGGAGGACAGCAGCACCGACACAGCCGAGGTGCCTCAAGAGGAAGCAGTCCCGCCCACAAACGGCCATGATGACCCGTCAGTCATCCCAGCGGGAAAGTCCAAGAACCCCACAGCGGACGCCATCGACGAGATCTGGATTAAGAAATGAACCGGAGACAGGCCGACTCGAAGACTAGCCCACACATCTACATCAGCGTATTCGCACTCCTGACCGGCGCTCTCCTCTTTGGGCTCATCGGGGCTGAAGCGATGACAACGTCTGATATCACTCGCCAGTCGGAGGTAAACCTAGTCCAAACTGACAGCCAAGACGCCATCATCGGCATCTCTCCACAGACTTCGATCCAGGAGAACACGACCAACCAAGAGTTCGCCACGATCTCGAATCACCAATCCACGGCCGGTGACTACACCATTACCCTCGACCCAGCTGTGGCTGAGAGCGTCTCATTCCGCTCTACGCTCGCGACCAGCGTTTCACCCGATGGATCCACAGCCACAACCACCCTCAGCAGCGGCGAAGCGGTGACTCTCTACGTCGACGTAGAACCAACCGCGTCTCAGGACATCGCCACCGCGAGCTTCACAGTAGACGGTGTCGGTGACGGGAAGAATCTCAAGCTCTCAGTCACCAACGACGGCCCAACCGTCACCACCGCGTGACCTCCCACGCGATATCACCTGCCCCACCTCTGTCAAATTCAGTACACACCACACCCGAGAGAAACGGCTTTAACAGAGTGTTGAGTCGGAATTCGTATGGCGGAAGATCTACCGTGGATGAGGAGCAACCCGAAGGCCGTAACCGGCGACGAAGAGGTGCTCTTCCGAGAAGAACAGGAAGAATGGGACGCCTCTATCGAGGAATCGAGATCCCTCTTCTTCTTCGACCAAATCGCAACGACGATCGGCCCTCCTGTCAAGACGAAGACCGAGACTCTCGACGTCGTCGGTCAACAGGAAGGCGGCCCGATAATTCTCATGGGGCTCGACTCAGAGCAGGAACCAAACAACAGCAACCACGGCCCACCGGAGGAACACGCTTCGATGGTCGCGTCGATGCTTGAAAACGTCACCAACGGCAACGACGGGATCATCGTTCTCGGAGCTGCTGACAACGGCGACGACGTCGTCAAATACTGGCGCGGCGACGTGGGCAATGACCCACAGGTCGACGAAGAGGTCACCTTCATCTCTGGGGCCGACAACATCCGAAATGTCGACTTCACCGACTACGCGATGATCGGTATCCCGAGCAGCAATAACCAAATCAATGGAGGTACCGCCCTAACGAGTTCAGAGAACCGCGCACTCATCGATCGCCAATTCGACATCGCCATGTTCGTGAACGAAGGCGGCGCACTCCTGGGCAAGACTCAGCACGGCTTCTCTGACAGTGAATCGTGGGAGTACATCAGCCCGCTCGCAAACATCAGCGCCAGTCAGGACAGTTTCGACAGTATCACTGTCACGGACGCAGGCAAGCATCTCGGTCTCACCCAAAACGGCATGGACGGCTGGTGCTGTTACCATGAGCGTCTCCATGAGGACAGCGTCCCAGACTTCCTCGACGTTCTCATCCGCAAGGGCGGATCATCTGGCCCACCGGCAGCAATCGGCGGCCACGACGTCATCATCGAGCCCGCAGTCCGCGTCGAGAGTACCGGCCCAACCACTGTCGAGGCAGAGACTGTAGTCCAATACAAGATCACGCTCGATAACGCGCTAAACAACCACGAGCGGAACGTCGACCTCCTCTTCCGCGTCACCCGAGACGGGGGCATCCAAGAGGGCGACATCACTCTCACGGATGGAACCGCAACCGCCGACGGCTCGGCGCTCACCAGTGTGATCACTGATGAACCGATCGCCCTCTCGAGCGGCGTCAGCGAAGAATTCACCACGACGCTCTCGTTCAACACCCACGACACCTACCATGTCGAGATCGACGCTCTCGACGCCGACACAGGTGAAGTCCCAGCTCGGCTCCCGTTCGATGTCACGTCCATCGACCGACGCCACATCGAGAAGTAGTCTCCCCTGCTGGTTCTTTTGGAACAGCCTAATGCCGTTTCACGCCCGACCGTAGGTCAGCGATCGCCACACCCACTCAGCAGGCCCGTACCGGAATCTCTGGAGCCACAGAACGGATAACACCACTTGGACCACCCAAATCAAGAGAACGATGCCCATCTGCTCCACGCGGCTCACCTGTCCGAATAAGGCAAGCCCATGTCCGTAGAAGATCGTCGTCGCGACGACCGTCTGAAGCAGATAGTTGCTCAGTGCGGTTCGGCCAACAGACGACAAAGCCTTCTCGACACGCCCACCAGCCCACCGCCGACAGAACAGCATAACGACGCCCACATACGAGATAGAGACGAGGATGCTTCCCCAGTAGTTGAACAGCCCCCAGGAAAACCCAGCCACGCTCCCCCAGTCGTGATAGTGGAGGTACGCGACACCCGCGACCGTGATCGTGATGCCCGCAGTGAAACACCCAGCAACCAATTTGATGTACTCTTCCGAGCTCCGCTCATTCGAGAGTACACCCCAACGGAACAGGGCCATCCCCAACAGCATCGCACCAGAATACCGCCATCCCGCCCGGTCCACAACCGCAATCGTCTGTGAGTACACGTTCGAACCGAACCGATCAGCAGCCAGCGCCGACCAACTACCCTGATGGACAGCAATCTCCTGTTGGAGTTCTTCGGGCGTTGTAGTCCAATACCCCAATTCCATCCCGTGATCCAGCATCATCACCGTCTCTACCTGCTGGATGAACGGAACCGAGAGGAGAACCACCGCCGCAACCACAAGCCGCTCCGCAGGCCAGTTATACGCTAAAACGACCACCAACGAGCACAGTGCGTACGTGACCAAGATGTCACCATCCCAGAGAAGATACGCATGAGCCAGCCCGATGACTAAGAGCCAGAACGTTCGCTTGTAGTGGAGCTTCAGCGCCGGCTCTCCCTTCGATTGCTTGGAAGAGACGAACAGGAGCACACCAGCGCCGAAAAGCATCGAGAACAGTACGATAAACTTCTGCTCGACGAAGACGTGGCTTAGCAACCACACGATGTAGTTCGCGCCTTCAAACCCACCGTACGTAGCGGGGTTGATCCTCGCGATCGACGGCATCGAGATCGACTGAATATTGATGACGAGTATCCCGAGGATGGCCACGCCTCGGAGAACGTCGAGACTGATGATCCGATCTTCTGGAGTTGTCGGGGCCGCACTAGAGCTCACAGTTGGGAGAGGATATGGACCCCCCGGTAATGAACCCACCCCTCAGATAGAGAATTTGTATCCCCCGAAGGTAGGTGAAGGTCGGTGACTCTGAGAGTTGCCGATCAAGAGGACTAATACCATGAGACGCTCACGCCCATTCCTGCCGCGGACGTACAGTACGGACACGCTCGATGATGAACTGGGGATCACCTCCACGCCGAACGACCGATCCATACACACTCTGTTCGCCATCCTGATCAACGACATCGACAGGCGCTCCAATATGAGCCAGTCGCTGAAAGACGAGGTTCTCACGGGCCTCGGGGAAGCATGGATGTACACGCTCGAACAACAGGAAGGCGAGAAAACCATCGACGTCGAATCCACCCAGCACGGTGTCTCCACCGACCTGACCACTCACGAAGAGACCCGTCCGTCGCCGACGGGCCACGCCCGAGCCGACGACTAGCCCCATGCCCCGGACGAAGTACCGGAAGGAGATCACTGCTGACCCAGCTCACCCATCCGGAAACGACCACTACGCGATCGGCATCTCCCCGCCGACTGCTAGCGATACCACCTACTGCCGGGTCCGGGTTGAGGGGAAAAGTTGGGGCCGGTCTGGTCGAAAGTTCGAGACCCGCAGCGAGGCGATCGGCTACATCCGGCAGACGCTGGACGACCTCGAGGAGAAGTCTCTCGACGACAAATACCGAGGGAGCATCAACTACTACCCAGAACCACCCAAACCGTCGAACACACGCTACGTTGTCCACCCGGATTATGAAGGCGAAATCGGCCCTCGCGAGATCTGGGGAGATGCGACACTCGGCTCATTCGGCGTCGCTTCCCAGTCACGGCTCGAAGAAAAACCGTGGTACCAGGTACGAGACGCATACGCCGACTGGGGCAAGCCACTCCGCGAGGGAGATACCGTACTCCAGCTGTTCGGAGAGCGGCATACTCAGTATGCCTTCTGGTGGTTCACCGTTTCTGATGGCTCAGTTCAGATGATCGAATACCAGTTTGGGAGGCCGTCTGTCACAGTGTCCGAATCCTCTTGGACGACTGTAACGCGCTGCGCCGGAGGCATCGGGCTTACCAGAGCCAAACCTCTGGACCGCCGCCACCTCCCAGCCGACCGTACCCCATTCAGAGTCGGCCACTCCGACGAGGCGATCGTAGAGTGGCTACAACAACATCCCCCAGAACCGCCAGAAACCGTTCGACCAGACTAACGCCGTGGTGTAGATGCTACGTCCCCACACCGCCCGATGAAAATTTGCCGATACGTATAAGCACGAATCGGAGGAACGTATCCGTAAGTACCGCCTCAACGTGAGTTCAAGCAGGAAGACAACCGAGCTATCCAAAGATAACCCCGATGGCCCCTAAGACCGACACCAGCCTCAAGAGCACAGACATCGCGAACACCACGCAGCTCCTCCAAGCGCCGATGTCTCAAGTCGAGTGCGGAAGGGCTGTCCTCGTCCGGCGGAATGAAGCAGACAAAATCGTCCAGCACGCCGGCCGCGTTACCAAGCGATCGCACCCGTTCATTACCTTACGGCAGGCCTCACACACCGTCGATGTCAACCTCACGGAACACGACTGGGAACTAGCCGATTGGATCCCTATCCGCTCACCCACAGAACGGATGCTCATCAAACAAGAGTGGGAGAAATAGCCAGTCACCAGCCAACGGCCGCGTCACTCCTGAATCTGGACCATCCACGTCGTTGCGCCCGAATACCCCCACTTCTCGATACACAACACACCGGAAGCGTCAGCCAAGGTACGCATGTTATGCCCGACACTCTTCGATGACAGGTCGAGGTCCTTCGCAATCAGTCGCGATTTGAAATACGCGACGCCGTCGGCTTCGTCCAACAGATACTCCTCCAACTGGCGCTCGGTCTCGTTCAGATCCGGGCTGCTGCCGACAGATGTTGCTTCTACGGACACATTCGGGAGTTTTTCCCTTCCGTAATAAGTGTCTCTATATTGAACACCGAGACAGTTATTGATGAAAACAGATATGAGACCCCACAGTTTTTAGTACGACTCTTTCGTAGTGTGTTCCATGCGAGAATACACAATTCACCGCGTCGACGAAGCCGGAAAGCAGATCCCGGCAGACGAAGACGCGCAATTCGACCCACGCCTCTTCGAGCAGTCAATTCACGGGTTACAGTCTCTCGTCATGGACATCACCCGAATCGACGATCGCCAAGGCTTCGATGCTGACGATGACGAACCGGAGTACAGGGCGGAACACGAGCTGGACACCGAAGACGGCCAAGAAGTCATCCACATCGACCCCGAATCGATGCTCCATGACGCCATCTTCATGATCAACCCCGAGTGGGACGTCAGCGTCGTCACCGATCGCCTCCACGAATTCGGCTACGGTATCCGGACGAGCGTCGATTGCGGCGGTGGCGTCCTCGTCTATGCCGACCTCTTCGTCCAGAACGGCGCGTTCCGCTGGGGGCGAGTGGGTCACACCGATGTCGTCGACGACGCAGGTGACGGGTTCGAGGTTGACCATATCGACCGTCACACAAGCAGCCGGGTTGCTACCCACCTCATCCGCGAACTAGAGAATAGCGTGCGGACAGGCTACGCGACGACTGTCGATAGCGCGGCAACCGCTTTCGACTTCATCGCGACCAAAACGGACATCCCACCGAGCGGACGGCGACCGCCGGGTTCGCGAGAGCTCCGAGAGACAGCATGGCAGAAGACCTGGGCCGAAGCGAGAGGCAAGACACAGCAGACGGTGAGCGACAACGTGCGCTCCGCTCGAAGCGATCTCCGTGGCCGTCTCGACAATCCATCGCTCGGCTCTCGGGGTCCGGCTCTCGAACAGATTGATCCAGACGGCGACGAACCCGGAGCGATCCGACTCGTCTAACCGCTCATCCGTCGATCGTCCCAGTCTCGTATAGCCCCACTGCCTCACTCGGGGACAACACCTTGTCGTAGACTCGGACATCTTTCAGAAAGCCACTCAGAAACTCTTGTATCGGGCCTCCAGATGCGTCCTTTTCTCTCGTACCGATGTACGAGTATGTCGTATAACCGTATTTGGACGTATCCAACTCTCCGGTGAGTTGCTGAGACGCAATCTCAGATCCATCTACGTACATTCGAACGTACCCATCACCGTAGACGCCGAGGAGGTGGTGTCGTGTATCCCACGCAAACGTCTGATCAGGGTATTCCCACGGTTGGCCGGCCGTCCCTCGATCGTGCTCTGTCGTGATATCGAAATACGGCTCCCAAGAGCCCGACCCGTGACCGTAGATCACCAAATTGAACGGCTGATACGTCCCTGCCGATAGGACTCTATCATACGACGATTCGCCGTGATGCGTTGGCTTCACCCAGGCAGATACCGACATTTCAGGACCGGCAAGCTGTACCTGGGGGAGAGCGATATAGTCCTCGCTGCCAGCGTTAAACCACGCGCCGTCACGGAGTTCAGAGTCAGACGTGAACGAAGCACCCCTGTTCACCCCATCATGCTCGCCCCACACGTCCTCAACGGTCTCTTCAAGCGGCCACCGTGCGACACCGCTTGCTGGAGGCCCACCGTATTTTGTCCCCCTGAACCGGATCCCGTCGCCTTCGAGATCGACCGAGGACAAATCACCAGACTCCCAATCAGCGGCGGTGGCCCATGAGGCATTCTCAGGGACAACGCGCCTACTGGTGTATGTTCCTCGGTCGATACCCATACACGCCGATACAAAGGCGTCTTAAAAAGCAGTTCCGGTCAAGTAACCACTCGATGCTGCCTACCGCCTCATCTGCCAGACCTTCCAGTCGTCGCCGTCCGTCCGGACCTCAAGTGTAACTTCGCTCCGCCGGACAACACCCTCCTCTCCCGTGAGAACGAGGAAGAACGCAACCACGGCACTCGAATCACCCTCCTCGACCAGCTCAACATCTTCGAGTTCGTGCGTATACGCTTCGAATGACGACACCACTTCGTCAGTGTACATTGGCGCGGGGCTCTCAGGATGGAGCAGCCCATTTGCCATCTCAAGGTCTGGCGCGTAGAGAGCATCGTAGAACGTCTCTACAACCGTGACGGGGTCGTTACTCTCTAACGTCACCTTCGCCTCGTCATCCGCTTCTTCGGGTGACGGATCAGTCGCTTGTTCCCCCACGTCACTGTCGTTTTCTTCGCTGGTTTCACCACTTTGACCACCCTGATCGGGGGCCTCATCGCGCTCTGGCTGATTATCTGAACCGCTCCCTGGAAGCACATCGCTCCCCCCGATGCCCAAACAGCCGGACAGAGAAGCAGCAAACCCGATACTAGATGCTAGAAATACCCGTCGGCGCATGATTCGTTCATATCGTACATTGACACACCTCTATCTGAATCTTTCGGCGTGATGGCCGTTACAGAGAGATAATCGGACGGTACACTTTTATCGGTTCTCTGGGACTCTCCTGTAGAGGCAAATGAGCGAACCAGAACATGCGGCCAGTAGCGCAGAGGACACTCCAGAGAGTCCGGACACCACCGAAGCAGAGACCGACAGCCCACAGCTGTCTGATGACGAGAAGCTCGCGAATCTCTCCAAGCTCACTGGGAAGGACCCGATCAAGAAGCCGCCCAAGCTTTCGTTCCGAGCGTCTGCGGCGATCGCTCCAACCAGCAGCGCAGTCGACTTATTCGAGGGGTACGAGGCTGTCACGTACATTTTCGACGATGACGAGAACACACTCTGGATCGTCCCCCTCAACGAGTACGACGAAGACGATTCCTCGAAGAAGAGCATCAGCAATGACCCCCAAGATGGCTTCAACGCTCGCGCCCTGTACGAGCGACTCGACCTGAACTACGAGAAGGCCCGACGCTTCACATGTGAGTGGGTCGATGAACATGAAGCCGTCAAGGTCGACATGGACCAGACTCCCGAAAAGCACGGATAACGCAGCGAGCAGCCAGCCCCACCGACCAGTCACATCCATGATCCTCTCAGACACCGACATCCTACATCGGTTAGAACAGGGCGACCTCGTGATCGACCCGCTAACCGACATCGACCAGCAAGTCCAACCATGTAGCGTCGACCTCCGGCTGGGCAGTACGTTTCTGGAGTTTAACCGAACCCAGATCCCCTGTATCCACCCAAACAACGTCGATGAAGTGAACCAGTACGTCTCCGAAACCCACGTCGACAACGACAGTGAGTTCATCCTTCATCCCGGTGAGTTCGCCCTCGCAACAACCATCGAATCGGTCACTGTCCCCGACGATCTCGTCGGGCACGTCGAGGGGCGGTCCTCGCTCGGGCGGCTTGCGATAATCATCCACGCCACGGCAGGCCTCGCGGATGCCGGGTACTCGGGGCAGATCACCCTCGAACTCTCAAACCTCGGCGCTGCGCCAGTCGCACTGACGCCGGGTATGCGGATCTCGCAGATCACGTTTACTCAGATGACGTCGCCTGCCGAGAGGCCGTACGGCTCAGAGCGCGGGTCGAAATATCAGGGCCAGTCCGGCCCCGAGCCATCTCGCATCGGCGACGACCCTGAGTTCACCGCGTAACATGCCCCTGTTCGACCTCATCGCCGAATCGCTCTCTCAACCGGGCGTCGAGGCGTTTTCGATCTTCGCCCTCATGGCAGGCGCAGCTACCCTTGCTGAGTTTGACCGCCTGAAAGCCCACACTCTTGCGCTCGGTTGGACCATCGTCCCGCTGGCGTGGGGTGGTTTACTCCTTACAGAGACAGGGTCGCTGGGTCTCGCATTCGTTGGGGCAGCCTCGCTTTGGTTTCTCCCCGGTCTCGGATTCGTTCTTCCCGTACTTCTCCTACTTCTGATCCCAATCCAGGTTTACTATCGGGCTTCCCAACCCGCGTAAAGCAGCGATTCGGACACCTTCATTACCCTCGCCACCTGATCTCTGAGCATGGAAGGACTCCACGACACCTATCACGCCGCTCTCCAGCACGGTCACGTCGTCCCTGACGACGATGACTACGTCGTCGGTGTCGTCCGCGAGCCGATGTACGGCATCCAGGCCCACCTCGACACCAACATCACCGCCCTCGCCCCACCGCGTGACCTCCTCACCGAGTTCAAGGAACTCGCCGACGAGATTGGCCACAACGACGCGATCGACGCCTGCGACTTCGAGCAGCGATACCGCGCTCACCTCGAGGGCGACACCCAGCGTCGGGCGATGCGAGATATCCTCTCGATGCTCCCCGAAACCGCCGTCTACCTCGTGTGCTACGAGAATACCGACGACAAGATCTGTCACCGGACGTATCTCAAAGACGAACTCGAGCAGCTTGCTGACGCCACTGCGTGAGGTGGTTTTTGCTCTCCGGGGAGAGTGAGAGATATGGTTGGACAATCCAAAGACGAACGGGGTTGCTAGCCGATGACCTACATGAAATCGGTGATCCTCCGATGCGACGGTGAAGGATGCCCGAAAACAACGGGCTACGCATGTTGGACCGCCACCAGAGAGCGAGAGAAGGCCCGCGAAGACGGATGGACAAACCGTGGGAGCGAAGACTACTGTCCAGACTGTAGTGAAAATGACAACTAATACATCTAACAACGGAGAATCAAGCGATGCTGAACAGCAGGACGCCGAGGGATTCGCAGAACTCACAGCGATGGAGGAGGAGATGGAAGCCGAAAAACGAGAGGCATTAGAGGAGATAGCGAAGTTCTCCGTCAGCCCCCCTTCAGAGCTCTCCCGGTATCAAGACCGGTTCGCTGACGGACTCCCCAGTGATTTCAGACCGGAAGTCGTGGAGTTCTTCGATACCCGGAACCGCCTTTCCCATTGGTTCCCCCGCTTAGAGCCGCTCAATATCCCAACCATCGACACCCAGATCCTCGAATTGGAGGGTGGGGGTGGGGGAGAGTTCCTCGAGGAGGAAGAGATCGACCCGATCGGCATCATCATGACTGAAGACCCCGAGCCGGTCTTCAAATTCTTCGGTCAGCCAGACTTCAGCGTGATTACCTCCTTCGTGGAGAATACCGACAACAAGCAGGCATTCCTCCGAAGTGACTACAAATCCGCAACAAACCTCGGAGACGGGAACCACATCGAGGTCAACTCACGGGCCGAAATCGTGAGGACGGTCATGCACCAGCTCCAGGATCGGCTCATGGCTGAGATGCCACCATTCACCCCACTTCCCATCCGCGAACACCTCGATTTAGACTTTTACCCAGACGGCCGCTACACCCTCCACCCCGAAGTCCGGTTCTTCATCGCTGATGGCGAAGTGCTGTATCATTTTCCCCGCGTCGACAAGGAGACGTTCGCGAGAGCAACTGATGGGGCCGCACACTACGAGCGCGTGATCGACGCCATCGACGATAACATTGACCAGTTGTACGAGTGGGCGTCCCGAGCCGCCCAAGAGTTCGACGACGCCTCTTGGTCACTCGACTTCGTGATGGACACCGACGACAACTGGTTCGCAACGGATATGGCGCTCAACACGCTCTATTACAGCTCGGAAAAGAACCGCTGGCACAACCTGAGTGAGCACGATACGGGGAGTCCATACAACCTCGAAGAACAGGTCGGTGATACCTTCCCGGAACCGGAGATCCCTAACGACGGCGGAGAATCAACGCGATAGTGCCAATAAACGCGCTTCGAAACGTAAACGGACCCATGACCACAGTCCACACTAGAACTGACACACTCAATACTCCCACAGGCAGCAGAGTGTTTTTGCTCACCGAAAGGAGGTGAGTGTTGAGTGATACACCCGGCTCTGAGACTCCACCCACCAATGACCTTCAGTCACATTCATCGTGAAGAGGCGCGTCACGTCGGCGATCCCGACGACGCCAGCATCAGCGAGTTGACCGGCGTCGCCCCACCCTGTAAGCAGTGTGGAGAAGAGCCCGGCACCGACACCGACCGTAACGGCGATCCCATCTGTCCGGATTGCCCCAACGACTGAATCGCACCCAGAGAACCACCACGCAGATCCGCTCTCACAACCCACCATGACCTCACTAGAAGACCTCAGCGAAGGCGACCGCCTGTATATTGACGATACCGACACCATCCTCACCGCCACGTCCATCGACGCCGACTTCGATACCGAGGGACTCCCCGATGGGACCGTCACGTTTGATGACCAGGGCGAGGAATTCACCACCGACGCCGAGACCGTCGATATGGACCTCCACACTGGAGCGATGTCCATTGTCGACCCGGCGGTGATCGAGAACGCAAACCAGATCCTCTTCGAGTTCGCTTCGAGTGAGATATCCACATACGCCGCCACCGTCGGACGTGGACACGACTTCAACGGCATTTCTCACGTCGACACCGTCCGCGACCTCGCGATCGCAACCCAGTTCGCAGCAGAGTAGCCCGCCGCGACGTTTTTGACCGTCAAGCGAGCAGAAAAACCATGAACGAAATCATCCCCCACCTCCACATCGGCGATGCCCGAACGGCACGCGCACTGTCTGAAATCGACAACCCATTCGACGAGGTGGTCACAGTCGGTTACGCTCGGGTCCTTGGGAGGGAATGCCCACGCGAATCTACAACGGGCGATGAGTTCGTGTTCCCGGACGGCCCCCACGAGTACGAAACGTTCGAGGCGGCCGCTGACTACGTGCTCGACGCCGTCGAGAGCGGGGAGGTGACCTTCGTTCACTGTCAGGCCGGCGTCTCGCGCAGCTGTTCAGTCTGTGCCGCGGTCCTCGCGGTTCATTCGGGCGTCGACGTCGACGAAGCCCGCAGACGAGTGAAGCAGGTGCGGCCTCGCGTCGATCCAGAACAGGAGGTCTGGTCGAGCGCCACCCGCTACGTCGACGAACACCCCCGGACCGACTGAGATTTTTTGTCTCCCGGAAGTGGGACAGAGGAGTTCATAGATGTCTACTAACCCATCTCGCGGATACAGCACCATCCACCACCTCCCGTTCGAAAACCGGGAACTCCGACACCAAGTCGGATACGGTGATCGCGACCCCGACGAGGAGACCTTCGAGACAGCGTATCGCCCAGCAGAGACCATTCTCGACGTGACTGACCGAGACCGAGCGTACCACCACGCGCAAGGCGAGATCGTCAACACCGTTCAGGATGCCCGACACATGGTCCGGTCAGCCTCTGTCGGAGACATCATCGAAATCGTCTACCCATCCGATCGCCGTGAGTTCCATCTCGTCGACGCGATCGGGTTCACCGAGTTGGAGTTCGAAGCACCAGCAGAACCCACCCACGCCAGCTCATCGAAGCCCCCGGCAAGCACCTAAGCAAATGCAAGAAACACTCACTACGAACGACCGCCCGAACGAAGGCCCAGCGCCGAAAGCGGACAGCGTCTCCAAACGTTGGAGCGTTACTCGGCAGAGTTCGCTCCGGACGACGTACCGCTACCACAAGCGACTGGACGGCGTCCGAGTCTCGATCCACGTTTCGACACCCCAGGACGGGACGTGGCTACTCGACGCCACGATCGAGGTCGACCCACGAGGCCGAGCGTTCCTCCCGACGCTCTCTAGAGGCTACGAGAGCCGGCCCGAAGCCGAATTCGCCGCGGTGAGACTGATCACGGGACTCAACTCCGACGTGATGGTCCGGCAGTTTATCATCGGCCAGTCGAATCCCTTCCGCGAACGTGAACTCTCGACAGTTACTACCATACGCCAGGCCCTCGAAGCGGACCTACAGTAGTCACCCATGACACCACCGCCGCCCACTGGCCCATACGCCGACGCACTCGCAGACACCGACCTCCGTTTCGCGTTCTCCCGGATTGGAAGCCTCATCCGCGAAGGCGTGTACAAGCAGTTTCCGGAGAACTGCCCGGAATGCGGCGGGGGCGTCCTCGTTAGCCACGGCGGCGATCGCGTTCGATGCTGGGCCAACCGCGGCGTCGACGACTGCGGATGGAACGAAACGCGCTGTCACGACTGCGGGGTCACCCCAAATGGTTGGTTCACCTACGTTCAAGACGGCGACCTCCTGAACCCTCCTTGTGTCCAACACAGGGGCTACCCGCTCTGACTCACCCCCCGTGTGCGAGATGAAATTCGCACTCAGAAACGTGGGGTGTGAGCACACGAACACACCCCCAGCCGACTGTTTTTACCCCCCAGAGAAGTGAGGGGGACCCTTGAGGAGTCCGACACCGGACACAGCGTTCTGAACACCCCCGAAAGCACACCATGAGACCAGTTCCAATCGTCAGCGACGAAGAAGCCTCAGCTGTCCAGCACGCGATCAACGTCCACATCGACCACTACCACGACATCGACGAGGACGACAACGCTGAAACGCTCAGAGACGCCCGTGACTCGGTTCACGAAGACCACGTAATCCCCGCCGACGCAGTCAGTCTCGTCTGGGAGATCCTCGTCGAGCACGACCACTTCGCGATCGCGATGCAGTCTGACTACAACAATGGAGAGGATGGCCCGTACCTGCTCAACGTTCTCACCTCCATCGTCGCGTTCAACGGCGATCACCTCTTCGAGACCTACGAGCAGTTCCGCGAGCGAGCCGACGTCTCCGTCGCGCAGTGACCACCGGCCTCACCAAAACACCATGATCAACCCAATCGCAATCGTCTATCTGGACAACGCAGAAGTCGACACGGCCGACGGCCGCGAAGATGGCGTGTTCCGCATCGCTGTCTGGGACTGGCAGGAGTTCGACGACGACGGAACAGCCACGATGAAGCTCCACACGAACAACGGCGATGTCTACGTCGACAAAGACGATGTTCGAGACATCGACGAGTTCACCAGCTCGCACACGCTCGAACATGGCCACGTCGTCTCCCTCGGTGGGGAATACACGATGGACTACGATAACCGGCAGTTGGAAATCCCGGAGGGAACACAGCTCACCGTGAGCGCGATCCGCTACGCACCCGACGGCCCCCACATCGAGTTCGACTGTGAGTTCCCCGACGACTCGGGGCCGCTCAACCAAGAGCGATTCCAAGAGATTCCGACAACGATCTACGCCTTCGCGATGGACAACCTTCTCGAGGATGGCGGTATGTCTCAGGGGCACTAAGATATCAAGCGACACACTTAGGGAGTAGATTATCTTCTGAGTTTTTAGCACCCATGCCAACAATCAACTCATACAAAAACGACCCTGGTTACTACATCCGGGCTTGGACCTCCGAGCTGGGGAACATCAACTACCAGCTCAAGCCTCAAGGCTGGGATATCATCAACGACTGGGATAGCCTCCCAACTGACGGCAGCATCTCTTGGCAGCAGATTAACGCGCTCAAATCTGTCGGTGTGGTGTACACCGACGATACTGGGGTTATCCACCCCGACGACGAGAAGTTCCAACCAGACCCCGACCAAATCGATTCGACCGATCTGACCAGCGAAGAGGTGGAGTCCTTCTTGGACGCGATCCGCACTAATTGTAGTCTCTCATCAGAACAGATATCCGCACTATACCAAATATTCGGTATTCAGCCACCTGAAACCGAGGTTGACGAACAATTCGAGGGCGCAGTCAAATCTCTCAAAGCAGACCTAAAAGCCGACATCTCTGCTGGCAACATACCGGTCAACGAGACGCTTCCTCTGACACGGGCTCAGAAATTTTTCCGTGTCGATCCAGACGACGGGACCACGAAGCGGGACGATGTTGAGGTCGTTTGTTTCGTCTTGGAAGCAGAAGATGTTGAAGAAAGAGGCGTTGAGTTTGAAGAGACGGAGGAGATGAACACTGTGGCCGTGACGATAGTCAGCCCTGGCACAGGCGAAGAACAACACCGTGATTTCGTGATGCACTTCATCTTCTTCAACGACACCGAAATCGCCGCATGGTCTGCTCTTAGCTCTCAGGAACTGACGTGGGAGATCCGATCAGAGTTGTTTGGCCAGATCAGCACCATACTCCCACCCACTGTCGATGCTTTAACCGACTCAGGCACCACCATCAGCGAGAAACCGTCCGACTTCGACATCTCGTTCACACATGAGGACCTGAAGCTCATCGAACAGTAGAGGGTTTCTGCCCTCCGGTGGGGGGTGAGAGGTCATCAATTGTGAATTACGGAGATCAGATGAAGTTCGTTGCCAGAGACGGCAGCACCGTTCAACGATTCCTCCTGGTTCGGTCTGCGGGAGCGACCAGTTCGGGCTATAAACTCTACGGATACGACCCCGAGGAGAACGCCCGCAACTTCCTCGAAGACTTCGGGATCGACGGCCACCCCAACCACCACGCGGAAATCCAAGCCGCGAAGCGTAAGATACGGTTCTACGCCGGCCCGAACGCCGACATCAGCACCCACGGGAGTTAACCATGCTAGCAGATAGAGACCACGTCACGCTCGAACCGCAGGGCTACGATGGAAGCGAGACGTTCCCAATTCTGAATGGGCGTCGAATCGACGAGCTATCGATCCTGTTCAACATCCCCGTCGAAGAGCTCACTTCGAAGTACATGCTCAGACTCGAAGAACTCCGTGCCGACAAGACGTTCGAGAACGACTACGACGGGTACGACGTCTTTCACCTCAAGTGCCAGAAGGCACTTGAATCAGCTATCAACACGCACGACCCGCGGGTGAAAAACGCACGCGCCGACGACGTGGTCGCAGAAAACGTCGGGCACATGTACACAGAAGGGACGACCGACTGGTCAGAGTTGGCGCTTACGTGGCTCACTGAGTGGCTCCGCCTCTACAACAGCAATCTGCGATACAACACCAACGACCTCGCAGAAGGCATATTCGAGGCAATTCGCAACGCAGCCGAAAACGAGTATATCACGAGAGACGAAATCGATCACCTCGTCGATGTGGCCCTCTCTGAGGAACCCACCGACCACCAGTAGCCACTCTCATGCACCTCCACGAACACGAAGACACCCACCTCTGGGAGGGGTCTTTCGCGGCGCTGGCGGCCGGGCAGATCGACGCCGCCACCGACGATGTCCTGATCTTGGCCGAAGACGAGTCGGAAGTTCGCCGGCTTCACAGCGACATCGTGACCGAGTTAGGGACCCCAATCGCCCACGCCGAGACCTACGCAGGAGCGCAAGAAGAGCTCCCCTTTGACGTCGACACGTTCGATGTGACTGTTCAGGTCAATCCCTCCCGCAGCCCGTTCAAGCGACACCAACCGCTGTACCAAGCATCGGCCGTCACCCGCCCGAACGGGACGATCGTCTACAAAGCCCCCAGGAGCCTCGCACACAGCGAGGCGGTTGACATCGACACGATATACGCACTCAACTGGAAACACCACGAGACGCCCGCCCTCGCCGCTCTGATGACCGTCTCTCTAGAAGGCACCCTCGGGAAGACGAACCCCACCGCTACAGCATCGCATACTCGCCCGTCTCACGAACAGCCACCAGAAACCGAAGAGACAACTATCACGTCGTTCGCGTGACCCCCAAAGGCTATTATCCCCAGACTGAGGCAGTACACACAATCCACGATGTCAGCCACCACCGAAGCCGACACTGTAACAGCCGAAGCACAGACCCCGCTGTCTGAAGGACAAGTCTACACCGACAGCCGTGAAAGCGAGACACCAGAACCGGCCGAGACATACACCATCATCTTCGCCGATCACCAGACCGTCGTTCTCGAAGACAGCGGCGGACACCGTCGCTTCGAAAGCCGAGACCAGTTCGACACCGCCCGAGGCGATCGTTGGAAGTTCGCGGAAGACGCTCAAGCTGACAACGACTCGCCCGCGGTCACGACCCCAGAGCCGTTCATCTCCTCGTTAGCCGTTCTCCGTCAGTCCTACAAGGCGAGCGAAGAGCTGGATCCAACGGACACTCGTGCGGACACGATCACCGACGCCATCAACCTCATCTCGAAGAACACGACAGACCCCATCCCTCTGACCGAGATCGACGGGATCGGGGACCGAACAGCCAAGAACCTCCGCGAGGCTGGTGTCACGACCGAACTCGATGTCCACGCGGCCAGCGACGAGTTCCTCTTGGACCTCCCAGGAGTTGGGCAGAAGAACCTCACAAACCTGCGCCGGCACATCAACTAACCTCCGTAATCACTCAGCGTACATAGAACGCCCCAACAATGTGCCCAGCACCCCTAAGCAGTCTCAAGCCCGGACAGCTATTCTACGATACCCAACACGAGCAGAACGCCGTTGTGCTTGGGCACAACGGCATCGGCTGGTTATTCCAGTACGAAGACGGCGATATTGTTGAACTCGGTGGCCCAACCTACCCGAACTACCTCTCAGATCAGATGGTGTATATGCCAGCCTCACGCGAAGTTGAGCGGCGACGCCCTACACTGGACAAGGCCTGCCACCCAGCTGAGCATGTATTCTTCGCAGACCCAACCACACCTCACGAACGAGACGATGAATCAGTCCGCTGTGCCATTTGTGGTCTTGAGCGGGAGGTATTAATCGATGACTTAGGCCAGCCTTTCGACTTCATAAACATCCTGACACGCGGGAAATGCCAACACTGTAAAAAGGAAATCCCTCCCGGAGAGCCAGAACACGCCTCTCACACCGACTTCTACACTTGTACCGACTGCCACGATGAGGTCAAAGACATGTCTTGGGCAGAATACACAGCAGAGTTCGGACCGCTTTACCAATAATCTCCCTACCGACACATCGACCATGTGCTCACCGGTACTGTTTATACAATCTACTGGGTAGAGTCAACCACAGCACGGCCACAGATCACTCGCCTGAGGGATTGACACCGCCCCCGTAACCAACAGGACCCAAGCTATGGCCCACAGATCGCCCCTATGACCAATACCCCCCGTATCACGAGCGATCGGCGAGCTCCCAGAGATAACTCCACCTCTTGGGGAGGCGAGAGTGGGTGGGAAGGTGAGGTTGTTGATGCTCAGTACGTCACCGTCGCGAACGGAACTATCACTGCGGATCGTATTCGAGGCCCGACAGAGGGGCTCGTCGCACAGTGGACGTTCGAAGACCCGACCACCCCCGACGCAATCGACACTGTCGGGACCAACGACGGAGCGATCGACGGGGCGACGTACGCGGGAGCTGGGCGAGTCGGTGCGAACTCACTGCTGGTCGATCCCGGAAGTCGAGGGTCGGTCACGTTCACCAGCAGTGAGTTAGACATCCAAGGCTCATTCACGATCGCCGCATACGCCCGGATGGACGGAAGTGCCCTCGAAGGGTGGCAGCGGATCTATCAGAAGGGGCGGGGGAAGGATGACCGAACTGTTGAACTCTACGTCGCTGACAATAACAACAAATCGACAGGCCTCACCGGCTTTCGCGTTAACGAGGAAACGCCCTCCAAAGCCACACGCATCCACCACGAGCGCCCCGGATTTTCTTTCGGTACGTACTACCACTACACTGCCGTGTACGATGCGGTAAACGAATATCTCCGAGTATACATCGATGGAACGCTCCTCGACTCGGTCACTCATACAGATGGTATTGACTCGAACACACGACATACGATTGGAAACTGGGCAACCAACGGATCGCGCCCATGGAACGGAGGGATCGACGATGTTCGGATATACAACCGGGCGTTACCCAGAGCAGACGTCGAGAGCCTCTACAGCGCAGTCAGGTAACCGATATGGCAGATAAAACGCACCGTTACACATCACAAGCAAAACAGACCCTGCGGAATGGCGAGTTGCGATGGGGTGGCACCGCCGGGTGGGAACCAGAACTGGACCAACAAGAGGGCATCAAACTACAGGGTGGGCAGATCCTTCCCTCGGAAGCCAGAGGAGATCATACGTTCTCAGAAGATTTCGAGTCTGGTGACCTAGATGATTGGGACGTTGAGCAAAGGTCAAGCGGTTTTAGCTGGCAGCTCGCTTCTGAGCCCACCCACTCAGGAAACTTCGCCGGGCGTCTCCATACTGATGGCAAAGGCTCCGTGCGAAGGCCAGTTCCGGAAACAACGGCATCTGGCCCCTACGTTGCTTGGATCCAGCAGACAGCTGACCCCTACGACGATGTGAAACTCTACTGGAAGTCCGCCGCTGAGGAGACACTGTTCAGACTGAACTTCAACCGGGAGACCACACAGAACGTCCACGTGAACCACACGAACAGAGGGTGGAGATTCCCGTCTAACACTTGGGTGCGAATCACCGTCTCCAATGTGGATTTCGGTAGTGGAACCTACAACTGGAAAATCGACCGCGAGGATGGTCATGTATACGACTCAGCTGAAGCAACGTTCGACCCATTAGTCGCTTCGGAAGTGGGGCAGTTCTGTATCCATGCCTCCCACTACGGCAAAGGGACCGGCAACTTCTACGTCGACGATATCAGCATCAGCGACACCGCATAACCCCAACATAGGTCCACAACGACAGGGGTGTTTTTACCTCTCGGGGGTGGGGAGAAGAGTTAGTAGAGAAAGGCGACTCTGAGAAACCACCACCATGTCCACTGAAGATACTCACCACGACAGCAGCCCGCAGCGAGAGCTCGAACCAAACGAAGTCCCCCTCTCCACGCTCGACGTTGGAGACGTCTTCTCGTTCAACGACGACGACCCACGATACGAGCTGATCGACATGAAGTTCCTCGGCGAACACCGCGATAATGTCTGGGCGTACGCCAACGCAGAAACTGGCGAGTTCGAAGGACTCATCCGCGACGGCGCGTGCCCCGCTCACTTCCCCGAACCTGTCGTTCCCCACGACACCGAGCAGTAACACTAGATCGCGTCTCTCCTCCCCGTAGCAAGACCCTATGAACGGAACTACCTACCAGCAGGCAGAACAAGACGTGTACTACGTACACGGTATCATCGAAATAAGCGACGACGCTGCTCAACGAGGCGGATTCATCGACGAATTCGACGACGCACACACCGTCGAGCAGTCTCGACCTCGCGTTTTCGACATCGGGTACCACGTAGTAGCTCCAACGAGCAACGAAGCCTACCGCCGGGCAGCCAACCTTATCCACGCGAAAGCCGCTGTGGGTGGCTACTCCGGCGAGTACAACCTCGGATCGCTCCTCCCCCGAATCGCGGCCACCGACTAACACCATGCCAGACACCCACGACGCCGATCACGAGTTCAAAGGCACCTGGCGGTGGCCCGCGCCGTTCGAAGCGTGGGTCGAATCGCTCATTGCCGACGTCGACGGACCGATAGCCAACATCGCGGCTGGGCTCTCCCCCCTCGGGACCGTCCGGATCGACATGAAGACGCCAGTCGAACTCATCGAGAACCTCCAAGCCGAGTCCAGCACTACACTCCAAGATGCTCGCGAGTATCTCGCCGATCTCATCGTCGGGAACCCGCCGATCGACGTCGTCGGATCACTGTATACAGCCGACAATCCTTCAGAACACCCGGCAGCAGAGTACATCCTGACGAACAACACCGTCCGAGCAGACGTGCTAAGCGATACGCTCCCGTTCGACGACGACACATTCGCTTTCGTCATCTGTGACCCCCCCTGGCTCAAGTTGAATACTGCCCGGAGGGCTCGCCTCTTCGACGAGTTGATCCGAATCACCGAGCCCGGCGGGAGGATACTCTTCAATGCGTATTGGACGCCGACCGCCGACGGCCCTGTCACCCTCGACCGCCTCGTACCGAGACAAGACACCGATCGCTGGTCAGTCGGAACGCCGAACGTCAGTTGGGCCTCTCTCTACACCGTCCACGACTCCGTCCACACAGCGCGACATCTCTCGGCAACCCTCACCCAACGTGAGTTCACTCCATCTCCGTCTACTCTCGAGGAATCCACCCGCGCCCACCGACACTACGAGCTTACCCAGATTCACGGACACGACCCCGACAGCTTCGATCTCGATATCGTCGACCCCGCGACGACCGATCAGTGCTGTCCACAGTGTGGCCACACCGATCTGTATCCCGTCTCTCAAAGCGAGGTCAACACCAGTTCTGAAGCCCGACTCTACGAATGTGCCAACTGCCAGTTCCGTTCGTTCCCCGACGAAACGGACCAATCTCCGGCCCAAGCCACCATCTCAAGTGCCGCTCCGAAGCGAAGCGTCGCCTGAGAAATTGTTTAATAATAGGGGTGAGAGCGGGTAGTATGGACGATTCGCTGCTCACCAGCTACCTCGCCGTATGGAGTAAAGCCAGAGCAACACTCGAAGAGCAAACCGCCCACGGAGCATCGCTCTTCTACAGTAGCATCCTTTTCGTTGCCTCTCTATCTACTCTCCTGTTCGTCCTCAATATCGCAGAACTCGTAACCGGAACGACAGTTACTCTCTGGATACACGGGCTCGCATACCTCCTCGCAGGCTGCGCCGGACTTGTCGGCTGGCGGTATTGGAAGCTCTAGTCCAATAACCGGCACACCGCGTGAGTTTTTGAGACCCGATGGGGGTAGAGGATATAGATAATGAGCCACACGAAGACTCTGACCGCACGTGAAGCGTACCATGATTCGCTCCAGTTTTTCGAAGAGATCAAACAGAACATCGGCCACGGCATCATCAACGGCAAGTCCACCGTTAGCTTCACCGAAAAGCTCGAGCCGGAGGAAGACTTCCAGATCCGCCTCAAGGCGACCCACGCCACCTTAGCGATGTTCGTCAAGCGGTATCGCGCAGCCGAATTCACCTTCCACACCGAGCGGGCTCCCATCGATGGATACCCCGAAACAGCCCGCCAGAACAACCCACTCGTCACCCACTACGCTGAGTTCACCGTCGACTTCACCCCGTACGGGACCATCTTCGGAGGCCACAGCGACGACAACGGCGGCAACGCCACGAAGCAGACCTGTTCGTCACACCGAGATGGAAACGCCCTCACCGGCCCCACTGGACCGGCAACACCGGACACACCAACCGGCCCCATGGCCGAACAGACATCCGCTGTACAGTCGTTAGTATAAAACGTGTTGATAAACGAATAATATAAGAACGTCAACCACCCAAAATTTCTCAGATGGACATTAATGATATCTTTGCGCCTAATCGGTACCCCCGCGGCAACTACATCGAACGGGATGAGAAAATCGACCACAGTAAGCTCGATGAAACCCTCCCGGATGGGAACACCCACATCGTTGGCCCCTCCGATTCCGGACGGTCAGCTATTGTTCAACACCACCTCTCAGGCAGTCATCCTCTCGTCGTCGACGGCGTCGAAGTGACGACTGTTGGAGACATGTTCAGTCACTTCCTCAACAACCTGATCAGCAAGCCCGTTCCGCCAAGGCACGAAATAACCGAGCCCGACCTCCAGTCAATCACGAGATCTGAAAAACTCGTCCGAGGGGCAGTCAAAGACCGGATCGAGACTGGCCACTACACGCTCGTTTTCGACGACTTTGGGGAGATGCCCAGCGGAATCCAAGAATACGTCGCCGACTGGATCGAGGACTACGTCGACACCGAGATCGGCACCGCCACGATCGTCAGCGACGACAACAAGGACGCCGTGTACGAAGCGAACCCCAACCTTCGCGACCAGCTCACCGTTACCCACATCCCCGAGTGGGACCAACCGAGCCTCAAACAGATCGGGAAAAGCGGGTTCGAGACGGTCGGTGCCCCGATGGACGACCCCACTCTGGACAGTCTCGCAGACATGGCAGAGGGTTCGCCCACCCGAATGCACGAACTCTGTTTAGCGACGTTCATCGACATCGCGACAGAGCGGGAATACGACGTCGGCCAAGAATACCTGCCCAACGGAGTCAAGTAGATAGCCTGAGAACCAGCAAATAAGGAAGATGACCACCTCAGAAAAACAAATCGCAGATGACCTCCTCGAGTATCTTCGAGAGCACCCGTCAGTCTGCGCTGACGTAAGCGCACAGGGATACCATAGGCCGTGGGTCAGATACCGCGACGGTGCGTACCAGCTCGCCGGCTACGGGGAGATCGACCGAATCCACGCCACCACGCTGGACGAAGACCAAGCGATCACCCTGTTCAAACATCACCCCGTCCAGTTACTCCCGGTCAGTAAGGCCTACCGCTGGAAGCCCGCCACCAAGACCGTGTGGGACGACGCCGCCGAACAGGACGCATTTACGTCGCTCACACGCTGCTGGTGGTGTGGCTTCAGCGAGCGAACGACCGATCTATCCCTCTACGAAACCGTCGAGGACGGTAACTGCTGGATCTGTACAGACTGCTACGACACGTGGGACGACCAGGACGAACTGGTGAGAGAGCTCGACCCAGATCGCGTTCCAGACAGCGAAATCAGCCGGGCCTGACCCCGTAGAAGGTGGGGCTGAAGATCAGCTATTAGTTTCTATCCCCTGTGGGGGTGAAGGGTCAGAGAAACCAGCGTGTTAGTCCACTCTCTTCGTGAACTCTGCCCCCAAGACCACACATCATGGAAAACTGGACTGAAATGCCGAGCGAGCACCTGACGGGCAACGGCTACCGAAACATCATCCGCGGCTGGAAGAACACAGAAGCGCGCCTCAACAACGAAGTCCTCGTCTACCGCACGGAAGGGACCGACGTCGAGGCCACCGCCGAAGGCGAGTTCGCCGTCCAACATCCGCTCGACGAAGAGGGGCTGAACACCCACTTCTTCGATGACGAGGACGCCGCGCTCGACTACGCGAAGGAATACATGAAAGACAACCCGACGGTATAGAGCTACCAAGAGGCCGACACCAGTATCGGAACTATTGATAGCTCAGAAACACATTCGAAAACATCAATACTCCCCACATCAACTGACGGGGTATGAACCAGACGCCCGAGCCCGACATGCTCACCACTCAGTACGATTCGATCACGAGGGCACTCGACTCGCTCATCAAAGCCGGGACCTACGACAACTCGCTAGACGGAGACGACGACGAGCACATCTCAAGCGAAGCGTACACTGATGCCAAGTTCCGGTTTATGACGGTCTGCGACAGGCTCGCAGATTCGGACGAGTGACTTTCTTCAAAACCACAGCCAACCGGGCATCGCGATCGCACCAGATGTCGCTAGTGTCGATACTGGCCTCCGCAAGCGAATACACGAGGATAACCTAACAGAAACCGTCCTGATGTCAGGGCGGCCCACCACTCTCATAACTACCACCGGAATGGAAGACCACAACAGCGGAGTTGGTGTCGACAGCCTTGACGAACGGGAACTCGACCGCCTTTGCCATCGCCTCGTCCATGTGACCCAAGACGAACTCTCGACCAGTGTCGACTCGATACACGTCACCGGCTCATTCGCACGCGGTGTCGCCACTCCCGACGAAAGCGACCTCGACATCCGTATCGTCACAGCTGGCTACGTCTCATCAACCGAACTCTCCGATCTAACCGAACGAATCGAGTCTGAAGAAGATCCAGAACGTACCCCCGCAGAATGCGATTCGCTGGACATCCACGCGACCCCCTTCGAGTTACTTCACTCGGAACCAAGCGTCGAGATCTGGAGCAACGGGAACCGATAACAGCCCATTTTCTCAATACAAGGCAGGCACCAAATCCATTAAGTGCCCCCTCAGCAAGAATACAGAAATATGAGCCAACATCAGATCATCTCACAGGCACTCCCGAAAGGCGATACCCCAGTGTTGTGTGTCAACCTCCATTCAGAGCAGATCGCCACGCTCGCCGAAGACATGATCGCCGATGGGGATGAGCAGGTGGTTCACCTTCTGGCTGATGAGAGTCAAATCAAGGATGCGCTCTTTGACTTCATCACGGCCTCGAAAATCGCCGAACTGGTCGATCAGGGGCGGCTCGACATTCGGATACTTGACGAACCCGTCCAAAATGCCATCCTCACAACCGAATCCGAGGTCGTTGTACCGCTCATGAGCGGCCACACCGTCACGGGATCAGACGAAGACACCGCAACCTCGCTGTATACAGAATTCGAGACCACCTTCGAAGCCGCCGAATCCTACCACCTCCGGACACCAGCACTTTCGGAGGTGAAGGCTACCCTTCGCGAAGAGATCGGTGACGACACTGCCGACGAGTTCGAAGAAGTGCTCGCCCACGCCGAAGAAATCTCCAACACGAACGAGTACCTCGATATCGTCGAGGTCGCACTTCTGCTCGCTGCCCGGAACGAAGTCCTCTTGTACGACATCTCCCGGTGGGGCGAAGACATCGGCGTCGCCTCGAAGGCCACCTTCTCACGGACGAAGTCGGCGCTTGAAGAGGCCGGCTTGATCACGACAGAGAAGGTCCCCATCGACGTCGGCCGCCCACGACTCCGGCTCGTCGCTACCGAACAAATAGCCAACGCGGACCTAACAACGCTCTCCGAAGACATCACATCCCAGATCTAACCATGTCCGACACCAACGACACCGCGGAAGCAGAAGCCGCCGTGGGGAACGCACGAGCGTTCCTCTCGGACTTCGAAGACGAATCACTCGAGGTTCAGCATGGCGCTATTGAACACGCCATCAGCGAGTTACAGAACGCAAAACGCGCACTCCCGGACGAGAACTAATGTCTGATCCATATCTCTCGCAGTTTTCGACGGGAGATATGATCGAGGTCTCCTGCCGGAAGACCAGCATGGAGGTCCAGAAGGCAGAACCCACCCCCGACTGGGATGGTCGCGTCTACAAGGTGATCGCTGAGAACCGCTACGGGCGCTACCGGGTTACTGAAAACGAAGACGGCGAGTTCACGTTCTACGTGAGTTCGAGTAACTACTGGGGGAAGACATGGTCACCAGAGGAATCCGGTATCAGCGTTTCACGACCTGACGAGTAGCCCGATGTCCAACTCACGCGCCGAGAGGTGTGTTTTTAGACACCGACTGTGGATAGAGTGATGATAGATGTCGAGAGATAAGTTCACCCACAAGAGGCACGGAGACAGCGTTACTCTCGAGACCCGAGAGCATACCGACCACCCCGTCCTCGATTATTACGTCGCTGATCACTGCCCACGGGACGACTGCCGGTTCCGTGTGCTAACAGAGTACCAAGTCGACCATGACGTCGCCCTCTCGTTCGACCTCGATGAACGACTCGACGCCCTCCAAGCAGAGATCAGCCTCCCCGTCATCGACACCTACCACTCAGCGGGCGGCCACCAAGAAGGGCGAAAAGCCTTCCAGACGCTCAGAGAGGCGAAACTCTACATCTTCGGCCGATACGGCGGAATTGGAAACAGAAACGCAATCGGGAATCAGATCCGGAGGACCCACAGCCTGACTAGCGGGACGCATTCGCAGAACGCCCGAGAAGTCGATCACCCGATGATCTGCGCGATCGTCGACACCCACCAGGACAAGCCGGTCTACACGAATCTCGTCCCTCGCGATGACGACATCCCCTCGAACGCCCCCAGCTGGCGGAACTCCATCGAATCCCGAGTCAAATACCACCTCAACCCCCCGGAACACATCATCGAAAGCAAGCTCGGCGAAGACGACCAGTTCGCTCGGATCCCAGATGGCTACGAACACGACGCGCTCGCTTGGCACGTCGAGCAGGTGAGCCACTGGGAGTTCCAAATCCAAACGCCTGAGCTACTGCTTGAACAGGCCGATTACGAAACCGGCGTGGACTCCCTCAAACAACCAGCGTGAGCAAACGCGAACCCACCCCGTCACAGGACACCGCCCAGCGGATGAAGAGTCTCACAGAACTGTGGCGAACGCGCTGTCCGAACGGGCACTCTTCGTTCACTCACCGGCCCCAGGAAGAATTTTGGTACTGCAAGTCATGTCACGACAACCCGGATATCGACACGCACCGCCACACGTACCTCATCGATACGAAAAACGGGACACGGATCACCAAGTGAGCCAGCCCAACCACAGAGAATTCCCCATAGAACCACCAATACGGTGACGAGTTTAACACCCCATTAATTTTTGCCGAGGCGACACCAACTGAGCGTCATGGCCACACCAAACTACATCATCGTCCCCAAAGAAGACGGAAGTTACGTGGTTGGGGGTCGCGCATATCCTACCGAAGGCACGATCGGAGCCACGATTCTCCGGGAGCTAACAGACATCCCAGAGCGAATCGCCAACATCAGCGGGTTCGAGCCTGATGAATATGTGTTTTACTTCGATGGCCCGAGTGAAGGCTACATCAACCCAAGCAGCGTAGAGACCGTCATAAACGTTGAAACCCTCCTCGAGGAGGAACTCAACAAGTTGGACAAGTCGATCGAACACCCTTGACATCCTCCTCGCGCTGAAAGGGCGAGGCTTTCTCCTCGATTCTCCGTAACCCCGGCCCGGATCCTCTGTAGTGACGGGCACAGCAACCAGGCCCATCGAGTGGAGTTTGTAGCTACCATCTGGGGTAGAGTATGGATTCAGAAGGTACGCAGAGACGCCTCATCGATCAGCCGAGGCCAGATGTTGAATCGTTCACCCCGAACACGACTACCATCTCGACGATCGTGGAGATCGAAGCAGGTAGCGAGGCGAGGGCCAAGCAGGTCCTCGAGAAACTCCCTGCCGAGGTCAACAAGCTCGCGTTCAACGGGTGGCCCGTCTACAAATCTGACATGGAGCCGAACGACGACCCCGCAGTTGTTTCCCACTTCGATCACTCGATAGCGTGCTATCACGGCCACCCGCTGTATGAGTCGTCTCGGGGGCCGGGCATCCCCGAGGACTTCCCGGTCGAAGACAAGTGCGGCGGCCTCGCGTTCCATGTGACGAAAGACTACGACACGGCCATCTACCGATTCTTCGGCCCGTCGGTGACCGTCGCAGGAAGGCCCACCCACGATCAAATCGCCGGGACGTACGAGCTCTCCATCTCCGTGAAGAAGGACACAGAACGGACGAACCACATGCGGGGGCCGGGCAGGACCACCCACGATGTCCAGCTTCACCTCAACGGGATGCGTACTCGTGGAAGCATCTCCTACGGCGAAACCGTCATCGAACCCGTCAACAACACCGACACCGCCAGCGCGTAATCATGCAAGCAAAACTACCGGGAACTGACGACGTGGAGCAACCAGACCAGCCGAGGCCGCCAACGATCGAGAACTCCGAACAGTACGCACTTCCGAAGAAGGCGGATCTCCCCGACATTCCCGGCATCGTCTGGGGACTGTTCGACACTGACGGCGAGACGCGATACGTCAAAGGCGATACGCTAACCTCGCCAGCCGGCGTCGATACGGAACAACCACCACACGGAGAGCTCCCCGCGAACGCAGTAGTGGAAGGCGTCGGTGCCTACATCGAGTCTTACGGCATCGAAGAGATCGAGATCCCCGACTACTACAGCCGGTTCTCGGACTTCGAGCCCGTCATCAACACCTGGACAACGACGGCGACCGGGATTGGGTACGGAATCGAGCAGAACATGCTCCGGGGACTCGTCCGACTTGCCAACGGTTCCGGGCGAATTGACCACGACAAGACCCACGTCATCCTCTGTGAGAACGATACCGTCCTCGTCACCGGCCCCCGCGGTGCGTTCATCAAGGACCTCTGGGGAATCAAAGGCGACAGGACGGACGAGGAACCGCCAGCAGACGTGTATCAGAACGTCCGAGGGTTCTCCATGCCCGAAGAGAACGAAACCGCTCTCGAGAAGACTGAGGCGGTTCTCGACGCTCTCGAAACCTACACCGACTACGAAGTCAGCGAGTACCAGTTCAACCGTGACCGGGGAAAGCACATATTCCACACCACATGTGGACGCGAGTTCTACCCCCGAGGTGGCCCAATACTCGAAGCAGGACCCGCCTCATCGGTCGTCGGTGAGCACACTTACGACTACCGTGGAACCACCTACTCAGCAACGGTTGAGCCAGAAGACATCGATCACGGCATCGGAGACACCATCGCTCCAATGATTCAGACGACGAAGACCGTCCTCGGCTACACCGTCGATTGGAAGATCCGCGACTACGTCTTCTCCGGCAACGCCCGCTGCGTCGACGCCATCCTCTGTTACGTCACCCTCACTCACACACCCGCCGAGAACTCGGAGGGGGACGTCTACCTTGATTACGCCGTGAACTCACAAGGAGAGATCATCGAATCGTACGACCTCGACGACTAGCAACCACCAGCAGAGACACCCACACAACCACCACCCCACCACAACCATGGGAGCATACATCAACTTCAAACTGATCGACGAATCGCAAGCCGAAGAAGCCAACGAGTGGCTCAAAGAGCAACCAGAGCAGCAGGAACTCATCGAGATCGGACGGGGACAGATCCACTTCTGGTGCGAGGCAGATCGACAGCACGAACTCGCCAAAGAGGAACGCGGAGTCCCTGACTTCCACGACATCGGCGAAGCGCAACTGAAAGCCAGCGGCCTCGGCTACCACCGGTCAGACCGAATAAAGGGGCTCTGGGTCGACCTCTTCGAAAAACTCCACAACCACGACGAGTTCGGCGTGAAGCTTCTCAGCAACAGCTGCGGACTGAGTCACCACTACTTCTCCCATACCGAACTGCTGACGATCACCGATAACAAGGAAGCACTCTCGGATACTGGCTTCGACGACTTCGAAGAAGAGCTCGCTCAAGCGGCGGCGTGAAACGCCCTTACCGCAGTTCAAGTTATCCAGGCAGACCCTATTATTAGGGTTGTGCCTCACCTGGGTGCCGTGGATCGGCACCATCCGGGGGCCATTTTTGCTCAGAGCCTTGGTAGGCGCTTGGATCGTCGTCGGGGTGAAGTTGGTGCTGCCCGATCCAAGCCTCAAACATGATGTCCGGCTCTTCACCCTCATACCCGTGAGTGTGATGAACTCGGAAGTTCGTTCCGTTTTGGCCAGCAGGGGTGACCCGATCGCTTCTGATGTATCGCACATCGTCCGCTCGAAGAGCGACGTACTCAAAATCCATCGAACCGTCTTCTCCATCATCCGACGGCTGGACGATTTCTGCTGTAAGCCACTCCGCACCAACCAGCCGAACTACAGCGTCAACGTTGAGTTCATCACCATTTGTGAAGCAGACCGTCACCTCGTTTAGCATGTCGTCATCAGACATACTCTGATCGTATCATCATAGGGTTAAATACCTTCCCCGTCTTCACATATATACCCCTATATAAAGAAACGCCAAATTAGCAATTTTAGTATATAAACCACCCCCGCCAAAAGTAGGTTTGTACGGCTCGCTTGGAGTAGAAGACTGATGATTGAAATGGAAGAATACGGGATTGCACCACCTCCCGAAGCAATCCACTCAGAAACGATCGCGAAGCCACAGCCACAGTCAGAGCCGCTCGACATCCTCGAATCGGACCGGATCCTCGAAGTCCCGAACGGACGGGGTGAAAAGACAGATGCGGTCCTCTTCAGCGGCGGCGACGATTCGCTTGCGCTTACCCACCTCGCGATGGAGGAGGGGTGGGCTGACTTCGTTATCCACCTCGAAACGAACTCCTCTATCCCGGAGAATCTCGATTACGTTCGTGAGGTCTGTGAGACCTTCTGTTGGCCGCTTCTCATAATCTCGTCTCCGATGCCGTTAGATACGTTCGCGTATCGCTATGGCTTTGCTGGCGCTCCCTCTCACACGATGGCGTATAATTATTTCAAAGGAAGGCAGCTCGGGCATTTCTACCGCAAGAAGCACGGCAACGTGAAGTACCTATCCGGTGTACGGAAGCTCGAATCGGATCGGCGGATGGAAAACATCGAAGCAGAGGTCCAATACGAGTCGACATCCCATTCTGGGAACTTCACCGGATGGTGGGTCTCGCCGCTGATCGAGAAGTCAGACGACTGGATAACCCGGTATCGCGAAGAACACAGCCTTCCCCAGAACCCGGTATCGGCGAAGATCCACCGGAGTGGGGATTGTCAGTGTCTCGCCTACGGGAACCGCCAGGAAGAGCTGATCATGATCGAATCGGAGTACCCCGATTTCGCGGCATGGCTACTGTCGGTCGAGAAGCGCGTTCAGGAGTATCGCGGCCGTGTGATGATTCTCGAAGAGACGCACCCGGAGATAGCCAAGCAAGTCGAGTCACTCCGGGAGGAGACCCGCCCGTACCCCATGCGCTTGTCGGTACTCAAAGAACACTTCCCGACCGTCTTTCGGGAAATCGTCGACGTCGACGCCGAGACGGCGATCCTCAAAGGGCAGACGGAGCCCACATCGTACATCGGCCACGGTGGGCTCTCGTCGAAAGAACTCCGCGATCTGACTGCGAGTGCTGACGCATCCCAGCAGACCCTCTGTGAATCGTGTGGCGACCCGTGCTACACGCTTTCGCCAGCAGTCCAAGCCAACGTCGAGGAAGCCAAAGAACGAGCCGCCCGAGCCACCCCTACTCAGCAAACGCTACCCGGAACCACCGACGATTACGCCTCATCGCCCGCGATCGCCAGCAACGAGTCAGCGGACCGAACCCACAGACAGCAGACATTCGAGTAGTCGTCTTGTCAACCATTCCAAGGATTGCGTTGTAACGATTGACAAGACGGCCAGTAGAGTCAAGGGAGAAGAGAGAGTCTGTCTGGAGAGGTGGGTTTGTAGCTCACGAGTGAGGTGAGTGAGATAGAAATGAGCACTGTCGTAGAAGTCAGCCGGGCGGGAGAGATGGACAAGCCGAAGATGGATCTCTGGTGGGGGCTCGCCGTCCTAACGGGCCTCGGCGACCTTGTGACCACCCGTATCGGCCTCCAGTTAGGGCTCGAAGAAGGCAACCACCTGATCGTGTTGCTCCTCGAGGCCGCGGGCTGGGCGGGATTCACCCTGTTCAAGATCGCTATCCTCGCCGGGGCGCTCCTGTTTGCCGCCAAGCTATCAGCTGAAAAGCGGCCCGCCGTCCCGCTCGGCCTCGCAGCGACGTGGTCGCTTGTCACCGTGATAAACACGATTCACGTCGCGGCGCTCCTCCCGGTTACGCTGTAGGCAGAAGTATTATCACTACGAAGAGAGTCTCATACAGCAATTGATGAGCTCGAAGACGCCCTTCTTCCGGACCAAACGGAAGCGGGTCGGATCCGGGACGCCACCCCCTCAGTGGGATAACAGCAACTGGAGTGACGAGGCCCACTCCAAGTCGGGGGTCGTGATCCGAGATGGGGGGATCGTCGTTGATCCGTCGATGAAGCCGAAAGCCGGCGTAGCGCGGTGGACACTCTCACCAGAGGACACCGATGGAACGACCGCCCTCGACACATGGGGAGACAACGACGGTGCGATCTACGGCGGCGTTCAACCAGACGTCGAGACGGATGTGGGACCGGCGTACCAATTCGATGGGTCAACCGGTCATGTGGTACTCGGGTCAGTCGAGTCTCTCCAGCTCGATTCGGCGTACACCGTCTCGCAGTTGATCCGCTTCGAGAGCCAACAGGAGACCTGGTTCTTCGGCAATTACGACACTGAAGACCGAGGAGCTGGGATCACATACGATCGCGAGGGCAGCGGGCGGATACGGTGGTATGATGGAATCGAGTTCTTCACGCTCTCCAATCCGATCGAGACCCAGCGGTGGTATCTCGTGACGCTATCCAGATCCGGATCCACCTACACACTCTATCTGGACGGCGAATACGAAGGGAGTATCACGACTTCGCAGACCGGGTTCAGCGACTCGTCACGCCCTAACGTGACTATTGGCAGTTCCTGGGGAGAGACACGCACCGACCACCGAGCCCCACTACACGGCTTCATGAAGAACATCCAGATCTACGCGAAGGAGATCACCAGCGAAGAAGCAGCGAGGCTGTATTCACAGGGGGCGATCTGATGGTGGTTTTTAGCCGCCGAAGTGGATGCGGCGCGACTGAGTAAAATAACCCATGAGCGATTCAACACCCGACATCACCGACGTCAAAGCATGGCTCGACGACGAATACAATCAGTACATGTCCACGTACCTGTACGACAGCTACCTCCGCCTTACGAACGGCTCTGCGGCGCATTTCGTCGATATCCGTATCACCGACGACGAGGAGATCCAACTGTTCGGCGAGCGATACGGTGATCAGATCGACAAGAGGTGTGAAGCAACTCGCAAAAGCCTCCTCGAGACGCTATCGTCGACAATCTAGTGACATCCTCCCCGGCGTTCACGCCGGTGCTCCCCCTACGAAATGGCAGGAAGAACTAATACACCTCTCCGAAAATCACAATTGTGGAAAAAGTAACAAACGCCCTGCCAGACAGGGCGATCACCGTTGAAGAAACATTTGACCTGATGCGCCCACCTCGCCAATGTGGATTCGTTGCTCCATTACATCAGGATGAGGCAGGCCGCTGCACCAGCATCTACTTTGAGCATGAAGGGCAGATGAGCGCAGCGGCATTTGATGGAGCATCTTGGGCCCCCCTCACCCCCCACTGTGAAGACATCGATCAATACTTCCACAACGATCAGGTGATGGAACAGTTCACCGACGACATGGCAGCCGAGGCGGAAAGGCAAGTTCCGAATCCCCACTCCATGTTCGGTCACCAAGTCCAGTTCCAAGCGCCTCCAGGGTTCCAAACGAAACTCTGCATCCGGCACCGAGCACTCTCACCTGAGGATTACGACTCTCTCAAGGCTTGGCCGCAACTTGGGGACGCGACGGCGATCTGGGGAAACCCGGAGGCGGGAATTGTAGCGGTTGCTGTCATGGAGCTATCGCCTGATGGAGAACATTCCGTCATCTTCACCAATTTTAACCCCGAGATTGGAACCTGGCGAGTCGTAGACACCATCGGACTAGACAGTCTGCCTGAAGTAGCGGGCCACATCCACAAAGAAACTGGAAAGGCCGCTTCAGAGCATTACACTGAAATCGAAATGATCACTGGACCTCAGTGAAAACCTCAATCACCCGCAACCAACAATGATACACACTACACCATCACCGGTGGAATTCGAGTACCCAGAAGTCAATCTGAGCAACAGCGAACTCGGAATGTTAGAATGGGTACTCAAAAGCAACAGAGACAGTTGGCAGAATGCCCGAGGCGACCCGAACCAAGATTACAGAGAGAACGACATTCACGACACGGTGTCCGTTTTAAACGACCTCATCAGTCGTGTTACAGAGCTCCGGCTTACGGAAGTGGGTGGGGGGACCTTGTCGATCAACACGCCCCGAGAAATGGATGAGATTCTCTTTGGCACTCTGTTATGTCTTCAGGGCATTCAGGATGGTGAAGTCGAACTCGGAACGCAAGACAGTGACGCTGTGGCAGCCAGCTACAAGAGCTTGTTATCTCGCTTTACCGATGCCCACTGGGAGGACAACCCGTTGGCAGAATACTGGCACGAGTTCGGTGACCTCACCCCAGCCTCACCAAGCGACCCGATCATTAAAGCGATCGTCGAGCATGGAGAACGGACCCACGTCCTCCGCGAGTTGATGGCGCGGCGTAACATGGAATACACCGTTTCGGCGCTTGAAAATCCTGAGCGGCTGAATGCCGATCCAGATGATCCAGACGACGTCGCCCAGAAGTTCATCGCTGCGTGGGATGAGACACGTGGATCGATGGGCTCCCACCAATACCAGATGTGGCTTGATGCTGCTGAGGAAAGGGTCGGAGCAGGTGCCGACTTCCTCTACAAATAGTTCTTTCTAAGAGGTTTCTCAGGGCAGGACAACCGATTCAAATATTCAACCCGACGTAATAGAACTCACCCTCAGACCGACGTGAATCATCGTACCCATCACTACTAATCACGTTATCTCTAGCCATCAAATGGACGTAGTATTCATTAGAAACACCTGAGACATCGAGGGTTTCTGTTTTACGGGGGTACGGCCCGGAGTGATCATCTGAGCCACCAGTTCTATAGAATTCCTCAATGTCAACGTACTTTTTTGTGGAGAGAACAACCGCCACAAATCCCTCGTTTTCTTGAGAGGCTGACTCGACGACAATTTCGCGGTAGCCTCCGAAGTCGATTATGTCGTCATAGACCCACGAGACAGCATTAAAACCATCTGGGTTCGGATCCGCATCCGCGAACAGGTGGTCTGTTTCTTTCGTCAGTGTCCCGCCAAGAGGCGTATTTGGATCTCCCTCTGTACCGCCATACCTCCAATTATCCTCATTCGCACCTTCGTTGTACAATTCCACATCCCCAGATATTTGTCGAGATTGAGTTGGAGCTTGACCGACCAGTACACCATCAACAACAGCAACATTCTCAGCAGTGCCAGTGGCCCAATCAGCTTCACCCCCCCACGAAGCTTCCCTAGCCCCACGCCGATCGCTAATGAAATGGGATGGATTTTTTGACATGGATCAACGAACACGGCAGTATATCATATATCTATCGCCAAGGTGGCCCCAATCCAGAGATTCTACCCATCATCCCTCAGTGGTAGTATGCCGATCTACTCGCGTCGGCTCCTCCAGAACTCGGCCAGACGATCACCCAACTCTCCACCAGAGACCGACTCGAACTCATCGCGGGCGTGTTCCGGGAAGTGCCGCAGTACACTCGATCGGCCAGCCGACTCAGTATAGCGGCCATCTGCGAGGACGCGAACTCCGACGTCTTCCGTCCCTCGGATCACTCGCCCCAACGCCTGCCGCGTCTTCCGGACCGCAGGCACGGTGAACGCATAGTTGAAGCCGTTCCAGTTTCCGAAGCGTTCGGCGTATGCGTCTTGGATCGCCGTCGCCACCTCGCTCCCCGTATTCGTAATCGGTACTCCACAGATGACCGCTCCGTGGAGCTGATCGCCCGAGAAGTCGACGCCCTCCGTGAGCGTCCCCCGGAGGCTGGTGGTCAGCACCTTCGGCTCGCCAGCAACGAACTCCCGCTTGAGGGCTTCCGTTTCCGCGTCCGAACTGCTCTCGTCGACGAGGATCGGTTTCGTGACCGAGTCCATGTCGCGGAGTACCTCGGCCGCCCACTCACCCTCAGCGTACGAGGGCATGAACACGAGAACGTTCCCCGGCGTCGTGTTCACCACCGCCGAGATCGTGTCTCGATACTGCGCCCGAAGTTGTTCGTTCTGCTCAGGCGGCCACCGGTTCGAATACGTGAATTTCGGGAGTTCAACCGCGTAGCTCGCTCGGTTCTCAGCTGGGAAGTTCATGTCGAACACCGCGGTCGTCACCCGACGTTTCCGTCGTTCCGGATCCCAATCTGACGACTCATCTTTCTCATCGTCCTCGCTGTCTCCGTCATCACCCTCCTCTTCGTCATCGTCCTCGTCGAGACCGGCGTCGACGTCGCGTGCGCTTCCCTGATTACGCTGAACGTTCTTGAACCGGGACGCCGCTTTAGTGACGAGTGAGTCAAAGGGCTGGATGCCGTGTTCGATTTTCGAGATGCCAGTCACCTGCTGGTAGACATCAATCGGTTCCAGTGTGGCCGACATCACGATCGCGCCACCGAAGGCGTCGAGAGTCGCCGCAATCTCGTCCTGTGGGATGCAGTTATTCACGCGAATTTCCGTCTCATACTCCGCTTCCCACGGCCGGTCGCCCGAGTGTGAGGTGTCGCGAGTGTCCTTCGGGTGGAGGTTCACTTCGCGGTAGTATTCGGTGTGGTTCCCGAGCAGCCAGCGGTGGAGCATCTCACGGACCTGCTCGATGGCGAAGTCACCCTTCGGCGTCTCCTTGTCGATCTTTTTCTGGACCTTCTCGCGGAGATACGCGACAGAGAATCCGAGGTACAGTATCCGGTGCCAGTCATCCTCCGCGCCGTGTTCACCCATCCACTCGCGGAGGATGTCGCTCTCTTCTCCAGGGCGGACCTCCTCATGAGCCGAGATGGACACTTCAGACAGGGTACGATTAGAGAGGGACCGCTGCCACCCCTCTCCGAACTCGTCTTTCAGATACGAGACCGTCCGTCTCGTGAAGAGCTTCCGCGTTTTTTCGAGGAACCAGCGCAGCCTCTTGATGTCCTCCTGAGTATACTCTGCGTTCTCGACCGTACTCCGAACGAGAGCAGCCTTCCCACCGTGGCCCTTTCCATCGAGCCAGTTGAGAACCATATCGACGTCCTGTATAGCGTAATCAAGCGTCTCCATCGACACCGAGTACGACAGTTGATCGCGGGCCTGACTGACCAGTTCGTGTGCCTCGTCGATCACGACAAGCGTGTCCTTGGTGAACAGCTTGCCCGTGAACCCCTGGACGGTTAGCGTGTCTAAGATATGCTGGTAGTTGCCGATGAGGACCTCACACTCCTCGACGACGTGTTTCATAGCCGCATGGGGGCAGGTCCCCGCTTGAACGCCATTTCGTAGCGTCTCTTCCGGCGTGACCCCATCACCAGCGTCGAACGCTTTCTGATCCGTGAAGTCGTTGACGAAGTGCCTCGCGAAGAACGGACAGTACGCCTCACCGAGGAACTCGGGAACCTCACGCTGATATGGTGATTCGACGCCAGCGGCCTCAAGCGAGTCAGTCCGCGGATCATCTGCCTCGGCCCGAGACGCCAAGCCCGCACCGACGTCGGCTTTTCGCTCAGCCCCACCGTCGTTCACCACCTCAGACATCATCCGGTCGGTGTTATCCCGCAGCTCGTCACACCGATGGTACAGATCCGACCGGTCGATCTCGCCAGCATCGACATACGGACAGACGTCGGCCTTCCCAACGAGGGTCAGCCCCCGAAAATACGAGTTCCCGCTGTTGATGGCCGCTAAGTCATCCTCGAACGCCCGCAATTGCTGTTTCTTCGAGGTCACCACGAACACCCGCTTGAACCGTGTGTTGCGATCGCGGACGAGCGAGAGGCCGGCGGTGAGCGCAATCAACGTCTTTCCCGTTCCACACTCTCCCTCAAGAAGGTAGACGCCATTATCTTGTAGGGTATCAACGGCCTCGTTGATCCCCACCGTCTGCTTCTGATACGGACTATCGAACGGAAAGATGTCTGCCCAGTAATCGCGTGGGCCAGTGAATTTAGTTGCCATTGTAGGTAGTGGAGGCGAATATCAGTAAATACGGGTACACAACAACCGACCATAATCCCTTGGGTCGACGACAGCCCGCAGCATGAACGACCCAGACGCCTTGACGTGTAACGGTATCAATCGATTCTCCCTGTGTTGTAAAGGTTGAAAATTTCCGTGTCGCTGAGAGCCTTGCTGTAGATACGAACGTCATCAGCATCCATCGGTATGTCACGAGACGAGTTGTACTTCTGATTCCCGATACAGAACGGGTCGTTGACGCTCGTCACTGTGATATCATTTGACACATCCGGTCCAGCCGCGAGAGTGCCATTGAGATACATCCTACCTTCGTTGTCATCGAATACACCAACCGCGTGATACCATTGACCAAGATTTATTGATACAGTCCTTGAGCTAGCATGTGAACCATTAGTTTCACACCGGAAGCGGATGCTAGAATTGTCACTGTGCGTGAACCCCCATCCATCATCATTCTGCGTGTGCATGGCGATGGATGAATTAAACGACCGTATTGAATCGTATTTTACCCACGCAGCGAGAGTCATGCTGTTCAAACCTTGAACTTCGGTAATAGTTCCACAGTTCACTTCCCCGTCACCGTTGAAATAATACGCCTCGTTTGTACCGTATGTCTGATTCGCGCCGCTGGTACCAGTCGAAACCCCTGTAGAGATAGAACCATCATTACCTCCCCAACTATCAATCGCGACCGAACCGCTCGTGTCTTCGTTGTCAAACGTCCATCGCGAGACACCGCTATCGGGTGCTTCACCGTCCTGTGTAGGAGCACGGCCCACCAACCCATCAGCAGTCACGCCAACGTTCTCGGGAGTCCCCGCATTCCAGTCCTCCTCATCCGCCCAAGATGCTTCCTCGCGACCGCGCCGATCGCTAATAAATCGGCTCTCCCCAGTCATACTCGAGGTACCTTCCACTGTGAGTTATACATTCCGGCCAACACCGGGTAAGCTCCAACCAGGCGCGACAGTACCCATCCCGACCAGATCCGATAGTAAGCCACGACAGGTCACCGGTCAAATCCTATCGAATCTATATTTATGCCTCCACTGAATTCGCGAGGTGCAAACCCCACAAACGGACATGGGGCTGTTGGAGAAAACGAATCCGAATGGGAAAGCACAGAGCTCCCATCGACGACGAGGTCGATAGTAAACGAGCTAAAGTCACCGTTGAAATCTATCTCGACTTGCCGCGCCCCGCTTCCAAAGTTGAACGGCACCTGCACTTCACGTCTGAACTCGGTCCCTTCCCTCATTTGGATGCGCCACTCCTGGGCATCCTGGCTGTAATGGACCTCAATCGAGTTTTCAGCAGTGGCATACTTTCCAACGGCTGTCCCATCCCAAAACAGCGCAATCACAATCTGCTGTCTGTCCCCCGCGAACTCAATCATAGCGTCGAGTGAACACGGATTCCCATTTTGGCCGTCTTGAACTTCATCCGCTGTTCGGAGATATGGCCTATTGTCACCTCGCCCGCCACCTCTGAGCTCAATTTGGTTGTTCCGTTCCGAGACGGATCCACCAGAGACTATCACTTTACGCCAGATAGAGGTGTCAAAAACACCATCATCAAAATCGTCGAAGACAGTGTACTGTACATCACCCTCCGCAAAGTGTGGAGAAAGGCCCCCACCAGCTACAGCAACATTTTCACAGACACCAGCGTCCCAATCCCCTTCATCCGACCAAGTTGCGTCCCCGCGACCACGCCGATCGCTCGTGAACCGACTCGATTCATCTACCATACAGCCCACACCCCAGAGAGCGGCGTTAGATGCTCCGACCAACTCACTACCGAAAACCCACCCATCGAGTAGCACAGAGTCATCCGTCGATTCTCCCCGTGTTGTAGAGGTTATCAACTTCCGTGCTGGAGAGTTCTTTAAAGTAGACCCGCGGGTCGTCTATGTGACCCTCCCAGAACTGAATCCCAGCGCGCGAATAACTCGCGCCGATGTCGCCCTCTGCGTGTTTGTCGTTTGAAAACCCGTTAAAAATCGTATCCTGTGTTCTCCTGTTCCCGTTCTCATCGTAGAACCAAACACGGCAATACCCCTCCGCTTCGTTCCACGCCCCTGCTACAAACAGCCACTGACCAGCTGTACCAGTCATTACGTTATTTTTCCACCCGTCAACGGAATCGTGATACTGGACACCGAACTCTTCAGAGGCCTTTCTGAGGGCGGGCTGTCCGTATCCTTTCAGGTTGTTTATGAACTGCTGTCCCTCCAGATTGTCTGCTTTAAACCACGAGGTGAGTGTGAACTCAATCTCAGAGGGAATCTCGATTCCGTGGTTCTGGTAGGACGATCCATCGTAGTAGGTGCTGAAATCCCCCACGGCGGAATCCGAGGACCACGTTGCCCCGTGATTCGTTGCGTCATTATCATTCCAGCTGTCGATCGAGACAGAGACATCACCCTCACTGTCGAAGTTCCACCTCCCGACCCCGCTGTCGGGCACCTCACCAGCTTGAACAGGAGGATCAGCCACTAACCCACTAACCGTAACATCAACGTTCTCGACAGTGCCAGCATCCCAGTCTGCTTGGGCAGCCCAAGACGCCTCCTCTCGAGTACGCCGATCGCTCGTGAACCGACTCGATTCATCTACCATACACCAACCTCCAAGCACGCAGTATTAGCCATTCTGGTCACGTATGTAGGAGATCCCAGCATCAGGCATCAGACCTCGGGACGAACAGCTCTCAGTGCTTTTCTCTCAGACTCACCATATGGTTCATCTCGGAATTCGAAAAAGCCAGCATGGTAGTTCATGTGCCTACGAATACTCCCAAAGGAGTTTTCGGCGTAAAATGACATACCAGCTGTGACTGAATATTTCGTGTGGTCAAATCCTTGATCCCTTCTATTATTTTGCGAAGTCTCGTTCGTCATATCATCAACATAGAAGTCAATTTCCGATGCAGAATTCCCTCTCTTATTTATCACCACCAAATGGACGTCTCCGTCTACAATACCAGTCTTACACGCCACTTTGAGTTCATTGCCGTTACCATCTCTGACAAGGACGTTCGGTTCACCCAACCTGCCTACAGCATCATCTTGATACAACGCAAAACACCCACTGCCATCAGTCGACGCGAACCAAGTAGATAGGTCCGTTTTATCAGCAGTTTCAACCGTGAAGGCCACCCCGAACGTTTCATTTTCGGGGATAGTTTCTGGCCCATTCGCCAGCCCGTAATCATCCGAACCATTCCCGGCTACGGACTTGACCCCATTGCTAAATGTTGAGGAAGAGAGGCCATTGGCAGACATCCCAACCGATGAAACACCATCTGTCCATGGGATGGCAAAGTCATCAGCGGTCCATCGGTAGACTACGCTGTTGGATGTCTCATTATTTTGAGTGGATAGACGACCAACCAACCCATCTTCCGTCACATCAACGTTTTCCGCGGTACCAGCTTCCCAATCCGCCTGACCGGTCCAAGATGCTCCCCCGCGGCCGCGGCGATCGCTGGTGAACCGGCTCGATCCATCAGTCATACGCAAACGCTCAAGACACGGGATATTAGCCATTCCGGTCAGTCACACGAGAAAACTAGACACGGGAGTGGATCTTCATCCCCATACCTCGTCTACCCACTCGTATCCGGTTGGGTTAGCATTCCCACCCGTTTTGTCTCGCCGTCCACCACCGATGAAAACTTCACTTACTTCTGAGGATGTAGTTTTGAACGATTCGCCATTCGCGGTGAGGTCTGGCGTAGACCCTGTCAGATCTTCCCAGAGAACATCAAATTCGTTGCGACCCCAATCGATCGTCACAGTGAATCGACGCCACTCGTCGTAATTGGGAGACGGATCTGGAGTCAGTTCACGATGACCGAATCCAGACTCATATCCCACTTGTGGGTTTAGCGTATAGAGTTCAAAGATAGAATCTCCATTCTCGTTGAATAACTCGTATAAAATCCCACGCGAATCGGCTGTTTCTTTATATGCCCACGATACTTCAGTAGGTGTTGCAGACAATCCGGTTCGCCGGGCAACATACTCGTCATTGTTTGGGGAGTAGTGGTTACGTAGAGAATGTGAACCGTTGCTTGCGGTACTATCTATGACCTCCGCATCCCGAACTTCCCACCCGTCAGGCGATGAGCCAACAGAATCGTCCTCGAAACTATAGACCCCGCTGTCGGGTGCCACACCGGCTTGTAGAGTAGGACGGCCCACCAACCCATCGGCAGTTACATCAACGTTCTCAGGGGCTCCAGCCTCCCAGTCAGTTTGGTCAGCCCAAGACGCCTCTTCGCGAGTACGCCGATCGCTGGTGAACCGGCTCGATCCGTCTGCCATATACACTACCTTTCCTGAGTCGGGTAGATAGAGATACCGGTCAACACGCCGCATTAGAAGCACTACTGAAGCTGAAC
Source organism: Halorubrum laminariae (assembly GCF_024494655.1). Classification (GTDB taxonomy): domain Archaea; phylum Halobacteriota; class Halobacteria; order Halobacteriales; family Haloferacaceae; genus Halorubrum; species Halorubrum laminariae. Next base: position 52,005 of record NZ_JANHDL010000004.1, on the reverse strand, counting down.
CCTCGAATCGCTACTCAGACGCCTGGGTTAACACGCTTTACAACATCAGCGAACCCTACTGATTCCAGCACCGTCTCGACTCTCACGACAACTCGCTCGCCGATATCTACATCAGAAACCATCAGCACAAACCCATCCACGTAGGCGATCCCGTCGCCTTTCTCACCAAGCGACTCAATTTCGACTTCATACGTCTCACCCTCAACGACAGGCTGCTGATCCGGGCCAGCGGACTGTTTAGCTTGACTGTCTCGCTCTCGGGTCTGGGTCTGCGTAGACTCCACATCTGTGGTCTCTTCAACCCCGATCAGGCCGACACGGTACGCTTCACTCACAGCCAGATCGCCCTGTTCAACTTCTGACGACGGGATCGAGACCACATAGTCACCATCTCGCTCCTCAACAACCCCCGTGAAAAGAGTACGAAGCGAATCTGAGATTTCAACCATACCCCCATTCAAAGGGACTTGGGTAAAATAACACATGGTCTGAGCACACAAAATGGCCACACGCAGGGATTCAGACGCCTATCGAGCAGTCGCCCTTCCTCCCCGAGTGGGTTTTTAGCCCCCGAAAAGTTGGTAGAGGATGAATTCAGAGACTCACGCGGATGATCCCGCAGAAGTAACGACGGCGCTTCGAAACATCAAGCGCCACACTGTGGGGTACGGGGAACGCTACCCACAGCCAGACACCGATCACTTCGTCACCGAAGACACGAACGCGAACGGCGGGGTCCATCACCAGAACCAATCGAACGAGTACGGGTACGACCTCACATCGTTCGGGAGCGGTCGCCAAGGCGTTCGGAACTTCGTTGCGGTCCTCGACGCAGGCAACCTCGATCCCGTCGACGACTACTACCGAGTCTTCAGAGACATGGGCCGGGGTGTCGATATCGACTATCGCGATCGCTTCGTGTTCGTGTGGGCCAACGGGGAAGCGATGGTCGTCTGTTCGAACAACCCAATCACTGGCGAGGCGAACAGCCCGAACATCAACAACGAGCAAGGCGGCGCAGGCTACGTGGGTGTCGCTGGCGACACGCCGGCCGTCGACGACATCATCGAAGCCATCGACCAGCACGGAACCACGAAGTCCGGGAGGCGAGATGATGGACTCTTCTCCTGAGCCGAGTGAAACAGCGTAAGGGCGTTCCTTTTCCAGCCCGCCCTCAGAGAGTACAATTCGTGTGTTCACCACCGATAAAGCGGAGCTTCAGTCTCTGTAGAGTCGGTTTTGCTACGAAGCAAATCCGGATCTGCCTCAAACCAATCACCGAATCTGCCACGACCCAATGACAACCAGAATCGACTACCGAATCGCCGATTTTACCGAGATAGCCGACGAGTTTGCTGGCCAAGCCAGTCTCGTCCACCTAGACTCACCGTGGGCGGCCCCAGCTCGATATGGTGGACGTGGGGTGGATTATCGCACCTGGCCCATCACCGAAGATGCGCTCTCCGACTTCCCCGAAAGCGAGCTCGAGCGCGACGAGATCGACACGACGCGCTTCGTGAGCGAACTAATCGATGTCGCCATGGACTGTCTCGAAGACGGCGGCTGGCTCATCGCAGACGGTGACTCATACGCGACCCCCCGGATCGAAGCGTACCTCCGAAGCGAATACGGCGAGGCGCGGATCAACGACCAGAACGGCCGTCCGTACACGGGCGGTGGGTTCAGGAAACAAGGCCGAGTCTGCTACCACACAAAATCCGGCGAACCAGACTGTTCCACGACCGGGAAGTACGGCATCGAGGCGGGCTATCCGATCATATTCGCGACGAAAGGCGAAACCGACCGGACGCTCCCTGAATCAGTCTGGCAACCCGCCCGGCACCCGCGGTGGAACGAACCCACAGAGGAATACGGACAAGGCACAGTCAAGCCAGTCTCACCGTACCGTGTCTGGATGGACGCTCTCGTCGAACCGGGTGAGCTTGTCCTCGCACCGTGTGCCGGCTCAGGCCCCGCCCTGATCGCCGCCGAGCAGCTGTGGGACACCCAAGCTCGCGCAGTCGGTATCGACGTCACCGAGACCGCCAAGCAAGCATACGAGACACGGCGAAACGCCGTCATCGCACCGGATCACCAGGAAACACTCGGAACTATCTCGGATCACGCATGAGTACAACCACTACCCAACCCACAGACGGACAGCACATCGAGGACCGCCCCGCGGAACTCGATGCCTATTGGCCGAGCCGAATCGAAAATGACCGAATCTGGTACGGCCACCACGCCCTCCCCGGTTCCCGATTCGTCTGCCACGAGACAGAGACCGTCTACACCGTCACCGACATCAAAAATGGCGGCGACACGTTCACACTCGCCCCTTGCCACAAAGCAAACGGACTCTCAGACGGGTTCTCCGACCCGGAGTTACCCGACCATTTCGTCGACAACATCTGTGACCTCGCCGGAGCGATCGAAGCCGGCGACCTCACGCCGCTTCCAACTGGCGTCCTGAAAACCGTCGGTGAGACCACGTACTTCAGCGTGGGCGACCTCACCGTCGCGATCGACGTCGACGCCACAGAGACCACGCCGCTGTTAGAGCAACTGGACCCACCCAACGGACCGGTCGCGACCGACATCGCGAAGATCGCACCGACTCTCGAGAGTGTAGACGCAGAACCCACGCTCTTTGGACCGCACGACGCCGCCACACACCCGGACGAACCAATGAGTGGTTCTGGCCACGAATACACCGAAAGGCGACCACGCGGCGCACAGGCGGTTCCAACACATTTCGTCCCTGTACAGCCATTCAGTAAGTGGACCTTCGAGGACAAGACCATCCGAGACTGGGTCGAGAGTTCATTCGAGGAAGGCGAAATTATCCTCAACGCCTGTGCCGGGCAGACGGAGCTTACCCCACCCCCCGGAGGCAAAATCCTCCGTAACGACATCAGCGGCGAACGTCCCAACCTCGACTTCGAGATGGACGTCGCAGAGCTCGCAAGCCACCCCGACCTCGAACAGGGTAGCATCGACCGAGTCGTTTTCGACCCGCCTTGGTCACTTTATCAGGCAAATCTACGGTACGAAAAAAACATGGTATCGAAGGACGGCACACATGATATCGACCTCACAACCCTCCCGTTCGAAACCCCCGGCCCGGAGGAGAAGACACAGATTGGCCACTCACGACTCGCTAAGGAAGGCTTCAACTGGCTCCTAAAACCGGGTGGTGAGGTCCTGGAAATCACTTTTCACGGTAGTTCGATGTCAGCGAGGCTCGGATACGAACGTCAAGAACGACTCATATTCGACCCGGTAGGCGAGGGAAAATGCGTAATTGGGAGCCGAGATCAGAAAGTGCGAAGGCGTCTCGACGATTTCTTCTGAACATGACTGGACGATTCATTTCAATCGAGGGCGTGGACGGCGCTGGCACGACGACACAGGCCCAAGCTGTCGCCGACGAGCTCGTCGAGCGACACGACGGTCTCACCGAAGACGACATCCTCGTCACCGCAGAGCCAACAGACGGCGAAATCGGCAGGCTGATCCGAACGGGTCTCGCCGGAGACATCGAACTCAGCCAGCAGGCACTCGCACTTCTCTTCGCCGCTGATCGAGTAAACCACATCAAGACCACCATCGAACCGGCCCTCAACGACGGGAAGACCGTCATCACGGATCGCTACTACCTCTCCTCGTATGCGTACCAGCAGGAAGCGGGCTCGCCTCTCGATTGGCTTCAGACCATCAACAAGCACGCGCTCACACCCGACCTGACTGTCTATCTCGACGTCGACCTCAACGAGTGCTTCAACCGGATGGGCGACCGGGACTCGACGGACATCTTCGAAGAGCGTGAGTTCCTCGCCAAGATACAGGCGAACTACCACACGACGATCGAGACGCTCGCAGAGCAGGGAGAACCACTCTCCGTCGTCGAGGGAAACCACGCAGAAGAGACAGTTACAGACGCCATCATAGACGCGATCGCCGACGCGGACTCCACTTCACTGTAGGCCAGCCCCGCGTCACACGGTGCGATACTCGACAAAGTCGTACCGCCCGTGCCCCTGTCGGGATACCTCAGTCCAGTCCCCCGCAGTTATCTCAGGGAACCGGCTCTCACCGTCAACCTCCATGTGAACTTCGGTCAGCAACAGCGTATCTGCCATCGGGAGGAACTGTTCATAGACACTAGACCCACCAGCAACGAAGCATCGACTGACACCAGTCTCATCAGCTCGAGCTTCAGCAGCGGCGATCGCGGAATCCACATCGTGGACGGTAACTACGGACTCCGGGCCGCCGACATCGGAGGAACTCAACACAACGTTCAATCGCCCAGGTAGCGGCCCACCAAGGCCGTCAGCGATGTTCTCGTAGGTCTTCCGCCCGAGGACGACGGGGTGGCCCATCGTCTCGGCCTTGAACCGCTCCATGTCCTCCGGCAGGTCCCACGGGATACCGCCGTCGCTCCCGATGACTCCGTTTTCCGCGACTGCGGCGATATGGACCCATTCACACTCCGCCCTCCTCGCATTCGCTTTGTCAGTGGACATTCTACCTACTCTGATGACACAGAGCGCCTACAAATAGGTTCCCATCCGTCTTCAGTTAAGACTCACACCTCGGTTGTGTAGCGGTAGCGAGTGTCTCTTGTAAGATTGGTCGTTGCTTGTGGACCTTTTGAGCGTCTTCGATCAGCCGGTCGAGCAGCGGCGGTGGTGAGTAGCCGAGGAACTCACCGAGTTCGTGGAGCAAAAGCTGGGCGTGCGACCGAAAGGTCGCCGCCCAGCGCTCTGTCGGAAACACAAGCTCATCATCCGCCTGCTCAGTGACTAGATCCAACAGATCGCGGCTTACAAGCAGCGACAGCAGCGCTGCGTACAATAAGATCCTCACCACGTGTTCGTCACTCGTGTCGAACTCGTCTAGTTCGTACTGTGTCTTCAGCTCCCGGAACAGCAACTCAACTTCCCACCGACAGCGGTAGATCTCCGCTAAATCCGCCGGAAAGAACTCTTTCCTCGCTAAATTCGTCATGTACAGGTGGTAGTCGTCGGCGTCCTCGTCGCGGACGCCGACGACGCGAAATCGCTTCGTATCTAGCGACTGCGTCCCATTATACGGCCCTCGTTTGAACTCTACTTCGACTTCTACATCGATGTACTTCCGATCGAGATCGTTGAGAACAGCTCGGAGCTGCTTGCCCTCTAAGGGAATGGCGCGGCCGCGCCATTCCCGTAATTCTGCCGTAATCACCGGGTTCGCGTTCTGCTTCAGCCGACTCACGAAGTAGCCGTCGTTCTCGTCGATCAGCGCAAACCGGCGGTACTTGAAGTAGGCGAGATCGAACAGCATGAGGCGATTCTCAAGCCACGGCCCTGTGTTGAACAAGGTGCTGTCGTGTGTTTTCTCGTCAGCAGTATCGATCCGTTCGATCGTCTGCTCTGTGGCATTGTGGAGCAGGTGGAGCTTCGCTCCAGCCTGCTCCTCATGGCGGGCTTCGAACTGATCTGAAAGAAACTCATGTAACCGCAACACCGTTCCATCGGCGATCATCACGTCTCTAAATCGGTCGATATCAGCGTCAACAGCATCAGGAACAGCGACCTCGTCGAGACCGCGCTCGACGAGGTCGCGGAGGTACTCCGCAAGCGTCGGCGTCAACCGCTGATAGAACCCGCTGGGCGAGATTGTCTCATCGGCAGTTGAGTTGTAAGATCGTCTGAACCCGGCGAGTGTTCGGCTTTCGCCTGCGGCGAAACCGAACACAAATGTCCAGACAAAGGCAGGGATCTGAAGCTTGCGGTCACGTTCGACCACGCCGAGTTCCTCGGCGTGCTCTTCGAGAAACTCAGAGGGAAACAGTGTAGTGAGCCGACGCATAATCCGAGATGAGGAGCCGTTGGGCACAAACTCGGCTTCCTCATTCCTTCCGAAAGATGTCTCGATAAGCCTCCGCTATCACGCGGTTTCTTGCTTAACTGAAGACGGATGAATAGGTTCCCGCCCCGCTCGAGGTTTTTAGCCTCCGAGGGCAGCTTGTAGAGTGATTGTAGATGAGTAGTAGCCAAGCAGGATTAGGTGATTACGGCGCGACCGTCCCCGAGTCGACCACCGAGTCTACCTACAACAGCACCCGACCAAAGCTTGGCTTGGAATCGACACCGACGAGTGAGCCGCTTCCAGAGACCATCCGCGAAGCTCGCAACGCCGACTGGGTCGTATTCACCGGACGCTACCCCTACGTATTCGACGCCGCCCGTCTCGGGTTTGGCATCGGCCACCGTGAAGATTCGTCGTATCAGTGGATCCCCGAGGAAGTCTCGCTCCCGGTCCACTTTCTCGATAACGAGTATCTCGACGCCGACCTCGACCGATTTATCGACCGCGTCTTCGAGTACGAACCTGAGATCGCGGTCGTCGGCGATATCTATGATCGGGCCTCCCTCCGGGAACACATCGATGCGGCCAACGAAATCTGGGGCTCATACCCAGATACGAACATCATTATCGTCCCCAAATGCGAGGGCATTCTCCCGGACATCCCAGATCAGTTCGTCCTTGGTTACCCGAACGGCTCATCGCCGATCCAAGCCACAGATATCGCGACGTACGACGAGTGGCGATCGGTCGAGAACAGGATCCACATCCTCGGGGGGACGCCGCTTACCACCCACGCTGAAATCGTCAATCTGACCCAAGAGAGCATCACCGGGAAGCCACCGGCCGACATCGGCGGCGTTGATTGGAACGGCTATCAGCGATACGCCGAAGACCACGGCGACTACGCCTCGGCCAACGGCGGGTGGCACCGTAACCTCAGAGACCAGTACCCGCCGAAGAGAGACCTCATCCGGTACTCACTCCTGAACGCGAAACACTACTGGATCACCCACGGCGTGTGGCCAGATACCGACCCGACAGACATCCAGACCCGAGACGAACTCCTCACGGCCGATGCTGGCGAGAGTATCAGACTCAACACGACCTCCGACGCGCGTGAACTCTTGCTTTCCCCGCCGCCACATACCGAGCGGAAAGCCCAACCCATCTACCGAACGGACGACACCCAAGCCACCATCATCGAACCGCTCTCACCGATCGCCGCGCTCTTCTCTAACCTCAACTGGACGCCCGATGGGGCACTCTCCGGCTCGACTGAGTACACGACGCCGAGAGCACACCACATCGAACCAATCTGCCCCGGATGCGGGAATCACATCTTTCACCGAGAGACCGAACGAGAGTCATCGACCGATACGGCACAGGTCGTCTCCTACGAACACCAGATACAGGACGACCCCCGAAACTACGACTCGGTCCCAAACAGCGGCGAACCAGCTCTCAAGACAGACCGGGTATTCCCAGCAATCCACTGCTACTGTTCAGATGCCTGCCGAACTCATACAGAAGGCCGTTCCCCGGACCTCCTCTTGGATTCAGCACACACTGGGGCATACGGCTGGCCCGACGGAAAACACATCTGTACGCTCAGACCTGCCGACGAGCGTCGTTGACCCAAACATCTCCAGCAGTCCGAACGACCCCCAGAGAGGTTTATATGACCCGAGAGGAGGTGAAGGAGTCTTAGAAAGAATGTCGACCGAATCCAGCAAACAGTACACTGTAGCAGTCGCAGAGAAGGTCAACGTCTCTGCGCCGAACCCGGAGAAAGCACTTCGGGAGGTAAGCCGGGTGACTGGCCTTTCAGAACAGCGCCTCTCCATCGAAGCCGTCGAGGACGTCGACAATATCGACGGCCCGTACGTAGAACTGAAGTTCACCCCCCAAGAGTGGATCCGGGGCCGCGCAGAACCGGTCGAAACGGAGGGGAAGCGTTCGTGGCTCGTCCCGGTCGAGGACGCGGTAAACGACGAAGGGGTGCTGATCAGCCCGACCGACTTCGAGGCGGACGAGCTCAAGGACCACGAGCGAGCGCCGTTCTGGGTCCAGAACTGGTCCGGGCCGTTCAGCATCAAGATCATCGACATCGGCGGTATCCCGACCGATCTCAAAGAACTCCTCTCGAACGGAGAGCCCGTAGACGACGTGCTTTACGAGTAACCATGTACCTCAAAATCCTCAAATCAGACGGATCGGGCTTCCTCGAAATATTCGGTGCGAACGACTTCCAAGCCGAAGGCGAGGGCAGCATCCGACTCTGGTTCGGAACCGACTCCGCAATCGATGGTGAGAAGCGACACAAAGATATCAGCGGATACGTCATCAGTGCCGTCGACGAAGCGTCGTACAACTACCAAGGCGCATACGAGACCATCGGGGATATCGGCGTCTCTGAAGAAACAGAGTTGCTCGTCGTCAGCTCGCCGAAGTACCCACAGATCAGCAAGGCCGCCCACACCCTCAAGAACGAAGCCGACTACATCGGGGACTTCGTCTTCGTCTCTGACCAAGCAAGCGCATGACCACCGACAAGGTGACGTACACGATCGAGTCCGGAAGCATCGCGATGCGCGAACACGTCGCCAACCTCATCACAGAGATAGGCAACAACACCCCCGTAAGCGTCGACACCAGCACAGGAGACACAGGGGTGACCGCAACAGTCATCGGAGATGGCTACGAACTCCCACTCATCGAAGACAGTATCCGAACGTCGCTACCAGCAAGTCTCCAGATAACCGACACCGATGTCACAATCGGAGCTGATCGCAGCGCCGATGTCTAACGACGAGACAGTAACCATCCGTGTGTGGAGAGGGCGACACCGCGACTTCGATCGCGACCCTGACGAAACACACGAAATCTCCTGTCACGATGGAGATCGGTGGAGCGCCGAGACAGTCCAGATAGACGGCACCAATAGCTGTGGCTGGCTCGCGTTCGACCTCGTCGATCTCCCGGAAGACATGGAGACGGCCACACTCTTCGTCCACGAGAACAACTCTGGACACGAACACCCACTCAACACCCGTGCGGTAGAGCGCGGTCTCGTTTTCGACGGGCGACCATACAAGCCCGGAATCGATCCGCCGTGTTTCCTCCTCGATGGGGAAGTCGTCGCTCACGTCGCCCGCGGTTCGCTATAACATCCACTCAGACATGACCGAATCAACCGAGAGAACAGAGGCTGGAAGCAATGGCCTATCGCCAACCGTCCAGAAAAGCCAGCGGTCGAGCAGAGACGAGATCGTCATCCCCGAACGGCCAGCCGACGGCCTCGTCGACGGCGAACCCATCCCAGAGACCTGGGCACAGTACGGCCAGCACATGTCGATGACGCGCTTCGATCAGCGCATGTATGCGGCGACTGTCAAGGAGGACGGCGACGAAATCCTCATCAAGTACATCCACCCGACCAACCCCGACCCGATGGTAGTCAGTTACGACGCCGTTGAGACGGAAGCCGGGAAGGTCGCCCCAGAAGAACTCGTCAACATCGTCGAGCTCGCACACCGGCTTGGGAAAGACCCCGAGGAGATTACGAAGTACAACCTCAAGCGCAACAACGTCGATCCGTTCCCCATCAGTTTCGGTGTGGGCTACGTGAACCGAGACGCCGAACTTGACGAACCGACCACCGCCGAACGCGAGCTCATCTGGTCGCTCCACGGAGATTACCTCCGGGACAAGACCCTCTACACCCCGCCGGCAGAGTAACGAATCCCCAGAAGATACAGTCCACTTCACAAGGCCAAATGACGGATCCAATTTTGAAGTGGGCAGGCGGGAAGCGTCAATTGTTATCGGAGATTACTGGCCTGTTCCCGACGACATACAACGAATATCACGAGCCATTCATTGGAGGCGGGGCGGTTTTCTTCTACCTCAATCCTAGCACAGGGACAGTCAACGATCTCAACTCCCACCTCACTACGCTCTACGAGATCACCCGCGACCACCCGGCAGCACTCATCGAAGAGAACAGGACCCACGACCACTCGAAAGACTACTACTACGAAATGCGGACGGAATTCAACGACTTTCTCTCAAAACAGAACCTGACTACACAGGACCGCATTCGAGAAGCAAGTCTCCTCATATACCTCAACCGAACGTGCTTCAACGGCCTCTACCGGGAGAATAACGACGGCGAATTCAACGTCGCATTTGGCGACTACACGAACCCCAACTGGGTACAAGAACAGCGGATTCGCAAAGCCTCCCGCAGACTCCAAGGAACAGCGATCTACAACACAGATTTCGAATACATCGTAGAGACCGCCGAAAGCGGCGATCTTGTATATTTTGACCCCCCGTATCAACCAGTCTCGAAGACAGCCGACTTCAATTCGTACCACGCAGAGGGGTTTGACCGAGATGACCAACGGCGATTACGGGATGTCGCTGTTAAACTCTCCAACCAAGATATCTCGGTTGTCATCTCGAATTCCCCGCCCGTCGCGGAATTATACGAAGACTTTGAGTCCTTCTCAACGACATATGTAGGAGCCACACGAGCGATTAATAGCGATGCCAGTGGTCGTGGTGAAGTCGATGAGGTCCTGATCACGAACGTCCAAAACGAGGACCGCCAGCGAAAAACACTCGCAGATTTCACCGGGTAACGACACACCGGAGCCTCGCTCAGACGGACACTAACCCCCACAGAGAGAGTTTCTGCCCTTCGAATAGAGTAGAAGGTGAATTGAAATGAGCAAGTCGTTCTCCGACGCAGATTGGGATCAAGGGACCCCCTTCAGGGTTCTCGCAGACCTCGGGTTCTTTCCGTACTCCGGGGCTGACGGAGACCTGTTCCGTAAGCAGGGCCTCGCAGGCTGGCGTGTCTCCGTATACACCCGATCACTCGTCAGGATCCAAAAGAAGGGCCGGAAGTTCCGCGGCCGCAACACGTGGAACACCCGCCGACAGTGGGACGCAGAAGACGATGAAGAGTTCAGTGAAGAAGCCATCTCCGAATTCAAAGACGAACTATCCCACCTCATCAACCACGGCGAACTGAGGCCAGAATCAGAATGAGCGATCGACACGCCAGCATCGACCAGCTGCTAACGGGAGACGGGATCACTACGGAATCCGAACTCCGGAGCGCAATCTGGTGTGGGGACCCGCGAGTATTCGAGAACCACGACGGCAAAACGATCACCCAAGCAGCCAAGCACCTCACGTGGGGCGGCTTCGATTTTACCCGCCTGGACGTCGACGATCTCTCCCGGCGTTCTCGGGTCCTTGAGGAGGTGAACAACACCGCCCTCGCAGTCCTAGGCCCAGACGGCAACGTCTACCAGTTAGGCGACACGGTGCGCGCAGAAGTCCAGAAGCCACGGCACGGTTGGGGGCGGAGGCCGGACCCCGACGAAACAGCCACTTACGAAACGGAGCTCACACGGGTGAGCGAACTCGGCGTCTCGCTTTCGTTTGACCCGACCTACAGCAACTCATCGGGGAAGAGCGCCTCTGCGAAGCCCGGACGGGACCCACTCGAACTGCTCTCGCGAAGTGATCTCGATGAGTACAGAGAGCGGCTAACAGAAGGGACCGACATCGACATCCCCAAGGAAGTCAACGGCTGGACGCTCTCGGAGACCGACGAATACGACCGCGACACGAATCACCTCCAGAACAACCTCATCACGAAGATACAGTGGTGTAACGGCGAGTCGACGTATATCACGGCAAAATGGCGAGGGGGGTACAACTGTTTTTATCTCACTGCCCCCATCCCCGGAACGCTCACCGACGCGAACCAAGGCGAGAACGACTACCTGTACGAGATTGACGTCCCGCAACGAGTCGTCACCAGCCGGGAGATCATCAGCCTCGCCGTCGAAGCCATGGAGTCGCTCAACCCGGCGCACTTCCAGTCCGCATACGACCTTCGAGACGCCGATGAGATCGACAGCCTGCGGGATCAGCGATACGGACCTGCGCCCGTCAGCTTCCCAAGGCAGCTCGGCGACTGGACGCGAGAAAGCATCCACCCCTACGAGGTCGTCTACGCGAACAGTCGTGAGATGTGCCCGTGGGACGGCTATCAGGTCAAGATCGACATGCACGGCGGCGTCATCGTGAAGAACGAAGCAGACAACGTAGTCCACGATCGCCGGCTAGTAGAGCGTTACTTCCCGAACGGCGAGCCGTACCCAGCGAACATCGACACCCACGACTACGTCGGCGAGAGTCGCGATATGTTCGACGAGAACTGGTACTATGGGGTCGCGTTCATGGCCCAATCCTCGAAAGCACGGCCGGATCACACCACGCTCGAAACGCTCGAAGAGCACACCCCGGCTAGTGTCTCACTCATGACGTTCGATCACGGGCTTTCAACGAACGCTACAGCGTCACAGGACAGGGAAAACGGGAACCTCTTCGCGTACAGTTAGTTCGGCTCGATGATGACGATGGGGTCAGACTCGACGAGGCCACCAAGGCCAGCCTCCGATAGCGTTGTCGCCAGAAGCCGGGAGTTCTGCATGTCCAGCCCCTGAATGGTCACGGACGGCGACTGCGTCTCCTGGTCGATAGTGGTGAAGCCCACATTGTTGACTTTTACTCCCGCAAGCCCGATACCCTCTCGAAGCTCCTCGACAGCCTGTTCGCTGAATCCAAAGAACACGAGCTCGCACGCATTGTCTGGCCCCAGACTATCCACAGCAGCACTATCCGCGCTCGATTCGCTCATACAACTACCGCCGTCACAGCAATCAGGTATAGCAATTCCGGTCAGATCGACATCCAGAACCCATCCAGAAGAGTTTGTGACCTCCGATGGGTGGTGAGAGGTATCCAAAAATGACCCTAGTAGAACCAGCAGAGACGTTCGAATTCGATTACTGGCGAAGCGTCGTCGACGAACTCAGTCTCGAAGACGAATTCGAGTCTGTCACCGGCACGCCGTTTAACGAGGACTACACGATCGAGATCTCAGAAGGTATCCTGATCGAAGATCTCCTCGAAGCAGCTGAACAGCGGTTCGTCCTCAACATAGTCCAGCATAACCCCAACCCCTACACCATACTCCTGTTAGACGACGACTGAGTGCCCGAGCGCAGGTGGGCACCACGAGTCAGTTCCAACCAGCAATCACCATAGGCGTTCCCGTCAACTACCACGCGAATCCCCCAGAGACAGGAAGGGACGGGAAAGCCTACATATAGTAGTGGTCGGAATCAGTATGCAGATGGAAGACGCCGAAGCAGAAGCGGAGACAAAAACCAAACCAAAGGGTGGCCGAGATCGCGTCTCGCACAAGCAGTTAGAACGCTGTAGTTGTGGGCCAAGCCAAGTCGAATCTGTTAGCTACGGCCTCCCAGACGACTCCTTTATCAGCCTCACACGGTGCCTCAGTTGTGAAGGACTAACCGACTGGACGATCCGCAAGCACGAAACGAAGTTTAACCGGGACTCTGACGAGTCTCAAGACACACCAAGTGACGATTCCGAGCCAAAGACAGACGAAAACACCACCGACGCACCTGATGCCGGCGGCGTCTCTGGATTCATTTCTTTCCTCGGTCGAGAGACGATCGCGCTTGTGATCGTAGGTATCGGCGTCACGATTTTCGCGGTCCAGTGGGGCTTTACGATGCTCACCGGAGCAATTGCGTTGCTCTCATTTCTCGTCATCCTCCCACTGCTCTATTTTACCAACAGCGAATACTGAACCGACCGTTGCCTGCCTAAGAGGTGGTTTTCTATCCATCGAACGGGGTGGATTATAGAAAAATGTCCGCAAGAAACACCCCCGAACCAGAGTGTATCGAAACGAGTGAAACCACCAGTCCACACCAAACTGACATTCAGCTGGTCGCCGATCGACTCGCTCGAAACGGCATCGAAGTGATCAACACCGAGCCGGAATCCAACCCGCACCTCGAGGTCGCTACCTCAAAGAACCAGATCGAATCGATACAGACCCTCCTCGAAGACACGGAGACAGATCAGCAGTACCGAATCATCACCCCCACAGATACGAACACCCTCCCCGAGTGGCCCACATCTAATACCGGACGAGAACAGCTCCGAACCGTCTTCATCACCCCTCAAAGTGAGGTCAGGTTCACCCCGAAACAGAAGGGCATATTACGTGCTTCCTATCTTTAGATGACGACAGCAATTTGCTGGAAAACTCTAACAATTTCTCTCTTTTTGAGTGCTTGTGCGTTGATATACCAACCAATTCGATAGTAAACTTTAAGTCGGGTGCTTGTGTATAGTTATACGCAATGGCAGGGGAGAAATTGTCCATTGAGGAGAACAGATTCCTGCGACTCGGGACGCTCCCGGCGTTCTGTCCGAGCAAGCAGTGTGACGAGTACCTGACGTTAGAGAACGCGACGGTCAAGACCGAAGGTGGGAGCGCCTTCCGGCTCCAGTGCCCCGAATGCGAAGAGCTCATCGACCAAGCGTGTCCTGACTGCGGTAGCAAAGACTTCCAGATCGAAAGCGGGGTCGAAGAGTGCCTCCTGTGCGGTCATCTGGTCAAGATGGAGTACCAGGTCTAACAGCGGCCACCCCACTTCTTCTCCCCTGTGGGGTCTGGCCGACACCCATCATCCCCTGCCATCCTTCCTCCCTGCCCCAGTCCCGATACAGAACTCACAGTTAGTGCGGGGGTGTTCGGGACCAATCAACCCGACTGTATCGAAGCAAGCCATACTGAATCGAACTCAATTCGACTCAGTCGATCCATACCCGATTCAATCGAATCTGCCACACCCCAATCGGCTGGATCGAAGCCAGCCATACTGAATCGAAGTCAACTCGACTCAGTTGAACTCTATTCGACTCAGTCGATCTGCGCTCGATTCAGTCGAACCTCCACGGCGAGCGACCCGGTTGGAGAGTTTGTAGCTCCCGAGGATGGTGGAGGAGACTGAAATTTGCCGTTCCCATCACACATCAATCCGAACAGTTCGCGAGCGCCGTGGAACGCCCCACCGGCTCCGGAGTGTCCAGACTGCGAGCGAGTCATCCACGACGGTCGCGACCACGAGGCCGACTGCCCACTTGCTGGCGTCGACGACGAGGAACTCCACCGTCAGCTCGTCGAAGACGCCGAGGCCGATACCGCAGAGCAGCGATTCGAACAACAGCGCGTCGACAACCACCGTCCCAACCAATGAGTGCCGAATTCATCCACGATCCCGAAGGGATCCTCGTCTTTGCGGAACCGACCACGCTCCAGGTCTCGTCTGGGTGCGCCGAATCCACCGTCACCGCGACTGTCCTTCCGTTCTCCAAACGGAACGACGACAGCGTCTGGGCCGGCCCGGACACGTACATGATCCCCGAGGATGCTGACTTCACGGTCCTCGACGGGCTCGCCTCGCTGGCGGCGACCGACGCCGAGACCGTCGACGTCGGCGACCGGCTTGGGTCGGCCGAGCCCAACTGAGCAGATCGATGGCCAGTTCCGCGTTTGAGTCGCTCGCTGAGTCACTCGACGACCGACCCGCGTACGCCACGACACTCGCAGACATCCTCGATACGATCGCGGACCGAGAGACCGTCATCTGGACCGACGTTCGCGAGATGTTTCCCGACGGCACCGAGTTCCTCGGCGCGGGTGCTGGCCGGCTCGTCGTCGCGATCCCGTCGCTGCCGGACACCACCGTCGCCAAGTTGGCGATCCCCCAATGGGGGACTGGCTTCACGAGCGGGACGCTCCAGAACGCGCTCGAACACCACATTTCAACGACGCCCACAGCACTCTCGACAGTCACATTGCCCTGTCTCGCCACGCCGGAGGACGGGCATCGATGGGGGGTATACCCGCGGGCCGCCCCGGAAAACGAGACGACGGTGGCAGGCCCGGCTATCCAACGTGCCTGGCAGGAGCTTGACCAGCTCGGGTTCACGACCTCCGACATCTACGCTCATGAAAACTGGGGGGTGTATCGAGGCCAATCGTACCTCATCGACTACGGCTACGCGCACCCGGACGACGACTGTCGACTCGCGACGACGATCGCCCCCCAGTGCGAGCAGTGGCGGTCCAAGCGGGCGGCCCAGTTAGAGTAGCCACACCGGTCAGCAGCACCGCCATAGGGAGTTTTTGTGCTCCGAAGAAACCGAGAGAGAGAGTAGAAATGGAAGCCAACACCGCCACCGAAGCATCCCCGAATAGCACCGACGACGAGGACGAAGACCCGCGTATCTGGACCGAAATCAAGCGCGGTACCGAAGGCGTCTCCGCAACCGTCTACAAGCGAGAGAACGGCCAGACAACGACTGTCGATGAGACGTGGTGGACCTGGGCCGAGTTCACCGGCATCTCGACACAGGACCTCCCGATCAGCCGCGGCGGGACGACTCGTCTCGAGGCAGCTGGCCCCGACGACCTCACGTCGGCCAACTAGACACACTTCCCGAGTCCCATGCAAGCGCGTATTAACTCCTTCCAGAACGGCCAGAACCGCGCCCAGCGGATTGCCGAGGCCCGACCCGCGCCCCCGGCGGACGACGAGCTGGCGGAGTATATCGCGCCGAACTGGGCGTACAGTTTCGACGTCGACGCCGTCGAGGGGATCGATCGGTTCCGCCGCCGGATCCGCGAGGCCGAGTACGCCGTCGATCGGGCGAAAGCGTGGTCACATATCCTCGGCACCTACACGAGCTACAGAAACGCGAAGATTGCCCCACATGTTGCGATCGTCAACATGAGCGCGGCCACGGATTGCGTCAATCTCGGGACTGAGTTCTGTCAAGTAGATGAAATGACTTGTTTCGCCGCGAGAAACGAACGAGATTTTCCCATGCCGCTCCACTTCCGGCGAAAACAGGAGATAATCTGGTCGTATCTCGATCCGGTCACCTGGGCGGATGCGTTCAGGCTTCACGTCGAACGAAAAGAGAATCCGGTTACGACGATTCGGCTGAACGAGGCCGGGGATTTTTCGAGCCGACACGACATCCTCAAAGTTACGGAGATCGCAAGACAACTCCCCGAATTCGACATCTACACCTATTCTGCCTCGTCGTGGCTCAACTGGGATGAGGCAGACGGCTTTACTGTGAACCGGTCCAACGACGGCGACTACGGTCATCGGCGGTACAAGGTGGTCGACGACGTCGAAGAGATACCAGCCGGCCCAGAACACGTCCTCTGCCCGTACGACGCGACGGACGGCGAGATCCAATGCGGCGACTGCAAACTCTGTATCAACGAAAACGGCCCAGACATCTACGTTACCACGTTTTCAGGCTCAAACCAATGACTCTACAGACCAACCACGAAACGACGAACAGCCCCGAATGTAACCGATGCGACCACGGCTTCTCGAAAGAAGACAACGCCTGCGAGGTCCTCAGCGGCCGCTCAGACGACGGGCTTGGAACAGCGGTCGTCTGTACCTCGTGTGCGAAGAAAGCCGGCGTCGACGTCGGAGCGTTCGCGAGGCCCGCTCCAGAGGTCCTCCCCGAACTCGCCTAACCATGCAATCGACCCTAACAGCCACCACCGACTATCGCCCCGGCCTCGAGGACCGAGACTGGTCGTTCAAGGGTGCGACGACCGACTACGGCACCCACGACCTCCACAAGTACCCCGCCCGGATGATCCCCCAGATTCCGGACGCGCTGTTCGAACATTGGACGCACACAGGGACGCTCTCCGAAGGCGATCTGGTGTTCGATCCATTCTCCGGGAGCGGCACGACAGCGGCTGAAGCCCGGCGACACGGCCTGAACGCTATCGCGACCGATATTAACCCGTTCGCGTGTCTCCTCTCGCGAACCAAATCAACGGTTCCCGATCTCGATACACTCGAGTCCGCAATTCGCCAGTGTCTCGGGACAGACTGGGCGACTCGCGAACAGTTCATCGAGGAGAATTACCAGTCCGCAGCGAGCCAACACCGGACCAAACACGGCGGCGACATCTACACGGAAGACTCGGGAGACCAGAATTACAACGCATACGGAGTCCGAAAGGGTTGGTTCCCTGAACCGCAACTAGCGAAGATCACGGCCATGAGCCGGCAGTTAAGTGAACTGCGAGCAGAATACGACCACGAGGTAATCCGGTTCATCCGGATCGCTCTCGCACAGGCCGCGCGGAACATTAGCTATCAGCGAGATTCCGAGTTTAAGCGCCACCGGATCCCAGAGGCCGACCGCGAAAGCCACGATCCGAAGTTCACGGAGACGTTCATTGAGACTCTCAGGGAGAACTTCTACGGGCTTGTTGACTACGCTACGCAGGTTTCAGATGAAACGACCGCGACAATCAAGTACGCGGACTGTCGCGATACAAGCGTTCTCGCACCAGATTCTGCCGATGCTGTTGTCTCTAGCCCCCCCTATGGTGACCATTCCACCACCGTTGCGTACGGCGGTTTCAGCACCGACCCCGCAGCCGTCGCGACGCCGCTCAAGCTCGACCAGATGACGGACGTCGACCCGAGTGGCCTCGGTGGGAGCAAAACCACCTCAGACATCGAGTTCGCCACGGTCAGCGAGTGGTCGCCAACGCTTCGGGCCACCGTCGACGCGCTGAAAGACGTAGATGGGAGAGACGACGACGTGCTCCACTTCTTCGCAGACTACGCCGAGACGCTCGAACAGATGGCCCGCGTCGTGAAGCCAGGACAGCCCGTTGCGATCGTCTTAGGCAATCGGACGGTCTCGCGAGTCCCCATTCCGATGAACGTCATCACCATCGAAATTGCCCAGCAGTTCCAGCTCGACCTCGAACACAGTCTTCCGCGGTCCATCCCCTCGAAGACACTCCCATACGAGAACGCCCCGGAGAACATTCCCGGCCAGACAGGCGGGTTGATCGCCGACGAGTACGTGCTCATCTTCCGCGCCGGCCAGTAGCCGGTCACCGAACGACGAGAAATCCATCGTCGTACTCCACGCTCAGGTCCCCCAGGTGAAGACACTCGTCGCATGTAACCGTGGGTGCGAGAAGGTCGAGCCAGCAGGGATCGTTCGCAATCGTGAACTGGTGATACAGGCCGTGTTTCGTCTGTTTTGTCTCAAGGACATCTCCCTCGACCGTCCGGACAACAGCGATCCCGTTGTGGAGCTCGACCATCTCCGAATCGGGCAGCCACCCCTCGACTCGCCGGACGTATTCCTCCAAGTCACACATCGGTGTGATTCAGGTTGAAGCCAGTCTCGGGGTGCGTCTCCGGGCTCGCTTCGATATCGGCACTCAACCACTGTCGAGTATCCAGCACGGGCGTTGCGCTGCTCTCTCGGTCGACGGGTTCGTCGAACAGGTCCGCATACACCTCGCCGACGAACACCTCTGCGGACTCGAGGTGGCCACCGATCGAATTGCCCTCCATGTCCGCGACCGTGACGTGAGTGTGAGCGAACATCGACCCGTCGACGCACGCGAAGTTTCCGACACAGAAGGTCAGCTCCAGCGGTTCCTCGAAGTGAATACTGTCGTAGTGCCGCTCCTGTTGGTCGAAAAACCAGAGAGTCGCGTTGCGAAGCCCACCGAACCCGATGAACCAGCTCCCTTCTGCGCCAACATCCGACGCAGCTTGTTCGATTCCCGCACGAAGCTCCTCTCCATCCTGTAGCCGTACGAATAGACGCTCGTCTACACCGACGGTCGAATACTCCATACAGCCCGCTCACAACCACTTTACAAAAGCCTGCTCCCGTTAACAATAGTGGAGATCTGGAGGTTAGTTTGTATCCGGCGAGGTGGGTGACCCGGCGGGGAAGATTAATCACATCCAGCACCGACGGGAAAATCACACCATGTCCGACACTAGCGATGACACCGACAACACGCCCGACGGCTTTCGTGCTGTCGACCCAGAACCGGGAAGAACCTCGCCGATAGGCGAACCAGTCGAACTGATATACGAACCGGAAGGATGCGTGTTAGACTTCGAGGGGTCCGATTACACCTGTACCGTGGTAGTTCTCCAAACACCATCTCTGTACTTGACCGAACTAAGTATAGAAACAGAGGCTGGCGATACCAAGTTCGAAAAGGGCTATGCGGCGAACGAAGCTCGTGCACTTGCCGAACAACTTCTCGGAGGCAACGCTCCAAAACTCACGCAGTTCGTGGGTGGAGTACAAAACGCCGAAACGCTCGGGCAGTATCTCAAGTACGGCGCGTCCATGGCTGGTACGCTCGCCATTGGAGAGGTCGCAGGCGACGACACCATCGATGCGTTCAAAGAAGGAAAAATCACGACCGAAGAATTCCTCCACGAATACGGGCGGAACGTCGACAAGATGTTCTGAATTGCTCTTAAAAGAAAATCAGAAGACAAACACCACCCCCCGCCACGTCCGCAATTCGAAGAGTGGAGAAAAGAGCGCGCCCCGCAGAGAGGTTTTGTATGTCCCGAGAGGGGGTGAGGAGAGAGAAAAAGGGGAGAAGCAGCCTCCGCTCAAGCCTCTCTCGGAAGATCGGACTAGAAACCAACAGACATGAGCAACGTAGCAAGCAACGCGGCAGACCTCGTGGAAACGTACGGCGACCAAGCAGACCTGAACGTCGAACAGATCGAAGCGCAGATCCAGAATCTCGTCGACGAGTACCTCCTGCCCGTCGGCGAAGCAACCCGGAGCGTCGAGAACACGATCTGCGACAACGCCGGCATCGAGCGGTCCGAGACGCCGACGAACGACACGGAAGCAGAGACGAACTACGACGCCTTCGACCCGACCCCTGTCGAAGAGATCACCGAGGAGGGCACCTGGCACGATCTCGCCGTCGAGGTCGTCCAGCTGTGGTCGCCCAACAGCGACAGCATGGCGCAGGTCGGCCTGCTCGGGGACGAGACCGATAAAATCAAGTTCACAATCTGGGAGGGAACGGAGGGCATCCCCGAACTCGAGGAGGGACAGACCTACCACATTCAGAACGTCGTCGCCGACGAGTACGAAGGCCGGTACTCGGTGAAGTTCACGAAGAACAGCCAGGTCACCGTCGCGGAAGACGAAGAGATCGACATCCAGAGCAGCGAGACGGCTCACGAAGGAGCCATCGTCGCCATCAACACGGGCTCGGGACTGATCAAGCGGTGTCCCGACGACGACTGTACGCGCGTCGTCCAGAACGGACGGTGTGCCGAACACGGCCCCGTCGAGGGCGAGTTCGACCTTCGGATCAAGGCGGTCATCGACAACGGCGAGACGGCACAGGATGTCGTCTTCGATCAGGAAGCGACCGAGGCAGCGACGAGCATGGACCTCGAGAAAGCCAAGGAGATGGCGATGGACGCGCTCGATACGACCGTCGTCGCCGACGAGATTCGCGCGGAGGTCCTCGGCAAGTACGTCGAGATTCGCGGTCCCGTCTTCGGACAGTACCTCCTCGTCAACGACGCCACCTTCTGTACGGGCGCAGACGACGATGTGGTCGCCGCACTCGAAGACCTCGTGAGCGACGACGCCGACATCAGCGCCGACGCAACGCCCGCCGAGACCGCCGCGTAACGACCGACAACCACCCACCAGACAACACTACACCCATGAGTGACAACGACACCAACAACAGCAACGGCAGCCAGCGCGAACGGAACAAAGCGACCCGGATGTTCGCAACGGAGTTCAACGAGTCCAACACCGAGTTCAAAATGCCCGCAGACATCGAGTCCGACGGCGACCGCGCACCGAACTACTACTTGACGCCGACCGGCGCAGGCGTCCACCGCGTCCTGATGATGGGGACGTTGATGGAAGTCGCGAAGGTCAACGACAGCCCGACCACCTACCGGGCGAAGATCCGCGACGCGACGGGCGTCTTCTACGTGTACGCCGGCCAGTACGACCCGGAGACGGTCAGCGTGCTCGAAGAGCTCGCCCCCGACGGCGATCGCGAGGAGCTGACGGCGTCCGAAGTCGAACACGTGATGGTGATGGGCAAGCCGAACAGCTACACCACCGACCGCGGACAGACCTACGTCTCGGTCGAGCCCGAATTCCTCCTCGTCTCCGACGCAGGCACTCGCGAGCGGTGGACGGCCGAGGCGGCGAAGTTCACGCTCGAACGGGTACAGGCGTACGAGAACGGTACAGCCCCGTTCGACAGCGAGGCTGACCAACAGTACGAGTTCGACGTAAGCATCATCCGTGACGACGTCGAGCCCATCGCCGAGGACTTCATCTCGGCCGACGAGGAACCCGACGCAGCGCCCGCCCCGGTGTGACCATGAGCGACTCCTCATCCGATCGACCACTCGAAGACGACGTCAACCGACTCAACAACCGCTACAGCGACGACCTCGCCGACAGCGAAATCGTCCTCCGAGAGATCCCCGGCACGCCGCGGTATCGGCTGGTGATTGAGCCAGTCGATCCGAGCGAACACGACCACGACTTCCAGAAAGACCTCGGCGAGACGTTCGATGAAGCCGGGATGCGAGCGTTCATCGCCGGCCTCGAAGCCGCTCCGCTCATCGCCCAAAAGGCAGAATCGGCCACGGAATAGAGTTTCTAGCCCCCGAGAGATGGTGTGAGGGCGGAAGAGCGCCCTCTCTACTCACCGAAAAGTAGATACTCCCCGTCCCCAACGTTGGAACACAGACCAACCAACGAAGTTCCGTGGTGTAGACGGCCAATCATAATGGCCTTTGGGCGTCGTTCGTCCCCTCGGACGGCGGAAGTTAGCCATTGACGGCGGTTCGAATCCGCCCGGAACTATCACGATGCCAGAAGAGCATGGGTGGTTCATGCACTCGACTTGTAACCGAGATTCACCGGGGTTCAAATCCCTGTTCTGGCTCTTGCGGCCTTCTCTCCTCTCTTTAGCTCACTACGCAGTAACAACACCACCGATGACACCACCACCCAACACCCAAACGATGAACGAATTCGAGACCACACTCAAAAACACCGATCACCTGACCGAGGAAACGGCACAGAACCTGCGTGAGGAACTGCTTGCGGCTCTCGAGTGCGACAACTCGTGGATACTGGACGGAGACTCCGCCGAACCGTGCGTCGACGAGACCGGTGACTGGCATCTGTTCACGCTGATCCACGAAGACAGCCACGACCGGAGTGTCACCGTACTCATACACGCGGTAACGCTCTCCATCCAGACCTATCTCGAACCGGCGGGCGTCTACACGGAACCCTCTCAGAGTATCGAGCACATCCAGACTGCACTTTCAGATTAACCAACCACCATGAACATCAGCTCACTTCCTAACCGAAAGTTGTCGTTTAACGAAAAAGAACAACTAGCCGCCACCGCTCTCGAGGCCGTGACGGTCTCTCCCACGAGGATGGGCGACCCGAAAGACGCTCCAACCATTTCCGATTTCGTCCTTATCACCGAGGATTCGATCCACGGGGTCCACTTTAATGGAGACTCGTGGGAGCGTCTGGCAACGAGAAACAAGCCGGATGGTGCATTCGAAGGAGAATTCTTCACAAACACAGACCACGACCACGACGAATACAGGGATGTAGTTGAAACCCTCGAGAACGCCAGATCAGGCCCCGAAGAATGAGCCACTGGAACATGACGTTCGTTCCGAACAGCCGACCGAAACGGCCTTAACAGGCTGTACTCACTACGCAGCAGGGGAGGGTGGCAGAGCGGCCTATTGCGCCGGTCTTGAAAACCGGTGTCCGAGAGGACTCCTGGGTTCGAATCCCAGCCCTCCCGTCAACAATATAACAACCATCAATGGTAACTCAGAAGACAACAGTTATTATAATGTACAATTTGGTTCAGACATGACAGAGTCGGTAGATCGAGTTCAGAAGGTCCTTATTATTGACGACAATGACGATCTCCGCGAACTACAAAAGCTCCTTCTGAAGCCCACATACTCGGTAGAAACTGCTGAGTGTGGGATGTCAGGTCTAGAAACCTTAGACCACAGCACCGATGTCGTATTGCTTGATCGGAACATGCCTGGCCTCTCAGGAACCGAGACAGCCGTCGCGATCCGAGAAAGCGAGTACAATCCGGCAGTCGCGATCGTCTCCGCCAACTCTGCCGACACTGACATTTTCAAAATTCCGTGTGACGCCTACCTCGAAAAGCCAGTCAAACAACCCGATCTGATCAGCACTGTCGAAGAGTTGCTCTCGAGAGCATTACACGACTCAACCCTGCGCGAATTCCTTGCTCTCGAATCCAAGCACCGCGCCCTCCGAAAATCCACATTCGGGAACTGCCACACTGACGAGTTTAAAGAATCAGTCCGCAAGTTAAAATCGTTAGAGAAGCAGCTCGCTGGTAATGCGGTTACGGGCAACTCGGCCGTTTCAGATTAAGGGACTACCCACAGAGAACGAACAACTCCAGCACCGGTCACCGCATCTCGTCCAACCTCTCGATCAGCGCGGTCGTGTCCTCTCCGCCTTCCGTGCGAAGCTGTCCATTGTGTTGGCCGGCAATGGGCTCCTCATCAGTTTCGAACGAGGCCATCTCTTCGAACCGTGCGTACTCGTCTTCGTCGTACTCTCCGTATCCCATGGCTTACACTTCAACCTCCACAGCCTAGTGTTATATCTGTTTGGGTGTTGCTGTCAACTGACACAACGATACGGCCAGTAGAAGGTTTGTAAATCCCGTTTGGGAGTGGAAGATGACGTATATTGACGCTGAAGATCACGAGCACGCTCCCCTGATCGAAACCCGACACGACCGTCTCGCAACTGAACATGGCCGCGATAACGTCTTCATCACCGAGGTCGACGGCGAGGTCGTCACGCTGATCGGCGACGGAGTGGGCACCATCGATCCACTCGACGTGTCGGTCACGGCGCTGACGGAGGGCGTCGAACACGACGGCTACCGCGTCGAACCCGCACTCGTCCCGCTGTTCGAAGAGCCGGTTCCGTGGTTCGAAGGCCACCACGATCTCTTCGAGCTGGCGGCCGGTGGAACGGGTCGCGTGTGTTCGCTCTCGCCGACCGGTATCGTCTTTCTCGATTTCGGCGCACGGCGCTTCTACGAAGATCGCATTCAGCGGTACGAGACCGCCGAGGCCGTCGACGGCGTTCCAGTCGTCGCCAGCGAGGATGACGCCCTCGCCAGCGGCGAGCACTCCACGTGGCTTTCGACCGACGACACGAGTGTCTGGACGTACGAGTACGTCCCCTTCACCGATCCCGTCCAGACGGCGGCACAGCTCCAAGCCCAACTGAACCGGATTCTCGAGACGCCCCCGGAGTGGGACGCCCTCTTCGAGTCAACGACCGACATCTTCGAGCGAGAACTCGCAAGCGAACACGCCTCGGCATGAACGACTCGTTCAAGCAGCTCCTCCACACCAGCCCCACGTGCCCGTTCTGTGGCTGTGCGCCAGTCGATGCGAGACTCGTCGGGCTCAACGCCATCGTCTGTGTGCCCTGTGCGGAAACCATCCACCTCCACAGCGCAGCGTATGCGACCATCTTCGCCGATGGGACCGCGATCGAACTCTGGGACTACCCAGCGCAAACGAAGTCGTGGCGACAGGCGGGGGCCACGAACGCCGTGTTCACGGAGCCGAACTACGGTTGGTCCGAACTCACCGACAGCCAGCAGACCGCCATCGCCGCGTTCGTGACGAACACCCACCGAGACGTACTCAGCCGGCGGCCGCTCGATGAGATCGAATCGAAGTACCTCAAAGCGATTCGGCGCGACCAGACGTACGGGAACGGCGGCTCGACGGAAGCAACACTGAAACGGTCCATCGACGGGCCGGTGATCCTGACGAGCCAACACCTGTACGCGCCCGATCCGGCGGCGTTTACGGCGACACAGGAAACGCAGGCAACGTTGTTTTGAGGACGGGAGGGGGAACACCCGCCCCCGTGCCCCTGACGACTGGTTCTAGAAGGTTGCCCCATATTTGTGTGTCGAATCAATCGGATGACCGACTACAACCCGCCTCTGTAGCGCAATTCACACACATCGTTTAGTTGATGGTTTGTATCTTCCGGGAGTGAGTAGAGAAGATGTCCAAAGAGAAAGTGCCGACAGACGGCTTCACGACGGCCCAGCGACGGCGAATCCAACGTGACCTCGGTCGCTGGAAACTCGAACTAGAGCTCCCGAATCGATTTTCGGACGAGGACCTCGACGAATACCTCCAAGAACTCCAAACACTGGACGACGAAACGCTTGCGTGCTGGTGGACCGACAACGTCGGCGAGTGGGTCGCCTCGCGAGGCGATCTCGACATTCCGCTCGACGTCGACTTCGACGAGTGGCTCGACGCGCAGTTCGATACGCTCGTTCGCGGCGACACGACGGCGTACGGCTTCGTCGTGGATGTTCGTCTCCCCCCGGCGGCGTAGAACTCACAGAGTGAACCACGACACAACCATGAATTCCGATAACACCCCAGCAAGCAGCACCGACCTGTACTTCGAGGACGCCCAAACACTCCACGACGAGTACAGCGAACAGCGAGCGGCAATCCGGCGGAAGCAGGCGGCACTCGAAGCTCTCTGTGAACGCCTCGCGCACATCGATTGTGACCACGGATCTGCCAGTCTCGAGATCGACAACGACGGCACCATCACCGTGGGGATTTCGACGCCGAAATTCCCCGACGAGGTCAAGTCGATCCTCCACGACTTCCAGTGGCCACGAAAGTTCGCCACTGGATATGACACGATGTCCGAGTGCTTAACATGGAGTCTGAAAACCGACATCGAGACGCTGATCGAAGACCACGAGCGGAACCAGCAGACGCACGCTGGCGCGACCGAACAGGCCGCCTAAGAGCGTTTCTAGCCTCCGAAGGGAAGTAGAGAGGAAGATTTGAGCCATGCAAGAAGACGTGAAACAGCGGATTCTGGCGAACCGGAGCGCCGTCGTCGATATCTACCTTTCAGGCGGGAACGGCCGGCTCTACTGGCCGTGTCGACTCCAGCCGGTCGATGAGTCGATCCCGACCGTCCGCCGCAGCTCCTCAAAGTACATTATCGACTCCGGGTTCCAGGAGGCGGAATCGAACACAGACACCCCCGTCAACGCCACGCTCGGTGATTTCACCGGAGAGGCCACCGCGACAACCGAGCCAGCCAGTGAACCGTCGCTGTCCGGAGCGAAGATCAACGAGCTCGTCGACGCCGCCTACGAGCGCCGACCTGACTATATCATCCCGAACGACACGGTGAACACGCCCAACGTCGAGATGCGAACGGCAATCGAAGAGACCGCCGAGAAGGTTGCGGCGTTTCTCGATCACGTCGATGAGACCACCTTCCCGGCGACCGTGATCGTGCCTCTACAGCCGAATCACGCCCTCCACTTCGCGTATCTTGCTGAGAACTACCCCCGACAGGCCAAACGGGGACATTTCGCGCTCGGTGGGATGAAGAATCTCACGCCGACTGAGCAAGTGGCCTGTATCAAGTCCTTCCGCGAAGTCGCAGGATACGCACCGTACGTCCACGCTTTCGGTGTGGGCTCTTCGAGAGTGCTCATTCAGGCCCTGCGAGAGGACCCGGCGCTGCTCCAGTCGGTGGACTTCTCGACACCACAACACCACGCTTCGTCAGGCCGGATCGCCGGCACCTCGCGAATCCCCATCTATGTGGGGACCGCACAGGGGACCGACAGCGCCAGCACCTCGGCACAGTTGATGTCGGCCGAGTTGGTAGACATCGCCCGGATGCTCTCGCCGACGATGACGAGCGACGAGGACGTTCGCGTCCGTTGGGACCAGTTCGAGAAGTACCACAAGCGGCTCGAAAACAACATCCTCGACGCAAATCCTGACTTCGAGTGGGAGTTGCTCGAGTCGCGCTATAATTCTCTCGACGAACTGCTCGCGACGAGTGACGCCGACGACATCGACACCGACCTCCTTGTGGACTTTCGCGACAAGCTGACTGACCACCTCGATCAGGAGACGTTCGGCGGTAGAGCCAACGCGGCTCTCGGCTCCGCTTGAGGGGGTTTATAGCCTCCAAGGGGAGGTGAGATGGAGACAAAAGAGAACGAAGAAGTCGGCGTGAGAACGCGAGTCCGAACTGAGGGCCGCGTGGAAGGCATCCTCGAGCCCGCGTTGTTCGAAAGTCAGATCGACCCCGAGACGGGGCTGTTCTGGGGCCTCCCAAGAGAGTTTTTCACCGTCGAACGCGGCTCGGTCTATCTCGATGCGAAGGTCGCCGACGAGCTCACCTGGCTCGTCACCAGCCACATCGGTTCGACACTCGAGATCACGGCGCTCCCGCAGAAATTCGGCGTCGAAACCGAATACGCGGTCAACCCCGGCTTCTGGGCGGCCACGATCGACGAATCCGAGATCCGGTGAGCCACCGCTCAACGACACATCCACCATGAACGGCCTTTCACAACATATCGCAGACGACGACGACCGGACTCGTATCGCGTCGCGCTCCGATATCAACGTCTTCGTGCCCAAGCTCGATGACTCTCGCTACGTGTCGGACTTGGCGGGCGACTATTGGCCCCACCGGTCAGTCACGCTCAAGCAAGCGTGTGAACAGCCGAAGGCAGTCGAACGAACGCGCCGCCGGACACAGACACTCCGACTCGTCGACAACCGACCACCGGGAAGCAACTTCCCGATGGAACTCTTCGAGACGGCCGACGACGCCCACGTCGACGAGGTGCTTCCGGCGAGTTACTCCGGGACGGCGAGGGACGCGATCGCGGACGCGGTTCGGCTCTACTCGAACTACGATTTCCGAACGGAACCGACACTGCTTGTACCGGTTGTTGCGCCGTACGAGCTGACGGGAGCCTGTATCAAGCATCTCCTGTACGAGACTGACCACACGAGCGGACTCCGGTCGATCAACAATCCGACCGACTTCGCCGTCCGTGGGCTCTCCTCGCGAACACAGAGCTACGAGCAGTTCAAGGAGATCCTCACGACGATCGAGGACGTCCTCAAAGGCGGTGTCAATCTGAACATCCACGCGCCTCACGTCAGCGCCGACCTCGTTCGAATCGTCCGCAACCACAACGGGCTGATCAACTCGGTGACGCTCCCCCACGACACAGCGGGACTCGCAACCACGGAGTCGACATCGTACCTCTCGGCGAAAGGCACGGAGAATCTGACAGCGGACTCGTGTCCGTTGGTCCAGTTGGCCGGCGAACTGAGCCTACTCACGAGCGACCTGATCGACGATGACCAGGTGGCGAGCGCACTCGCCGAGTCAAGTATCCCAGAGCTCGCGCCGGAAACGCCGAAGCCGGACGCTGCGGGAGTCGACCGTCAGTCGACATTCTCGTGAAGACACCGTGAAGACAGACACAGCCACGTACGACCGAATACACCACACAGACGGCCCAAAACACCAGAACCCCATGACAGACGACTCCCCAGAAACTACGTTCACACTCAACGTTCGCCACGAAGGATACCACGCCGATCAGTTCACACCACACACGCAGATCAACCGGTTTTACCTCGTCGGCTCGGGGACGCCATCTGCGGAACAGCTTGTCGAGGCCTACCTCCATGCGATCGCAGACGCCGTCATCTACGACAAGCACAGTCTGTCGGACGCTCTACTCAGCGGGATCATCGCCGATAGCGGGAATCCACTCGATATCGAAGTGGTGGACAAAGAGACCTACACCGAACACGAAGCGGCCGAGACGTTCGACCTCTATATCTGGGACTACCGGGAGGCAACGCTGGAGAGAGGACGCAGTCACGTCCCAGCTATCACAGATCCAACAAAGGAGGAGTTGATCGACGCGGCACAGACACTCGACGAAGAACACGAACGACCCACGACCGCGAGCGACAGCCAAGAACCGCTCGACGGTTTCGACACTTCCGACGCCGACCTGGATTTCGCGTAATTGCCCCTGTGAGTGTTTGTAGCCCCCGAATGAGGTGAAGGATGGGAAACATACCAAAGTACCTCAGAGAAATCTTGGACGAGGCGACCGCCTACTTGGAGGAGGACGATGACATCTCGCGAGTAGGGGCCGCCCACGAGATCGCCCACCAGCACGAATCGCTGGTGGTGATGGACGACGGCGAGCGCGACGCCCTCGAACTGTTGCGGGACATCCGAGCCATCCACACGTTGTGTGGCGACGAGTTCGAAACGTACCGACAGTACCGCGACGCAGAGTACGCGGACTCGATTCTCGAAGCGGTCGCGCTTCGCTCGCTCGAGGAGCTGATCAACGTCCATCTCCACGACGAACAGTCCTTCAACAAGAACGAACCAGCCACGGCGCAGACGGCGAAGTGAAATCCATGACAGAAGCCATTAACCCCGAAAATCTGCGAGAAGCATACGACCAGACGACCATCCCCAAGCCGGGGACGCCAGAGCGGAAGCCGCACACCGAGTCGGACGACGAGACCGAGGTCGCGGTGAACGTCGGCGACGTTATCGAACGCCGAAACACGCGCAACGGCGGGACGGTCGCCGATGTCAGATACGTCTTGGAAGTGTACGACCACGGCCTCGTGGTGTGGATCCTCGACGACGAACGGTACACGTACTACCCGAGCGAATTCCTCCGGGAGGACCTGAGTGAGTACGACCTGCGTGTTCACGAGGATCCGTGGGGCCTTCGCGAGGACGACGAGTAGCGACCATGCCAGCCACAGAGACCGAGTACGGCCGCGGGGGACCCTACCCGAAAGACGGCGAACGGTTCGACCCGATCAACGGCACACCGCCGAACGACTGGAACCTCGACGCCCACCTCGTCGGCGGCGGAGCCGACACGCCACGCCGAGAGACGGCGCTATGGAGCCACCCAGCCGGCGGGACCATCCGCGTGGTCCGATTGCCCAACGCCGACGAGAAGCCGTACACGCTCGCCGTAACGGCGACTGGCGAGTCCCGGCGTGGAAAGCGAGAAGCAATCTTCGATCAGGCCCGCGAGCTGATGGGCCGACGCCGCCCAACGGGCCGATGACCACGACGTGGCCGATTTCGATCCGGCCGCCGTTCGCAGACGACTGCTGGGCGATCGTTCGAGCCCGCTTTCTCGACGCCCAGTATTGGGAGGCCGACTCGAAACAGGCGGCCATCGACCAACTGAAAGCCGGCATCGACGACCCACGGAACGTGCCGGGCGAGAACCCTCCGGTGACCCGACAGACGGTCGCGATCGATGCTCACGAGGACTTCGCGAACAGCATCACGCTGGACACACTCTTCGAGAACCAAGTCGGGCTCGCGAGCTTTGGAGAAGCCACCACCGAGGAGCCGTGGTTCAAAGCCCAACCAGAGTGGACCCAACTGGAGCCACTGTACGACGCCGACCGTGTGCTCCACGCGACGAGCGGCGACGGCCCTGCTGAACACCCCTCGGGGTGGGAGTGGGACTACGCGATTTGGGCGAGACATGCCGGTGACAAAGAGTTCGATATCGTGCTTCACCGCCCAGAGCGATACGAGTGGACGACGAAGACCGCTGAGACCAGCGAGCTCATCCGGATACTCCAAGGGCGGTGGCACACGCAGGGCAGCGCACACCTCAAGCAGTTCTACTTCGAGAAGTCTCACGAAGACACGGACGACCCGTATCTTGCGTGGGAGCCAGCCGCGGTCGAGTACCACCCGGAGTCGGAGTCACCGTTCGACCCATCGTGGGACTTCTGTCCGGGCGCTCCGATGGCGATCAACGGCTGGGAGTACGATCCACACGCCAGGCTGTCGCGTGAGGTCTGGCGAAGCACGACGACGCCGGAACGCCGAGTCGAACTCCACCACAACCCCAGCGACTACTCGTTTCTGAAGGTGTTCGACAGCCGGGTCTCAGGCGCAGACGCCGCGATGGTGCCGGACGGATTTGACGGTAAGGTCCAATCGACCACCTCGGCCAGCGACCTTCGAGACAAGGCCGTCCGCTGGATGCGACAGCACAGTCCCGGCGGCGTGGCTCACCCAGCGTTCGACGCGCAGCTGCTCGAAACACCGGCTGGGTGGGTCCTTGATCGGTCACCGGGCGTTCGGTATGGAACCGAGTTCCACGTCCGCTACCGCAAAGAGACGCCCTCAGACGAAGAGACAAACGTGTTCATCGAGATCGCCGGGCCGTCGAAAAGCACGGACTTTCGCGTGACACGGATCGAGCAGGTGGGGGAGACCGGCCGGAAGACCACCGAGTCTATCCCGACGCCGGAACACTGCTCGCCAGTCGTGGCGCATTCACGATTCCGGAAGTTCGTTCGCTCGAACACGGAATCTCCGGCAGACGGCCCGACGCGGGCACACCCATAAGTTCAAACCCACAGCCACGCAGAACACACCCATGACACCACTCACAACGCTTCTCACTCTCGCAATCGGCATTCTGATCGCCGGGACCGTCGCGGGGACCGTTGCGTACTCGATGAACTACATGATGCGGGCGGACGACGTCGCCCACCGAATCATCTTGGGGACGTACGTCATCGTCCCGTCGGTTGGCCTCATCGCGAGCGGCGAGGACCCCACAGTCGTCATCATCTCGATGTTCGTGAGCATCATCATCATCGGGCGCTACACGTTCGGCCTGATCAAACCCCGTCTCCCACAGCGCAAACCGACCAACCAGCAATAGTCACCGGTCGGCCAAGACTTTTCATAGAAACAACAAATACTTGGAAGTAGATTCCAAGACCCTACTTGAGCGAAACTATAATACTGTGACATACCTGTTAGTGAGTCACCAAGAACAGAACCAGTCAGATAGGTACAGTGCGAGTCGAAGACCTGCGCCCCGCTTAGCGTGGATAGGAAACGTATGAACCCCGCAAAAACAGAATATACAATCGCAGTCGAAGAGGAAGTTGTCCTCGAAGCGTTCAGGAACGCGACGAGTGACGGAGTCAACATCAGGTGGGTCAATATCGCCCCCATCCACCACCGGACAACTGCTCCGTTAGACACCAAGCGAGCCACACACGAAATTATCGCAGACATGGCCGCCCTCTGTGAAGAGTGGCCAGAAGACGAGACGACGCTTTACTGGAATCTTCACATTCCGGATACAGACACGCTAATCGACCCCCTCACGAGCAGGTCGATTCGCACGCCGGCAGTCTCCCATCTTCAACCGCCGCCTGCCCCGATCGTGACTGCGTGCCAGCGATGGTACGACGACGACAACGAGGAGATCGAGGGTGATAGCGACGGCACTCTACTCAAGGGCTTTTTCATCAAGACGACCATCGGCCAAGACGGAACGGTCACTGATGCCGAACTGATCGCGAAGTACACCGAGCCCTCAAACAGCAGAGCTGGACTCAACTCACCACCATACTAGCGCCGAAACCGCAACTACAAGAGGGTAGTAGACCGGTATCTACAGGTCGCGCGGCTGGACCGTCTTCCGATCGTTCGCCTCAGCTCGGGCCGCGGCGTCGGAGATCAGTTCCTCGACTTCCGCATCGAGTGCGTCGTAGAAGTCCGCCGCCACGTTGCTGTCATCCAGGGCTTCCTTTACGGCCGCTTTGACGATTAGGTCAGACATTGCGAATTATACTCTGATGCCCCTCAATATAAACCTTGTTTATAGGAGATAGATGGGGCCGAAACGGGCGGAATATCAAATGACGACAGCGGGGGAACTTCCTGATAGAATAGATATGATTCCTTGTTTTTGTCCCCCGGAGTTGTGCGAAGGGGTTTCCTTAGAAGCACCACCGTAGATCCCAGACAGATCACTCCAATCACCCACTAATGACTCACCGAACATCCGTAGTAACCGCATCGCAAGAAGCCGCGACCACGTCGGCCATTTCACCCGAAGAAACACGCCAAGAGCCGGCAAGCAGTCGCCAAGACGAAACCACCTGCCCTGACTGCGAGGGCACAATCATCACTGACGAGGCCGCCGGGGAGCGTCACTGTGCTGACTGTGGGATGGTCGTCGAGGAAAACCGAATCGACCACGGCCCCGACTGGCGGAATTTCGATCACGAAACGGACAACAGCCGAGTCGGAGCACCGGTCTCCGAGGCCTTACACGATAAGGGCCTCTCGACTCAGATCAGCTGGCAGGACAGAGACGCAAACGGGAATCGGATCTCCACGCGAAAGCGGAGGCGGATGTCTCGACTCCGGAAATGGGACGAGCGATTCCGAACGCAGGACGTCCGCGATCGCAACAACAAGAAGGGCTTCACCGAGATCCAGCGGATGACCTCTGCACTGGGGCTACCGACTAACATCGCACAAACGGGCGCAGTCATCTTTCGGCAAGCCTCCGAGCAGAAAGTCCTGCTCGGACGATCCATCGAAGCCGTCGCAACGGGTGCGACTTACTTAGCCGCGCAGTTAGAGGGCATCCCCCGGACCTTCGACGAGTTCGCTCACGTTTCACGAGTCGAACGGGCAGCCATCAGACGAGCCCAGTCCGCGATCGACAAGAAACTGAAGCTCCCCATCAAGCCGACGACGCCCGAGGTCTACATCCCGCGATTCGCGAACGAACTGGATGCCTCAGAGCGAGTCGTCACAGAAGCGAAGCGACTGACCAACCATCTCTCGGAGACGAACCACATCTCCGGTCGGAAGCCGAGTGCGCTCGCTGCTGTCGCCCTCTATGCGGCCAGCATCACCCTCGGAACGCAGATGACACAGAACACCGTCGACGAATCCGGACTAGCGAGCGAAGTGACGGTCCGGAACACCTACAAGCTCTTCCTCGACGCCGACCCCACCTGTGAGTACACGCTCGAAGAGCTCGAATCGATGAACTCCGCCGAAATCAAATCGAAACTAAGCCCGGACCCTACCGACAAATGACACACGCCAACAACCTAGACGACAGCCCGCCTGAGCGAGACGAATTCAAGACGATCTACTCGCCGTACAGACCGTTCCCGCATGGAGCGAAGAAGGCCCTCGCGAACGCGGCAGACGCCGTCGAGTATCCCGAGGATCACAGCCGGTATGCGTACGTGAGCGACCTCCCCGACGAAGAGACTCTGGATAGCTGGGAGCTCTCCCACGTGAAGTACGACAGTCCGGATGAAACGTGGGTCACAGATAGCGGAGAGGAGGTTCTCATCTACACAGACCGGGTCATCGTCGATGGCCGCGTGACACAGATGGACCCCGGTGATGCAAAGAGTCAGGCCCGGTCACAGGATTCCTTCACTCGCACCGAGTCACCCGCCTGAACCGCTGAGAATTTCAGCCAGCCAACAACACGCCCGACGAATACCGAGAAACAGACACAAGCAACTCTAACAGGGGCAGTGTGGTTTTATACATTAGAAGGGTGTGCTGTTCATATATGAAATCAAAAAAAGCAGAAGAGGTCGTAGAGGAACTCCGGGCAAAAAAGCCAGATAGTGCAGGCCACTGTGAAATCGAGCTAGTAGATACTTATTCAGACGAGACCATCGACAGGTTCACCTCGGGAGATCTGGCGAGCATCCATAACACATTCAGACAACATTTTCTGGTTCTTATTAAATATAGAACAGCGACATCAACTGAACAGTTACCCAACCGCGACAACGTGGTTGACACCTACAAGATTCCCGATTGGCTACAGAACGTCGCTCAAGATTTTGAATCAGTAAGGCTAAGAACCGGAGAGGGCGACAATAATTACTCACATAAGTATTTCACACTCGATGACGGCAAAAAGGAGGTGGTCGATGACGTTAATATCCGTCAATTAAAGACCATCATCGACAAATCGAAGGCGCAACTGCCGGTAACTCGGAGTATTAGAAGGAAGCTAGGTGTTGAGTTTGATTCATTTGAATCGATCATACTTGCGGATAAAAAACGGCTACAAGGAGTAAATGGAATTGGAGAAGCAATCTCTGATAAAATATATAGCCGTTATAGCGATCAGGTGCGGGAATACGTAGCGTCTGATGAGTATTCAGACGAAACCACACTCCCACTAATTGAGGATCAAGACGGTGTTCTACGGCTACCTGAGGAATTCGAAGCGGACTCATTAACACCAAAGACGCCTTCACTGTAGCATTCACAGCTGCTTCATCGCACCCACCTGATCGACTACAGAGACCGCAGCGCCGGTGTTTTTGTCCACCGATGGGGTTGAGATGGAGAAGGTAAAATCACCAGAGGAGGGATTCACCCACTGGTATGACGAAGATATCCATAGTGCCATCAACCCGATCAACTACACGCAAGCGTTGATCGATGAGATGGGGCTGAAAAGCGGGGATGTCTACCTCGCGAACGGAAAGGCCCACCAGATCGAATCCATCGACATAGCCGTCGATCGGCTCGTCCTCGCCGACCCCACGGTGAACCACCCGCAAGATGCCCGAAGCGGCCAGTGGAGCGTTCCGATCACTGGACTGTATCAGGACTGGCGGCAGGGGAAAATCGACCCGGCAACCATGGACGCAGTAGCGTGACTGCCCGAGATACCCCGCCACACCGTTCGGTGAATTCTCGGCATACGCACATCGCCGAAGACCGGGCAGTCCACGTCGTCGATGACGGAGAGGTCGAGCAGGACCTGACCGAGACCGCCGACCCCAACGAGGTTCTGGCGTTCATTCGCCAGCTCGTCGAGTGGTACGAGAGCGACGTTGATCACCGGGACGAACTCCCGCTGTTCGCGACGGTCGTCGACGACGGCTGTGTCTACATCCGAGACCCCCAAGGCGGCGAGTGGCTCGCGTGGACTGTCGATGAGTGGACGCTCCCCCCTGAAGACGGACAAGCGAGTGACAGCGATTACTCGTTAGAAGGCACAGACCGACGGCTGAACACAGACGTGATTCGACCGATCATCACCGCGATCGCACAGACCTACGAATCCCCAAGCGAAATCAAGCAGCGACACGACCGCACCCAGATCGAATCCTGTTCCCCCTAGACCCATGCACAACGGAGTATACACCGACATCGACGAATTCACCGAGGCAGTTGACGAGTCCAGCGAGATCCACCGCGATCTCGACTTACAGGGCGCACCGATGAACCGGACCATCGGAACCCTGATCGAGATGAACGACGAATTCGACCTACTAACGGTCGTCACTTCCCACCGCCACGACCTCCCTTACCCGACGGGAGCCGATTTCAACGTTTCGTCAGTCCACGAGTTCGCAGACCTCATCGAGAAACTCGGTGGGAGCTGTATCTGTACGGAGGACATCGAACAGAACGACGACGGAAGCGCCCAGGTCGGCTACCACTTCGATTAACACGCCCAACCCATGACAACCACTACTCTCCCGATAGAATCGCTCCTCGAGGCCGCTGACATCCCCAGCGATGCGTCAATTCACGACTTCGAGTGGACAGACGACGGTCTCGAAATCGAGTATAGTGAGTCCTAGCAGCTAGACGATGAGCCGACCGGAGAAGATCAGTCGGATCCAGCCTACGTAGGGGACATCCGCGCGAGCAACCGAGCTTATCCAGTCACCGTCGATCGGCCGGGACAGGCCGATAGCTTGGTCATAGTACGGGTTGTTGTCTCCCTTCGTGATGTAGCCAGCATTTGGAGCAGGGCAGTTCCGGAGGTCAGAACACGATGTCGCCCCGTGAAGGAACGATTCATTCGCCCGCTCGAACCAGTCTTCACCCTCCTCAACGTGGAACATGGCACGGTGGATCGTTGCTGGACCGTTCGTTTGTGGATCCTGAAACACGATCACCGTCCCGTATCCGCCGAGGTTCTCGACCCCTTCCTGAACGGCGAAGTCGTGAGTGACGACGCCGTTCTCGTCAGCGTTCTCGTTCACAAACCGATCAGGAGCCGACACGATAGTCATGTCTCCTTGGTTGATGTTCGGCTCCATACTCCCGCTTTCAACTACAGTCATCGGCGGCCAAACGCCAGCAGCCACCGTAAGTAGAAGCAACCCTACAATCACGATCCCGAACCCGAGACTTCCGTCGCGGATCCACAACCCGATAGTAGACTTACCACCGCCCCCATCAGTAGGCGACTCCATTTCGGGATATTCTATCGCCTCAGACTCCGAATCGGAATCCGGATCGGGATAGACAAACCCTGACCCATCATCGTCTTGGCTCATTACAACTCGTACTCAGTCACTTATCAAGTATCTTTGGCTCAACTTTCCGCCGCGCCTCAGTAGAGACACAGGGTGTGAGCAGACCGAGCGGCACCCTGACGGGGGGATAGCTACCTACAGAAGCCGCCAAGGGAGAATTTTTAGAAACCGAGAGGGGTGAGTTATGGAATTGATGGAAACGCCGGTTACGCAGGCCCAAGCACAACAGGCACTCGAAGCCGCCTTCGAGACGGAGGATGACCAGCCGGACCTCGAGGTCTTCATGTCTCTCCTCCGTGAGTACCAGGCCTACTTCCTCGATGAGGAGCTGGAAGGA
Source organism: Halorubrum laminariae (assembly GCF_024494655.1). GTDB lineage: Archaea > Halobacteriota > Halobacteria > Halobacteriales > Haloferacaceae > Halorubrum > Halorubrum laminariae. The sequence continues at coordinate 13,911 of NZ_JANHDL010000004.1, read as the reverse complement.
CACCTCGAATCCGTCCACGAAGGATACATCCGAATCTACGCAGCCTACGCAGACTGCTTCGTGATCGAGACTTCGTACGACGCTCACTCCATCGGATTAGGAGAACTCGGATACGGTCACCAACCCCTCCAGCGCGCCGTAATGAACGCCCACCGAAAGGTCGCAGAAGAAGTCGAAGACGAAGTGGGGCCGGACATCTACCCGATCGCGCTCAACCTCCCAAACAGAACCACCGAATGACCAACATCAAGTCGCTGAAAGAACTGAAGCGGAGTAGCATTACTCGGTACGAACACACCCGTACCGGCGAAGAGAAACGAATCCACACTATCGACATCCGTGGAAAGCGAGAGGAACCAAAGCTCGTTGGAAGCGTCGTCACTGTCGATGAAGATGGGCAGTGTGACGAAATCGACGCACAAGAGTTCCAGAACCAACTCGCGCTCGGGGTAATCAAGCTCCTACCGGACACGAGCACCGAGACGACTACCCTAGACAGCATCGAGAACACGCCGGCCGGACATGCGTAATCCAACATGAGCGACACCACGACCCTCAAGCAGACAGAACAGACCGGACCACCGCCGACCCACCTCCCCGACCCGCCAAAAATCACTGGTTATCAGTCATCGGGCGGTGAGTTGGGCTCGCCGTCGACGATCACGCTGACCGTCGAGTTCTACACACCGGGGATTGCGGAACCCTACGAGACAGACGTCCTGTTCTCGATCATCAACGGCACCGCAGAGTTCCGCCGCGTCGAAGCCCAGCTCGGCCTCTCCAAGTCCCTCATTGCGGTAGAAGCCGCTTCAAAAGAAGTGAGCAAGCACCCAGCAGTAACCGCTATAGAAGGCGTCGACGCAATCGTTGAGTCACAGCGCCAGTGGATCGGGCGGTGTAAACAGTTCAACGAAACCGGCTGGGTCGAGATGCCGGAGAAGCCCGACAGCACGATCGCCAGTTGCGTCGAGGCGTACGAGAACAAAGATGGCGAGCAGTACATCATCTGGACGACCTCCGAAGACGACGACAACCACCCAGACATCCTCGTCGAACACCACCACGGAGACGACGACGAGACCGTGGACACGACACCCTGCGACACTCTCAATGAAGCACGAGAGAAAGTCGCCCGCGAAACGACAGGCGTGACCGAGGAATGACCACACAGGCTAGCGAAGGCACAGAGCGTTGTCGAGAGACGACCGAGCATCAGAACGTCCCCACATCAGCATCCTACGGAGGAGCAACGTTCCACCTCTACCAGCTCGTCTACACGCCTGACCCCAGAGACAAACACTACCCGAAGGCGTGGGTTGTGGTAGATCTTCAAGACAGACTCAAATTGGCCGATCTGCGATTTGACGAGACGAAGAGCCTCACAGAAGAGGAAGTCCGCGATTTTCGGGTCACTCCAGAGACAGCCGAAACCGGAACGCCGGTCTTCGGGTACTAACCCCGATCTGCCCCAGAACCCACAGAATGAATCACAGAAACGCAGCCCACGGTGAGACGATTTCCTTACCGACAGTCTACCATGTCGGGAACCTCGATGAAGAGCGAGCCGTCCCATACACCTCACAGGAAGGGGGTGAACTCTCTATCTCAGTCCACCCAGACGTGTGGGAAGGGATCATCCGAGGAGACGGCACAGCAACCCACGAAACCCTCCATACCTACGAGCTCTCAAACGGACAAGCGGAGTTCTACTACGTCGACCCAACTGCCGAGTTAGAAGCCGAACGGGCCTGGTGTCTCGATGCGGAATACATCACCGAGGTCACCGGCTATCGTGTGACCTTCACCGACGAAAACGGCGACGAGCGGTATCTGAAAGTCAAAGACGAAGGTACTGCTCAGGAAGAAGCGGCATCCAGACAGTCGAGATACGCTGAGGAACCAATCCTCACACTTGCCGCGAAAGGAGTGGACTACTGGAACAAAGCGTTCAGACAAGCGCCGGAACACGCTTCACCAGTCCTGATAGAAGGGCTACTGCCGATTTGGTACGCCAGCGACCTCGATGTCGACGGCGTCTGGTGGGCCGAACAACTGGCCCCCGAGAAACGTTCTGCCCCCCGTGGTTGTATCTTCCAGAACCGGCTCAACAGATGGAACAAAGAGATCACCGGGACAACGAAGCCGGCGTTCGACGATTCACCGCGTTCGTCAGCGTGAGTTATGCCTCACAACCGCCGTCGATCCGCACGGAATCGCCCGGTTCAACAACACCAGAAGCGGCCCCTTTGGGGACTTCTAGAACGTATTTCCCAACACCTCGGTACTGATGATGCGGCTCGACCCCGGTCTCGTTTCCGGTCGGCGCGTCCGCCTCGTGAACCGCCTGGATGACACACGAATCATCGATGAATAGAATATCGATGTCGAACTCCATCCGTGGCATCGCGTAGGTAAACGTCCGCATCTCGTCATGGAGGAACAGCATTCCCGTACCTGCTTCAAGTTCTGAGACACCACCGAGCCCGGACTCTTTCTCCGACTGCGTGTCCGCGTGAACGACAGAGAACGTCTCAACAGTCTCGCCCTCCGAGACCAGCTCGACTTCACCATCCCAATCCACGGTGTACGCTTCAACCCCAATGAGAGCGCCAGTTCCGATGAGGATGCCGAATCCCGCGACCCCCGCTAGAACGAGCACTAAGGAGGGGTGTCCATCTTCAGACTCCACCGCTTCCTCCGGCTCAGCAGCGTCGTCACTATCCACTTCTCCGTTCGAATTCGTGTGTTCGTCACTCATTGTTGATACAGCGGCTGGCCGCTGTCTCTTACCCACCGATTCACACCACCCCATCAAAAGTGTTGAGGGTAAAACACAGACGGGGGATAGAGTTTATACCACACGTTGTGTGTGTCCTGTTGTTAAAGGAGTCTCCATCTATGGATTCTAACCACTCACACCCAGACGACACCGATGCCGCCGTGCTCGCTCCCAGTCCAGAGTACCTCATCTGTCTTGCGGAACTCTCACCCGCGAACCTCAAACTGTACAACACCGAGACGGGGCAGTTCGTGAGGGTGGTCCCGTCAGATCAGGAGTTCGAAATGGAACACCGAGCGGGGGCTGAACAGCCGTGGGAACACCAGTCAACTGGGACTGATCTGAAGGAGATCGTCAGAGAAGCCACCGACGTTCTCGATCTGGCGGTCGCGACGAAGACGTGCCCTCAGACCGGCCTTGAGGATCTGTATATCGACACGGGAGAACACGGTCGGCTACTCATCGACGATCGCGACCAGTTCCCGGTCCACATCGTCAAGAAGCACCCCAATCCGTTCGACCCGACAAACGAAGAGTTCCTCATCGAAGCCCCCAGCAAGCAGGGGGAGTCGATCCCGAACCACTACAGCTACCACGTCCACACCCGGCACTGTATCGAAGACGAGTGGGAAGCCCTCCACTCCTGTTACGAAGAGCTCACCCCGGCAGCGGCGATGGACCGCTTCTCAGCGATTACGGACCTCGACACGCTGATGATCAACGAAGAGGAGGAACCAACCGAGCTCTTCCAGGAGCCTCATGAGACAGAGGCAGAATCGCCGAACACCGAGAGCTAAATAGAGCGGGTCCAACGTTCAATACAACCACTACCCCGATTCGCCACCCATGACTGAGAGACTATCAGAGATCAACTTCCCGCTCGAAAGCTGCTCCTGCGCTCACTGTGGGGTGAGTTTTCCCGAGGCTAGCATCCCCGAGATGGCGAAAGCGATCGCTACACACTGGAACAGACAGCACCGAGCTGTTCTCGCGGAAGTGTACACCCAATTCGACGCAGAGGCCTACCACGAAGAGCACATCGAAGGCGACCTCTACGGTGTGTTCAAGGAAGCCCACTACATCACGGCCTACGACGTGATCGCGACCACCGGAGTGTACCCACTCTCTCCGGAGTTCACATCCGACCTCAAGTTTCGCGATGTCTGTGTCGACTGCTGGGAAGACGTCGCAGATATCGACGAGTACACGGAAGTTCCGGACGACACCGAACTCGCTGGCGAATACCTCTGTATCCCCTGCTCGGAAGCCAGACAGATCGAGCGGCGACAGCAGAACAATCAGCAGTTGAGCCGGTTTTCAGCAGCGGAGTAGTCTGTTTTTAGCCTCCGAGTGGTAGTAGAAGATGTGTAATAATGCCCAAGCACAGCGGAAGCCACCGATGAGCCAGACCGGGCTCAGCCGGGAGGAATTCGTCGCGATCGGAGAAACAGTTGGCGAGCAGGTAGACACGGACATTGGAGGCGACTCCCAAGTCAAGTACCAGATGGAGCCGTACTACGCCGACACGACTGGTGAGATCACTCTCTGCTTCAAAGCGCAGGACGAGCCCGTCATCATCGTCGAGTCGATTCCCGCGAGGGGGTCAGAGCGAGGGATCACGCTGACCGCGCCTGCCTCCGAGTGGACAGTCGCGAACGACGTCGACGACCACAACATCATCACGACGCTCAGTATCGCCCAGGAGGTAGGCCACACCGCCGAGTTGTACTTCCGAGGGCCGCCAGCGAAGCTCACCCCGGAGGGTATCGTCACTGATGGCCCCGTCGAATACCCCCCACTCTTCAATGAGTGACTCCCAACCCGCGCTCTCGGAGTTCGACGGGAAGACAGCCCGAACGAAGCCAGAGCCCGCAGATACACCGCCCGAACCGATCAGTGTCCCCAGCCACAGCCAGTTCGAATCTACCGAGGGCGAGTATCCCGACAGCCAGATCGGCGCGCTCACCGACGGATCAACGATCAGCGTCTCGTTGTGTATCCCAGAGGGGACAGTTTCAGTAACGTTCACTCACCTCGCCGGGTCGGGCGGTATGGGGCCAACCGCGGAGATCGACAACCGCAACGAGGTAGCAGGACTACTGGACCAGCTCAACGGTCACCCACTTCTCGTGACCGGTGGGGGAATGAACACACCGATGGGGTGCGGATTCGTCCTTGGACGCCTCACAGACACCAGGACCGTCGACGCGACCGTCGAGGTGGAGTATCGAGAGCTCTTCCGACACGCCAAGCACAGCCGAGACACCACCGAGACGAAGCGACTCGGCTCGTATCAGGTATTCGTCCCCAAAACGGACCACGACAGCCAACGCGCAGCGAAGGCGCTGACCCACTGGGAAGCCGGCGAACTCGAACATCTGAATCCCGAAAAACGGGCGCAAGAGAAGGCCAAAGAACAACATCAAGAAGCGTTCGACAGCCTCTCTCCCGGCGACAAGATCGAGACGCCGGAGTACGCGACCCGGCTCGACGTCATCTCCGAGCCATACGAAACACACGCGGTCATCCCGCGAGGGACGCTCGGAGAGAAGACAGTTCCAGTGACCGCAGTCGTCGTCGCAAATCCGCGAGGCGGCTACTATCAGATCGGGATGAATCCGAATTCCAACTCGCGGTACCGAGACGGTCCCACGTGCTACATGAGCGGGTCGAAAAAGACACCGCCCACCCCGAATACAGCGTTCACTCGCGACGTGAGGTTCGGCTGTTCGGACATCGAGATCACGACGATCGACCACCCACCGGACCCAACGGTCATCGAACCAGACAGGACGGTCCTCGAATCACCACTCCCCGAACCGCGGCTCCAAACGACCCTCCAATCCCTCGACGGAATCGGCGAGAAGACCAGCCGGAAGATCCAGCGTCTCGCTGACGAGCGGGTGACCGCCGACACACTCGCATGGACGCTCTTCGGAGACGGAGAGACACACACCGGGTCACAACGAGAGATCGAGAAGATCCTCAAGTCCCTGCCAAAACACGAACAGATATATGACCAGCTTCAGAAGTACACTCCAGAATAATGGCTCCCTGGCCCCTCTTCGCCGTCGTCTATCACGCCGCTCGGTCGGGAGACGCCGACTGGCTGAAAGCGATCAGCATCGCAATCCTGTTCTTTCTGTTTCTACCAGTCATCTTCGGAGTAGCTGGCACTTCTGGACAGATCCTCGCGTGGGGGACGCTCTTCGGACTCCTCCTCCTCGGCCGAAAGAAGGACTAACACCATGTCAGACCAAACAGTAGTCGGAATAACGGCGTGTAGCAAGTCGAAGAGCGTCGACGACGATTTCCAAGGCAAGATCGAGGCACAACACCTCTACGACTCTTGGCTGTTCGACTCCCGGAGAGACGCCCTCGAAGCGAACTGCGATGAGTGGGCGATCTTCTCTGGGAAGTTCGGCTACGTCGAACCCGACGAAAAGCTCCCGTGGTACGACCAGCAGATCTCAGAACTCCCCGAAGACGAACAGTGGGAGTTGGCCGAGGAGGTCGCAGGCAACGTGGGCCACGCAGACAAGGTTCTCATCCTGATGGGGCGAGACTACGCAGAGAAGTTGAAAGACGCCCTCGACGCCAGTGTGACGATCTGGGACCCGCTTGAGGGGGTCCAACTATTCGACCAGCGCGGGAAACTCAAGGAGTTAGCAGACGGAACCGATCCGACTGGGCAGACCACATTCGCGGAACTCGACAACGAGTAGCAGAACCGGTCTTGTCAATCGTTACAATCTGATAGCGGACGCAATTGACAAGAGACACCCACCCACCACGCCGGGGGTGAGTTTTTCTCCCCCGGATTAGAGGTGGAGGGGTTCGAAAAGAGCCCATCAGAGATAGAATACTCATGAGTGAATCCAGCACCACGATCGGCGACTTCGAGTTAGCCGGGGTCCCCACCTCGGTAGAGCAGATCAGCGAATCAGCGTCCGCTCACGTACTGGAGGCGTTCACCGCCCTCAGTTCGTGGGGAACGGCCGTTACCATCAACGAGATGGACGAGCCGCTGTTAGTCGGCGCAAAGACGGACGGCCACACCGAATCATACCGGCTCTACCACGGACCTTCAGCAGACCACGGCCTTCAGTTCGCCGGGGTCCTCGCCCACTCGCACTCTTACAGCGACGACATCCCCGACCGAGTCGGATTCGTCCCTGCCGGCGACGGCCCCGATGAACCCACCGAGGTCGCCCCTGTCGAGACGCTCGACGTCACCGATCACGACCGAACGGACCGGCTAGACAAACTGTTACCGTACATCCGTACCGAGATCACTGACTCAGACTGGGTGAACGGGCGGGGTGATACGACCTACCCAGAGTGGGGCCAAGCCGTGAGGCGGATGGCCGAGTTCATGCGGGACGACCTCGACACCGAGCTCGCCTTTGACCGGCAGCTGCTCCGACTTCCCCGAGTCGAACACGCGCTTGGCCGGTATCCCATCGATGCAGGTGGCATCCTCACCCAGTTCTCGAACACGATCGACCAGAAATCCAAGCTCGACCATCACAATGTGAGCCCGGAGGCGTTCAGAGAACTCCTCTTCGCATTCGCCACGCACCACGACATCACCGGAGAGGGTGAATGACCGACACACAAGAGTCTCTCTCGGCGTTTTCGACAACAGACACCCCGTCATCACAGAATACACCACAGAAACAGAACGAAACGGACGAACAGTCCGAACAGTCCAACGCGGGAAAGAGAACTACACCTACACCGACCACGGCGTCTCAGTCCAAGACCCCCCTCGCAGACCTGTACGAAGATGTCGAGTCGCACATCATCGAACACTACCCAGCATTTCTTCGAGAGCAATCGATCGTCACGCCCCTCAACCCGGAGGAAAGGCGATACCGAACGAACAGAATCCCAGACGGCGTTGATGCGCTTCCGGACACAATTGGCCAGTGGAAGCTCGTCACCCACGATGCCACTCACGTGAGCTATCTCGCAGACGGACCCGCCTACGATGCGGAGTACGGCAAAGGCGGCTCGCTGGTCAGATTCAAGCTCTCGCTAAACGATCGCGGGGCCAATCGAGACGACAAGTACCACCTCCGAACCGAGAAAGTCGTCGGTTACACCAACGGGGAGAAGATACGGTCATACACCCCGGACGACGAGTCGCCAATGCTCGGGATTCGCGGCCACAGTGTCGGGGACAATCCCGGTGACTTCTCCGTTCTCGGCGGAACAAAACGCAAGTACGTAGACCCGAGAGACGGCCTTATCGACCTCATCTCTCTCCTCCACCACCTACCAGTCCCGATTCGGAACTACCTCCCCGACACAGAAAGACACGCCGTGGGATCTGGTCAGACACGATCTGGTGAGTGGCAATTGGGCCACAGACGCGCCCGACTGCGTCCCCAAGGAAAGTCTGAAGCTCGGACTGTCGCATAACCAACTCAGACTAACCGCATCCGATTCAAGCGATTCGTTGCCACAGAAGGATAAGGCGACAGCCCCTCTCGTCGATCCCAGCCACCCGGACGATCTCACCGAGTGGCTCGAGTCGAAGTCTGCGTACACCACCGTTTCGTCAATTCCCGCTGCGAGTGCGATACTGACCGAGGACTTGACCACGGTGGCCGAGAAGAGCCAGTTGGATACCTCAGAGAGTTTGTAGCCCCCGAAAGGAGATGTAGGGGAGTCTAAGGAGACACCACACATGGATACAATCACCGTCGAAGCGTTCGAGACACTCGACAGAAACGTAGCTGAGGTCAGCACCGACGCGGAGGCATACATCGAGGTCGAAGTCACCCGAAAGGAGGCTGTCGACGTCGACGACGCACTCAGCAGCCTCCTCAAAGAGGCGATCGGCGGAGAGTACGGCAACGCCGAGCAGGTGTCGAATTTCAAGCGACTCTGGGAAGGTCGGTCTCAACAGAACCCGACCATCATGATCACCAGCTCCGACGAAGCCGACATCGCACTCGACGCTTTGGATCGGTTCGAAGCGGACGAACTCGATCTCACAGACCGGATCCATGACGACCTGGTCGAGGCCATCAACGAGACCAGCGTCGATCTGTAGCCCGCACCGAATCAATTCTCATGAGTTCAGCACACCACCCAGCAACAAGCACCGAGACCTGTATCGACTACACCGAAACCGAACACTCAGTCCGGCTCTCACACCGAGATGAGCCGCTAGAGGTGACGTTCGATAAGGCGTATGAAGACGCCCCGACCAAGTTCAGCGTCGTCGCATACGAACACCTGATCGCAGACCACCTCGTCGGGCCGTTCGCCGAGACCGACTTCGAGATCGACACGGTCCACGAGGATTCCGCTCACTTCTTCCTCACGACCGAACTCCACAACGTGGATTCGTACGAAGAACTGGTCGACATCCTCTCGACAGTCGCGAACTACGCTTGGGAGTATCCCGGTGGTTGCTGGCTCAACGTCCAGACGGTCGAATCGGACCATCACTCCCACGTCGTCGCGACGATCATCCCATGACCATGACCACCTACCCATACTCCGACAACGAGAACCGGAAATTCACCTACGAAGAGACCGAGCAGAGCGTCACGATCACTCACGAGCCGGAAGCTGTGTCGGTTAACTTCAAGCACGTCTCGAACCCCACTCGCAATACAAAGCTGAGCATCATCGTCAACCGAGGGGGCTTAGAACAGTTCCCAACCGACCTGTTCGACGAGACCCCATTCGAGCCAGCAATAGCCGAGGTCGGCAACCGAACATCGTTCATCACGACCGAATTCGTTGAGCTCGACGCCTACACGGTACTACTCCCAGTTCTCAAGGCACTCGCAGAGTACGCCTGGGTGGACAACATGAATTCACTCCACATCCACAACAGCGATACCCCCGCAGCGAATCACCTCGTGTGCGTCCTCGGGGAGATATAGAGCAATAAGGTCAAACCCTCAGACACCAGTTTCCCGATAACAACATGGCCCACCACGACATTCCCGATCTTCCGTCTGGCTGGGTGGTCTCCACGAACATCGAGGAGCACATCTCGCTGCTCCGTGCGGAAGGGGAAACGCGCTACTCGATCGCGATCTACCCGACGAATCCAGCAACCACCCATTCAGGATGGACCGTGATGGGCCTCGCGAACTACGAGCCATTCCGCCCAGTCTTCACAGACAACGCCACACTCGAGGACGCACTCTCCACCGCGATTGACGAGATCACCGCAAAGAACAACGGCGAGCAGATCACCCACGTCAGGAAGGCAGGCGGCGACCAAGACGCAGACCCGACGGACAACCCCGAACCGGAGTCGGACGATGAAGACACAGAAACAGACTCAGACTCCGGCGACGGACAAAGCGATCTGAACCACTGGACCTGAAGTTTTTATCCACCAGATCGAGTGATGCGGAGTTCGGAATAGGTGAGAAGAGATATGACCGGATCAACAACCCAATCAAGCGGTGCTGTAACGCTCTCAGATATCGACTATACGACCATCGCCGCCCCTGAAGTAGACGAATCGGCGGTTGAAGAAACAATCACCACTCCCGAACAAGTCTTCAACTGTGAGCAAGGGGACGTCCTCTGGATCGCCGGGACGGAGTACGTCGTCGTCGACGAGTCATTCACCATCCTCGGGAAGAACCCCCTCATCGTCGTCGGCGAAGACGGTACGCATGGGAAGCTCGCAGCAGGAATGACCGATGGCTCAGCCGGTGGCGTCGCGTGGGTCGACACACTCGCAGACTGTGAAACAGGCGGCGTTCGAAAAGCACACCTCCTCGGCGAGTTCGGGGATATCTACAAGCTGAAAACGAACGGCTTGGAGATGCTTCACTCGTATCTCCCAGACACAGACACTCGGTCCTGTCCCAGCTGTACGCACGATGGAACGGGGAAACCGATCCGCATCGAAGAGCAGGGAACCAAGACGATCGAAATCAAGCGATGTCTCAACACAGACTGCTCTCAGCCCTTCCGATTCGTTCGAGAGACCCCTGAACCAGACCGGGCAACAGTCCTGACATACGACGACAAGACGGACACGCTCAACCCACACACCGTGTCGGGACGCTTCAAGTGCGACCGCCAGGACGATTTCAAGTTCCCCATCGACACCAACACCGCTCGCGACGAAGGTATCTACAGTGCTCAAGAGGTAGCCGACTTCATTAATCCGAAGATGGTTGGCGACCCGTACGGTTTCGTCAGGATCAAAGACGACAACCGGTGGGGCCAAGACCGACTCCATATCCAGTGGAAAAACGCGAAGGGCTACAGCGCAGATATGCGGATTACGTTCAAGCGAGTAAGCACAGAGCCGGAAACCTACTGGGAGGCCCTCCACCGAGTTTCAGGAATCGCCCTTGCGGACCTCTTCGAATAATTCCAACCCGCAGATATGAAACGGCCTAAGGGCGTTCCAAATCGGATCGAAGTAGACCGGACTGGGTAGAGAGGCCGCCTCTAGATTTTATTTATATATCCCGTTTGGGGTGTGGGAATCAAATAGATAGAAGACGCCCGATCACCTCGGGCAACCGCAACAGGGGCCGTAGTTCAAACGGCAGAACACCTTAGCTGTGAGACAACTTCGAACATTGTACAATCGTCCGGCCTTTCCAACTCACGCGAGGCAGCTCTGGGTTCGAACCCCAGCGACCCCCTATGTAGCCAGACAGCGACGCACTCCGGAGTGGCAGATCATGACTAGCCCACTACGGCAGATGGTAGTGAACCACCCGTTCAACGGACGGGCACAATGACAACAACATGACGACACAAGACACAGACAGAGGGCAGGTAGGTATCGGCACACTCATCGTGTTCATCGCGATGGTTCTCGTCGCCGCGATCGCCGCAGGCGTGCTCATCAACACGGCCGGCTTCCTTCAGACGCAGGCCGAAGCAACGGGCGAAGAGAGTACACAGCAGGTCAGCGACCGGCTCCAGATCGTGAGTCAGTCGGGGTACCTCGACGACCCGAGTGCCGGTGACGTCGATCACTTGCAGTTCGTGGTCGCCCAGTCGCCAGGTGCCAGTAACATCGACTTGGACGAAGTATCGGCAGAGTTGATTGGGGCAGACGGACAAGAAACCATTCAGCTTGACGATAGCTCCGCCTCGATCGACATTTTCACTGGGGGCAGCAACAACGTGCTGACCGATAATGGTGACCGAGCAGAGGTCTCCATCGCGCTCACCACCGACAACGACATCGGAGTCGCTGACGGGGACGAACTGGGCTACGTGCTCGCAGAGGGTGACTCCCTCTCCGTTTCGTTCACAACGGCTTCGGGGGCGTCAACCACCACGGAGATCCGTATCCCGAGTACCGTCGTCGAAAATTCGGTGAGGCTGTAACGATGTTCGAGTTCATCACTAACACAGAGGACCGAGGCCAGGTCGGTATCGGCACGCTCATCGTGTTCATCGCGATGGTTCTCGTCGCTGCGATCGCCGCAGGCGTGCTCATCAACACGGCCGGCTTCCTTCAGACGCAGGCCGAAGCAACGGGCGAAGAAAGCACGGACCTCGTCTCAGAGCGTGTCAACGTGAACAGCGAGGTTGGTGTTGTCGGCGACAGTAGTACAGGCACGCTCGACGAGATTCGCCTCGGAGTCACGGGCGCTCCCGGTGCGGGTCAGATCGATCTCTCTGAAACCACCATCCAAGCCGTCGGGCCGGGTGGGCAGGAGAATCTGGTTTTCGTTGACTCTACATCCGGCGGTTCGCAGGTGACTCAGTTGTCCGCTCCGGCCATCGGTGCAAGTGACACCAGTGTCTCCATCTCCATCAGCTACAACAACATCGACGGTCTTGACGCAGCCGACACCGATCAGGATCTGGTTCTCGAGTACCACGCTGGCGGTGTTTCCGCCACTGCGGACGACACCACGACGGTGACAGGAGCCGACCTTGACGGTCAGTCGTTCACCTTCGACTCGGCCGGTAGTGGAGACAACGAGATCAACACCGGAGGGTCGCTCTCGGCTGGAGACGAATTCGTTGTTGACCTCCAAGACACCAGCGACAGTTCCGTTCTCGACACACAGGTCACCCAGACTGTGGACTCCGGCAGCGCAGCCGAGAGTACCACGACTACGGGGGGAAGCAGTGTCACTGACCTCGGAGCGAACGAGTTCGCTGTCGGTGAAGACGGAGACTTTGAGTCGTCACCTGTCCTCAACGACCAGGATGACTACACTATCCTGATCAACCCCGCCGCGGGCGCGTTCGACGACGGAACGGCCTTCAGCCAGGGTCAGGAGGCAACCCTCGACATCGTGTCGCCCGCAGGCGCGACGACGCAGGTCGAACTCCGTGCCCCGGACCTCTTCAGCAAAAACGGCGAAGCGGTCCGGCTCTAACGAGCTATCTAGCACCGAGACCCAACGTTTGCGGAACAGTTTTTTCGACCACAGGGGCGTCTCGTACAACCGAACAATCATACATCATCGTACGAGGTCGTGCCGGCGTTCTAATGGTGAGTTTCAATACCAGCCAAAAAATCCGCAACCCGATGCCGAGGCCGGTCTGGCGTGGGGCCTAAGACTCGGTGGATATCAGGGGCGACAGACGTTCGCTTGATATCTGGGGGATGGAGAACATATACAGAACAAGTCACCGCAAAATAACCACTCGGAGTATCACTTGTACGGGCACATTCGGTGCTACAATACCACCCCAGAATCTTGAACTCCTCCGAAAGATCTTCTGGTCCGACGACAATCTCGATTGTCTCAAGCGGGACCGAAACAGAATGGAGGGAGACATCCACTGCCTCCATTCCCTTCTCCAGTAACTCCTCTTGTTCCGTGCCAGATAGCGGGTAATTCTGAGACAGATACATCCCGCAAGCGGTTTCTCCTGCTACTCGACTCTCATAGTCGAATTTCTCGCAATTAGGGTTGTTACAGATGTACGCCGCAGGATTGTATCCTAACTTCCCCAAATTTTGAACAAATGTGTCCAGCTCCCATCTCACGACTATGTGTTCGAAGTCTGAGAGTCTACTTTCAAGTAGCCCGTTGCACGGTTTCAAAATCAGTTCAGACGTATCCGGCATCTATCACTAACGGAGCGAAATAGTCACTTTCACTAGACTAAAAGCCGGATTGGAAGTATGACACCAACACAATCCGACACTG
>NZ_JANHDL010000042.1 GCF_024494655.1 Halorubrum laminariae | reverse complement strand
TTCTCTGGTTCATTCAGCCCCGTCTGTCAAGAAACGTACCATCATTGGGTCAGCACAGCTGAGTGGTGGTCGGTTTCAGCTCTGCCCGCCCCGTCCGGCGAACTAATTTTGAACGTGCAACAGGGTATTTGAGGTAATAGTCAAAGATTAATAACTCTTGAATAACAGATGTGAGTTATGGAACAGCATCCGAAACCACAACGAGGGACGAACGGGGATGTGATCTGGCACCGAGTTGGGGCATACTTTATCGACTCAATACTCATGGCGCTAATCTGGCTTGCCGTTATACTCGCCGGGACGCCCCTTGGCGACATCGGGTTCCTCGTGCTGGCGTTCGTGGGACTGGTCGCAACATTGGTTTACGGGTTTCTCCTTGAGGGACTGTACGGCTATACGCCGGGGAAATATCTGCTTGGACTCGTCGTTATCAAGTCCGACGGATCAAACTGTACGATTGGGGCGTCAGTCCTGCGGAATCTGTTGTGGATCGTTGACGCACTCCCGACGTTGAACCTCGTCGCAATGGTGTTGATACTGCTTACGGATGATAACCAACGGGTCGGTGACCTTGTCGCAGATACAGTCGTCGTCAAGCAACAGTGATCAAACCGAGTCGTAGCAGTTTGCAGAGATTCACCTATTCGGGTTGTCACGCCCATGTCTCGACTTCTTTCGCATACGGACCAGTCAGGCTCTGTTGAAACCCTATTCTTCAGACATGTTCTCGGCTGAAACGCCCGGTCAACGAAGAGTGCGAATTCTTCACTCGCAATCGTGAAGTGAAAACAATTTTATGTTTAAATCAATATGGGCGGGAGTACTCCGAGTATTCAACTGGCGACCTGTAGAACGACGCTGAGAAGAGCTATGAGGGCACAA
>NZ_JANHDL010000041.1 GCF_024494655.1 Halorubrum laminariae | reverse complement strand
CAGTGTCGGATTGTGTTGGTGTCATACTTCCAATCCGGCTTTTAGTCTAGTGAAAGTGACTATTTCGCTCCGTTAGTGATAGATGCCGGATACGTCTGAACTGATTTTGAAACCGTGCAACGGGCTATATGTGACTAAGCAAGGAGATAGATATCATATTGGCGCTCGTTTTTTATATATTGGTTCTATGGTTCGTCATCGAGAAGAAATATTTGATGAAATACACAGTAAGATAATTGACCTAGCTGAAGAAACTAAAGAACGAGCACAGTTCATGATTAAGGAGCACGGCCATATGGTGTATATTCACCAAGAGGAAGGTGAAAATGCTGTAAGGACTAACACACAGCTGGGCAAGCAAATGCCTCTCCATGCAACCTCAGGTGGTAAGGCGATACTTTCTGAACTGCCTACTAATAGGGTAGAAGCAATCATTGAACAACATGGTCTCCCAGAAATAACAGAGAATACTATTACCTCTAAGGAAGAAATATTTCAAGAATTTGAAGAAATAAGGAACCGAGGCTTTAGCTTTAATGATGAAGAATATATTATGGGTCTGCATTCGGTCTCAGTCCCAATTACAAAACCGTCAGGTATCCCTGTTGGAGCAATTGGAGTTTCGGGACCATCACACCGACTAAAAGGTGAAACTTATCGGAGTGATATCCCTGATCTCCTATTAGGTATTGTCAATGAAATTGAACTAAATATGAGATATTCTTAGAATATTTCTCTCGCTAATGAGTAGATCAGTGGTTAGTTCTTAACAGCGGTTAGAAGTCACTGAAGTCTAGGTGACGTAACTGCGGTCGCGTTAAGTTTGGCGTGAATTGTGGTAGACGGCGACGGCTTCGAGCCAATTTTGAGCTGTCTCTAGCGCGACATTGCTGAAACTATTTGCGAACGATGATGTTCGTCGTTCTATTTCCCAAAAAACACGTTCAATAGCGTTCCGATTTCCATGGCGAATCACCCGAAATCGATAGCCATCTTCGGCAAGAACTGGGCCGAGATACTCGGCATCATCGA
>NZ_JANHDL010000003.1 GCF_024494655.1 Halorubrum laminariae | reverse complement strand
AGACGACTCAATCGAGCACTTGGCAACCGACTGTTTCAGACGCTCGACGATCTTCAGGAGGCAGCGCTCGCTGCACTCGACCAGCTCAAAACGCCTAATGTATTTAAGTATTTATGTCCTTAAGTATCAGTGATCGTCTTCACGCCACTTGTGCTCGCACTCGGTACAGACGAAAAAGCGGGTCTCGGACTCGTCGGCCGAGCGGATCTGTTGCATGTACCAGTAGGCGCGGTCGTTACCGCAGTCGGGGCAGTGGGCAGTGGTCTTCGGGAGTCCTTTGTCCTCGGCGTCGCTCACGTCCACGATCTCCGATTCGACCTGCGACTCCGTGGTCCACTCGTCGTCGGCTTCTTCGCGTCCGATCTCGTAGCCGCAGGAGTCGCACACCCAGTGGTCTTCGCCCTCGCCCGACTTCATCATCGAGCCGCACTCGTCGCAGAACTTCATGTCGGAAGCAACCGCGGATCGTATATAAACGGCGGGATCGCGGTCGCACACGCACCACAGCGCGACTGCGTACCAAGACCAGAATTCACGCGCGTAGCGTGATGTCGATAGCGATCCGGCGGACGTACACGGGGGTCTCGGTGAGCGTCGCGCTCGCGACGGTCTCGTTCGCGGTGACGGCTTCGAAGCCGACGGTGCGCTCGAAGTACCGACCCCACGCCGGTGCTCTCGACGACTCGATCCGAATCTTGTGTGGGTCGTCTGAATCCTCGAACCGGCCGATATTCCCGTCATTCGGCGTCCGAGCCTCGATCTGGACGGTGTCGTCGCCAGCGGCGGTCGTCGCCCCGGAGACCGAGAACAGTCGGACGACCGGCAGGACCGTTTCCCCGTCGGCGACGAATCGGGGCGCTGACAGCATCGCCGTTCCTCCCGAGTCGGTCCGGAACAGCGCGCCAGCCTCGTAGGCGATCGTCGTGTCACCGTTCGTGTACTCGACCGGACGAGTGGTGATCGGTCCCGTTATCGATCCCCCGCTCTCGTTTTCCACCGATATCGTTGCTGCGTCGGCGACGGCCAGTCGCCCGCCGTTCAACCGCACCTCGGTCGACCGGCTGGGGTCGCCGTACCGCTGGATGTCCCGGACGTTGTCGTCGAACACCTCGAAGGCCCGCTCGACGTTCGCGACGCGTGCCGCCTCCTGTCTGTCTTCCACCCCCGCGAGCCCGACTGTGAACACCGTTCCGATCGTCACGGTGACGAGCGAGAACACGAGGACGTACCCTACGACGTTACTCACGGCGCGGTCGTCGTCCCCGAACCCGACGAGACCGCCGTCGGCGAGCGCGATCGTCGGGGCGCGGCCAGAACGGTCGCTCACTGCTCCGTCACCTCCAGCGTTCCCGATTCGGAGTCCTCGTCGGCGACGGCGTAGCTGATACGGATCGGGCCGCCTCGGACGGTCGTCTCGGACACATCTCCGGTCGCGGCGTGTGGGATCTCGATTCGGACATCGGGGCGCTCGGTCCGAACCACGACCGCGCTCGAATTGATCTCGATCCGGTACCCCCTCCCCGCGATCCGCGTCGGAAGGTCGGCGTCGACGGTGACGGTCACGGCCCCCTCGCTCCCCGGGCGATCGGCCTCTGCGGCGCGGGCGAGTCGGTCTGCGCTCTCTAGGTTCGCGACCGCGGTCTGTCCGGTGACCGAGAGTTCACTCTCGACCGTCCGCTGCGTCTGCGCGTCGATCACGCCGCCGACGGCGATGACGACCCCGGAGAGCAACAGCGCGCCGATCGCGAGCGTCAGCACGTAGCCGACGGTGACGCTCACGGCGCGGTCGTCGCCGGCGAAATCGGACAACGGATCAGTCATTCGGCTCACCCGGAGCGACCCGGACCGTCGTCTCGAACCGGAGGTCTGCGGTGCGGTAGCGGAATCGGAGCGTGGCGTCGTACACCGCCGGCGTCGTCTCCAAGGAGGAGACAGATCCGTCCGAGAGCACGGTCGCAGCCATCTCGGCGTCGACGTCGGCGGTGTTCGCGAACTCGATGACGTACGCGTCGGATTCCTCGCTGAGTTCCGTCGGCCAGATCCCGGGACACGACTCGCCGTCGACCGATTCTCCCGTGACATCGACTGTTACGCGGCTGTCTTCGATGCCGTCTATCCGACACGCTTCGGTCACGTTCGTCCCGTTCGTGCCCGTCTCGACGACGACCGTGCCGGAACTCGACTCGTACGCGTACGCCTCGTGCGTGGTGTTCGAACCGGTTCGGTTGAACACGACGGTGAACGGGTTATCTTCGTCCGTCGACGACGTATCCGCAGCGACGGTGAACGATCGCGTCTGCTCGACCGCAGAGACGTTCGACGAATCGTCCAGCGACCCCGTGACGTACCGGCCCTCTCGAAGCTCATCGTCTGTCAAGCTCAGATTCGCAATTCCGCCCCGTCTGGCCGCGGTCCGGCCGAGCCGTCTGTCGAGATCCACGATGCCGTTTTCGATGTCTGTCTCCGCGGCGCTGTAGCTGCCGGGCTGCCCGCGGTTCGTCGCGTCGATCAGGGTTCCGGTGCCGTCGACCGCGGCAGCCCTGATTTCGAGGGGTTCGCCGTCTGCCGCCTCGACGCCGCGCGTCGCGAGGTTCTCGCTGTAGATGCTCGCGTTCAGCAGGACCACGAGCGCCACAAGCGAGACGGCCATGACCAGCCCGGCGACTAACAGGAGCTGGCCGCGATCGTCGTCGCGGAGGCGGCCACGGTTCGGATCGTCGCCGGCGGCGGGCGCGGTCACATCCGCCATACGAGTATCTCCACCTCCACGTAGTCGTACACGTTGCCGTCGGCGGTGTCGTATTCGACGTAGAACGCGCCGGGATCGGTGTCGTCTGCCAGTCTGCGGAGCGTCGTGTCCTCGTGTCCGGGTGCGGTCAGGTTGGCGTCTTCGGGGAGGGCAACCGACCGCGTCGCCGTCACGGCGTTGTCGCTCGGCGATCCCATGTCGACCATGGCGGTTCGGTTCTCGTTGCGGTCGCCGTGACGGATCACCACGTTGAACGCGATGCTTCTGTCGAGGAACGTCCGGTTCAACGTCTCGCCGAAGTCGTTCGGCGGCCCGCCCTCCGTGTGGGCGGCGTATTCGCCGGTCCCGACGAACTTCCCGTCTTCGGAGTCAGCCTCCGGGTCCCAGTAGAGCAGCGCGGCTTCGAGGTCACCGTTCTCGGCACTCGTCGCCAGCAGGTCGCCCGCGACCGCGCGCTGTTGGTTCTCGATATGCTGGTTCGACGTGCTGGCCGAAAGCGGCGTCACGGCGGTCGCCTGCAGCGCGAACGTCAGCCCGGTGACGAGCAGGATGGCCGCCGCGAACGCTTCGAGCGTGTGCGCCTGTCCGCGGTCGGTCCGTCCGCCTCCATTTCGCTCCGATGGTCCCACCATCGTCACCACACCCGCACCGTGAGGCGGTACTGGTCGCCGTGGATCGAGACGAGTCGCTGTGAGACGGTGACCTCGTCCGCGCCGACGGCGTTCGGATCGCCGTCGGTCCGGACGAGTTCGACGTTCTCGAAGGTTCCGTTTCGGGTCTCGATCGGGATCTCAGCCGGATGCTTGCTCGGGTCCGACTCGTTCAGATCGTGGATCACGACCTGCACGTCGCGATCGAGATGAAACTGGGCGGCCGGGCTCGCGGTGATGTTTGCGGCACAGTCCGCCTCGTCCAGATCGACCGCATCGGCCTCGTCCGGTTCGAAGAAGGCGACGGTGCAGGCGGGCGACAGCACGCCCGGTTCCGCGGGCGACACGGCGAGGATATCGTCTGCGAGGCCGGCGGCGACGCGATCGCTTACAAGCGGGGACGCCGTGTCGGCCGCGGCGAAGGGATCGAAAAGCGACGGAACGAACGCGACCACGAACGCGAGGGTCAACAGGAACACCCCCGCGCCGACCGCGAAATCGATCGGCGTCTGCGCGCGACGGCCGCCGAGCGAGAGTCGCGTTCGGCGGTCGCCCGGACTCGGGTTGGCCCGCCCGCGACGATTACCCCACATAGATCCACACCCCCAACGCGAGCGTCAACAGGACGACGGCGAACTTGACGCCGGAGACGATGTCGGCGTTGCGGATGTACCCGCTGATGAACCCCGACAGGATCGCCTGCAGCGTCACCGCGTGGAAGAACAGGAGCGAGAGCACGTCGGGGTCGACGCCGCCACCGCCGCCGAATCCCGCGCCCGCAGAGCCTCCATCGGCCTGTGAGGAGAGCCCACCCATCACGTCGATAAACTGCGTCTGGAGGATCGCCATCACGCCGAGTAAGGTCACGTACGTCATCACGATGATAGCCACCTGCATCCGGGTCCGGGAGATTCGATCGCGCTCTATGTCATCCTGATTTTCGGAGGCCTGTGCCGCCGTCGTCAGCACGTCCGTGATCTGTGAAGATGCCTCCTGCGCCTCTGAGATGAGCTTCACCGTCCGGGCCAGCCGTGGGACTGCGTACGCGTTGTTGAACTCGACGAGCGCGTCCCGGAGACTCATCCCGTAATTCACCTTGGCGTGGATCACCTCGAACTCCTCGGCGAGCGTCCCGCTCGACGTGTCCGCGACGGTCTCGACCGATTCGAGGAGAGTCTGTCCGGTGTCGTTCGCCGAGGAGAGTTTCCGGAGGCTCTCGGAGAGCTTTCCCGTGATCGCTCGCTTCGACCGCTGACTCCACTCGTGGAACACGGCGAGCGGGACCAACACCAAGTACGCGGGGACGTACACCCAGACGAACGTCGACCACACCGGACGGGCGACCCACCCGTCGAACGTCATCGGGGCGCTTCCGCCGATCGCGGCGACGGTGACGACGACGAGCGCGGTCGGCACCGTCAGCGCGAGGGTGTACAGCGGGTTGTCACGCAAGAACAGGTGGGGCGCGGCGAGGATCTGCATCGTCTTGTACGTCCCCTCTCTGTCTCGGATCCGGTCGAAAACGCCGAACCGCCCGACGAACGCCTCGACCAGACCGAAGTGGAAGAGGCCCTCTTTGCTCGTCTGTCGGAGCCGCTCGCTGCCGCCGTCCGGCTGGAGGTAGCCGTCGCCCGGCTCGTCCTGTTTCACCGTCGAGACGAGCACCAAGAAGCCTGCGCCCGTCAGCGGGATGAGCGCGTACACCGTCGCGTACAGGAGCCGATCGTCCGACTCGCCCATCATCCCCATGATGACGAGGATGATGATGAGTAAAAGCGGGAACAAGGAAAGCGTCATGTACATCTCGCCGAACAGCTCCAGCGTCTCTAAGGTCATCTCGCGCTCCTGTTTCGACGTGCGGAGGTGTTTCTCCTTTTTGTCCTTCAGGAAGCTCTCCATGTCGCCGCCGGAGTTGACGATCGAGAGCATGTCCGCGAGGAACTGCGAGAGTTCGTCCGAGGGTGTTTCCATCGACTGCTGGCGGATCGCGTTCCGGTAGTCGGTCCCGAAGTACTCGGTTTCGTTGACGATGCTCTGGAACTCGCGAGAGACCTCGCCGTAGGTGTCTTCGGCGGTGGCCATCGCTTGGAGGATCTCCAGTTGGTTGAGCCCGCCGACCGACAGCGCGTACATGAACGAGACGGAGTCCGCGAGCAGGAGGTTGATCTCGCGTTCTCGCGCCGAGGCCCGCGAGTACGGGATCGCGACGAGCCCGCCGAAGCCCGTCGCGAAGCCCAATGAGCCGAAGACGATCCCGCTGAGGAGGATCGCAGTCGGCACGACGAGCGACCGCAGCAGATCCCGAATCGCCGGCGTGGGAGCCGGCGCGCCGATCGAGAGCGAGCTCGGATCGAGAAGCCCCAACGAGAAAACGCCGTATCCCACGAGCGTGCCGACGAGCCAGAGGGCCCCGCCGACGAGGATGCCCGCGCCGAGCGCCCGCGAGACGTACATCTCGACCTGATCGGGCATGCGCGCCTCCGCGAGCGTTCGCTCCACGTCGCCGACGAAGTCGCCGTCGGGATCGAACAGCAGTTCGAACGCCGGGTAAAACAGCTCTGCGAGGAGGTCGCCGTCGACGGATCCGTCGCCAACGCCCGTATCGACGCTCATAAGGCCAACCTCGCTCGATGCATCAGTTCACCCCTCCTCGGGAGGATCGACGGTGCCAAACCCCCAATTGCGGTCCGTCTCCTCCTCGTCGTCGTCCGTTTCCTCCTCGTCGGTAGACACCTCACTACCGTCCGTCTTCTCGTCGTCCGACTCCCGCTCGCCGCCGACCGCGTCCTCGTCCGTTTCGTCGTCTGACTCCCGCTCGCCGTCGATCCCCGCCGGACCCAACACGTCGATCCCCTCCTCGAAAGGCTCGTCGAAGTCGATCCCACCGGGGTCGCCGCTGCCCTCCTCGTCTCCGGATCGGCTGTCGATTTCCGACGTGGGCGTGGCGTCGGCGACGCCCTCGAACGCGTCGTGATCCGGCGTGTTCGAGGGGCGCGACGGCGTCGACGACCCTGCCAACGGGGATGAACCGTCGGCGTCGGTTCCCGTGGAGGAAACGGGATCGGTCTCGCCGTCAACGTCGGTTCCGGCGAGAGAGTCCGCGTCGAGATAGTCCGTGCCGTCGAGGAGGCCCGCATCGAGCGCGTCCGACTCGACGCCGATGGCGTCGACCACCGCGTCGTCGAGCGTCGCCGCCTCCCGCGCCGTCGACGCAAGGGTCTCGCGGGTCGCGTTCGGATCGGCCTCCACGTCGCGGGCGGGCGCGATGTCGAGCAGCGCGTCCGCGACGGAGTCTGGCAGCCGGCCGCGATACTGGGCGAACAGATCTTCTGCTTCTTCGAGGATAGATTCGACCTCTGCGCGGCCCGCCTCGTCTGGATCCGGGCGCGGGACCATCGCCTCTTTGTCGCGGTCGACATTGATGAGGACGGATTCCATCTCGCGGAGATCTTCGAGCGAGCGCTCCAGTTCCTCGTTTGCCATCAGCGCGAGCACCGTCTCGGGGTCGTTGATGAACGCTTGGAACGTCGCCGCCACCTGCGCGTAGCTGTTGAGCCCGCGATCAATGAGGTACGCTAACACGATTCGACGCTTCCGGAGTTCCGCGTCGAGCGTCTCGCGGCTCCACCCGCGGTCGAACATGATGTCGTCGAGCGTGTTCGAGTCGCCCATCTGGAGGAACTCGTCCGTCTCCGCCTGCCACTGAAACACGTCTTGAACGTTGATCTCGTCGTTCTCGGCGTCGTAGTGGTTGATCTCGGTGAGCGATTTGTTGCGGCGCACCTTCCGGCCCTGCACCCGCGTCGACGTCTGTACGGAGACCAGATCGAGGGCGGTGAACATCGTCTTCGAGACGTTGATGGGGTCGGTGGTGAACCGCTTGAGCACCTCGCCGACGGTGTCGGCGTGAAAGGTGGTGTACGTGGTGTGGCCGGTCGACATGACTTGGAAGGCGGTGCGACCCTCCTCGCCGCGGATCTCGCCCATCACGATGTAGTCGGGGCGCTGACGGAGCGCGGCCTCCAGCAGGTCGAACTCGTCGATGTCCCCCTTGTCATCATCGGAGAACGACGGTCGGGTGACAGAGGCGATCCAGTTGCGCTGGGGAAGCTCGACCTCACGGGTGTCCTCGATGGAGACGATCTTGGCGTTCGAGGGGATAAACAGCGAGACGGCGTTCAGGCTCGTCGTCTTCCCGGAGGCCGTGCCGCCGGCGAAGATCAGGCTCTTGTGGTTCTCGATGGCGAGCCACAGGAAGGCCATCTCGTCGAGCGAGAACGTCTTCCAGTTGATCAGGTCGATCGGGGTGAACGGAACGTCGTTGAACTGGCGGATCGTGTAGTTGGTACCGTGGTCGGACACCTCGCGGCCGAGCGTGAGCTGGGCACGAGAGCCGTCGGGGAGCGTGGCGTCCACCTGCGGGCGGCGCTTCGAGATCCCCTTCCCGGAGCGCTGGGCCAGCTTCACGACGAAGTCGTCAAGCTCGTCGGTCCCGTGGTACACGTTCGTGATGATCTGCTCGTAGTCGGAGTGGTAGACGAAGACGGGCGAGTCGTAGCCGTCACAGGAAATGTCCTCGACGTTGATGTCGTACTTTATCGGGTCGATGCGCTCGTAGCCGATGAAGTCGCGTTTGAGGTAATACAGCAGCTTCTCGACTTGGTGATCGGTGAGCGTCTCCGGGTCCTCCGCGAGCACCGCGGGCTCGGGTCGTGCGCGCACAGCGGTCCCTGCCGCGCTTCCCTCCCTCGGCGACTCGTAGCCCAGTGACTCCGCGATACGTCCAGCGATTCCGGCCGTGGCGTCGAACCCGAACCGGTCGGCGAGGCCGTCGATCAGGTCGTCGACGGCTCCGCGCCCGCTCTCGGCGTGGTCGTAGAGCCCGTACCGATCGAGCAGCGTCAGCGTCTCGTCGACGATGACGCCCTCGCGGAACGTCTCGTCGCCGCCCGCGATCGCCTCGTCCGCGTACTTGATCGACGTACGGAGCTTCCCGGTGAGGAACTCGACGAGGTCCGTCTCGATTTCGGTCCGGTACGGCTGCACCGCGTAGTACTTCACCTCGTTTTCCTTCGTCGACCGGAACACCATCACGAACGCGTACGGCTTGTTCACCCAGTACCGCTCGATCTCACGAAAGTGCGCCTTCTTCGGCAGCGGTACCGCCTTCTCTAAGTCGTAGCGGTTCGCGAGCGTCGCGTGGCCGTCGTCGGTCGAGAAGAACGCGTCCTCGTCGACGTCGGGATTCACGTTCACCGTACGCTCGTCGACAAGTTCTGCGAGGTCGGCCGCTGCGCTCTCGCCGGCCCCGAGGAGGGGTTCGGTCCGGTCGGGATCGAATCCAAGCGCCTCCCGTTTGTCGGCGCGTCCGAACTCGCGGGACACTCCGTCCTCATCGGTCGGCGGATTCCCGTCCTCGTCGAAAAAGAACTCCTCGGCGTAGTCGTCCCACGTGTAGCGGCCCTTCACGATCGGCGTCCCCTCGGCGGCGCGTGTGTCTTCAAGGCCGCTGTGGGATCGGAGGCGGCTGGCGGCAGTCGCGCCCGCTGCCAGCCGCTCTGCCGTCGCGTCGGGGTCAAATCCGAGAAACTCGCTCGGGTCGAGACCGGCGCGCGCCCACTCGTCTGGTGCCGGCTGTCGTTGCGGGATGACCGTCACGTCGTCACCGGCGACGACGACTCGACCAGACTCGTCGTCCGCACCGTTCGGAACGACTGCCGCGGCACTGCAGATCACGTCGTCCGAATCGACGACGAGAGTCTCCTCGCCGGCGCGCTCATGTTCGACGGCCGAAGCGTCACCGTCGCTCGTAAACGGCTCGTCAACGCCGGCAACGCGGGTCACGCGGTCGACACCGTCTGGAACACGGGCACGAACGGCGCTTGCCGGAACGGCGGGGTCGTTTTCGATATCGTCGTACAGCGTCACAACGGCGTCTTCTCGGCCGATATCTGATAAAAAGCAACGCCACGAGTATTGCCCCGCCGAAGCAGGCGGGTCGAACGCCGACGATCCCGCAGCACCGTCCGGCGACGGAGGAGAGCGTTCAGCGTCCTCTGTGGTCATAAGTTCGAGAAATCCACGAGCACTAAAAAAGGTGTCTCGCAAAAATCCGCGAGTGATAATCACCACGCGTCAGCGACTGAACACGTCTTCACCGCAACTGGCGTGTCGGGAGGACATACCTCCAGCATGGGAGGAGCGGTTTTACGTCAGCGGCGTACAGATCACTCGGTGTGTCACGTCGCGATCGCGATCACCTGACGACGGCCAGAACGCTGCTCGGACGACTCCGCGATCCGGCGGTCCGAAGCCGGGTCCGCGCGGCCGTCACGGCGGAGCTTCTGGGGACGCCACGGAGCCTCGCGGTCGTCCTCGGATTCACGGCGTTCATGTTCGTCGGCGGCGTCGGCTACTACGCCCCGACAGCCGGCGACGTCCCCGTGTGGCTGTGGCCGCTGTACGCGGACTCGGCCGTGGCAGTCGCGCTCGGCGGAGGCGTTCTCGCGAGCATCGTTCCGACGGTTCGAGCCGGCGAGAGCGTCGTCGACGACGCACCGGCGTCGCGCCCGCTGGTGTACCTCCACACCGTCGCGTTCGTCTGGCTCGTCCAGTTCGGTCTCTGGCCGCTCGTCTCGTTGAACCTCGCGGTCGGCGCGTACCTCGCCGCGCCCGACGCGCTGGTCTACTACTGGGGCGTGATCGGGACGCACCTCTGTTTCGTCGGCCTCGCGCTGCTGTTTCCAGCGTTCGGGCGGACGACGCGCGGCGCGCTCGCGGCGGCGCTCGCGCTCGCCAGCGTCAATACCGCCGTCGACTACGGGCTCGGGTACCACCCGCCGTTGCTGTACGAGCCCGGGCCGGTCTTGGCGGGCGCGACCCTCGCGATCGGAGTCGGTGCCATCGCACTCGCGAGCCGGTCGTTCCGCCGGTTGTGAGGCGACGCTCCGGCCTCACTCCGCCATCACTCCAAGACGTAGGTCTCGTCGCCGTCGAGCACCACCGGCTCCGCGGCGGCCCCCGCGGCCTTCACCTCGCTGACGAACTCCCGCGTGTCGATCTCGATCGGCGGGAACGTGTCGTAGTGCATCGGGAACACCACGTCAGCGCCCACCCAGTCGGCCGCGATCCCCGCGCCGGCCGGACCCATGGTGAAGTGGTCGCCGGCGGGGAGCGCGGCGGCGTCGGGTTCGAGGTACGGCGCGATCACGTCGACCATCTCCGACATCAGTCCCGTGTCGCCGGCGTGGTAGAACGTCGTGCAGTCAGAGTCGGACTCCTGTGTCGGCTTCTTGTCGCCGATCACGAACCCGGCGGGCATTCCCGCAGAGGTTCCGTAGCCGGTGTCGATGCCGTTCGAGTGGTCGGCGCGCACCATCGTCACCCACGCGTCGCCGCACTCGACGGTACCGCCGATGTTCATTCCCATGCCGCCGACCGCGCTCTCGTGGCCGAAGGTGTCCTGTACGTAGCCTGTGAGTTCCGGCGTCGCGACCACCGTCGCGTCCTCGTAGCGGTCCGCGTCCGAGATGTGGTCCGTGTGCCCGTGCGTCAACAGGAGGTAGTCGGGGTCCAACTCTTCGGGGTCCACGTCGGTCTTCGGATTGTCGAAGTGCGGGTCGATGAGCAACTCCGTGTCGTCGACAACGACGTGCCACGTCGAGTGGCCGTGCCAGGTGAGTTCCATAGTCCGGTCAAGCCATCTCGACGGACACTAATAAAATCCGACACCGCGGTGAACCCGCTCTAAAAACAGCCACGAGTGGCGACCATTCCACACGAAAGGGGAGTGAAATATTTTGTTCGATCACTTCTTCGCCGCGACATCGCAATAACGACCCCCGACTACACGCTTAACAACCGGATCATCGTAGAAAAACCGGATGACCTCGGAGCCACAGCATGGTGCGTGACCGATCGGATCGAGGAGACGACGAGGCCGACGGACGCGAGGACGGGGCGGACAGACACGCCGGAGACGACCGCTGCGAGGGGTCGACGTCCGCAGACGGGGACGACCGCCACGGCGACCCGGTGCGCGTGGACCGCTCCGACCGCGGCGGTGTCCCGGGCCGCTATCGACACCTCATCGAACACGTGCAGGACGCTGTCGTCGAGTTTGATTTCGTCGACGGCGAACCGATCGTCAGGTCAGTGAACAGCGCGTTCGTTGATATCTTCGGCTACGACCCAGACGAGATACGCGGCGGGTCGCTCAACGACTGGATCGTCCCCGACTGGAAACTTGAAGAGGCACGTCGACTCGACGAGCGCTCTGTCGCGGGTGATGTCAACTACCAACAGGTTAAACGCGAGACGGCGACCGGACTCCGGGAGTTCCTGTATCGGGGCGTGCCGTACGCAGAGGGAACCGGCGCGGCGCGAGACGGCGGGTTCGCCGTCTACACCGATCTCACGGAGATATCGCGGAACGAGCGCCGACTGAAGGTGTTGAACCGCATCCTCCGACACAACATCCGCAACAACGCGAACGTCGTCGCGGGACACACGACGCGGCTGCTCGCCGAGATGGATCGTCAGGATCCCGAAACGGTCGACGTGGCGGCGACGATCGAGCGGGCGGCCCACGAACTGGAGCACCTCGCCGAGGAGGCGAGCAACATCCGGCGGGTCCTCCGGCGACCGGCCGAGGAGGGCGACGAGATCGACCCGGTCCCGCTCGTCCGGTCGGTCGTCGACGATCACCGCCAGCGCTCGCCCGCGGCCGAGATATCCCTCTCGCTGCCCGAGTCGGCGTCCGTGATCGGGGACAGCCGTCTGCGATACGCCGTCGATAGCCTCGTCGACAACGCGATAGAACACAACCCGAGCGCGACGCCGCGGGTCCGCGTCAGTATCGACGACGCGGCCGCGACGGACGACACGCGCGAAGAGTGGGCCATCCTCCACGTCGAAGACGACGGCCCGCGAATACCGCCCGACGAGCGTGAAGTGATCCTCGACGGCGAGGCGATCACGCCGACGCATCACGGGAGCGGACTCGGGCTCTGGCTGACCGAACTGACAGTCGAGACGTTCGGCGGAGAGCTTTCATTCGCCGCCAGCGATCTCGGCGGCAACGACGTCTCGATCCGCCTCCGGCGGCGGTGAGGATCGCCGCCCGAACCGGGAACGCTTTGTGCCACGCCCTCGCAATCGCTGACCATGCACCGCGTACGGTTCCGCGACCCAGCCGGATCGATCCGCGAAGGCACCTACGACCCCGCGAGCGACACCGTCGCGTTCGCGGACGAGGAGTACGCGCTCGACTCGCCAGAGATCGACGTGTTGCCGCCGACCGATCCGTCGAAGATCGTGTGTATCGGCCGCAACTACGCCGATCACGCCGCGGAGCTGGGAAACGACGTGCCCGACCGCCCGCTACTCTTTTTGAAGCCGCCGAACGCGCTCGCGAGCCACGGCGACACCGTCACCGTCCCGGCCGGCAAAGACCGAATCGACTGGGAGGCCGAGATCGCGGTCGTCATCGGCGAGCAGTGCAAGGCCGTCGACGCCGACGACGCGATGGACGTGGTTGCGGGTTTCACCTGCATGGACGACATCTCGAACCGCGACGACCAGAACCGCGAGCAGAACTGGGTGCGCGGGAAGGCGTTCGACAACGCCGCGCCGCTCGGACCGGTCCTCGCCACCCCCGACGAGGTGCCCGACGACGCGAGCGTCGAACTCCGCGTGAACGGCAAGACGAAGCAGTCGAGCGACCGTGCCCACCAGATATTCGACGTGCCGACGCTGATCGAAGAGATCACCACGTACATGACGCTTGAAGCCGGCGACGTGATCGCGACCGGCACGCCCGAAGGCGTCGGCGCGCTCTCCGACGGCGACACCGTCGAAGTCGAAGTCGAAGGCGTCGGCGTCCTCGAACACGACGTGCGGATTCCCTGATCGACGCGGCGTGCAGGTCTCGTGTCCGACTCGGCTCGACGCCGAACGTGCTCGCGTGACGCCGTCGCCGACAGGTTTCTTGTGGTGACGCGTCTCGGGTAGCACATGGCAGGATGGACGACCGACGAGATGTCGCGGTTGGACGGAGAGACGGTCGTCGTCACCGGCGCGAACAGCGGGCTCGGATTCGAGGCCACCCGGGCGTTCGCTTCGAAGGGGGCGACGGTCGTCATGGCGTGTCGCAGCGTCGACCGCGGCGCGGACGCCGCCGACCAGATCCGTTCGGACGCCGGCGGCGAGGTGGACGGCGCGTTGGACGTGCGCGAGTGCGACCTCGCTTCGCTCACCTCCGTCGCGTCGTTCGCCAAAGGACTCGCTGACGACTACGACGCTGTCGACACGCTGTGCAACAACGCTGGCGTGATGGCGATCCCACGACGTGAGACCGAAGACGGCTTCGAGACCCAACTCGGCGTCAACCACCTCGGCCACTTCGCGCTCACGTGTCGGCTGTTTCCACTGCTCGTGGCGGCCGACGGCGTCGACGACGCGCGCGTCGTCACCCAGTCGTCCGGCGCACACGAGCGCGGCGAGATGGACTTTTCAGATCTCAACTGGGAGGAGTCGTACGACAAGTGGGGCGCGTACGGCCGGAGCAAGCTCGCGAATCTGCATTTCGCCTACGAACTCCAGCGACGGATCGACGCGGCCGCCGACGCCCTCGGCGTTCGCAGCGTCGCGTGCCACCCGGGATACGCCGCAACGAACCTCCAGCTACGGACCGCAGAAGAGAGCGGGACGCCTCTCGCTGCCGTCGTCATGCGCGTCGCGAACGCCGTGTTCGGCCAAGACGCTACGACCGGCGCGCTCCCGTTGCTGTACGCCGCGACGGGCGATGTCGACGGCGGCGCGTATGTCGAGCCGGGTGGCCTCCTGAACATGCGCGGAGCGCCGACCGTTGGGCGGTCAAACGACGCGTCCTACGACCTCGACGACGCCCGCCGCCTCTGGGAGTTCTCGGTCGAGGCGACAGGCGTGGATCTCTCGCTCTGAGGCCGCGCCCACGCAGCTATCGGTGTGGCAGTCACTCGCGATGATGATATACACGAGACGCGGTGTGCGTGCTGTACGGGAGCGTCGTACCGGCGTTACCCGGAGTCTACAGCCGGTGAGACGCTTACAGTCGAGTGAGATTCGTCGCTCGCGGCCCCTTGTCGGCCTCCTCGATCTCGAACTCTACCTCCTGTTCCTCCTCGAGATCCGGGCCGCCGACGTCTTCCATGTGGAAGAACACGTCCTCGTCAGCGTCGTCAGTCTCGATGAATCCGTAGCCGCCGGTGTCGTTGAAGAAGTCGACCTTGCCTGTCGCCATCGCACGTTGAGGTACTCCTGACTGCATGATAAGTGTTGTGTATCCACAGCCGGATACCAGCGGCTCAGCGTGTCGATATCACTGCAGCCGTTTCGTCGTTTCCACGAGGGGGTGGCGAGCGTAGTCGACGATCTCAATGTCGGTGATGTCGTCGAGTCCCTCTTTTTCGGCGGTCTTGGCCATGCCGAGATCGATTCGAACGTCCGGGACAATGACGTACGCATCCATCGTCTCGATGCCGCTCTCGTGGGCGGCCATCACCCGATGGTGGCCGTCCGCGAGGTGGAGTGTCCCGTCGTTGTCGATGACGACGAGGGGCTCCGCGAGCCCTCGTTCCAACTCGTACTTGCGTCCCTCCAGCTCGTCGGCGTACACTCGCGCCTGCGTCGGCGTGAGGTTGGTGAGTCGGACCTCGCGGCGCTCCTCCGTGAGCGGGACGCCGTGGATCTGTTCGAGCGTCCGCATCAGCTTCCCGACCTTGCTCGGGGTTGCCCGCTCGATCTGGGACCGGACGACATCGGTGTTTGAGATGATACCCACGAGGTTGTCGGCGTCATCGACCACGGGAAGCCGCTGGATTCCGGATCGGAGAATGACCCGTGCGGCGTCGGTCACTTTCATGTCCGGGTGCGCCACGACGAGGTCGTCGGACATCACCGTAAACACGGGCGCGTCGTCGTCGGCTAGGAGGAGATCGGCGGCCGAGACGAACCCCTCGACGGTCCGACCCTGCGTGACCGGAAATCCGTTGTGTCCGTCGCTTTCGGCCATGCGACGCGCGACCGTCCCGACGGTTTCGTCCGGACTCACCGTCTCGACATCGCGGGTCATGTACTCGTCGACGGTCGGTTTGCCGCTCATCGGCGATGATAAAGCCCTCGTGGGTTAAAAAGGGAGGCGCTACTGCTCGCTACGTCTCACTGCGGACTCGGACTGGACGGACTCGACACGTTGCTCTCCTTGAGCGCAGACCCGGTGATCGACTTGAGTCGGGAGACGAGTGAGTCCTTCTCGGCTTCCCCCTCTAAGGCGATGTCGAGAACCTCGCTGATGTGGCTCACCGGAATGACCTCGATCATGTCTTCGTACTCGTCTTCGATCATCACGTCCTGCTCGTTGGCGGCGGGGATGATGACCCGGGTACAGCCGGCCTTCGCGGCCGCCTCGATCTTGTGGGTGACGCCGCCGACGGGAAGCACGTCGCCCCGCACCGACAGCGATCCGGTCATCGCGAGGCTCTGGTCGACGCCAACGTTCTCCAGCGCGCTTATCACGGCGGTCGCGACCGTGATGGACGCGCTATCCCCGTCGACGCCCTGCTGACCCGCCTGCACGAACTGGATGTGGATGTCCATTTCCGAGATGTTCTCGTCGGAGAACTTCTTGATGATCGCGGAGACGTTCGACACCGACTCCTGCGCCATCTCCTTCAGCTGGCCCGTGGCGATGACCTCGCCAGGGCCCTGCGAGGGCGCGACCTCGGCCATCACCGGGAGCATGATCCCGGAGTCTTCGCCCATCACGGCGAGGCCGTTGACGCGGCCGACGACATAGCCGTCGGAGACCTGCAGTTCGTAGTCCTTCCGGCGTTCGATGAAGTCGTCCGCGAGCTGCTGTTCGATGGAGCGCGAGCGCCCCTTCGCCTGCAGCACGTGGTCGCGTGTGGTCAGATCGGCGTCCTCGCCGCGGGCTATGTCGCCGGCGACGCGGACCATCCCGCCGAGGTTCCGCATCTTCAGCGTGAGGTGGTCCTTCCGGCCCGACCGCCGCTTGGCCTCAAGGATGATCTCCTCGACGGCTTCGGCCGTAAACTCCGGCAGGCGACCATCCTTCGCGACCTCCTGTGCGATGAACCGAGCGTACTTCCGGCGCATCTCGGGGGTGTCCTCGATCGTGTCTTCCATGTACACCTCGTAGCCGTATCCCTTGATTCGGCTCCGGAGCGCCGGGTGCATGTTCTCCATCGCGTCGAGGTTCCCCGCCGCGATCATGACGAAGTCGGTGGGGACAGGCTCGGTCTGGACCATCGCGCCAGAGGAGCGCTCGGACTGGCCCGTGATCGAGAACTCGCCCTCCTGAATCGCCGTCATGAGGTGCTGCTGGCTCCGTATATCGAGCGTGTTGATCTCGTCGACGAACAGCACGCCCTTGTTCGCCTTGTGGATGGCCCCG
The DNA here is from genome assembly GCF_024494655.1 of Halorubrum laminariae. Lineage (GTDB taxonomy): Archaea > Halobacteriota > Halobacteria > Halobacteriales > Haloferacaceae > Halorubrum > Halorubrum laminariae. Next base: position 435,058 of record NZ_JANHDL010000003.1, on the reverse strand, counting down.
GCCTCAACACGGTCGTGGCTTGGCGTCTCCATCCCGCCGGACTGGAACGGGTCGTGCCGCACGTCGCCCAACAGCGCACCAGCGTGTGCCCCAGTCGCGTCGCGGAACGGCGCGGTCTGCGTGTCACCGTTGTTGACGAGCAGGTTCGGGATCATCGCGTCCGAACCACGATTGAGGTAGCGGAAGACGAGGTAGACGACGCCGGCCGCGATGATTCCGACGAGAATCTGGCCGACGATGATGAGCGCGTAGCCCAACACGACGGCGATGATGATCCACATGAGAAGCGACCGCATCTGGTTGCGCTTTCGCGCCTCCTCGCGGTGCGCCTCGACGATCTGGTCGCCCTTGCCTGCGGGGACCGTTCGTACCTTCGGCTTGTTACCGTCTTCCGGGTTGTGGTAGACGAGAACGTCCTGTAGCTCCTCTTTCGGGAGCAGTTCGGACATCGCTTTCGCAAGCATCGACTTCCCGGTCCCGGGCGAGCCGATCATCATCACGTGGCGGCGCTGTTTGGCCGCCTTGATGATCACGTCGCGGGCGTGTTCCTGCCCGATCACTTGGTCGACGAGTCGATCCGGGATCTCGAGTTCTGCGGTCGTGTCGATCTTGAGGCCGCCCAGCAGGTCGTCTTCGTCGGGATCGTCGTCGATCTCGGCACCCTCGACTTCGACCGTACTGCCGAGATCGTCGATGCCGCCGTCGTCGGTCGGTTCGGCGTCGTCGGAGGCGACTCCGTTCGATTCCTCTCGTCCCGTCCTGACGCCGTCGGTGCTCGGATCGTCTTCGATGACGACGGTGTCGTCCCAGACCTCCGCTGAGTCGTCACCGCCGGAGTCGTCGCTCGGCGACTCCGGCGAGTCGTCGGGCGCTGACCCGGCGTCACCGGAGTGGTTCGGGGCGTCGTCGCCGTCGTCCGTCGGCTCCGACTCCTCGAAGCCGGCGTCCTCGCGACGCTCGGAGTCCCCGGTCGGCGGGTCGTTCGTGTCCTTTTCGTTACTCATAGAATCGGGTGTCGCTACGGAAAACGAAGGGTCGGCAACTGATATACTTTCTCCCCGGCGGCCGATGCGGTGAATCCGACAGATCGCCACGTAGGTGCTGTTACGACCTCGAAAACGACGACGAAGTGGTCTCACGAAGTTTATAAACGAGGCCCGCAGTATGTCGATCCATGCGCGGGTTCTACATCGGGCGGTACCAGCCGTTTCACGACGGTCATCAACACATGGTCGAAGAGATCGCGGCGGAGGTCGACGAACTCGTCTTGGGGATCGGCTCCGCCGGCGACTCTCACACCACCCGAAACCCGTTCACCGCCGGCGAGCGCGTGATGATGGTGACAAAGGCGGTCGAGAATCTCCCGGTCACGACCTACGTCGTCCCCATCGAGGACCTCGACCGCAACTCCGTGTGGGTGAGCCACGTCCAGAGCATGACGCCGCGGTTCGAGGTGGCGTACTCGAACAACCCGCTCGTCGTCCGGCTGTTCGAGGAGGCCGGCGTCGAGGTGCGCCAGTCGCCGATGTTTCGCCGCGACGTGTTGGAGGGGACAGAACTCCGCGAGCGTATGATTCACGGCCGCGACTGGGAGACGCTCGTCCCCGAGGCCGTCGTCAGCGTCGTCGAGGAGATCGGCGGCGTAAAGCGGATCCGACGGATCGCAGAGACCGACTCGAACGGCGCGGGACCGTCGGATCAGTGACGCGACGCCGCCCCTTTTAAGCACCTGCCCGACTCGGATCGCGTGTGATCACGCTCACCTCCGACTTCGGCTCGCCGTATCCCGCCGCGATGAAGGGAGTGATCCGCCGGCACACGAGCGCCGAACTGATCGACGTGGCCCACGACCTGCCCCGCGGCGACCCGCGTGCGGCCGCCTTCTGGCTCCGGTTCGTCCTCCCGGAGTTCCCCCCGGCGGTCCACTGCGCCGTGATCGACCCCGGCGTCGGGACCGGGCGCGACGCCCTCGTCGTTCGCGCCGGCTCGCACGTCGTCGTCGCTCCCGACAACGGCCTCGCAATGCCGCCCGCGCGGGCGCTGGCGGCGGCCGAGGATGATGTTGACATCTGGACGATCGACGTTGATGATCCGCCGAGCGCGACGTTTCACGGTCGCGACGTGTTCGCACCGACCGCGGCGCGCGTCCACGGGGCGCTCGCCGACGAGACGGACGGATCCGTTTCGGAGATGGGACCGACGGCGGTCGTCGACGCGCTCGCGGGACTGGAGGACCTCTCGCCCGCGCCAGACCCGGTCGACCTCGTCTTTCCAGAGCCGAGCGTCGAGCGCGACGACGACGGCGTGACCGCCGTCGACGGCGAGGTGCTCGCGATCGATCGGTTCGGGAACGTGATAACCAACGTGCCGGGCGAACTGATCGCAGAGCGCGACTGGATCCGCGTCGACGGCGACCTCACGCCGGTCGTCGAGACGTTCGGTGCGGTCGATCCCGGCGAGCGGCTCGTCACCGTCGGGAGCCACGGCTACGTCGAGTGCGACGTGAACGACGGCCGCGGCGACGGCGCGTTCGACGCGCGTCCCGGTGACTCGGTGCGGTTCGTCGCCGACAACGTGAGTCTGTGAGAATCGGCCTGTCTCGACTGAGTGGGCCAAACGATCACCAGCAAGTCGTCTGCGAGATCTTCCGCGACGAGGGCAATTTCGCCAAATCCGGTGAAGTCTTCTTCGAGTGATCAGCGATGCTCGTCGATCCAGTTACACCACGCGTCGAAATCCTCCGCCTCGCACTGGTCGGCGATGGACTGGAGCGTCCCGATCTTCACCCGGTCGTGCAGCGGAACGGTGACAGTTCGGACCTCGCCAGTGTCTGGGTTCGTGTACTTCAGAACCACGTGGCTCCCGCGCTGGCGGTCTTTACGGTAATTGAATGAAGCGAGAACGCCGACGATCTCTCGTCCAGAGAAGTTTCGAGGCGGGCCACTCATCCCTCGAACCACGGGGCGTCCGGCTCCGGTGCGTCCGTGTCAGCCTCGCGGGCCTCTTTGGTCAACTCCACCGCCTCGTCGAGGTTCGCGAGGGCTTCCTCACGCGTCTCGCCTTGGCTGGCGACGTTCAACTCCTCGTGGATCGCCGACCAGCCGCCATCGTCTTCCTCGATCAGGCGGATCTCGTGGCCCGTGCTCATAGCTTTCAGTAGTAGATACGGCCGAATAAGCGTTCTGTCGACCCGAGTCGGTGGAACGATCCTTATGTAGAACCGCTCAGAGTTCGACGCCCGAGGGGATCAAGCTCTCGTTTCGCAGGAGGTTCCCCTCGTGGTCATACACGAGGAACGTGTCTTTGTCGTAGGCGACGAGCCGGTCGCCCTCGACGTCAATCTCGACGCGGTAGTGCGCGTCTTCGTCGCCCGCGGAGTCGCGAGCAGCGTGGATGAAGGGGAGGACATCGGTGGCGGTCTCGTTGAGTTCGAGGACGAAGTCTCCGGTGTACCGGTTCGTCACGGCCACGACGCCGTCGGGGTCGTCGGCCTCGGCGAGCGGCTCACGGAGGCGATACGCCACGTCGATGTCGCTCGCGTCGAGCAGATCGCCGTCGCTGTCCGAGAGGCGGTTGCGCAACAGCCCCTCGGGTCCACGGAAGTCGATGCGGACGAGGGGCGTCGCCCGGGCGTCGTCGACGCCCTCGACGGTCAACTCGAAGTAGTCACGCCGCATTGCCTGTCTCATCCTTTGCGGCCGTCCCGTATCAACTTGACGGGCGGGGAGACCTCCCCAACCACGACCGGGTCTCAGTACCAATATTCGCCGAGGGGATTTTAAATCGCCCCGGCGCATACCATCGGTAACGAGATGGCGAGTGACACCGGTAGGACCGATGCCGGAGGCAGCGTCGAGCACCTTCGGCGACGGCTCGCGCGCGTGTGGGAGACGCTGCGTGGCGTGGACATCGATATCCGCCCGTTTCGGCCGGGCGAGGACGGCCCGGTCGCGTCCTTCACAGTCCCAGAGGGCGAACGCGAAGTCGACCGATACTGGGTGAACGCGCCGTACGCGTACGTCGTCGTCACCTACGACGACGCTGACAGCGAACACCGGTACTACACGGTCGAGCCGAACTTGGACCGGTTCGAGACCGACCTCCTCGACCGCGTCGTCGACGACATCCGCGACCCGCTTCTCTACCGCGAAGGGACCGGCAAGACCGACACGGCGACGCTCCGCGAGGAACTAGAGTCGCTGCTCGAAAGCTACGGCGTCGACGCCGGGATGGACACCTTTCACGCGCTCGCGTACTACCTCTACCGCGACTTCCGCGGCTACGGACGGATCGATCCCCTCCTCAACGACCGCCACATCGAGGATGTTTCGTGTGACGGCTACGACCTGCCGATATTCGTCTACCACGACGAGTACACCGACATCGAGACGAACGTCTCGTTCGGCAAACAGGACTTGGACAACTACGTGATCCGGCTCGCACAGCAGTCCGGCCGACACGTCTCCGTCGGCGACCCGATCGTGGAGACGACGCTGCCGGACGGCTCGCGCGCGGAGCTCGCGCTCGGCGAGGAGGTGACGCCTCGCGGCTCCGCGTTCACCATCCGCCAGTACGCCGAGGACCCGTTCACGCCGATCGATCTCGTGGAGTACGGCACCTTCTCGATCGAGCAGATGGCGTACTTCTGGCTCTGTATCGAGCACAACAAGAGCCTCATCTTCGCGGGCGGCACCGCCTCCGGGAAGACCACGTCCATGAACGCGGTGTCGATGTTCGTCCCGCCGCGCGCGAAGGTGCTCACCATCGAGGACACGCGAGAGCTCTCCTTGTACCACGACAACTGGCTCTCCTCTGTCACCCGTGAGCGTCGCTACGAGGGCACCGATATCGACATGTACGACCTGCTCCGCTCCGCGCTGCGACACCGCCCGGAGTACATCATCGTCGGCGAGGTCCGCGGCGACGAAGCAATCACGCTGTTTCAGGCGATGAACACGGGGCACACGACGTTCTCGACGATGCACGCCGACTCGATCGAGACGGTGATCAACCGGCTGGAGAACGAGCCGATTAATGTCCCGCGCGCGATGGTGCAGTCGCTCGACATCCTCTCGATCCAGACACTGACGCGGTCAGGCGAGCAGCGCGTGCGCCGCGCGAAGACCATCGGCGAGATCGGCGGGATCGATCAGCGAACCGGCGAACTCGACTACTCCTCGGCGTTCGAGTGGCGCGCCGACAGCGACGAGTTCCGACGGAACGACTCGTCGCTCATGGACGAGATCGCCGACGAGCGGGGATGGTCTCGATCGGAGCTGCTCCGCGAGATCGAGCGCCGCGAGCGCTTCCTCGAACTGCTCCGAGACCTCGGTGTCACCGACTACCGGACGTTCACCTCTCTCGTCAACGAGTACTACGCGGACGCCGAACGCGTGATGGAGCGGCTCGAATCGCGCGTCGACGAGAGGGACGACGCTGGCGACGGGGCGGGAGCCACCGACGACGGCGAAGAGGTGACGGGAGCCACCGACGGCGGCGTCGGACAGGGATGATCGCGTACCTCCCGCTTATCGTCGCGATCGCGTTGTGTATGGGCGTGTTGCTTCCGGCAGTCAGCCGCCGGGCAAACCTGTTCGTCACCCGAATCGCGCTGCTGGCGTTCGGCGACGCGGTCGTCACCGATGCCGAGCGCCGGCAACGACAGCGCGACCGGCTTCGCGCTGCGCACGTCGCCGGGACCCACCGCGTGTACGCGTCCAAGACGCTCTTATATGCCGGCGTGCTTGGCGTCGCCGGCAGCGTCATCGCGGTGTACGCCGTCGGCGGGCTCCTCTCGATGCTGGAGGTCGGCGAGGCGACGCTGCGCGGCGTGCTCCCCGAGGCGCTCTCGTTTCTCGCCGGCGTCGCGGGACTCACCGAGATTGGACCGCTACGGTTGTTCCTCCTCTTGGCGTTCGCGTCGGCGACGGTCGGAAGCGTGCTCGCGGCGGGGACGTACTACGGTCGCTGGGAGCTGCTGCGCCAGCGCGCTCACACGCGGTCGACGGAGATCGACGCCACGCTCCCGCGGACCGTCGCGTTCATGTACGCGCTCTCGCGGTCGGGGATGGCCTTCCCTCGGGTGATGGACACGGTCGCGGAGAACGAGGCCGTCTACGGCGAGGCCGCGACGGAGCTGTCGATCGCGGTGCGCGACATGAACGCGTTCGGCACCGACGCGCTCACCGCGCTCCAGCGAACCGCACGCCGGACGCCGAGCGAGGATCTCGCCGACTTCGCGGAGAACCTCGCGTCGGTGCTCGGCACCGGGCAGCCGATATCGACGTTTCTCAGCGATCAGTACGATCGGTATCAAGAGGAGGCCGAGTCGAAACAGGAGCAGTACCTCGAACTGCTCTCGACGTTCGCGGAGGCGTACGTCACCGCGCTCGTCGCCGGGCCGCTGTTTTTCATCACGATCCTCGTCGTGATCGGGCTCGTGTTACAGGACACGCTCCCGCTGCTCCGCGTGGTCGTGTACGTCGGCTTACCCCTCGCGACCTTCGGGTTCGTCATCTACGTGGACAGCGTCGCGCAGGGTGTGGGCGGCACCCAGACCGTCACCGTCTCCGACGCGTCCGACGGCGAGTCGCCCCGCGGCGGCGCGGCGCTGGACCGTTCGGCGGCGACACAGGCCGACGGCGGATCGACGGCCCGCGCTCCGGACGCGGCCGGCGTCGAGCGCGCGGGCGGGGGCTCGACCGATCCGTGGACGGCGAGCCGGGAGCGGCTCCGCGTGTACGACCGCCTCCGAGGGGTCCGCGAGTGGATACAATCGCCGCTCGCGAGCGTCCTCGCCGAGCCGCACACGGTGTTTGTCGTCGCCGTGCCGGTCGCCCTCGTCGGATTCCTCGCGGCGGTGCTTCCGGTGACGGGCGGAACGCCCACCGAGGTGGTCGATCAGTTCGATACGCCGTTCATCGCTGCGACCGCGGCCGTGCTCGGCGCGTACGCGGCGGTCTACGAGGTCGGCAAACGCCGGGTACGGCGACGGGAGGCGGCGGTCCCCGATTTCCTCGATCGGCTCGCCAGCGTCAACGAGGCCGGAACCTCGGTCGTCGGAGGGATCCGACGCGTGGCCGACTCGAACTTGGAGGCGCTGACGGCGGACGTGCGACGGACGCGACGCGACATCGACTGGGGAGCCGACGCCGCCACGGCGCTATGGCGGTTGGAGCGGCGCGTCCGATCGCCGATGGTCTCGCGGGCGGTCACGCTCGTCGCGAACGCGATGTACGCGAGCGGCGACATCGGCCCTGTGCTCCGGATCGCCGCCGAAGAGTCGCGCGCGACGTGGTCGCTTCGGCGCGAGCGCCGGCAGGTCATGCTCACGTACCTCGTCGTGATCTACATCTCCTTTTTCGTCTTCCTCGGGATCATCGCCGCGCTCTCGGTGTCGTTCATTCCCGCCGTCGAGTCGGCGGCGATCCCGAGCGACCCAGCCGGCGGCGGCCTCCCCGGCGGCCAGTCCGGGATCGTGGACGGGCTGGGCGACATCGAGGCGTTCGCCTACGAGCAGCTGTTCTTCCACGCGGCGGCGGTGCAGGCGGTCTGCTCCGGGCTGGTCGCCGGACAGCTCGGCGAGGGATCGGTCCGTGACGGCGTGAAACACGTCGTCGTGCTGCTCGCAGTGACGCTCGTCGCCTTCCTCCTGATCGGCCTCGTCTGAGGCCGCGCCGACCTCGGAGGCGATACGCCAGGGCGTCCGCGCCGCGTCGCCTCGCAGGCCGCCAGCGCCGCCCCGCCGATCGATCGCGGCTTCCGCCACGCACCGGACGCTGTCACCGGACCTATATCGCCGGGCACCGAGCCGTCCGTATGGACCCGCAGGCGACCTACGACCGCATCGCCGTGCACTTCTCGAAGACGCGAGAGCACCCGTGGCCGGAGGTCGAGTCGTTCCTCGCGGACCGGACGGCTGCGGTCGCGCTCGACGTAGGGTGTGGTAACGGACGACACACGGAACTGCTCGCCGACCGCACCCACTCCGCTGTCGGTGTGGATCTCAGTCGCGGACTCCTCAGCGAGGCCGTCGAGCGAGCGCGGGAGCGGGGATTCGCCGACGTTGCGTCGTTTGTCCACGGTGACGCCGCAGTGCTCCCGATCGCCGACGACGCGGTCGGACTCGCGGTGTACGTCGCGACCCTCCACCACCTGCGCTCGCGGGACGCGCGCGTCCGCAGCCTCGATGAGCTGGCCCGAGTCCTCGACGCCGACGGAGTCGCGCTGGTGAGCGCGTGGAGCACGGCGCACGATCGCTTCGACCGCGAGGAGGGATTCGACACGACCGTCGACTGGACGTTACCGGGCGGTGAGACCGTCCCTCGGTATTATCACATTTACGCGCCGCCGGAGTTCGAGTCTGACCTCGCCGAGAGCGACCTCACCGTCGTCGAATCGACCATCTCCAGCGGGAACTGCTACGCCGTCGTCGCTGGCGACGACTCCTGATTATCAGATCAGATATATTCGAGTGAGGATTAAAGCACCCTCGATGTCCCCGTCGGAACAATGAGTCCCACGCCGCTCGGTCGCTTGGTCCGCCGCGTGACCCCCGACGCGATCACCCGCAGTTACCTCGCGAAGTTCGCGATCGTCGTTCTGCTCGTCGTCGGAGCCATCGGAGCCGTCGGGGCGGTCACGTACGCGGAGACGACCGACAGCTTGGAATCGTCTGCCCAACAGGACTACACCGCGGTCGCGGAGCTGAGCGGTACGGAGATCGACGTGTGGACGAACGAGCGCCGCACGACCGCCCGGGATCTCGCTGACCACGACGCCTTCGGACTCGACAGGGAGCCCGAACAAGTAGAGAGTTACCTCACCTCTCATCTCTCTTGGCAGGCCGACGATATCGTCGCGCTCCACTACGTCAACCGCAAGGAGGGGACGCTTATCGCCTCGACCGACGACGACCGAGGTGCCGCGCTCGTCGATCGGGACTGGATGAGCGACGACCTCCTAGTCGGTTCCGACACGTACACCTCTCCGACGTACGAGCGCGACGGCGAGCGACACGTCGCGTACGCCGCCCACACGCCGGGGCGCAACTACCTCATGATGGAGGTATCGCTCGCGTCGATCATCGGGGATCTCCGACAGCCGACGGCGGGATCGTTCACCACGGTTGTCGAGGCCGACGGGACGATCGGCGCGAGCGATCGCGACGCCGTCGCAGGCGAGCGATACGACGACGGAATGCGAGACGAGATGGTCAACGGGTCCGCGGTCGGTCACGTATCCTCTGCGATGTTCGCGTTCACCGACGACGCCGAGTACTTCACCGCGTACGCGCCGGTCGCCACGGAGGACTGGTACGTCGGGGTCCACGTCCCGCTCACAGAGGCGTACGCGCTCTCTGGGATGATCGGGCGAAATCTGCTTCTGATCGTCGGCGTCGCGGTCGTCGGATTGGGGCTGTTCGGACTGACGCTTGGCCGCGGAACCGTCACTGAACTGAACCAGCTCAAGCGGAAGGCGAGGACGCTCGAATCGGGCGAACTCGACGTGGCGTTCGACACGGACCGCCGCGACGAGTTCGGCGACCTCTACGGCGCGTTCTCGACCATGCGCGACTCCCTGCGCGAGCAGATCGAATCGGCCGAAACGCAGCGGCAACGCGCTGAGACGGCGAAATCGGAGAGCGAGGCGTTCGCAGAGCAGCTGGAGGCGCGAGCGGCGGCGTTCGGCGAGACGATGGACGACTGCGCCGACGGTGACCTCACGGCCCGGCTCGACGCTGACGCCGACGACCCGGAGGCGCTCAGGGAGATAGCCGATGGGTTCAACGAAGCCATGGACGAACTCGAGACGGCGATCGCCGAGGTTGACACCTTCGCCGCGGCGGTCGCAGAGAAGAGCGAGGCGGTCTCCGACGGCGCAGACGAGGTCGCCGAGGCGGGTCGAGAGACGAGCGACGCAGTCGACGAGATATCGGCTGGCGCGGAGCGACAGAGCCGCCGTCTCTCCGAGGTGGCCGGAGAGATGGAGGACATGTCGGCGACCGTCGAGGAGGTCGCGTCGTCCGCCGAGGAGGTCGCGACCACGTCACAGCGCGCGAGCGAGGTCACCGAGACGGGACGCGAGGCGACCGTCGGGGCAACAGAGCAGCTCCACGACATCGAGGACCGCTCGGAATCCGCCGCGGAGACGATATCACGGCTGGAGGCGGAGATGGAGGAGGTTGACGCGATCGTTGAGACCATCTCCGAGATCGCCGATCAGACCAACCTGCTGGCGCTGAACGCGAGCATCGAGGCCGCCCGCGCCGGCGAGGCCGGCTCCGGGTTCGCCGTCGTCGCGGAGGAGGTGAAGTCACTCGCCGAAGAAACCCAAGAATCGGCTGCCGAGGTCGAGGCGCTGATCGACGGACTCCGCGAGCGCACCGATGCGACGGTCGCCGAGATGGAGGCGATCCGCGAGGGGATCGACGACGGCGTCGAGACCGTCGAGCGGGCAGAGGACGCGCTGGACGAGGTAGAAGAGCGGGTGACACAGGCCGACGACGGCGTTCAGGAGATATCGGGCGCGATGGACGCGCAGGCGTCGTCTGTCAGCGAGGTGACCGGCGCGGTCGACGACCTCGCCGGCGTGAGCCAACAGACGACCGCGGAGGCGACGACGGTCGCCTCCACCGCCGAGGAGCAGGCCGCGACACTCGGCGAAGTCTCCGATCAGGCGCACGACCTGACCAACCGAGCGCGGAGTTTGCGGCGGATGACCGAGGGGTTCGAGGTCGCGACCGACGCTGCCGGCGACATCGCGACTGGTACCGACGACGCGAGTCAGTCCGGCGTCGACGCCGACAACGGGAATGATATCGCCTTCGACGACAGCGAGAACGAGGCCGACAGAGACTCCGCACGTGACCGCTCCGCAGACACCGAGTTCGACTTCGGGACGAGCGGCGTCGATGGGGACGCCGGAAGCGACGGTGAGGCGGAGGGCGCGATGAGCGCCGACGGCGGGATCGACCGCGACTCAGCCGATTCCGATTCCGGATCTGACGGTTCACCAGACGACGACGCGACCGATCTGACCGACTCGGCCACGACAGAGAACAGAGACGGAGTCGCTGGCGGTCGCGACGTGGACGCAGAAGAGTAGCCGCGGGCTCAGTCCGCGACGGTCTCGTGGCCGGTCCGTTCTTCCTCGGGGACCGGGACCACGATCTTGTAGGCCGCGTACAGCCCGAGCACCACGATACCGACCAGCACGACGCCGGTTCGGAGCTGTGGCGAGATGAGCGGGGTCGCCACGACCTCGCCCGCCTCGTTGGTTATCGGAACCGGGCTGTACGGCTGGCCGGCGAGGATCTCGACGATCCCCATGCCGACGATGCCGAGCAGCATGAGTCCCGCGCTCAGCGCCATCGCCGCTCTGTCGATGATGTCAGTGGTTGTCATTGGTGGTCACCTCTCAGCCGAGCAGGTATCGGAGCTTGGGGTGTCGTTCGACGACATCGAGCTTCTCGATGACCGCGTCGAGCCCGTAGTATCGTCCGGCCGCGAGCGCGATCACCGTCATGAACAACAGCAGGCCCATGAAGTCGCCGTTGACGACGCCGTTGGCGAAGTCCGCGTTGCCGATCCAGAACAGGACCATGAAGATGACCCCGCCGAATGCGGCGAAGCGGGTGAACGCGCCGACGATCAGCGCAAGCCCGATCAGCGTCTCAAACAGGGGCACGCCCGGCTCGATGAGCCACGCGAGGTTGTTCCCCATCCAGACCGGGATGCCGCCGAGGGCCGTTCCCGACATCTCTTGCATGTACGCGGTGCCGTAGGTGTACGAGAGCCCGTCCTCGATGAGCTTGGTGATCCCCGCGTGGAGGAACCACCACCCGGTGACGACGCGCAGGAACGCGATCCAGTACGCCGCCCACGGACCGTCCAGGGCGAACTCGACGTCTTCGACCAGGGGATTGCTTGCTTGGTATGACATCGTCGTCACCTCACAGGTGCACGTTGGGTGGCTACACCTATAGAAACCTAGAACGGTTCTAAACGTCTGAAAACCGTTCTAAGAGCGCTGGAACGGCCCGCGATACTGTGGTATTTTATATGACGCATCGGTCGACACGTGCACAACGGCGTCGGAACACGGAACGTTTATCAAAACAGTTCGGCCTACGTGTAGACGCGCGCCGGTGGTCTAGTGGTAGGACCTGAGCCTTCCAAGCTCATGGCCCGGGTTCAAATCCCGGCCGGCGCACTCCCTTCGGTCGTGCGCCGCCCGTACTCCCACTCGCTCCGCTCGCGGGAGTCCCGGCCGGCGCATCTTCTCCACTACGAACGAGGAGCGATAGCGACGAGTGAGGCGTGCGGGAAGATGCGCGAGGGATTTGAATCAGGGAGCGTCGCGAGCGAAGCGAGCAGAGCGACCGTGGTTCACAATCCCGGCCGGCGCACTTCTGACTGACTCTGTCAGTCAACGTCTACTTCGCTTCGCTCAGCAGACTCCCTTCGGTCGTGCGCCGCCCGTATTCCCACTCGCTTCGCTCGCGGGAGTCCCGGCCGGCGCATTTCTCGAACGAAGTGAGAGAAATCGCCGAGCGTTCTGTTCGCACAGACCACATCGCTCTACGCTCGCGATCGAGTCCGGATGCGACCGCCGGCGACACCGGCCAGCTCGATCAGGAACGACCGGCGTCGTCGTCCAATCGCTCCGAGATGAATCGCGCCTCACTCGGATCGAGGTCGCGGTCGGTCTCGCGGAACGCCCGGAGTCCCGATCGGTAGCGTTCGGCGTCGTCGTCGGCCGGCGCGTCGGCCGGGCGAGCCAACTCCAACTCCGCGATTCCGGTCTGCTCGCCGGTGTACGCGAACCCGCACTTGTAGAGCGCCGCGTACGCGAACGGGTTGTTGACCGCGATCCGAACCCGGTCGTAGCCCGCCTTCGCCAGCCGTTCGACGGTGCGATCGATCAGCCGCGGCCCGAGTCCCTCGCCGCGCCGCGCGACGTGGACCGTGACGTATCGGATCCGGCAGCGGTCCGGATCGGTCCGGTCCGGTGAAAAGGAGACGGCGGCGACCACGTCGTCGTCGAACGCGCTCTCGTCGACGGCCGGAGCCAGCGGTTCGTCGGGCTCCCACTCCGGAACGGCCGGCGAGCCGTCCGCCGTCCGCAACACCGCCTTTCCCGGCGCGCCGAGGACGAACTTCCCGGCGTACGCGAACGCCCGGTAGTCGAGCCGCAACGTGGCATCCGCCCCGGGCTCACAGACGAGCGCGTACTCCATGCCGGCGGCTACGGCTCGGTCGCATATATGCGACCGGACGGTCGACGACTCATCTGCGGCCGCGTCTGGTCGGCTCGCGCGGAATGCAAACCGGAATCGTTCCGCGAGAGGATTTAGGTTCTGCCGGGTCCGAACGCAGATATGCACGGTCTCGGCGACGTTCGATTCTTCGACCGGTTGGCACCGCTGTACGACCTCGCGATGCCGCCGGCGGACGGCGAGGCGCTGGCCGCCGGCCTCGCCCACGCGACCAGACCGATCGACCGACTGCTCGACGTGGGCGGCGGGTCCGGGCGGGCCGCGGCCGCGCTGGCGGGACCGGAGATATTCGTGGTGGACGCCTCCCGCGAGATGCTCTCTCGCGCCCGTCGCGAGCGGGGGCTGTCGGCCGTCGCCGGCGACGCCGGGCGACTTCCGATCCGCGATGCGAGCGTCGACGCGGTCACCATCGTCGACGCCTTCCACCACCTGCCTGACCACGGGGCGGCGATTCACGAGATATCGCGCGTCCTCGCGCCCGGCGGTGCGGTCGTGATCCGGGAGTTCGACCCGACGCATCCGCTGGGCCGCGGCCTCGTCGCCGCCGAGCACGCGATCGGGATGTCATCGCGGTTCCGCGCTCCGAGCGACCTCGCAGCCGCCCTCGACGACGCCGGGCTCGATCCGCGGATCGTCGACCGCGGCGTCGGTTACACGGTCGCAGGTGTCAAACGAAAAATATGACTTTCCGTGACCTCGCAAGACTGGCCGGTGCCGGCGACGAGGCGCGGGGTTCCGTCACGCGCGGCGGTAAGACGGACCTCCTGTAACAGGGTTATGCCCGTGACGCCCGTGTCTGTCAGTGAATGCAGGACCGACAGACGCGGACCTCCAGACGGGCGGTATTGGCTTCGGCCGGCGCGGCGATCGCGGCGACGGCCGGCTGCCTCGGTTCGAGCGGCGACAGCGAGCCGCCAGCGGCGTACACCACTCCCGCCGCGGCGGAGTTTGACGGCGTCGTCGACAGCCAGTGGCTCTCGGAGAATCTGGAGGACGTACACCTCCTCGATGTCCGCGACGAGGGGGCGTTCGGCGACGCGCATATTCCCGGCGCACATCACTTCCCCGACTCGGAGATGCTCGACAGCTACGCCGAGGAGACGCCGGACGGCTTCGAGGTATCCCCCGACGTGATCGCGTGGACACTCTCGCAGGCTGGGATCGAATCGGGCGACGACGTCGTGGTGTACGGTGCCGAATCGAACCTCTGGGAGACGTACGCCATCTACACGCTCAACGCCCTCGGCCACGAGGGACAGGTGAGTCTGCTCGACGGCGGATTCACCGTCTGGGACGCCGCGGGCGAGGAGACGACGGGTTCGTCACCGGAGTCGGGCGACGCGACCTACGAGCCGGAACTCGACACCGGCGTGGTAGCCACCCGCGAGTTCGTCGCCGAGAACGTCGACGAGTCGGACGCGTCGGTCCCGATACTCGACATGCGCTCGCCCGCGGAGTACTACGGTGTCGATCAGCGCGGTGACCTCGGCCGGTTCGGGCACGTCACCGGCGCGACCAATCTCAACTTCGTCCAGAGCATCGACGACGAGGCGGGTCGGCTGCGAACGCCCGAGGAACTGGAAACGCTGTGGATCGACGACGCCGACCTCTCGCGCGACGAGACGGTCGTCGCGTACTGCCAGACCGCTATCCGAGCGTCGGTCGGCTGGTTCGTCCTCGATCAGTTCGGCTTCGAGGACGTGCGCAACTACGAGGGGAGCTGGGCCGACTGGGGAACCCTCTCCGAAGAGAACGGCTACTACTACACCACGGGCGAGGACACGGGAACGGTGATCGACACGTTCGCGTAGTCGACACTATCGGTATCGCGGCTGTCCTCTCGGGTCTCACCGCACAGCCCAGCACCTCACGCCTCCCCAGCCTCGCGGCTCACTGCTCGCGGTTTCACCGCTCGCAATCGAGGTGTTCGCTTCGCTCACACCTCGCTCGCCGCATCCCTCGCGGGCGGTTCGCGCCGCGTCGCGTCGCTCACCGGCGCGCCGACCGCACCGCAACGCCAGTTGTTTACAGTTATCCACGATCGTCGCCGTCGCTCGGGTCCGGTTATATACTCTACTCTCTTGCGGAGTTCTATCGAACGCCGCTTCACAGAGTCACGGCGCGGTTCAATCGTGTGAGGGGCCGTGCGCGGCGTGGTCGTGATCGTGATCGTGCGCGCCGTCGTCAGTCGACTCGTCGTGGGCGTGGTCCTGTTCGTCGGAGCCCGTCTCTCCCAGTAGTTCTGCGCCCTCGCCGTCGATCATATCCATATTCTTCAGGTTATCGCGCTCTTCAAAGTCCTCGACGGCCGCCATCACGTCCTCCTGTGTGATCGTCATCCGGTCTTCGGTGAGTGCGCCAAGAACGGCCTCGCGGAGCACCATCCGGAGGTCGGATCCCGTGAGCCCGCTCGTCCGGTCGGCGACCTCCTCGGGGTCGAAGTCGGCGATCTCCATCTCCTTTGTGACGACACGGAGGATGTCGGCGCGCATGTCGCGGTCGGGCTTGGGGAAGTTGACAATCTCGTCGAACCGACGCCACGCGGCAGCGTCGAGCTGATCGGGGTGGTTGGTCGCGCCGATCAACAGGACCTCGTCGCGGATCAGCGAGACCTCGTCGATCGACTTGAGCAGGGTGTTGACGGCGCGTTTCAGCGCGGCGTGTTCGTCGCTCCGGCGGGTCTTCGCGACGGAGTCGAACTCGTCGATGAAGAGGATACACGGAGAGAGACGCTTCGCCACCTCAAACGTCTTCTCGACGTTTTTCGCCGTCTCACCGAGGTACTGGCTCGTGATCATCGAGAGCTTCACCTCGACGAACGGGAGACCGAGTTCGTGTGCGAGCGCGCGAGATATCGTCGTTTTTCCGGTTCCCGGAGGTCCGACGAACAGCAGCTTCCCGATCTCGCGGAGCCCGATGCTCGCGAGGTACTCGCGGTGTTCGATCGCCTTCACGATCTTCTGGATCTCGCCCTCTTGGTCGCCGGTGAGCACGAGGTCGTCGAGGGTCGTCTCGATCTCCTCGGGCGCGCGGACGTTGACCAGATCGAGCATCTCGGCGTCTTCCTCCTCGTCGAAGTACTCATCGAGCAGGGCGTCGATCCAGACGCGATCGGCTTGCACCGGACGCACGTTGTCCCTAGACTCCTCGTGCGTCACGGGCGCGTCGAAGTCGTCCGCGTCGGCGAGGGCGGCGACGATCGTCGGGTTGGCCCCGATCCTGTCGTCGTCCGCGTGGTCGACGTACCACTCCAGCGCCATCTCGGGCTGGGTCAGCGATATCTCGCCGGAGAAGTCGGTTCGCTGGGTGAAAAGCAGCTCTGAGACGGCTTCCCACGGACGGTCGACGCCGGTGGCGGTGCGAGTCACCCCGTCGGTCGCCTTTATCGGTCGATCGACGCCGCCCGGCGCGTCCTCGGCCGCGTCGTCGGACCAGAACACCTGACGGAACCTGGGTGGCAGGTCGTTTTCGTCGAGATCGCGGTTCTCGGTGTAGAGGTGCGTCGTCAACACGAACTCGACGACGTCGAGCGCCGGATCACTCATCCGCACGATATAGCTCCGGGACGCTGTTAAGCGCGTCGAACTGCGTCCGACCGTTCGCGCACGTCCCTCGCTCGCCACCTCGCGTATCGAACGCTTATTATCCTTGGTGAGAGACCGGTGTAGCATGAGCACTGAGGACGCGGTCGACGCCGGAGACGCCGGAGACGAGGCCGCACTCGGCGACGCCGGTGCGGCCGCCACAGACGAAGACGACGCTGGCGGAGCCGCCACTGGCTCCCCGCACGAAAATGCGAGCCAAGATGTGATCGCCGTCGACCCCGACGATGTCGAACAGGGAACCGTGAACCGGCTCGACGCCCACACTGGCGACGGGATCCGGCACCGCGCGTTCACCTGTCTCGTGTACGACACCGATGGGCGGATCCTACTCGCCCAACGCGCGCCGAACAAACGGCTGTGGGACGGCCACTGGGACGGCACGGTCGCCTCCCACCCCGTCGAGGGGCAGTCACAGGAAGACGCGACCGCGAAGCGGCTCGAAGAGGAACTCGGTATCACGCCCGACCAGTACGACGATCTCCGGATGACGGACAAGTTCGAGTACAAGCGCTACTACCCCAATGAGGGCGTCGAGTGGGAAGTCTGTGCGGTGCTGAAAGTCACCCTTGATGACACCGACATCGACCCCGACGAGGAGGAGATCGGCGGCATGCTGTGGGCCGATTACGAACACCTCCACGAGAATCCGGCACTGTACCGACAACTCCGGCTGTGCCCGTGGTTCGAGATCGCGATGCGGCGCGACTTCGCCTGATCTCGGACCGGCCGCCGCCGCGACCGAAACGGCGAGTTGAAGGCGCGCGGGCGACTGGCTTCAAGACATGACCGTCGTCGTCGTGCTGGCGAAGCCGCCCCGTGAGGGGCTCGTCGCGACCGGGATCGCGGAGTCGACACCGCTGTCGACCGCCGAGGCCGCCGAACTGTACGAGGCGCTGTTCCGCGACGCCGTCCTCGCGGTCGACCGCTCCGGCGGCGACCTCCTCGTCAACTACCCGGTCGACGACGACCTCCCCGCCGAGCACCGCACCGACATCGCCCCGGAGGCCGAACTCCGGTCGCTTGTCGCCGACACGCTTGGCGGCACCGAAGATGTCCGCTTCGAGCGACAGGTCGGCTCGTCGTTCGGCGCGCGCGCCGGAAACACCGTCACGCACCTGCTGCGCGAGGAGAACGCCGACTCCGTCGCAGTCGTCACGCCGAGCGCACCACTGTTCTCGCGGACCCTCGTCGACTCGGCCGCGATGAAGCTCCGGACGAACGAGGTCGTGCTCGGTCCCTCGACCCGCGGCCGGACCTACTACGCGGGGTTCACCGAGCCGATAGACTTCGACGGGGCGTTCGACGCGCCGAGCCTCCCGACGCTGGCGGCCCGCGGCCGCGACGCCGGCCTCGACGTCGAGTTCGTCGAACCCGCGCCGTCGCTTTCCGACGGCGGCGATCTGCTCGACGCGATTCCGATGTTGCGCGCTCGGTTCGCCGCCGAGCGCGTCGTCCCCGACCACACCGCCGCGTTCGTCCACGACCACGGGCTCGACGTGGTCGTCGAGGACGGCCAGACGCGCGTCGTGCGCGACTGAACGGGTATCGGGAGCCATCCGAAGATTACCGGGACGCCCACCCTCGTTGCAGGGAGAACCACCCGCGGATTGATATGCGACGGTCGGCTGCTGTACGACATGGTGACTGGGGTGGTGTTTTCGGACGCCGCGCACCTCGCCGTCGGCCTCGCGCTCGTCGCCGTCGCGGTGTTCGTCGTCTACGCGCTCGACCGGCCCGACGGCGCGTGGACGCGCGCGATGCGATCGCGGTTCCTCTACGGCGTCCCGTGGGGCACGCTCATCTCGCTCGCGGTCGTCGTCGCGGTTTATCTGTTCGTCCAAGACGGGATCAGTAATCCCTACCGACCCGTCGTGATTCCGTTTCGGTCATGGTCGTACTTCTACCCGGAGGGGCTCTTGTGGGCCGGGCTCGCACACTCTGGACTGGGACACCTCACCGGCAACCTTCTGTCCGCGCTTGTCGCGGGCGGTATCGCCGAGTACGCCTACGGCCACGGGGCGGGCGGACGCGACCGCACCACCTCGATCACGGACAACCTCCTTGACGAGTCTGCCGGCGACCGCGCGCTCGTCTCGAACCCGTACGTCCGTGCGTTCGTCGTCGTTCCGGGGGCAATCCTCGGGTTCGCGGTGCTCTCGTCGCTGTTCACGCTCGGCCCAGTGATCGGCTTTTCGACCGCCGTTTTCGCGCTCTGGGGGTTCGCCTTGGTCCACTACCCGGTCCGGTCGCTCGCGGCGCTGACCGGCCCGACCCTCGCGAGCGTCGTCTACTGGACGCTCCGCAGCCCGGTGGCGCTCGGCGAGGCGAGCGGTTCGTACGGCCCGCCGGGGTGGGCGAACGTCGCCGTGCAAGGGCACGCGCTCGGGCTCATCGTCGGCGCGCTCGCCGCGGTGTGGCTGGTTCGTCGCCGACGCGAGAAGGGGTCTGGCTCCGGGCTCGACTTCGGTTCCGGCTTCGGCTCCGACGCCCGCTCTCGCGTCCCCACCGGCGACGGTCGGTCGGGAGTCGCCACACTCGCCGTGTTCGGCTGCGTGCTGCTGTTCGGCGCGTCCCGTAGACTCTGGGCGATCTACTGGTATCTCGGCGGCGAGCGGTTCGAGCTGTACCGCGCGCTCGGGCTCGGGTTGTTCGCCCTATTGGCGGCGATCGTCGCGGTCGCAGCCGTCGGTCGCGACGAGCCGCTGTGGCCCGATCGAGCCGTCTCGCGCTCCGAGACGGTCCGCGACGCGGTCCGGTCAGCCACGCCGGCCGCGGTCGGGTTGCTCTGTCTCCTCGCCGCGCTCGCCGCCGTCGCGGGTCCCGCGGTCGTTCCGAACCTCGTGACCGTCGACGACGGCGGCGATCTCCCGGGCGACCCGATCGAGATCAATGGGTACCAGATCACCTACGCTGAGAACGTCGAGAACCGACTCGTGAGCGCCGTCGACGTCGAGGCGTTCGGCCGGTCGACATCGGTGAACACGTCGGGGGTGATCGTCTCGAATCCGGATCGAGAGATCTGGACGACCGCCGTCTCGCGGGGGAACTTGGCGTTCTGGGGGTACCGCGCCGTCGACGTGGGAGGAACGGGCTGGCGCGAGACCGTCTGGATCCAGCGGACGGGCTGGGTCGCCGCCGGCGGCGAGACGGCGTATCGGGTCGACGCGATCCGAAACGAGACGCGGTCAACCCTGTTCGCGAGCGAACCGGCGCGCGTGGACGGTCGGATAGACGGCCGAAACGCCTCTATCGCTCCCGTCGACGAGGGGTTCGAACTCCGCGTCGAACACGAGGAACGGACCGAGGCCGCACCGCTCCCCGCGACGAACGAGTCGGTCACGGTACTGGGGATCTCGGTCGTTCGGGAAGAGTCTCGGGTGTACGCCGAACGGGATGGAACGCGGATACAGATCGCCCGGCAGGAGCAGTACGAGGGACGGCAGTGAGGACGGACTACCCCGCACCGTGACGGGTCGCCGTGATCAACTCCAGACGATCCGGTACACCTCGGCGTCGATCTCGCGGGACGCCTCGGTGTGATGGTCGAACTGGGCGTCGATCGCGAAGTCGGCCGCGAACGCGTGCGTCACCTCGCCGCCCTCGTCATCGGCGAACGCCTCGACGAACTCCTGACTCCCGGCGTTGTGCACCGAGTAGGAGACGTCGGCGACGCGGCTCGCGGTCAGTAGGAAGCCGCGGTCCGCGTTTCGGTGGCCGTCCTGCGCGCCGAACGGCGGATTCATCACCACGGTGACGGGGTCGGGGACAGAAAGCGGAAGTCGCGTCGCGTCGGCCTGTATCCAGTGCATGGGCGCGCTCGCGGCGACGCGGCGCTCGTTCTCGGTCGCGGTCGCCAGCGCGGCGCGGTCAATCTCGCCGCCGAAGACGCGGGCGGGTCCGCGGAGGGCCGCCGCCAGCGCAAGCATTCCCGTGCCGGTACCCAGATCGATCACGGTCCGACCGTCGATGTCGCCATGGAGGTCGGCGAGGTGAATCACGTGGGCGGCCAACTCGGGCGGCGTCGGATACTGTTCGAGGGACGCCTGCGGGTTCTCGAAGCCCGTGACGACGCCCAGTTTGGCCGCGAGCGAGCGTTTCGACGCCATCTGTCAGGTGTCGTTCGAGCCGCTGATACGGTGGATAACCCGTCCGATCGTCTCGGTTCGTCCGTCGCTCACACCGATCCTCAGATTCCGAACACTGTCTTGGTCGACACCGCCGGACCCAGTCGTGTGCATACCGCGACGCACGAGAGAGTAAGATAAAACAGTTCGTGAATGTTCAAAAGTAATACTCACGCTCGGACGATCGCCGTCGAACGACGAACGCCGGCGCGATAGCCGGCACGAGCGCGTGACGAACTGGGCCGGCAGACGGCGATAGGGACTCCCGACCGCGAGCGACGGTCACGTTTCGTGTTCGCCACACGGGCTGCGTGCCAGTTCGCGGAAGCACGGGGCCACGACAGCGATGCGCGGAACCGCCATCGCGGCGTCGCAGTCGGGCGATCGGTTCGCGGGCCCACCGACGTGACAGAGACACGTGACCGCCCGATCGGACAAAGACTTAAATGCGGCAGTAACCAGAAACCTTATAATGGAACGTCCGAGCCGTCAGCGCCAACAGGAGCGGGACACGGAGCGAGAGTCGGACGAGGAGACGGTCTCGTGTCCGGAGTGTGATTCGACGGAGATCGTCACCGACGCCGACCAAGAGCTCGTCTGTGAGGACTGCGGGCTGGTGCTTGACGAACGGAACATCGACCGCGGGCCAGAGTGGCGGGCGTTCAACCACTCGGAGCGGCAGTCGAAGTCGCGCGTCGGTGCGCCGATCACCGAAACGATGCATGACAAGGGGCTGACGACGACGATCGACTGGAAGGACAAGGACGCGTACGGCCGCTCGCTCTCCTCAGAGAAGCGGTCGCAGATGCATCGGCTTCGCAAGTGGCAAGAGCGGATTCGAACGAAGGATGCGGGCGAGCGCAACCTCCAGTTCGCGCTCTCGGAGATCGATCGGATGGCGAGCGCACTGGGGGTACCCCGGTCGGTACGCGAGGTCGCCTCCGTCATCTATCGTCGCGCGCTCAACGAAGATCTCATCCGCGGCCGCTCCATCGAGGGCGTCTCCACCGCCGCCCTCTACGCTGCGTGCCGACAGGAGGGAATCCCCCGCTCGCTCGACGAGGTCGCGGACGTATCTCGAGTGCCGCAAAAGGAGATCGGACGGACGTATCGGTACATCTCCCAAGAGCTCGGCTTGGAACTGAAGCCGGTCGATCCGAAGCAGTTCGTTCCCCGCTTCGCCTCTGCGCTCCAGCTCTCCGAGGAGGTCCAGTCGAAGGCGACTGAGATCATCGACGTCTCCGCCGAACAGGGACTGCTCTCCGGGAAGTCCCCGACGGGGTTCGCCGCTGCCGCCATCTACGCCGCGTCGCTGCTTTGCAACGAGAAGAAGACCCAGCGCGAGGTCGCAGATGTCGCGCAAGTGACCGAAGTCACCATCCGCAACCGGTATCAAGAGCAGATCGAAGCGATGGGATTCCGGTGATCGGGCGGTCCGCGGCGGGGGAGGCTCGCGTTCGACACCGGTGATCGGGTTTTTATTCACTTCGGCCGTACCGTCATCCGAAATGTACTCGGAGATTCTCGTTCCGACTGACGGCAGTTCAGCGTCCGACGCGGCGATCGAACACGCGCTCGACCTCGCCGCACGGTACGACGCGCGAGTCCACGCGCTCTACGTGGTCGACGGAAGCGCGTACTCCTCGCTCGAAGCCGGCGCAGAGCTCGTCGTCGAGGCGCTCGAAGAGGAGGGTACGGAGGCGACGGACCGCATCTCGGACGCCGCCGCCGAGGCGGGCGTCGACTGCGAGACGACCGTCACGACGGGGACCGCCTACCAGTCGATCCGCGACTACGTGGAGTCGAACGACATCGACATGATCGTCATGGGTACCCACGGTCGCAAGGGACTTGACCGGTATCTCCTCGGCAGCGTCACGGAGCGTGTCGTTCGGACCGCAGACGTTCCCGTACTGACGGTTCGGCAGCCGACGGATGAGTAGCGGGTCGGGAGGGTTACCGGCGATCCGCACCCGGCGGCGATCCGTCGAACGGTCGGCGTCGTTCCGCTACGGGACGCGGTGATCCCCGTGCGGGACTGGCTGTCTCACCGGGTCGTCTCCTCGCCCGACGAGACCGCGCTCGTGCGGGCCGAAGACGGCGAGGCGTGGACATACACCGACCTCGACCGTCTCGTTTCAGAGACGGCGGGTCGGCTCGTCGCACGCGGGATCTCTGAAGGCGATCGGATCGGCGTGCTCACGCCGCCGTACGTCGGGACGGTCGGGCTCGTCCACGCGGCGATGCGGATCGGCGCGACGTTCGTGCCTCTCGGGCCGGATCTCACGGGACGCGAGCTGCGAGAGCGCGTCGAGCGGACCGATCTGTCGGCCGTCGTCTGCGCGGAACCGACGGAGGATGCCGCGATCGTTGCGGTCGACGATGTCGCGAACACGCCGGTGTACTCGGTCGACGACCCGACGAGCGACGCCGTCGAGGCCGTCCACGCTGTCGATCCGGAGCCCGTAGAGCCGGTCGAGTGGGGGTTCTCCGATCACCTCTGTCTGCTCTTTACCTCCGGCACGACGGGCAATCCGAAGGGCGTTCCGCTCACCGCCGGAAACGTGTACAGCTCCGCTGTCGCGTCCGCGTTCAGGCTCGGTGTGGACCCGGACGACCGCTGGCTCGTGTCCCTGTCGTTACATCACATGGGCGGGCTCGCACCGGTGTATCGGTCGGTGCTGTACGGAACGACCCTCGTGCTCCGCGAGGGGTTCCAGCCGGGCGAGACGGCGGACGACATCGACGCCTACGACGTGACCGGCGTGTCGCTCGTGCCGACGATGCTCACGCAGATGCTCGACAGGCGTGGAACGCTCTCGGACTCGCTGCGCGCGGTGCTCCTCGGCGGCGCGCCTGCGCCGGACGACCTGCTTGAACGGTGTCGCGACTACTCGGTGCCGGTGTATCCGACCTACGGGATGACGGAATCAGCCTCGCAGATCGCCACCGCGACACCGACCCAGACGACCGATCGGATCGGAACCGTCGGCAGGCCCCTGTTCGGCACTACCGTCACGGTCGTCGACGAGGACGGAACGCCGGTCGACCCGGGGGAGACGGGAGAGATCGTGGTCGACGGACCGACGATCACGCCGGGCTACGTCGATCCGGACGCGCCGGATCGACTAGATCGGTCGGCGTTCGGCGAACACGGATTACACACCGGCGACGTGGGGCGTGTCGACGAGGACGGATACCTGTACGTGCTCAACCGTCTCGACGACCGGATCATCAGCGGCGGCGAGAACGTCGAGCCGGGCGAGGTGCTCGACGCGCTCCACGCCGTTCCGGGCGTCGAAGAGGCCGCCGTCGTCGGT
This sequence comes from Halorubrum laminariae, assembly GCF_024494655.1. GTDB lineage: Archaea > Halobacteriota > Halobacteria > Halobacteriales > Haloferacaceae > Halorubrum > Halorubrum laminariae. The sequence goes on along the minus strand of NZ_JANHDL010000003.1, from coordinate 410,730 downwards.
CTCGACGACGACGTGTGGGGAGAGCGCGTCGCCACGCTGCTCGTCGCCGACTCGGGGGTCGTCGGAACCAACGCCCCCAGCGCGGGCGACGACACCGACGAAGGTAACGGCGACCGTGACGACGATAGCGGCGACAGTGACGAAGGCAACGACAGTGACGACGGAACCGACGACGACGGTGGCGATGAGAGCGACGGCGGGAACGTTGACGACGACACCGAGGCGACCGAAATCGGCGATGACGACGACACCGGAGTCGGCGATTCTGACGCCGTGCGAACGGCGGATGTCGGTGAAAGCGACCCCGCGTCAGTAGACGACGAGCGACTCCTGTCGGTCCTCCGGACGCGGCTCGCCGGGTTCAAGATCCCGAAGACAATCGCGTACGCCGAAGAACTTCCTCGGACAGTCTCGGGGACCGTCAACAGAGAAGAGGTCCGCGAGATACTCCGAGAGCGCGGCTACGACCCGCGAGACGGGCCGGAAGCCGAACTGGAGACCGCGGGATTCCAACCAGCCGACCCGGCGGATCCACCCGAACCCCAAGCGGACGGCGACAGCGGTGGTGACGACGGTGTCATCAGTGACGACGACGCCGATAGCAGTAGCGACGACGGCGACACCGACGACGACACCACTAGTGAGACCGGAGACGGCGAAGCCACCGAAAACGAGGACATAACCGACGAGACGGGAGAAACCGACGAGACGGGAGAAACCGACGAGACGGGAGAAACCGACAAGGCGGAAGAGATCGACAAGGCGGAAGAGACCGACGAGCACTGATCGGCTTCCCTGGGCGAACCTCGCGATCTCCGAGACCGACCTGACGGTCACGGGGACGATGGTCATCGCCCCGAACACGACAGATCGATCCACTTCCATGGATATATAGTGAGCATACAACCAATATATGCACACGATCCCGCGCAGTTTTTATATCGGCTCTCCGTCGGTCCGGTATGACCGAGACCAGCGACGACCCTGAGATCATTGACGGAAACGCCGTCGCCGCGGACGTTCGCGAGGCGGTCGCGGGTCACGTCGAGACACTCGCCGCCGCCGATGTGACGCCCGGCTTGGCCACCGTGCTGATGAGCGAAGACCCCGCGAGCGAGACGTACGTGTCGATGAAACAGCGCGACTGCGAGGAGGTCGGGATCGACGGGATCCACGTCGAGATCGACGCCGACGCCCCCGCGAGCGAACTGTACGACACCATCGACGACCTGAACGAGCGCGAGGACGTTCACGGCATCTTGGTCCAACTCCCCGTCCCGGACCACGTCGACAAGCGGAGCGTCCTGCGACAGGTCGATCCCGAGAAGGACGTCGACGGTTTCCATCCGGAGAACGTCGGTCGGCTCGTCGCCGGCGACGCGCGGTTCAAGCCCTGCACCCCCCACGGCGTACAGAAACTGCTCGACGCGTACGACGTGGAGACGGAGGGCGCGGACGCGGTCGTCGTCGGCCGCTCGGACATCGTCGGGAAGCCGATGGCGAACCTCCTGATACAGAAGTCGCCTGTCGGCAACGCCACCACGACCGTCTGTCACTCGCGAACCGAGGATCTGGACGAGAAGCTCGGAGATGCCGACCTCGTGATTGCGGCCGCCGGGATCCCGGAGTTCATCGACGGTTCGATGATCAATCCGGGCGCGACCGTGATCGACGTGGGCATCAACCGCGTCGACGCGGACACGGACAAGGGGTACGAGCTTGTGGGCGATGTCGACTACGACTCCGCGAGCAAAGTCGCGGGCGCGATCACGCCGGTCCCCGGTGGCGTCGGACCGATGACTCGCGCGATGCTGCTGTACAACACGGTGAAAGCTGCCGGGTTACAACGCGGCGTCGACCTCGATCTCGACTGAGTCGGGGCCGAAAAGCGCGTCCGCTCGCTACGGTTCGACGACCGGGTTCGACAGCGTTCCAACGCCCTCATAGGTGATCTCGACCGTCTCGCCCGGCTCGACCAAGCCGGGGTTTGCGGGACTCCCGAACGCGATGCAATCACCGGGCTCGAACGTGAACCGCTCCGAGAGGTACGCGACGATTTCGTGGGGGCCGAAAAGCATCAGTTCGGTGTTGGCGTCCTGTCGCAGTTCGCCACCGACCGTGGTTGAGATGTCGAGGTTCGTCGGGTCCACGTCGGTCTCGATCCACGGACCGAGCGGTCCCGATCCGTCGAAGGCTTTCCGCGCGGTCCGCCCCTGTTGATCGAGTGCGTCCACGTCGTTCATGATCGTGTACCCGCGAACGACACTCGGCACGTCTTCGGGGTCAAGGTCCCGGCATCGCTCGTCTATCACCGCGACGAGTTCGCCAGCGTAGGTCAGCTCGTCGGTCCAGTCGGGATAGCGGATCGCCTCACCGTGCGCGAGTAGGCTCGTCGGCGGCTTGATGAAGAAGTCCGGTTCCTCGGGTCGCTCGTACTCCATCTGATCGAGCGTCTCGACGTAGTTCCGGCCGACGCAGTAGAGCGCACTCGGGTCACACGGCGGGAGCAGGCGGCCGTCGCGGCCGACCTCATAGCTGCCGTCGGCGGCGAGGATCGCGCCGTCCTCGTAGCGTCCGGACACCGGGCCGTCGGGAGTGAGCAGGCGTGCGAGTCGCATGCGCTCACCTCATTCCGCGGGCGTGAAAAGGCGTCGGTAGAAACTTGTCTCGGGTTGGTGAATCCCTATCTCGGGCCGCCAGCGAACATCCGTCACTCATCCGCCCTCTGATCCGCCTTATCGGTCCCGATGACGACGCCGGAACGGATCTCTAGGGCGGTCTCGAACTCCTCGCTTTTCGCACTACTCGTGCCGACGCGGACGACAGCAGCTTCGTGCGCCCGAACGACGGCGTCGCGCTCGCGGGCGGTGAGATTTAACCGCGCGGCGACGGTCTCCCAGTGATCGGGCTCGACGAGGAACGCCTCGCGGTCCGGATCGGCGGCGATCCGCTCGTATCGCCGTCGATACGCGTCTATCCGCGGACCGAGGTCGGCTTGGACCCGCCCGAGCAGTTCGGGGAGTCGCGACGCGGGGACGCTCGCCAGCGCAGCCGACGTGACGAGCGCTGGCCCTTCGATGGGATAGGAACCACCGTCTACACCCGTGCCCGTGTCCCCATCCGCATCCACGTCCGAATCCCCGGGCTCGTCCGACCGCTCTGCTCTATCGTCTCTGGACATCATCCGCCAGCCCGCATCGCTTTCTGGCGGTACCTGGGGAGCAGTTCCGCGAGGACAGTCGGGTCGCCGGCGAACTCGACGGTGACCTCGGTGAGACTGAATGATCCCGCGGCGGTCACGGAGTCCGCACGCAGCGTCGCGCGCCACCCGTCCCCGTCGACCCGAGTCGCGTCCGCAGGGTCGTCCGTACCAACGAGTTCGCCGCCGAGGTTGACGAGGTAGTGGGCCGCGAGCCGCCGCGAGATGCCGCGGTACGCGACCGTCTTGCGCTCCCATCCCGGTTCGGCCGGCGGACGGTCGTCGGACTCGCCCGGACCGCTGCTCTCGTCCGCCTCATCGGCCTCGACGGTGTCGTCGGGGACACCCGTCTCGTCGGCCTCCTCGGCCTCCTCGGCCGAATCGGTCATGTTCCCCCCGCGACCGGCGGGAACACGGAGAGCCGGTCGCCGTCAGCCAGCGGCGTGTCGAGCCCGTCGAGGTGGAGCACCTCTCGTCCGTTCTTCAGGACGTTGATCTGCGGAGCGAGATCGCCGTCGACGATCAGTCGACCCGCCATCCCCTCGTACTCGTCTTCCAACTCGCGCAACACGTCGCCGACGGTCGAGCCGTCGGCGAATGACGCCTCGACGGTCTTCCCGCCGGCGGCCTCGCGAAACGTGGCGAAAAACCGCAGTTCAAGTTCCATATACGTACATCGGGACGCGACGGCTTAAAAACGGGCGACGACGGCGATCGCTACAGGTCGGACAGGCGAATCCCGTCTTCGACGAGCCGGAAGTTCCGCTCGCGGTCGAGGTCGCCGCCGAGCCAGTCGTGGTCGTACAGCTGGCCGATCAGTTCGACGTAGAGGTTCCGCCACGCGATCGCGTAGATGGGCGACTGCCCCCACGCCCGCAGTTCCGGAACGAACTCGTGGTACGTGCTCGCCTGCTGTTCCATGCGCTCCACGGCGTCGGCGACGACCTCGGCCGCCTCGGCAGCGTCGTCTCCCTCGATCTCCTCGTTCAGCCGCGACTGAATGCCGGCTATCGCTCGACGCATGTCGCGTTCGGCCGTGCCCTCTTCTTCGGGCAGCGACTCGACGACGCCCTTCGGCACGCCGAGTTCGATCTGTGGCATATCGCACCGTCCGGCCGGGACGGTGAAAAACCCACGCGACTTGACCGCACGACCGTGAGCTATCGGGCTCTCGGAAGCGGTGCCTCGATACCGATCACGGCGTCGGAGCCGCCTTCTGCAGGGCCGTCTCCGCGACGTTGCCGCCGTAGTCGGCCGACCGCAACACCGAATCGACCACGAGCCCGAGCAGTTGAGCGCGGGCCGGATCGAGGTCCCGGAGCAGTTCGTCGATGGCGCGCACGCGCTCGTCGATCGCCCTGACCCCCGTTCGCGCCTCGTTCGCCCGTTGAGTGGCGGACTCGCTGTCCTCGTCGAACAGCGCGTCCATGGCGGTGTCTATCACCTCGACGGCGTCAGCGTGGAGTTCGTCGACGGCCTCGACGACCTCGTCGGGAAGCGGTTCCTCGATGTTTAGCGTCAGGTGGGCGATCTTCGTCGCGTGGTCCCCGATCCGCTCCAGCTGTCGAGCGCTGGAGTGGTAGTCGAAACACACCTCGCGTGGCAGTCCGAGCTCTTCGACCGCCTTGGGCGTGCGCAGCGTCGCACGGAAGATGCGCGAGACGACGAGCCACAGCCGGTCGAGGTCGTCGTCGCGACCGATCACGTCGCGGGCGAGGTCGTGGTCGTGGTCGGAGAGCGCGGCGATCGCGTCTTCGAGCATCGACAGCGATATCAGCCGCATTCGCGTGACGGCGTTATGGATGGACAGCTCCGAGGAGTCGAGTAGGTCCTGAATGACGACCGTGTCACGCGTCTCCTCTAACACCTCCAGTCCGACGAGACTCTGTACCGCGTCGCGGATCATCGATCGCTGCTCGGTGGTGAGATCCGGGCTCGTCAGTTCGATGGTGTCGAATCCGCTGACGTACATCGTCGTCACCGCCCGAGCGAGCGCCTGTCCCGACAGGTCCGAAATGTCGAGCGTCCCGCGGGTCCGCTCCGATTCGGACTGCGGCGTGAGAAACAGCGAGTCACCGTCCGGGTGGAACTCGATTTCCGTCCCGGCCTCCACGTCGTTGTCGGTCGCCCACGTCTTCGGAATCGAGACCGTATACGTCGAACCGCCGGTGACTTGCACCTTCCTCGTCTCCATACGACACACTATCTGTCTATTCACTATAAATCTGTTCCAAAATATATACCCGCACTTATGGAAGCAAATAGATACAGACGACACAGGTGGCCAAATCCACCTGACACACCCGACACGATCGGAAGGATTTGGAGACACATCCATATCTATATATCTCTATTTATTCTAGGATAGTCTCCCTCGATCGGATGCGATACACGCTGTCGGAACTCGCTCGGACCGAACGGGCGGCGCGACCGACACGGAACCGGCGAGTGGGCAGACTACGCAGCGACGAACCGCATGTCGACGGCCGTGGTGTCGAGTCACACAGAGACGGGAGTTGAGAAGAGTTAAATTGGGTGCACCGCTAGCGTAAATCGCGCTCGGTTGGTGTAGTCCGGCCAATCATGTTGGCCTTTCGACAGACGCGGTGTGTCGGCACACCGGTTTGGAAGACAGCCGACGACCAGGGTTCAAATCCCTGACCGAGCACTTCTCTGCGGGCCACGCGAGATACCGTGAGCGCCCGCCCTGACGCTCTCCGACTTGCGGAGGTCGCTACTACTAAACCGCCCCCGATCGATCGTCGGGTATGGACGCCGAGCGCGAGGTACTCGACGTGTTGGCGCGGAACGCCCGCGAGGACATCGACGACATCGCGGCCCAGACGGGCCTCGACGCGGCAGCCGTCGAGCGGGCGATCGAGACGCTCGAAGCGGATCACGTCGTCCACGGCTACCAAGCGGTGATCGACTGGGACCGCGTCGACGAGGGGAAGATTCGCGCTGTCGTCGAGATCAACGTCGAACTCGACCGCGAGACCGGGTACGAGGAGGTCGCAGACCAGATCGCGAAGTTCCCGGCGGTCGACGCCTTACACCTCGTTTCCGGTGACTACGATTTCGCCGTAGAGGTGCTCGGTGAGACGATGCAGGACGTCTCACAGTTCATCTCCGAGCAGGTCGCGCCCATGCCAGAAGTCACCCAGACGGTGACTCACTACATTATGGAGACGTACAAGGACGGCGGGGTGCGGTTCGAGGACGGCGACGACGACGACCGCCTCTCCGTGTCGCCATGAGGCTGTCGGACCGCGCCCGCGAGATCCCCGAGTCGGGGATTCGCAAGTTCTTCGAGCTGGCGGAGGCCCGCGACGACGTCATCTCGCTCGGCGTCGGCGAGCCGGATTTTTCGGCACCGTGGGCCGCCCGCACTGCCGCGATCGACTCGCTGGAGCGAGGCAGGACTTCCTACACCTCCAACCGCGGGATGGCCCCCCTCCGCGAGCGAATCGCCGCTCACCACGAGCGGTACGACCAGCGGTACGATCCCGCAGAGGAGGTGCTCGTCACGACCGGCGCGAGCGAGGCGGTCGATCTGGCCCTCCGCGCGCTCGTCGACCCGGGCGACACCGTGGCGATCCACGAGCCGACGTACATCTCGTACGGCCCCGGCGTCGAGCTGGCCGGCGGCGATCCGCTGTCAGTTCCGACCCGAGCCGAAGACGACTTCGCGTTGACGCCCGAGCGGCTCGAAGCCGCAGGTGCCGCGGACGCGGATCTCCTCGTGCTCTGTTACCCGAACAATCCGACGGGCGCGACGATGAGCGACGAGCAGCTCGCCGCGGTCGCCGCGTTCTGCCGCGACAACGACCTGCGGGTGATCGCCGACGAGATCTACGCCGCGCTCACCTACGGCACCGATCACGCCTCGATCGCCACGCAGCCGGGGATGCGCGAGCGCACGGTCGTCGTCAACGGGTTCTCGAAGGCGTACGCGATGACCGGGCTCCGGCTGGGGTACGCCTTGGGCCCGGCGGAGGCTATCGACGCGATGAACCGGATCCACCAGTACACGATGCTGTCGGCTCCGACGACGCCCCAGTACGCGGCGATCGAAGCGCTCGACCGCTGTGACGACGAGGTCGCGGAGATGGTCGACGAGTACAACCGTCGCCGCCGGCTCGTCGTCTCGCGGTTCAACGAGATGGGCCTCGACACGTTCGAGCCCGGCGGGGCGTTCTACGCGTTTCCCGACTGCGGCGGCGACGACGAGGCGTTCGCCGAGGAGCTGCTGGAGTCGGAAGGGGTCGCCGTCGTCCCCGGCTCCGTCTTCGGCGATGGCGGCGAAGGCCATCTTCGGGTCTCGTATGCGACCTCGATGCGCGAACTGAAGGAGGCGACCGATCGGATCGCAGACTTCGTGGCAGATCGGAACTGACGCGGTCCGCAGACCGGCCGCGCCTGCTGTCGGTCACGCCTGCTATCGGTCGCGCTACGCGTCGCCGTCGAACTCCATCGCGACGGAGTTGATACAGAATCGCTTGCCGGTCGGTTCGGGGCCGTCGTCGAACACGTGCCCGAGGTGGGAGTCGCAGGTCGCACACCGCACCTCGGTGCGCCGCATCCCGTGGCTCGTGTCGAGCGTCGTCGTCACCGCCTCCTCCTCGGCCGCGTAGAAGGCGGGCCACCCGCACCCGGACTCGTACTTTGTCTCGGCGTCGAAGAGCACGGTTCCGCAGGCACGACAGCGGTACTCCCCGTCGTCGGGGTGGTGATCGACGTACTCGCCGGAGAATTTCGCCTCCGTGCCGCTCTCGCGGAGGACCCGATACTCCTCTTTTGAGAGCCCCTCTCGCCACTCCTCGTCGGTCAACTCGCTCGGATCGCGCTCGCCCGTCTCGCTCATACCTTCGATACGCACCCCACAGACAAGGGGGTTGCGGCGGGTCGGCTCACCGGCGTGAGGGGGCAGGGAAATCCCGCACCGCTCGCGACGCAAGCGGTTTGACTCCCGCGGCCGATCCGCGACCATGGCACGCGAAGTGACCCACGAGGCGCAGGGACCGACGGTGCTCGACGAGTCAGACATGGGCGACGACGACCAGATCTACGTCTGTCGGTGCGGGCTCTCCGACGACGGGGCGCTCTGTGACGGCTCGCACAACGCGACCGCGGACGAGGCAGAGAGCGTCGTCTACAAGTACGCAAACGACGATGCCGACGGCGAGCGACGCGCGATCGACGAGATCGTATACGAAGAAGAGTGAGCGGTCGCGGATTCGCACCTGTGTGGGGTCACGGTTTCGCACCTGCGTACGGTCGAGTGTGCGGGTGAGAACCCTCGAATCCCTCAATTCGAATCTCAAAGCCCTCAATTCGAATCTCAAAGCCCTCAATTCGAATCCCGCCCTGACCGCGACCGCACCTCACGCCTCCCCAGCCTCGGTCGGCGGCGGCCGCGGACAGCACCGCAGCGCGGCCGCCGCCGACCTCCCTCGCGGGCTCCTCGCGGCCTGTCGGCCGCTCGGCGGCGCGCCGCCGGTGGGCAATTGTGGCTGGTCGGCTGATCGTGGCTGTCTACGTTACAGCACGCCCATCTCGCCGAGCCGCTCGGGGAGGTACGTGTCCGTCACGAAGTCGAGGCCGCGGCTCGCGAGCGACTGTTGTTCGGACTTCTTACCGATGTCGAGCTGGAGTTCGATCTGTTCCTCCCAGTAGTCGGTCTGAAAGCGCGGGTCCTCAAGCTCCGATTCGAGCGCGTTCACGTCCGAATCCGAGAGGGGGTCGCTCGGCAGGTCGTACTCGACGATGTCTTCGGGCTGAATGCCGATGAAGCGCGCTTCGGGCGTCGCGAGGTACTTCGAGAGGTGCGCCGACTTGATAGAGCCGTAGGCGACAGAGCCGTAGATCCGATAGGACCACGGGTCGCCGTCCGTGAACACCACCACGGGGAGGTCGAGTTCGTCCCGGAACCGCTTCGTCAGCCGACGCGTGGCGCGCGCCGGCTGTCCGCCGAGGTGGACGACCAAGGCGTCGTGTGCCTCGTCGAAGCCGTTCTCGACGAGTCGATCGCGCATGCCGCCGGTCTCGACGCAGAGGACGAACTCGGCGTCGTTGTCGAGGAACTCGATCGTGTCGGGGTTGTTCGGGATCTGGTAGCCGCCCTGTCCCACGTCGAGCTGACAGTGGATCTCGCGGTCGCCGCGGTTGGTCTGCTCGCGGAGCTTCAGGGGCCCCATCACCTTCGCGCCCGACTCTTCCGGCCGCATGTGGAAGTCCTCGCGGGTCACACCCGTGACGATCTCAAGGTCTTCGACGAGGTCATTCGACTCGTCCTGGCTGGAGAACTGCGCCTCGTTGTTGTCCCACGATTCGGAGAGGTAGTACAGCTCACGCAGCGTGGACGAGCGGTCCTCGTCGAGCTGAGCGGCGAGGAACTCGATCGTGTACGCCGCCTTCAACAGCTTTCGCGCGCCCCGGACCGAGTTCGCGCTTCGGGTTGACGTGCGGTCGCCGTAGGTCCAGACGCCGCTTTCCTCGTCGTACTCGATGTTGCTCTTCGTCCGCGTCGGCAGTTCCATCTCGGGGATCTTGCCGGCCGCGAACTGGTCGTAGAAGTCCGCCGCTAGGTCGATCAGTTCGTCTCGTGCGTCGCTTTCTGTCGTCATTTACGCGTTCACCGTGAGTTTCTCCGTTTCGACGCCGCCGACGCTGACCTCGAAGTCGGCGTCGTCGGTCACCCGATACGTCAGTTCCCGCTCGTCGCCCGAGGGAATCTCGGGCGTCCACTGGACGAACCACTCGTCGTCCATGTCCACGACCGTCCCGTCAGACAGGTCCGTCGGCTCCGTCGAGACGATGTCCGTGATCTCCACCACCTCGTTCACGTTTGAGTGGTTCTCGACGACGAGCGTCACGGTCCCGCCGTCTATCTCGCGTTCGACGCTCACGTTGTTCATGATCCGCGCGAGCGCCCCGCTGATGTCGGGGCGCGGCCGCCCCGTCACCTCCGACACCTTGTCCGCCATCTCCGGGAGGATCGTGCCGAGGACATCCTGTTTCTCGCGGCGCTGCTGCATCGAACGGCGCTTCTTCAGGAACGACTTCAGCTCCCGAGCCGCCTCCCGCACCGCGAGTTCGATCTCGTCTTCGATCGCCGGGACGTTCGCGATGGCGTCCTTCGACTCGCTCGTGAACGGCACGTTCGTGGACGCGACGTGGATACTTATGACGGCCGGGCCGTTCGGCATCCCGGAGCCGCCCGGCTGGTCGAGCCCGTAGTTGCGCCACCCGATCGACTTGATCACGTCGGTCGTCGCACACGCGCCCCGCTGGTAGACGAGGGGAACGCGGTTCGCAAAGCGCAGGAGATCGACCGACCCCTCCGCCGAGATCTCCCCGCCGTAGGCGATCCCGGCCTCGACGATAAACGGGTCGCCACCGTGGACCTCGGCGTCGCGGGTCGCCGCCGCGTAGAAGTCCGCGTCGTACTCCTTTCGCAGCCCCGCCTCCACGAGTTCGGCCGTGATCGGCGCGAGGCAGTCGGTCGGCGGCGCGAGGATGTCGGTCTCGCGCATCGCCGACAGGAGGTCGGCGGCTGCGTCGCGGTCGTCGGCGCTCATCGATACCTTCGGCGGGTCGTCCGGAACCGTCCGGGCTCGCGACCACAGCACCTCGGCGACGTTCTCGCGAGCGGTCTCGCCGAACGTCGCGTCGTGCTGTTCGGCGACGAAGCTCGCGGCGTCCGCGACGAGCCGATCGAGATCGTCGCGGGCGATCCGGAACGAGTCGCCGTCGAGGTTCAGGAATCGGCGCGCGAGCGCGTCGGCCATCGCCTGCACCGCGGCGTCGTCCTTTCGCGTCGAGGTCGCCTCGTCGACGAGGGCGTAGATATCGGCGACCAGCGGCGACTCGTTCGGGTCGTCGTCCGCGTCCTCGGAAGCGTCGGCCGCCCCGTCGGTGTCCTCGTCCTCGGCGGCGTCAGCGGCGGCAACTCCCGTAATCGCCGCCCACGCGGCATCGACCGCGTTGTCGCGGACGGTCCCGCCGAACGTTTTGCCCGTGTCGTCCTCGACGGTCTCGGCGACATTCGCAATGACGGCCGCGAGCTCCGAGCGGGCGATTCGGTCGTTGTTCCTGACTATCTCTGCGACCCCCTCGGCGAAGGCGGTCGTCGCTCGCTTCCCCTTGTTGGCGACCGCGTCCGCGACTGCCCGCTCGATGTCGCGGTCGCCGTGGACGCGCGGTGGCGACCACGAGAGTTCCCGGCCGTAGTAGATGTCGCGGAAGTTGTCAATGACCGAGTCCGCGGTCTTCTTGCCGACTCGTGTGAACTCCTCTTGGAGGAACCCCGAGACTGAGTACGACTCGGTCGCTGCCAGCATCTTTATCAGCGCGCCGAGTTCGACGCCGTGCGGGTGCGGCCGGATCTCCTCCGTCTCAGCCGGGAGCTCGTCGGTCGCGCGCTCGAACTTCAGCGGCTCGTCGAGCCCCGGTTCGCGCAGTTCGATCCGAGCGTGGGGGTTGACGACGGCCGTGTGTTTCACGTAGTCGTGAAGCTGGCCGCGAGCGCGCATGTTCGCCTCCATCTCCAACTCGATCCGCGTGCCGTGCGGCCGGTCCCACGTCGTCTCCTCGTCCGCCCTGATCTCCGGCTCGTTGGTGTCGGTGTCGATGATGAGCTCGAAGTACTGCGCCCGTGACTGCCCTTTCGGGCGCGAGGTGATCTTCGCCGGCTGGCCGGAAGTCAACTGGGAGTACAGTACAGCCGCCGAAATACCGATTCCCTGTTGGCCTCTCGACTGCTCTCTAGCATGAAAGCGACTCCCGTACAGGAGCTTCCCGAACACCTTCGGAAGCTGTTCTTTCGTGATGCCCGGCCCGTTGTCCTCGATCACGAGCCGGTAGTAGTCGCCCACCTCCTCGATCTCGATGTAGATGTCGGGGAGGACGCCGGCCTCCTCGGTCGCGTCGAGAGCGTTGTCGACCGCCTCCTTGACGGCGGTGACGAGCCCGCGAGCGCCCGAGTCGAACCCGAGCATATGTTTGTTCTTCTCGAAGAACTCGGCGATGGAGATCTCGCGCTGACCCTCGGCCAGCTCCTCCGCGATCCCCTCCTCGTCGCCGATCGTCGACTGGAAGGACGTCATTCGGTGTCCCCTCCTTTCGCCGAGGCACCTAAAAACGCACCGCCAGCGGGGTGAAAGTGTATCCCGTCACGAGGGACGGTCTCGACCGAAGGTTCGCGCCGCCACCGGAATCGACGCGTCGATCGGAAATCGCCGCTGGCACGACCGAGCGGTTCGGTAACTTATCAGCCTCCGCGGTGTGGTGGAGGTATGGACACCGGTGAGGGCAAGCGGATCGGCGCGGTCGAGCGGTCCGTCCGCATACTCGAACAAATGGTTGAGGACGGGGACGGCGGCGTGAACCAGTTAGCGCGGGCGCTCGACTACTCGCCGAGTACGGTCCACGCGCACCTCGCCACGCTCCACGATCTCGGGTACCTCGTGACGGTCGACGGCGAGTACGCGGTCTCAAACCGCTTCCTGCGCGTCGCGACCCACGCGCAAGACCGGATCGAGGGTCTGGACGTGATCAGAGCCAACGTCCGGCGACTGGCAGACGAGACGGGAGAGAGCGCGCAGTTCATGGTTGAGGAACACGGGCGCGGGATATACGTCGAGAAGGCAGAGGGCGACCGCGGCGCGCCGAACGACACGTCGCTCGGCAGGCCCCGCTACCTCCACATGTGCGCCTCCGGGAAGGCGATCCTCGCGCACCTTCCGTCGGAACGCGTCGGCGAGATAGTCGAGCGCTGGGGGCTCCCGGCCCAGACGGACCAGACGATCACCGACGAGGCGGCGCTTTTCGCGGAGTTAGACGCGATCAGAGACGCGGGCGTCGCGACGAACGAAGGCGAGACCGTCGACGGACTGACGGCAGTTGGCGCGCCGATCCGCTCGGCTGAGGGACGCGTGATCGGCTCGATCAGCGTCTCCGGACCGACACACAGGCTCACGTCGAACGGCGAGATACGAGAGCGATACCGCGACGAACTGATCGGTGCGGTCGAGGACATCACGCTCAACCTCACCTACCTCTGACGATCCTTCGCGTTCACCGATAGCGAACACACGGCCGAGGGCATCGACTGGCAGTGTTCCCTGCGGTAACGATGTCGTCGTGGCCGGTCTCAGTAGAGATGGGGATCGAGTTGACACAGATTATCGTTCGACAGTGGCGAATGAATATTCTCTCCGTCCGTTCCCGTCCGATATTACAAAATATTCAGATTTTATTCCGCATACGTCAGATTAAAGCGCCATCGAGACGCCACTTTGATTGCTACATGTCCACAATCGCTGCGGAGACGATCCGCGAGGAGGCCGACGTGATCGCGTTCGACCTCTGGGACACGCTTCTCGATCGCGAAGCGACGCTCGTGCCCGCGCTCGATGCGCTGCTCGACGACCACGGGAGCGACTATGACCCAGAGATCCTGCTCCGCCGGTACCTCGCCATGCACTTCCGAGATTCGATGATCGACTCGCTTATTCCGGGACCGCACACGCCGTTCAAGGAGATCAGCCGCCGCGCGCTGGGCTACCGGCTCGACCAGATCGGCCTCGACGTGCCCGACGAGGAGGTCCGAGCGGTCATCCGACAGTGGAAGACCCTCCAGCCGTACCCGGACGTCGACGCCGCGCTGGATCGACTGAGCGAGGAGTACACGCTCGTCGGGCTCTCGAACGGCGATCCGGATATGCTGGAAGCCGTCCGTCCGAACTTCGAGACCGAACTCGACGGCGTCGTGTCAGTCGCCGACGCGGGTGCGTACAAGCCCCATCGGGCGTCCTACGACCTCACGTGCGAGGCGTTCGACGTGGCACCGCACGAGGTGGTGTTCGCGACCGCCCACACGTTCGACCTCGTGGGCGCGAAGGCGGTCGGCATGCGCGGGGCCTTCCTGAATCGTCACGAGAACCCCTACGGCGGGTGGCCACAGCGCCCCGACATCGTCGTCGACGACACCGAGGCGCTCGCGGACGTGCTCGCGGCCTGAGTCAGATACCGCGCTGGTCGCTCGCGCCGTCCGCTTCCACAAGCGGTAATCCCTCCGGGGGACGAGTGATCGTATGGACGGACGCATCCGCGAACACGCCGAGACGATCGCTGACCACTCCACGGGCATCGAGGCGGGCGACGACGTCGTCATTCAACTGCCGAGAGAGGCGGAAGACTTGGCGGTCGCCCTCCACGAGATCTGTGGAGACCGCGGTGCCAACCCCGTGTATCTCAACTACTCGAAGCGCGCGCAGCGGGCGTTCAAGCGCGCGTCCGACGAGTTCACCGAGCCGAGCCACCGCCGGGCGCTCTACGAGGAGGCCGACGTGTTCGTCATCGCCCGCGGCGGGTCGAACGCGACGGAGGACGCCGACGTGGACCCCGAGACGAACGCGGCGTACAACCGTGCCCTAGAGGAGGTCAAGCGGACGCGTCTCTCGAAGACTTGGTGTCTCACGCAGTATCCGACCGCGAGCCACGCGCAGTTGGCTGGCATGAGCACCGAGGCGTACGAGAACTTCGTGTGGGACGCCGTCTCGCTCGACTGGGACGCCCAACGCGAGCATCAGGCGCAGATGGTCGATATCCTCGACGACGCCGACGAGGTTCGGATCCGCTCGGGCGACGAGACGGATCTTACGCTCGATCTCGCCGGCAACCGCACGCTCAACGACGACGGCGAGAAGAACCTCCCCGGCGGCGAGGTGTTCACCGCACCGGTGCGCGACGGCGTCGACGGTGAGGTGTACTTCGACCTGCCCCTGTATCGCTACGGTCGTGAGATCGAGGGCGTCAGACTCCGGTTCGAGGACGGCGAGGTCGTTTCCCACTCCGCCGAGCGCAACGAGGACCTCCTGACGGGTATCCTCGACACCGACGAGGGCTCGCGGCGACTCGGCGAGCTCGGGATCGGGATGAACCGCCAGATCGACCAGTTCACCTACAACATGCTGTTCGACGAGAAGATGGGAGACACGGTCCACATGGCGGTCGGATCCGCGTACCCGGAGACGGTCGGCGGAGAGAACGTGGTCAACGAGTCCGCCGAACACGTCGACATGATCGTCGACATGAGCGACGACTCCGTGATCGAAGTCGACGGCGAGGTCGTGCAGCGCGATGGCACGTTCGTGTTCGAGGACGGGTTCTGAGGGGAGGTGTTCGTCGTCCTCGATCGGCGGGGTTTTTGGTGCAGATTTTTGCCGGTCGAGCGAAGCGAGACCGCTATGGAACGCTGCCGGGTACCTCGACGAACGCGTCGCGCGCCGAGAGCCGGTCGAGCGTGTCGTCGACCTCGATTCGGACCGCCTCCATCTTCTCGATGAGGTCCTCGTACTCTTCCGAATCGGTCGCGCCGGACGCCTCCAAGGCCGCCTTCTTCGACGCCAGCGCGAAGAACTCCTGACTGCGCTCGTCGAAGTTCGCCCGATGCAACAACACCTCGACCAGCGTGAGGATGTCTTCTTTGGTCACCGGCTTCGTCTTGTAGTCGTCGAACGGCATGTCGACGATGTCCACGTCCGGTTCGACCGCAGTCAACATCGCGATTCGGGCGTCGTAGCCCGCTGCGTGTATCTGTTCGAGGATCTCGTGCCCCGACATGTCGGGCATCCGTCGGTCCAGTAGCACGACCTCGACAGAGTCGTCCATCTTCGAAAGTGCTTCTTCGCCGCCGGTGGCGATCCGAACGTCGTAGGCTCCGTCGAGATACACCCGGTACAGCTCCGCGAGGTCGGGCTCGTCGTCGACCGCGAGTACCGTGTGGCGCGTTTGCTCGCCACTCATGAACAGTCGACCTCGGTTCGAGGATCGAGCGCGGCAGAACTGCTCGCCGCAGAATCGCTCGCCACGAGGCTACGCTCGACGAGGCTAGCTGAAACGCGTTCGGAAGGCGAGCATACTGTCATATACAGCGAAAAGACGCGTCCTGAATTAAAGTCTTGAGCTTGCATTATCAAAATCGGTATTCACAGATCTGAACGAATGAATCCGAGACGCGGCTGTGCGTGGCGTCCCACGGGCGAGATGGGTCGTGCAGCTGACGGGCAGACTGTCGTGACCCAAAGGCACATTTACGCGCGAGCCGTAGCGAGGTGCAACGAATGTCTCACAGTCCCTCATTGCCCGACCGTCCTCGCTTGGAGCTCGATCCGGAGATGAGCGAGATGGAACGGCTGGAGGCGATCCGTCAGCACTACCAGCGGATCCTGCAGGTGAACGACGAACTGGAAGACCGGCTTGACGACGCACAGAACCGCCGCGGCGAGCTGAAGACCGACGTCGACGATCTGAAGCGCGAAAACGAGGTGCTGAAGACCTCTTCGCTGTACATCGCCTCCGTCGAAGAGATCACCGACGACGGCGTCGTGATCAAACAGCACGGCAACAACCAAGAGGTGTTGACACAGGCGGCCACGCGGCTCGATGAGGACCTCCGTCCCGGCGACCGCGTCGCGATCAACGATTCGTTCGCGGTCCAGCAGGTGCTCGACGACGAGACCGACTCGCGCGCACAGGCGATGGAAGTCACCGAATCGCCCGACGTGGAGTACGCGGATATCGGCGGTATCGACGACCAGATCCGCGAGGTGCGCGAGGCCGTCGAAGACCCACTTGAGAACCCCGAACAGTTCGAGGCCGTCGGCGTCGAACCACCGAGCGGCGTGCTGCTGCACGGCCCACCGGGTACCGGGAAGACGATGCTGGCGAAGGCGGTCGCCAACGAGTCCGACGCGACGTTCATCAAGATGGCCGGCTCCGAACTGGTTCGGAAGTTCATCGGCGAGGGGTCGCGACTCGTCCGCGATCTCTTCGAACTCGCCGCCGAGCGCGAACCGGCCGTCATCTTCATCGACGAGATTGACGCAGTCGCCGCCAAGCGGACGGACTCAAAGACCTCCGGCGACGCCGAGGTTCAGCGGACGATGATGCAACTACTTAGTGAGATGGACGGCTTCGACGAGCGCGGCGAAATACGCATCATGGCCGCGACCAATCGCTTCGACATGCTCGACGAGGCCATCCTGCGTCCCGGGCGCTTCGACCGGCTCATCGAGGTGCCGGAGCCGGATGTCGAGGGTCGCGCGCGCATCCTCGAGATCCATACGCAAGACGTGAACGTCGCGGACGGGACGGACGTGACCGAGGTCGCGGCCGATCTGGAGGGGTACAGCGGTGCCGACATCGCCTCGCTGGCGACAGAAGCCGGGATGTTCGCCATCCGCGATGGTCGCACCGAGGTGACACAAGCGGACTTTGAGGCGGCCCGCGAGAAGTTACAAGACGCCGACCAGACGGAAGAACAGGTAATCAACTACCAGTACTGATCGGTCACCGTCTGCAGAGCCCGGTTCGTAACCCCTTAGCGGTCCGACGGCGGATCACGGGTCATGAACACCATCCACGTCGCCGGCGGCGTCGGCGTCGCCGACACGGCGATGGCCTCCTACGACGCCGCGCTCGCCGACGCGAACCTCCACAACTACAACCTCGTCGCCGTCTCTTCCGTCGTTCCCGCCGAGGCAACCGTCACCGCGATCGACGAGGCCCCCAATCTCGGCCCCGCCGGCAACCGCCTCACGGTGGTCGAGGCGCGGCGGACGGTCGGCCCCCGAGACGAGGTCGACTTTCGAGAGGGCGGCCGCGCCGGCGCGGAGGACGCAGAATCGAAGCGCGCGCCCCGACGCCGACCCGACGTGGCGGCCGGTCTCGGGTGGGCGACCGGCCCCGGCCCCGGCCTCTTCTACGAGGTGACAGGCGAGGACCCCGACGACGTGCGCGAGCGCATCGAGGCGGGACTCGCGGCAGGCAGCGATCTCCGCGAGTGGGACCTCCCAGACCGAGCGTTCTGCGTCGAGAGCGCGGCTGCCGAGCCGGGCCGGTACACGACGGCGGTCGTGATCGCCGCGTACGGCGAGTCAGAGGCGATCCTCTCGGCGGCCGATGTGTAGGCCGGCGGTTCCGGAGAGATCGGACGGGAGCAAAGCAAAAACGCGCGGATCGAATCGGACGAGCGAGTCGAACTGCGAGTTTCGCGACCTTTACGCACGACGAGCGGCGAGACACCGACACCGATGACGGCCAACGACGACCGGATCCAGACGACGCATATCGGCAGCCTCCCGCGCCCGCCCGAACTGCTCGATCTCCTCACGCAGCGGCAGGAGGGCGAACCAGTGGATGAGTCGGAGTGGGACGCGACTGTCGCGGCCGCCACGCGCGACGTGGTCGAGCGACAGGCCGAGGCGGACGTCGACATCGCCAACAACGGCGAACAGTCCCGCGTCTCGTTCAACTGGTACGTCGCGGACCGGCTCAGCGGTATCGAGGGGAAACGCGAACAGGAGCTGTGGGCAGACCTCCAAGAGTTTCCCGACTATGCCGAGGAGACGTTCAAGACCGACGTTATCGACCTCGCAGAACACCCCGTCGTGACTGGCCCCGTCGAGTACACCGGCCGGGACGAGGCCGAAGCCGAGTTGGCCGAGTTCCGCGACGCGCTCGACGCCGTCGACGCCGACTTCGCGGACACGTTCGTCACCGCGGCGTCGCCGAGCGTCGTCACCGCCACGCACGTCGACGACCACTACGGCGACTACGAGGAGTACCTCTTCGCCGTCGCCGACGCCATGGCGGAGGAGTATCAGATCGTCGCCGACGCGGGATTCACCCTGCAGATCGACGCGCCAGAACTGCTGACCGTCGGTCACACGGCGGCGTACGTCGACGAGCCTCTCGCAGAAGTGAAGGGAGCTACGCGGCTCCACGTGCAGGCGCTCAACGAGGCGCTTTCCGGGATTCCCGAAGAGCAGGTCCGCCTGCACACCTGCTGGGGGAGCTACGAGGGACCCCACCACCTCGACACGGATCTCTCGGACATGCTCCCGGAGATCTACGAGGCCGACATCTCCGGTCTCAGCGTCGAGCAGGCCAACTCCCGTCACCAGCACGAGTACCGCGCGTTCGCCGAGCATCCGGTTCCGGACGAGTGGACGCTGATTCCGGGCGTCGTCGACGTGAAGACGAACATCATCGACCACCCCGAGACAATCGCGGACCGGTTGGAGCGCGTCGCTGACGCGGTCCCAGACGGGACCTCGCTCGTCGCCGCGCCCGACTGCGGCTTCGGCACGCAGGCCGGGATCGGCATGGTCGACCCCGAGATCGCGTGGGCGAAACTCGACGCACTCGACGAGGGGGCCGCGATCGCGACCGAGCGCATCTACGGCTGACTTCGCCGACGCCTTTTTGAGTGGGCTCCGCGTATTCGGCGTGTCTTCGATGAACGGCAACAACCCGTATGCCGGGGCACCGGGCGTGACGAACGCGGGAGAGCCCGCGGCCGTCGACCTCACCCCCGATCAAGAACGGCGACTCCGGCTCGCGGTGGCCGGAATCGTCTCGCGAACCGAGTCGTATCTCCCCAACAGCTACGCCGTCGGCTCCGAGCTATCAGTCGGGACGAACGGGCCGCAGGCGACCGTCGCCGTTAACCCGCCAGCCGGGCATCCGGTCTCGGCCGGCTTCACTCCCGATCCCGACGATCTGGACGCCGGGATCGCCGACGCCGACACCGATGAGGTTGCGCGAGGTCTCGCCGCGAGCGCCGCGATGCAGGTGATGGAAGCCGTCGGCGACGTGACGCCGACCGCGAAGTGAGTCCGGGCCAACGTTGATCAGACCGAACGGTCTCCGCTTAGTGAGAGTCGTCTCTCGCTGGCTCGCCGTTCCGCGAACCGTTCGACACCGTGTTACGCTTCTTCGAGCCGGCTTCTTCGCTCCCGCTCGATCCGCGAACGTCTGCTGGTTCCGGCGGCTTCAGCGTTCCTTGAACGCGACCGTAGATCCCGAATATCTCCTCGTAGCCGTGCTCGCTCGCGAGGATTGGGACGACACCCTCCTCATCGACTCGGTGCGTGTACACGTCGTCTTCCGCGAACACGGCATCGGTGGGGATCGACTCGAAGTTCTCGAAGTAGACGTGCGGCTCGCCGCCGCCTTTGGGAACCTCCTCGTCACCCGTGACGACCGTCGTCTCCGTGAACGTCGGCGGCTCGTCGTTGAGCGCGCCGTGTGCCCGCAGGAATGCGAGACACGCCTCGTAGCCGAACTCGACTGCGGCGTCGCTCCCCTGTCGCCCGACCTCTATCGAGACGGCGTGCGGGACGACGGAGTCGAGCGTGGTCGACCGGAGATTCCCCGAGTCGAGAACGTAATCGATCGGCATGCCGGTCACGCTGCGGCGCACGGACGGGGTCAACTCGCTGTAGATAGCGAACGGCGGCGGCGCGCTGTGTGACGTGTGGAGCGCGAGCACAGCGTCCATCCCGTCGACGGCCGCGGCGAGTCGGGGCGCGAGCGCGCGCTCGTATTCGTCGCTTTCGGCGTCGCCCGGGAACGCGCGGTTCAGGTCCGTGTCCGTGTAGCGCGTCGCCGCCGCCAGCGCCGGTTCGTTGGCGATAACGAGCCTGACGGTGCCGGTCCCCGGTCCCGTCGCGTCGAGCGTCGCGGCGAGTCGTCGCACAATCTCTTCGCCCGCGGGCTCGTCTCCGTGGATCCCGCCGACGATCGCGACGCGGGACGCGCCCGCTGACCCGCGTTCGATCGTTTCCATACGGATATCTGGCGGCGGTCGCGTGAAAAGCGTGCCCGTTCTGCCGCGGCCGCCGGGCCGCTCGGCCGCTCGGCAGCCACGACGAGACACGCAGATCCATTTATTTGCTCTCCGCACGCATTCGGCCGTATGGACTCGACCGACTCCGCGCTCGTCGGCGTCGCCGGCGTCGTCGCCGCGCTCGTGCTGACGGCCGCGCTAGCGGCCGGCGCGCTGTTCGGATTCGACGAGTCGGTCGCCCGCCCGATCAGGCTGCTCGTGGCCGAGCCCCTCTCGTGGATCGTCGTCGCCGCGCTGCTCGTCGCGGTCGCCGGCCACGCATACCTCGAGTGAGCGTCTCGCTGCCCGTTTCGTTTGATCTCAGCGCACGACGGTCACCGGAATCGACGATCGACGGAACACCGTCTGAGCCACGTTGCCGACGAGCAGCCTGTCGGCGAGCGACCCGCCGTGGGTTCCCATCACTATCGCATCGAACGCCTCGGCCCGATCGAGGATCCGTCGCGCCGGCGGGCCGACCTCGATCTCTCCCTCGACGGTCACGTCGTACTCGTCCGCGATCTCGGCGGCGCGGTCGAGCACGTCCGCCGCGAGCTCGCGTATCGTCTCCTCGCTGTTCTCGGAGAGCGCGATCCCCGTCGCCGCCCCCATCATCCGCGAGGGCTCACCCACGACGTGCAACACGGTTATCTCTGCGCCCTCGTGAACGTCGAGCGCGTACCGCAGCGCCCGTTCGGACAGTTCGGAATCGTCCATCGGCACCAGCACGCGCTCGATCATACGTTCCCGTACGCGGGGTGGTTAAATAAACGCTCGCGCGCCGGACCGAGTCCGCTGTCGCGTGCTCGGCGAGGTCAGATCCGTGTGGCCACCGTTCCGTCTCGTCACACTCCGTCGTCGACCTCGCCGATCGCGCGATCGAGCACGTCGAGGGCCGCGTCGACAGTCTTTCGTCTCACTGCGGCGCGGTCGCCGTCGAATCGGAACCGCTCGTTCCGGACGAACGAGGCCTCGGTCCCCCAGGGGGCGGCGTGTGCGACACCGACGTACACCAGCCCGACCGGCTTCATTGCGGTTCCGCCGTCGGGGCCCGCGATGCCGGTCGTCGACACCGCCCACGTCGTGCCGGCGCGATCGCGCGCGCCGGCCGCCATCTCCTCCGCGACGGCGGCGCTCACCGCTCCGTCCGCGTCGAGCGACTCGCGGGACACGCCGAGCAGTTCGCGCTTGGCGTCGTACGCGTACGTGACGTATCCGCGGTCGAAGTACGCGCTCGCACCCGGCACGTCTGTCACTCGCGATCCGAGGAGGCCACCGGTCAGCGACTCGGCGACCGCCAGCGTCTCCTCCCGGTCAGTGAGTAATTCACCGATCACCGCCGCTCCGTTCCCGTCGCGTTCGCCCATGTCGGCTCCTCGGCGCGGCGGCCCTTGGGTTTACCTCCGCGGGGACGGAACTCGCTGTATGGCAGACAGCGGTCCGGGCGCGGTCCTCCGTTCGCTCGTCGCGCGCGCCGTCGACGCGGACAGGGAGACAAACGGAGAAGAACACTGGAGCGACGACCACCGAATCGTCGTCACAGAACGCGGCGGTGACCCGGAACCCGTCGACGTGCTCTCGTCGGTCGTGGGCGGAACCGCGTCGGCTACGGGCCGCCGCCAGAGATCGATCGTCGGCGTCATCCCGCGGATCGAGGTGTCGACCGTCCGGCGACTCCGCGACGCGCTCGACGGGACCGGCCCCGACCGATCGGTGCGTCTCGTGTTCACCGGGGCCGCGGCCGAGCGACTGTCGGGGATGTCCGGAGACGTGCTTCGGGCGGCACTCGCGAGACACGAGATCGAGGCGACGGTCCACGACGGCGACTCACCGATCGCGGTGCTACTCGTCGGCGAGCGCGCGGTGGTCGGCCTGTTCGACGAGGACGGACTCGCCGCCCTCCTCACGACCGACGCGCCGGAGGTGCGGTCGTGGGCTGCCGGCGTCTGTCGGCGGTACGTCTCGGCCGCGGCCGACGCCTCCGGCCCGCCCGTCGATCCCGAGCGCTCGTAGTCGCCGCATCGCTTTTGTTCGCACCGGGAGAACGACAGCTATGAAAGCCCTATTGCTGCTGGCGACCGGCGTCGTCGGACTGATCGAGACCGTCGCACCGCGATTCGTTGTCCGCGCGTGGACTCGCGTCGCGTTCCGAAACTCCGGTGATGTCGAACCGCGCGAATGGGTGTACGCCGGTGCCCGTGCCGAGGGAGCGGTCTTCGTCGCCGGCGCGCTCGTCGGCCTATACCGTCTCGCCGCCGCAGACGATCCGTCGGAGGCGAACGCTTCGACGAGAGCAGACGACTTCGACGACGCGGACGCCGACGGACCGAGCACGAACTGACTCGTTTCGTGGACGGACTCCCCGACCGAGGTCGGGTCGAGGCCCGCGGCTCGTCACGAGGTGGGTCTTGCAGAAGCGGGCCGGGTGCGATGAGGTGACTGTCAACACGAGCTGACTCTGGCGATCCGCATGAAGCGTCAAAAGAACTTATAGATCATGCACCATGTTGACGATGTGAAAGAGCTCGAATACAGCGATGTCAGTCGAGATGTGATTGAGAATGTGGGCGAGGTGCAATCCGATGAAGAGGTCGTCGTCCTCACTGATCCGTTAATGGTACACGTCGCTCGACCGCTTGCAAGCGCCGCGCGAGCGGTTGGGGCAACGACTTCACTGGTAGTAAAGCCAAGACTCACTGGACACAACGTTGAGCAGCCAGCAGTAGTCGCCGGCGCACTCAAAGAAGCCGATATTGTCATCGATATTGGGACATACGATATCGCTCATACGGACGCCCGGAGAGACGCATCGGCGGCCGGGACGCGCTTTGTTCTCATGCGTGCTGTCTCCGAGGACATCCTGATCAATCAGATGGACACGGACTACGACGCGTTGAGTGACGTGACGAGGGCAGTCGCCAAGATCCAAACCAGCGCCGAGTTCGCGCGGATAACGAACGACAGGGGAACGGATTTGACCGTCGACCTGAACGGTCGCAGCGGATTCCCGATCGATGACGGATTCGATCAAGGGCTCGTCGTCCTTCCTGCCGGAAAATCCGCGATCACTCCGGTCGAAGGGAGTGCGCAAGGCACTGTTGTCGTAGATTACTCTATCGACAATATTGGTCAACTTGACAGCCCGGTGGAACTCACGATTGAGGACGGGAAAGTCAAGAGGATTGCTGGGGGAACGCAGGCGGACGAACTTTCAACGCTTGTCGAATCCACAGGCGACTGCGCCCGTAACATCGCGGAAGCCCCGTCTATCGGTACGAACCCGGATGTCCAACTCACGGGGAATCAGGCCACCGATAAAAAGAAGCGGGGCACGATGCACATCGCGATTGGAGACAATATCACGCTCGGTGGGAATGTTGAGTGCGATCTCCATCTCGATATGACGCTCACCCGGACAACGGTCACCTTCGACGGTTTCACCGTTCTCGAAGACGGTACGTTCCGTGAAGACGCGGTACTCGAATACGCCCAAACCCTGTGAACTACCCTACTCGCTCGCTCACCGCGATAGCGGTTCGTTCCTTGAGCGGGGGCCTCCTGTTTCCACGACGCGCGTTGCAGGAACCGTAGTGGTTTCCGTAGGGAGCGCAGTCTCCACAGGCGTTGACGAGAGCAGAGTTCTCGTCCGCACATTAGAATCGCCTTGCGATTCTGAGGAGGTTGATTCGGAGCGTTCCTCTCCTACTTGTTTCGCACCGCAAGAAAGAATGTTCCATGCCACCGGGGAACTGTTTTTACGTGGCCCCGCATACGTTCCGGTATGTACGTCCGCGACGCCAAGAACCGTGACGAGGCGTGGTTACTGGACGCGATTGAGCGACTCGGGCTCGATGATGTCGCCTTTCGGTCGCGGGACTACGTTATCGCGGTCGATCAGGACTCGGGTGACCGCGCGGGGTTCGGTCGCCTCCGGCTCCATCGCGGCGACGAGGGCGAGGCGGACCGGATCGAACTCACGGGGATCGGGGTGCTCCCCGAGTGGCGCGGTCGCGGCGTTGGCGCGCACATCGTCGAGCGGCTCGTCGACACCGCCGCAGCCGAGGAGTTCGAGACGGTGTATGTGCTCACTGACCAGCCCGAATACCTGACGCAGTTCGGTTTCGAGCGCGTCGACACTGACGACCTCCCGCCGGCGCTCTCCGACCGGCTGCCAGAGAAACGGGAGTTCCTCGGCGGCGGGGTTGTCGGACTCGAACTCGGCGTCGATGAGTTCTCGATGGACGACCGGTTCCGCGAGGCGTTCAAGGCCGCCGAGCCCGCAGACGGCGGAGAGACGGATGCGACGGAGTCACCGGAGGACTTCGGCATCGATCCCGACTCGGCGACATACAAGTACGACACCGGTCGGTGAGGCGGCTAGGTAGTTACCGGTCAAATCCGGTGTGGGACGTTCGACGCCGAACACAGCCTTCAAGACGCCGGTCCACGGAGTTGCGGCCAGTGACGCCGGATCTCATCACGGTGCTTTTTGGCGACCCGTTCGCCGTCATGAACACCATCGGCCTGATCGCGTTCGCGCTCGTCGGGTCGACCAAGGCGATCCGCGAGGAGTTCGACCTGTTCGGTATCACAGTCGTCGGACTCGCCATGGCGTTCGTCGGGGGCGTCACGCGCGACCTCCTCGTGACGCGCGTGCCGCTGGCGCTGCAGTCGCCGATCGAGATCGGTCTGGGACTGCTCGGCGTCGCCTTCGCGATCGGGCTGCGCGTCGTGCTCGCGTCTCCGGACACACACCCGATCACGGTCGTCTCGGACGCGGTCGGTCTCGGGGCGTTCGCCACGACCGGCGCGATCGTCGCGACCGGCGCGGGCGTGTCGGCCTTCGGCGTCGTGGCCGTCGCGACGATCAACGCGGTCGGCGGGGGCGCGTTCGCCGACATCCTCCTCGACCGGTCCCCGTTCATCCTCTTCGACGACTTCTACGCGAGCTGTGCGGTGTTGGGCGGCGGCGCGTACTGGCTCGCCTCAGTCGCCGGCTTTCCGGGGAGCACCGCCGCCGCGGTGTGTGCAGCGGTAACCGTCGGGACGCGGCTCGCCGCGGTTGCGTACGGCTGGGAACTCCCGACGATACAGGCACTGGGGCTCGCAGGCAGGTGACCGCGGTCACGGGTCGTACTGCACGGCAGGCTCCGTGATGTGGCCGTCCGCGACGAAACCGATCGTAGCCGCTCGTACTCGACCGTCAGTATCAGCTCACGGAGGACACCACAGTTATCGCCCCGCCGCCCGACCACTTCGCGTATGGACGACCTGATCGAGGCCGCGCGCGACGCGCTCCGCGATGCCCACGTCCCGTACTCCGAGTACCGCGTCGGTGCCGCGCTCCGGACCGCCGACGGTACCGTCTACACGGGCTGTAACATCGAGAACGCTAACTACTCCAACAGCCTCCACGCCGAGGAGGTCGCCGTCGCAGAGGCGGTGAAGAACGGTCACCGCACGTTCGATCGGATCGCCGTCTCCTCCGGGGTCCGCGACGGCGTCACGCCCTGCGGGATGTGCCGACAGACGCTCAGCGAGTTCGCCGCCGCAGACCTCGTCGTCGTCTGTGATGAGGGCGGCGACGAGACGAGCGAGTACACGCTCGGCGAACTGCTGCCGAACGCGATACACGAGGGGACGCTCGACGACGCCAAGACCAAGTGACGCACACGAGGCACCTGACGACCGAATGCGGCCCGGTGCGACCGGCAACGAGGCGGAACGGCTTTGAAACGCCTCCTCGAAGGTCGGGGACATGACCGACGAGACCGACGAGACCTCCGAGGGCATCAAGGGCACGGGCGGCGACAGCAAAGACCCGGGCGACGAGGTCCAGTACCACGTCGAGGTCGGGCCGGGTGACGTGGCAGACGCCGTGCTCTTGCCCGGAAACCCCGAGCGCGTCGACACGATAACCGCGCTGTGGGACGACCACGAAGAAGTCGCCGCACACCGAGAGTACCGCACCGCGACCGGCAGCTACGACGACACGCCGATCTCCGTGACCTCCACCGGGATCGGCTCCCCCTCCGCCGCCATCGCCGTCGAGGAACTCGCCAGAGTCGGCGTCGACACCTTCGTTCGCGTCGGCTCCTGCGGTGCAATTCAACCGGGGATGGAGGTAGGCGATCTGGTCATCACGACCGGCGCGGTCAGACAAGAGGGGACGAGCGACGAGTACGTCCGCGAGGACTACCCGGCCGCGGCCGACGGCGAGGTCGTCGCCGCGCTCGTCGCCGCCGCGGAACGGCTCGGATACGACTATCACACCGGCGTCACGATGAGTGCCGACTCCTTCTACGCCGGACAGGGTCGCCTCGGATTCGAGGGGTTTGAGGCGGCCGGCTCGGCCGAGTTGGTCGCGGAGCTACAGGACGCGAACGTGAAGAACATCGAGATGGAGGCGTCGGCGATCCTCACGGTCGCGAGCGTCTACGGCCTCCGCGCGGGCGCGGTCTGCTCCGTTTACGCCAACCGGATCACGGGCGAGTTCCGGACTGAGGGCGAGTCGCGCGCGTCCGAGACCGCGAGCCTCGCGGTGGCACTTCTCGCTCGCATGGACGAGGTTAAACGCGAGGCCGGGGCGGACCGTTGGCACGCCGGGCTGTCGCTGTAGTCGGGCGAATCGCGACCGTTCCAAAGCGACTTTACCCGCGCGCGTCGGACTGGCAGGCATGACTACCCAGATCGTCGTCGTCGGCTCCGGGTACGCCGGCGCAGGCGCGGTGAAGGCGTTCGAAGAGGAGGTCGGCGAGGGCGAGGCAGAGCTCACGTGGATATCCGAACACGATTATCACCTCGTGCTCCACGAGGTCCACCGCGCGATCCGCACCCCGGCGGTCGAAGACAAGATCACGATCCCGGTCGACGAGATCAAATCGCCCGAATCGGAGTTCGTGCAGGGACGCGTCGCCGACGTCGACACCGACGACCGAGTCGTCGAGACCGACGACGGAACGACCGTCAACTACGACTTCCTCCTTCTGGCCGTCGGCTCGACGACGGCCTTCTTCGGCATCGAGGGCTTAGAAGAGAACGCCCACCAGCTGAAGGGCCTCGACGATGCGAAAGCGATCCACGAGGACATCCGCTCGGCCGCCGCGGAAGCGACGCGCTCCGACCCGGTCGAGGTCATCGTGGGCGGGGCCGGCCTCTCGGGTATCCAAACCGCCGGCGAGATAGCCGAGTACCGCGACAAACACCGCGCGCCGATCGAGATCACGCTGGTCGAGGGGCTCGACGAAATCTTCCCCAACAACGACCCGCAGGTGCAAGGCGCGCTCCGTCAGCGGATCGAGGACGCCGACATCGAGATCCGCACCGGCGACTTCATCTCGAAGGCTGACGAAGAGGCCGTCTACCTCGGCGGCGGCGAGGATGAGGCATCCGAGGAACTGGGCTACGACGTGCTGGTCTGGACCGGCGGCATCACCGGGCAGCCGGAGATCGAAGACGTCGACGTCGAGAAGGACGAGCGTTCACACCGCGTCCACGCAGGCTCCGACTTCACGACGAGCGACGACCACGTGTTCGCCATCGGCGATACTGCCCTAGTCGAGCAGGATGACGACGACGACGTGGCCCCGCCGACCGCACAGGCCGCCTGGCAGGCCGCGGAGGTCGCCGGCGAGAACCTCGCGCGCGCCGCCCGCGGCGCGCCCCTCAAGTCTTGGACCCACGAGGACAAAGGCACCGTCATCTCCGTCGGCGAGGAGGCGGTCGCACACGACGTGAAGGGAATGCCGATCCGGACGTTCGGCGGCACGCCAGCGAAGCTCCTCAAGAAGGCCATCGCCACGCGCTGGATCGCCAAGGTCTCCTCGACCGGACGCGGCGTCAGCGCGTTCGGTGACATGTAAGTAGCGAAAGACAGACTCGGCGCGGGCCGCGAAATTCGATCCAAATTTCTGCGTATTCCACCGACAAACCAGCGACAGCTCCATCCGCGACTGACGTGACCGCGCCGCAAACGGCGCGTCCTAGTCCGCAGAAAACGAGAGAGAAGGTGGTCGGATCGCGTGACTGTACGGGATCGCTTGGAGCGATTGCGCCCTGTGAGGGACGTGTCTCGCTCTCCGTCAGTGCTCTGCCGGCTCGTCCGGCGCGCGCATGTCGTCGATGCGGAGAATGAGAACGTTCGCGGTGTCATCTTTGCCGTCGATGGTACCGTCGATGACGAGTTTCGAGAGCGGCGTCGGGCCGACGGTGACCGAGTCCCCCTCGTGGAACTCACGGACGGAGCCTTGGACGTGAATCTCCGCGCGGCACAGCTCGGGGTGGTGCACGCTGGAGAGGTCGATCCCGTCGACGTTGACGCCGGTCAGCTCCTCGCCCTCGTGGAAGATCGGCACGTCGGCGGGCTCGTCCATCCGCTGGATGTCGAGCGCCTCGTACGCGTTTGAGGTGGGCTTGTAGCCGCCTTTCGGCCCCGGTACGCCCTCGACCAGTTGGAGGGCCTTCAGGCTCTGCATCTGGTTTCGGATCGTTCCGGGATTTCGGTCGACCTCCTCGGCGATCGCCTCGCCTTTGACGGCGTCCTCCTGTTCCCCGTACAGGTTGATGAGGGCCGAGAGGATGCTCTTCTGACTCGACGTGAGTTCGATCGATGACATACGAGCGAATACAGGTCGGTACCGCTTAAATGCGATGGAACCCCATTATAAAAGCCCGTACGCGACGCTAGCGCCTCTGCCGTCTGCGGAGCCGGAGGTACGCGATCGGACTCGACAGCGCGACCACGACGCCGACGCCGATGAGCGCCAGTCCGAGGTCCGCGACGAACACTGATGCCGCGGCTCCGACGAGTCCGATCACGGCCCCGGTAAACGCGACGACGATCAGTCCCGCTATCGGCGTGATCGACGACGGATCGATGTCCGTCGGATCGTATTCGCCGTCTTCCTCACGAACGTCGGCACCGTCGTCGGCTGCGTTGGTGCGTTCGGCGGGGCCGCGCCCGTCGTCGCTCATACCTCAGCGTTCGGTGCGCAGCGTCAAAACGGTGGGCGGTTCGGCGGCGTCGAACTCGGTGAACCCGACCATTCAAGCCGCGGCACGTCCGGCGTTCGGGTATGTCCACAGTCAGGATTATCGGCGCGCCGACCGACTACGGGGCAAATCGGCGCGGCGTCGACATGGGACCGTCCGCCATCCGGTACGCCGGCCTCGCAGACCAACTGACGAGCGCGGGAGTCGATCCCGTCGACGCGGGAGACCTCGTCGTTCCCCGCGCAGAAGAGCGCGACCCGGACGCTGACGCCCCGAGCGAGTGGAACGCGAAGTTCCTCCGCGAGACGGCCGACGTCTGTCGCCGCCTCGCCGAGGAGGTGGACGAGACGCTCGCGGCCGGGAACGTCCCGCTCGCGCTCGGCGGCGACCACTCGATCGCCATCGGATCGCTCGTCGGGTCGGCGCGCGACGCCGAGATCGGCGCGGTGTGGTTCGACGCCCACGCCGACCTCAACACCCCGTCGACGACGCCGTCGGGGAACGTCCACGGGATGCCGCTCGCGGCGGCGCTCGGGCTCGGCGAGTTCGCCGACACCGAGTGGGCGAACGCGTCCGGACTCTCGCCCGAGAACGTCGCGCTCGTCGGACTGCGGTCCGTCGACGGCGCGGAGGCGGACCTCCTCCGCGAGGGCGACTTCGCCGTCTACACGATGTCAGACATCGACGAGCGGGGGATCACGGCCGTCACGGAGGAGGCGATGGCGACGGCCGCTGCGGGCGTCGACGGGGTCCACGTCAGCCTCGATCTCGACTGGCTCGACCCCAACGAAGCGCCCGGCGTCGGGACGCCCGTCCGCGGCGGCGTCACCTACCGAGAGGCACACAGCGCGATGGAGATCGTCGACGAGACGGCGTCGCTTAGGTCGATGGAACTCGTCGAGGTGAACCCCACGCTCGACCAGCACAACGAGACGGCCGAACTCGCGACGGAACTCGCGGCGAGTGCGTTCGGAAAGCGGGTGATTTGAGCACCGCAGACGGGAGGGATCTCACTCGTTGCGGTCCAACTGTTCGACGACGCTCTGTAAGTCCGCCTCCCCCTCGATATCGCGTTTGATCTCTTCGCGGCGACGGACGGCAGCGGAGTCGGCGTCGTACGCTCGGACGAACTCGGCGCGGGTGTGCTCGTCGAACGCGTGCCGGATCGCGAAGTAGCCGTCGGGGACGATCGTTCCGCACACCTTACACTCGTGGCGCTGGTGGCCGTTCGTCTGGTGGACGATGGCCGATTCCACGTCGTCGAAGGCGGCGTCGCAGCCGTCGATACCGCACGTCCAGCGGGGCATACCCGTGGTGTCGCCGCCGAGGGGGATTAACGGTTTCCCCCGACGATGAGCGACCGCGAACGATACGCCTTTGCTCGGTGATACACATCGTCCACTCGTGACCACAACGAGAACGCGCGTCGACGCACACGTGAAGGTGCTCGACGACGACGTCGTGGCCCTCGCGAAGGAACGAGGGATCGACGCGCTCGTGTACGCGCCGCACTTCACCCGCCTGCCGACGATACGAGACCGTGCGGATCGGTACTCCGACGACGATCTTACCGTCGTCCCCGCCCGCGAGGTATTCACCGGCGACTGGGGCAACAGACGTCACGTTCTCGCGCTCGGCCTCTCCGATCCCGTTCCGGATTACATCACCTTCGAGGCGGCGATGGCCGAGTTCGATCGACAGGACGCGGCCGTGCTCGTCCCACACCCTGGATTCGCGACCATCTCGCTCACCCGTCCGGAGATAGCCGCGCACGCCGACAGGCTTGACGCGATAGAGACGTACAACACGAAGCTGCTCCCGCACCAGAACTCGAGGACGCGACGGATCGCCGAGGCGACCGACCAGCCGGGGTTCGGCTCGTCGTACTCTCACCTGCGTGGCACGGTCGGCGAGGCGTGGACCGAGTTCGACGGGGCTCTCGACGGCGTCGAGGATGTCGTCGACGCGTTCCGGTCTGGGTTGTCGCGGACGGTCGTCCACCGCGGCGGCGCGGCACATCAGCTCCGCGGACTCGTCGAGTTCGCTCACCTCGCGTACGAGAATACGTGGGAGAAGCTCGACCGGCTGTTCCTGTCCGGCGACGAGCCGACGCTTCCGACGAACGTCGCCTACGAGGGACGATTCACCGACGTGAGCGTCTACTCCGGGACGCTGTCGGATTACCGCCCGAAGTGAGGATGTGGCTGCGGCGACCGAAGGCGCGTTCTCCGTTCGATTCGTCCCGTCAGATGCCGATCCCGGCCGCGGCCTCCGAGGCGGCCGACAGGTCGAGATCGAGCGTGACGACGTAGGTGTGAAGCGCCCAGAAGGCCGCGAGTTCGACCGCAGTGACGACGACCGTGACGAGGTCGGCGTACTTGCTGCTCGTCGTCACGCCAGATGGGAGCCCGTATTCCGCGTCCGACAGCGGATGGAACAGCGCGATGCCGCGCCGGCTCCCGACCACGTCGAGCACGTAGTGAGTCAACACGCCGATCCAGACGTACTGGAGGTTGCCGAAGACGATAGGGTACGCGAGGAAGACACCGAGCACGGGCAGGCTGTGGAGCGTCTTTCGGTGGCGACCGAACGCCGTGTCGACGTCGGGGAACAGCGCGCCCAACACGATCGGAACGGTGATCTGCGCTGTGGTCCGCGCCGTGGCCGCGTCGAGTCCGGGCTCGATGACGACGCCGAGTCCGAGCGCGAGCAAGAGAGCGTTGAGGACGTGGCCGCGTTTGTTCATACGCCGCGGTCGGCGGGGGCGTAAGTGAAGCCACCGGATCGGACTCGTCAGCGGAGGCGCTCGGACTCGTCAGCGGTGGTTCGCACTACAGGCGCGGTCGCGGTCGTTCGCGTCGATGGGAGCGTCTACTCGTCCGTGACGATCACATGTAGCCGAGGTCGCGTAGCCGCTCCATCAGGTCCTCTTTGTCTTGGGCACGGCCGGCGCGTTCGGTCGTGTCTTCGAGGTTCTGGAGCCACGCGGGCTCTCCGGTCGTCTTCTCGGTTGAGACCTCGCTGCCGAGCGACCGGAACCCGGCGAAGTACTTCGGCGAGATGGGAACGTCCTCCTGTGTGACGCCCTCGGGCAGGTCGTCGTCGGCCTGCGGGACGTATCCCTCGTCCGGGAACGCCTCGACCGTGTCCGGCACCACGTAATTCCAGAACGCCTCCCACACGTCGGCCTCAGCGAACTGCAGGATGGGCTGGATGCGGTCGTGCGGCGGGAAGAGATCCGGGTCGTGTCGCGGCGAGAAGAACGTCTCGTCCGCGCGCGCCTCCTGTTCGTCCCAGCGCACGCCCGAGATGACCCCGTCGATGTCGTACTCCTCCAAGGCGTCGTTGAGCGCGACCGTCTTCAGCAGGTGGTTCCCGACGTACGTGTCCAAGAGGAACGGGAACGTGTCCTCCTCGTACTCCAAGATGTCGCGGATGTGGTGTTGGTTGTGCTCCGAGAGCGCGTCGACGGGGATGTCGTCGCCCGGCTCTAAGTCGTGTTCGTCGACGTACGCGCCCACGTCGTCGTTGCGGGCGTACACCAGGTCGATGTCCCACTCGTCGGCCCAGTGCTCGACGAAGTCGGTGATCGAATCGAAGTGCTGGTAGTGATCGATGAACACCGCCGTGGGCTTCTCGTAGCCGTACTTTTCGGCCACTTGGTTGATGAAGTACAGCGTCAGCGTCGAGTCTTTTCCGCCGGTCCACATCACCGCGGGGTTGTCGTACTCTTCGAGCCCGCGTCGGGTGACCTCGATCGCCTTCTCGATTTTGTGCTGCAACGACGGGTAGTCGGACGGGTCTTCGCCCTCGCCGTCGTCGTAGTCGACATCGACGTTCGCCGGGAAGTCATCGCTCATACGCCGAATATGTCTCCGCCGAGGTGAATAGGCCTTCTGAATCGGTCGCGATTGCCACTCGACGGCGACGGCGGCGGGAGTCGCCATGGCTCCGGGTCGGCGGCCGCGTTCGCTGCTACTCCGGGACTCCGGTGGTTCCTGCCGGATCGCCGGCGATGCGGCGTGAATCGCCAGAGCACAAGCGATATGTCGGCGGAAGCGAACCTCCGAGTATGGGACTGTTCGATCGGCTCAGCGGCGATGACGACGAGCGCGTCGTCTTCCTCGGGATCGACGGCGTACCGCTCGACCTCGTCGAGGACCACCCCGATGTCTTCGAAAACCTGACAGACATCGCGCAGACGGGCGCTTCCGGGCGACTGGAAAGCATCGTTCCGCCGGAGTCGAGCGCGTGCTGGCCGAGCCTCACCACCGGCGTCAACCCCGGCGAAACCGGCGTGTACGGATTCCAAGACCGCGAGATCGGCTCCTACGAGACGTACGTTCCGATGGGCCAACACGTGAAGGCCACTCGGGTGTGGGACCGCGTCACCGACGCTGGGCGCGACGCGACCGTGCTTAACGTCCCGGTCACGTTCCCGCCCTCGACGCGGATCCAGCGACAGGTCTCTGGGTTTCTCTCACCCGACCTCGAATCGGCGTCGAGCGACGACTCCGTCCGCCGCGTCCTCGACGGGCTCGACTACCGGATCGACGTTAACGCCAAGCTCGGGCACGACGACAAGACCGCGTTCGTCGAGAACGCCTACGAGACCCTCGACGCGCGGTACGAGGCGTTCTCGCACTACCTCGCCCAGGACGACTGGGACCTGTTTTTCGGCGTCTTCATGAGCACCGACCGCGTGAACCACTTCCTGTTCGGTGACTACGCGACGGACGGCGAGTACAAATCGGAGTTCCTCGAATTCTACCGAACCCTCGACGAGTACATCGGCGAAATCCGTGAAGCGCTCGACGACGACACCACGCTGCTCGTCGCCTCGGATCACGGCTTCACCCAACTGGAGTGGGAAGTGAACTGCAACCAGTTCCTCGCCGAGGAGGGGTGGCTCACCTACGACGGCGATGACCACGACGCGCTCGTCGACATCGGCGACGACGCCCGCGCGTACTCGCTCATTCCCGGCCGGTTTTACCTCAATCTGGAGGGCCGCGAACCGAACGGCTCGGTTCCGGAGTCCGAGTACGAGGCGACGCGCGAGGAACTCATCGAGGACCTGGAGTCGCTCACCGGCCCCGACGGCCGGCAGGTCTGCAAGCGGATCGTGAAAGGCGAGACGGTGTTCGACGGCGACCACGACGACATCGCGCCCGACCTCGTCGTCATTCCCGCCGACGGATTCGACCTCAAGTCCGGCTTCTCCGGGAAGGAGGCCGTCTTCACCGAGGGACCGCGAAACGGGATGCACAAGTTCGAGAACTCGCTTCTGTACGCGACCGACCCCGACATCGACGTCGAGGGTGCGAACCTCTTCGACGTGACGCCGACGATCCTCGATCTCATGGACATCGACGTCGACGAGTCGCTTGACGGCGACAGTCTGGTGGCGTAACCCGGTCCCGACGCGCTCGCCTCGGCTACTCGATCCGTTCGAGACCGGTGATCTCGAAGCGGGCTCCGCCGGTCTCGCTCTCGGTGGCTCGGATCTCCGCGCCGTGTGCGTCGACTATCTCTCGAACGATCGCGAGGCCGAACCCGGTTCCGTCGGCACGCGTCGAGTACCCGGACTCGAAGATCCGCTCGCGGTCGTCTTCGGGGATTCCGGGGCCGTCGTCCGCGAGGTAAAACCCGGTGTCGAGACCGCCGACCGCGATCGTCACGTCGTCGCCGCCGTGTTCGACGCCGTTCCGGATCAGGTTCTCAAGCACCTGTGCGAGCCGGCTCCGATCGGCCCGCAACGTGGCGTCGGCGTCGACCCGTAACGTCGCCGACGCGGTGTCTACGTTCTCCCAGCAGTCCTCGGCGAGACGGGCCAGATCCACCGGCTCCGAATCGGTCACAGCCGCGCCCTCACGCGCTAACTCCAGCAGATCGTCGATGAGCGATCCGATTCGATCGTGCGCTTTGGCCACCGCGTCGAGATGCTCGCTGTCACACTCGGCGCGGGACAGTTCGAGGTACCCGCTGGCCACGTTCAACGGGTTCCGCAGATCGTGAGAAACGATGCTGGCGAACGCGTCGAGCCGTTCGTTCTGCCGTTCGAGTTCGCACTCGCGTTCGATGCGATCGAGCGCGGTCGTCGTGTGCGCGGCGACGGTCTCCGCGAGCGACACGTCCACCTCGTCGAACGCTTCGAGTTCGGTCGAGCCGATCAGGAGCACGCCGTGGTCGTCGATCGGGAGGAGCATCTCGCTCCGGACCGGAGTGTCGGGGTTGAAGCGCTCGGGGGCCGTCGAGATGTCGCCGTATATCAGCGATTCACCCGTCTCGAACGCCTTTCCGGCGAGCCCCTCGCCGGACGCGAAGACCGGCGGTTCGCCGACGATCTCCTCGGTCAGCGCCGTCCACGCCGCCGGCGCGAGTTCGTCTTCCGCCTCGTCGTAGAGGTGGACGGCGCTCGCCGGCATATCGAGGACATCGTGAACGGTGTCGACGGCGATCTCCGCGGCTCGCTCCGGCGTCTCGGCGCGCATGACCGACTCCGCGGTCTCGTGTAACGCGTTGATCGCTCGCCTGTGCCGTTCCCGCTTGGTTACGTCCGTAACGAACCCCTCCAGTGCCTCCACGTCGCCGTCGTCGGTATACGCCCCCTGACCGCGTTCCCACACCAATTTGATCTCCCCGTCTTTGGTGCGGATTCGGTAGGTGACCTCGAACGGCTCGCGCCCGTCGATCGCGTCCTGTATCGTCCGCCACACCGCGTCTCGATCGTCGGGATGGATGACTTTCTCACCGTACACGTCTGATCGGGTCTCCAACTCGGACGGGTGATAGCCCGTTAGGGCCCGCACCTCGCCCCTGAGGTCTTCCATGGGCCATCCGGGTGCGTTCTCACATCGGTACACCATTCCCGGAAGGTTATCGACGAGTCGCGCCAACTGCTGTTCGCGGTGTTTGCGCTCCGTGAGATCCCGGCCGATCCCGATGAGTCCGATCAGGTCGCCGTCGCGGTCGGTCAGGCGTGACCCGGTGAACTCGTAGGGGATGCGTGTTCCATCTTTGGTCAGGAACGCGGATTCGACGGTCGTTTCGCCGGTGGCGAACACCTCGTCGATCGCCGCGGCGATCCGGGCTTGCTCGTCCTCGGGGAAGAGATCGGTCGCCTGCAGTTCTTCGAGCGCCTCGTCCGTGTAACCGGTGGTCGCCGTGAGGTGATCGTTCCACCGGCGGAACGTCCCGTCGGTGTTGATGACGTAGAAGACGTCGTTGAGCGAGTCGAGCGCCTGCTCGATGAAATCACGCTCCGCGCGGAGTCTCGATCGCACCTCGAACGAGTGGAGGACGTGCCCCACGTCGTCTCCGAGCTCGGCCAGGAGTTCGCGCTCGCTCGCGTCGAAGGCGTTCGGGCGGTCGGCGTAGACGGCGAGCACGCCGTACAGGGTGTCCTGATATTCGAGCGGGAGGGCGGCGACCGCTCGGAACCCCCGCTCGATCGCGTCCGCCTGCCACGGTTCGAAGTCGGAATCTTCGGCGACGTTCTGCGAGACGGCGACCCGCCGTTCGCGGATCGCCGTGCCGGCGGGGCCCCGTCCGGTAGGGCTCTCGTCGGCCGTGATGGTGATCTCGTCGAGGTAGCCGCGTTCCTTGCCCGCGGACACCTGCGGTTCGATACGGTTCGTCTCGGGATCGACCTCGCCGATCCACGCGAAGAGATAGGGATCGGACTCGCTGATGATCTCACAGACGCGCGTTTTGACCGTCGTCAGCGAGTCCGCACGCACGATCGCCTGATTGATGTCGCTTACGAGCGTGCGGATCCGGTCGAGTTCCGCGGCCCGCTGGCCGGTGCGGTACTGCTCGACCGCGTTGGTGATCCGGTTCGCGAGGACGGCGTACTGGCCGGTTCCGCTCTCCTTCTGGAGGTAATCCGTGACGCCGGCCGCGATCGCGTCGCTCGCGACCTCCTCGCTGCCCTTGCCCGTGTAGAGGATGACGGGGAGGTCCGGATGATCGTCGCGGATGGCTTCGAGGAACTCGATACCGTTCCGGCCGGGCATGTCGTAGTCGGAGACAACGCAGTCGATGTCGCCGTCGATGCGGTCCAGTCCCTCGCTCGCGTTGCTCGCGGTCTCGACTGCGATCCGGTCGTCTTCGCGTTCGAGGAACGTCGCCACCATCTCTGCGAGTTCCGGATCGTCCTCGACGTGGAGAACGCTGATCGCGTCTGGGGATGAGTTCATGGGCCGCGCATCTCCGAGAGAATGCAGGCCACGATAAATAACATCGGGAACGATCGGGGGCTGCCGTGGGAGTCCGGCGGTGTCACGCGGCGGAATCGGAGATCGACCGATAGAACGCGACCGAGTACGTTCCGTAGAACGCGCCGACGAGTCCGATGAGGACGACGTACACGATCAGACCGACCCCCGCGATCACCGGCGACGCCGTCGGGAGCAGCTCGGCGATCGGACTGCCCTCGGGCATTCCGCCGCCGAACACGACCGCGGCCACGGATGACGAGACGGCAGCGATCCCACCGAAGACCGTCCCTCCCACGAGGAGGAGCAGAGTGTAGCCGGCGGCGCTGAGGAGGTTGTGCCGGACGAGTCCGGCGCTGCGCCGGAACCCGGCGACGAGGTCGGTGTCGTCGAGGACGACGGCGTGCGCGTAAAACTGCACGAAGAACGTCACGAGGAAGTACACGAGCAGGAGCCCGAGACCGACGAGCGCGGCCGCGGCGAGGACGCCGGGATCAATGCCGAGGCCGCCGGCTCCCGCCTCGACGCCACCCATTCCCCCGGTTCCCCCCGCGTTCGACCCTCCGGATCCCGCGCTGCCGGCGGTGTACGCGCCGCCGATGAGGACGGCCATGCCCCCGAAGAAGGCAAGGAAGCCGAACGCGAAGTTCAACGCGAGGAGGACGAGGTAGCCGATCAACAGGGAGACGTAGTGTTCCTTGCCGACGCTGACGAGCGTTCCCAGTCGGGTCCGACCGGCGACCGCCTCGTCCGCCATCCCGAGGAAGCCGCCCTGAGCGAAGGGGAGGACGAGCACGTACACGCCGAACATCCCGAGCGAGACGGCCATCGAGAGCACCGGCCGAGACGGCGGAACGAGGAGGCTCGGGAGCTGTGCGACGGCGAACAGTGCCGCGACGCCGACGAGTATTGGATTCCGAACGATGCTGCTGACTGCCGGTCGGAGCGATTGGAGGGCTGCCATACGCGGGAGTACATGACACTGGTACATAAAATCGGAGGGGATCGACCGACACCTACCACGTCAATCCCTCGTACGCGATCCCGTCCCGGCGCTCGACGATCCGACGGCCGTCGACGACGACCGGTTCGGCCGATCCGGGCGCGGCCGTCATCGCGTCGAACCCGTCGTCGAGCGCCGCGAACTCGTCCCAGTCAGTGACGACGAGCGCGGCGACCGCCCCGTCGAGCGCGGCCGCGGCCGAATCCGCGTACTCGATATCTTCGCCCGAGAAGTGCTCCCGCATGTTCTCGGTTGCGACCGGGTCGTAGCCGACGACGTTCGCACCGCGCTCCAGCAGGCCATCGATGACGGGAATCGCCCTAGAGTTGCGCACGTCGTCGGTGCCGGGCTTGAACGCGAGCCCGAGCACCGCGACGCGCTCGCCGGCGACATCGGCGTGGGCGTCGAGCAGGTCGAGCATGCGCTCCGGCTGGCCGTCGTTCACCGCGACGGCCGCG
This sequence comes from Halorubrum laminariae, assembly GCF_024494655.1. Lineage (GTDB taxonomy): Archaea > Halobacteriota > Halobacteria > Halobacteriales > Haloferacaceae > Halorubrum > Halorubrum laminariae. The sequence continues at coordinate 371,183 of NZ_JANHDL010000003.1, read as the reverse complement.
TCTAACAGTGCGGGTTCGTATCCCGCTTCGCGGGCCGCAGCGCGGATGGCGTCGACATCCTTGGGGAAACACGAGCCGCCGTACCCCACGCCCGAACGCAGGAATTTCGCCCCGATGCGGTCGTCGAGGCCGATCGCGTCGGCCACCTCGTAGGCGTCGATGCCGAACCGCTTGCAGATGTTTCCGAGGTCGTTCACGAGCGATATCTTCGACGCGAGGAAGGCGTTGTTGGCGTACTTGATCATCACGGCCGTCTCGGGATCGGTGCGGACGATCGGCACGTCGCCGTCGGCCGCCGCGACGATCGGGTCGTACAGCGACTCCAACCGCTCCGTCGCCCACGCGGAGTCGGTCCCGAAGACGAGCTTGTCGGGGTGCTGGAAGTCGTCGACTGCGGAGCCCTCGCGGAGGAACTCGGGGTTGGTCGCCAGCTCGACGCGGTCGGCGGCCTCGCCCGCACCCGCTCGGAGCGCCGCTCTGATCTCGGCGACTCCCGGCGGCGTGACCGTGCTCTTGACTACGACGAGGTGGCGGGCCGCCGTGTCACGATCCGGATCAGCGTCGGAGCCCGCCGCGATCGCCTCGCCGGTCATCTCGGCGGCCGCGGTGAGGCCGCCAAGGTCGATGCTGCCGTCCGCGTTCGAGGGCGTGCCGATCGCCAAGAACGTCACGTCGGCGTCGGGAACGCTGTCGTACGCGGTCGTCGCCCGGAGGCTACCGTCCACGTGCTTGGCCAGCAGGTCGTCGAGGCCCGGCTCGTGGATCGCCGCGCGGCCGTCGTTGAGCGCCGCGACCACGTCCGGATCGATGTCGACGGCGGTCACGTCGTGGCCCGCGTCAGCGAGGCAGGCCGAGAGAGTGGTTCCGACGTAGCCGCTGCCGACGACGGTGACTCGCATACCGGATGAGTCGTCCCCGCGATAAAGAGCGTTGCGCGTTCACGCGGGTGCGACCCTCTACTGCGACGGACGCTGTGACAGACGCCTCGCGTCACGCCTCACTCCGGACTATACTTACCCGCAGAGGCCCGAGACGAACCATGACGGGTTCGTCACCCGCTGACCGCTCCGCCCGTGCCGGCCGGCTCCGTGCGCGCGGGCCGCTCGCGGGAGCGTTCTTCGCCGCTGCCCTTCTCGTGGTCCCGATGGCCGTGATCCCCGGTGAGGATCTCACGGTCGTGAGCCTCTGGGGGTTCCTCAACATCACCGGGGCGGCGGGGACCGGCGGTGCGAGCGGTGTCGGCGATATCGGCAGTGTTGGTGATATCGCAGGCTACCCAGTGTGGCGCTACTTCCTCGACCAGCCGCGGGCGTTCTCGTCGCTCCCGCCGTCGATCCGAGCGTGGCCGCTCGCCATCGGCTTTCACCTCCTCGCCGCGGGGAGCGCGATCTCCGGCGTCGTGCTCGGCCGCGAAGACCGACGCGTCACCGGCGGGCTCCTCGCGCTCGCCGCGGCCGCCTCCCTGTGGGTGTCGGTCGGCCTCGCGCTGCGGTTCGGCATCGGGACGACGGCGGGGTGGCTCACCGTGATCCCCGTCGGCGCGCTCGCGACCGCGGCCGTTGCGATCGGGGTGTACGGCGGAGACCTTCGCGGGATCGTCGACGCGTGAGTTCGACAGACTGTTGCCGGGACAGAGTTTTTTAAGCGGAGGGCCGCACGACCCGGAGGCATGACGGATCTCACGGGCGTCGTCGCCATCAGCGGCATCGCGGGCGTCGCGACGGGAATCGGTGCGCTGCCCGTGTTCGTCCGCGCTCGCGTCACACACCGCGTCTACGACGCGGCTCTCGGGCTCGCGGCCGGACTGATGGTCGCCGCGAGCGTCTTCGGGCTGATTCTCCCGGGGATGGAAGAAGGGACGCTCGCCGCGGTGATGGCCGGCGTGCTCGTCGGCGGCGGCGGGCTCCTCGTCGGCAACTACGCGATTCCGCACCTCCACGCGCAGTACCGCGCGTGGCTACCGGAGGGTGGTGCGTCCGCGGACGACGCAGAGAGCCTGAATCCGACGAGCCTCGTCGACTCGGCCCGCGAGACCTCGTTCCGGAAGGCACTGCTCATCGGCGGCGCGATCACGCTCCACAACGCGCCGGAGGGGTTGGCTATCGGCGTCGCGTTCGCCTCCGGACTGGAGGAAGTCGCGCTGCTTCTCGCGGTCGTGATCGGGCTCCAGAACGTGCCAGACGGGTTCGCGTTCGCGGTGCCGATGGCGGAGACCGGGATGTCGAATCTGCGCGTGGTCTGGTACACGATGCTCTCCGGCGTCGTGCCGCAGGTAGTCGCCTCCGCCTTCGGGTTTCTGCTCGTCTCGGTCGCGACCGGCCTGTTCCCGGTCGCCTCCGGGTTCGCCGCGGGCGCGATGCTCGCGGTCGTGTTTCGAGAGCTGATCCCCTCGTCGCACGGTCACGGCCACGCCGACGCCGCGACCGCGGCCTTTCTCGTCGGGTTCGTGCTGCTCGTCGTCGTCGACGCGGTCATCGTGGTGTGAGCCGTACGCGACCGCGACACACTTTCATCGCGGCACGCTCTGTGGTTGAGCATGTCTACAACTCGTTCGACGCCTTCGGCCGACGAGACGTGCGCCCACTGCGGATCGCGAATCTTCGAGCACGATCCGATCTGCGTGCGGGACTGCGACGACGACTGCGGTTCGCCGACGTACTTCTGTAACTACGCGTGTCTCACGACGTACGTCGACGAAAACGACCTGACCGCTGGCGACGCCTGCGAGTGGTCGCCTGAGAGATCCTGAGAGATAAGATCGGGGGAGCAGACGGACGACCACGACCGCACCTCACGCCTCCCCAGCCTCGGTCTCGGTGACCCGCCGGCGGTCCCGGCGGGTCCCCTCGCCTCCCTCGCGCGCGTCCTCGGGACGCTGCCCCTCGGATCACGCGCGCCGGTCTACCACTCCGGCGACGCGAGAGGCGGGATAGGGAGAGGCACGACGGCACCGCGCGTCTCCGCTACTCGTTCTCCGGACTGCTCGGGTGGTAGTCGGTGTCGAACTGTCCGGGATTGCCGTCGACGCGGTCGGGGTTGATCCGGCCGGCGAGCAGCATGAAGTCGAGGACGGTACAGTACAACATCGCCTCCACGACGGGGACGGCCCGCGGCGGGAGCACGGGATCGTGTCGGCCGACGACTTGGACCTCCTTCTCCTCCCCTGTCTCCCAGTCGGCGGAACGCTGCTTCTTGGGGATCGAGGTGGGCGCGTGCCACGTCGCCTCGCCGTAGATGGGCTCGCCGGTGGTGATCCCGCCCTGGAGCCCGCCGTGGTCGTTGCCGACAGGGACCGGGTCGCCTTCCTCGCTCTCGACGTGGTCGAACGACTCGCCGTCGTCGAACGTCCAGTCCTCGTTGCGCTCGCTTCCGGCCACGTCGACCGCGTCCGTGCCGAGCCCGAACTCGACGCCCGTCGTCGCCGGGATCGAGAACATCGCTTGCCCGAGCCGGCTCGGGAAGCCGTCGAAGCGCGGCGCGCCGAGCCCGCGCGGGACACCCCGACACTCGAAGTAGATGGAGCCGCCGATGGAGTCTCCCTCCTCTTGGTACCGCTCGATCAGCTCCTGCATCTCGGCTGCCGCCTCGGGGTCTGCACACCGCACGTCGTTCTCCTCCGAGTGCTCCAGAATCTGCTCGAAGCTTACCTCGTCGGCCTCGACGTCGCCGATCCGGTTCACGTGGGCTTTGATCTCCACGTCGTAGTCGGAGGCGTCGAGCGCCTGCTCTGCGACCGCGCCGGCGGCGACCCAGTTCACCGTCTCACGCGCAGACGAGCGCCCGCCGCCGCCCCAGTTGCGCGTGCCGAACTTCGCGGAGTAGGTGTAATCGCCGTGCGAGGGGCGCGGCGCGGTGACGTACGGCTCGTACTTGCCAGAGCGTGCGTCCTTGTTCTGGATCACCATCCCGATCGGCGTTCCGGTCGTGTATCCGTCCTGCACGCCGGAGTTGACGACGACCTCGTCGGGTTCGCCCCGCGAGGTCGTGATCATCGACTGGCCCGGTTTGCGCCGGTCAAGCTGTGCCTGAATCGCTTCCTCGTCGAGTTCGACGCCCGCTGGCACGCCCGACACCGTCACGCCCATCGCGTCGCCGTGGCTCTCGCCGTAGGTGGTCACTTGGAAGAGTCGACCGAACCGGTTCCCGTTCATACTCCCACGTATGCCCGGGGGGCATATATGGGTTGCAATCCGTGCAACTGAGACGGGCGAGCCACCGAGCGGCAACGAAGCGACCGACGACTGTTTATCAATCGGCTCCGTAGACCGAGTCGTGCGCGATCGCCTCACCTCCGACCTCGGCGTGTACGCCCTCTCTGGAGTGTTCTCACTCGTCGTGTTCGCCGTCGCGCTGGGAATTCTCTCGCGGACGCTGCCGGGCGGGCTCGGGTCCCGACAGCTCGTTGGGCTCGTGTTCGGCTATCTGCTTTTCATGGGCGCGTACACGGCCGCGTGGTTCATTTACACCGAGATCGACAGCCGCGAGGAGATCTGACTCCCGGTGCGGTCGTGACCGGGGAACCAACCGGGCGGAGGTCACCCGGCCGGCGAGTTCCGGCTGGCGAACGGTTTTCACGCTCCTCCGTGAGGGGTGGATATGACGTGGGACACGATCACAGTCGACATCGACACTGACAGCGACGTGGCGACCCTGACCATCGACCGACCCGAACAGCTCAACGCTCTCACGGTCGACACGCTCGAAGCGATCGAGGAGGGGCTCGCGACGGCAGCGGCCGAAGACGCGCGCGCGGTCGTCCTCGCCGGCGCGGGCGACGACGCCTTCGTCGCGGGCGCGGACATCTCCTACATGGTCGACCTGTCGACGCCGGAGGCACAGGCGTACGCCGAGCTCGGCCATCGGGTCTCCGACGCGATCGAGTCGTTCCCCGCGCCCGTGATCGCCGCCGTCGACGGCTACGCGCTCGGCGGTGGCTGCGAGCTCGCGCTCGCCTGTGACCTGCGGGTCGCCGCCGAAAGCGCCGTCTTCGGACAGACCGAGATCGACCTCGGGATCATACCCGGATGGGGCGGAACCCAGCGGCTCCCCGCGCTCGTCGGCGACGAGACGGCCCGCCGACTGATCTTCCTCGGCGAGCGGATCGACGCGATCGCGGCTGCCGACATCGGTCTGGTCGGCGAGGTCGTCGACGACGACGCGTTTGACGACCGGATCGACGAACTGTCCGAGCGGCTCGCGGCACAGTCGGCGACGGCGATGCGCGCCGCCAAGGAGGCCCTGAACGCGGCCGGTGACGGCTCCGCGGCGACGGGACTTACCGTGGAGCGACGCGCGTGGTCGGGGCTGTTCGGCACGCACGACCAGCGCGAGGGGATGCGGGCCTTCTTGGAGAAACGCGACCCGTCCTTCGAGTGACTACCGCGTAATATACAAATATTTTCATGTAGTAGAAATCATACTATACTCGAAACAAATTTGAGGACGATCGACTTGGTCGGCGATAGCTCCTTCCGGTGACACCCGATCGTGTGCCACGACAAAAGAGTGCCGGAGCGCACCGAGAACGCGGGTCGCCTCCAGTCCGGCCGGAATGCGGGCCGCCTTTCGACCGTTAGAGGTTCGACTGCGTCGAGCCGCCGTCGATGGGCAGGGCGGCACCGTTGATGTAGCCGGATTTCGGCGATGAGAGGAACGCGACAGTGTTACCGAGTTCCATCGGGTCGCCGACGCGTTCGAGCGGATTCTGCGCCCACTCGTCGAGCCCCTCCTCGTAGGAGTCGTACTCGCCGCGTTCGAGCGCGGCGTTGACGAGGTTCTCGATCCGCGAGGTCTCGTGAGAGCCGGGGAGCACGGCGTTCGCGCGCACCTCGGGCGCGAACTCCTTCGAGAGCGTCTTTTCGAGGCCGATGACGCCCATGCGGACGGAGTTCGACAGGACGAGGCTGTCGATCGCCTCCTTGACGCTGCTCGACGTGATGGTGACGATCGTCCCGCCGTCGCCCTCGCTGAGGTACGGCTCGGCTTCGCGTGCGAGCCGCACGACGCTCATCACGAGCAGCTCGTAGGCGTCCTCCCAGTCGTCGTCGTCGGTGTCGAGGAACGCGCCCGACGGCGGTCCGCCCGCGCTGGTGACGAGGTGGTCGATGGTCCCGAACTCGTCGACGGTCGTCTCGACGAGCGTCTCGATGTCCTCCGGGTCGGTCAGATCGCCGGACTGGGCGACGACTTCTCCTGACGCTACCGCTTCCACCTCTTCGAGCGCGGCGTCGAGTCGGTCCTCGTCGCGGCCGTTGATCACAACGTTTGCCCCCTCGCGAGCGAGCGCCTTCGCCGACGCCTTGCCGAGTCCGCTTGACGACGCGGTGACGAGTGCCGCGTTGCCGTCGATGGCTAGGTCCATATCAGTTCCATTGTCCGGAGTTGTGTGGGAAAGCGTTTCTATACAGGCAAAGCGATGCCGCGCTCTCGGTTACATCACGAACGCCTCTCCACTCCCGAATACTCAATTATAATATGTATATTTTATTCTGATACTTCTGTCCGGTGTGGGTGTGAGCGATCGATCTGGATGGGTTTTCAGCTGTCGTCGCTCGTCTCGTGGGGAGTCGGTGCCGCGAACCCTCCGTCGTCGAACGCGATCGGCGACGGCTCGGCGACAACACGCAGGTCCGAGCGCTCGCGAGCTGCGTCGACGAGCGCGGGCGAGGCGTACAGCCGGTCGAGCCGCATCGTATCAGTGGCGCGGAGCACTCGTACCGTGTCGGGATCGACGACGCCGACCGTCGACAGCGACGCGACGAGTCCGGCGCGGTCGGTTTCCACGACCGGGGGGAGGCGGACGCCGCGCGTCGTGCTCGCCGTGATCGCGTTGATAAGCGAGGTCGAACTGTCGAGGTCGGCCGCGAGGTCTCGATGGACGAAGTCCGCCGACCCCATCCCCATCGCGTTCCCGTGGGTCGTCTCGGTCAGTCCCCGCACGTAGATCCGCTTGATGTCCGGTTGCTCGGGTGCCGGTTCATTGATCGCGAACGGTCGCCGGCCGATCACGTTCGTGTCCATTCCCTGTCCGCTGACGTCTTTCCCCTGCCGATCGAGGACCAATACGTCTACGTCGTCGAACGGAACGGTCGGGAGGAGGTCGTACGCGCGTTTCAGCAGTTCGGCCTCGCGGTCCAGAAAGCCGGACGGCGGGACTCCCTCGATCAGCGTGGTGTCGTCGAACTGGTCTTCGACGACGGCGACCCCACCCGCGACCGGCAACTCGCTGAGCAGTTTCTCCGCGATCTCCGGGATCATGTTCCGGAAGCTCCAGTCTATCGCCCACTCGTGGGCCGTTTTCGCACCGCGTTGTTTCCCCATGCCGATCACGAGCATCTTCGAGAGGCCGCTCTCGACGGGCCCGTCGTAGTCAGTGTGCGGTTTCACCCGGTTGACCGGGACGATAGCGTCGGCCTCGACCGCGTGTGCGTCCGCGTACACGGGGACGCCGCGATCTGCGGTCTCACCGACCAATACGACATCCATGCTCGATCGGATCTCACAGCCGATCGCCGCCTCGGTCACGCCGAGCGATTCGAGCATCTCGCGCTGGCCCTCGCCGGTCGCGCCGCCGTGGCTCCCCATCGCCGGAAACACGAACGGGTCGTATCCCGCCGCTTCGATTCCCGTGACGACTCCGCGCACGATCGACGGGAGGTTGTCGATCCCGCGGCTCCCCGCCCCGACGGCGACCGCTCCGCCTTCGGGAACGCCGTCGAAGTCGAGTGACGCGACCGCCTCGGTCGCGGCTGATTCGACGCGGTCGCTCGGGATCGGGTCGGTGTCCCAGGCGCGCTCGATCAGGCCGAACTCCGGCAGCGGCGTGTCGCCGCAGGCTTCGAGGACGGTCGCCTCGGGCACAACGAGGTCGTCGAGTGTGTCCATGCCTACGCCTCCGACGCGCCCGATATAAACGTGGGGGACACGTCGAGATGCGGTCGAAGTCGCTCGAAAATCGCTCGGCGGACGGCGACACTCGTACGAGGGTCAACGTTTATAGGGTGACCCGCGGAAAGGCCGGTATGTTTGACCGCGAGTACGACACCGACGACGGAGACCCCGCAGGGAGCGGGGGAAAGCGATCGCCCCGCCGAGTCGCGCTCGACGCGCTCGAAACCGGTATCGACGCGGCGCACCCGCGATCGGTGATCGCGTCGGACGTGACGATCGACGTCGAAACGCTGCAAATTGCCGACCAGACCGTCGACCTCTCGGCGTACGACGAGATCCTCGTGTTCGGCGGCGGCAACGCAGCCGGCCGGGTCGCGGCCGCGCTCCACGACCGTCTCGGTGACCGCATCGACAGCGGGGTCGTCGTCACCGACGACCCGGCTCCGGCGGGAGCAGTCGAGATGGTGGAGGGAACCCACCCGCTCCCGAGCGAGTCGAACGTGAGTGGTACGCGTCGGCTTCTCGACCGCGCCCGCGAGTGCGACGCGGACACGCTCGCGCTCGTCGCGGTCAGTGGCGGCGGGAGCGCGCTTCTCACGGCTCCGAGCGGCGACATCGGTCTGGACGCGCTCACGGAACTCACCGACTCGCTGCTCCGGAGCGGCGCGCCGATCGAGGCGATAAACACGGTCCGGCGCGCCGTCTCGGACGTGAAAGGCGGCGGTCTGGCCGCGGCGCTCGCGCCCGCGACGACGATCGGTCTCGTGTTCAGCGACGTCACCTCGGACGATCCGGCGGTCGTCGCCAGCGGACCGCTATCTCCGAACCCGACCACCGCGAGCGACGCTCTCGACGTCCTCGGCGACTACGACGTCGACGCGCCGAGCGCCGTCGTCAACTATCTCGAGTCGAAATCAGCTGCGAGCGACGGATCGGTCGACGACGACGACTCGACCGACGAGAACGTGGCTACCGATCCATCGGCGGTATTCGACCGCGTGTCCGTCCACATTCTCGCCGACGGATTCACGGCGCTTTCGGCCGCGGCCGCGGCGTGCGACGACGCCGGATACGAGACGATGATCCTGTCGCGGTCGGTCCGCGGTGAGGCACGCGAGGCCGCGAAGACGCACGTCGCGCTCGCGGAGGAGGCACGAATAACCGGGAACCCGATCGAGCCCCCGGCCGTCATCCTCTCCGGCGGCGAGACGACGGTGACGGTTCACGGCGACGGGACCGGCGGCCCGAACCAAGAGTTCGCCGTGAGCGCTGCGCTCGATCTCCCGGACGATGTGGTGCTCGGTGCCGTCGACACCGACGGTATCGACGGCGCGACGGACGCCGCTGGAGCACTCGTCACCGCCGAGACGATCGCGGGGAGCGAGGACGCGCGTGCGGCTACCGCCGCGCTCGCCGGCAACGACGTGTATCCGTTCCTCGACGAACGCGACGCGCTCCTGATCTCGGGAGTGACAGGCACCAACGTCAACGACCTCAGAGTGCTCGTCGTGCCCGAGTAACCGCAGTCCGATCGATACTCTAGGGAGGCCTGCCGGTCACGGCCGGCCGTCCCGTTCGTCGATGAGTGTACGGATCATTCGCCCGTTCTCCCATATAGCGAAATGAGCTATCGGTCGTTCCTCGGCTGCGTACATCTGGCAATCATCCGTGACGTTGGCAGCGAATTTCCGTTGGTAGGAACACCACGTAATTACACACATATGTCTGTAATTCTGCATGGTTCTGCTGGCCGGAGAGAACCGCGTCTGCTGCCGCGCTTCGCGTTTGTGAGACGTTGCTGATCACGACTCTCAACGAGCCACGTCGCACCCTCATTTATTCTGTATACTCGAATCAGGCTGAACCACGCGGTGATATCGGTGTCTCTATTTTCCAGAAATCCGTGAAAAGTTACGTACTCTCCGAGTTACCGGGAAGTTAAGTAGTACCTTGCGATAGAAGTCGTATGGAAAACGCGCCTAAATCGGTCGCCAAAACGACTGAAACGTCGTTACAGCTCGTCGAGACACTGCGTGGAACTGACGGGATGACGATCGCCGAGCTATCCGAACATCTCGAATTGGCACCGAGCACGGTTCATCGACACCTCACGACGCTCAAGAAACACGGATACGTGATCCACGACGGCGACGTGTACGCGCTCGGCCTCCAGTTTCTCACGGTCGGGGGGCAGATCCAACGGCGCGTGACGGCGTATCCGATGATCAAGGAGAAGGTCGACGCGCTCGCCGAGGAGACCGGAGAACGCGCGCAGTTCCTCGTCGAGGAGAACGGACAGCGGGTGTACCTCTACACGGAGGTGGGACAGAGCGCGGTTCAGACCGGCGCACATGTCGGTAAACGCGGTCCACTCCACACGAGCGCGGCGGGAAAGGCGATTCTCGCGGACTACGACACGGACCGTGTCGAAGCGATCATCGACACTCGTGGACTCGGCGGCGTCCACGGCGGCAGCGTCACCCGCGAGGAGTTGTTCGACGAACTCGAACACGTGCGCGATCGCGGCTACGCGTTCAACCGACAGGAGACGACGGCAGGTGTTCACGCGGTCGGCGCGCCCGTCACGGCCGACGGCGAGGTAATAGGCGCGCTGAGCGTGGCCGGCCCGGCGAGTCGTATCACGGACGACCGATTCACCGAGGCGCTTCCGGAGCGGATTCTCGGTGCGGTGAACGAACTGGAACTGTACATCGAACACTCCGTGTAAACTACCCCACCCTACTCGCTCACGGCTTCGCCGTTCGCTTCGTTGAGGGTGGGGCTTTCGCGTGGACTCCCGTTCTGGCCGCCGTCGGCGGCAGACTCGTAATCGCCGTTCACGTTCAACGTCCCGCGATTCAAGCGCACGCCTACGGGTGCGCCTCCGCCCGACGACGTTTGCGCCGCGCGGAGATTCTTCAGACCGATGTTCTTCGCCGCGTTGTAGTCGGCGTTCACTTCGTAGCCACACTTCACACAACAGAATCGCTCTTGCGTCTGGCGGTTCTCTCGGAGCGTCGTCCCGCACTTAGAACACCGCTGGCTCGTGTACGCAGGACTCACCTGTTCGACCGAGATACCGAACATCTCGGCTTTGTATTCGACGTACTCGAACAAACGTCGGAACGCCCATGCGTGGAACTTCTTGACGTTCGGCATCCGCTCACGAATCCCTGTCAGGTTCTCAAAGGCAATCACGCTACAGCCGTTTTCGACGGCTTCCGCGACGAGTTCTTTCGAGACGGTGTGTAAGAAGTGGTCGTAGCGACCCGTCTCGGTACGTCCAACCGACTGGATGGTTTCGTGAGCGGCCCGCGTTCCACGCTGTTGAAGCGAGCCGCGTCGTTTCTCGAACTCGCGGTGCCAGTGGGTCAACTCTGACCCGTTCCAGAACGCACCTGTCGAGGTAACGGCGACGTTTTCGATGCCGAGGTCAACGCCGAGGACTGTGTTGTGCTCGTCGTTGCCGTCGTCGGCAGTCTCGAACTCCACGTCCGCCGTTGTTCGGACGTGAAGGTAGAACTCACCGTCGCGGTAGTGGAGTTCCCCGCCCGTCACTTCGTAGTCGTCGGTGAACAGGTACTCCGAGTGGGGCGTTTCGCGGCTCTCGTCGGGAAGGACGTACTCGGCAGTGATACGACCTTCGACGGTCGAGAGCGTCGCGTGGTCGTCATTGAACGTCGCACACCGCTTGTCGTAGACGAGCGTCGGCGCGGAGAAGTGCGGCTTCCCCGCGTAGTCGCCTTGCTTCCACCGAGCGACGATGCTCTGTACGGCGTCGGCGGCCTTGTTGCGAGCGTTCTGGACGAGATTCGTTTGGAGACGCGTCTCGGCACGCACATCGTCGTAGGTTTCGCGTTGGAGCTCGGCTTTGCTCGTGGTCTTATACTCGCCTTGCCACGCATGGTCTACGACGTAGTTGGCGGCCCACAGGAACTCGGAGATGGTTTCGTGGAGGAGGTCGGCGTCGCCGTCGGCCACGTTGAGTTTGACGGGGACGGTGCGACGTACCTCCATCCGTGTTTCAGATGTATATCCATGTCTTTATATCAGTAGCGGTTCGGTAGGGGAGTCGGCCAGCCATCGAGCGTGGTTGGTGTCGCATCATGTCGGTTTCCTCTCCGACCTACTCGCTCGCTACGCTCGCTCCTTGAGGTCGGAGGTCCACCTTGCATTACGCGGAACTGTACTTCCCTGACATTTTGACGGTGCCCTGACTTTTATCTACTTGCTCGGTGGTCGTTGGATCAATGAACACAAACGACCGCGCGCTCGTGCAGTTCACCGCCCTCGCACACGGGCTTTTTCACACGTACGAACTCTCGATTCCGCTCTTCGTCGGCCTCTGGATGGCGGAGTTCGGCGTCTCTGCCGCGGTCATCGGTGCGGTTGTGAGCGTCGGATACGGCGTCATCGGCGTCGGCGCGCCGGTGAGCGGTGTGCTCTCGGACCGGTTCGACGCGCGCCGACTGATATCTGCTGCCGTCATCGGCATGGGGATCGGCTTCGGCGTCGTCGCGCTCGCACGGGGGCCGATCACGCTCGGGGCCGCTGTGCTGCTGTGGGGGTGTTTCGCGAGCATCTACCACCCCGCCGGGCTCTCGCTCATCAGCCGGACGGCCGAGGCTCGCGGGACAGTGTTCGCGTACCACGGCGCGGGCGGTAACGTCGGCACCGCGTTCGGACCGCTCCTCACGGCGCTCATGCTGATGTTCGTCGACTGGCGGTTCGCGGCCGGCGTGCTCTCTGTCGTCGCGGTGCTCGTCGGCGTGGCAGGGACGCAGATCGAGTTCGACACCGGAGCGGCCGACGACGAGGCAGACGAGGCAGACGAGAACGATACGGCTAGATCGGACGCGGACGGAACCGATCCCGACGGGACGGCGGGGTCGATCGGCGACGAGCTCCGACAGATGGTCACGGACTCGCGCGCGCTGTTCGGCGTGGCGTTCACCGTTGCGTTCGGAGCCATCCTGTTGTACGGCGTGTACTACCGCGGACTGCTGACGTTCCTTCCCGACGTGCTCGCCGAGTCGCCGGCGCTCGCCCCCGTCGAACTGCTCGGACAGACGGTCCAGCCGTCCCAGTACGTGTACACCGCGCTGTTGACCGTCGGTATCGGCGGCCAGTACGTGGGCGGCCGGCTCACCGACCGCGTCCCGAGCCTCACGGCGTTCCTCGGATTCTTTACCGCGCTCGCCGTGCTCGCGCTGGCGTTTCCGATAGTTCGAGAGGCGGGGACCGTCCCACTCGTCGGAATCTGCCTGCTGCTCGGCTTCTTCGTGTACGGGACCGCTCCGGTCTACCAAGTGGTTGTCTCGGAGGAAGCGCCCGACGAAGTGCAGGGGCTCTCCTACGGGTTCACGTATCTCGCGATGTTCGGTGTCGGGGCACTCGGAGCGTCAATCGCCGGGTTCGTGCTCACGAACGCGTCCAGTGCCGTGCTGTTCGCCGTGCTCGGCGGTGTCGCCGGACTCGGGGCGCTCACCGTGGTCGCGCTGCGGCGAGTGTAGGCCTCGCGACCGCCCTCTCGAAGGCCTCCCGAGCAGTCCTCCCAACATTTATCACGTCATCTACGGAGTATCGAACGTGAGCTCAACCGACAAGCAACGGCGTTTACTAGAGGAGATCGTCGTGGTCGACCTGACGACGTTCGTCACCGGCGGCTTCGCGACGATGATGTTGGCGAACCAGGGCGCAGAAGTGATCAAAGTCGAGCGCCCCGGAGTCGGCGACGACAGCCGGTATTCGGGACCGCCGTTCGTCGACGTCGACGACTACGAGGGTCCCGGACGGGCCGCGGCCGACGAGGGCGAGTCACCGTACTTCTGGACGGTCAACTACGGTAAACAGAGCATCGAACTGAACCTGAAGAAAGACGAGGGCATTCAGGCGCTGTACGACCTCGTGGCCGAGGCGGACGTCGTCGTCGAGAACTTCCGACCCGGGACGGCAGCGCGGCTCGGCGTCGACTACGAGACGCTTCAAGAGCACAACGACGACCTCGTCTACTGTTCGATATCGGCGTTCGGCGAGACGGGTCCGTGGAGTGACCGCCCCGGATACGACCTGCTCGTCCAAGGGATGAGCGGGATGATGAACGTCACCGGGTACCCCGACGCACCGCCGGCGAAGGTCGGCCTTCCGCAGACAGACCTGATCACGGCGATGTGGTCGGCGTTCGGCATCGTCACGTCGCTGTACAACCGCGAGCGCACCGGGGAGGGCGAGCGCGTCGAACTGGGCATGCTCGACGCCGCGCTTCCGTGGCTGACGAAACAGGCGGGCAAAAGCTTCGTCGGCGAGGAGACATCGCGAATGGGCACGAAAGACCCGGTCCTCGCCCCCTATCAGATGTACTCGACGGCCGACGGCTACCTAAACGTCGCCTGCGGTAACCAGAAGCTCTGGGAGGAGTTTTGTGCCGGTATCGGTCGCGAGGAACTCGCGACGGACAACCGGTTCGAGACGAACTCCGCCCGCGTGAACAACATGGACGAGTTGGAAGCGGAGCTGTCGGCTGTCCTCGAAACGAAGACGACCGACGAGTGGGTCGAGCTACTGGCCGAAGAGCGGGGCCTCCCCGTTGGTCCCGTCTTCGATGTCGACGAGGCGCTCGACAACGAGCAGGTGAACGCCCGCGGCGTCGTCGACTCGATCGATCACCCTGCAGCCGGCGAGATCCCCGTCATCGAGCACCCGCTCAACTACGCGGAGGCGGACGCCGGCTTCGACAAGGCCCCGCCGCTGCTCGGAGAAGACACGGTTCGCGTGCTGCAGGCGGTCGGCTACGACGACGACCGCATCGCGGAACTGGTCGAAAACGACGTGATCCCCGAGCCCTGACCGCGACCGGTCACCGCGTCGTATCGAGCACCACTTTTCCGAACGTCCCCGAAGCCGACAGCCGAGCGAGCGCCTCCGGAACCGCGTCGAGCCCGAAGACGGAGTCGATTTCGACCGAAAACGTGCCGTCGGCGAGCCGCTCGCCGACTCGTTCGAGAATCGCGGCCTGATCGTCTGGCGAGGCCACGATCGACATGAACCGGATATCCGCGTCCGCCTGTTTCGCCGCCATCGGCAGCCCGCCGTCCAGCGTTATCGGTCCCTCTTCGCCGATGACGACGACCCGTCCGCCGCGCGAGAGGCAGTCGAGGTTCGCGTCGAGATGCGCGTCGGCGTGGGGTTCAAACACCACG
Source organism: Halorubrum laminariae (assembly GCF_024494655.1). Classification (GTDB taxonomy): domain Archaea; phylum Halobacteriota; class Halobacteria; order Halobacteriales; family Haloferacaceae; genus Halorubrum; species Halorubrum laminariae. Next base: position 356,094 of record NZ_JANHDL010000003.1, on the reverse strand, counting down.
TCGACGCCGCGACCGTCGAGCGCCGCGTCGATATCGCCGGCGAGGTCGTCGCTCCGGTAGTCGACGACCGCGTCGGCTCCCATCGACCGCGCGAACGACGCCGGTTCGCCCTCGCGGGCCGTGCCGACGACGGTCGCGCCCGCCGCGGCCGCGATCTGTACCGCGGCGTGTCCCACGCCGCCGGACGCGCCGTGGACGACCGCAGTCTCACCGAGACGGAGGTCGCCGCGCGTCACGAGCGCGCGCCACGCGGTCGCGAACGCCATCGCCGCGGCCGCCCCCTCCTCGAACGAGACGCCCTCCGGCAGCGGCGCGAGTTGGTCGACCGGTGCCACGGTGTACTCCGCGTACGTGCCCGGCGAGAACACGCCGAGCCCGGTCGCGAACACGCGGTCTCCCGATTCGACCGCTGTCACGCCCGCACCGACGGCCTCGACGACTCCCGCGAGATCCGAACCGCCGACGTGCGGTAACCCGGACGGCGGGCGCACGTTCCCCTCGCGAACGTACGTGTCGATCGGGTTCACGCTCGCGGCCTCGATCTTGACCAACGCCTCGCCGCGGGCGGGCTCCGGCGTGTCGACGGTCTCTGCGGTCAGTACGCTCTTGCCTCCGTACTCGTGGTAGCGAACGGCGCGCATACCGTCTAGTATGACAACAGCAACCAAAGCGTTGTGGTATCGACGGCGGTCTGAACACACTATCCGAGGGGTGGATTTTTGGTGATGACTCCCAAAAGAATGATATGCACGCCAGCGGGCTCGACCACCTCGTGTTGACGGTCACGGATGTCGACCGAGCGGTCTACTTCTACGGGACCGTCCTCGGCGGGACACCGGAGACATTCGACGGCGGGCGGCGAGCGGTGTCGTTCGGCGAACAGAAGATCAACTTCCACCGGGCTGGCGAGGAGTTCACGCCGCACGCGACGGAGCCGACGGCGGGAAGCGGCGATCTGTGTCTCCTCGTCGACGACCCGGTCGACGAACTCCGACGCGAACTGCGCGAGTACGGAGTGGCGATCGTTCACGGTCCCGTCGAGAAGGTCGGCGCGCGCGGACGCATGGAGTCGGTGTACGTCCGCGACCCGGACGGGAACCTCGTCGAACTCGGGCGGTACGACGTAGCGGAATAAAACGTCGATCGAGCACAGAAATGTCTTCGTTCGCCCGGTGACAGCGCGACCGCGTCACTCCGCGGCGACGAGCCGAGCGCCCCGCAGAGCCCCGTCAGCCGTGACGCGGAGGTCGTGGTCGCCTTCCAGCCGAACCGCGTCGCCGATCCCGAGGTCCTCGTCGAGCTGTGCGATCACGTTTGCGCCGCCGGGAAACGACGCGAGCCCGAGTCGGTTCGGCTCGCGGACGCCCTCCGGCGTGACGTGAACGGTCGTCACGGACCGGAGTTCGCCGCGGCCGGCGTCGACGCGATCGAACGTCGAGCCGCCGCACTCCAGACATCGGCGCTTCTGATAGTAGGTGCGGCGACCGCAGTCGCGACACTCCAGTAACTCCGTCATGCGTCCACCTCCAAGAGCGTGCAGACGGCGTTGTTCCCGAAGCCGGCGACGTTCACCGCTAGTCCGTGCTCTGCTTCGCCGACGGCTCGCTCGTCGGGAAGGTCGCCGCGGAGCTGCCAGACGAGTTCGACGATCTGCGAGACGCCGGTCGCACCCAGTGGATGCCCTCGGGCCTTCAGCCCGCCCCCGGGGTTGACGGGAAGCGTCCCGTTGAGTGTCGTCTGCCCCTCACGGGTGAGACGCCACGCCTCGCCTGCGGGCGCGAGCCCCAACTCTTCCATCTCCAGCCATTCGAGGATGCTGAACGCGTCGTGGATACAGGCGACATCGATGGCCTCCGGGCCAAACCCCGCGGTATCGTACGCGTACTCGCCGGCAAGTCGGACGCTCTCGATTTCGAGGGGATCCGTTCTGTCCGCCACCGCGTGGGTGCCCGTCGCGCTCTCGCAGGCCGCCACGGTCACCGCGTCGGCCGCCGGCTCAGCAGTGAAAAGCACCGCGGCGGCACCGTCGCTCGTCGGGCAACAGTCGTAGAGCCGCAGCGGCGCGGCGACCGCCGGCGAGTCGAGGACATCGTCGACGTCAATCTGCTTTCTGAACTGCGCGTAGTCGTTCTCGAACGCGTTAGCGTGGTTCTTCACCGAGACCTGCGCCAGATCGCGTCGGTCCGCGTCGGTGGCGTCGAGGTACGCGGCCGCCGCGAGCCCGCCGAACGACGGCAGCGTGACGCCCTGCTCGTACTCGCGGTCGTGCGTGATCCGGCTGATTATCTCGGTCGCCGTCGCGGTGTCCGCGCTCGACATCTTCTCGCCGCCGACGGCCAGCGCACACGCGCTGTGTCCGCCGGCGACCGCCTCGAACGCACTCTGGACGGCGCTCGCGCCGCTCGCGCTCGTATTTTCGATTCGGCGAGCCGTGACGCCGGTCAGTCCGAGGCTGCCGGTGAGCGCGTTGGCGAGCCCCGAGCGCTCGTTGAACGCCTCCGCGGCCATGTTTCCCACGTGGACCGAGTCGACCGCCGACGCGTCGCGCTCGGCGTCGGAGAGCGCGCGTTCGGCGGCGGTGAGGAGGAGGTCGACGAGTGAGCGGTCGTCCGCGCTCGCGAATTCCGTCATACCGACGCCGGCGATACCCGGGGGGTCATCGAGAGCGGGTGATGCGTCTGGCACCCCGGCGTCTCGGTGCTGGGCAGTCATCGTGTATACGGAAGTTGCAACCAAGTATGTATATAAGTATTGTTCGTGCCACCGCGGGCAACAACAGGTCGCGTGGCGCAGAATTCACGTGTGCTATCGGCGCTGTCGTCATTGTTCACGACTGCGGTATCTGCCAGACTGGTATTTTCAGAATGGACCGCCGTAGCACCGCGAACTGAGGCATCGAGAGGCCTCTATTGTTTACTGGCGCAGCCAGATACGCCCGTGCACGCGCCGGTCGCCTTCACTGAATCGTCAGTCGTCGACACGTATTTATACGTATGTGGTTATATTCCTCTGGATCGTTACGGATCGTTACTACCGGCTCGTCGGCTGACGCGTGTGCAGTCGTAGATATGAGTGGCCGTTGCGGGAGTCCATCGGAGAATCCCCACAACTGGATTACGCTGGTCAATCACTATTGTCTCTGATAGTTACAGGCGGAGAGCCAGTCCGTCGTCTCCGCTGTGACGGTCTACGTAGAGGACACCTTCCGCACGGACTGCGCCTCGTCGGAGAAACGTTCCCGCGTGTCGCGCGAAAGCAGAACTAAAAACAGATTCGGCCAGTCGCTCGGAGCCGACTGCTCCGAGGCGATACGACTCACGCCGTGCTACCGGAGATTGTTCACCGCATCCTTCACGTACGGCCCGACGAACGGCCCGATCAGCACCACGATGATCAGGATAGAGATACTGAGCGTAAGCGGTCGGCTCGGATCGACGAAGATCCCGTACCCGCCGCCAGACAGCTGTAGCGAGCGGAAGAAGTTCTCCTCGGCAATCGGCCCCAGAACGATCCCGAGGACGAACGCGATGACCGAGTACTTGTACTTCACCATGTAGTAGCCGATGATCCCGAGTGCCAGCACACCGAAGGCGTCGAACCAGTTCCGTCGGAGACTGAACGCTCCGATAAAGGAGAGGACGATGACCATCGGGATGATGACGTCGGTGTCGATCTTCGTGATCGCGCTCGCGTACGGAATGACGGAGTACCCGACCGCGAGGATGAGGATGTTGCCGAGGAATACCGAGACGAACAGCGCGTACGTGATGTGGAGCTGTTCGCCGAACAGTTGCGGACCAGGCTGGAGCCCGTGCATCAGGATGCCACCGAGGAACACCGCCGTCGATCCGCTCCCGGGAATACCGAACGAGAGCGTCGGAACCAGCGATCCGCTGACAGTCGGGTTGTTCGCTCCTTCGGGGGCGATGATCCCGCGGGGGTCACCCTCACCAAAGATACCGTCGGCCGCCGAGGAACGCGCCTCCTCCGCGTACGCGACGAACGTCGATGTGGTCGCACCGGAACCGGGGACCGCACCGATCAGCATCCCGATCATACCCGCTTTTATCGTCGTCTTGGGGTACTGGAACACCGTCTTGATCCCGTCGGTGATGCTGCCCGTGATGCCGACCGCGTCCTCCGCGATCTGGTCTTGGACCGCGAGCTTCATCATCTCCGCGAAGGCGAACATCCCGATCAGGGCGGCGACGAAGTTGAGCCCCTCGTACAGCGCGAGTTGTCCGAACGCGTAGCGGGGAGTCGGTGCCATGATCGCGACGCCGATCGTCGAGATCATGAAGCCGAACGCGCCCGCCACGATTCCCTTGACGATCGACCCGTCCGCGACGATTGTGATGAGCGATATCCCCAAGATCGCGAGCAAGAAGTACTCGACCGATCCGAACAAGAGGACAACCTCGATGAGGACCGGTGAGATGAGCACTAACAAAATCGCGGCGACGAACCCGTTCAGCGCGGAGGCGGTTGTCGCGATCGCGAGTGCGTTCTTCGCGAGTCCCTTCTTCGCCATCGGATAACCGTCGAGCGTCGTCGCGGCGGCCGACTCGGTACCGGGTGCGTTCAACAGGATCGCGGCGATACTCCCGCCGAACATCGCACCACTATAAATGGATATCAGGAGGATGAGGGCAGGCGTCGGATCGAGCGGCACGGTGAGCGGCAGAACGATCGCCATCCCGACCGGCGACCCGATCCCCGGCAGTGCTCCCAGAACGATCCCGGCGAGCAGCCCGGCGGCCATCCACCCGATGACCGGCCAACTGACCGCGATCTGGATCCCTTCGACGAGGCTACCGACCGCCATTTAGAGCCCCCCCGTGAAGACTATGGCTCCTTGGTCGAACGGCATGAGCAGGAAGACGATGAATCCGTAGACGATGGCCGTCGCGAGTGCGGCGAGGAACGCTCCCTTGAATACGTTCACCCTGAACCATGTCGTGTACGAAAACACGAACAGCGGCGTTACGTAGAGGAACCCAGCCGCCCACCCGAGCGCGAAGTAAACGCTCGAGAAGACGATCATGATCACGGTGTTGTTGATGTTGACGCCCCATTTCTCGTGGAGCGGCGGGCGTTTGGTGTCTGCTTCGTCGGCGTCCTCGCCGCCGGTGTCGACGTACTTCTCGTCGATATCGTTGTCGTCGTTCTCATCGACGGCCTCGACGCCTTCGGTGCGTTCCTCCTCGAGGCTCTCCGTCATGCTCACCTCCTCAGCGACGAACGTCCGGATCGGTCCCGGGAGGTAGTTCTGTATGAGGAGGAGGAACGATCCGATCCCGACGACCTGTGCCATCAGCTGTGGGAAGACCGTCGCGTTGGTCGGATAGTCCTTGAGAATCGGGTCGACGTAAAACACGACGGACAGCCCGAGTAACGTTACGAGCAGTACGTGCTCTGCTGTAATGCCTTCAAGGCGTTTTGAGTAATTGACCATGACAGTGGTGTCTCAACCGGTGTACTCCAAGTATAAATAAATTAAGTACCGACGCGCCGCAGGGCCCCGACCGGTTCAGGGCTGGTTTTCGTTGACCAAGTCTAGAATTTCGAGCTCCTCGTACTGGGAGAAGGCGTCCTCGAAGTTCTGTTCGGCGGCTTCCGGCCCTTCGAACACGACCGGGTTCCCCGTCTCGTCACTCCACGCCTGCGTGGCCTCGTTCTCGGTGGTGCGCTCCAGCACGTCGGCGTAGAAGTCGACGATCTCTTGGTCCATTTCCGGCGGGCCGTACATGCCACGCCAGACACCGCCGACGAAGTCGATCTGCGGGTAGCCGAGGTCGGTGACGGAGTCGATGTCCGGGTAGACCTCCGTACCGGGCCCGTAGAACGTCGTGACGGGGAAGATACGGCCGGTGTTAACCACGGACTGGGTACCGGCGTCGGTCCCGATACCACACGGGACCTCTCCGCTCGCGACCGCCTGCGCCACCGGACCGGTTCCGGTGTACTGCACGCGGTTCTGCCAGTTCCAGCCGACTTCGTCTTCGTACTGGTACTTGTACAGCAGGACAATGATGTCCTGGGAACTCCCGGACGACTGAACGCCGATGTCCTCCCACTCGCCGCTCTCGTACTTCGCGAGAACGTCGTCGAAGGTCTCGACTTCGCCCTCGTATTCCTCGTTGACGACGAGCGTCCACGTCGACTGCCCGACCACGCCGAGTCCGGTGAGGTCGCGGATGTCGAAGCTCGGCTCGTTGAGCAGCTGCGGAGCCACTTCGAGCGGGCCTGCGTTACCCGCGATGGTCATTCCGTCGGGGTCCGCGCGGTACAGCTCACCGAGGCCGTTCAGTCCGCCGGCACCCGGAATGTTGTCGATCTGCAGCGACTCGCCGAGTTCCTCTTGGAACCCTTCCTGGATACCGCGAGCGTACGTGTCCGTTCCGCCGCCCTCGTCGTACGGGACGATGTAGCGAACGGTTCCGTCCGGCGACCATCCGTCGCCACCGTCGGAGCCGTCGCTTCCGTCAGATCCGTCGCTCCCGTCGGAGCCGTCGCTTCCGTCAGATCCGTCGCTCCCGTCGGAGCCGTCGCCGCCATCGCCGCCGTTTCCGGAACAGCCGGCGAGGGAGACGGCCGACGTCGCACCGACCGCCTGCAGGAACCGCCGTCGTGTGTTCGAACTCGATTCGCCCATGTCGTCTACTGTGTCTTCTGTCATCTTGTCACGTGGTTTCGATAGTTGGTTTCTCGGCCGGAACTGCCTTCTTGGGATTGCCTTTGCCGTGTCCAACAGTGACATTAGAAGGGATTATCATAAATGTTTCCCCACATTGCGGTACCAGTACATGGGTGTGCCGAGAGATATGGAGGTCTTCGATCAACGCGCGAAGCGTCGAACGCTGTAGCGTCGATCTCATGAGATGATCGCGCGGGCTGCCGCGCAAATGACAAGTTCGGCCGTCGGTGACTGCGTCGGCGGCCGGTGGCATATTTTATATATCAGGGTTGAATACTGTTCGTATGGTTATCGTTGCAGCCGTCGATCGGTCAGAACGGGCCCCGTCAGTTGTCGAAGAGGCAGTCGAACTCGGTGAGGCGTTCGACGAGCCCGTCGAGGTCGTGCACGTCTTGACACGACAGCGGTTCGTCGAACTCGAACGAACAAGCGTCAGCGACACGGGACATACGATCCCGACTGACGATATCCTCGAAATCGCCGAGGATATCGCACAGGAAGTGATCGACGAGTCGTCCGCGGTCGACGTGTCGCCCGTCGGCCTCCTCGGCGACCCGGCCGAGGAAGTCGTCAGCTACGCCGAATCCAACGACGCCCGGTACCTCGTCATCGCCGGCCGCAAGCGGTCCCCGGTCGGAAAGGCGCTCTTCGGCAGCACCGTCCAGACCGTGATGCTCGAATCGGACGTTCCCGTCGTCTCGATCCGCGCCGAGTAACGCAAACTCGAGAGCAGAAAGCCGCGCTGTTCGAACTCCGGTTCCGATCAGAGGCCTCGTGGGGGCCTCGTGTGTCAAACGAAAGAACCGAGGGTTCGAGCCCGGGAAACTCGGCGTCGTGGTGACGAACGGTAGCGAACGTTTCGCGTCGTCAAAAGAGTAGCGTCGGATCCGACCCTTCGTTCAGCGCCGTCACTGTCACGCTACCGTGTGCTCTCCTCTCGCCCGCGCGTGATCACGAGACTCGAACTGTTCCAAAAGCGTGATCGCGAGATCGATCCAACACCCGATTGTCAGCGGTTCGCCGACGCTTACAGCCGTTCTTCGATCGCGTCGACGACCTCACCGGTCGACGCCGATCCACCGAGGTCCGGCGTCACCGGCGCATCGTCGTCCGCCAGCACCGCTCGGACGGCGCTCCAGAGTGCGTCGCTGACCGCGTCCTCGCCGAGATTCTCGAACATCATGGCCGCAGACAGCACCGTCGCCATCGGATTCGCGACGCCTTGGCCGACGATGTCGGGGGCGCTCCCGTGGACCGGTTCGAACATCGAGGGATACTCGTCGTCGACGTTGATGTTGCCGGACGGGGCGAGCCCCATGCTGCCACTGACGATCGCACCAATATCGGTCAGGATGTCGCCGAACAGGTTGGAGGCGACGAGCACGTCGAACTGATCCGGCCGACGCACCAAGTCCATACTCGCGGCGTCGACGAGCAGCGATTCGACTTCCACGTCGGGGTACTCCGGCGCGATTTCTCCGACGACATCGTCCCAGAAGGTCATGCTGAACGCCTGCGCGTTGGACTTCGTGATGCTCGTCAGGTGTCCGTCGCGCTCGGTCGCGGCCTCGAACGCCGCTCGGACGATCGTTTCCGTGCCCTCGCGCGTGTGGACCGCGCTCTGGACGGCCACCTCGTGTTCAAACCCCTCGTGAATCCGTCCGCCCGCGTCGGAGTACTCGCCCTCGGTGTTCTCACGGAACACGACGAAGTCGATGTCGCCGCTCTCGTACCCTCGAAGCGGGCTCTCGACGCCGTCGAAGAGGATCGACGGCCGCTTGCACACCTGCTGGTTGAATCCCTTCCGAATCGGTAGGAGGAGCCCGTGAAGCGTGATGTGATCCCGAACGTCGGGGTGACCGACCGCACCGAGTAGAATCGAGTCCGCGTCGACGATCTGATCGAGCGCGTCGTCAGGCATCATTTCGCCCGTCTCCAGATATCGTTCTGTGCCCCAATCGTACTCGGTGAACTCCATGTCGACGCCGTGTCGCGACGCGACTTCATGGAGCAGTGGCAGGGTTTCATCGACGACTTCTGGTCCGATACCATCGCCTGGTATCGTCGCTATCTTGTACGACATGCCTTCGGAATTCGGTCACATGTAGTAAATACTTTGGTACGTGACACGATTTGCCCGGGAGCGTCCGAGACTCACAATCCTTTTTAGGACCTTCATGGTATGTGGGTGCATGGTAAGCGAGACAGCCTACGAGAGTATCTCGCTCGACGTCACGGACGGCGTGGCGACGATCGAGTTCCACAGGCCCGATGTGTACAACGCGCTCAACGATACGGTCATGCTGGACCTGCTCCGCGCGTTCGACGAGATTCAGCTCGACCGGTCCATCGATGTTGTCGTGATCACCGGCGAGGGCGATGACGCGTTCTCCGCGGGTGCAGACATCTCCCAGTATGCGGGAACGGCTGAGGAACACGACCCGCGACAGAAGGACCGCCAAGAGCTGTTCTACGAGATGTACCGTAAACCGTTCGAGTGCCACGCGCCCGTGATCGCGAAGGTTAACGGCTACTGCGTCGGCGGCGGACTCATCTTCGCAATGTACTGTGACATGCGGATCGCGGTCGACAACGCCAAGTTCGGCGTTCCGGTAACCGACATCGGACAGATCCCGACGGGCAACTCCACGTGGCGCGCGATCGAACTCGTCGGTGAGGCGAAGGCGAAAGAGCTCGTCTACACGGCCGGCATGATCGGTGCCGACGAGGCCGAGCGGATCGGTCTCGTCAACCACGCCGTCCCGCGGGAGGAACTCGATGAGACGGTCGACGAGATCGTCGAGGCGATCCAGAGCACGGGCCGGTCGGCGGTGAAGAATTCCAAGCGCGCGTTCAACTACGCGGTCGACGCTCACGATGCCGAGGAGAACCGCGAGTTCGAATCCGAGGTCTGGTGGGAACAGTTCGCGACCGACGAACGAGAGCGCCTCGTGGACGAGTTCAACGACGAATGACGGGAGGACCACTCGCAGACCTCACGGTCGTGGAGATGACCGGTCACCGAGCGGGCCCCTTCTGCGGGGCGCTGCTCGCCGACATGGGTGCCGACGTGGTGAAGATCGAACGACCCGGCGTGGGCGACCCCGCCCGTCACCAAGGTATCGGACCCGACGGCAAGTCCGGCTACTTCATGGCGAACAACCGGAACAAACGCTCCGTCACGCTCGACCTCAAATCCGACGCCGGCACCGAGGCCGCGCTGTCGCTGTTAGAGGAGGCCGACGTGTTCATCGAGAACTTCGGGTACGGCGTCACGGACAAACTGGGCGTCGGCTACGAGGACGTGACCGATCGGAATCCGGAGATCGTCTACGCCAGCATTAAGGGCTACGGCGAGACCGGCCCGCGCAAGAAACAGGCCGGTCTCGACCTCATCCTGCAGGCGGAAGGCGGGATCATGAGCGTCACCGGTCCGGAGGGCGGCGAACCGGTCAAGGTCGGACAGGCCATCGGCGACCTCACGACGGGGATGTTCACCGCCATCGGGCTGCTCGCCCGGCTCTACGAGCGGGGTCATCTCGGCGACGCGGACGCAGAGTCGTTCAACGGGAAGTTCGACGTGGGGCTGTTCGACTCGATCGTGACGCTGATGAACGAGTACCTCACCTCCTACTCGATGGACGGGTCGGTCCCCGGACCGCAGGGGACCTCCCACCAGACGCTCGTGCCCTACCAGCGGTTCGAGACCGAAGACGGCGCGCTCGTCACCGGCGTTCCGAGCGATGACCGGTGGGACGACTTCGTCGAACTCGTCGGACGCGAGGAACTGGCCGAGTACCCGACGAACGACGACCGGTTCGAGCATGCCGACACCGTCGTCGGAATTATCGAAGAGGAGTTTGAGACGGAGTCCACGGAGTACTGGCTCGATCGCCTCATCGAGTACGGATTCCCGTGTGGGCCCATCAACGACGTCGAAGACGTCGTCAACTACGACCAGACGCGGGCGCGGGATCTGGTCGTCGAACACGACGACCCCGACTGGGGTGAGTGTCTCCTGCCCGGCCACCCGATCAACTTCCCCGACCACGACGACATCGTGCGCTCGCCCGCACCGCGGCTCGGCGAGCACACGGAGTCTGTTTTTGCCGAAGTTGCCGGCGACCAGACCACGCTCGACGAGTGGCGCGACGACGGCGCGTTCGGCGACGAGTAAGGCGGACGAGCTTTTTTTGCGTTCGATCGATTGACCACGATCGCTGTCGCTCGTCTGTGTGTGAAAACGGACGACCCCGCTCGCGTCCTACGCGAGCGAGTCGGCGAGCTTCTCGATCGGGTGCGGCGGTTTTTCGTCGTACTCGTCGCCGATCTGCGTCCGGCAGGACGCGCCGGGCGCGACGACGCTCTCGCCGTCGCTGTCGTCGATCCGGTCGAACAGCATCGACCCGATCGCCTGACTCATCGAGTAGTGTTCGGCCTCGTAGCCGAACGTCCCCGCCATCCCGCAGCAGCTCGTATCGAGCGGGTCGACCCGGAACCCGGTTCGGCGGAGCACCCCGACCGCGTGGTGGTCCTTCTTCACGGACTTCTGGTGACAGTGACCGTGGTACGTGAGCCGCTCCGCGCCGCCGTCAGCGTCGAGCGACTCGTCGAGCCGGTGCACGTCGACGTACTCCAACACGCCGTAGGTGTTGTCCGCGACGCTGGCCGCGTCGTCAGAGGAGAGGAGGTCGAGGTAGTCGGACTGGAACATGACGGCGTCGGAGGGCTCGACGACGACCACGTCGCGGCCATCCGCGACGCGCGGTGCTAGGGCTTCGACGTTGGCTTCTGCGGTTTCGCGCGCCTTGGTCAACAGCCCCTTCGAGTGGGCTGGCCGGCCGCTGTCGGCGATGTCCTCGGCGACCTCGACGTGGACACCCGCGGCTTCGAGCACTCGCACCGCGGCCTTGCCGGCGTCGGGGTTGTTGTAGTTCGTGACCGTGTCGGGTACGAGAACGACGCGGCGCTCCGCGGCCGCCTCGCTCACCGTCGACCCGCCGCGGGCCGTCCACCAGTCGACGAACGTCTCGCGATGGAACGTCGGGAGCGAGCGTTCCTTGGCGATCCCGATCGTCTTCTCCATGACCGCGCGTGCCCCCGGAATCTTCGTCCCGAGATTCGAGAGCGGTGCGGTCGCACTCCCCAGTTTCGAGAGCGTCTCGACGTTGGCGAACAGCTTCGAGCGGAGGTCCGCGCCGTGTTTCTCGTGATGGGCGTTCTCGACCTCGACTTTCATCTTCGCCATATCCACCTCGCTCGGGCAGTCGATCGAACAGCCCTTACAGCCGACACAGAGGTCGAGCACCTCGTGCATGAACTCCGTGTCGAACTGCTCGTCGTCGTCGAGGTCGCCGCTCATCGCCTGCCGGAGGAGGTTCGCACGGCCACGCGTGCTCGTAATCTCTTCCTGCGAGGCGCGGTAGGTCGGGCACATCACGCCGCCGTCTCCGTCTTGGCTCGTGCGGCACCCGCCGCAGCCGTGACAGAGCTCGGCCATTCCTTGGAACCCGTTCTCGTTTTCCCACTCTAAGGCGGGTTCGAACCCGGCGTCGAACTCGTACTCTTCGCCGAACCGGAGGTTCTCGGTCATGTCGTGGTCTCCGCAGACGGTTCCGGGATTCAGCAGCCAGTCGGGGTCGAAGGCGGTCTTCAGGTTCCGGAACACGTGCCAGAGCCGGTCGCCGTACAGCTTCCGGTTCCACTGGGTCCGCGCGCGGCCGTCACCGTGTTCGCCTGACACCGACCCACCGAGGCGCACGGCCAGATCGGTCGCGGCGTCGGAGATGGATTCCATGGTTTCCGTCCCCTCGGCCGTCTTCGTGTTGATGAGCGGCCGGACGTGCATGCATCCCGGTCCGGCGTGCGCGTAGAAGCTCCCGAACGTGTCGTGGTCCTCGAAGATCTTCTTGAACTCTCTCGTGTACTCGGGCAGGTGCTCCGGCGGGATCGCGAGATCCTCGATGAACGCGATGTGCTTGTCGTCACCGGTCCGCGAGAGCAGGATCGGCGTCGAGGCCTTCCGCATCTTCCAGAACTTCTTTTGCGTCTCCTCGTCGTACGCCGTCATCCCGTCGAACGCCAGATCGCCGACGCGGTCGTCGAGCAGATCGTCGACCTGCTGTTTGGCCTCCTCGTCGTCGTCGGCGTAGAACTCGACCAAGAGGAACGTGTCCGTCTCGTCGGGCAACATGCCGATGACGTCTTTGAACTCCTCCAGATCCCGCGCGAGGTCGACGAGCACGCCGTCGAGCACCTCGACCGCGGCCGCGTCGTGTTCGAGGATCGGCCCGACGTCCTCCATCGCGTCGAGCAGGTTATGATAGGTGAGGAGGCCGACCCCCTTCGTCTCCGGGATCGGCTCCAAGCTCACCTCTGCCTCGGTGACGATGGCGAGCGTCCCCTCGCTGCCGACGAGAAGCTTTGCGAGGTTCACCGTCCCGGACTCGGACTCCTCAACGAGCACGTCGAGGTTGTACCCCGAGACGTTCCGCTTGAGGTCCGGGTACCGGTCGTCGATCTCGTCGGCCTCCTCGTCGAGGATCCGGACGACTTCGGCGTAGATCCGTTCGAGCAGTTCGCCGTCGGGGTCTGCACCCTCGCGCAGTTCCGACACCGCGATCTCGCCGAACGTCTCGACGCTCCCGTCAGCCAGCACGGCCTCGACCTCCTCGACGTAGGCGTCGGTCTTCCCGTACTTCAGCGAGTGCGCGCCGGTCGTGTTGTTCCCGATCGCGCCGCCGAGCGCGCTCCGGTCCGCGGTCGACGGGTCGGGAGCGAACTTCAGATCGTGCGGTTCGAGCGTGCGGTTGAGTTCGCCGAGCGTGATCCCGGTCATCGCTCGGGCCCGGCGGCCGTCGGGATCGACATCGAGGATGTCGGTCATGTACCGGGTGAAATCCAGGACGACCGCCTCGTTGACCGACTGGCCGGCGAGGCTCGTCCCACCGCCGCGGGGCAACACGGGGATCTCCTCACCGGCGCAGTACTCAATTACGGCCGCCACGTCGGCGGTCGAGGTCGGGTACACGACCCCGATGGGCGTCACTTCGTACGCCGAGGCGTCCGTGGCGTACATCTGTTTCGAGTATTCGTCGAAGCGTACGTCGCCCTCGACGAGCCCGTCAAGGGCCGAGACGAGCCCCGGGTCAGTGCCGTCTTCGCTGCGGTAGTCGTAGTTCGTTCGCGGATCTGTGGATGGATCGGGAGGTGTGTTCTTGGAAGCCATCTGTATCTCGGTCGTATTATCGTCTCTCGGTGTGGTGGAGGTATGAATGTTACGCGTCAACAGACACCGATAGCGTGACCGACCGCCGCGACAGACGAGACAGTTCCACGTGTCGACGGCGAGCACCAGGCAGACCGACACGAGCACTCCAGCCGCGACGAAAGGGATATCGCGATCCGAGATCCGGAACCGGTGGATCCGCGAGCGCCGATTACTCGCGCTCCTGAGCGTCGACGACGGCGACGGCGGCGAGGTTGACGATATCTTTCACCTCGTCGCCGCGCTGGAGCACGTGGACCGGCTCGTCCATGCCGACGAGCATCGGACCGATCGCCTCGGCGTCGCCGAGCCGCTGGAGCAGCTTGTACCCGATGTTCCCGGATTCGAGGTTCGGGAACACGAGGACGTTCGCAGGCTCGTCGAGGTCGGAGAACTCGTAGGTGTCGGTGAGCATCTCCTCGACGAGCGCCGTGTCCGCCTGCATCTCGCCGTCGACCGGGAAGTCGACCGCGGAGTCCGCACGGAGCATGGCCGCGGCGTCCCGCGGTGCCTGTGTCTCTTCGCCCTCGACGCTCCCGAAGTTGGAGTACGAGAGTAGCGCCGCGCGCGGCTCGACGTTGAACTGCCGGGCCAGTTCCGCGGTGTGTCGCGTCGTCTCGGCGAGCACGTCGGCGTCGGTGTCGCGGTTGACGGTGACGTCCGCGAAGAACACGACGCGGTTCCCGATCGTCAGCATGTAGACGCCGGAGACGTACTCGGCGTCGTCTGCGGTCCCGATGACCTGTAGCGGCGGGCGAAGCGCCGAGGGGTAGTGGTGTGTCAGGCCCGTCAACAGGGCGTCCGCGTCGTTCTGGTCGACCATCACACTGCCGAGGTAGTTGGTGCTGGTCCGGACCAGTTCGCCCGCCTCACTCCGGGTGATCCCCTTGCGCTTGCGGAGTTCGTGCAGTCGGTCCGCGTACGCGTCGTACTCCGCCGTCGTCGGGTCGTTAACCGCCGGCTCGTAGTCGAGGCCAAGCTCGTCTATTGTGGCCGTGATCGCGTCCTGATCGCCCAACAGTACGGGCTCTGCGATCCCCTGCTCGGAGAGTTGGTAGGCCGCGCGGATCATCTTCTCGTCTTCGCCCTCCGCGAGCGCGATGCGCTTCGGGTCCTGTTTGGCCTTGTTGAAGACGATCCGCATCATCTCGCGGGACTTGCCCACGCGCGCCTCTAGGGCGTCGCGATACTCGTCCAGATCGACCTCTTCTCGCGCCGCACCGGACTCCATCGCCGCCTCGGCGACCGCCGGCGCGACCTCGAAGAGGACGCGCGGGTCGACGGGCTTCGGCAGGATGTACTCGGGGCCGAACTGGAGCGGCTCGTCACCATACGCCTTCAACACCGCGTCGGGAACGTCTTGGCGGGCGAGTTCCGCGAGCGCCTCCGCGCAGGCGACTTTCATCTCCTCGTTGATCTCCGAGGCGCGCACGTCGAGTGCGCCGCGGAAGATGAACGGGAACCCGAGGACGTTGTTCACCTGGTTCGGGTAGTCCGAGCGGCCCGTGGCCATGATCACCGTGTCGTCGCGGGCGTTTTTCCCCTCCTCGTAGCCGATCTCGGGGGTGGGATTCGCCATCGCGAAGATGATCGGATTCTCAGCCATCGATCGGACCATGTCCTGCGAGACGATGCCGCCGGCTGAGAGCCCGACGAGCACGTCCGCGTCTTCCATTGCGTCGGCGAGATCGCCGCCCTCGATATCCCGAGCGAAGGCCTGTTTGTACTCGTTGATGTCGCCGGCCTCGGCGCGCTCCTCGGTGATGATGCCCGTCGAGTCACAGAGCACGATGTTGTCGGGGTCGACTCCCAACGAGATGTAGAAGTGTGCGGTTGCGAGCGCCGATGCGCCGGCCCCGGAGAACACGATCTTCATGTCGCCGAGGTCCTTGTCGACGATCTCGGCCGCGTTGATGAGCCCGGATCCGTTGATGATGGCGGTTCCGTGCTGGTCGTCGTGGAACACGGGAATGTCCATCTCGTCTTGGAGTCGGTCTTCGATCTGGAAGCACTCGGGTGCCTTGATGTCTTCGAGGTTGATCCCGCCGAAGGTCGGCTCCATCGCGGCGACGGCCTCACAGAAGGCGTCGGTGTCGTCGATGTCGAGTTCCACGTCGAACACGTCGACGTCAGCGAACCGCTTGAACAGCACGCCTTTTCCCTCCATGACGGGCTTCGACGCCGTGGCACCGATGTCTCCGAGTCCGAGCACCGCCGACCCGTTCGAGACGACACCGACGAGGTTCCCCTTCGCGGTGTAGTCGTACGCCTTCTCCGGCGACTCCGCGATCTTCCGACACGGCCCCGCTACGCCGGGCGAGTACGCGAGCGAGAGGTCACGCTGCGTGTTCGTCGGTTTCGTGGTCGCGATCTCGATTTTTCCCGGCGGATCGGCCTCGTGATACTCCAGTGAGTCGTCCTCTAGAGTCATACCGACATGTTGTCAGACCGGCTTATATATTTATGGGGATTGGTGGGCACGACCGCTCGCGAGCGGAGAATGATACAAAATTCCAAGTACGTGGCCGCCGCGGATTCGGCGGCTGTCTAGCGCAGGTTACTCGAGGTCGGGGCGCGAGAGTTCGGTCTCTTTCGCGGTGATGATCTCGAGCAGCGCGGGCGTCCCCTCCTCGGTCTTCTCGATGGCGCGTTCGAGCGCCGGCGCGACCTCCTCGGGATCCTCGACGCGCTCGCCGTAGCCGCCGAGGGCCTTGCCGACATCGGCGAAGTCGCCGCTAAAGGGCGTGTCGTAGCTCGCCATCTCGTAGTTGTTCAGGTGGATGGTGAGGATCGGCGCGTCCTCGCGAGCGGCCGTCTCGAAGTCCAGGCCGGTCATCCCGATGGCACCGTCGCCCATGATGTTGATACAGAGCTTCTCCGGGAACTGGACCTTCGCGCCGATCGCGAGACCGAGCCCGTAGCCGAGCTGCGTCGTCTTCCCCCACCCGATGTACGAGAGCGGCTCGTCCGTCTCGTAGAAGGGCGCGAGGAAGTCGCGCGGGTTGCCGGCGTCGGCCGTGATGATAGTCTCCGACTCGTCGACGACGTTCGTGATCTCGTGGATCACGCGGTACGGGTTGATCGGCGTCTCATCGGACGTGAGCTTCCCCTCCCACTCGTCGAGCCAGTCGGCCTTGACCGACGCGATCTCGTCGGCGACGTCGTCGAAGCGGCCGCGGTCGTCGTCGACTCGCTCTTCGACCGCGTCGACGACGGCGTCGAGGACGACCTGCGCGTCGCCCACCAGCGCGAGCTCCGAGTCGACGTCCTTGTCGATGTCGGTGGGGTCGAGCGTTGAGTGGATGACTCGTTTCCCCTCCGGGACGGTGATTCCGTAGGCCGTCTCGGTGAAGCTGCAGCCGACGCCGAACAGCACGTCGCACTCGTCGAGGAAGTGGGCGAGCTGGCCGGGTTCACTCTTGCTTCCCGCGCCGAGCGACAGCGGATGGCTCTCCGGGAAGGCGCTCTTGCCGTTCAGGCTCGTCGCGACGGGGGCTTCGAGCGTCTCGGCGAGCTCCTTCAGTTCGTCCCACGCCTTGGCGTAGTGGACGCCCTGCCCGGCGAAGATAACCGGGTTCTCCGCGTCGACGAGCGCGTCGGCGACGGGGGGGACGGATTCGGGGTCGACGCCGGCCCGGTTGGCGGTCGACGGGATGTACTCGAAGTCCTCGGGCGCGTCCTCCCAGAACACGTCTTTCGGGACTTCGACGACTGCGGGGCGCGGACGACCGTTTCGCGCCGCGGAGAACGCTCGGCGGAACGTCTCGCCGATCGCGTCGGGGTCGGTGAGCTGCTCGCAGGTCTTGCTCACACTCTGGTAGGTCACGAGCGAGTTGAATTTCGGATCCACGTCCGTCTTGGCTCGGTCGTACCCCGCCGGGATGGCCACGAGCGGTGCGGACTCGCCGTATGCCTGTGCGACGCCCCCGATGGAGTTCTCGGTTCCCGGCCCGTGCTGGCAGGCGAACGCGACGACCTCGTCGCCGGACGTGAGCCGTCCGATCGCGTCGGCCATGTGGACCGCCGTCCGTTCTTGGCGGGTAATGATCGTTCGCAGTCCGGCCTCTTCTGCGGCCCCGGTGTCGAACAGCGGGTTGCTCGGGAAACCAAATACGTACTCTACTCCTTCCTCTTTCAGCGCGTGTGCAATTGCTTCAGTTACGTTCATCACTAGTCTCTCTTGCGGATACTCCGAACTGCGACACGGGAGGATATAAAAGTATCTGTCGTGGCCGTTCCGACGGTGAGTGGTACCTAGTATCACGCACGTTTGCCGGCTCCCGAAGGACTGATAACCCATTGTGACGACGTTGTCTTCATGCCAGAGCGAGAACGACTCGATCATCTGTACGTCCACGAATCAGTCGAGAACGTCATCCCGCCCGAAGCGTTCGTCGAGGCGTTCGACGGCCTCGACGTATCCGTCGACTTGGTCGGCGACGGGGAGTCGTTCGGCGAGACCGACGCCGTCGCCACGTACGTCCCGCGGCCGGAGTTTCTCGATGCAGGATGGGTTCACTGCATCCGCGCGGGGTACGACGAGTTCGACACCGAGGCGTACGAGGCCGCTGGCGTCCCTCTCACGAACAGCACCGGGATCCACGACACCACGGTCAGCGAGATCGCGATCGGCTACATGGTGTCGCTCGCGCGGCTCTTACATGTGTACCGAGACAACCAGAATGAGGGGAACTGGTACACTCCGGACTACGAGCGCCCCTTCACCGTGGAGAACGAGCGGCTCTGCGTCGTCGGCCTCGGCACCATCGGACAGGGGATCGCGAAGCGGGCCGACGCACTCGGCATGGACGTGGTGGGCGTCCGTCGCTCCGACGAGCCCGTGCCGGGCGTCTCGGAAATCTTCGACCCCGCGGACCTCCACGAGGCGATCGCCGACGCCCGGTTCGTCGCGCTCGCGCTCCCGCACACGCCCGAGACCGAGGGACTGATCAGCGACGAGGAGTTCGACGTGCTGCGCGACGACGCCTACCTCGTCAACGTCGCCCGCGGACCCATCGTCGACGAGGATGCGCTCGTCGACGCGCTGGATCAAGACGCCATCGCGGGTGCCGGCCTCGACGTGTTCGAGACTGAACCGCTCCCGGACGACTCTCCCCTCTGGGACTTCGAGGAAGTGATCATCTCGCCGCACAAGGGGTCCGCCACCAACCGCTACCACCTCGACATCGCCGACCTCGTCAGCGAAAACATCGATCGATACCAGACGGGCGAGACGCTGCGGAACCGCGTCGCCTGATCCCTCGACTGGTTTCGTCATTGCGAACTAAACTGCCAACGCACGCCGCTAGCGGGCCGCCGTCGCCGCGCTACTTTTCGTACGCCTCGTCGTATCGACAATCGTGATCGGCCTCTCCGATCTGCCGAATCCACGTTCTCAACGGCAGCGTGTGAGTTACACTGATCGTTCACCCGGCGTGACTGTGAGTCGATGACTGTTCGCGCGGGAACGGTTCCCTCAAGGTTTCGTATAGGCGAACTATATCGCCGCTGCCCGGCGGAGTATCTTACATTACTACCTTTGTAATTGTAATCTGGACGGGCGTCACTGCCCGTGTGCGAGGGTCACTTCGATGACGTTCGCCGTCTGGTTGAGTATCTCGGTGTACTCGCGCCGCGTGTCGTCGGGTCGCAGGCGACTGATCGGCGTCATGATGCTGATCGCGGCGTTGCGGCGGTCGCCCGTGTCGAGCGGCGTTCCGACGCAGCCGACGCCGCCGAGCCGCTCCTCCTCGTTGTACGCGAACCCCTCGCTGCGTATCTGTGTGAGTTCCTCGAACAGTCCGGAACGCGTGGTGATCGTCTCGTCGGTGCGGGCAGGGAGCCCGTGCCGATCGATGATCTCGTCGACGTGGTCGTCGTCGAGGCTGGCCAGAAGCGCCTTGCCGAGCGCCGTCGTGTGAAGGGACGCGCGCTGACCGAGCCGGCTGTCGAGGTTGATCGCTTGGTCGCCGCGAGCGGTGTAGACGTAGACGCCCTTGCCCTGTTCTTCGAACATCAGGTTCGCCAGTTCGCCGGTCGATTCGGCCAGCTTGTCCAGTTCGGGTTTTGCCACGTCGAACACGCCGTCGTACTGTCGAGCGGTTCCGCCGAACTCCAGACAGCGAAGACCGAGTCGGTAGCCGGTCTCGTGGTTGACCACGAGTCCGTGCTCTTCGAGCGTGATCAGGTGTTTGTACACCGTGCTCTTGGCCAAGTCCAACCGGTCGACCAGATCCGCCATGGGGAGGCCTCCCTCCTCGTCGGCGATGGCGGCCAGTATCCGCATCGAGGTCCCCGTCGCCCGGACCGACTTCGTTTTTGCCCCCTTCATGGCCCGTACTACGCGCGAGACGGCTAATAAGGGTTGTGAGGACGGAATCACTCGGTGTCGTTCCGTCGTCGGGCTGGAATTGGCCGGGCGTCGTTTCGGCGTCGCTCCGGAGTTTCCCCGGTGCCGACGCGGTTTCGCATAGCCGAACTCGTTATCGCGGAGCGTATCGTCGTGAAGAACGCGCCCGCAGGTGTTTGCCGACACGTATTATGCTAGTGGGAACCGTAGGTCGCGTATGCGAGAACTCGTCTTCGCGCTGGAGTACCGTCCCGGGTGCAATCGGGTGGCCGACGCGCTCGCCGAGCACCCCGACGCGCGGGTCCGGTCGCTCTCTCTTCACGCCACCGCGGACCGGCTCTGGCGGGTGGACCACGCGACCGGCACGCGGGCGGCGCTCGACGATCTGGAGGCGGCCTTTCGCGACGCCGACTACTACGCCGACTGCCTCGCGACCGATGACTGCGGCGCGACCCAGACCACGCGCGTGCTCGACCGCGACGGCGACACCCTCGTGTTGTACTCCGACTGGGAGCGCACGCCGCGCTGTGCATCGGTCCCCCACATCGCTCGCGAGCACCTCGGCGAGGGCGTCCTCTTCGAGACGCGCCACGAGGGTCGACACTACACGTGGCGGCTCATCCACCCGGGAACGGGCGACGTGAGCGCGTTCTTCGACGCAATCCGCGCGGCGGTTGGCGACTGCGCCCGTACGGAACTGCTAAAGACCGGGGACACGTCGGCGGCCGATGCCGGGGACGCTGCCACCGCCCGCGGCGATGTCTCCGGTCTCTCACCCGAACAGGAGGCGGCGCTCCGCGCCGCCGTCGAGCACGGCTACTACGAGACGCCGCGCGAGACCGACGTGGGCGGCCTCGCCGATCATCTCAGCGTCCCGCGCTCGACGCTCACGTACCGGCTCCGTCGCGCCGAAGAGCACCTGGCGAAGCGATACGTCGCGGACGAGCGACTAACGGACGCGGCCGCCGAGATGTACCGATAGGCCCGGTACCGCGGGTTGGAATATTCCAACCAAGACTTACCACAGCGCCGCTCGTACCGTCGGGTAATGACAGACGACTCGGACGCGGACCGCGGGCACGAAGGCCACCCGGACGCGGACGGCACGGACGCCGATACGGGGGGGCGGCGAGAGCTGACCGCTCGGCTCGCCATCCCGGAGATGGACTGCCCCTCGTGCGCGCGGAAGGTCGACAGCAGCCTCGGGCGCGTCGACGGCGTCGTGAACGTCGACCTCAATCCGACGACCGGAACCGCCGCGGTCACCTACGACGCCGACCGTACCGACGAGGCCGCCGTGGTCGCCGCGATAGAGGCCGCGGGCTACGAGGTGAGCGGCGGCCGGCGAGGGGCAGCCGAGCGCGCCGGAGGGAGCGACGGCGCGAACGCCGACGGCGAGAGGGATTCTCCCGGCGTCGACGCCGCCGATTCGGGCGGCGTCGCCGTCGCACCGCCCACCGAGGTTTGGACGAGCACGCGCGCGAAGAAGACGTGGGTCGGGGCCGCCCTCGTCGTGCTCGGTCTCGCGTTCGAGTTCGTCTTGACCGGCCAGAACGCCGCGGTGGCGAGCGTCCTCGGCGCGACAGTCACGGTCGCGGACGCGCTGTTTCTCGGCGCGGTCGCGGCCAGCGGCGTACCGGTGATCCGCGACGGATACTACTCCGCGCGCAACCGCAGCCTCGACATCGACTTGCTGATGGGGACGGCCATCGTCGCGGCAAGCGGCATCGGGTACTTTGTCGAGGCTGCGACGCTCGCGGTCCTGTTCAGCGTCGCGGAGTTGTTGGAGGATTACGCGATGGACCGCGCCCGCGACTCGCTGCGCGAACTGATGGAGCTGTCGCCGGACGAGGCCACCGTCCGCCGTGAGGGCGAAGCGGTCACCGTGCCCGCGAGCGAGGTCGCAGTCGGCGAGATCGTGACCGTCCGGCCGGGCGAGAAGATCCCGCTCGACGGGACGGTCATCGAGGGCGAAAGCGCCGTCGACCAGTCGCCGATCACGGGCGAGAGCGTTCCTGTCGACAGGACGCCCGGCGACGAGGTGTTCGCCGGCAGCATCGCCGCGGAGGGATACCTCGAAATCGAGGTCACCTCGGTCGCCGGCGACTCGACGCTCGCGCGGATCATCGAGATGGTACAGGGTGCACAGGCGAAGCGCACGGAGACGGAGCGCTTCGTCGACCGCTTCGCGGGATACTACACCCCGGTCGTCGTCGTCCTCGCGATCGCGACGGCCGCGCTCCCACCGCTTTTCATCGCCGACCCAGTGGCGGTCGAGATAGCGGGATACGGTGTCACGTTCGTCGGTGACTGGGGCACTTGGTTCGTCCGCGGTCTCACCCTGCTCGTCATCGCCTGCCCCTGCGCGTTCGTCATCTCGACGCCCGTCTCCGTCGTCTCCGGGATCACGAGCGCCGCGAAGAACGGCGTCCTGATCAAGGGCGGCAACCACCTGGAGGCCATGGGAAACGTCGATGTCGTCGCCTTCGACAAGACGGGAACGCTCACGCGCGGCGAACTCGCGGTCACCGACATCGTCCCCGTCGACGGGACCGACGCGTCGACCCTCCTCCGGTACGCCGCCGCCGTCGAGCGTCGCAGTGAGCACCCGATCGCCGCGGCGGTCCTCGCGCACGCCGAATCCGCTGTCGACGACGCGGGCGACGCGGCCGGCACGGCCGACACCACGGGAACTACAGGAGAGACTCAACCGGAAACCACCGAGTTCGAGAGCCTGACTGGCAAGGGTGTGCGCGCCGTCGTCGACGGCAAGACGTACTACGCCGGCAAGCCGGCGCTGTTCGAAGAGCTCGGATTCGACCTCACGTTTGACTCCACTAGCGACCGCGCGGCGACCGACGGCGGCGAGATGACCGGGAACGCGGCCGACAGCGGTGAGGTGAAAGAGCCGGTCGGTAGCGCCGACAACACCGGAACGCTCGACGCGGAGACTATCGACGCACTGGAGCGAGCGGGCAAGACGGTGATCCTCGTCGGGACCGACTCCGCGCTCCTCGGTGCCATCGCCGTCGCAGACGACGTGCGGCCGGACGCGGCCGGCGTCGTCTCGCGGCTGCGCGACCTCGGCGTCGACCGCGTCGTCATGCTGACTGGCGACAACGAGGGAACCGCGAGGGCGGTCGCAGAGCAGACGGGTATCGACGAGTACCGCGCGGGGCTGTTACCGGCGGACAAAGTCGAGGCGGTCGAGGCGCTGCAGGCAGAGTACGGGTCGGTCGCGATGGTCGGCGACGGGATCAACGACGCGCCGGCGATGGCGACGGCCGACGTCGCCGTCGCGATGGGCGCAGCCGGCACCGACACCGCGCTCGAAACGGCTGACATCGCGCTGATGGGCGACGACGTGGGAAAACTCCCGTACCTCTACGCGCTCTCGCATTCCGCGAACGGCGTCATTCGGCAAAACATCTGGGCCAGCCTCGCCGTGAAGTTCCTGTTGGCGCTCGGGGTGCCCCTCGGGCTCGTGAGCGTCGCCATGGCAGTCGTCGTCGGGGACATGGGAATGAGCCTCGGCGTCACGGGCAACGCATTGCGGTTATCCGGGATCGACCCGAAGCGGTACGAGTGAGCCACTGAGGGATCGGCGGTCAGATCGACTCGACCGTGTGGTGGTCGCCCGAGATAGCGGCCGCGTCCTCGGGCAACAGGGCGACGACGAGATAGCCGGCGTACTCGCGCAGATACTCCACCATCGCGGCGATTCGGTCCGAGTCGATCGCCTCAAGCGAGTCTAACACCATGAACGGCAGCGTCTCGTACACGTCGTGGACGAGGTACCCCGCCAGCGCGAAGACGAGCCCTGTCACCTCGCGCTCGCTCTCGGAGAGGTGGTCGACGGTGTCGCGGTAGGCGCTCCCGTCGTCACCAGAGCGCACGACGTGGAGGTCGAAGCGTGCCCGCGAGACCTTGCGGCGTCCCTCCCGAACCTCCGCCTCGCGGCGCTCGATCCAAATCCGGTCGATGTTGTCGTACCCGAGCACGTCCAACACCGCGGCCATGTGCTCGTTGAACGCGTCGACGGCGTCGGCCTCGATCCGGTCCACGCGCGTGCGGAGATCGGTCAGATCGTCGGCCACCGCGTCGCGCCGCTCGCTGAGCGTCTCGCGCTCGTCGAGCTTCGCTTCGGTCTCTTCGATCTCGTCGTCGACGTCCGCCAAGTCCGACTCCAGCCGATCGACGCGCAGTTCCAGCTCGTTGGCCTCGCGGTGCCGCTCTATCACCTCGTCGTACTCGCCGGCCCCCACGTCCTCCGTCTCCGCCTCACGCTCTTGCACGCGGGCTTCGGCGTCCTCACGCTCGGCTTCGAGCGAATCGATCCGGTCTTCCACCTCCTCGATCTCCGTTTCGACCGCATCAAGGCGCTCCTCGGCCCGCTGTCGCTCGCGTCGTCGTTCTCTGAGGGCCGACCGCTTCGAGGTTAGTTCCGAGATGCGGTCCCGAACGTCGTTTCGTTCCTCCAGCTTGTCGCTTCGGAGATCTCGGAGCGCTCCGACGGTGTCGCCGATCCGGTCGCGTTCGACCTCTGAGCCGCAGGTCCAACACACGACCTCGTCGGAGTCGAGCAGTTCGTCCGTGACGGACTCTGACTCCGAGTCGGGGGAGTCACCGTTCGAACGGCGTTCGAAGGCGACATCGAGCCCGTCACCCTCCAGCATCTCTTCGTTGAAGCTGATCACGCTTCCGAGCTCATTCAGCGTCTCGTCGAGCGCGCGCTTCCGCTCGCGAAGTTCGGTGAGACGACCGTCGAGCCGCTCCGGGTCCTCCTCGACAGGATCCGACTCTTCGAGGGTCACTTCCAAGTCGTCACGTTCGGAACGGAGTTCTGCCAGCGTGGACTCTTCGGTCTCGATCTCGAACGCGAGATCCTCGACCTCGGAACGGGCCTCGCGGACGCGCTGGAATGCCGCTTCCAACTCCTCTTTTCGAGAGCGGCTCTCTTCGAGGTCTGCGTCCAGTTCGTCGATCGCCGCCTGCGCGTCCGCGAGATCCGCGCGGGCCTCTTCGAGTTCGTCGACGATCTCCGCCCGTCTCGTCTCCAGATCTGGGAGAGTGGATTCGAGCTGGTCCAGATCCGCGATCTGTTCGTCGATATTGTCTTTTTCGGCCTCCAGCTCCCGTATCTCCGCTTCGATCTGGTCGGTATCGACCGGTCGCATGATTATCTCGCGGAGGTCGTCGCCGCGGGCGACGGCGCGCCGCGACTCGTTGTTCTCGAGAAGGAACGCGAACAGGTCAGCGAGCTCCGGGTCGTCGAGATACGGATCGCCGCCGAACGCGACCGTGTCGCCGCGTCGGGTGAGCGTCCGCGTGTACGTCTCCTCGCCGACCGTGAGTTCGACACGTCCCTCCGCCGCATCGCCCTTCAGCGACGGTCGGGTACTGCCGAGCCCGGCCATGAGCGCCTGCAGGAACGACGTTCGATTGGTGGCGTTACGGCCGCTGAGGACCGTCACACCCGGCTCGATCTCAACTTCAGTCTCGTCTATTCCCCCCACGTTACTGGCGTGAACGCGGACGGACGACTCCGAAAGCATCGTCGGCTCCATTACACGAGTGGTATCAGTGCGACTGATATAATTGTTATGTAATTTTTAAATCACGATCCGGCACACCGATAGCCGACGATACTCCTACGATTCGCCGCAGTCACAACCGCCCGAGCGAAGTAGATCGCTGACGGCGTAGTCGGCCCCGCAGTCCGAACAGATCGCGCGCACGTCGACCAGCAGTTCGTAGTCGTGATCGGTCAGTTCACCTGCCTCGACGAGCGATTTCACGGTCGACTCCGTGACTGCGGCGGTCCGTCCCTGCAGGCGCTCCAGCGTCTCCAGTTTCCGATCGACGCGTCCCTCGGACCGGTCGGGGAGTTCCGCCTCGCGGTAGCTCGTGAGATACGTGTGGACGGCCTGGTGTGTAACGAAATCACTGAGGACGGCGTCGACATCGATGCCAGCCTGTTCCAGATCGCGCCGTTTGCGCATTCGATCTGCGCTCCCCGTCTCTTCGTCCGTCAGCGCCGCGTAGGCGCTCTCGACGTCGCTTTCAACCGCCGAGTGGTCTGCCTCGCGCATCGCTGCCGCCAAGACGCGGCGGTTGAACACGTCCGCGAGGTCCCGGAGGCTCGTCCGGTCCCCGTCCGCTCCGGTCCATCGACGTTCCAACGCCGCGCCCAACCCGTCTAGATCGTACGCCTCAATCACCCGCGCGACCTTGCTGTTCGGCCGCGACGACGTATCAGTCATGCCTCCTCTTTGCTCTCCACCTTTACAAAAATAGCGGTGTAACAAATCGTGCGGTCGATCGGTGTGTACCGCCGATCCAAATCCGGATAGCGCCCGATACGTACTAACCGAGATGCTTTGGTTTGAGTCGGGATCGTCAGTTTGGGCCGATATGCATCGAGTACCGTGATAATGAAACGATACCGAGATTCGTCCGAGCAGTTCGGGCACTCCTGTGCGTATCGGGGCATCGAGAGGATCGGAAACTGATATATCACAAATAAATTCATATACTATTTTCTATAATATAGGCCGGTGTCACTTAAACTCGGATCCGATGTGACACGGCTGTCCCAGTCGTACCGACTGTAATTGCAGCCGAGATAGCGGGTACAGTGCTATCGGAACATCCGTAGCAGACGGAGACGGCGTGAAATCGTCGGCCGCCGAAGGCCAGTTCTCGATCGACTGCTGGAGTAGGCATTGCAGACGGCCGCTGGCGACGGCTTATAAAAACCGTGCGGTGGCGCGCCTCCGAGCGGCCGGCAGGCCGCGAGGAGCCCGCGAGGGACGCCGCGAGCACCTTTATAAGGTGCGAGCAGAGAGGCTGGGGAGGTGTGAGGCCACGGTGCGGAGCGGTCGGGGCGTTGAACGTGTCTACCACGCCGTCTATCACATATAAATAAGCAGCCAAGACATGAGAGCCGATCACTGCGCCAGCAACGATATATAAACGGTTGCCGGCAACACCGCTCACCGGCAACACCGCTCACCGGCAACACCGCTCGCCCGCTTATGAATTCCAACACCAACTGTGTGCGACACTCACTCCCAGAGCCACGCGGATATGCATTTTCGAATATCATAAACATATTTTTTATGAATATTTTAGGTATCCTCTATTAATCTGATATTTATTAGATTGTTCCGTCGGACCGTGTTTGCGAGTGACATCCGCGTAGTCGAGCACCGAACACGGCCGGTATCGTTTTGCGTCCGGCGCGACGACCCTGACACATGTACGACACCATCTTGCTTCCCGTCGCGCCCGGCGGCAAGGCGAACAGTGCGATCCCCCACGCGTCGAGCCTCGCCGAACGCTACGACGCGACCGTCCACGTCGTGAGCGCCATCGATACTGTGGCACAGACGCTTCGAGGGCCGCAAGCCGGCGCGTTCGCAGAGCGCGTCGAAGACGCCGCAGAAACGCGCGTCGAAGAAGTCACGGGAGAACTTGAGGCGGCCGGCGTCGAGGTCGTCGGAAACGTCGTTCGCGGCGAGCCGATCGACGTGATCGAGAACGCTATCAACGACAGCGGTGCCGACCTCGTCGTGATGCCGAGCCACACCCGAACGGGGCTTCAGCGCGTGCTCTTGGGAAGCGTCACGGAGAAAGTGGTCCGGCTTTCGCCGGTGCCGGTGGTCACCGTTCCGATCCGCGAATCGGACGAGTCGCAGGCCGGACCGGCGGACGACGCGGCGTGACCAACGCGTCGGAGACCACACACGAGACTACCGCGTCGGAGACCGCACACACGGCTGACGAGCCGGAGACCGCAGGTCGGACACGCGCGTTCAGAGTCGCGTACGACGGTCGCGAGTACGCGGGATTTCAGCGACAGCCCCACGCGACGACGGTCGAAGGGACCCTGTTGCGGGCGCTCGCGAAACACGAGATCCTCGACCGCGGCGACGGAGCGACCCACGCGACGCCGCCGGGGTACGCCGCCGCCGGACGGACGGACGCCGGCGTCTCCGCGGTGGCACAGACGGTGGCCTTCAGGGCCCCGGAGTGGCTTACTCCGCGAGCGTTCAACGGCCATCTCCCCGGATCGGTTCGGGTGTGGGCCGCTGCCGACGCACCCGACGGATTCCACGCGACTCACCACGCGGTTCGGCGGACCTACCGATACCACCTCTACGCGCCGGCCGAGAGTATCAACGACGAGCGCGTCGCAGATGCGCTCGCGCGGTTCTCGGGCGAACACGACTTTCACAACCTGACGAGCGACGAGAGCGGGACCGTTCGCGACCTCGAGGTGACGGCGACCCGGAAAGATGATCTGCTCGTCATCGAGATATCGGCCGGCGGGTTCCCGCGGGCGTTCGTTCGTCGACTCGTCGCCGCAGCCCGAACGATAGGCCGGGGCACCGCCGATACCGCGTACGCCGACCGCCTGCTCGACGACGAGCCTGTGCCCGGCGAACTCGGCGTCGGGCCGGCACCACCGGAACCGCTGGTCCTCTGGGACGTGGCGTACGACGATCTGGCGTTCGCCGTCGACGCGGAAGCCGCAGCGAGCGCGCGCTCTGCGTTCGACGAGCGCCACCGTAGTGCCCGTCACGACGCCGCAACGACGGGTGCCATACGCGACCGAATCGCGACGAGCGAAATGAGCGGTGCCGATCGGTGAGAAGGATCGGAAAGCCGGTCGGCCAGACGAAACGATGCGTCCGGAGCCGACGAGACCAGAGTGGTCGACAGAAACAGTTCAGTTAGAGAGGGCCGACTCGATGGCCGTCGCGATGGCGTCTGCGCTGTACCCCTCGACGGGGTCGCCGTTCACGAAGATAGCCGGCGTGCCGGAGAGGCCGATCGACTCGCCCTCGCTTCGGTCGCTCATCGACGCCTCCTCGTAGGCGGCGAACTCCGCGTCGGCGATGGCCGCACAGGGGTCCCCGCCCGCGGCCTCGGCGGCCGCGCCGATCGCCTCGCCGCTGTAGTTCCCCTGTGACTCGTAGACTGCCGTCGAGAAGGCAAAAAAGGCCTCGTCGCCGTTGCGCGCTCCGACGCCGCGGGCCGCGCTCGCGACGGGGACCGCCCACGTCTCGTTGACTGGGATGGGAAAATCCCAGTGTTCGTACCGCACGTCCCCCGGCGCGAGGTACTCCTCGCGGATCGTCGGGAACTCGTCAAGCTTGTAGCTCGCACAGTGGGGACACGTGAAATCCTCGAACGCCTGCACGAGGACGTCTGCTTCCGGATCGCCGAGTGTGGGACGGTACTCTAGATCCGGGTCAGTGGGCTCTGTCAGATCGCAGTCGTACGTCCCGGTTTCGAGGGAGGCACCGGAGTCGTCGTTGCCGCCGCTTCCGCTACCGCCATCGGCACCAAGACAGCCGGCCGCACCGACGACACCGGTAGCCACAGCACTCGTGAGCAAGGACCGCCGCGTATACTCCATGCGTTGGATCCGTTCGGAACGCACTTAACCACACCGCGATCCGGCCGATTTTATCAGAATGCGACCGTCCGAAGTACCCGCACTGCGACCGGTCCGAACGTTTTTGCCGTCGCCTCGTGACGCTGTAGTATGAGCGACTGGGATCTCGATCTCCGAGACGCCGAAGAGAAGATGGACGAGGCGTTCGCGGCAAGCGGCGACGTCGTCCTCGGCGTCCTCGACGGGACTACCGATCCCGACGAGTGGATCCGCAGCGTCGACTACGGAAACACGCTCGTGTTGACCGTCGACGGCGATCTCAACGAACTCGCAGCCGGATTCGCCCGCGACGTCAAGGACATGGGCGGCGAACTGATGCACTTCCGCGGATTCCTCGTCGTTACTCCGCCCGGCGTTGCCATCGACACCGACCGGTTGAGCGACTGACCGATCGCGTTCGCAAACGCGTCGGTACGACGGGTATCGTCGTGTTTCCGAGTGGTGACAGTAGCACAAGAAGTATGCCGCTTCGGTGAGAGTGTCTCCGCATGAAAGCCGTCGTACTCGCGGGGGGATACGCGACCAGACTCTGGCCCATCACCCATGACCGACCGAAGATGTTCCTTCCGGTCGGAGAAAACACCGTCATCGACGAGATATTCGCGGACTTAGAGGCCGACGACCGCGTCGATGAGGTGTTCGTCTCGACGAACGAACGATTCGCTGATACGTTTGTGGAGTACCTCGACGACAGTCCCTTCGAGAAACCGACACTCTCGGTCGAAGAGACCGTTGAGGAAGACGAGAAGTTCGGTGTCGTGGGCGCGCTCGAACAGCTCGTCGAGCGCGAGGGCGTCGACGACGACCTGATCGTCGTCGCCGGCGACAACCTGATCAGCTTCGATCTGGGCGAGTTCGCTACCTTCTTCGAGGAGAAGAGAACGCCGACGCTGGCCGCCTACGACGTCGGCGACCGCGAGCGCGCGAAGTCGTACGGTCTCGTCGACCTCGACGGCGACGAGGTGATCAACTTCCAAGAGAAACCCGACGATCCGAAAACGACACTCGTCTCCATCGCCTGCTACGCGTTCCCGGCCGAGACGCTCCCCGACCTCTCGACGTACCTCGAAGACGGGAACAACCCGGACGAGCCCGGATGGTTCCTCCAGTGGCTCCAAGAACGCGGCTCGGTCCACGCGTTCACCTTCGACGGCGCGTGGTTCGACATCGGGACCGCCGACAGCTACCTCGACGCGGTCGCGTACGCACTCGACAACGGGAGCCTCGTCGCCGACGGAGCGACGGTCGAGAACACCGAGATCGGCGACGTGGTCCACGTGATGGACGGCGCGACGGTCACTGACTCGACGCTCGACCGCGCGGTGGTCTTCCCGGACGCAACGATCACGGACTCGACGATCCGAAACTCCGTGATTGACGAGGGCGCGACGCTTTCTGGTGTCGACCTCTCCGGCGCGCTGATCGGCGCGTACACCTCGATCACCGACGGTGACGGGTTCTAAGGGAGCTCGGCGTCCGCTCTCTCCTTCGCGATCTCGTCTGCTTGATCATGCATGTGGTGATAAGAGTCGAACGCTGGACTCCCGTCTCTGTCAACCGGATCGAAACACACCCGTCGGTGCCGATCGTTGTCGAGACGATTGACGACGAATCCGTCGCCGTGACGCGATACCGACTCGTAGGGGTCACCGCAGGCGGGACAGACGGCGGGCGGATCCGCTGGGACGTGCATGGTGGCGTCGATTCGCGTGTCTCTGTCCGGGCTGGACGGGCAAAACCTATCCGCCGCACTCCGAGGTAGCTGCTCCACGTGGGAGCCGGCTCTGTGAGACCGTGCCCTACGAGCCGTTACTGCTCTCGTTGCTCCCGCCCTCGACGCCGAGCGTGTCGAACAGCTTCCGGCGGACGGCCTCCTCGGTGAGTTCGAGCAGCGTGTCGCGGTTGTCGCCGCTTGCGTCGATTCCCGTGAATATCCCGAGCGGTATCTCCAGTGACCCCTGCGTCGAGTGGCCGGCGGCGTCGCCCATCTCCGAGAACGCCTCGTCGAGGACGTTTCCGATGTTCAGGCGGATGTCCTTCGAGCGGGCCGCGAGGTAGATCGTGTCGTCGGCGATCCCCAACACGGCCGTAGTCGTGATCCCCTCTAGGTTGAGGAGATGTTGGGCGGCCTGCGCGAGCGCCTCACGATCTCGGATGAATCCCGCGGTCGAGAACAGGTGGCTTCCCTGTACCTCCCGGTTCTGGATCGCCTCGGCGAGCACGTCTAGCGTCTCCGGACTCATCGACGGCGACTCCACCTGTTCGAGCGTGTCGTGGTTCGCGAACGGGTGGAGATACGCCGCCGCCGTCAGGTCTGCGGGCGTCGTGTCTCGCTTAAAATCGAGCGTCTCGGCGCGAATTCCGTACAACAGCGCGGTCGCGACCGCCTCCGTCGGTGACTGATCGAACTCTTGGAGATACTTCGTGAGGATTGTCGACGTCGAGGAGACGTTCGTGCGCACGTCGACGAACCGTGCGTCGAAGGGCACGTCGGCCTCTAGGTGGTCGATGTAGATGTCGATCTCGGTATCAAAGTCGAACCCGTCGTCCGCGGACTTCGCGAGGTCAACCGCGGCGATAGTCCCGTACTCCGAAAGCGCTGGGGCCTCCGACCGCGCCACGAGGTCGATCCCGAGGAGATTGACGAACGCTCGGTTCTCTTGGTGGCCGACATCACCGGAGTAGAGAATATCGGCCTCGACGCCGAACGCGTCCGCAATGGCCTGCAGCGCGGTCGCCGACGCGATCGAGTCCGGCTCCGGGTTGTCGTGGGTTAATATCGCCATCCGCCCGTCCCCCGACTCGACAATCTCTGCCAGCTGACGAGCCATATACTCTAGCTCTCCGGTTTCGAGCGACTGGAGCGCACTGTCGGCGATCACCGTCGAGGGGTTGATCACCACGTCAGCGCCGCGATCGCGGAGTTCGTCTTCGCTCACCGGATCGGACGCCCGAACGACCACGTAGTGGTCGCCGCCGGTATCTCGAATCGCCGAGACCGCCGCCTTGTTGGCCTCGACATCGCTGGCGAGGATCAACACGATGTCGCGGTCGGCCAGTTCCTCGGTCACGTCGGGCTCGGCGATGTCCTGTACCCGGGCGTTGAGGTCCTGATCACGGAGCGCCTCGACGCGGCTCTCGTCCCGGTCGAGGATGAGCACGTCCTTGCCGCGACCCGTGAGTTCCTCCGCGACGGCGTGCCCGACGCTTCCACAGCCGAGGATGGCGTACCGCGTCCGCGCCGATCCGGATGCCCCACTCATTGGCGGTTGTTCCGCGGGACGACACTTAACGAGTGCGTTCTCTCTCACGACGCGCCGGCCGCCGCGAACGTCTCGCTGCGGCTGGCAGACCCGTGAACGCGAGAGTCGCCACTATCCACGGCAGTCCGAATCTGTCGGAGAGCGATCTGGTTGTGCATCGGCGAATGAAAAGGCCTTTTACCGCGACTGCGATACCCTTCGATGAGGGCCGGTAGCTCAGTTAGGGAGAGCGACGGACTCTTAATCCGTCGGTCGCGTGTTCAAATCGCGCCCGGCCCGCTCCATTAATAACAGATAGAAGTCTTCTGTTTGTATTTTTCGTCCGATTAGCTGTGTCAAAGCGCGAGAACAGATGGTGATCCTGTAACTATCTCGTAGGTAACTTGTAATGTGATTTCAAACGATACTGTCCAGTAACCGACCCCACCCTACTTCGCTCACCCTGACGGGTTCACTCGTTGAGTGTGGGGCTTTGATGTGGTTCTCGCCCTCGGTTGGCGCGAGGGGCGTCTTGTGCGCCCCGCCTACCGGACGCCCTTCGGGGTCGACAAACCCACCATTTGGGGCCGGGCTACTGCGGCCCGTACTGCGCGAGACTTGTGCCCGCACAGCACTATCTGGCAGTACGGGCGGGTGCAACTTAACGGTTGTCTCCCACCGTGTCGGCTTCCTCCCCGGCCTACTCGCGTCGTACTTCCGACTCGGCGTCGGAAGCCCTCGCTCCTTGAGGCCGGGGGCTCCGCCTCGAAAGACGCTCATGTGTCGGAAGAATCTGAGTCATCCGCTTCGACGGAACAAAACAATATCTACTGGTTCCTCCGCGATCTTGGGGCTGCGAAGTATAGCGGATTTGCGGTTAGCGAGCCGGATGCCGTGTTGATACTCGGTTGTCGTCTAGAAACGCAACTCGTGGAAAACGCGGATCTGGAAACCCTTCGCGAAACGATTCGAAACGGCATCCTCGGTGCCGTCAACGAGTATTACAACGGTCGGCGGACGAAACGCTATGCACAGACCGAGGAACTCGTCAAACAGATCCTCGTCCGAATCGACAATAGGGAAGACGTACGAGACTTCCAGCGGGCCTGTAGGCCGGTCGTCAAAAGGACCGAGGTGCTGAGTTCGGCTCCTGACTTCGACGAGGAGAGCGTCGTTGGTGTCGTCGAGGCAACTCTGATCAACGAAGACGAGACGGCCTACCAGCCCGAAAAGTGCTATCATGCGCTGGAAGCCGTTGACGACGCCGGCACTCGACTGCAGGCGGGAGGCCAGAACATGGCGCTCGTTCCGTACGTGACACAGCTCCTCGACGAGACCGAGGACATCAGCGAACGGGACCGGTCTCGCCTCGTGTCAGCCGTCGTCCAAGAGTACGAGCGCCGCGCGGGGAATAAGCGCAAAAGCGATGCGGGCGGTGTTCTCGAAACCGCTCTGAATGCGGTGTTCGATGCGTTCGACGTGCCAGTGACGGGGACGCCACGTCACTTTGGCGACTTCGAGATCGACAACCTACTGAAAACAGATCAGGCCACTATCGGATTCTCGTGTAACTACGCGGTCCACGCCTCCACGGCCGATGCTGCCTCGACGTACGCCCGAACGTACTCGTGGCACGGCTCCGGCGGCGACCGGAACACGCGGAACCCGTCGTGTTGATCGTCCGGATCTAGGTCACCGTCGACGATATCGACGACGTATCCGTTCGCGAGGTAG
Source organism: Halorubrum laminariae (assembly GCF_024494655.1). Classification (GTDB taxonomy): domain Archaea; phylum Halobacteriota; class Halobacteria; order Halobacteriales; family Haloferacaceae; genus Halorubrum; species Halorubrum laminariae. The sequence continues at coordinate 321,339 of NZ_JANHDL010000003.1, read as the reverse complement.
TGCTTCGTATCAACACCCGGTACGTTGGCAGTCTCGTACCGATGCTCGAATGCCCCCAGTGACTCGACGATCTCGACGCCGACGCCGAGTTCCTCGCGTGCAACCCGGCGGACTGCCTCGCGACGCGTCTCGCCCTTCTGCACGCGTCCGCCCGGCACGAACCAGTATCCCTTCGCGGGCTCGTTCGTTCGCCGACCGAGCAGCACGCCGCCGTCGCGTCTGATCACTAGGTCGACCGAGACGATCGGGACGTTCGCCACGATCGTCCGCCAGTCTTCTTCGGAGATCCAGCCGTCGTCCATACGTGATCGAGCGGTCGAGTTCGGATAATACCGGGCGATATCGGACGGCGACCCGGCTCGGTCCTCACAGTCGCTTCGAGACGTACGGGCCGTCTTGGTGGTAGCCAAGTTTGTTCCGGTAGTACTCGCGCGCACCGATCCCGGAGATGATCGCGAGCTTACGGTAGCCGGCGTCGCGAGCGATATCCTCGGCGCGTTCGAGCAGGCGCTTCCCGTACCCCTTGTGCTGCCAGTCGCCGTCGCCGCCGATGGCGACCTCGCCGCCGTACACGTGCAGCTCGCGGATCAGGGCGGCGTCTTCGAGTTCGCGGCGGATCGGGTCGCTCTCCGTGCCGGGCGCGCCGGGCTGGTCGGGCGCGAACGACGGGAACCGCAGCCGGCAGAAACCGACCAGCAGGTCGCGGACGGGATCCTCGAAGGAGATGAAGTGCTCCGTGCCGCCGCCGGCCCCGTAGGTCGTGACGTCGAGTTCGACGTCGTCCGGGTCCGGGTCCGCGTCGTTGTGGCCGACCTCGCGGGCGCGGATGTCCTGCTGGACGATCCCCCTCTCTTCTGCGCGCTGGCTCGCGAGTTGTCGGAGGTTCGATTTCCAGACGCCTCCCTCGATGAAATCGGCCGGGATGTCGCGCTGGACGCGCTGGAGGCGGGTGTACTTGGGAATGAGGTCCATCACGTCGGCGACCAGATCCGCGGCCTCCTCGTTCGAGAGCGGGTCGAAGTCGTCGCGCCGCCAGCGGTCGTACACGCGGGTCCCCTCGACGACGAGCGTCGGGTAGATCTTCAGGTAGTCGGGCCGCCACGCCGGGTCGTCGAACAGCTGGCGGAAGTCCTCCAGACACATCTCTCGCGTCATCCCCGGCTGCCCCGGCATCATGTGGAATCCGACCTTGAACGCGGCGTCGCGCAGCCGGCGGTTGGCGTTGCGGCTCGCCTCGTTGCCGTGGCCGCGGTGCATCTCGCGGTTGATCCGCTCGTAGGTGGTCTGGACGCCCACCTCGACTTTGGTCCCGCCGAGATCGAGCATGCGGTCGATCTGCTCGGGGTCACACCAGTCGGGCTTCGTCTCGAAGGTCGTTCCGATGTTACGGATCGCGTTCGTCTCGTTTTCGGCGATCACGTCCTCCAGATACTCGAACTCGACCTCCTCGGGGTCAGGCGCGAACGACTCACCCTCGGCGGGATCCGGCTCTTTGTCGAGGTCGTAGTCGTTCATCGCCTGCAGCGCGCGCTTGACGAACCACTCCTGATAGTCGTGTGAGCGCGCCGTCATCGTCCCGCCCATCAGGATGAGTTCGACCTTGTCGACGGGGTGGCCGATCTTGCGGAGCTGTTCGAGCCGGAGGGTGACCTGTCCGTACGGGTCGTAGTCGTTCTGCTCGCCGCGCGCGGCGGCGGGCTCATGGCCGGTGTACGACTGCGCGGAGGAGAACTCCGAGGCCGGCCCGCCGGGGCAGTAGAGGCACTTCCCGTGCGGGCACAGCTTCGGCGAGGTCATGATCGCCACGGGCGAGACGCCGGAGGCGGTCCGGACCGGCTTCCGCCGGACGACCTCGATCACGTCGTCGCGGGCCTCCGACGGCGCGTGGTCCAGTATCTCGGTGTTCTTCGGCACCTTCGGGGAGGAGAACTCCGAGCAGGCGTCGAGCTTGGCGGACTCCAGATCGTCGCGGTCGATCTCGCCCGCGAGGATCCGGTCGACGAGGTGCTCGCAGGTCCGGACGAACGCCTCCGGCTCGCCGTCGGAGCCCTCCTCGCTGCCGGACTCTTCTCCGGCGGCCGCGTCGCCTGCCGCGTCTGTACTCATTACCCTCCGATCGACGGGTTTCGGGGTTAAGCGTGTCGCACCTGCGCCCCCGATCGGAGACGCCGAACCGCCGATCCCAGAGTATATTAACTAATGGTATAACCTAGTAATCAGTGATGGCGACACAGATCCAGCAGGCCCGAGACGGGGAGATCACGCCCGCGATGGAGCGCGTGGCAGAGCGCGAGAACCGCGAGCCGGAGTTCGTCCGTCGGCAGGTCGCCGACGGGCGGGCGGTGATCCCGAACAACCGCGCCCACGACTCGCTCGACCCGATGATCATCGGCGGGGAGTTCTCGACGAAGGTCAACGCCAACATCGGCAACAGCGAGTCGACCAGCGACCTCGACGCGGAGCTGCGGAAGCTCCACGCCGCCGTCCACCACGGCGCAGACACCGTCATGGACCTCTCGACGGGCGAACGCTTAGACGAGACCCGCGAGGCGAACGTCGCGTACTCGCCGGTTCCGGTCGGCACGGTCCCGATATACGAGGCGGTGAAACGGGCGGACGGCCCCGCCGATATCACCCACGAGCTACTGCTCGACGTGATCGAGAAGCAGGCCGAGCAGGGCGTCGACTACATGACGATTCACGCCGGCGTGCTGATGGAACACCTCCCGCTGACCGACGGCCGCAAGACCGGGATCGTCTCGCGCGGCGGCTCGATCCTCGCCCAGTGGATCGAGGAGAACGGGACCCAGAACCCGCTGTACGTGAAGTTCGAGGAGATCTGCGAAATATTCGCGGCACACGACGTGACGATCTCGCTCGGCGACGGACTCCGTCCGGGCTGTCTCGCCGACGCGAGCGACGAGGCGCAGTTCGCCGAACTCGAAACGCTCGGCGAGCTCACACGGGTCGCGTGGGACCACGGCGTGCAGGTGATGGTGGAAGGTCCCGGCCACGTCCCGATGGACGAGATCGCCGACAACGTCGACCGCCAGCAGGAGGTGTGCGACGGCGCGCCCTTCTACGTGCTCGGGCCCCTCGTGACCGACATCGCGCCCGGATACGACCACATCACGAGCGCGATCGGCGCGACCGAGGCCGCACGCGCGGGCGCGGCGATGCTTTGCTACGTGACGCCGAAAGAGCACCTCGGTCTCCCCGACGCGGAGGACGTGCGGGACGGGCTCGCGGCGTACCGGATCGCGGCCCACGCCGCCGACGTCGCCATCGGGCGTCCGGGTGCGCGCGACTGGGACGACGCCCTCTCGGAGGCGCGCTACGAGTTCGACTGGACTCGCCAGTTCGACCTCGCGCTCGACCCCGAACGCGCGCGGTCCTCCCATGATCAGACGCTCCCCGGAGACAACTACAAGGAGGCCCGGTTCTGCTCGATGTGCGGCGCGGAGTTCTGCTCGATGCGCATCGACCAGGACGCGCGGGACGCGGACGGGGAGATGGCCGCCATCGACGACGACACCGACCTCGACGCGTCCGCCGCCGCGGCGGTGAATCTGCCGCCGGTCGGTACGCACGACGCCAGCCGCGTTCCGGACGAGATCGAGATCGGCGGCGTTACGTTCACGCCGGAAACGAGACACGCGGACGACTGATCCCGCGCGGGTGCCGCACCCGACCGGCGACCGGATCCGCCCGTTTTAGGTCGACCGGTGGGTACCACGAGAGCGTGCTACGCAAGGACCTCCTGCGCGTCTCGCGGGCCGGCGGCGGCTACCGACCTCGCTTCGCGACCCGCGAACACCGCCCGCTCGCGGCCCGAGTGCTCGGAACCTTCGAGTCCCACGTCGGGGAGCGGCGCGGCGACCTCGACGACGCGCTGGCGGCGCTGGAGGCCGACGCCGACTCCGGCGGCGACTTCAAGCTCGTCCGCGGGCTCGCGGCGCTCGTCGAGCGCGAGTGCGACTTCGAGACGCGAGCCCCGGTCCCGCCGCGTCGCGTCCGGCGGGCCGCGTTCGAGGCCGCGGAGGCGGTGGGCGTCGCGAGCGAGGCGGAGCGCGACGAGGCGGTCGACCGCGCCGCCGACGCGCTCGGGATCGACTCGGGCGACGTCGAGGACTCGCTGTACGCCGACCGCGACGTCAACGGGGTCCTCGTCGACGCCGACGTGCGGTGGGACCCCGACTCCCTCTTGGAGCAGTACGACCTCTCCCTGGCCCAGACTGCCCTCTTCGACGCCACCGAGGTCCGGGTGCGGTCGAACGACCCGAAGCGGCTCGTCTCCGCGGTCAAGCGGCTCCGGCTGATGTACGAACTGGAGAAGACGCCCGAGGGCCGCGAACTGGCCGTCACCGGTCCCGACGCGCTCTTCTCGCGCACCCGTCGCTACGGGACCGCGTTCGCCAGACTGCTCCGGACCGTCGCGGCGTCCGCCGAGTGGGAACTGGAGGCGACGATCGACGACCGCGGGCGCGAGCGCGCCATGCGCCTCTCCGACGGCGACGTGACGGTTCCCGGCGTCGCGCCGGTCGCGGAGCCCGACTTCGACAGCGGCGTCGAGGCCGACTTCGCCGGGCGGTTTCGGGGGCTCGATCTCGACTGGGCGCTCGTCCGCGAGCCCGAGCCGCTCGCGACCGGCACGCGGGTGATGATCCCCGACTTCGCGTTCGACTACGACCACGCCGACTTCCGGCTCTTCTTCGAGGTCATGGGGTTCTGGACGCCCGAGTACGTCGAGAAGAAACTCGGACAGCTCGCGGACGTCGAGGACGTGGACCTGCTCGTCGCCGTCGACGAGAGCCTCGGCGTCGGCGAGGAGATCGCCGAGCGCGACCACCGCGTGGTCACCTACTCGGGAACGGTTCGGGTGAAAGACGTGGTCGACGTGCTCCGCGAGTACGAGGCCGACTTCGTCGCCGACGCGGCCGCCGATCTCCCCGACGCCCTCTCGCCCGACGCCGACGCGATCGGGCTGGACGAGTTGGCCGGCGACTGGGGCGTCAGCGTCGAGGCGATCGCGGATAAATCGTTTCCCAACCACGAGCTGGTGGGGCGGACGCTGGTGCGCCCCGCGGTGCTCGACGCGGCGGGGGCGGCGATCGACGCGGGGATGTCGCTGTCGGACGCGGAGCGGGTCCTCGACGAACGCGGGATCGACGACGCCAGCGCCGCCCTCTCGCGGCTCGGCTACCGCGTCGAGTGGGAGGGACTGGGCGGCGGGACGGTCCGCGAAAAAGGGGAGTAGGTGACTGGCTGAGAGCGACGCGTGGGTTCGGTGTGTTACACCGGAAGCTCGGCGTCGGGCTCGACCACGCGGTCGACCTCGTCGGGCGCGCGCCAGTCGGTCGTCCGCTCCAGCAGTTGGACGACCATCCGGCCGGTCGCGCCCCAGACCGTGTAGCCGTCGACGTGGAAGAAGTGGATCCGGTGTCGGCCGTAAGTGGGGTGGTCTCGCTGTTCCGACTCGTAGTTCGCGGGGTCGGTCAGCCCGCTCACGGGCAGGACGACCACCTCCGCGACCTCCGACTCGTCGGGGACGTACTCGCGGTCGGGCGCGACGCCGACGAACGGCCGGATACGGTACTCACTCGACGTGCGCGTGTCGTCGATCCGTCCCAGCACGTCGACCTCCTCGGGGCGCATCCCGACCTCCTCGTTCGCCTCTCGCAGCGCGGTGTCGGTCAGCGTCCGGTCGAACGGCTCGCGGCCGCCGCCGGGAAAGCTCATCTGTCCGGGGTGCTCGCCGAGGTGGTCGGCGCGCTTGGTGAAAAGCAGGTGGGGCTCGTCGCCGCGCGCGATGACGGGAGCCAACACGGCCGCCTCGCGGCGGGCTCCGGCGATCGTCCCCGGCGTGTACCGGCGCAGCCCCGACAGGTCCATGCTGTGCCGTAGGTCGCCGAGCCGGGTTAACGTTTCTGCGCGTTCCGGCGATCTGAAACGAGTCTGTCGCGGTTTCCGGTCGCCGGGTGCGGTAGCCGGTCGCATCATCGGTGGCAGTTTCCGGTCGCATCGGCCGGTCGCGGTGGCCGCCTGCGACCACCGGTCGGCTTCGGACGTTTTAAGCCCGCGAGCCACGCCCGTGCGAACAATGAGCGACGACGACCAGGAACTCGGCATCACCGAGTCCAAGTCACACAACACCGGCGAGTGGTACGCCGAGGTCGTACAGAAGGCGGGGCTGGCCGACTACGGCCCCGAGGGGATGAGCGGATTCATCGTCACCCGTCCCCGCGCGTACGCCCTCTGGGAGCGACTGCAGGGCTTCCTCGACGCGAAGTTCAAGGACACCGGCGTCCAGAACGCCTACTTCCCCATGTTCATCCCCGAATCCTATCTCGAACGCGAGAAGGACATCGTTGAGGGGTTCGATCCCGAGGTCGCGTGGGTGACCGAGGCGGGAAACAACGAGCTCGAAGAGCGCCTCGCCGTCCGCCCCACTTCCGAGTCGATCATCACGCCGTACATCTCCCAGTGGGTGCGGAGCCACCGCGACCTCCCGCTGCGCGTGAACCAGTGGTGCTCTGTCGTCCGGTGGGAGGCGACGGAGACGAAGCCGTTCTTCCGCACGAAGGAGTTTCTCTGGCAGGAGGGCCACACCGCCCACGCGACGAGCGAGGACGCGTGGGACGAGACGATGACACGGCTCGATCAGTACGAGTCCGCCTACGAAGACCTGCTCGCGATCCCGGTCCTGAAAGGGCAAAAGCCCGACCACGACACGTTCCCCGGCGCGGACACGACGACGACCGTCGAGGCGCTGATGCCCGATGGAAAGTCCGTGCAGGGCGCGACCTCCCACCACCTCGGCCGGTCGTTCGCGGAGGCGTTCGACATCACCTTTTCGGACGAGGAGGAAAACGATCGGACCGCCCACACCACCTCGTGGGGTCTCTCGTGGCGCGCACTCGGCGCACTTATCATGACCCACTCGGACGAGCAGGGGCTCGTCGTTCCCCCGACAGTTGCCCCAGAACAGGTCGTCGTCGTCCCGATCTGGCAGGAGGACACCAAAGAGGAGGTGCTCGCGTATGCAGAGGGCGTGGCCGACGACCTCGGCGACGCGGGCGTCCGCGTCGAACTAGACGACCGCGACGAGCGCAATCCCGGATTCAAGTTCAACGAACACGAGCTGAACGGCGTTCCGCTCCGGATCGAGATCGGCCCCCACGAGGTCGACGACGACGAACTCACCCTCGTCCACCGACCCGACGGCGAGAGTGTGGTCGAGGACCGCGAGGGCGTCGCCGAGACGGTCCGCGACCACTTCGACGAGATCTACGCGAAGCTGTACGCAGCCGCCGAGGAGACGCTCGACGGCGAGGTGCGCGAGGCGGACGACCGCGCCGAGATCCTCGGCACGCTCGGCCAGCACGGCGGCTACGTGAAGACCGCGTGGTGCGGCGACGAGGACTGCGAGGAGCCGATCAAAGAACCGATGGCCGCCGAGATCGTGATGGTCCCCTTCGAGGACGAGGACCCCCTCGTCGGCGACGACCACGACGAGACCTGCGCGATCTGCGGCGACGATGCCGAGCGGACGGCGTACTTCGCGAAATCGTACTGAGGCTCCGATCGCGAATCGACCGACTGCACAGAGATCGTTCGGTCCTTAATCCGCGTTTATCCGGCTTAACGGAGTCGCATTTATATACGGATCCGCCGCGTACCGACGGATGATGAACCGAGGGACCGCACCAGTCGTCGCCGTCGTCATCGCCGTTGCAGTCGTCGGACTGATCGGCGTGGCGGCGGCCGGACCGGTCGGCGTCGTCACGGCGCAAGACGATCCGGGAACAAACGAGACGGACACGGACGATCCGGGAACGAACGAGACGAACTCGACTGCCGGGAGCGACGACGCCGCGGCCGTCAGCCCCGGCGAGCGCTTCTCCGGCGTGGTGGGCGTGCAGCAGGCCGAGATCGACGGCGAGGTGTCGTCTCGGTCGTTCGAGGTGGCGCTCGACCGCACCGACTCCGACGCGGAGCGCGCCGCCGTCGTCGCCGAGCGGCTGAACCGGACCGACGACCGACTCACTACGATCGAGCGTCGCCAGCGTGAACTCCGCGAGCGCCGCGACGCCGGCGAGTTGAGTCAGGGGGCGTTCGCCGCTCGGATGGCCGAACTCGGTGCACGTGCGGAAAGCGAGCGACGGGAGGCCAACCAGAGCGCCGACGTCGCCGAGCAGCTCCCCGCGTCGGCCAGAGCGGAGCGCGGCCTCGACGAGGAGCGACTGAACGCGGTTCGCGAGCGGGCGAGCGACCTGAGCGGCCCGGAAGTCGCCGCGATCGCGCGTGGAATCGGCGGTAACGAGACGGGAAGCCCGCTCGCCGCGGATCGGCGCGGACCGCTCGACCGCCGCGGACCGCCGAACGGAACCACTCCCGGCCCCGACGGTGGTGTCGACCGTGGAAACGGAACTGCCGCGCCGAACGGAACCGCCCCGTCGAACGTGGCAAACTCCAGCCCGCCAAACGCCACCGGAGATACCCGGCGATCGCCCGCGAGTGGTGCTGAATCGGAGAACGCGTCAGACGCTGGTCGTTCCGACCGCTTTCCCGGCGAAGACGACGCGGACGGTCCGTCGCGAAACGGGTCTGACCGCGACGGCGGCTCGGCGAGCGATGGGGTCCCCGAACGCGGAGATTCGGACGACTCGGACGGCTCGGACGGCTCGGACGACTCGGATGAGGAGCCGGGTGCCGGCGCATCGGACCGAGGCGGGTCCGGCGGCGGCGACGGTTCGAGCGGTGGCAGTTCGAACGGCGGCGGTTCAAACAATGGCGGTTCGGGCGGCGACGCGACCCCCGGTCGCGACAGACCGTCTCTCGGACCCGTCGACGCTGCCGGATCGTTCCTCCAGAACGCGTGGAGCGACGTTGTCGTGGCCAGCACAGCGTGACCGCTCTGTCTCTGCGTTTCGCGGCCGTCATCGCGTCTTTCTCCACTCTCACGACCGACGGCCGAAGCCGCCCAGATGAGAAACGATTTATCTGTCCCGCGTGACCGCGTCTCTGTGCAGCGAACGGCCCTGATCCTCGTCGTCGCAGTGATCTTCGTTGCCCTTGGTGTCGCGGCGACCGGAGGCACCGCTGGCGCGTCCGGAGACGCCGCCGGCGCGTCCGGCGTCGCCCCCGTCGGGTTCGAACAGACCGAAGTCGACCCCGACGACGTTCTGATCGAGGCGGCGGTCGACGCCGACGGCAACGCGACGTGGGAGATCCAGTACCGGGTGCGGCTGGCCACCGACGAGGAGGAGCAGGCGTTCGCGGACCTACAGACCGACGTCGACGCGAACACGACGACGTACACCGATCGGTTCCGCGAGCGGATGGTCGCGACCGCCGCCGCCGCCGAGAACGCGACTGGCCGCGAGATGGCGGTGACGAACGTCACCGTGACCGCCGAGCGGCGCGAACTGCCGCAGTCGTACGGCGTGCTCACCTACCGATTCGAGTGGCGGAACTTCGCCGCCGTCGACGGCGACCGGATCGTCGCGGGCGACGCCGTCGACGAGCTGTTCCTCGACGACGGCACCTCCTTTATCATCTCGTGGCCGGAGAGCTATCGAGTAGTCGAGGCGACGCCAGCTCCCGCCGAGACCCGCGACGTGTCGATCGTCTGGCGAGGGCCGACGGACTTCACCGCGGGCGAGCCCCGCGTTTCGCTCGAACCGGCCGGGGTCGCGAGCGGCGCGACTCTCCCGCTGGTCGGAGCCGTCCTCGCCGTCCTCGTTCTGATCGGCGTCTCGGCCGGGGTCGCTCGCCGCCGCGGGCTCGGTTTGTTCGGAGGTGCCGTGCTCGGGCGCGGTGACACTGACACCTCTGTTGGCTCCGCCGACCGAGACGGTTCTGGCGTGGAAAGCGGCGCGTCCGCGACTGCCGGATCCGACCCGTCTGCCCCGGCCGACGCGCAGCCGGATTCGAACGCCGTCTCGACCGTCCAAGACTCCCCTCCCGCGGATGCGGCCGACACGGATGACACAGGCAGCTCGGACGAGGCCCACGATGCGGCCGAGGCTGGCGATGTTGCCGGCGCGTCATCGGTCGACGAGGAGCTGTTGAGCAACGAAGAGCAGGTGCTCCGGCTCATCGAGGCCAACGGCGGGCGAATGAAACAAAAGCGGGTCGCCGAGTCGCTCGACTGGACGGCCGCCAAGACCAGCCAAGTCGTGACCGGGCTCCGCGATGACAACGAGCTCGACGGCTTTCGGCTCGGCCGCGAGAACGTCCTGTCGCTGCCAGATTTCGAGGCGGCGGGCGGGGGTGAGACGGCGGACGACGACGGGCCGGACGACGGACCGACCGGTGACGGCGCGGCCGACGACGACGCGACGAACGCGGATGGGACGGGTGACGACGCGGCCGACGGGACGTGACCGATGGGTTACAAGTCCCGGGACCGCCCTAGGTGACGCAGTTCGCCGCCGCACGACGGACAGGATCCGCCGGTTTCACACCGGGTGCCACAAACGAAACACTCGTATAGTTTTTCGCCACTCGTATTGCACTCTGAGCGCATAATCGTCCATATAATACCTCGACACATGGTTCGATCCCTATTATTCATTAGTGTATCTAATGATCTGTAAGCCAACTACCGAACGAATGATCGATCGACCGCGTCCTCCTCGCCCACTAGAGGCCCGTCTCCCCTTCGTCTACCCGACTGCCGTCGGGACGCTTCTGTCCCTCGGAGTCGTGGACGACGACGCCGTCGACATCGGTAGGCTCGTAGCTGTCGCGGACGCCGATGGCCTCCTCTAGTTCCCGAACGGCTCGTTGCTTGAGCGCGGCGGCCAACTCCTCCGCGTCCTCCCGCGAGATGTCACGTCCCAAGCCCTCGCACTCGTGTGCCCGGACGGGGCCCTGCCGTTCGACCACGCCGCCCATCGGTTCGGTGGTTCCGAGGCCCGCTCCGTCGTCGTGCAAGTCGCCCGCGCTCGCGACGCTGAAGGGATACGTCCGACAGATCAGCGGCCGCGAGTCGTGGACGGCGCACGCCCCGCGTCCGTCAGTCTCCTCGTAGAAGGTGCAATCGCCGCAGTCGTCGGTCGCGAGCGCCCACTCGAACGTCTCACCGCTCGGCTCGCCGCCGTCCTCGGAGAGACCGAACGGCATCGGACGAGCCACGTCGCGCCAGTCGTACGCCTCGCCGAACGCGTCTTCGGCCGCGTCAGCGACCGCTCGGACCTCGTCGGGGAAGACGGTTGCCGTGTGGGGTTCGCGGCCGATCTCACCGTCGTTCGGGGTATCGCGGTCCTCACCGTCCGAACGCTCGCCGATACCTTCGCCGGCCGGTGCGCCGCCCGCCTCGTCCGGGGCGTATCCCGTACAGCAGCCGCCACAGCGCGTGCACTCGAAGCCGATCGCCTCGATCGCGTCGGCGAGCTCGGCGGGGTCGAGGTCGCGCGCTCTCTCGAGTTCGGCTTCGATCGACTCCATGCCTGCAGTTCGTACCGCGAACGGGTTAACGTCGACGTTCGGCGATCGAACCGAGAGGACGAACCGCGGACCGAGACGGGCCGCGCAGAGTGGTGGGTCGAAGGAACAAAATGCGAGCGACCCCGATACCTCTGTCATGAAGGAGTACGAGCGTAAGGGGCTCCTCGAACGCGTCAACCGCGAGGCCGCGACGGTGGGCGCGGACATCCCCGAGGAGACCGAGGTCCAGGGCGAGCCGATCGACCTCCGATCGTTCGTCTTCGAAATCAAGCGGCGCGACTCGGTCCCGCCGGGTGAACGCGAGCGCGTCGAGCAGGCGAAGCGGAACCTCCGGCGCGAGCGGCTCGAACGACTCGAACCGATCGAAGAAAACGAGGTGAGCTACGCGGAAGGCGAAGCGCTCGCGGACTCGATAATCGGGATCGACCGCGCGCTGGAGGCGCTCGAAGGACTCGACGCCCCCGACCCGGAGACGGAGGCGAAACGACAGGAGACGGCCGACCGCAAGCGCTGGATGAACTTCTTGCAGAAGGCTCTTGGCCACGAGGACGCCGGCGGCGGACGAACCCGATTTTAAGAGTTCGGCTCGAACCGAAGCCGGTAGTCGTAGTACCGCCCCGCGTGACGGACCATCCCGGCACCCGAGTCGGTCGCCGTCGCGTCCGACTCGATGTCGCCGTCGAGGTACGGACGCTCGTGGAGCGCGCGCAACACGGCGGCGTACCCCTCAGAGTACGGGTATGACTCCTCGTACTCACCGTGCTCCGCCGTCTCGATCACCTCTTGTGCGTCGGGCGAGAGATCGCCCTCGGCGATCCGCGCGTCGACCTTGCGCGCTCGGAGGATCGCCTCCACCTGTTCGGGCGACTCCGCGACGACCGTTCCCGTGGCGCGGTATACCGGTTCGTAGAACTGCTCGCGTGCCACGTCGATGCGGTAGACTGTGTCTCGAAACCTGACGCGGTCCGGGCCGTCGTCGGCCAGCACCCCGCTCGCGTCGAGCGCGTCCGGACGGCGGTAGACGTAGCCGCCGCGCTCGACCAGCCCGATCGGGATGCCGCCCTCGTTTCCGCGGGCTCGCGCGGCGAAGTGCGCGATCTCGACGGCGCGTCGGTCGCCGGACGGCAGCGTTTCCGCGTCGACGACGCGGGCGGTCTCGGAATCACCTGTCGAATCAGCGTCGTCCCCTGAGTCGACCCCGTTGCCGTCGGCGTCGGCGTCGAACAGCCGGAGCACCGGCCGCGTTGCCTCCGCCTCGTCGACGACGACGGATCCGAGCCGGTAGTACGTCCCGCCGTGAACGGCGTACCGAGGGTCGTCGGTCGTCGAGAAGAAGGGCTTCCGGTACTGGGTGGTGTACGTCTCTCCGTCTCGCACGGCCGCGAAGGCAGCGGTGTCCCACGTCGTGTCGGTCTCGGTTGGGTCGTCCACGAACCGGTCGCGGAGGGTCTCACCGGCGTCGTCGAAGGTCAGCCGCAGCACGCGGTCGTCGCCGTCGGCGTCTGCATCGTCACTTCTCAGCGCCCCGCCGAGGCAGCCGGCGGTCGCGCCGAGTACCGCTGCGACTCCGCCGGCGAGCACGCGGCGTCTGGAGGGTGTTCGCTCGTGCATACCCGTCGTTCGCCCGCCTCAGGTAAAGGTGTCCGCGAGACGCAAACGAGCATTTTGGCTTCCGATGCGACGCCGAGCCGATCAGTCCCCGCCGACGTGCGATTCCACGAACGCGACCACGTCCGCCAGTTCCTGCTGGCCGATCCCGTGTCCCCCGGGGTAGCTCCCGCGCGTCACGTCGGCACCGATCGCCTCGAATCGGTCGGCCGCGGCGGCGGACCGCGACTGTGGGATCACGCGGTCGCCCGTGCCGGCACCGACGAACACCGGCGTGTCTTCGATCCCCGCCGGGTCGAGGTCGGCGTGTGACTCGGCGAGATACCCGTGGAGCGCGACGACCCACGCGTACTTGTCCGGGTTCTCCAACAGCAGCGAGAGACTCGTGATCGCCCCCTGACTGAAGCCGAGCAGCCCGATCCGGTCGGCGTCGATGTCGTAGGCGTCGACCGCGGCGTCGACGCTCTCGACGACGAGGTCGAGGCTCCGGCGGAAGTCTTCGGCGTCCGGCTGGCTCGATTCGAGGCCGCCCGCCGACAGGTCGAGCTCGTACCACGTGTAGCCGCCCTGCAGCGGGTCCGGGGCGCGCAGGCTCACGACGTGAAGGTCGTCCGGGAGGTGTCTCGCGACCGGCAACAGGTCCTCCTCGTCGGCTCCGCGGCCGTGGAGGACGAAGACGGCCGGGGCGTTCGCGGGATCGCCGTCGGGCGCGACGTGGACGTGTTCGAGCGGAATGTCGGTCTCTGGGGTGTCGGTCATGGCTTCCGGTTCGTCGGCGCGCGGCTTCGGTCTGTCGCCCGCGGCAGCGGCTCGGGTCGCCGTCGGTGACCCGCCAGCGCGCCGACTGTCATCATCGACCGTTCCTCACAGCGTCGAACGCGCGGTTTAACCGTCCTGCCGCACAATTCGTTCGACATGAGCGGATCTACGGAGGGCGACCTCACCAAGACGGGGATGGCCCTGAAACACGACCGCGAGTGGGACTACGAACTCGATCGGATACTCGAGGCGATCGAGGAGCGAGACGCCTCGAAGGTCGGGCTCCAGTTTCCCGAGGGGCTCAAGCGGCGCGGCCCGAAGGTGGCCGACGACCTCCGCGAGGTCGCCCCCGACGACGTGACGTTCATGCTGTCGGGACAGCCGTGTTACGGCGCGTGCGACCTCGACACGTACCTGATGCGCCGGACGGACGTGTTCGTCCACTTCGGTCACACGCCGATGAAAGAATCCGACAGCATCGTCTACGTCCCCCTGTTTTCGAACGTCGATCCCTTCCCGATCATGGAGGACGCCCTCACGGAGGAGCTGACACCGCCCGAGGAGGACTCCGACGTGGGGCTCGTCACGACCGCCCAACACATGAACCGCTTCGAGGAGATGACGGATTGGCTGGAGGAGCGCGGCTACGAGGTCCACACTCGCCGCGGCGACGACCGGCTCACGAAGGAGGGGCAGGTCCTAGGGTGTAACTACGCCTCTGCCGACATCGACGCGGAACAGGTGCTGTACGTCGGCGGCGGGAAGTTCCATCCGGTCGGGCTCGCCATGGAGCACCCGGACAAGCGCGTCGTCATCGCCGACCCCGTCAACAACGTCGTGAAGGTGGCCGAACACGACCAGTTCCTCAAGCAGCGATACGCCGCGGTCCACAAGGCGATGGACGCCGAGAAGTGGGGCGTCATCTTCTGTACGAAGATCGGACAGGGCCGCTGGGAGAAAGCCCAAGAGATCGTCGAGAACAACGACAACGCCTACCTCATCACCATGGACGAGGTGACACCGGACCGCCTCCGCAACTTCGACATGGACGCGTTCGTGAACACGGGCTGTCCCCGGATCACAACCGACGACGGCCCGCGATTCCACAAGCCCATGCTGACGCCCGGCGAATACGAGGCCGCGATCGGCGAGAAGCCGCTCGACTCGATCGAGTTCGACACGTTCCACGACACTTGGTAGCCGCCGGCGATCCGACCGCTCGACCATCCGCGGTTTTGACAAGATACTTGAGACGCCTCCGCGACACTGGGAACGATGCCCTCCACGCTCCTTTCGACTGCGGTAGACGGGATGGGTCCGGGACCAACGGCCCCGACGGAACCGATCGGGTTTGCCCTCGGCACCGGACTCTCGTTCGTGATTGAACTCGCTGTTGTCGGGATCCTCGGCGCGATCGTGATCGCTGTCGCGCCCGATTTCACCGACGAAGGAGCCCAATACGTGCGCGGCGAACCGGTCATGGCATTCGTCTACGGCTTCGGAGCGTACCTCGCGATCGCGGTCACGGCGTTCCTCTTTGCGATCACGATCGTCGGGCTCCTCGTGGTCGTCCCCGGCCTGCTCGCGCTCGCGATCGTCGGCGTTGCGACCACCACTGTCGGCGTCGTCGCGCTCGGGAGATGGATCGGTGACGCGTTCGACATTAGCGGTGGGCTCGGCTCGGCGCTCGTCGTCGGCGTGCTCGCGTGGGCGCTTCTGGGGGTTGTTCCGGTTCTCGGCGGCCTCGTGACGGGCGCGCTCAGTGCGATGGGGTTCGGCTACCTCGTCGCTCGCGTTCTCGACGGACGCGACGACGGCGACCGGGTCGCGTCGGGGGTCGGAGGATCGCCGGACACACCCGGCTACGGAGAACGACACGACCCTCACGACGACCGAACCGAGTTCGACGGTCGAGACGAGCCCAATGGTCGGGACGAACCTGACGACCGATTCCGGAACATCGCTGCGGCCGATCGAGATGTGGACGAGACGACCACCAGTGATGCGGGCGAGGACAAGACGACCGACGACGCGGACGACGACGAGCCCACCTGGCGTTGACTGCGGGCGACGCCGCGAAACACTTCTGGAGGGAAGCACCGAAATCTAGTCAGTCCGACTCCACTGCTCGCTCCACGTGATCGACCGCCGCGTCCGGCGATTCGATGGCGGTCACGCCCTCGACCGCGTGCGTGTCGAGCCCCGCAACTGGTCGTCCGTGGGCGATCGCGAGCCCGATCTCCGAGAGCGTTCCCGGGCCGCCGTCGACGGCGATCACCGCGTCGCCGTTCATCACGACGAGCGCGTTGCGCGCGTGGCCCATCCCCGTCGCGATCGGCGTGGTGACGTGCGGATTCGCGTCCTCGCGCCGGTCGGTCGGGAGGATCCCGATCGTTTCGCCGCCGACCCCGCGAGCGCCCCGACAGACCGCCTCCATAACGCCGCCGAGCCCGCCGCAGACGACGACGTGTCCGCGGTCGGCCAGTTCCTCACCGAGTTCCTCGGCGACCGCCGCAGTCTCCGCCCCGATCAAACTCCCGCCGATGACACTGACACGCATGGCTGTTAGGCGGCCGCGACGAGACAAAAATCGTCCGACGCCGCTCCGGTATCGTTCGCGTCCGTGCGTTCTCGTCTGCGAGAACCCCACTGAAACGCTTATCCCTGTCCGCAATCTATCGGAGTTATGACGTACGATACCGTCGTGTTCGACAACGACGGTGTCCTCGTAGGCCGCACGCGCTTCGACGTGCTCCGGGACGCGACCCGGGACGCGTTTGTCGAGTGCGGCGTCGAGGAGCCCGATTCGGACGACGTAGAGCAGATGACCATCGGCGCGACCCCCGGCAGCGTGGGAACCGTCTGTCAGACGTACGACCTCGATCCGGGGTCGTTCTGGCGGACCCGCGACGACGTGGTCTCGAAGGCGCAACAGCACGAGGCGCGCGCGGGCCGGAAGACCCCGTACGACGATCTCTACGAGCTGGAGAATCTCGACGTGGAGATGGGTATCGTCTCCTCGAACCAGCAGGCCACCGTCGACTTCCTCGTCGACCACTTCGAGGGATTCGAACGGTTCGGTGCCGCTTACGGCCGCGAGCCGACGATCCACTCGCTCCAACTGCGCAAGCCGAACCCGCACTACATCGAGCAGGCGCTCGGCGACCTCGACGCGGACAACGCCCTATTCGTCGGCGACAACGAGTCCGACGTTCGCGCCGCCGAGAACGCCGGTATCGACTCGGCGTTCATCCGCCGGCCGCACCGCCGCAACTGGGACCTGAACGTCTGGCCGACTTGGGAGATCGAGGAACTCTCGGACCTCCACGATATCGTCGGCTAACGCGGCCCGGAAACGGGCCCGGAGACGGATCGGTTCGCTGTGGGCCCCGCGAGCGGCTGCAACGGGTGCGTCTGCGAATGCCACGACAACGACGGGAGCATCTGCGACCACCAACTGAAGCGTGAAGCGTTAAATCCGATGCCGCGTAACCCGTCCCTGTGACCGACTCGCCGCCGTGGGCCGACATCTTCGGCCACCCCGAGCCCTACCCGGAGCAGGCCGACGGCATCGACGCCGCCATTGACGCCGCCGCAGACGGCGGCTTCCTCGCGTTGGAGGGCGCGTGCGGGACCGGCAAGACGATGCTCGCGCTCACGGCCGGTCTCGACCGCGTGCGCGACCCCGAATCCGACTTCGAGCGCGTGTTCGTCCTCACCAGCGTCAAACAGCAACTCCGGCAGTTCGAGACGGATCTGGAGGCGGTGAACGAGAACCTTCCCGAGGGCTACGACCCGATATCCGGACTCACGCTCGTCGGGAAGGCGGACGTCTGTCCGTACGCGCGACAGAACCGCGCCGGGATAGACCGAGATACCGTCTACGAGCGCTGCGAGGGCCTCCGAGAACGCACTCGCAACCTCGTCGGCGACGGCGGCGCGACGACGACCTCGAACCTCGTGAGCGAGGCGCGGAGCCAGCAGGTCGGGCTGCTAGACTCGGGCAACGCGGGCGGTGCGGGAGCGGCGGGCGGCTCGGACGAGCCCGCCGCCGACTACCTCAGCGTCGATGGCGAGCCAACACCGTACCGCCCCGACACCGAGGAGTTCGAGGGAACCGAGTTCTGTCCGTTCTACGCCGGCTTCCTCGACGATCTCCCCGAGGACGGCGACCCGGCCGAGGCGGTGCCGTTCGACGTGACCGATATCGGCCACGTCGACGCCGACGAACTTGTCCGCCTCGCCGCGGGCCACGGCTCGTGTCCCCACTCGATCATGGGTGCGCTCGTTCCCGAGGTTGAGGTCGTCATCGGCAACTACTACCACGCGTTCGACCCCGTGACGACCGGGACGTTCACCGGCGCGCTGCTCGACGACTCGACGTTCGTCGTCTGCGACGAGGCGCACATGCTCGAACCGCGGGTCCGAGACCTCGTCAGCGACGCGGTCGCGGACGCCAGCCTCCGCGACGCCGAGAACGAACTCACTCGCGTCGTCCAGCCGCTCGAATTCGAAACCGCGGGCGCAGAGTCCGAGGACGCCGCCTTGGTCCGCGGCGAACTCGACGACGCTGACGTGACCGTCGAGGAGATCGAGTCGGTTCGCGACTTCTACGCCGACCTCCGCGGCGAACTCGACCGCCGCGTGACCGATCGGCTCGACCGCGACCGCCCGGACTGGCGCGCGTCGATGCGCGACCTCGACGACGACGAAATCCCGCTTCGCGACCCGGAGACCCCGGGCGAAGACGCGATCACGACGTGGGCGAAGCGCGAAGGATACGACGACCGCGTCTGGGCGCGCGCGAAGCAGGTGGGCGCGGTGGTCAAGCGCGTCCTCGACTCGATCGAAGACGAGGACAAACAGCGGGCCGCCCCGGGTGTCGGTCGCACGCTCAACGCCTGGTACCGCGAGGGCCACGAGGACTTCTTCCGCGCGATCGACCTCGAACGAACGTGGGACGAGACCGCGCCGCCCGACTCGTGGCGGCGCGCGTACAACGCGAGCCTCGCGCTGTACAACTGCCTGCCGAGCGAGCCGATCGGCGACCGCCTCGCCGAGTTCGGCGGCGGCGTCCTCATGAGCGCGACGCTCGAGCCGATGGACGTGTTCCGCGAGGTGACCGGCCTCGACCATCTCGAAGCGCAGGGGCGACCGGTGATCGAGCGGACGTACGGGCTCTCTTTCCCGGAGGCGAACCGCGCGAGCTTCGCCGTCGACGCGCCGAAGTTCACCCACGAGAACCGCGGCCCGCCGGGCGAACGGAACGACACGCGGCTCGCGCACCTCGACGCGACGGCCGCGGTCGCGTCCCGCGAGGGAAACGTCCTCGTGGGGACCCCGAGCTACGCGGAGGCGACGTGGATGGCCGGCGCGCTCGACGACCGACTCGACAAGCCCGTCCTCCTCGACGAGTCCTCCGGTGACCGCGAGACGGAATCACTGAAAGACGACTTCTTCGCCGGGGACGGGAAGGTGCTCGTGACGAGCCTCCGCGGGACGCTCACGGAGGGCGTCGACTACCGCGGCGACCGCCTCTCAGCCGCCGTCGTCTGCGGCGTCCCGATCATCAACACGGCGCGGCCGCGGACGCGAGCGGTGATAACCGCCTACGACCGTCGCTTCGAGTCCGGGTTCGAGACGGCGCTGACGGTCCCGGCGGTCCGGAAGGCTCGACAGGCCGTGGGACGGGTGATACGCGGCCCGGACGAGCGCGGCGTCCGGGTCCTCCTCGACGCGCGATACGCCCGCGAGTCGTGGAACAGCGTCCGGGCGTATCTCCCCGAACACGAGCGCGAGGAGTACCGGCCCGTGAGCCCGGACATGATCGAGTTCGCACTCGACCGGTTCGAACGAGCGGCGAGCGACGACTGACCCGAGCGGCGAGCGACGACTGACCCGAGCGGCGAGCGACGACTGACCCGAGCGACGACGCTTCCCCCTCAGTCAGAAGGTGCCTTGGGAAGGTATATATCCGATGGGAGTGTGCGTGAGACTGTCATGTGTCGGGAGATGCGACGGGAGCCCGCGTGGGTGTCGGCCATCCGGCTAGCGATGCTCGAAGGCCGGGTGACGGTCGCGGGCGTCGTCGAGGAGGCGAACCTGATCGAGGGACGCGAACGTACCGTCGGAGACGTGCTCGAAACGATGTGTGAGCGCAACCTTCTCTCCGCGGTCGACGACGACGCGTACGTTCCGGGACCGGTGTTGCTCGAATCGGACCGGTTCGATCTGGATTTCGGAAACGCCTCGGACGGCGGCGCGCACCGCTGGAACTCCTCCGTCTGAGGTACCTGCGTCTCTCGACGTGGTTCGTCCCCCGCCGTCGCTACGCGTGCCCGTAGCGAAAGCTATGTCCCTACTACGCACGAACCGCGAGTCGATGGGTAACCTCACCGACACCAAGGTCTCCGAAAAGAACCTGACGACGGTCCCGAAGCCGGTTCGGAACTTCCTCGACGTGGGTGCCGGCGACCGCGTCGAGTGGCACGTCGAAGACGGGGATATCGTGGTCCGAAAGGCACCGTCCGAGGAGTGAGTCGCGTGTGGGCCGGCGAGAGTTCGCTCACCGTCCGGTCAGCGTTTTCCACCGAGATCACCGGGGCGATCGACATCCCGGCGGACCCCCGGGTCGTCGACGGCGACGAGCGCGCTCGCGCCGCTTTCCAACAGGATCGCTCGTCCTCCGCGGTCGCCGTCGACGGCGACGAGACGGCCGAAGAACCGGCGGTCGAACAGTACCGGATTCCCACGCTCGCCCTCGAAGGCGGCCGCGAGAGCGTCGCCGGCGTCGGCCTCGTACGCCGCGACGAGCGTCTCGACGGTCTGCGGGTCGACGAACGGCATGTCACCGAGCGCGACGACCGCGGCGTCGATGTCGCGGTCTCCGGTGTCGGAGAGCGCGCCGATCCCCGCGCGGACCGACGTCGACTGACCCGCTTCGTAGGCATCGTTGACCGCGATCGTGACGGGAAGGTCGCTTACGGCGTCGCGAACGTGGTCGGCCTCGTGTCCGACGACGACGATCACCGGATCCAGTCCAGCGTCGACGAGCGTCCGCGCCGCGCGCCGCACGACCGGTTCGCCGCCGATGGTCGCGAGGAGCTTGTTCTCGTCGCCGAACCGGCTGCTCGTCCCCGCCGCGAGCAACACGCCAGCGACGCCGGGGTCGCTGTCAACACCGGTCTCGCTGTCGTCGTCGCCCTCGAACGGCGGCGAGACGATCGGAAGCCCGTCGTCCTTCATCGTTCGACGACCGGGTAGGGGACGACGGCGACCTCGTCGCCGGCCGCGAGCGCCGACTCGGTGAGGACGAACCCGTCGGCGCGCGTCGCCCGCGTGCTCGACGAGAGCACGCTGGGGTCGAACGTCTCGTCGTACACGGCGAGCGGCGAGGCGACGTGACCGAGCGGCACCGCCTCGCCGTCCGCGAGCGTCACCGGGACGGCGTACGTGAACTCCGGCACCGCGATTCCCACGTCGCTCGTCATCGTCGCGTCGACGGTCGGGAGCGCAGTGCTCCCGGTGAAGAAGGATCGCGCGACCAGCGAGGTCACCGCGTGCGCGCCGACGGGTTTTCCCGGAACGGCGAAGACGACGGCGTCCCGCTCGTCGAGCGTCGCGACGGCGATCGGCTTTCCGGGCCGCAGCGCGACGCGGTGAAACAGCACGGTCCCCAGCTCGCGGAGCGCGCGCACCACGTAGTCTTTGTCGCCGACACTCGTGCCGCCGGTCGTCATCACCACGTCGTGGTCGGCGGCGAGTCCGGCGATCCGATCTCTGACGCGCTCGTACTCGTCCGGGACGGTTCCCTCGTACGTCGCCTCGTGGCCCCACCCGCGGACGAGCCCAGCGAGCATCGGCGAGTCGAGGTCGGCGTGTCGGCCCTCGTGGATCTCGGTCCCGGTCGCCAGCAGGCCGACCGAGAGCCGCTCCGTGACGGCCACCTCGTCGACACCGAGATCGCCGAGTAGGATGGCGTCTTTCGCGCCGAGCCGCTCGCCGGCAGCGAACAGCCGCTCGCCAGCCGCCACGTTGCTGCCGCGCTCGTAGACGTACGTGCCGGGCTCGGTCGGTGACCCGTCGAGTCGGCCGTCCTCGACGGTCGCCTCCTCCTGTTTGAGGACGGCGTTGGCCTCGGGGGGCAGCGGCGCGCCGGTGAATATCCGAACCGCCTCGCCGGTCGACAGCGACGGCGGGTCGGACTCCGGGAACACCTCCCGATCGACCAAGTCGTACGGGTATCCGCCGCTCGCGTCGAACGCGTAGCCGTCCATCGTGGCGTGGCTCCGCTCGGGGATCGCGGCGGGGGCGTCGATCGGTTCGGCGAGGGTCCGACCGGTGATCCGGTCGATCGGCACGGTCTCCGTTCCCCACCGATCGAGCCACGCGGATCGGAGATCGCAGACGCGCTCTGCTGCCGTCTCCACGGGTGTTATCGCTCCGTGACCGTGGCCGTCGTCTCTGCTGTCACCCTCGTCGGTATCGCCTGAACTGCTGTTCATCGGCTTCCACCGGGTCTGTCACAGCTACTCTGTCCGTTCACATCCGATCTATCACGGTCGATAAGGTTTAATAGGGTGCTATTACATATCATGGGACGTGGTAATAGTATGCTCATAGGAGGGGGATATAAAAGATGACGGTGACAGATTGCCGAACAACTGTAGACGTGGGTGGTCGCTGATGGAGTTCGACGGCGAGTTTGAGCTCGACGGCGTTCCGCCCGAGAAGGCGTGGGTCGTCCTCTCGGACCCGATCGCAGTGCGCGACTCGCTGAAGGGGTGTCAGTACATCACGCCCATGGACGACTCCTTCGAGTGGGACTCGTACGAGCCCGAGGATGACATCCCGACGCTGCCGGAGGCGGAGGCCGACGATGTCGCGGCGCGGGCGTTCAAGACGGGCCAGAAGTACGCGGCGCTGATGCAGGTCGGCGTCGGCAGTGTGAAACCCAAATTCGAGACGACGGTCACCATCGAAGACCGCGACGAGGAGAACTTCGAGATGACGGCTACCGGTTCCGGATCGGCGAGCGGAAGCAGTTTCAGCATGAACTCCGGGATGCGGATCCATCCGCAGGAGGACGGCGACGGGTCCCGCATCGAGTGGTGGACCGAAGCCGACATCTCCGGGCGGATCGCCCAGCTCGGCGGGCGCGTCATCAACCCGGTCGCGAACAAGATCGTCAACAACTTCTTCACCTCCATCGAGTCGCAGATGACCGACGTAGAAGAGACCGACTCGGGGGTCACGGACCGAATCAGGGGGATGTTCTGATGAAGTCCGCCCCGTTCGAGCATCACGAACCGGAGACGGTCGACGAGGCGGTCAGCCTGCTTGAGAGCCTCAACGACCCGACGATCCTCGCCGGGGGACAGAGCCTCGTTCCGATGTTGCGGTTCCGGCTCGCGAACCCCGACGTGGTCGTCGACATCAACGGCATCGATTCGCTCGACTACCTCCGCGAGGAGGACGGCCACCTCCGGATTGGCGCGCTCGCGCGCCACGCCGATGTCGCGGACTCCGACGTGATCGACGAGCGGTACGGCAGCTTCGCCGACACCGCGCCGCTCGTCGCCGACCCGCAGATCCGGAACCGCGGCACGGTCGTCGGCTCCGTCGCGCAGGCCGATCCGAAGGGCGACTGGGGAAGCGTCCTCCTCGCCCACGAGGGCGAGGTGATCGCCCGCGAGCCCGACGGCGACAGAGCCATTCCGGCGGACGAGTTCTTCTTGTTGCCGTACGACACGACGCTCGGTGAGGACGAACTGATCACGGAAGTCCGCGTTCCCGTCCCCGGGCCGAACGAGGGGAGCGCATATCACAAGCTGAAACGCAAGACCGGCGACTACGCGATGGCCGGCGTCGGCGTCCGGCTCGCGTTCGACGACGACGACGGCACGATCGAGTCGGCTGGGATCGGGATGACCGCCGTCGACATCACCAACGCCCGCGCGACCGACGCCGAAGAGCACCTCGAAGGGGAGCGGCCGAGCCCCGACCTGTTCGCCGAAGCGGGCGAGTTGGCTGCAGAGCAGTCCAATCCCGAGTCGGACGAGCACGGCGGCGCGGACTACAAGGCCCGGATGGTCGACGTGCTCACCCAGCGCGCGCTGGGCGACGCCGCGGAGCGCGCGGGAACGGTGACGGTCAAACGGAGGGTCACACAGTGACAGACGAACGCGAAATCACGCTGACGGTCAACGGTACCGAGCACACGATCGACGTCGAGCCGCGCCGGCTGCTCGTCCACGCGATCCGCGAAGACCTAGATCTCACGGGCACCCACATCGGGTGCGACACGGGCAACTGCGGTGCCTGCACCGTGTTGAAGGACGGCGAGCCGATCAAGTCGTGTCTCATGTTCGCCGCGCAGGCGGACGGCGCGGAGATCCTCACCGTCGAGGGGATGGAGGACCTGCCGGAGGCCGACGGGATCCATCCGCTTCAGGAGGGGTTCCGCGCGGAACACGGCCTGCAGTGCGGCTACTGCACGCCGGGAATGCTCATGGCGGGCAAGGCGCTGCTCGACGAGGATCCCGACCCCGACGAGGAGACGATCCGCGACGCGATAAGCGGCAACCTCTGTCGGTGTACCGGCTATCAGAACATCGTCCGATCGATCGAGTACGCGGCCGACGAACTCGCTGATCGCGCCGCCGCAGACGGCGGTGCGGTCGCGGCCGACGGAGCGACAGACGGCGAGAACGGCGTCGCGGAACCCACTCCTGCGCCGTCGCCCGAGGGCGGTCACGACGCCCCAAACATCGGCGGCGACGCCGACACGTTCTGCGGCCGCGAGGACTGCTGTGGCGGCCCGGGCGGGGCGGACCCGTTCGACCGTGACGCGCTCCTCGACGACGCGGACGCCTCCGACGCCGCCGACGACGCCGAGGCGAACACCGATGCGGACGACCGAGGTGACACAGTATGAGCAGCGAACCAGACACACCCGACGCAGAGACGGAGTATCAACACGACGAGGACGGCGGCCCCGACCCCGAGACGTACTGCGGCCACGGCCGCGGCGGCATGGGCGAGGAGGTGGAGCGCAAGGAGGACAAACGCTTCATCACCGGTCGCGGCAACTACGTCGACGACATCAAGAAGCCGGGCATGCTCCACTGCGAGATCGTCCGGAGCCCGCACGCCCACGCTCGGATCGAAAACATCGACGGCTCCCGAGCCGAGGCGATGGACAGTGTGGTCGCGGTGTTGACCGCCGACGACCTGCTGGAGCACGACCTCGCGACGATGCCGACGCTGATGGACGACACCCAGGACGTGCTCGTCAACGACAAGGTGAAGTTCCAGTCACAGGAGGTCGCGGCCGTCATCGCCGAGGACCGCTACGCGGCGAAAGACGGTGCCCAGAAGGTCGAAGTCGAGTACGACGTACTCGACCCGGTCGTCGACGCCGCGGACGCCCTAGAGAAGGACGCGCCGCTCGTCCGCGACGAACTCGAGGACCAAGAGGATAACCACATCTTCGACTGGGACACCGGCGACAAGGAGGCCACCGACGCGGTGTTCGACGACGCCGACGTGACGGTCGAAGAGGACATGCTGTACCAGCGACTCCATCCCGCCCCGATCGAGACCTGCGGCGCGGTCGCCGACTGGGACCCGGGGATGGACAAGATGACCGTCCACATGACCTCGCAGGCACCCCACGCCCACCGGACCCTGTTCTCGCAGGTGTCGGGGATCCCGGAGCATAAGGTCCGGATCGTGAGCCCCGACGTGGGCGGCGGGTTCGGAAACAAGGTGCCGATCTACCCGGGGTACGTCGTCGCCGCGGCGGCGTCGTACGTCCTCGAACAGCCCGTCAAATGGATCGAAGAGCGTTCGGAGAACATCCAGACGACCGGGTTCGCCCGCGACTACGACATGACCGGCGAGCTCGCCGCCACCGAGGACGGGATCATCGAAGGGGTCAAAGTCGACGTGCTTGCCAACCACGGCGCGTACAACGCGGCCGCCCAGCCGTCGAAGTTCCCGGCCGGCTTCTTCAACATCTTCACCGGCTCGTACGACATCGAGGCCGCCTACGGTTCGCTGACGGCCGCGTTTACCAACACCGCGCCGGGCGGCGTCGCCTATCGGTGCTCGTTCCGCGTCACGGAGGCGGTGTACCTCATCGAGCGCATGGTGAAGGTGCTCGCAGACGAACTTGAGATGGACCCGGCGGAGATCCGCCGGAAGAACTTCATCCCCTCGGACGCGTTCCCGTACGAGTCGGCGACGGGGTGGAACTACGACTCCGGCGACTACGAGAAGGCGCTCGACAAGGCCTTGGAGATGGCCGACTACGACCACTACCGCGAGGAGCAGCAGCGCCGCATCGCGAACGACGCCGACAAGCTGATCGGCATCGGCATCTCCTCGTTCACGGAGGTCGTCGGTGCCGGTCCCGGCAAGCAATGTGACATCGCCGGGATCGAGATGTTTGACTCCGCAGACCTGCGCGTGAACCCGACCGGCAACGCGGTGTTGCGCGTCGGCGTGCAGACGCAGGGACAGGGCCACGAGACGACTTTCGCGCAGATCGTCGCGGAGGAACTGGGGATGGATGTCGACAACATCACCGTCGAGCACGGCGACACCGACACCGAGCCGTACGGGCTCGGCACGTACGGCTCGCGGTCGACTCCCGTCGCGGGCGCGGCGGCCGCCGTCGCCGCGCGCAAGGTGCGCGACAAGGCGAAGTCGATCGCCGCGAACGAACTGGAGGCCGCAGAAGAGGACATTACGTGGGATCGGGAGTCCGGCGAGTTCCACGTCGCCGGCGCGCCCGACCGCTCGATCACGATCACCGAGATCGCGGCCGGCGCGTACATGAACCACCCCGGCGACGAGGAGCCCGGGCTAGAGGCGACGAACTACTACGATCCGCCGGAGATGACGTACCCGTTCGGCTCGTACATCGTGATCGTCGAGATCGACCGCGAGACCGGCGAGGTCGACTTCGAGAAGTTCGTCGCGGTGGACGACTGCGGCAACCGCATCAACCCCATGATCATCGAGGGACAGATCCACGGCGGGCTCGCCCAGGGGATCGGCACCGCGATGTTGGAGAAGGTCACCTACGACGACAACGGCAACGTCACCGGCGGTGACTTCATGAACTACCTGCTGCCGACGGCAAACGAGATCCCGAACTTCGAGACGGGCCACACGGTCACGCCGTCGCCGCATCACCCGATCGGCGCGAAGGGTGTCGGCGAGTCGCCCACCGTCGGGTCGCCACCGGCGATCGTCAACGCCGTCGTCGACGCGATGAGCCACGCCGGCGTCTCCCACGTGGAGATGCCGATGACGCCGGATGTCGTCTGGGAGACGCTCGACGAGGTCGGGCTGTCCCGTCAGCCGGCCCACAACGTCGAGTTCGACCTCGGCGACGGAGCCGAGCCGGCCGACGATTGATCCCGCACGCAGCCACCGCCGCGCCGACCGCCCTTCCGGACGCGCCGGGCGGGACGGCGGCACCGTCCGACTACAACAGATGACACACGACGAGACCGCACACGACGGATCGAAAGAGACGACCAAAATCGACGACGGCGACACCGCCGCGCTGGAGGCGACGCTTTCCGAACGCGGCGAGCCGTTCGCGCGGGTGACGATCGTCCGCCGCGAGCCGCCCGTGTCGGCCAACGTCGGCGACCGCGCGCTCGTGACCCCCGACGGCGAGATCCACGGGTGGGTCGGCGGCGCGGCCTGCGCGCAGTCGGTCGTGGCGACGCAGGGCGTGGCGGCGATCGACGAGGGGACGCCGCGGTTCGTGGGGATCGCTCCGGACCCGGTGACCCTGGACCGCCCCGGGCTCGACGCCTTCCCGATGACGTGTCACAGCGAGGGCGTGCTCGAACTGTTCATCGAGCCCGTGACCCCGACGACCGAGTTGGTGATCGTCGGCGACTCGCCGGTCGCGAGCGCGCTTGCTAGACTCGCGGCCGAGTTGACGCTCGAAGTGACGCTCGTCGTCGCGGACGGCGACGCCGACCGGGACGTGCCCGCGGACACCGACGTGCTCTCGACGGTCGATCACGAGGCGATCGCCGATGCCGTGGGACGCTCCCCGCTCGTCGTCGTCGCCTCCATGGGCGAGTACGACGCGCGCGGCGTCGCCGCCGGCGTCCTCGCGGACGCTCCCTACATCGGGCTGGTCGCGAGCGACGAGCGCGCGGCCGAGGAGACGGAGCGCGCGGCAGGCCTGCTCGACCGCGACGTGGGAGACATCGTCGGGGCGGTGACGAATCCCGCGGGCGTCGACGTGGCCGCCTACACGCCGGCGGCGATCGCGGCGAGCCTGCTCGCCGAGGTCGTCGACGAGCGGTCACGGGCGAGTTCGGCGACTCAGGGCGAGGCGGCTGGCTCCGGCCAGACACCCGCCGGTTCCGTCGATGCGGCGACCGATTCCGCGGGCACCGACGCCACCGGCGATGTGCCCGCCGGCAGCGACGATGCCGACTCCGTCGATGCAGACGACGCCGACGCGGCCGGCAGCGATTCGACAGCGATCGATCCGGTCTGCGGCATGACCGTCGATCCGACCACGGCGGACGCGTCGGTCGAGCACGACGGCGAGACGTATCACTTCTGTTGTCACGGCTGCGCCGACTCGTTCGCGAACGACCCGGCGTCGTATCTCGACGAGGGGATCGAAGCGTGAACGGAGAGGTGGACGCGAACCCCTTCGAGTCGATCACCGAAGCGGAGCTCCGCGAGCGGTTCGACCGAACGGACTACGTCGCCGACGACCGCACCGTGACGACGGTCGAACTCGCGCTCCGGCTGGGGCGACCGCTCCTGGTCGAGGGGCCGCCGGGAAGCGGCAAGACCGAACTCGGAAAGACGCTCGCCGAGGGGTTCGACACGGAGCTGATCCGGCTCCAGTGTTACGAGGGGCTGACCGCGGAGAACGCGCTCTACGAGTGGAACTACACGAAACAGCTGCTCGCCGTGCAGGCCGACGAGGGGACCGTCGCGGGCGGTGACGCGGCGACGAACGGAGCGGATCCGGACGCTGCCGCCCCGAACGACGGTTCGGTCTTCGACGAGGAGTTCCTGCTCGAACGGCCGCTGTTGCGCGCGCTCCGGACCGCAGACGACACGCCGCCGGTGCTTTTGATCGACGAGATCGACCGCGCCGACGAGGAGTTCGAGGCGTTCCTCTTGGAGCTGCTCTCGGACTTTCAGGTGTCGATCCCCGAACTCGGGACCGTGAGCGCGTCGACGCCGCCGGTCGTGATCCTCACGTCGAACCGGACTCGGGGGCTGAGCGACGCGCTGAAGCGGCGCTGTCTGTACCTCCACGTCGAGCCGCCGTCGTTCGAGACAGAGTACGAGATCGTCCGCCGGAAGGTGCCCGAACTCGACGCCGCCGTCGCGGCCGAAGTGTGTTCCGTGGTCGCGAACCTGCGCGAAGAGTCGTTCCTCAAGCGACCGGGAGTCGCGGAGACGCTGGACTGGGCCCGGGCGGTCGCCGCCCTGCGCCAAGAGAATCCGGACGAGCCGCTTTCGCCGGACGAGATCGAACGGACGATCGGCTGTCTGCTGAAGGAAGCGGAAGACGTCGCTCGCGTCGATTCCGAACTGCTCGAACGCCTCCACGACGCCGCGAGCGAGGCGGCCGCCCGAGTCGAGTGACGATGTCCGACCGCGACGACGATAACGGGGGCGACGCCGACAAAACCGACGCCACCCAAACCGACGCCGGTATCGGGGCCAACACCGAGACGCGCGTGGGATCCGACACGGAGACGCCCGACTTCCCGGCGGCCCGGACGCACCTGCTGACTGAGTTGGTCCGGCTCGTCGCCGTCCTCCGGAACGACGGCGTCGACGTGCCCGCGACCGGCACCCTCGACGCCGCGCGTGCGCTGGCGGCGGTCGGACTCGCGGATGAACGGCGGGCGGCGGCCGCGCTGCGCGCGAGCCTTCTCTCCGAATCCACGGACTCCGACGCGTTCGCGGACGCGTTTCCGACATTCTGGCACCGGCTCCGGAGCGGGCTCGACCGGATCGCCACCGCCCACGACGGCCCGTCACCGGAAGACGACGCGGACGACGAGACCGGATCCGGGGGAGACGGCGCAGACGACGAGACCGACGGCAGCGTCGAGTCGGCGGAGGAGCCTAGAGTCCTCGACGACGCCGAACCGCCGGAGACGGACGCCGACGCTGACGGCACCCCCACGGTCCGCATTCCGATGAACCGTCGCCACGCCGCGGGCGACCGTCCCGCCGGCGACCGACGCGACGAGACGGACGGCCGCCGGTACAGCGCGGTCGGCGAGAGCGAACTCGTCGCAGCGGACGTGCCGACCGCGTCTCCGGACGAGGCGACGAACGTCCGGCGGTTCGTGGACGCGCTGTCGTCGCTGCCCGGTCGCCGCCGGCGGCGCTCGTCGACGGGTCCCGCCGTCGACGCCCGCGGCGCGCTGCGGGCGAGCCTCCAGACGGGCGGCGCGCCGATCGACCTCCCGCGCGACGCCCCCATGCAGTCGGAGCTCCGCTGCTGTCTGCTCGTCGATGTCAGCGGCTCCGTGCTCGACACGGTCGACCGGGGCGCGCTGTTGGAACTCGGGACGCAGGTCACGGCGAATGCACGCGCGGCGCGGACGTTCCTCTTCGACACGGACCTCGTCGAGGCGACCGACGCGTTCAGCGATTCGAGTCGATCGCCGGCGGACGCCCTCCGCTCCGCGGAGATCGAGTGGGGCGGCGGGACCCAAATCGGCCACGCGATAGACCGGCTGCGCCGGACGGCTCCGCACGCGGTCGACCGCCGGACCGTCGTCGCGGTCGTGAGCGATGGGCTCGACGTGGGCGATCCGGACCTGCTGGTCGACGGGATGACTTGGCTGGCCGACCGCGCTGACGGCGTCGTCTGGCTCAATCCGCTCGCGGTCTCGGCGGCGTTCGCGCCCGAATCGCGCGGCATGAGCGACGCCGCACCGTACGTCGACGCCCTGTTCGGCTTCGCGTCGGCCCCGGACCTCGCGGAGGCGGCCCGGCAGATCGAGCGACGCGGCCTCGCGGGCGCGGTCGGCTACGAGCACGACTCGCGGCGCGTCGACGGGCGAGGCGGAGACGGAGCGACCGAGACTGGAGCGACCGCCGAGGACGGCGGCGGGGGGACCGTATGAGCGACGCCGAGGAGGACGACTGGGTCGGACCCGACACAAAGGCCGACCCGGACTGGCCCGGCCGGATCCTACGAGCGACTCTCGACGCGCTCCGCGAGCGCGACGCGTTCGTCGGCATGCGCCTCGACCGCGTCACCGTGGGGAAATCGGCGATTCTCGTGGAACTCGCCGCCGACGAGGACACCGAACGAGACCCTCGGAGACTGGCGGGGATCGCACACCGTCCGGACTCGTCGTCGCCGATGCCGCCGGACGACCTCGCCGATATTTTGGCTCCGATCGAAGGGCGCGGCGGCGAGGCGTCGCTCGGGGCGCGCGCGCTCGCCATTGCAACGCTGAACGCGGCCTCGTCGCCGCTCGTCGACTGGCGAACGGGGGACCCGATGGCACTTCTCGCCCCGTCCGTGTCACGGATCGTCACGGTCGGCCTCTTTCGCCCGGCGTTCCGGAAGTTCGCGGACGTCGAGGTCCGCGTCATCGAGCGCGACCCCGTTGCCGTCGAGACCGTTGCGACGCCGGCGAGCGTCTCCCTGCGGTCGTTCACGCCGACAGAGACCACGGCCGCGATGGAGGGGGCCGACGTGGTGTTCGTCACCGGATCGACGCTTTTGTATGGTGGGATCGAGCGCTACCTCGCAGCGGCCCCCGTGGCGGCGTCGGTCGTCGTGGTCGGTGCGACCGCCTCCGCGCTCCCGGACCCGCTCTTCGACCGCGGCGGCGATGTGGTCGCCGGCGCGGCGATAGCCGATCCCGAGACGGCGCGCTCTGCGGTCGCGGACGGCCACTGCGGCACCGACCTCCACGACCGCGGCGTTCGAAAGGTGTACGCGGCGCGCGACGTACCCGAGACAATGAACCTATAAACAGAAAAACGACATGTCAGAAAGCAATTGGAGCGTTCCGGAGACCGAAGTCGTACAGCGCGTTCGCGACCGCCTCGACGCCGACGGCACCGACGTCCTCGCGACCATCGTCGGTGTCGAGGGCAGCGCCTACCGTCGCCCGGGGGCGAAGATGCTCCTCGATGACGAGGGCGGGGTTGGCTCCATCACGGCGGGCTGTATCGAAGACGACCTGCTCGCAGCCGCGGAGGCGGTCCGAGAGTCCGGCCGGCCGGACCGGGTGTCCTACGACCTGATGGGCGACGACGCCGACGACGTCTGGGGGCTCGGCGTCGGCTGCAACGGTGTTATCGACATCCTGCTTGAACCGCTCGACAAGACGTATCGACCGGCCGTCGAGGCGTTCGACGCCGGCCGAGATGTCGCCGTGCTCACGGTCTTGTCCGCGGATGGAGGATCTCCTGACGGACCGGAGCAACTCGGCGACCGCGCGTACTACTATCCCGACGAGGGTCACCTGCGGCTCCCCGACGGCTCGCCCGCGGACGAGTGGCCGGATGAGGCGCTTGCGGAGCCGGCCGCGGACCTTGCCGAGCGTGGCTCCGGCGATGTTGTGACCGTCGAAGGGCTCGACGGCGCGACGCTGACGGTATTCATCGACGGGATCACCGCCCCCGCCGACTTGGTCGTCTTCGGGACGGGTCACGACGTCGGGCCGGTCGTGGAGCTGGCAGAGCGAACCGACTTTCGCGTCACCGCGGTCGGCTTCCGCGGCGCGGTCGATCTCGCGGCACGGTTTCCCGAGGCGCATCGGACCGTGACGACATCGCCGGGAGAACTCGACGACGCGCTCGATATCGACGATCGGACGCACGCGGTCGTGATGACGCACAACTTCGTCGACGACCGGCTCGTCGTCGAGACACTGCTCCGATCTGACGCGCCGTACGTCGGGCTGATGGGGCCGCGCGATCGGTTCGACGAGATGCTGGAGGCGTTCGACGACGAGGGGACGACGTTCGACGAGGCGGACCTCGAATCGCTGTACACGCCGGTCGGGCTCGATCTCGGTGGGGGTTCGCCGTACCAGATCGCACACAGCATCGTCGGCGAGGCACTCGCCGTGTCGAACGACCGGACGCCGGGACACCTGCGCCAGCGCGACGGCCACATCCACGACCGCGTCGACGTGGACGCCTCACCGTCGCCGTAGGGAAGCAGTCGCGGTGGGGGACCAGTCGCCGCCGAAACCGACACGGTAATCCACCCGCCGCGACGACACGGGACCATGCAGGATCAGCGCGTCCTCGTGACGGGCGGCGCGGGGTTCATCGGCTCGAATCTCGCGAACCGCCTCGCCGCGGACAACGACGTGATCGCGGTCGACGACACCTATCTGGGTACGCCAGAGAACCTCGACAAAGGGGTAAAATTCGTCGAGGCGTCGGTGCTCGACGACGACTACCCCGTCGACGTCGACGTAGTCTTTCACCTCGCCGCGCTCTCCTCGCGGAACATGCACGAAACCGACCCCCAGCGCGGCTGTCGCGTCAACGTCGAGGGGTTCATCAACACGGTCGAGCGCGCCCGCAAAGCGGGCTGCGAGACCGTCGTCTATGCCTCGACCTCCTCCATCTACGGCAGCCGCACCGAACCCTCGCCCGTCGACATGGACGTGGAGGCACACACCGCCTACGAGGCCTCGAAGCTCTCGCGCGAGCGCTACGCCGAGTACTACGCCAACCACTACGACATGAACATGGCCGGCCTGCGCTTTTTCTCGGTATATCAGGGCTTCGGCGGCAACGAGGAACACAAAGGCGAGTACGCGAACACGGTCGCACAGTTCGCGGACAAGGTAGCGAACGGCGAGGCTCCAGAGCTGTTCGGCGACGGCACGCAAACGCGGGATTTCACCCACGTCTCGGACGTGGCCCGCGCCTGCGAACTCGCCGCCGACCACGAACTGACCGGCGTCTACAACGTCGGCACCGAAGCGTCGTACACGTTCAACGAGATGGTCGCGATGATCAACGACGCGCTCGGCACCGACATCGACCCCGAGTACATCGAGTGCCCGTTCGACGGCTACGTCCACGACACCATGGCCGACTACTCGACGTTCCACGAGGCCACCGGCTGGGAACCCCACGTGGACTTCGAGGAGGGCGTCGAACTCGTGTGTGAGCCGTACCTCGACGACTGAGCGAACGACGCGACGGAAGTGCGAGACCGTCAACCGACGCAAGAAAAGACCGGGACGGACTCACTGCCGAGTCGGTGACGACGGACCGTCTTCGAGCCGGGCGGGGAACGCCCTCGGTCCGGCGGTGTGGCGTGTTCGATCGTCACGTTCGGATCAACATATTCACTACAACCCGTCACAAACCGGGGGGTATGAGCACGGACGACGTCTCGCGGCGCACGTTCATCCGGACCGCCGGCGGCGCGGCCGCGGCTGCTGGCGCGGCGACGACGGCCTCGGGAACCGCGGCGGCACAGGAAGTGGAACCCGACTGGCCGAGCGGGGCATCGAGCGGGAACGTCGGCTCCTATCAGGACGCCCGCGGACAGGACTCAGTGACCATCTCCGTCGGAGCCGGCGACGGCGGTCTCGCGTTCGACCCGACGCTGGTGTGGGTCGACACGGGCACGACGATCACGTGGGAGTGGACGGGCAACGGAGGGTCACACAACGTCCAGACCGTCGAGGACGGCGGCCCGGCGAGTCTCGACAGCGGCGACCCGGTTAGCGAGGAGGGAACGACCTACGAGTACGAGGTCACTGAAGAGGACGCGGGCATCACTCATTACCACTGTGTCCCGCACACCTCGACAGGAATGCACGGCGGTATCGCCGTCGGCGAGGATATCGCCACCGTCGAGACTGGTGGGGGCGGCAGCAACGCTGTGTTCGTTCCGCAGGGCGCTCGCGCGCTCGGGATCGCGACGTTCATGGCGATGGTAAGCACGCTCGGACTCGCGTTCGTCTTCATGAAATATGGAGGTACAATCACCGCCGAAGACGCACAGTAGCACCGCTCGTTCGCGTTTATAATTCATCCTCAATCGGACGTGAGCGATCGGTACGCCGCCACGTATCGGTCTAACACCACGTCGTGGTCGTACTCCGCGAAGTCCCGCTCGACGGTCTTTCTCTCAAGTTCGGCGACGGACACGAACTCGTCGGCGAGCTCCGCCGGTGTCGTCACCAGCCGTCCGCGCGCACGCCCCTCGACGAGCTCGTGTGCGCTGGAGTCCGCCTGATACTCGACGAGTGCGACGCAGCCGCACGCGAGCGCCCACAACAACTCCGTGGCGAACGTCTCCCACGTCGCCGTCGCGACCGCGACGTGCGTCCCCTTGAAAAGCGAGACGCGCTCACGGAGCGGCAGGTCGCCGAGAAACGACACCCTGTCGTCGATTCGGAGATCCTTCGCCATCGACTCGATCCGGCCGCGTTCGGGCCCGTCGCCCACGACCGCGGCGGTCCAGTCGCGGTCGCGAAGCTCGGCGAGCCCGAGCAGGAACGTCTCGACGTTGGCGTGGCGGTCGAGCTCCCGAGAGTACACCGCGTCGAAGCGGTCGTCGACGGGGGCCTCTTCGACGAGGTCGAAGTCGATGCTCTCGGGAACGACTCGCACCTCGTCGCCGTCCGCGCCGTGCTCGCGCACTCGCGTCTTGACCGTTCGCGACGGCGTCGTCACGAGATCGGCGCTCCGCGCGAGCAGCCGGTACCGCCGAGCGGCGTCCGCGGGGTGGTCGCGCCACCAGTCGACGACGACCGGCGTCCGCGTGAGCGTCCCCGCGACCGTCGCCCCGAGCCCCGGCGTCGGCGGGCTGTTGACCGCGTGGACCACGTCGGGATCGACGCGGCGGAGCGCGACCGGAAGCCGCGCCGCGAACGCCGACGGGGCGGGATCGGCGGTGACGGACCGGTACGAGATTCCCTCCTCCTCGAATGCGGCGTGGTCGCCGCCCCACCAGCGGGCACAGAGCCACGTCACCTCGTGGCCGCGGTCGGCGAGGCCGCGGGCCACTCGACGCGTTCGGCTCCGGGCGGGTGTGTCACCGTGTCCGGGAACGAAAAGCGAGACGAACGCGACGCGCATACGCCGATCCGACGACGGCGGTCGGTAAAAAGACACGGCATCGACGCGTCTTGCCGGGTGGGCCACAGACTGATCGTGCCACAGACCGACGCCGACGCGGTCCACCGAGACGATCCCCACCCGAAACGGTTTCACACCGCGCGCGGAACCAACATCTCATGCACCGGTACGACATCGAACGGTACCTCAACGTGCGCAGCGCTGGCGGGGCGGACATCGGTCCCGACGGCCGTCTCTCCGTCATCCTGAACACGACCGGCACCGGGCAGGTGTGGTCGCTCGACTCACCACTGGAGTGGCCCACGCAGCGCACGTTCTTCGAGGAAGCCGTCTCGTTCGTCGACTCCTCGCCGGAGCGCCCCGAGGCCGTCTTCGGCATGGACGAGGGCGGGAACGAGCGCACGCAGCTGTATCGCCTCAACTACGAATCGGGCGAGATCGTCGATCTCACCGATCGCCCGGAGGTGAAGCACCGCTGGGGCGGCTGGGATAGCGAGGGCGACCGATTCGCGTTCGCCTCAAACCGTCGTGACGAGGCCGTCTTCGACGTGTACGTGCAGGAGCGCGCGGGCGGGTCGACCGGAGACGCCGCGGGCGATCCGAGTGGTTCGAGCGATCCGCCCGACGCCGACCTCGTGTACGAGGGCGACGGCTGGCTCTCCGTCGCCGGCTGGTCGCCGAGCGACGACCGGCTGATCGTCCACGAGGCGCACGCCTCGTTCGACCACGACCTGTACACCCTCGACGTCGAGAACGGCGAGTTGACACACCACACGCCACACGAGGGCGACGTGCGCTACGGCAGCCCCGAGTGGGGCCCCGACGGCGAGGCGATATACTTGGTTACAGACCGCGACAGCGACACGCTCCGCTTGGAGCGACTCGATCTCGTGACCGGCGAGTTCGCAGTCGTCGCTGCCGGCGGCGAGTGGAACATCGACGGCGTCGCGCTCCACGAGGACTCCCGGCGGCTGGTCTACTCGCGCAACGTCGACGGGTACACCGATCTCTCGGTCGGTGAACTGGCCACGCCCGATCGGATCGACGAACTGCCCGCGCCCGACCTCCCGGACGGCGTCGCTGGCGGGGTGAGCTTCGGGCCCGAGGGCGACCGGTTCGCGGTCACCGCGGCGGGGAGCAAGCGCAACGCGAACGTCCACGTCGTCGAGACGACGACGGGAGAGACGGAGCGATGGACCGCGGCCGCGACCGCCGGTATCCCGCCCGAGACCTTCGTCGAGCGCGAGCTGGTCCACTACCCCACCTTCGACGAGCGGGAGATCCCGGCGTACTTCTCGGTTCCCGAGACGGAGCCGCCCGAGGCGGGGTATCCCGTCGTCGTCGACATTCACGGCGGGCCGGAGTCGCAGCGCCGCCCCTCCTTTTCGTCGGTCACGCAGTACCTACTGAACAGCGGGTACGCGGTATTCGAACCGAACGTCCGCGGCTCCTCGGGGTACGGAAAGGCGTACGCCGCCTTAGACGACGTGCGAAAGCGGATGGACTCGGTGAACGACCTCCGGGCGGGCGTCGAGTGGCTTCACGACTATCCCGAGATCGATCCCAACCGCGTCGTCGCGATGGGCGGCTCCTACGGCGGGTTCATGGTACTCGCGGCGCTGACGGAATATCCCGACCTGTGGGCCGCCGGCGTCGATGTCGTCGGGATCGCGAACTTCGTGACGTTCCTCGAAAACACCGGCGACTGGCGGCGCTCACTGCGGGAGGCCGAGTACGGGTCGCTCGCCGAGGACCGGGAGTTCCTAGAGTCGATCTCGCCGATCAACAGAATCGACCGCATTCAGTCGCCCCTTTTCGTCCTCCACGGCGAGAACGACCCGCGGGTCCCCGTCGACGAGGCCGAACAGATAGTCGAGCGGGCCCGCGATCAGGGCGTTCCCGTCCGCAAGCTGATCTTCGACGACGAGGGCCACGGCTTCTCGAAGCTGGAGAACCGCATCGAGGCGTACCGCGCGATCGTCGAGTTTCTCGACGAGCACGTGTCGTGAACGGCGTATCGGGGGTCGTTCGGTCGCCTCGCACGTGGACCGTACCTCATGCCTCCCCAGCCTCGGTCGGCGGCGGCCGCGGACCCGCACCGCGTCGCGGCCGCCCCTGCCCTCCCTCGCGCGGTCGCTCGCGGCCCGTCGGGCCGCTCACGGCACGCGCCACCGCACCGACATTGTCGAAGAGACTGCGATGTCGAAGAGACTGCGATGTCGAAGAGACCGCGATGTCGAGGACGTGTCGTTCAGTCCCAGTCGGGTCCGAAGTCAGGGTCGACGCGGCGGTCGCGCTCGTCGATCGCGTCGATCGCGGCGACATCTTCGTCCGTCAGATCGACGCCGAGGCTCGCGTAGTTGTCGCGGATGTGGGCCTCGCTCGTTGCCTTCGGGATGGCGGTCACGCCCTTCTCGCCGAGCCACGCGAGCGAGACTTGCGCCGCGCTGACGCCGTGGTCCTCGGCGATCTCCGTGACGGTCGGGTTGTCGAAGACCGCGCCGCGGGCCAGCGGCGAGTACGCGACGAGTTCGAGATCGCTGCCGTCGGCGTACTCGCGGAGTTCCTCCTGTTGGAGGAGCGGGTGCATCTCGACTTGGTTCGCGAACGGAGCCTCGCCGAGCACGTCGGTCGCCTCGTCGAGGTGGGCGGGCTCGAAGTTCGAGACGCCGATCCGGTCGATCAGGCCGTCGTCGCGCAGTTCGGCGAACGCCGACAGCGTCTCCTCAGGATCGTACGCGCCGGCCGGCCAGTGGACGTACAGCAGGTCGACCGAATCGACCGCGAGCTTCTGGAGGCTCTCGCGCGTCGAGGTGGCGACATCTTCGGGCGCGAGGTTGTCGATCCAGACCTTCGTGGCGAGGAACACGTCCTCGCGGTCCACGTCGGCGGTCGCGATCCCCTCGCCGACGGCCGCCTCGTTGCCGTACGCCTGTGCGGTGTCGACGTGACGGTATCCCGCCTCCAGTGCGGTTTGAACCGACTCGGTACACTGGGAGGAGTCCTCGTTTTGCCACGTTCCGATTCCGAGGGCGGGCATCCCGTTTCGGAGCGGTGCCGCGGGCTGTTGCTGTTGGTCTGTCATCGCATGCGTGTACCCGTGTGAGCCGAAAGTGGCTTGCGGTACGGGCGGGTGCGTCCGGGACTCGGCGGCGCTGTCCCCACGGTCACGCGTCGTCTGACAGCAGCGCCCGCGAGGAGTTCGTCACCACGAGCAGGCTGGACAGGCCCATCGCGACCGCGGCGAAGAGCGGATTGAGCAATCCAAGTGCCGCGAGCGGGATGGCGACCGCGTTGTACAGGAACGCCCAGCCGATGTTGCCCTTCACCCGCCGGCCGGCAGCCCGCGCGAGTTCGAAGACGGTCGCCACGGAGCCGAGGTCGTCGTCGACGATCGCCACATCCGCGGCGTCGGCCGCCATCGCGGTGCCGCCACCAAGCGCGATCCCGAGATCGGCCGCGGCGAGCGCGGGCGCGTCGTTGGTCCCGTCGCCGACCATCACAGTGAGTCCGTCGGCCTTCAGCCGCGTGACGGTCTCGGCTTTCCCCTCCGGCGGGACGCCAGCGAACACCGACGAGACCGCGTCGTGTTCCGAGAAGACCGTCGCTGCGCGATCGTCGTCGCCCGTGAGCACAACCACGTTCACACCGCCGTCGTCGAGCGTGGTCACCGTTTCCTCCCAGCCCTCGCGCAGTTTGTCGCCGACGACGATCATCCCCTCTGCCGCGCCGTCGCGGCCGACCGCGACCGGGACGCGTCCCACGTCGCGGGCGGCGGTGACCATCTCGCGGATCCGGTCCGGTACGTCCCACCCCCGCTCGTCGAAGAGGTCGGGGTGGCCGACGACGACCGGCGTCCCGTCGACGACGCCGGAGACGCCGCGGGCGTGACTCTTGAACTCCGCGACCGTTGGCGAAGATGACTCGTCGTCGTGCGCTGCGGCCACTCCTCCGTCTGCGACCGCGGGCGTCGAGTCGCCGTCGCCGGGAACCGTGTCGCCGGCAATCTCTCCGGGACCCGCCGACCGCGCCGCCGCGATCGCCTGCCCGACTGGATGGGCGGACCGCTCCTCCAATGCGGCCGCGAGCCGGAGCAGGTCGTCGTCGAGGTCGCGCTCGATCACCTGCATCTCTCCCGTCGTCAGCGTCCCCGTCTTGTCGAAGACGACTGTGTCGGCGTCGCGGACGCGCTCGAAGACGGTGTCGTCGAAGATCACGATGTTCCGTTCCAAGGCGTCGCGGATCCCCGCGGCCACAGCGAGCGGCGTCGCGAGCCCGAGCGCGCACGGACACGAGACGATGAGCACCGTGAGACCGACCAGCATCGCCCGCGTCACGCCGCTGCCGAGCGCGAGGTTGACCGCGGCGGCGACGACCGCGATCAAGAGCACCGCGGGAACAAATATCGTCGCGAGTCGGTCGGCGAGCTTCTGAACGCCGTGGTTCCCGCTCTGGAGGTCCCAGACCAACTCGGAGACGCGGTCGAGGCTGGAACTCGCGTCCGGCCCGACCGCGACTGTCAACGATCCGTCGGCGACGACCGACCCACCGACGACGGCGTCATCCGACGTTTTCCGGACGGGCAGCGACTCGCCGGTGACGACCGACTCGTCGACCGCCGCGTCGCCCATGACGACCTCACCGTCGACCGGAATCCGCTCGCCGGCGCGCACGAGCACGCGGTCGCCGGGATTCAAGGCGTCGAGCGCGACATCTTCCGTGTCCCCGTCTGCATCGATTCGCCGCGCCGAGTCGACCTGCACGGCGGTGAGATCGGAGAGCAACTCCGTCGCGCGGGATTTGATCGCGTCCTCGTAGTGGTTCCCGACCGTGACGATCACGATGATCGCGACGGTCACGTCGTAGTAGACGGAGGGGGACTCGACGAATATCACCGCGAGCGTGCTGTAAACGTACGCGCTGACCGCCGCGAGCGCGACGAGGAGATCCATGTTCGGTGAGCGCGTCTTCGCGCTGACGTACGCCCCACGGAGTATCGGTTTGCCCGTCACGAACAGTACCAGCGTGGTCAACACGGCGATGACGATGAAGAAGTACGTCCCGGAGGTCGACGCCATCGCCGCGTCGAGATACTCTAGCGTCCGCTCGTTGTAGAAGGGAAACGCGAAGTAGGTGGGATAGATGATGACGACGTACTGGAGCATGATCGCCATCCCGACGAGTACGCCCACGGCGAGTCGCGCCGTCGCCATGTTGTCGGCCCGGCGTTGCTCGAAGGCATCGTCGCGCGGGTACGCGCTGTAGCCGAGCCCGCTCACCGCCTCGGAGAGGTCGTCGGTAGAGACGGCGTCCGGGTCGTGGTCGATCCGCACCGTGTCCGTGACGTAGCTCGCGCTCGCGGCGCTCACTCCC
Source organism: Halorubrum laminariae (assembly GCF_024494655.1). GTDB lineage: Archaea > Halobacteriota > Halobacteria > Halobacteriales > Haloferacaceae > Halorubrum > Halorubrum laminariae. The sequence continues at coordinate 280,035 of NZ_JANHDL010000003.1, read as the reverse complement.
TCGGTGTCGGTCGCGACCGTCTCGATGAACGCCTCGCATGTCGCACAGTGCATCCCGTCGACCTCCAGAAACGTCGCCTCGTGGTCGGCCGGAACCTCGGAACCTCTGGTGTCGCTCTCATCGGCGTTCGCGGAGCGCCGCGCGCGCACGTCGTCAGCGTCGATATCGGCGTCGCCGAGGGCCGCGTACACGTCCCGACAGCCGGCACAGCAGAAGCGGTTCCCGTCGTCGTCAGTGATGTCGACGCCGTCGGTCGGGAGGTCACAGAGGATGCAGCCGTCACCGCCCATTCACATCCCCCCGTGACTGCCAGCGCCGGTGACGTCGAGCGGGTTCCAGAACGGCAGGCTTGGGTGCGGGACGTGAACGCCGACGGCCATCAGTCCGTGCGCGAACAGCACGTAGCCGAGCGCGACGAACGCGAGTCCGAGCAGTCGGTGGACCCGCCTGCGGTGGACCGCGTCGACCCCCTCGATCACCGTGCCGTAGAGGAACACCGCTGGCATCGTGCCGACGCCGAGCGCAGCGAGCGCGAGCGCGCCGCTCGTCGCCGAGCCGCTCGCGAACGCGTAGAGGTACGCCGGGTAGAGGATGGGGCAGGGCAACAGCCCGTGGAGCGCGCCGAGCCCCACGATCCCGGGGCCGTTCGCCAGCCGGTCGACGTGCCCCGTGAGCCAGCCGGTGACGCGGTCGAGTCCGGGGAGGTGGACGCCGCCGGTCGCGCTGCCGAGCGCGTAGCGGACGCCGACGACAATAACGGCCGCCCCGACGCCGAGGCCGACAATCCCTCGAACGGCTTCCGCCGCGCCTGTCAGTGTCGCCGTCGTGACGAGCACTGCGCCGCCGAGCGCGCCGAGCGCCGCGCCGATGAGGGTGTAACTGGTCGCCCGCCCGAGATTGAACAGGGCGTGCTGGCGGACCTCGTAGGTGGTGAGATGGCTCGCGCGGCCGCCGGTTGCGGTGCCTGAGCCGCCGCGCGTCTGGCTGCCGGTCGCGCCCCCGTCGGTGCGGCCGCCGGCCTCATCGCGCATCCGTCCGGCGTAGACGGTAACGAGCGGGCCGCACATGCCGATGCAGTGGGCTCCACCGAGGACCCCGATGGCGAGAAACAGGAGAACGTCGACTCCGAGAAGCGTCGCGATGGCCATGGGTCAGTTGGTAACGGTTAGGCTCGGGGGCGCTAATGAGTTTCGTCGAGTTCGGTCAACGTTGAGACGCATGACACGTCACTCCTCGACGGACACCGTCCCAACCATGCCGCCGGTGAGGTGCGGGATACAGACGTAGTGGTGCGTGCCCGGAACGGTGAACGTGTGCGAGAAGCGGTCTCCCGTCTCCAGCCCGCCGCCGAACTCGCTCTCCCACTCATCCAGCGCGGTCTCGTAGTCGTCGTATCCGCCGGACGCGAAGTACGACGCGTCGTCCGGGAGTCGGCTGGCGGTGACCGTGTGGGTGCGCGCGCTCGTGTTCTCCCAGACCACGGTGTCGCCGACGGCGACGGTTATCTCGGCCGGCCGGAACGCAGACGCCGTCATCCCCACGTCGTATCCTGGGTCACCGCCAACGCCGGCACAGCCGGCGAGACCGATCGAGGCCCCCACCGCCCCGAGCGCGCCGGCCTGCCGGAGGAACCGTCTGCGATGCATACATCACCTGAGGGCTCCGGTCGTTTCAATATCGCGGTCGTCCCCGTCTAGCGGGAACGCCCTCGTAATCTGGAGCGCGACCGCCGAGAGACAAACGCTAAACCCGCGGCGGCGGTGCGAACGGGTATGAAGCAGGCCATCGTCGCCCGGACCGATATCGGAATGGGTCAGGGGAAACTCGCCGCGCAGGTCGCGCACGCGTCGCTGTCAGCGTATCAAGACGCCGGCAGACGCGCCCGCAAGAAGTGGCAGGGCGAGGGACAAAAGAAGGTCGTGCTCAAGGGCGATTCCGAGAGCCAACTGTTCGAACTGGCCGACAAGGCAGAGACAGAAGGACTGCCGTACGCAATCGTCCGCGACGCCGGTCACACCCAACTGGAGCCGGGAACTGTCACCGCGCTCGCGGTCGGTCCCGGCCGCGACGAACTGGTTGACCGCGTGACCGGCGATCTCTCGCTGTACTGACTGATGGGAGACGAACACCGAGACGGTGACGACCTCCGAGACGCCATCACCCTCCGAGAGGGCCACCCGATCGAGCGCGCGGTCGGCATGGACTACTACGTCAGCGACGCGGACGGAATCGGCGGACGGCTCCGCGAGACGCCCGACGACTTCCGCGTCCGAGAGTTGGAGGCGTTCGAGCCGGAGCCACTCGACGCCGATCCGGGGAGCTATCCCGAACTCATCGTTCGCGTCACCCTCCGCGACTGGGATACGAATGACTTCGCGCGGCGGATCTCAGACGCGCTGCAGATCAGCCGCGAGCGGGTCTCGTGGGCGGGAACGAAGGACAAACGCGCCGTCACGACACAGCTATTCACGCTCCGCAGCGTCGACGCCGCCGACCTCCCCGACATCCGCGGTGCAGAGATCGATCCGCTCGGACGCGCCGGTCGGGGACTCTCTTTCGGCGACCTCGCCGGCAACGCTTTCGAGATCCGGGTCGCCGACGCGGTCGCGGACGCCCCCAAACGAGTCGCCGACGTGGCTCGGGACCTCAGCGCGTTCGCGGGCGCGGAGTCAGATGTGGACGCGGACGAGGGTGAGATCGCGGGGCCAGATGGCACCCTCGAAATCACGGGCGCGACCGTCGGCGTCCCCAACTACTTCGGCCAGCAGCGGTTCGGGAGCCGCCGGCCGGTCACCCACCGCGTCGGGCTCGCGATCGTCCGGCGCGATCCGCGAGAGGCGGTCCGGCTGTACGCGGGGAACCCTGCACCGGCGGAGCCGGACGACACGCAGGCTGCTCGCGACCGGGTCGACGCCGCGTTCGGCGTCGGCGACGAGCGGGCAGACGCCGGTGACGGCGGACGCGCGGACGCCGCCGATGACGGAGACGAACACGCGGACGGCACCGGCGACGGCGACTGGGCGGCCTGCCTCGACGCGCTCCCCCGAAAGCTCCGATTCGAGCGCTCAATGGTCCATCGGCTCGCGGACCGCGATGTCGACCCCGCCGCGCCGCGCGACCACGACGACTGGTGGCACGCACTGGAGGCTGTTCCCTCGAATCTCCAGCGGCTGTTCGTCAACGCTGCGCAGTCGGCCCTGTTCAATCGGATCGTGAGCGAGCGCCTTCGACGCGGAATCCACTTCGATCGCCCCGTTGCCGGCGATGTGGTCTGTTTCGCGGACGGCAACGCGCCAGACGAGTTATACGCCCCCGACACGGATCGGATCCAGCGCGTCGACGCCGACCGCGTCTCCGTTGTCTCCCGTCACTGCGAACGGGGTCGGGCGTTCGTCACCGCGCCGCTCGTCGGCACCGACATCGACCTCGCTGACGACGAGCCCGGCGAGATTGAACGCGCGGTGCTCGACGACGCCGATATCGACCCGAGAGACTTCGCGCTGCCCGGCGAGTTCGACTCGTCCGGAACCCGTCGAGCGATCCTCCTTCGCACAGACCTCGACGTGACCGTCGACGACGGCGACCCGCGGTTCGCGTTCGCGCTCCCGAGCGGGTCGTACGCGACCGTCCTGCTCCGCGAGTTCACGAAGTCCGGCCCGCTCGACGACTGACTGCGGACCGACGGGCCAACGGCGATCCGTCTGACCAAAACTGATCCACGGATCCGGATCGAATTGTCTTCAAATCGGAGCAAAAACCCACGATACTGCAGTCGGTTCCGAGCCGTTTTTGTGCGCGAGTCCGCAATCGGTTCCATGACCCGGATCGTCGTCATCGACCTCCACGGCCAGTTCACGCACCTCGAACGGCGGGCGCTCCGCGACCTCGGCGTCGACACCGAGATCGTTCCGGCGGACGCACCCGCCGACGAGGTGGACGCCGACGGGATCGTCCTCTCCGGCGGGCCCGACATGGACCGCGTCGGCAACGCGCCCGACTACCTCGACCTTGACGTGCCCGTCTTCGGGATCTGCCTCGGGATGCAGCTGATCGCCCTCGAACGTGGTGGAGCGGTCGGCGGCGGCGACTACGGCGGCTACGCCGATGTCGACATCGAGATCGTCGACGACGACGACCCGCTCGTGGGGTCGCTCGCGCCCGAGACCCGCGTGTGGGCCTCTCACGCCGACGAAGTGAAGGAACTACCAGACGGATTCGTTCGGACCGCCACCTCCGACGTCTGCGGGATCGAGGCGATGGCGGATGTCGACGCAGACCACTACGGCGTCCAGTGGCACCCCGAAGTCGCGCACACCGAGCGCGGCGAGGAGGTCTTCGAGAACTTCGTGTCCATCTGCGAGTCCGCGTAGTCGGCGCGCTCCGCTCGGGAAGCCGTTACCGTCCTCGCCGGACTTCTGGTATCACCGATAGCTCAGGCGTCGTCGACATCCCCGCCTGTCGCCCGTACGGTCAACACTGGTACCGCGCTGTGGCGCACGACTCGCTCGGCGACGGAGCCGGCGGAGAGGAACCTGCCGAGCCCGGTTCGCCCGTGTGTCCCCATCACGATCAGATCGACTTCATACTGTTCTGCGGCGTCGAGGATCTCCTCGTGTACCCGTCCGCGCCGGAGGTGCCGCTCGACGGGAACGTCGCACCGCTCGCCGGCCTCGGTGACCGCGTCGAGCGCGCGCTCGCCGCGAGCCTCCTCGCGCTCGACGGCCATATCCCACTCCCCGACTCCGGGAACCGAGTTGTCGACGACGAACAGGGCATGGATCCGAGCGTCGGCAAGCGCCGCGAGATTACAGGCGTGTTCGACGGCAGCGTCGCTCCCGCGGCTCCCGTCGGTCGGACAGCAGATCGCGTCGTACATTCACGCCTTCACCGACTGACTCACTCGCACGAATCGATCCGTGCCGGACTGCCCTCCGAAGGCCTCACAACCGGTAGCGGCGTATCTGTTCGGTCCCGCAACTCGAACACTCTCGTCGGTACTCGACAGTCGCGCCCGAGGTGGCTGCCTCCCACTCCCCGTCGTCCACGAACCCACACTCCTCACAGGTGCGTGGCCGCCCGTCAAGCCGCGCCCGAAGCCGCTCGAAGGCCGACGTTCCGCCATAACTGGATGACATGTGGTCTCATAGCACAGTAACTGAGTAATAACTATCGGTGCCAACACGTCATAAAGATGTCACTGTCGGTCGCTCGTCGCTCTCGGTCATCAGAGTTTGGTCACGGTCACCGGCAACTGTGACTACGTAACGAGAGACAGGTCTTGGCGACCTGTTACTCCGCGAAGAGTTCGTCGACCGCGTCGCCGGCGGTCTCCGCGGCGTCGCTGGCGACGGTGTCGGGATCGGGTTCGGCATCGTCGGGCACGTTGAGATACACGTCGACGTCGAGGACGCCGTCTTCGAACGTGACGGTCACGTCAAGGTCGGTCACCGTCGACTGGTCGTAGTGTTTGAAGACGATGCCTTCGGCCGCCTCGGCGGCGGCGTCGACAACCTCCGTGTCGCTCGGACCGTTAGCCGACTGGTCACCGGTCGATTCGTCGCTCATCGCGGCTTACGCGCCGCCCGCGCCCGGACCGCCCGGACCCATCGGACCGCCGCCAGCGCCGCCCTGGAGCATCTGCTGCAGTTCGCCCTGAAGGTCGTCGAACTGCTCTTCGACGCGCTCTTCCTGTTTTTCGAGCTGTTCGGCGCGAACTTCGAGGGAGTCGACCTTGTTCTCGAGGTCCGCGCGGGCGGACTCGTAGTCGGTCTCGACGAGGACTTCGCCGATCTCGCGGTACATTCCGGCGTCCTCGTCGACATCTTCGAGAGCGTCAAGCGCGGTCTTCGACTCGTTGAGTGCGCTCTTCGCCTGCTCTTTCTGTTCTGCAACCTGTTGGGCGGTCTCTTGGAGTTCCTGAAGCTCCTCGATCTTCTCCTGTGCCTCGGGCGGCATGTTCCCTTGCATGGACAGAAGGTAGCGACCCGGACAGAAAAACCCCCGTCTTCTCTACCGAGAAGAGAAAACAACGATACAGGCACTCAAGAGCCCAAAAACGATTGAATAGGCGCTCGATCTCGCACTACCATTCGCTCTCGTCGGACAAGACTTGTCGTCACGCTCCGCGAACCTCACTCTCCACCAGTGTCACACACCACCAATGTCACTCACCATCAATGTCACTCTCCACCACTGGCGCTGACATGCTCTGCGACGGCGACGAGCCGCGACCAGCTGTTGACCCCGGCGCGGAGCGCGACCAGATCGTCGGCGACGACGCGAACGCGCACCGCCGCCACGTCGCGATCGACTGTCGCGCCCGAGCGAGCATCGTCGATCTCATCGACTTCAGGTGCGAGCGCGTCGCTGACGAGCCGTGCGCGCCGCTCGGAGGGGTACGTGAACGTGAGAACCGTTTCGTGTGCGCGAGTCATCGAAAGAGCCGTCACGGTCGCCACCAGCCGACCGCCTACTCGACGTTGACTTCCTTCACGTCGCCGCCGCGCTCTTTCAGGAGGACGCGGTGGCCGCAGTACGGACAGCGTACGCCGCCGTACTCGTCAAGTGTGACGTCGCGCTTGCAGCGGGAGCACTTGTAGCTCATCTACCTACTCCTCGTCGGCGAGCGCAGCGCGGATGGAGCGACGGACGGTACGGCCACCCGGCGTCTCGGGGCGGTAGGCCCCGCCGGTGAATGTCTCGCCCGTCTCCTCGTTGACCCAGATGCCCGTCCCGACGCGCTTGACGTCGTCGCCGTCGACGGTCGCGTTGCGCATCTCCTCTTCGATGTCCTGAACCCGTTTGCGGGAGACCCGGCCGTAGCGAGCGCCGAATCGGCCCGCACTCCCGGTGCTTCGTGCCTTGTCCTCAGCCATAGTAAGTGCGAATACCGCCAGCGCGGGTAAAAAGGCTACGAGTTGGGAGCGTCGAGCGGGATCGATACGGCCCGAGCCGGTTGAGTGCACCCTCAGTGCGCCGCCGACCGTAACCATTAATACTACCTAGTAATATCACTTGGTTGTATGAACGGATACAACGGCTTCGCAGACGTGAGCGAGACGGACGTAACGCAGGCGATCGGCACCGAGTGGACGGACGGGTTTCTCGATTTTACCGAGTCAGAAGTGATCATTCTCGGTGGCGGGCCGTCGGGACTGATGGCCGCGAAGGAACTGGCAGAGCGCGGCGTGAAGGTGATGATCGTCGAGAAGAACAACTACCTCGGCGGCGGGTTCTGGCTCGGCGGCTTCCTGATGAACACGGTGACGGTCCGCGATCCGGCCCAAGAGATACTCGACGACCTCGATGTCGACTACGAGCCGGTCGAGGACGTGGACGGGCTCTACACGGCGGCCGGCCCGGAGGCCTGCTCCGGGCTCATCAAGGCGGCGTGCGACGCCGGCGCGCGTGTCCAGAACATGACGGAGTTCACCGACCTCGTCGTCCGCGAGGACCATCGCGTCGGCGGGATCGTGATGAACTGGACGCCGGTCCACGCGCTCCCGCGCGAGATCACCTGCGTCGACCCGATCGCGGTCGAGTCCGACCTCGTGATCGACGCCACCGGCCACGACGCGGTCGCGATCAGCAAACTCGACGAGCGGGGCGTGCTCTCGGCACCGGGAATCGAACACGCGAAAGAACACAACACCGGGATGGATCAGACCGACGACGGGCAGTACGGCGCGCCGGGGCACGACTCGCCCGGCCACGATTCGATGTGGGTCGGCGAGAGTGAAGACGCCGTGGTCGAGCATACTGGCGTCGTCCACGACGGCCTGATCGCCTCGGGCATGGCGGTCGCGACCGCCCACGGCCTCCCGAGGATGGGCCCGACCTTCGGCGCGATGTTAGTCTCCGGCAAGAAGGCCGCTCAAAGCGCCCTCGACGAACTCGGCGTGGACGAGCCGGACATCAGTCTCTCCGCGGGTAGTGAACCGGCTCCCGCTGACGACTGAGTCGCTGACAGCGAGTCTCGCCGGCGACACGGTCCTCCCAAACAGTCTCACAGTGTCCACGCGAGGCTATCGGAGGAACGACAGCGGTCTGAAAATGCGAGTGATTGACGACTGCCGACTCAGTTCTCGCGGCGGGCGAACGCAAGGTTGCCGGAGACGTTTTTGATGTAGGCTTGGACGGTCTCGCCCTCCTGTGCGCCGGGGACGAAGACGGTGTACTCGCCGCGCTCCGCGACGCCGTCGCCCTTGCGGCCGGTGCCGACGATCTCGAGTTCGTAGGTTTTGCCCGACTCGATGGCCTCCTCCTGCCGCTGGGTGTTCTGGGTATTCTGTTTAGCGACCGGTCGGAACGCTCCGCAGGCCTCACAGCGGAGCATAGGCGTGCGATTTTCGGTCTCCAGTCGCGTGTCGGGGAGTCCACACTCCGAACAGGTGACGAACGACTCGATGTACGAGTCGATCGCGGCTTGGAAGTCGCGTTCGCGAAAGTTCCCGCTGTAGCGGGCGCGGCCGTCTTCGTACTGTCCGGCGGTACCGAGCTCCTGCTGGATCTTCGAGTGGACGTGTTCGGGGTCGCGGCTCAGCGCGTCCGCGATGGCGGAGAGGTTCGTCAGACGCGTGAACGCGCCGTCCTTCTGCGTCTCCGGGTCAGGCACCGACAGTCGCTCGTCGGACCCGCCCAGATCCGGCACCTCCTCCATCGCGCGGTCGAGGCTCGATTCGTAGTCCATGTCCGAGCGAACGACCGCGCGACGGAAATCGCTTCCGGGTTCGGAACGCGGGAAGAAAGCGGGCGGGGGTGAGTGTTGCAGACCGCCGCCAGCAACGTGGAATCACATACCTGTGCGGTGGCGCGCCTCCGAGCGGCCGACAGGCCGAGAGGAGCCCGCGAGGGATGCCGCGAGCGCCGTATAACGGCGCGAAGCGGCGAGGCTGGGGAGGCGTGAGGAGCGGTTGCGGTGCTGTGGGGATGGGACGGGACTCGAAAGGCAGTCGCCGGCGGCTTTTGCCGCCGGCTGCCAGAGGCGCTCCGCGTCTCGCTGTCGCGAGCCGTCGCGACTGGGGCGTTGGAGGCTGTCACCGTGCTCTCACCGATAGATAACCAGCTTCCAGCAACTCCACCAGATCACTTTATGAACGCGCACTCAAACCGCGTGCAACACTCACTCCCGCCATCGATCACAGGGCAGGTTCGGTCTTCCAAGTGATTCGGGTAGAAGATAGTGAATCCGGGGAAGCGTTGTATGACATCCGCAGGGGAGCAAAACGGCGACGGGACACGAACGCGTCGCTTCGGACGTGGCGTTCGTCCAGAAGTAGCGGGAGGTAGATTTGAACTACCGATCTCCGGGTTATGAGCCCGGCGGAATCTCCTGGCTATCCCATCCCGCTATCGTATCAAACTCGCGTGCAACTGTTAAGGGTTCTGATCCCGTCGCCCGTGTGCGATTCGTCCACGATACAGTTATATATGCACTTCCGCCGTGTCATCCCCGATCTGACACTTTTTTGACTGTCTCGCGGTATCCGTTCGCCGTCGCCCGCATCGGCTCATCAGTGCCATCCGTGTCGGATCACCGCCCCCGCCCGCCCCGCTCACTCGTCGTCGCCCGCGGCGGCCGCGTACCGGCGACGGAACCAGATCGTCGCGATGCTCCCCACGGCGAACGCCACCGGGAGGGCGGCCTCAGCCGGGTCGCCCGAGAACAGCCGCGGTGCCGTCAGTCCAGCCATCAGAGCGAACAGCAGTCCCACCAGTCCCGCGATCGGCTCTAAGTACCCACCGGTGACCGGCATCCGACCGGATTCATCACTCATACTGCCACCGTCATCGCCGACCCGCTAAAACCCCACGGCGACACGAAGCCGCCCAAACCGCTCAAACGCCCGACTCCACGGCTCCCCGCGCCAGCTTGCAGCGGCCGCAAACACTATCATGAATCATAAATAGTGATAGATCGATGCGAAAACCGTTACTCACGACGGACTTTCTCGACCGAGCGAGGCGACACTACGCGGACGAGGAGGCTGTTCTCGCGGTCGACGGCACGCGATACACGTACGCCGAACTCGGTGACCGTGCAGACCGGTTCTCGGCCGCGCTACAGGCCCGAGGGATACGGAAGGGCGACCGCGTCGCAGTGTTGGACCCGAACACGCACTACCACCTCGAAGCCGCATACGGGGCGATGCAGGTCGGTGCGGTCCACACGCCGCTCAACTACCGACTCACGCCCGACGACCTCGCGTACATGCTCTCCGACGCGGGCGTCGACGCCATCTACGCCGACGCCGAGTACGCGGCGAACGTCGAGGCCGTCCGCGGTGAGGTCCCCACGGAGGTGTTCCTCACAAACGACGCCGACGCGGTCGAGGGCGACTGGGAGTCGTTCGACGCCGCGCTCGCGGAGGCGGACCCCGCGGCCTACGAGCGGCCGGAGATGGACGAAGACGACGTGATCACGATCAACTACACCTCGGGGACGACGGGCGACCCGAAGGGCGTCTGTCGCACCCACCGCGCCGAGACGCTGCACGCGTACCTCATCACGATCCATCAAGAGATCACGGACGACGACGTGTACCTCTGGACGCTCCCCATGTTCCACGTCAACGGCTGGGGACACATCTACGCGATCACGGGGATGGGTGCGCGGCACGTCTGCACCCGCGGCGTCGACGTCGCCGAGGCGTTCGAGCGGATCCGGACGGAAGGCGTCTCGTACTTCTGTGCGGCACCGACCGTCCTCAACATGTTCGGCGACCACCATGCCGACCACGGCGGGGCGACAACCGGCGAGAACCCGGTGCGGGTCGCGACCGCCGGGGCCGCACCGCCGGAGGCGACGATCCGCACCGTCGAATCGGAGTTCGGCTGGGAACTCAAACACGTGTACGGCGCGACCGAGACGGGGCCGCTCGTGACGACGTCCGACGCCAAGCGGCACTTCGAATCCGGGTCCGACGACCGGTTCGCCGTGAAGAAGACGCAGGGGATCGGCTACCTCGGCACCGACGTGCGAGTCGTCGACGAGAACGGCGAGGACGTGCCCCCCGACGGCGAGACCATCGGCGAGGTCGTCGTCCGCGGCAATCAGGTGATGGACCGCTACTGGGAGAAGCCCGAGGCCACCGAGGAGGCCTTCTCCGAGCGGCTGGAGGGATACTACCACATGGGCGACCTCGCTGTTATAGACGAGGACGGATTCATCTCCATTCAGGATCGCAAGAAGGACATCATCATCTCGGGCGGCGAGAACATCTCCTCCATCGAGTTGGAGGACACCCTCTTCGAACACGAGGTCGTCGCAGACGTGGCGGTCATCCCCGTTCCGGACGACCAGTGGGGTGAGACGCCGAAGGCGTTCGTCGTCCCCGAGGGCGGCGACCCGGACGACGCCGACGCGACGCCCGAGGAACTCCGCGAATTCGTCCGCGAGCGCGTCGCGACCTACAAGACGCCCGGCGAGGTCGAGTTTGTCGCGGAGCTACCGACGACGGCCACGGGGAAGATCCAGAAGTACGAGCTGCGGGAACGAGAGTGGGACGACCGAGACCGAATGGTCGGTGAGGGGTAGCTACTCCTCGCCGAGCAGGCTCTCGACGAGTTCTTCGGGGTCGAACAGCGTGATGTCGTCGTACCCCTGTCCGGTGCCGAGAAAGAGGATCGGCTTTCCGGTGACGTACGCCACGGAGATCGCGGCACCGCCGGAGGAGTCCGCATCGGCCTTCGTTAAGATTGTGCCGTCAATCTCGGCGGCGTCGTTGAACTCCTTCGCGCGGGTGACCGCGTCCTGCCCGGCGACCGCCTCGTCGACGAACAGCGTCATGTCGGGGTCGACGACGCGATCGATCTTCTCCAGTTGGGCCATCAGGTCGTCGCTCGTGTGGAGCCGGCCGGCCGTGTCACCGAGCACGACATCGATGTCGTTGGCCTCGGCGTACTCCACGCCGTCGTAGATGACCGCCGCGGGATCTCCGCCTTGGTCGTGCGTAATCAGCTCACGATCCAGCCGGTCGGCGTGCTCTCTGATCTGCTCGTTCGCGCCCGCTCGGTACGTGTCGCCGTTCGCCAGCACCGACGAGTAGCCGCGGTCAGCGAGCCACTCGGAGAGCTTCGCGATGCTCGTCGTCTTCCCGACGCCGTTGACGCCGGTGAAGACGATGGTCACCGGCTTGTCTGCCTCGGCGATCCGCTCTTCGAAGTCGAACTGTCCGACGGCGATCACGTCGAGCAGGGCGTCGTGCAGCGCCGACTCGACGAGCTCGCCCGTCGTCTCCACCTGCTTTCGCGACTCGCCGAGCATCTTCTCGCGGACCGTATCGAGGATGCGCTCCGCGACGCTCATCTCCACGTCGCTCTCTAAAAGCGCCATCTCGAGGTCCCACAGCGGTTCCTCTAGGTCCTCCTCCTCGATGATGATCCGCCCGGTCGCGAACGCCTTGGCGCGCTGGAACGTGCTCGGATCGTCGTCGCTCTCGTCCGATCCCTCGACGGCCGCGTCGGCGCTCGGTGCCGCCTCGGTCTGGACCACAGAGCCGTCGCCGGCCTGATCGCTCTCAGACGGGTCGTCGCCCTCGGCTGACCCCGTCTGCTCGTCCGGCTCTTCGACCTTGGTGCTCTCCTCGACATCTTTCCGGAACCCGGAGAGCTTGTCTTTCAGTCCGTCGAACACGGTTTGTCGCTACTCCTCGTCGTCTGCCGCCTGCTGCAGCTGATCCATCTGCTGTTGCTGCTGTTGTTGCATCTGCTGTTGCATCTGCTGGGCCTGCTGTTCGAGTTCATCGCTCTCGGACTCGAGCTCGTCGATGTCCGCTTGCGTCTCCTCGATCCGGTCGTCGAGCGACTCCTGCTTGCGGCGGAGCACGTCGATGGCGTCGCCTTGGTTCTGTTCTGCGGAGTAGTTACCGCCGAGCGAGACGATTATCTCGTCGATGTCCTGCACCTCGGCGCGGACGTACGCGCCGCCGCCGAGCGGCACCTGCACCGTCGCGCCCGTGTCGAGCGTCTCGATCGCTTCGACCGCGTCGTCGATGTCGCTTTTCTCCTCGCGGTAGCCGTCGATCTCGGCTTCGAGCGCCTCGATCTCCTCGTCGAGCGCCTGCAGTTCCTGCGAGAGCTGCTGGAGTTGCTGCTGACCGCCACCCATCATGCCGCGGACACCTCCTCGATCTCGATCTGCGTGCGCTTGCGGTTGTGCTGGCTTCCGACCGTCGTGTAGATCCGCTCGCGGGCGAGCGACTCGTTTTCCGCTTCGACCTCCTTCGTGAAGGGCTGGTCGCCGTCTCGACTCTGGAACTGTCCACTCACCGTGTAGGTACTCATGTTCCTCGTTCCGGCAGGGACAGGGAAGTATCTTCCTAAAAAAGAGAACCGCGAACGAACCAGTAAGACGGTCGTATCTGCGGTCCTCAGGTCCTGTGAGAAAGAATTCGGGGAGAAAGCGAGCCGCCCGGGAGACGACCGGGGCAGTCAGTCGATGAACCCGAGTGTCTCTTCGATGCGCCCGAGTTCCGGCCCAGTCGTCTCCTCGCCGACGACGTAGCCGCGGTCGTTGGCGACGAGTCCGGACCCGACGAGCGGCGCGCCGTAGTTGATCGTGCCGAGATCGGCGCGGACATCGAGCGCGTCCTCGACCGCCTGCAGTTCCGACTCGGTCGATTTCGGGTGACAAAGCACTCCGGTGTTGTTCGCGACCGCTGCGGTGCCGACGGTTCGAACGTCACCGAGGTCACCGCGGACGACGGGAACGTCGAGGGTGTCTCTGATCGCCGTAACCGACTCGCGCGCGAGGTCCGGGTGGACGTACGCGCCGTAGTCGTTCGCGAGGACGACGTTACCGGCGGCGTTGATCTCGCCGGGGAGTTCGCTGACCTCGCGGTCCGCGGCCTCGGCGATCCGCGACCGCTCGCGATCGGTCGCACGCGGTGAGACGAGGATCCCGCTCTCGTTGCCGACGGCGAGCGCTCCGACAGTGTTGGATCCGCCGACGGTCGTTTGGAGGGGGGTCGCACCGAGTTCCTCGCCGAGCGCGTCGGCGAGTTCCTCGTCGGTGTCGGGTCTGACCAACAGGAGGTCATCGACGACGCGGGCGAACACCCCAACGTACGACGAGCCGGTGAAAGTCGCCCGTAACACGCTACTCGGCGTACTCGGCTTCGACGACGGGCTCGCCGTCTTCGACGAAGCGGGCCGCGCGGACGCGGACCTTGCTCGGCGGGTTCTCTCGGCCGTTCGCCCAAACCGCCTCGTTGACGGATGTGTCGAGCACGACGTCCGCCTCCTCGACGGAGAAGTGCTGTGCGAGGTGCTCGCGAACGATCTTCATGGCGAAGTCGGCGCGCTCCTGTACGGGCTTGTCGTTGGCATCGCGGAGCGGGACAGTGACGACGCGCTCCTCGAAATCACTCGTCGACATTTACTCGTCCAGGTCGTTCCGACGCCAGTTGCGCCGCTTGGGGTTTCGTGTGACGTTCATATCGGTCTTCATCATGACCCACGCGGGGACGCGGGTGTTCTGGCGTTCCGCCTTCGCCAGACGCTTCTTTTGCGCCTTCGATTTGTCTCCCATAGTAGCCCCACGTTTCCGTGGAGCGCATAAAACCCCTTCCATACCGCGCCGCTCGGGACGGCGCGTTTTCGGGCGTCAGCGACGCTTTCGCCGCCTCACACCGCCCGCTCGCAGATCCCCCGATAGATCCGCTGGCACCGCTCCAGCACGTCGATTCCGACGCTCTCCGTATCCGTGTGCGCCTGCCCGGGCTCTGCGGCCCCGCAGATGAGACACGCGGTGCCGGCCGAAGCGAGCCACCCGGCGTCGGTCGCGTGCGGCTTCACGACGTGTTCCGGCGAGTCGGCCGTGGACGCATCGTCGAGTCCGCGGCCGGCGTGCACCTCGCGGGCGACCGCGAGCGCGGCGTCGGCGAAGTCTGCGTCCTCGCAGGCCATCGGCGGGAGGTCTTGGTCGACCGTCCACTCCACGCCCGTTACAGTCCCTTCGACGCGGCCGAGGTCGGCCCGGTCGCCCGGCACTGTCCGCTCGTCGACAGTCACCTCGCAGCGCTCCGGGATCACGTTCCACGTCTCGCCGCCCGACACCAATGTCACCGCGAGCGAGCCCGTGACCGACTCGCCGCGGACGGTCGCCGCCGGCGCGTCCAGCCCGCGGACGATGTCGATCGCGTCGCTCGCCCGATAGATCGCGTTCGCGCCCGCCTCGGGCTCCGAGGCGTGCGCCGCGGTCCCGCTGGCGACGAGCGTCGACCCGCGTCGACCCTTGTGCGCGACGGCGACATCGGTGACACCCGGCGCGGAGTAGCCCGTCGATCCCTCGGCGACGATCGCACGGTCCGGGGCGAAGCCCTCACCTATCGCGTGTCGCGCGCCGACACCGCCGTCCTCCTCGCCGACGAACGAGGCGAACGCGAGCGTCCGTCCTGCCGGCGGCGTCGCGTCTCGGAACGCGAGCAGACAGGCCGCGAGCGCGCCCTTCATGTCCGCCGTGCCGCGACCGCGGAGCCGACCGTCGCGGCGCTCGACGACGTACTCGCCGTCGACCCCCTCGCCCGTCGTCTGTCGGTCGGCGGGCGGGACCACGTCGTGGTGACCGACCAGCGCGAGCGTGTCGCCGGCCGGCTCGTCGGTCGTTTCCCTGTACGCGAGCACGTTGCCGACGGCGTCGCGATCGACGCGTGCGTCCGTCTCCGCTCGGAGCCACGTCTCGATCGCGTCGCCGGCGGCGGTCGCGTCCTCGTGGGAGGGGATCGCGACCAGCCGCTCCGTCAGATCGACGAGTTCAGTCATTCGCGGTCGGTCTCCGTCTCCCGATCGCCGTCCGTTTCGTGCTCGATTTCGCTTTCCGCCTCCCTATCGGCTCCGCTTTCTGCCTCGCGGTCAGTCTCTCTGTCGGCCTCGATCTCCGCTTCCTTCCGGGCGCGGTCGGCCGCAAGCTCCCTGTCGATGTCGTCTTCGACGTACCCCATCGACTCCACGGTGACCACGTTGCCGCCGCCGGGATCGACGACCATCACCTCCTCGCCCTCCTCGATCGTCCCCTCGATGGCGCGGGCGGAGTAGTAGGGATTGAACCCCCCTTCTGAGAGCTTCACCTCGCCGCCAGCGGTCGTAACTCGTTCGGTGACGGTGCCGGTCTGTCCCTTGAGCGAGTCGCTGTCGCTCGTCTGCTGTTGACCCTTGCCGCCGTACAGGTCGAACTCGTGGTAGCCGTAGAAGGCGGCCGCGCCGAAGACGAGGGTAAAAAGCGCCATGAGGAGCGTGAGCCCAGCCCCGGCGACGCCGACGGTCGTCAAGAATAGCCCGCCGAGTCCGGCCCCAATGAGCGCGATGCCGACCACGATGAAGTTCGCTCCCGGCGCGATCGCTTCCGCCATCGAGAGCAGCAGCCCGGCCGTCAACAACAGAAGCGGGAGGGTCTCCGGAGCCAGCAGCCCCGACTGCGCGAGCACGTCCATGTCCCGAGGTACGGCTGCGGCGGCATAAGTGGTGGTGCGGCGGCGCTCGATGCGATCGCCGGTCTCGGGTACGTCAGAACCCGAACACGAAGACGCCGATCGTGAGTGCGACGCCGAGCGCGACGAAGACCGCGTGTTCGATATCTATCGATCCGGGCTCTATCGGCTTGTCTTCGGGCGTGTGCGTGTCTTCCGTGACGCCGTCCGGTCCGACCTCGTCGATGGAGAACCGCCACTGGCTCTCGTCTGCGTCTCCCTCCTCTCCGCTGTCGTCGCGCGTCTCGTTCGCGCGGCTCCGAACGCCGTCGTCGTCGCGGTCCTCGCGGCTCATACCCGATGTAGGCGTGTCGGCGCTAAAGGACTGGCGGGCGGTCGGGCGGGATCGCCTCCGGATCCGATTCTGACTATCGGTTCTAACTACCGATTCCGACTACCGGTTCCGACTACCGGTTCCGGGCGGCCGCGATCACGTCGCCGTCGTAGACGATACCACGCTCGCCGTCGATAGTGACCGTCGCGCCGTCGGCGACGCGCTCCGGCAGCGTCGCTCCCGAGACCATCGGGACGCCGAGTTCACGGGCGACCACGGCCGGGTATCCGGTCATCCCCTCGCGGGCGTCGATGATGCCCGCGACCGCGTCGAGATCGCCTGTGAACTCGCCGTCAAATCCGGGACCGAGCGCGACGATCGACCCGTCGGGAATTTCGTCGAGATCGCCGTTGTCGACGCGGTACACGGGTGCCGCGGTGCGTCCGGCAACCACCGCCTTCCCGGTCACCAGCGTCTCGGCAGCGACGTGGACCTTGAGCGTGTTCGTCGTGTTCGTTCCCTCGAACTCGGTCAACATCCCGGAGAGGACGACGAGCGTGTCGCCCGACTCGGCACCGCCCGTGTCGAGTGCGGCGTCGACCGCGTTGTCGAGGATCGTCTCCATGTCGTGGGCGTACTCGCTCAACACGGGACGGACCCCCCACGAGAGCGCGAGCTGGCGTCGGACGCGGTCGTTCGGCGTCGTCGCGACCACGGGCACTCCCGGGCGGAACATCGCGGTCTTGCGCGCGGTGAAGCCGGACTCCGAGACCGCAACGACCGTCGACGCGCCGATGTCGCGCGCGAGGTAGCGCGCGGAGCGCGCGAGCGCCTCGGTTCGAGAGCCCTCGTCGGCCGTCGGCACGCGCTGTTCACGCGTCTCTGCGTACTCGTCGCTGGCCTCGACCCGTCGGACGATCCGGTCCATCGTCTCGACCACGTTGACTGGGTTGTCGCCGATGGCCGTCTCGCCGGAGAGCATCACCGCGTCCGTCCCGTCGAGGACCGCATTCGCCACGTCAGACGCCTCGGCGCGGGTCGGCCGCCGCGAGGCGACCATCGAGTCGAGCATCTCGGTCGCGGTGATCACGGGGACGCCCTCGTTGACGCACGTCCGGATGATCCGCTTTTGAATCACGGGCACGTCTTCGAGCGGGCACTCCACGCCCAGATCGCCGCGTGCGACCATCACGCCGTCGGCGGCCTCGACGATTCCCTCCAAGTTCTCGACCGCGCCGGCGCGCTCGATTTTGGCGACGATCGGAATGTCGTCGCCGCCGCGGACCTCCAGTTCGTCCGCTATCTCGTAGACATCGTCGGCGTCGCGGACGAACGAGGCCGCGACGAAGTCGGCGTCGGTCCGCGCCGCGAGGTCGAGCTCGGCCTCGTCTTCGGGCGTGATCAGGTCCACGTCGATGGCGACGCCGGGGAGGTTCACGCCCTTCCGCGAGCCGAGTTTCCCGCCGGAGACGACGGTCGCGACCACCGATTCCCCGTCGACGCGCTCGACGCGGCACTCGATCCGACCGTCGTCGAGGAGGACCGTGTCCCCCGGCCCGGCGGCGGCGATCGAGTGGGTCAGCCCGATTCGGTCCGGCGTCGCGTCGTCGCCCTCAACGAACGTCACCTCGGCGTCGTCGGTGATCTCGATCGGATCGTCGATCTCGGCGGTCCGGACCTCCGGTCCCTTCAGGTCGACCATCACTGCGAGCGGGTCGTCGATCTCGTCGTCGACGGCGCGGGCGCGTTCGATCACGGTCTCGCGGTGGTCCGTCGTCCCGTGGCTGGCGTTCAGTCGGACGACGGACATCCCCGCAGCCGCGAGGTCGCGGATCGTATCCCGGTCGTCCGACGCGGGACCGATCGTACAGACGATCTTGGCGTTTCGCATACCGCTCGGTTCGACGTAGGGGCGGAAAAAGCCACACGGTTGGGTAGATCCCGAGTGAACGTTCGTGACGTATCGTGTCCGGCCTCGATTCCGGCCGGACTCCGGGCTCACTCGCCGGTCACTCCCGATCACTCCCGATCACTCGTCGTCGCCGTCGCCGGTGTCGTCGCCGTCGCCGGTGTCGTCGCCATCCCCGGTGTCGTCGCCGGTGTCGAACGTCCCCTCGCGAATCGCCGTCTCCGCGTCGGCCAGCGCCGCGTCGGCGTCGAAGCGCTCGACGATCGCCCGCAGCTCCGCGTCGTCGGCACCGTCGAGGTCGCGGGCGTGTGCGGTGACGTTCGGCACGGCCCGAATCAGGTTGTCGATGATCGGGACGCTCGCGGTCCGTGGTGACCGGCTGCCCGGATTGAGGTCGATCACGATCTCGGTTTTGCCCATCGCGTCGAGCGCCGCCGCGCGGTCACCGTCCTCCAAGGGCACGACGACAACGTCCGCCGCCTCGATACCGTCGGCGTCGACGGTTCCGCGGGCGTGTGACAGCCCGGGAATCTCGCCGTCCGCGGCCATCCCCTTCACCTCGTCTGCGCCGTGATCGCGAAGGTGATCGGCTATCCGCCGGACCCGCTCGTCGGTGTGGTTGAAGAGGTTCACCTCGAGGTCGGCGTCGACCGCCGCCGCGAGTTCGACCGTCTCGGCGGGCACGAGCGCCGCGACGTTCCCGTTCACCGAGATCACCGGGTGCTCCGCCGAGAGGAGCACTGCGGCGGCGGCGCGAGCGGCCTCGTCCGCGCTCGGGAGGGTCTGCTCGCCGAGGAGGTAATCGAACGCCTCGCCGCGTCCCTGCGCGATGAGCCCCTGTTTCGAGGTGATCCCCGCCTCGACGCCGGCCTCGATCCGATGGCGCGTCACGAGCGACGCGTATCGCGGGTGGTTCTCAGGAACCTCCGTCTCAGTCATGCCGGCCGTTGTCGATGCGGCGATTAAAACGCCGCGTTCCCGGCCGGCGTAGTCGGTGCCATCGCAGCAAACGTTAATGTGATCCGAAACGAACGATCGATAATGATAGATCGTTCCGGCACGTACATGGTGGTCGAACCGTGCAACGGCCACGGAACGACGACGCTCCGCGAGCATCCGCGCAACAGCACCGTTCACGTCGTCGAGTACGGCGACCCCGAGGTCGAGTCGATGCTCGCCGGCCTCGACGCCGGGACGGTGGTTCGGGTCGAACTCGAACGCGAGGGTCGCCGCGGAAACGCGTGGCGCGCCGAGGCGGCTCGGCCGGTGAGCGCGGACCCCACGTGAGGAGGCGTCGAGGCCAGCGACGGAGCGTTACTCTTCCGTTCGAGGAAGCGCGACGACCGGCACGTCGGCGCTGGTCACGAGCCGCAGCGACAGGTCCCCTGAGAGAATCTGCATGATCCGGTTGCCGCCGCGCGAGCGGTAGACGATCGCGGTCGCGTCGACCGCATCGGCGGCCGCGAAGATCTCCGCGGCGACATCGCGACCGTACGCGGTGTGGTCGTCCGCGTCCGGGAACACCGCCCGGACGGCGGCGTACGACTCCTCGGCCAGCGCCTCCGACTGCTCGACAGGCGTCTTGTCGGGGACGCCGCCGCCCTTCTCGACGACATGGAGGGCGGTCACCCGCGCCGGGTTGTACGGTTCGAGCGCCCGCGCCGTCGCTCGTGCGTCCTTCTCGTTCGCGACTGGGAGCAGGGCGTGACCAAGCAGGTCCACGCCGCCGGCGGAGTTCGCGTCGTCGGGGCTCGTGTCGCCGGCGGAGTTCGCGTCGCCGACATCGTCGGAGTCGGTCATACCTCAAGTTTCGCCGCCGCGACTTAAGAAGGTGGTCGACCGCCAGCGCGCTCCGACGGCCGCTCACCGGTCGTCGAGTCCGGCGACGAACAGGGCGAGTATCGGGACGATCTCCAGCCGTCCGATCCACATCAGCCCGATCATCACGATCTTCGTCGTGTTCGGCAGGAACTCGTAGCTCCCGAAGGGACCAAGTGGTCCAAGCCCCGGCCCGATGTTCCCGATCGTCGCGAGCGAGGCCGCGAACGCCTCCGTCCCGGTGAGCGCCTCACCCATGCGCGCCGTGTCGAGTTCGATGAACACGGCGGCAGCCGCGAAGATGAGGAAGTACAACAGCGTGAACACGAGGATACCGCGGATCACGTCCTCGTCCACGACCTCGCCGCCGAGCCGGACCGGCTTGACCACGTCCGGATTCGCTGTCGTGTACAGTTCGCGGTAGAGCGCCTTCCCCACGATCAGCCAGCGGATCACCTTGATCCCGCCACCGGTCGACCCGGCGGACCCGCCGACGAACATCACGAACAGCAGGAAAAATCGCGTCTGCTGGTCCCACTGCGCGAAGTCCGCGGTGGCGAACCCCGTCGAGTTCATCAGCGAGGCGATCTGGAAGACACCCTGCCTCAGCGCGTTCTCGGTGACGCCCTCGGTCATCCCCCCGATCGTGGTGGCCGGCGCGCCGCCAGCGAATAGACCGACCGCGAGCACGCCCGCGAACGCGGTCACCAGTCCGAGGTACGTCCGGAACTCCGTGTTCTCGACCATCTGACGCGGCTTGCCGCGCAGGAGATACCAGAACAGCGCGAAGTTCACGCCCGCGATCACCATGAACGGGACGAACACCCACTGGACGACCGGCGAGAACGCCGCGATGCTCTCCGACTGCGGCGAGAACCCGCCCGTCGGCAGCGTCGAGAGCCCGTGGGCGATCGCGTTGTACAGGTCCATCTCCGGGGCGAGCGGCGTGAGCCCCAGCGCGAACAGGATCGCCATCAACGCGACCGTGAACCCGGCGTAGATGAGCCAGAGCGCGCGGGCCGTCTCGGCGATCCGCGGCGTGAGCTTCTGGAGCCCCGGTCCCGGAGCCTCGGACTTCATCAGCTGTGCGCCGTTGACCGCGAGCTGCGGAAGGATCGCGACCATCAGCACGATGATCCCCATCCCGCCGAGCCACTGGGTGAGCTGCCGCCACATGAGAAGGGCGTGCGAGTGTTGTTCGAAGCTGATCTCGGCGGTCGCGGTCGCGCCCGTCGTCGTGAATCCGCTCATCGACTCGAACAGCGCGTTCACCGGGTGTCCGAGCGCCGACGCCGTACCGTAGCCGGCGATGACGTACGGGATCGCCCCGACTATCGCCGCCATGAGCCACGCGAGCGAGACCACCGCGAGCGCGTCGCGCGGGCCGAGCTCCGGCTCGTCGTCGAGCCGTTCGAGCCCGGCACCGATCGCGACGGCGATCACCATAGAGACCGCAAACGTGCCGATGTCCTCTCCGTAGATCAGCGCCACGACGAGCGGGACGCTCATCGATGCCGAGAGGTACTTCACGATGCTCCCGGTGTAGCTGAGAGTCGCCCGCGTGTCGACGGTTCGTGTCACGTCTCTGTCGGTCCCTCGTCGATATCCGTCGTAGCTCCTTGACGAGTCAAGAACCCGTCGATACCGACGACCGTCACGACGTCCAGAACGACTTCGTGAACAGCACCAACACCGGAATGATCTCGATTCTCCCGATCCACATCAAGACGATCATGACCGCCCGCGTCGAGAGCGGGAACGAGGCGTACGTGCCGTACGGCCCCGCCGCGCCGAACGCCGGGCCGATGTTGAGGAACGTCGACGCGGCCGCGCCCATCGCCTCGAACTCGTTCACCCGGGCGTCGCCCCGTTCGGCGTCGACGACGACGAACACGGTGAAAATGAAGAATATCACGACGCTCAACAGAATGTACGCGTAGATGTCGCGAATCGTCTCCTCATCGACCGGCGCTCCGGAGTTCCGGACCGGCCGGATCGACTCGGGATGGATGCTCGTGAACAGGTCGCGTTTGAACGCCTTCAGCGCGACCATCCAGCGCAGCGACTTGATCGAACACGTCGTCGACCCGACCATCCCGCCGAGGAACATCCCCATGAACAGCAGGTGTTTCGCGCCCGGTGCCCACAGGTCGAAGTCGGCGCTCGCGTATCCGGTCGTCGTCACCATCGAGGCGACGTTGAAGGCGGCGTGGCGGACGGTCGCCTCGGGGCCGAAGGGGCTCCCGGGATCGAGCGCGAGCACGAGCGCGACGATCGCCGCGAACACGCCCATCGATCCGAGGTAGAAGTGAAATTCGTCGTTTTTTATCAGGCGCATCGGCTCGCCGTCGATCGCGAAGTACAGCAGCACGAAGCTCGTCGATCCGACGACCATGAACGGGATCACGGCCCACTGGATCGCGGGATGGAACGCTCCGATAGAGCGCGGCTCCGGCGAGAAGCCCGCGGTCGACACCGACGTGAACGCGTGCGCGATCGCGTTGTACAGATCCATCTGCGGATCGACGACGAATCCCAGCGCGAGGTAGGTCGCCGCTGCAAGCACCGTCAGTCCGACGTATATCCCCCAAATGAGCCGCGCAGTCTGGCTGATCTTCGGCGTGAGCTTGCTCACGTCTCGGGTCTGCGTTTCGGACTCCATCAGCTGTGCGCCACCGACGCCGATCTCCGAGAGCACCGCCGTCGCCAAGATGAGGATCCCGAGCCCGCCGAGCCACTGGAGCACCTGCCGCCACATCATCACGCCTCGGGGGTGAACGGCGAAGTCGACGAGCACCGTCGCGCCCGTCGTCGTCAGCCCGCTCATTGACTCAAACATGGCGTTCACGGGGTTCGCGAGCACGCCCGTCCCGGCGACGAAGAAGGGGATCGCACCGACCGCGGCGACCAGAAACCAGATCGACGCGACCGCGAGGAACGCCTCGCGCGGGCCGAGGTCGACGTCGGGGTCGCGCAGTGAGCGAAATCCACTCCCGAGCGCGAGAGCGGCGGCGATGGCGACGAGGAAGGGGACCGGCGACTCCCGGTAGTAGAGCGCGACCAGCAGCGGAAACGCGAGCGGCACGGTCAGGTACGTGAGCACGTCACCCGTGAGTTCCGCGCTCGCCCGCCATCGAACCCTGATCCGCTTGCGTCCGGTCATCGGTCAGGCCATCGAGGCCAGTTCAGTCGTGAACGCGGTCTCGACGAGCACGATCACATGGTCGCCCGGCCGGAGGACGGTGTCCCCGCGCGGCGTGACGTGCTTTCGGTTCCGAACGATCGCGCCGATGACGAACTTGGCGTCGATCTCCTCGACGAGTTCGCGGATCGGCCGCCCCACCAGGGCACATCCCTCGTCGAGTTCCAGCTCGAGGACCTCCGCCTGATCGTTTTCGAGGACCGCGATGTTCTCGGCGACGCTCTCGAAGGTGAACCGGATGATCTCCTCCGCGGTCACCGTCCGTGGGTTGATCGCCACGTCGATACCGATCTCCTCGAAGACGGTGACGTAGTCGGCGCTGTCGACGACGCTCACGACCCGATCGACGCCGAGGCGCTTCGCCAGTACCGCCGCCAGCAGGTTCCGCTCGTCGGAGTCGAGCGCGGTGACGACGATGTCGGCCTCGTCGACGTGCTCGCGGGACAGGAACTCCGTGTCCGTCGCGTCGTGTTCCATCACGACGGTGTCCGGGAGCTGTTCCGCGAGCCATCGCGCCCGCTCTCCGTCCTGCTCGATGAGCCGCGAGTTGAGGCCGCGCTCTTCGAGGATCCGCGCGGTCTGATACCCGATCTCGCTGCCGCCGACGATGACGATCTCGTCGGCGTCGTTCGGCGTGGTGTCGGGTGCAATGTCGTTCGCGAACGCTTGGACGCTCTCCGGGCTCCCGACGACGACCGCCCGGTCGCCCGGACAGATCCGCGTATCGCCGCGGGGGATCTCCATTTCGCCGTCGCGGAAGATGCCGACGAAGGTGAGCGATTCGAATCGGTCGGCCTCCGCGACCGTCTGATCGGCCACCGGGCTCGTCGCGTCGATCTCGAACTCGGCCATCTGGACGAGACCGCCGGCAAACGGGTCGACGTCGATCGCGGCCGGCAGGCCGATGACGCGGACGATGTTCTCCGCGGTGAGGAGGTCCGTACAGACGAGGAAGTCGACGCCGAAGGCCGCCTCGTCGCGTTTCCATGTCCTCAGGTATGATGTGCTCTTCACCCGGGCGATCGTGAAGGGATCGCCGAAGGTCTTCGCGGTCCCGCAGGCGACGAGGTTCGTCCGGTCGTCGTCCGTGCAGGCGATGAGCATGTCGGCGTCGGCGACATCGGCCCGATCTTGGACCGACGAGTCGGTTCCGTCGCCGGTGATGGTGAGCACGTCGTACTGGTACTTGAGATCCTCCGTGCGGTCGGCATCGCAGTCGATGACGACCACGTCGTGGTCCGACGCCAGGCTGGCCGCGGTGCTCGTCCCGACCTCACCGGCTCCGATGATGACCACGTGCATGGCACCAACCAGTTACCCGATCCTCAAGTTCGTTACTATCGGGATCGGTGACAGATGTCGGAGAATGCTCGGTGACAGCTATCGGAGAACGCCTACGATCCGTCGCCGAACGCGCTCGGCTCCGCCCACGCGTTCCGTCCCGAGACGGTCCGCTGCGGGAACGGGATCGAGATGTCCTCCTCGTCGAACCGCTCTTTGACCGCCTTCACGTAGTCGGCGCGGGCCTTCACGAAGTCCGCTCGCGAGGGATCCTCGATCCAGATACGCGACTGGAGCCCGACGTACGAGTCGGCCAGTTCGGTCAGCCGCACCGACGGGGCGGGATCGTCCAAGATCGCGTCGCTCCGCTCTGCTTCCTCGACGATTATCTCAGTTGCTTTGTCGATGTCGTCCTCGTAGTCAATCCCGAAGACGAACTTCAGTCGGAGCGTCTTCTTCGCGACGGGGTTTTTGATCACGTCACCGGTGAGTACACTGTTCGGCACCGTGAGCAGTTCGTTGTCGAACGTCCGGACGCGAGTGACTCGCATGGAGATGTCCTCGACGACGCCGGAGTTCCCCTGCCACTCGATCCAGTCGCCGATCCGGAACGGCTTGTCCGTGAAGATGAACACGCCCGCGACGAAGTTCTTGAGCACGTCCTGAAGCGCGAAGCCGATGGCGAGCGTCGCCGCGGCTCCGATCGTCGCAAGCGACTGCAGGAAGTCGCCGTAGCCGGCCGCACCGAACGCGACCGTGATCCCGACGAAGAACACCACGAACGCAAGCAGCTTCTGGACCGGCTTCCGGGCGTGGTCGTCGAGGCCGCGACGGTTGAACACTCGCACTGACAGCGGCATGATGACTATCTTAAAGACCACGGACACGACTACGAGCACGGCGAAGAACGTCGCCGCGTCGACGACCGTGTCCGTGAACGGACCGAAGTACGGGCTCAACGCGCCGCCGATCGCGACGACGGCTCCAGACGGGGCCGCCGCGGCCATCAGTGGAGCACCGCCGTGTTCCCGCGCGTCTCGATCAGGTCGGCGTCGACCGCATCGGCCAGTTCCGCGGCGAGTTCGTCGGTCGTCGTTCCGCCCCGGGCGGCCCGGAGGAACTTCACCTTGACGAGCTTCCGATCGTCGAGCTGGTCGTCGAGTTCGTCGACGACCGAGTCGATACCGTGTTTCCCGACCCAGACGGTGACGTCGAGATCGTGCGCCTCCTTTCGAAGCTGTTGGTCACTCATACCGTCCACACACGCCCGCGAGCATTGAAGCTTGATGTTCGGCGGTCGGTATCGGCCCGAACCGGTCCGAACCGGTCCGAACCGGTCGGTGCTTCCGACGCCGCCGATGCTTCCAATGCTTCCGACGCTGCCGACGCCGGCTCGCCTCAGCGGTCGGTGACCCCGTCAGCGTCCATCCGCGAGACCTCCTCTTCGAGCCACTCGCGCAGCCACTTCACGCGCTTTATGCGCTGGTGTGCGATGCTCTCCGCGCTGTCGGAGACGACGCGTTCGGTGTGGTCGTGTGCGCGCTCCAGAACGCGGTCGACCATCTTCGCGGCGTCCATGTGCGTGCGAGACTCGTAGCCCATCCGCAACAACATCAGGACGGCACCGTTCGCACCAACCTTGTCGAGCACGTCGGCCTCGATCAAACACCGACTCTCCAGGGACACGTCGTCGAGGTCGCCCGTGTACGAGTGGTCGACGACCGCGCCGCACACCTCCTCGACGAACCACTCCGGGTAGTCGCCGCGACTCGTGAGGTACTCGCGGGCGACGCGCGCACCGGCCTCGGCGTGTACGTCCTGTTCGGCTTCCAGTTTCGCCACGTCGTGAAACACCGCCGCGACGCGGACCACGTCGAGGTCAGCGCCCTCGCTCTCTGCGATTTCGGTCGCCAACTCCACGACGTTGAGGATATGGTTGAACCGATAGTCAGCCGAGTGCCACGGGTACCACCGCATCCGGCCGCCGTCTTCCTCGCTCTCAACGCTGGCCGCGAGGTAATCTCTCACGAACACTTTCATCTCCTCGAACGCCTCGTCGCTCACCTCCGTCTCCTTAATCTCGACGCCCACGGGGACCACCTCGGACGAAAGACTCATCATTCATTACCGTGACCGAGGAGCGTTTCGTTCTTAGACGTTACGACGGTGCCGCGGTAGGGGTCGAACGCGGTCACAACCGGCCATTCCTAGTCAAAATCGACCTCGACGACGTTCTCGGTCACGTGGAGGTAGGTGATCACGTTTTGATCGTCCTGCAGGACCTCGCTGAGTTCGAGATCAGCGACCGACGAGTCGTACTGGATATCCACGTTCCCGTTGATATTTGCCTCATAAAACACGAACACGCCGCGGAGTGTCGGATTTCCCGTAATGTCGAGATTAGCATTCGGGGCGTAGATGATCGCGTCGATTTCGGCATTACCCATTCCTTTGTTATCTTCGGATATTCCGTCGCCGTTGACGTAGAACTGTGTCCGATCGGCATCGACCGACTCCGCGGCCGTCCCGATGGTCGGTTTGTCGACGTTCATCGACCCGTTGATATAGTAGCGAACGTCGTTATCGGTGTCGTCTTCGATCTCCAGCGTCTCGCTTTCGATATCGAAGTCCCCGTCGACGACGATCCTAATGTCTCCTTCAGTCGTGTTGAAATCGACGCTGTCGCTCACTTCATAGCCACTATCGGTGTAATACAGACCGGATGTGCACGATCCGTCACTGTCGAAACATTCGGAGATATCGGTTCCGTTGGCCTCGCCATCTGCGATCTGTTCCCGAATGAGCGGTTCCGGCGACGGATGCGTGTTCCCGGTGCTGTACTTACTCTCATCGAGTTTCCCGCTCGGGTTAGTAACTCCCCCCGTTCCTATCGACAGCGGTCGATCGCGAAGTTGGAGTGGCGTGACCAGCCGCGCGACGGTCGTCCGGTTCTCGTCGTACTTCGTCACCGAGCCGTCGGCGCGCTGGCTGAAGAAGTCGTACCACCCCTCGTAGTAGTCGCTTTGCACCTCGACGACGACGGTTCCGTCTTCGAGGGGATTCGCCGTTTCGGTGACTCCGCTAGAGGCGTTCGGAGGCTGACGCACGACGCCGGTTCCCCGCTGCGGGTACTCCTCCGATCCATTGAGCCGGACGACCGGGAACGTAAGCGTTGTCCCTCGGTAGTGGTACTCCGGCGGCGATATCATCCGTCCGTAGCCGTTCGAGGCGGTCCAGACGCCGCCGCCCTGGAGCGCGACGGTGCGATCTTCCCCGACGTACTCCAGCGTCCCGATCGAGTCGTTGTAGACCGTCGTGTCTCCGTCCGTCCCATCTTCGATCCGCACCTCGACTCGCCCCGCGTTCTCGTCGAGCCGGAGCTGCCCGCCGTCGACGGAGCCGAGGTCGAACCGGCGCGCGTCCGCCTCGCCGAGCGCGACGAGGCTGGACTGCGAGGAGAGCTGTGACATCCCGTTTTCCACGCCCGCCGACTGGGCCTCGTCGGTGACCAACCCGAGCGCGACGCTCCCCGTCGCCACCGTGGCCGTCACGGCGGCGATGGTGATCCCCAGCAGGAGCACGACGCCGATCACCTCGCTCTGGCCGCGCTCGCCGATAGTCATACTGAACCGTTCGTCGTCGTCGTATATAAGTATCGACCGCCAATCCTCAGCTGTGATACGCAGGTGGTGACGAGAGAATAGGCGTTTTTGCCATCTAGGGGATTTTTCGCCGGTGTTGAGAGCATCAAAGGGAGAGAGTTCTCGGTGTTCGAATCTGGACCCGCCCCCGCCGACGTCTCGTCCACGAGGTTCTTAAACGCGGCCACCGACGGTTCGAACGAATGTGGGGCCCCGGTTCTGGGAGCGAGAAAGGGCGGTTCCAGCGAGCCGCGGCGGTGAACGTCCTCGGGAATCTGGCGAAGATCCTCATCGAGGGCGCGGCCGGGATCACCTTCGGGAGCGTCGCGCTCGTCGCCGACGCGGCCCACTCCGTCGCGGACCTCGTCGCGAGCGCGGTCGTCCTCGTCTGGGGTGGCGCGCGATACGACGATCCGGACGAGACCCACCCGCACGGTCACCAGCGGATCGAACCGCTGACGGCGCTCTTCGTCGGCGCGACGATCGTGATCCTCGGGCTCCTCCTGTTGCGGGAATCGGTCGCGGGGCTGATCGGTCCGACGGAGGTCTCGGCAAGCCCGATTCTGGTCGCGGCGCTGCTTTTCGCGGTGGCCGATATGTACGCTCTCTACTGGTACACAGAGCGGGTGAACGAATCGCTCGGGTCGACGGCGCTGACTGCGCTCTCGGCAGACTGCCTCAACGACATCTACACGACCATCGCAGCGCTTGTCGGCGTCTTCGGCGTCTTCCTCGAATTCCCCGTCCTCGATCCGATAGCCGGGGCGCTCGTCAGCGTCCTCGTCGTGTATCAGGGAATCGATATCGGCCGCGAGAACGTGACGTATCTGGTCGGTGCCGCGCCGCCTGACGCCGACCGCGATCGCGTCATCGCGGCGCTGCGCGACCACCCGGCCGTCGAGGGCGTCCACGACCTCACCGTGTACTACGACGGGACCGACTTGGAGGTCGAGGTGCACGTCGAGGTCGACGGCACGATGACGCTGCACGACGCCCACGATGTTGAGACGGAACTCATCACGGGGCTCCGCGCGGTCGACGACATTGGCGACGTTCACGTCCACCTCGACCCGTCCGGCCTCGGCGAGTGGAAGGACGCCGAGGAGTCGATGAGCGGGTCGTCGGACAGACCATCGGGCGGCGGTCCGCTCTGAGTCCCCCCCTCGGCGCACCGCCTTTGTCCGTCCAGCACCTACGTCCGGTATGACCGTTCCTCGCTGGCTGGAGATGACGTGGCAAGACGGACTGTTCTGCCACTGGACGGTCGATCCCGCCATCGTCGACGAGACGCTCCCCTCGGGCCTCTCGGTCGCCACGCACGACGGCGACGCGTACCTCGGCGTCGTCGCGTTCGCGATGGACGATATCCGCCCGCGCGGGTCGCCGTTCGGGCTCTCGTTCCCGGAGCTGAACCTCCGGACCTACGTCGAGGGACCGGCGGGACCCGGCGTCTACTTCTACAACCTCGACGCCGACGACCGGATTGGGGTCGCGGTTGCGCGCCGGCTGTTCTCACTGCCGTACTACCGCGCCGAGATGACGGTGCGTCGCGACGGGGAGACAGTCCGGTTCACCAGCCGTCGGACCCACCGCGATGCTCCGCACGTACGCTTCGACGCGACCTACGAACCGGTCGGAGACACGTACGTGCCGGAACCGGGATCGTGCGACGCGTTCCTCGTCGAGAACTACCGGTTTTACACGTCCGGGAAGGGGCTTTACGTCGGCGCGATCGCTCACGAGCCGTGGACGCTCCGCGAGGCCCGCGTCGATCTCCGGGCGAACACACTGTTTGAGGCCAACGGGTTCGATCGACCCGACTGCGAGCCGATCGCGCACGTCGCCGACCCGATCGACGTGACGGCAGACCGCATTCGTCGGGTCTGAGTTGGGTCCGCGGCGTCCGATCTGTACTCTCCGCGTCTGGTCTGCATCCGCGACGACTGCCGGGGATTATTATGCGTTGGAGACAACCCACGTGTATGACTCTTCGATGCGTGACGAGGGCGGACCGATGACCGCCCAGTCGCTTCATCCCCGCGTACGGGTCGTGTGGATCCTCCGCGCAGCGCTCGTCGCCTTGGTGGCCGCCCTCCCGTTCGCGGCAGCGGCCTACGTGGTCGACCTCCCGCGATGGACACCGGTCGCGGCCGGCGGCGTCGTGCTCGTCGTCGGCGTCGCGCACGCCATTTTGAAGTATCGACGCTGGAGCTACGAGATCCGCGAGGACGCGCTGTACCTCGATCGCGGCGTGATCACACAGGTCCGGACCACCGTACCGCTGGTGCGGATCCAACACGTCGACTCGCGGCGCGGGCCGATCGAGCGCGGCGTCGGCCTCGCCTCCTGTGTGGTGTACACCGCCGGCTCCCGCGGCGCGGACGTCCGGATCCCGGGGCTGACGCCGAGCGGGGCGAGCGACCTCCGCGAGGAGCTGAAGCGACTGGCGATCCGCGCCGACGGGGAGGACGCGGTGTGAAACTCGCGCCCCAGTCGATCCCGTACCGCGCGCTCCAGAAGGTCTCGGGGTTCGTCGTCGTCGCCTTCTTCGTGGTGAACAGCAACGACTGGGGGCTACCGCTCGCCGTCGGAGCCGCCGGGGCGCTGCTTCTCGCCGCGTTCGGCTACGAGACGGCGTACTACCGGCGGTTCGACTACGAACTCACGCCCGACACCCTCGACATCGCGTCGGGCGTGATCTCCCGGCGCGAGCGGGAGATCCCGTACCGCCGGATCCAGAACGTCGACGTGAGTCAGAGCGTGATCCAGCGAGCGATCGGGATCGCAGCCGTTGACCTAGAGACGGCTGGGGGGTCGAGCACCGAGGGCTCGATCCGGTTCGTCACGCCCTCCGAGTCGACCCGGATTCAACGGGAGGTCCAGCGTCGGAAGAGTGGTGCAGACGGCGAGAAACGTACGGAGGGCGACGCCGACGGGACGGCGTCGGCCGGCGGGACGAGCGCGAAGGGGGAGACGGACCTGTTCGCCATCTCTCCGAAGGAACTGGCGCTCGTCGGTGCGCTCTCGTTCGACGGGCGACTGATCGGTCTTCTGGCGTTTCTGAGCTCCGGCTCTTTCCCAGTGCTCTCGGGTTTCCTTCCGGACGCGGACGCTGCCGCGCTCACCGCAACCGCGATCGTCGCCGTCGGCGGTCTGTTCCTAGTGTCGTGGGTGCTCGGCGCAGGCGTCGCGTTCTCGAACTACTACGGGTTCCGGCTCTCACGCGCCGGCGACGAACTGCGATACGAGCGCGGGCTCTTCCGCCGCTACAGCGGCTCGATCCCGACCGAGAAGGTACAGACGCTCACGATCACCGACAACCCGGCGAAGCGCGCGCTCGGCTACGCGAGCCTCGCCATCGAGACCGCCGGCTACGCGCCGGGACAGAACGGCGACCAGGGGAGCCAGTCGGCGGTTCCGATCGCCGAGACGGAGCGGGTCTACGGGCTCGCGCGCGAGATCGAGCCGTTCGGCGATCCGCACTTCGAGCGACCGCCGAAGCGGATCCGGTGGCGGTACGCGTTCCGGTACGCGATGGCCGTCGGCGTCCTGACCGGGATCGCGTTCGCGGTCGACTGGTACTTCGCCGCCGACCTACCGTGGCTCGGGCCGCTGGCGCTCCTCGCCGCCGTGCCGCTCGCCGCGCACCTCAAGTGGAAACACCGCGGCTACTGGATCGGCGAGGATCACCTGCTCACGCGGAACGGGTTCTGGAGCCGCACGGTGACTGTCGTCCCGTACTACCGGATTCAGAACGTCATCGACAGCCGCACCGTGTTCCAGCGCCGCTGGGGCGTGGCGACGATCGTCGCCGACACCGCCGGATCCAGTTCGCTCACCGGCACCGAGGCCGCCGCAGTCGACATCGCGGTCGACGACGCGGTCGCTCTCCGCGGGACACTTCGCGAGCGACTCCACGAGGCCGTGGCGACGCGCCGCCGTCGGCGAAGCGGATTCGAGTGGGCCGAGGGCGAACGCGTCGACAAGAACGTCGAAGTCGGCGGTGACGACGACGACGCGACCACGGAGACGGCTGATGCAGATGTATCCGATCCGGACACCCACGGCGACACGGACGCCACCGATCGGGACGCCGCCGACCCTCCAGACGGCGTGATCCGACCTGATTTCGCGGGGAGCGATCGCGACTACTCCGAGCCGGCGGAGCGCGTCGACACCGGCGACTACGCGGTCGATCGATTCCCGTCCGACGCCGAGGTGGCAGATCGGACGGCGGGTGACGACGACCGCGGAACCAGAGGCGATACCGACGCCGCAGACACGACCGAAAACGGCGGAAACGACGACGATTCCAGCGGTAGCGACACTGATGACACTGACGACATTGGCGACACAGACGGCCACGGCGGCTAACCCGCAGCGAGCGCCCGGAATTCTCCGACCGCCGCCGACCTACTCGTCTAGTAGCCGCTGGGCGATGGTGTTTCGTAGCACTTCACTCGTCCCCTCGTATATCTCGGAGAGTTTCGCGTCGCGGTAGAATCGCTCGGCCGGGAAGTCCTTAGTGTAGCCGTAGCCGCCGTGGATCTGGATCCCCTCATTGGCGACCTCCCTCGCGATCTCGGAGGCGTACAGCTTCGCCTGTGCGGCCTCCTTCACGAACGGCTCGCCGCGCATCTTCAGGTCGGTCGCCTCGTGCGTCAACAGCTTCGCGGCGCGGACCTTCGTGTCCATGTCCGCGAGCTTGTGTTGGATAGCCTGGAAGTCGGCGATCGGGCGGTCGAACTGTTCGCGCTCGCGCGTACGACTTCGCCTCGGCGAGCGCGGCACGAGCGATCCCGACCGACCGCGCTGCGATGGTGATACGACCGCCGTTCAGCGCCTTCAGCGCCTGCACGAATCCCTCGCCCTCCTCACCGAGCAGCCGAGTTTCGGGAATCCACATATCGTCGAATCGAAGCTCCGCTGTCGGGCACCCCTTGTCTCCGATCTTCTCCTCCGTTCCTTCGACGATGAACCCGTCGTCCTCGGTCGGACGGACAACGAACGCGGAGATCCCCTCTCGGCCGGCGTCCGGGTCAGTCTTCGCGAAGAGGACGACCGTGTCGGCGACGGACCCGTTCGACGTCCACAGCTTCCCGCCGTTCACGACGTAGCTGTCGCCGTCGCGCTCGGCGGTCGTGGACATGGCCGCCACGTCCGACCCGGCCGCTGCCTCCGAGAGTGCGAACGCGCCGATGTCGTCGCCCGCGGCCAGCGGCGTGAGGTACTCCTCCTTCTGAGCCTCGTCGCCGGACGGCCCGTGCTCCGCCGTTCCACGAGGCTTTTTATGCGTTGTGACGTAAGAGCCCATACCTGAATGAGCGGACGATCACACGGCCCCGTCGAACCCGACCTCTCGTGGTGTCACGAGGCGGTGCAGGGCGTCTCCCGAACATTCGCGCTGACCGTCGACGTGTTAGAGGAGCCGATGGCCTCGCAGATCTGCGTGGGATACCTCCTCTGCCGGGTCGCCGACACCGTCGAAGACGCGGGGCATATCCCGCCAGCCGCCCAGAGCGACGTTTTGCGGACGTACCGCCGCGCGCTCGACCCCGACAGCGATGACGACATCGCGGCGTTCCGCGAGGCGGTCGACGAGTGGCTCCCGGCTCCCGCCGAACGCGACGACGACTGGGAGGTCGTCGCCGAGGTTCCCACGATCGTAGCGACATTCGACGAACTCGACCCCGAGGCCCGTGCCGCGATCGTCCCGCCCGTCGTCGAGATGGTCGACGGGATGGCGATGTTCGTCGACCGCCACGCAACCGAGGGTGGGCTCCGGATCGACGACCGCGACGAGCTAGAGCAGTACTGCTACTACGCCGCCGGCACCGTCGGCAACCTCATCACGAACCTCCTCACCCGCGGCGATGTCACAGAAGACCGCGCGCGACGGCTCCGTGACACCGCCGAGGAGTTCGGCCTCCTCTTACAGCTCGTGAACGTCTCGAAGGACGTATACGACGACTACACCGAAGAGAACAACGTCTACCTCCCCGCCGAGTGGCTCGCTGACGAGGGTGTCGACCAAGAGCGCGTTATCCACCCGGCGAACCGCGAGTCGTCCGCCCGTGTGGTCGACCGCACCGCGGAGTTCGCCCGCTCGTTCCTCGACGACGCGCAGGCGTACATCGAGACGATGCCGCTCTCGAACGGGAACACGATGGAGGCGTGGACGGTCCCGTATCTGCTGGCCGTTGGAACGCTCCGCGAACTCAGTTCGCGTCCCGAAGACGCACTCACCGAGACCGGCGTGAAGATCTCCAGACAGGAGGTGTTCGCCGTGATGTCGGTCGCCGGCGAGGTCGGTCGCGACTCGCTCGCGGACCTCCGGAAGACGATCGCCCGGACCCCGTTCCACAGGGCGGTTGAGCCGGCAGACTGATCGGGTCGATCGGCCGGTTCGCGGCTCGTTTCGACAGCAATTCTCAACAGACACTCACAGTCGCGAGCGCGCTCGCGGTACCGACGGCACGCTGACACCAATCGTATCCGCGAGTGCCTGGGCTGCGCTCAACAGCCACTCCGCGCGTTCGACGCGGGAGTCGAGATCTCCCGGACCGATCCGATAGGCCTCGACCAGTTCTTCGACGGTCGCACCCTCGATCCACTCGTCGAGGATGCGGGCCGTCTTCACCGACTCTAACCACCCCTCGAAGTCGTCCGTCTCGCGCATTCCAGTCGTCAACGCTCCCGAATTCGCCCGCGCGAACCGGTACATCTCGGCGCGTTCCTCGTTGCCGAGATAGGTGTCCTGCATGTCCGGGGTGTCGCAGATCAGTTCGAACGCGGTGAGCGTCGTCGCGTTCGGCATCACGGCGGCCGTCCGCAGCCCGTCGACGACCCGTTCGCCCGTCTCCGGGCGGACGTACTGCCGCGAGGTCGTCTCGCCGACCGGCGTGGCGACGATCCGGTAGTCACCGACGCCACCGGCGGTCTCCCTGCGGACCATGCCGGCCGCGACGAGGTCGTCGACGGTGTCTCCGACCGCGTCCGCCAGTCCGCCGGCACCCGCCTCGCGGGCGTAGAAGGTACCTTCGAACACGTCGAGGATCTCCGATTCGGTCTCGGCGAATCCGGTCGCGATCGCCGAGAGAACGTGCGTCCGAAGCGACGCCGGGTCAGAGAGGGTCGACTCGACAGCCTCCGGCTCGCCGTCGACGTATCGCTCGACGAGTTCGTCTCTGGAGTCTGACTCACCGACGAGGACGGCCTCGCCGTGCGGATCGAGGCCGGGACGGCCGGCTCGACCGCACATCTGATGAACTTCGAGGGTCGGAAGCCATTCCATCGCCGAACCGGTGTACCGCTTCTGGTCGCGGACGACGACGCGTCGCGCCGGGACGTTGACGCCCGCCGCGAGGGTCGGCGTCGCACAGATACAGGCTACGTCGCGGTCGCGGAACGCCGATTCGACCACGGTTCGGTGACCGGACCGGAGCCCGGCGTGGTGGAACGCTACGCCAGATCGGAGGCAGTCGGCGAGTTGATGTCCGGTCACCGTGCCGTCGACCGCAGCGGCCTCGTCGCCGGCGGCGGCCGCAGCAGCCTCGATTCCCATCTGCTCTGCGAGTCCGTCCGCGGCGAGCCGCTGCGCCAGCGACACCGCCTCCGCCCGCGATCGAACGAACGCGAGACACTGACCGCCTTCGGCGACCGTGTTGGCGACGAGAGCGGCCGTGACGTCGGTGTCGTCGAGATCGGACCCGCCGTCGTCACTCCCATCACCATCGCCGCCGTTTCCGCCCTTGCGAGCCGGCCCGTCAAGCGGAATCTCCCGAGTCGTGCCGTCGTCGAAGTCGATAGACCCGCCGACGGCGACACCGGTGCGGAGGTCGACCGGACGCCAAGTGGACTGAATGAGCGTCGCGTCCAGCCACGCCGCTATCGCGTCCGGGTTGTCGACCGTCGCGGAGAGCGCGACGACTTGGATGTCGGGGTTCTGTCGCCGGAGCGTCGCGACCGTCACTTCGAGAGTCGGCCCACGTCGGTCCGCGTCGAGGAGGTGCACTTCGTCGACGACGACGCACGCCAGCTCGTCGACCCACGACGCGCCGTTGCGAATCGCCGAGTCGATCTTCTCGCTCGTGGCGACAATGATATCGTTGCCCGCGAGCGCCTCGCCCGACGCGTCGAAGTCGCCGGTGGAGATCCCCACCTCGAGGTCGGGAAGCGAGGCGAACGCCTCGTACTTCTCACGCGCGAGTGCTCGAAGCGGACAGACGTACAGCCCTGGTCCATCGGCCGTCAACAGCGCCAACTGTGCGATGAACGTCTTGCCGGAGGCGGTCGGGATTGCCGCAACGACGTTCGACCCCTCACAGACTCCCGCGTCGACCGCCGCCGCCTGCGGCGGGTACAGCTCTCGAATACCGTTCTCGACGAAGTGTTCGGTGTACGCCGACGAGAGCGGCAGATTCCGGACGCGCATTATCGGATCGATTCGGCGTCGTGGTAGTTAAACAATCGCCGCAGAAGTCCGTTTTCAGCGGACGATGGTCCGCCCATCAGAGACCGTCGGGGGGCGGCGCGTCCTGACCGCCAGTCACTCTTTGGTGTCGAACTCGCTGAACAGCCGCTCGAAATCGTCGTCTTCGGTCGCTGCCTCAAGCGATTCGTCCGCCTTCGCTCGGAGTTCCTCGATGCGCTCCGTCAGGTTCTGGTACTCCTTGTTGTCCGCGAGTTCTGTGGCGCTTTTTTCCGTCTCCAGTATCGCCTTCTTCGAGGTCAGAGAGAACAGCTCCTGCACGTCCGTGTCGTATTCGCCGCGGCGCAACAGGCCGTCGACCGTCTCGCGGAGGGTGTCGCTCGTGACGGGTTTCACGAGGTAGTCGTCGAATCCCATCTTCAGGATGTCGAAGTCCGGTTCGACCGCGGTAACCATCGCGACGCGACACTCGATCCCGCGCTCTCTGACAGCGGCGAGCACCTCGTCGCCGGAAAGTCCGGGCATCCGCCTGTCGAGAAGAATCGCGTCCACCTCGCCGGCCTCGTCGATCTGATCGAGCGCCTCCTGTCCGCCGTACGCGGTCAAAACGCGATACTCGTCGCTGAGCCACGCGGCGTACAGGTCGGCCAAGTCGGGCTCGTCCTCGACCACAAGGACGAGCGGCGGTTGCTCACTCATGAATGACCGGAGCGACGAGGTGTTCGCTCACACGATTCGTCTCTGCGCGGAGTATATTAAAATACCTTTTCTGGCCCGCGTCGCCGGTTTCGCCTCCCGGCATTCGTCGAAAGCGGCGTTCGCTCACTCACTCGTTCGGGCTGTAGTTCGGGGCCTCGTCGGTGATCATCACGTCGTGGGGATGACTCTCGCTCTGTCCGGCACTGGAGACACGGACGAACTCGGCTCGCTCGTGGAGTTCGGGAATGGTCTCCGCGCCCACGTACCCCATCCCGGAGCACACCCCGCCCGTGAGCTGGTGGAGTTCGGAGGCGAGACTGCCCTTGTACGGCGTCGCGGCCTCGACGCCCTCCGGGACGAACTCCTCGTCTTCGCTCTCTTCTTTCAGGTAGCGATCGCCGCCGCCAGACTTCATCGCTCCGACGGACCCCATTCCGCGGTACTGCTTGTACTTTTTCCCCTGCATCGTGATGACGCGTCCCGGTGCCTCGTCGGTCCCGGCGAAGTACGAACCGAGCATGACCGCGTTCGCGCCCGCCGCGAGCGCTTTGATTGCGTCGCCCGAGTAGCGGATTCCGCCGTCGGCGATCACGGGAACATCGTGTTCGACCGCCACGTCTGCGACCTCGGACACCGCCGTCATCTGCGGCATCCCCGCGCCGCTCACCACGCGCGTCGTACAGATCGATCCCGGACCGATGCCAACTTTCAGCCCGTCTGCAAAGTCGACGGCAGCCTCGGCGGCCTCTCGCGTCCCGATGTTTCCGACGACAACGTCGGCGTCGACCGTCTCTTTGATCGCTCGCGCCGAGTCGAGCACGTTGAGGTTGTGGGCGTGCGCGCAGTCGATGAAGATCACGTCGGCGTCGGCCTCGTCGGCCGCGACCGCACGCTCCTCCTCGAACGGGCCCACAGCGACTCCGGCGAGTAACCGCCCGTCGTCGTCGCGGGCAGCCTCCTCGTGTTCGCGCCGCTGGAGAATTCCCTGCATCGTGACGAGGCCAACGAGGCGGTCGCCGTCGGCGACGAGCGGGACCCGCTCGATCTTGTGGTCGTACATCAGTTCAAGTGCCTCACGGGCGTCGACGTCCTCCGGGGCGGTGATGACCTCGTCGGTCATGGCCTCACGAACCGCGTCGTCCTCGCCGACCTCGAGGTACGGCCGGATGTCGGTCCCGGAGATGATTCCGAGCACGGTGTCGGCGTCGTCAACGACCGGGGCCCCGGAGACGCCCTCCCGCTCCATCAGCGTGTCTGCCTCGCGGACGGTGTCGTCCGGCGAGACGGTCACGACATCTTCGCGGCGGATGACGAGTTCGTGCGCGCGCTTGATCCGCTCGACCTCCGCCGCGGTCTCTTCGACGGTCATGTTTCGGTGGAGGACGCCGAGCCCGCCCTCGCGAGCCATCGCGATCGCGAGGTTGCTCTCGGTGACGGTGTCCATCGCCGCCGAGAGGACCGGAACGGTGAGTTCGACGTTCTTCGAGACGCGTGCGGAGAGGTCGGCGTCGTCGGGTTCGACCCGACTCTCTTTGGGACGGAGGAGCACGTCGTCGAACGTCAACGCCTCTGGAACGTCCAGCTTCGCGGAGAACTGACCAGAATCTGTCGCCATATAAACCGTCGTGACCCCCCGATAAAAAGCGTTGCGAGTCAGCACAGATGTGTACGTCGTTACCATCCAAACTACCGAATAATGCATGATAGTGCATCAGCCGGGAGGGCCCGGCGGGACGCGCCAACCCAGTATCTCCAAGGATCGGATATCTGTCGGCTGATCGGTGATACGGTGTCGAATCGCCAGTATGAAACCGAATTTGGGATTGCATCCCCATCGAGAATGGAACTTATCTCAAAAGAATTGATTCCGTGTGCGGACTCATCTCACACAATCTTTAACGCGGACGAAACTGATATTACGTTCATGGACACCGACAGTCTCGTGACCATGCGTATCGCCGGCCAGCCGATCTATGATCTCGGCACCGCCTTTACAGCCGGCAATACGCACAAATGGTTTACAGGGGCTCGTCGGGCCGCCCGCGGATTTGACTCCGTTTGCCGGGCTCTCGGCTATCGCGGGTCGTCCGCTTCCCACCGTCTTCCCCTCGGTCAGGGATATCGTCCCTGAATGAGCGTCTCACGTCATCCAGTCGCCCTCCGCCTAGAGCGACGAGTCGGCAGCGCGACGAAGCTGCTGGCAACCGTGATGGTGCTCCCGCTCGTCGACGGGATCTTCCCGGCCCTCGTCGTCGCCGGCGTCATGGGGACGGCGACCGGCGTCGTCGAGACCGGAATCTTGATCTTCGGTGGGTCAGCGACTGCGGCCGTCATCTTGGCCGAGATGGACGGCGACCGCAGACAGATGGTCTCATCGGTGCTCCTGATCGGCGCGGTCATCATTCCGCTCGCCGCGATCGAGGCGGCGTTCGCACCCACCTTCCGGGGATTCCTGAATCTCCCCGTCTTCGAGCGGTTCGCCGGGCTCGTGATCCTCACGATCGCCGCCAAGACGGCCAGTTCCGAGATCGGCGAACACCTGCCGAGTCCCGGGATCATCATTGCGCTCGGACTCGTTGCGAGCTTCGAGCCCACCGGCTTCGCGATCGAGACGTCGCCGGAGTACGTACTCAACGGAGCCGCCGCGGCCGGCGTCGGCGTCGCGTTCGCGCTGGCGATCGCGGTGCTGTCACCGCACCTCCGTGGACGCGTCGACATCGATCGGTTCCGCTTCGGATCCGCGGTCGCGCTCGGCGTGCTCGCGCTTCCGATCCTGCTCGGGCCGTTCGAACTCATGCAGACCGACGCGCCGATCGCGCTTGCGGTGCTCGCCGTGACCACGCTGTTCGCGTACGACCCGAACGCCGGTCCGTCCGCGGAAGACGACGCCGATCAGACGGACGACGCACCCTCGGACGCCGCGGCGGCAGACGATGGCGCGTCTTCGCCCGCGGACGGCATCGCAGACGGTGACGAGCCCTCGCGGACCGGCGACGAGTCCGACGGGACGGACCCGTTCGCCGAGGACGACTCGCGGGCACCGTGGCTATAGGTCGGGCGATCGTCGCCAATCTCCGTTTCGTGTGATCCGACCTGTCCGTGTCGCCGGTATTTAGGTGATGGACAGTGTACACCAGCTATGTCAAACCGCGTCGTGCAGGGGCGGATGGTGACGCCCGAGAAGCTCGCAGAGCTCGTCGAAGGGGAGTCGGTGCTAGAGGCGGAGTCTATCACGGATGCCGATCGTGAATGCCCGGAGTGCGGCGGCGACGTCATCTCGGTGGGCTACATGCCGAGCGTGACCGAGTTCGTCACGGGATACAAATGTCAGGAGTGCGACTGGAGCGCCGACGATCGGGAGTGACGCCGAGATGGTCGGGACGGCTGTAAACGTGAACTCGTCACGTTCACGTCTCCCGATCGGCCGTGATCGAAACCCCTTTATCTGCGTTTCGGCAACGTGCTAACGCGAGATCACGCGTGGGGCTGTGGCCAAGCCAGGCATGGCGACTGACTCCAGAGGCTCGCGCCCGGGACGACACTCCAGACTGATATACCGAGCGGCCGACTGATCATCGGTCGTGTTGACGACCCTCTGGAGTTCCGAGGCGCACCGGAGATATCAGTCGATCGGGGGTTCAAATCCCTCCGGCCCCATTATCTCGGGTTCCAACCACTTTGAGACACATCTGTCTGATTCGGCGAAGATCATACTCGATAGCGGGTATTCTGCACTACCTGCCGGAATCTCTAGAGCGACCGCGACGTATTGGAAGACCACCACTACTGACCGAACTGGACCAGTTGACTCAAAGCGGCAACACGCCGCCGTCCGTCTGGCCGCCGTCGTCTGTGGTGTTGTCGTCAGACGTATTCTCGTCGTCAGTTTCGTCTGTCGTATTCTCGTCCTCGTCCGTTCCATCGTCCGTCCCGTCAGTCGATCCGTCGGTGTTGCCGCCGCTCTCGTCGTCTGTGCCCCCGTCGTCGGAGGTAGACCCGTCGTCGCCAGCGGATCCGTCTCCGCTCGCGTCGCCGTCTCGCACGTCTTCTCCTTCGCCGAAGATATCGGTCTCGACGGTCTCCTCGTAGGTGAGTTCGTCGAGGGGGACCGTGACCTCTTGGCCACCGGGGAGTTCGACCACGGCATAGAAGTCGATCCGGAGGTCGCTCACCTGATGGCCGTTGACCGTCTCGTCGAGATGGGTCACCCACCACTCGTCGAGCCGTTCGTTTCGGAGCCCGGCCGTGAGTTCGATCGTTTCGGTGCTATGCGAGGGAATGACGTATCCCTCCTCGGTCCGTCCCGTCGCCATCTCGACGTCGTTCATCGTGACGGTGTAGCCAATCTCCGTTATCGCGTACGGCTCCAAGTTCGGATTGTAGACGGTGAACGCCATGTCGATCGGCGTCTCCGATTCGCTCACAGACCCCCACGATGCCTGCGTCTCGTTGACGTACAACACGGGATCGTCGACGAGTGCGCTGTCGGCGTTCACCGGCCGCGTCTCGTCAGAGGTGAATG
This sequence comes from Halorubrum laminariae, assembly GCF_024494655.1. GTDB lineage: Archaea > Halobacteriota > Halobacteria > Halobacteriales > Haloferacaceae > Halorubrum > Halorubrum laminariae. Next base: position 237,792 of record NZ_JANHDL010000003.1, on the reverse strand, counting down.
CCCCGAGGAGGTCGGTCTCTATCTCGCGGGTTTGCGAGAAATCCACGCCGCGACCGAGCAACCCGGAAGTGGCGGTCGCCTCGATCCGTACCGTCGTCCGCTCGCCGTCGCGGACGTGGCTAACCCACCAAGCGGGGATGTCGTCGTTCTGGAGGCTGGTGTTGAACCGCAATGTCGAGTTGCCGGTCCCGATCTGGACCCCCTCGCGACCGCCCTGCGCCATCTCGATGTCGTTCATCGATATCGTGTAGTCGACGGCGACGCCGTCGAGTCCGACGCCGACCGGGTTCGGGTTCGACACCGTCAGGTCCGTCTCGATATCGGTCGTCTCGTTTGTCACCCCGCCGAAGGTGTTGTCGACTGCCGCGACGCTCGGCACGCCGAACAAGCCGAGGGCGAACCCCCCACCGATCGCTCCTCCGAGGACGAGCAGTCCGAGAAGCGCCATGCGTCTCTTCGAGCCGACGAGCGCCGAGAGCGTCTGCCGCGGATCCATACCGGCCCGAGTCGGTCGAGTGGTAAAGTCGTACTGCTGTGGCTCGGTTGGCGCGAACGGAGTATTCCTACAACACGTCGCCGATCCGCACAGGTTCGCCGTCGAGGGTCGGGTCCTCCGCGACGATCTGCAGAATTTCGTGGTCGGTGACGTCGCGGTACCCCTTCCCCGTCGCCTCCTCGATCAGGTCCTTCTCCAGTTCGAACTCGGTTCCCTCGTAGACGACATCGACTCCGTCTCTAGTGAATGATAAGTCAGTGCTCATGAGCGATCGTAGCCTCCGACGGGATAAAAGTGAACGCGTTCGCGGTCGAGTGGCGCACGCTGCTAGAGCCGCCACCCAAGTGCCCGAGAGCTATTCCTCGTGGGAGTCGTCTTTCATCTCCGAGAGACGACCGACGAGGTCGTCGGTCGACGCTCCGCCCTCGATGGAGACCTCGCCGTCGTGGTCGTTCTCGTGGACGTTCACGGCTCCGTCGTCGTCGGTGTCGACGTCTTGGTCCTTCTGTTCGCTCTCGTCGTACGATCCGAATCCCATATTGAGGCCTTCTCACCGGGACTCATAAGGATGGCGGCCCCCTCCCGCATCGAGAGAGATCCACACGCGGTTTGTCGTCGATTCCGCGCCGTCCGACGCGCGTCCGACTCCCCACACGGTTTATAGGTGCGGAGGGTGTGCTCTCGGTGTGTCGCTGCGAGGAGGCGATCCGATAGACAAGCTCGCGGTCCCGTCCGGGACGACCGTCGAGGAACACGATCTCGTCATCGACGGCGACGTGCTCGTGGGAAGTCAGTCGACGGTCGAGTTCGGGCTCCGCGGACGCAACGTCGCCATCGGCGAGCGCGTGAGCGTCGGGGGCGACATCGAGGCCGAAGGCGACTGTCGGCTCGACACGTGGTGTTCCGTCGACGGCAACGTGCTCGTCGGCGAAGACGCGTACATCGGCGAGCGGGTGACCGTCACCGGCCAGCTGATGGTCTCCGGCGACCTCGACATCGGCGACGACGTGACGATCGAGGAGGGGTTCGAGGCGAACGGGTGGATCGTCATTCGAAACCCGGTCCCCACGCTCGTCTTCTACTTCATCGTCCTCTCACAGCTCCTGCGGATCGGTGAGACCGATGCGGCAGACGAACTTGCGACGGCGCTCGCCGACGGTGACGACGTGCGCGACCCCCTGCTCGTCCCTCGCGGTGCCGAGATATCGGACGACGCGTGGCGCGTCTCGACGCCGGCAACCGTCGGCGACGACTGTCGACTCCACGGGAACATCCGGGCCGAGTCGATCCGCGTCGGCGAGCGCAACGAGGTGTTCGGGTCCCTACGCGCTCGCGAGGGAATCACGGTCGGCGCGGACACGGTCATCCACGGCGATGTCACCACCCGCGGCGGGACGGTCACCGTCGAGGCCGGCGCGCGGGTGCTCGGCGACATCTCCGCCGGTGACCTCGTCGTGCACGAGGATGCCGAGATAGACGGCACACTCCGTGCACGCGGCGAGATGAAGCTCGTTCAGGAAGTGGATCGAGAGCCGTCGAACACCCCATCGAGCGAGTCTGAGGACGACGAGGAGGCGTCTGCGGGCGACGAGGAGGAGACATCTGACGGCGACGACAGCGAGAGCGAAACCACCGAAGCCGAGTCGGACGGCGCGGCGGGGGCCACGGACGAGAATGCGACACCGACGGCGGACGCCGACGCAGAGGCGACGTAGCCGCCATTCGCCGGCTGAGAACACGCGATCATTCCTTACAGCTCAGTTCCTACCTTACAGCTCCAGTCCGCGTATTGACACGCTTCCCTCGTTGCCGTCGGCGTCCTCGACGCGGCCGATCACGCGTCCGTCCGCCGCCTCGGCCAGCGCACCAGCATCCGTCTCGTCCACGGCGGCGACGAAGCCGGTTCCCATATTAAAAGTCCGGTGCATCTCTTCGCCCGAGACGTTTCCCTCCGACTGGACGAACTCGAAGACGGGATGCGGGTCGAACGGGTCGTCGACGACGTACCGGTAGTCGCCGAGCCGGTCGAGGTTTGTCCAGCCGCCGCCGGTGATGTGGGCAGCGCCGTGAACGGCGTGGTCCCGCAGCGGACCGAGCAGGTTGGCGTAGATTTTGGTGGGTTCGAGTAGCGCCTCGCCGACCGTGTCGTACCCGTCGAACGGGAAGGGATCGTCGTACGCGTGATCCCGCGTTGCGGCCTCGCGAGCGAGCGTGAGCCCGTTCGAGTGGATTCCGGAGGAGCGCCAGCCGACGAGGGCGTCGCCGGGCCGCGCCGATCCCTCGAACACCCCGTCTTTCGGCGCGAGCCCGGCGCAGGTGCCGGCCAGATCGAGTCCCTTGATAACGTCCGGCATCACCGCGGTCTCGCCGCCGACGAGGGCCATGTCGGCCAGTTCTGCGCCGCGGGAGAGCCCCTCGCCGACCTGCTCTGCGAACCGCTCGTCGGGCTCTTCGACGGCAAGGTAGTCGACGAAGGCGACGGGTCGAACGCCGGCGGCGACGAGGTCGTTGACGTTCATCGCAATGCAGTCGATCCCGACCGTCGAGTAGTCGCCGAGCGCCTCGGCGACGAGTAGCTTCGTCCCGACGCCATCGGTCGCGAGCGCGAGGTAGCGGTCGCCGATGTCGATCAACCCGGCGTAGTCGCTGTCGGTCCCCTCGCCCGTCACGTCGCCGCCGGCCGCCCCGACCAGCGCCGCGGTCGCCGCCTCGCTCGCGTCGATGTCGACGCCGGCGTCGGCGTAGGTGAGTTCCTCGTCGGGTACGGCGTCGTCCTGCTCCTTTTCGGCGTCCTCGCCCTCTGTCATGTGTGTCGAGGGACGCTCGTGGAGCAAAAACGCACCGTTCCCGACGAGCGCGCGCCGGTCCTCAGAACGGGCCGCCGAACCCGAGCCCGCCGACGAACACGAGTCCGACGGCAAGGAGGACGGCGGGGACGAAGGACACAATCCAGACCGGCTTGCTCCACCCGAGCACGGTCTTGCCGTCGAGAGGGCCGTACGGGATCAGGTTGAACGCGGCGAGGAAGACGTTGATGGCCACGCCGCGCGCGCCGACGAGCGAGAGGATCGGGCTCCCGACCAGACTGCCGGCGGCCATCGCCGGGAGGAAGACGAGCGCCAGAACGCCGTTCGCCGCCGGACCCGCGAGCGCGATGTGGCCGTGCTCGCGGGGCGTCAGTCGTCCGCGGTGGTGGACCGCACCGGGCGCGGCGAAGATGAATCCCAAGAGCGAGCTCATCACGGCGAGAAAGAGCATGCTCGTGTCGGCGCGGAACTCGGCGACTTGGTCGTAGCGAACCGCGACGATTTTGTGTGCGAGTTCGTGGAGAAGGAACGCGACGCCTGCGGTCGAGAGCGCGACCGCGAGCGGCGCGACCACGCCGGCGGCGACGATCCGACCGATCCCCGCCGACCCGCCGACGAAGAAGAACATGAACGCGACGCCGAGCGCGAGCCACGCCACGAGCAGGTCCCGGATCTCGGTCCCGCTGAAGTACAGTCCGCCGATCCGCCGCCCCTGCGGTGTCCCGCTCATGCTCCCCCCGTGACTGCGTTTCCGACCAGTTCGGCACCGCGTCTCGCACCCTCGATCATCAGTCGGCTCACCTCGTCGACGCCGCCGACCTCCGCCCCGAACATCGCGGGGATGACGTACACGGCGAAGAGGAAGCTCGCGACGATGCTGCCGACGTTCGTCATCGCGACGACGACGATGAGTCGGAACAGCGGCACGTCGAGCATCGCCGAGACGAGGTCGCTCGGCGAGAGGGCCTCGTCCGAGAGCAGGTCGTTAAGCGTCCCGATGTCGCCGACGTTCACCGTCAGCGTCCGGAGTTCGACGTAGCCGGTGAACCAGCCGGGAGCGAGCATCGGATTGATCGAGGTCATCCACGCGACGGCACCGCCGACGCCGGCGGACAGCCAGCGTGCGCCGGCGATCTTGGCGAACGCGAACGCGAAGACGCCGTTGATCAGAAACCACGCGCCGAACAGCCGGAACAGGAAGGCGTTCTCGACGCCGGCGAGCGCGAGCAGGACGAAGAACGCCACGAACCCGACCGTGATACCGTAGCCGATCAGCTTCTTCCAGGGGAACCCTCGTCCGTCTTCGCGGCCGACCAAGTCCGCCATGGGGGGAAGCGACGACGGGTTCGTGAGGTATCGTTCGATGCCCTCGCGGTGGCCGGCACCGACGACCGCGACGACGTCGTGGCCGGCCTCGCGGAGCGCGACGAGCCGATGGGCGATGAAGGCGTCGCGCTCGTCGATGAGCGCCTCCGCGCCGCCCGGCGAGAACTGGCGGAACTCCTCCATCATCATGGTCACCACGTCGGCGTCGGTGAGGTCGTCGACATCGAGCCCCTCGATCCCCTCATATTCGGTGTCGCTTCCGCCCCTCCCGGCCAGTCCGAGCAGGGCGGCCACGACGACGCCGAACGTGAGCCCGAACGCGAGTCCGAGTCCGAGGCTCCCGATAGCGGTGACGATGAACCCGCCGAGATACGCCGCGACGAGTCCATCCGCGAGCCCGAACGCCGCAACGACGATCCCGGACCCGACGCCGAGCGCGCTCGCCGCGTAAAGCCGTGCATCGGGGGAGAGTCCGGCCTTTCCGACCTGATCGACGACGAGGCCGACCCCGACTGCCGCGAGCACGCCGCCGGCGACGCTTGTCAACAGTGCGTCTGAGATCCCGAGTGCGCCGCCGAACAGCCCGATGACCGGTCCGGCGAGGATCCCGACGAACAGCCCGACGACGACGCCGACGATCCGGGGATCCGTAATTCCAAACGCCAGCCCGCCGACCATCCGAAGCTTTTCCGTGAGCGACATCCGCGCCCAGAAGCGCTGGATCGTCGTTTGGATGTCGCGGTCAACGAGGGCGACGTCGATCCCGAGTCCCTCCGCGACGTCGATGGCCGCGCGCATGTCGGCTCCCGGCTCGATGTCGAAGCGGTCGCCGAGCTGCGTCTGCACGTACGAGAGCATCCAGTACGCGAGAAACTGGAAGACAGTGTTCCCTTTGAGCAGATCGCCGGCATCCAGATCGTCGGGCGTTTCGCCTTGCATCTGGCGGTATCGCCCCTCGTCGAGTTCGACGGCGACGACATCGGGGCGCTCCCGCTCTATCGTCTCTTCGACCTCGTCGACGGAGCGCTCGGAGACGTGCGCGGTCCCGACGACCGTCACGGAGCCCGTCGCCGGATCCGCCGACTGGCTCGCCGGGGAGTCGGTCGCCGTCGGGGGGGAGGACCGTCCCTCGGCGTCCCCTGGCGTCTCTGTCATTGCCACGCCCTACTCCGTCGCCGCGTTTAGGGTTTGTGAGTCGATAGTGCGCTCGCATCGGTGTGCCGTGATGCGCTCGCCCCGGTGTGCCGTGATGCGCTCGCTCCGGTGTGCCGGTGGTTCGTCCGTCTCGCCGCGCTCGTCCGGTCACCGATCCAACACACTTGTATTCTCACGGGGTAGAGGTGGGCGTATGTCCCGGCTGTTGCCCTCCCTGCCGGACCGAACTCCGGACGACCAAGAGCCGCGTGTGGTCGGCGTCGACGACGAGGACGCGGACGATCTCATCGCCGCACTCGGCTCCGAGACGGCCCGCAAAATTCTCACGCGACTCCACGACGAACCGGCGACGAAGTCGGAGCTCGCCGCCGCCGTCGACACCTCGCTGCAGAACGTCCAGTACCACCTTGGAAAGCTCGATGACGCGGATCTCGTCGACGTGATCGATACGACCTACTCCGAGAAGGGTCGCGAGATGGACGTGTACGCCGCCGCGGACGAACCGCTCGTGCTGTTCGCCGGCGGCAGCGAATCGTCAAGCGGGATCAAGACCGCCCTCATGCGCCTGCTCGGCGGATACGGGATCATCGGCCTCGCGGCCGTCGCGGCACAGCGGGTTCTCTCCGTGGCGGGCCCGACCGTGCGCGTGTCGAGAACAACCTCCGGCGGCGACGACGCGGCGGGCGGAGACAGCCCGTCGATCGAAAGCGATGGCGGATTCGGTGGCGGATCCGGTGGCGGAGACGGAATTGACGGGACTGTTGAGTATGTCACCGACCCGCTCGCAGACTACGCCGTCTCACTTCTGGAGCCCGGTGTCGTTTTCTTCGTCGGTGCCGCGCTCGTGTTCACCGTCGTGTGGGCGTACTGGCACTGGCGCGCCGGTCGCTGAGTCCGGCGTGACCGCAGACCCGTCGCGTGGGTTAGCTATTCATGTCGCCGCCCCGATGGTCCGGTATGACACACGAAGCCGAGGTCGTCGGCGTCGGGACGGGATCCGCGCCCGGCGGCGACGTACCGGCGGTCATCCTCTCCGTTCGTGGCGACTACCTCCCGATCTTCGTCAGTGCCGATCAGGCGCAGTCGATCGGGACGGCGCTCGAAGGCGAGCCGTTCGACCGGCCGCTCACCCACGACCTCCTCGTCGAGATTCTCACCGAGTTCGGCGGTGCGATCGACCGAGTCCGGATCGACGACCTCCGCGACGGAACCTTCTACGCCAAGGTCGACGCCGAGCGATACGAGGACGGTGAACCTGAGCAGTTCGTCTTCGACGCCCGTCCCTCTGACGCGCTCGCGCTCGCCGTCCGTATCGACTGTCCGATCGTCGTCGCAGATTCGGTGATCGACGAAGCGGGTCGACCGACCGACTCGGTTCGGTTCGACGACGGCTCCCGGGACTGACGCCGAGCTACCGGCACAAGTCCGGAGGTTCAAGTCGCAGCCAGACGGACGCGAGGCATGGACGAGACGGGAACGAACCCCGGCACCGCGACGGTCGCCGAGTCGCACACCGAGATGACAGAGATGCTGCTGCCGAACGACACGAATAATCTCGGGCGCGCGCTCGGCGGCACAGTCCTCCACTGGATGGACATCTGCGGAGGGATCGCCGGGATGCGCTTTTCAGGCCACGAGGTCGTCACCGCCTCGATGGACCACGTGGACTTCATCGGTCCGATCGAGATGGGCGAAGTCGCCGTGATCGAGGGGTACGTGTTCAACACCGGCCGCACCAGCCTCGACGTGAAAATAGACGTGCAGGCCGAAGATCCCTGCGAGGGTCAGCGGCGTCCGACGACGAGTTCGTTTTTTACCTTCGTCGCGCTCGACGACGACGGGAATCCGACGCGCGTCCCCGACGTGACCGCGCCGACGGCGGAAGAGCAGGCGCTCCGTGACGACGCGATCGAGGGGCGACGCGAGCAGCTACGGGCGGTGACTGAACGCTACGATCTGTGAACCGGCGACGGCGAGTCACCCGTCAGGAGACAGTTCCGAACCGGCGACAACGTCGACCCGATCGCCGGGCGATGGCGTGACCGACGCGTGCGCATCGCGGACCAGCGACGCGGGATCCGTCTCACCGTCGAACGCAGCGAGGTGGCTCGCGCAGTCGCAGTCGGAAGCACCGAACCCGTCGACCGGCCCCGCGGGCAGCCGCTTTGCGATCGCGCACTCCGCGTCGACGCCGATACTTCGGACGACGCGGGCGATCCGTACGTCGTCACGGCCGAGCAGGTAGTCAACGTGCCAGTGGCGCACGTCGTGTTTCCCGCATGCGGTCCGCCGGTGGCGGGCGACGCGGGCGAACCCGCCAGCGCCGAGCGCGCTTCCCGTGTACGCGTACGCGCCAGCGGAGAGCCGGAATTCGCCGAGTGCACCGACCTCGATCGTCGCCGAACCGGCGAGTTTGACGAGGAGCGTGTAGGTCCCGCCGTCGTCGGGGTCGGCGCGGGAATCGGTATCCGGGTCGAGGCCAGAGACGTCGTCTGACCCGCCCGAACCCCCGTTCACGACAGCGCCTCCGGCGGCTCACTCGCGGCCGGCCGGAGGTCATCGACGCGGTCGCTCGCCTCGTCGGTGAGTGGGTAGGTGTCGTGAACGTCGTCGGGGTCGCGACCGCGACCGGAGAGGGTCCCCACGGCGTCGGCGATCCGGTCGTAGTTGTCGCGGACGAGTCCGCCGACGATGCCCGGCGTGCCGGCGCGGTCGGCCAACTCCTCGGCGGCCGAGCGTCCGGCGTACACCTGTCGCTCCGCCGGATCGACGAGCACCATCGCAAACGGCCGCGACCCGAACTGTGCGTCGAGGAACGGGCCGACCGGGTCGGCCGCCCACGGCACCGCGACGACGCTGTCCAGCCGCCGGAGCGCGAGGGCCGCGACGGAGCAGTACGGGCAGTCGCCGTCGAATATCAACACCGGCGCGTCCGGGTCGGTGGTCATGCGAGTACGTACGGGTCGCGTCGGCTTAAGCGGCCGGTCGACGCAATCGCAGGCTTGGTGAGCGGTCGGGCGCGGAACAACGAGATTAGTGCGAGTGGCCGAGCGCCTCTTCGAGCGACTGGCCGAACCGCTCTTCGAACAGGTCCGCCGCGGTTTCTTCCATTTCTGCGATGTCCTCCGGCACCTCGCCTTCGCTGTGGTGGACGATGACGTGCGCCTGCTGTGCCATCGCCTGGACGACCACGTCGCTGACGACTCGCGTCGACGCCTCGCCCTGCTCGCTGAGCACGTCGACGAGGCCTGCGGGCAGTTCGAACGACTCTTCGGTGTCGTCGGGTCCGGTGAGCGTGTAGGTTTCCGTCTCTCCCATACGCCTCACTCGCGGGCGGGACATAAGGGTCTGTGGAAAGGGAATCGTCGTCTTACGGAGAATCAAGGAGAAAGCCTCGCGCTTCAGCGCGGGGATGAATCCGACAACTCTTCTCTAATCCACTATTCGATGGCACGGGAGGATATTCCACGCTGCGTAATCCACACCTTCAAGTAATTTCATCTACATAGGTTACATATGGCGAAACAGGTCGTCACGCGCACCTATACTGCTTCCATTCGGAACCAGCCACAGGTGCAAGACGACCTTGACGCCCTCGGGTTCGCAGCCTCGAAACTCTGGAACGTCGGGCGGTGGACATGCAGCCGAATTTGGGACGAAATCGGTCACATCCCAGACCACACCGAACTCACCGCCTACCTCAAAACGCACGAACGCTATGATGACCTGCATTCGCAGTCAAGTCAGCGAGTCCTTCAAGAACTCGCTGAGGCGTTCAACGGCTGGTACGGCAAACGACGCAACGGAGATACGAGAGCGAACCCGCCCGGCTACCGCAAACACGGTGACGACCACCCGCACTCGACGGTGACATTCAAAGCCGCCGGATTCAAACTCGACACCCAGTACAACCGCGTCCGACTCTCGAAAGGGTCGAACCTCAAAGAGTATTGGTCAGATTTCATCCTCTGTACATACCAGACGCGACCCGACGTTGATCTCTCCACCGTGGAGAACGTCCAACAAGTGAAGGCAGTGTGGGCAGGCAACGAGTGGGAACTCCACTTCGTCTGTAAGGTTGAGGTCGAGGTTTCTGAATCGCCCGGCAAGCAGACTGTCGGCATCGATCTCGGCATCAACAACTTCGCTGCGCTTGCCTACGAAGACGGACACAGCGAGCTGTATCCGTTAAACTGTCTGAAGCAAGACGACTACTACTTCAGCAAGGGGCTCGCTCGGTGTGATAACTCGACCTCTGAGCAAGCCACACGGCTGAATCAGACAAAATCGGCTCGTCGCACCCACTACTTCCACACGCTCTCGAAACACATCGTTCAGCGGTGTGTTGAGGAGAGTGTTGGGACGATAGTGATCGGCGACCTCTCCGGTATCCGTGAGGATGACGAGACCGATGAGTCGAAGAACTGGGGCAAGCATGGCAACCTCGACTTGCACTCGTGGGCGTTCGACCGCTTCACGGAGCTGCTCACCTACAAAGCCGAGATGGAAGGCATCTCCGTTGAGGAGGTGTCTGAGCGCGATACGTCGAAGTCATGTTCGTGCTGTGATCGCAAGCAGAAAGCAAATCGTGTCGAGCGTGGATTGTACGTGTGTGATGAGTGTGAGACGGTAGCGAACGCAGACGTGAACGGTGCCGAGAACATTCGGCAGAAAGTATCTCCGAGTTCACCGAATCTGTCGGTGAATAGGAGTAACGGCTGGTTGGCACAGCCATCGACGTTCCTGTTTGACACGGAAACTGGCGCATTCGCGCCTCAAGAACGGGTAACGTCGTAAACCACAATATCCCACCCCAGCGGCGCGGTGCCGTGGGAATCCTCGCGCTTCAGCGCGGGGAGGATGTCAACCGTGTGCCGAAATCGCCGTCACCGAGAAGCCGGACGCGGCGATGCTCACCAAGTAGACGGCGATCGCCGTGACGACAATCGACCCGCCGGAGGGGAGCCCGAGACCGATGGAGACGGCGAATCCGCCGATAACCGACAGCTGCCCGATTATCACGGAGAGGTACATCGTCTCGCGGAAGCTCCGGGCGAGCTGTGAGGCGGCCGCGACGGGCACGACGAGCATCGCCGCCACGAGGATGACGCCGAGCACCTGCATCGCGCCGACGACGACGACGGCCGTCAACACCACGAGTAACGTGTTGTAGCCGGTGACGTTCAACTGTGCGACTCGCGCCGCCTGCTCGTCGAAGGTGATGAAAAGCAGCTGTTTATACGTCAGCACGACGCCCGCGACGACGAGCAGGGAGAGCGCACCCATCAGGCGCGCCCCTTGTGGCGTGACGACGGCGAGGTTCCCGAACAGGTACCCTTGGATGTTGACCCCGGTGAGTCCGTCGCCGTAACTGATCAGCAGAGTGCCGACCGCGAAGCTCCCGCTGAGCATGATCGCGATCGGCACGTCGCCGTAGGCGTCGGTTCGCTCGGTGAGCCACTGGACCACGAGCGCGCCGAGGATACCCACGACGAGCGCGACCAGCAGCAGCGAGCCGTTCCATCCGGTCGCGGAGGTGACGAGGATGCCGATCGCGACCCCGGCGAACGCGGTGTGTGCGAGCGTCTCGCCGATCAGCGCCATCTCGCGATGGACGAGGAAGGAGCCGACGAGCGGGGCGACGACCCCGACGAGCACCCCGGTCGCCATCGACTGCCACATGATCGGATGTCGGAACACGTTCGTCCCGAGCGCGGCGTCCATCCCGCGGCCGAGCGACCGAAACGCGGCGTATAACTCGCTCGCCACCGGGAGGTCCTGCGCCCAGTAGAGCAGCACGAACCCGAGCATCCCGACCGCGACGACGGCCGTGGCTCCGATACCGACGAGTTCCGCGCTCCGGCGGAGCCCCCGGTCGGGGCGTGTGCGGTCGGATCGGGAACGATCCTCGCCGTCCGCCTGCGTCTCCCCGCTCATCAGTGGTGGTGGTGGACGACCTGTCCGGCCGTGCCGTACGCCTCTGCGAGGGCGTCGCTCTCGACGAACGACTCGGTGTCGCCGTGGTGGTACAGTTCGGTGTTGATACAGGCGATGCGGTTCGCGCGGTCGGTGACGACGCCGATGTCGTGTTCGATGAGGATGATGGTGATCCCATCGTCGTTCAGCTCGTCGAGGAGGGCGTAGAAGGCGTCGCGCGACTCGGCGTCGACGCCGACCGTCGGCTCGTCGAGCGCGAGCAGGTCGGCGTCGCTCGCCAGCGCCCGCGCGATGTACGCGCGCTGTTTCTGCCCGCCCGACAGCTCCGACACGAGCCGGTCTGCGAGGTTCCCGATACCGACCGTCTCGATCGCGTCGGCGACGGCGGCGCGGTCGGCCGTCGAGAGCCGCCCCCGGCCGGCGTGTGCGAACCGTCCCATGGTGACACACTCGCGGACGGTGACCGGCATCGCGCCGCCCCGGCTCGTCGCCTTCTGCGAGACGTAGCCGATCCGGCCGCCGTCGTCGAACTCGTCGACGGGACGACCGAACAGTTCGGCGGAGCCCTCGTCGGGCTCGTGGAGCCCGAGCATGAGGTGGAGCAGCGTCGTCTTTCCGGAGCCGTTCGGACCGACGAGACCGAGGAACTCCCCTTCTTCGACCGTCAGAGAGACGTCACTCACGGCGACCGTGTCGCCGTAGGAGAACGTCACACCGTCGAGGTCGACAATCGCGCTCACTGCGTGTGTCTCACTTGAGTCGTCCGCACGTTTAGCTCTTTTAGTCCGTCGCCGAACCCTCTGCGTGTCGGCCGACGAGGCGGTTCTGTCCCGCTCATTGCGCGTCGAACGCTCGTTCGAACGCGGGGACGTTGATCTCGGTCATCTGTTCGAGATAGCCGTACCCGGCGTCGTTCCACTCTCGGGTCGTCCCGCCCGCAGGCGTGACGGGGGCTGCCTCGGTGGCGTCGCTGTTTTCGACGATCGACTCGGCGAGTCTCGGCGACTGAAACCGGTCGTACAAGATTACGTCGATCTCCTCCGCGTTCACGAGATCGATCGTGTCGGCTATTTCGCCCTGAGTTGGCTCGTTCTGCGGCGACACGCCGACTGGCGAGTGAAACCGAACCCCGTACCGCGCCTCGACGTACTGGAAGGAGTTGTGTCCCGCCATGACCGCCACGTCACGCGCGGCGTTCTCCGCGATCGACTCGAAGGCGGCGTCGACTGCGTCGAGTTCATCGATGTACGCGGCCGAGTTGTCGGCATAGTCGTCGGCGTTGTCCGGGTCCGCCTCGGCCAGTCCTGACGCGATAGTGTCGACGATATCGCCCGCGAGCACCGGATCGACCCAGACGTGTGGATCGTACCGCCCGCCGTCGTTTCCGTCCTCGTCGTCGTGATTGTGGTTTTCCTCGTCGTCGTGGCTGGCGCTTTCCCCGTCGCTTTGAGTATCACCTTCCCCGTCGCCGTGCGAGTGGTCCCACTCAAGCAGTTCATCTTCCAACCCCGCAAGCCCGTCGATCACGGCGACCGTATCGTAGTCGGATTCGAGCGTCGCCGCCAGATCTTGCGCCCACGAGAACTCCGAACTGTCGAGGTAGACGAACGCGTCCGTCGCAGCCACGTCGGCGGCGAGGGTCCCGTCGGGCGTCCACCCGTGGCCGAGCTGCCCGACGCTGACCGGGTCCTCGAACGTCGCGTGCTCGCCGGCGACTTGGTTCGCCCAGTCGTTGAGGGTGAAGAAGGCGGCGTATCCGGCATCGAACTCCCCCGTGTCGCCGGTCGTGGCGTCGGAACAGCCCGCGAGCGACACTGCCGTTCCGGTCGCCGCGAGCCCTGCGCCGCGCCGCAGCACCGACCGTCGTGAGTGAGCCATACCTACCGATACCGCTGATTAACAGAAAAAAGTTGTTATTTCACAACTATAAATTAATAACTCGGTCGTCGAGAGCGCCCCCGTTTAACAACTCGACTCGCAGAGCCGGCGGGCAACGCCGCGGCTCACCCCGTGAGGTCGACGACGATCGCGTCGGCGAGATCGGCGAGTGTCTCCGGATCGATAGCGAACACCGCGCTCGGGGGCCCCGCAGCGCCGTAGACGGTCTCGTACGTCGTGAGTGTCGGGTCGAAGACGGTCGGAATCGCCGTGTCGTGACACAACGGCGGGACGCCGCCGATACTCCAGCCGACGACATCGCGGATCCGGCTCGGGTCCGCCATCGACGCCGACGGCGCGCCGAAGTGGTCTGCCGTGTCGAGGTCGAGGCGGTTCGCCCCGCTTGTGACGGCGGCGGCCAACTCGGGTTCGGTCCCCTCACCGGCCAGCGATACGACGATGGTAGAGGCGATCGTCCCCGTATCACAGCCGACGGCATCGGCCGCCGCGGCCGCGGTCTTCGTTCCCGCGTCGAACTCCGACACGTCGATGTCGACGCCGTACCGCTCCCGAACTCGATCCGAGAACTCTGTCGCGCGTTCGTGTATGAAACACGACGGAACGGGAGCCGGTATCAACCCCTCGCGGTACGTTTCTGAGTCGCCCGAAGGCAAATACTCGGTCGGGCTGCCGCTGCCGTCAGCGCGTCCGGATCTCGTCTTTGTCCTTGATCACTCGCGCGTCGCCCTCACCAGAGGTGACCTCGTTGACGAGATCGTACAGGTCGTTTTGCAGCCCTGCCGGGAACGTGAGCACGCCGACCCACGATCCGTCGTTCTGCCACTCCTCGCTTTCGAGATCGCCGAACTCGCGGATCTGTGCCTGACCGGATCCCGCGTAGTCGGCCGGAAGCTGGACCGCCATCGTCACCTCCTCGAACCGGATCGGAATCACGGGACGCAGCGCGTCGAGCGCCTCGTCGACCTGATTTTCCACCGGCTCCATCGGATCGACCTGGAATCCCGCCTCTTCGAGCGCCCGCTCGATCCGATCCGGCGGGTGCGGCGAGTCGTCCATCTGCGGGTTGACAGCGTTTCGCGTGATGGTGGTAACGAGCTGGTTGTGTTTCCGCTCGACCATCTCCTCGCGCTGTTCCGCCGTGATCTGGATCTCCCCGCGCTCGACGACCTCAGGAATGATCTCCAGTGGATTCGTCGTTCCAAAGACGGTCTCTAAATCCTCTTCGGCGGGTCTGTCGCCGCGAGAGGCGTTTTCGAAGACGTCCTCCGCGGCGATCACGTCTTCGAGGTCGCCGTCGAACTCGCCGCGTTTCATCGCCAGCGCGGCGTCCGGGTCGATCAGCACCTCGAAGCGTTCACCGTGTGACTCCAACCGAGCCGTCACGGCCTCGTCGAGCGATATCATACCGGTACTACCACCCCCGTCGTGAAAAATCCTCCCGCGCCGCTGTCGTCGCCGCGACATTTGCGGGACTCACGCGCCCGATCGAATATCGACCCGATCGACATCGAGCCAGTCAGCTCACCGCGGACGGTCGCTCGTCCGTCCACTCGTCGCGGCACGACTGCGAACAGAAGTGTCGGTGAACCACGTCGTCGCCGTCGACCCACGTGACAGTTCGCCGGCCGACGCCCAGCGCCGGTCCCCCACACGAGACGCAGCGCGGCGCGGACTCCTCGTCGACGTCCTCCTCGAGGTCGGAAGTCGGATCTACCATTGGTGGTCACAACACCTCCGGGCACTTGAACCTGCGAAGGGCGGCAGTTCTAGCCGGGGTGTCCGCGGGATCATTTGGTGACCGCCGCCGGCAGGTTGAAGCCGCTCCGCGCCAACTCACGGACATGAGCGTCGAACAGGCGACTGTCGACGGACAGGACTCGATCGAGCAGCTCGGCCGCGAACTGGGCGAACGCATCGCACAGACTCCCGAGTACGAGCGCTTCGAAGACGCGAGAGAAGCAGTGCAGCGCGACGAGGCGGTCCAAGCGAAGATCGACGAGTTCGAGCAGATCCGCTCGGAGTTCATGCACGCCCGACAGACGGGACAGGCGACGAACAGCGGCCTCCAGCGCGTGCAGGAGGCGCAAGACGAGCTCCACTCGATGCCCGTCATGAGCGAGTTCCTCGACGCACAAGAGGAACTGACGGACACGCTGGAAGTGGTCAACGAGGCCATCTCCGACCCGCTTGCCGTCGATTTCGGCGGCGAGGCGGGCGGGTGCTGTCAGGACTGAGTGCCGGTGTGTAGGGTCGCGAACGACATCGCGTGAGCCTCCTTATATCGGATGTCGACCCATCCCACCTGTGATAGCCGTGGCCGGCGGAAAAGGCGGAAGCGGGAAGACGACCACGACCGTCGGGGTCGCGAGCGCGCTATCTCGGCGCGGGGCATCAGTCGTCGCAGCCGACGCCGACTGGGACCTTCCGAACCTGACCGCGCTCGCGACTGAAGCGGGAATTTCTGAACCGACGTCATCACCACCCGTGTCGACGGACACCCACCCGACGATAGTCGACGCGGTTCGCGAGTCCGGAAGGATTCACCCGGAACGGTCACGGGCCCTCGTGCTCGCGCCTCCGCGATCGCCGGATGAGGCCGATTCCGAGGCGGTGTTCGCGTCGCTTGCTGGCGCGATACCACCGGAGGTTCCGACGCTTCTCGACTGTCCGGCCGGCGCGTCACCCGACGTCGCCGCACCGCTCCGCGCGGCCGATCGCTGTCTATTGGTGACGCCGCTGCGCCGACCCGCGCTCCGCGACGCGGTCAAGACGGCGGCGATCGCGCGGCGGCTCGACTGTCAACCGATCGGCGTCGTCGCCGTGCGAGCCGGGTCGGTGCCCGAGGGTGTCGGCGACCTGTTCAGATGTCCCGTCCTCGGACGGATTCCGGAGGCGGATCCCGAACCGCTCGCCGATCCGGCTGTCCGGTCGGCGTTTGACGACCTTGTGCGGCGGCTCGTTCGGCGTGAATTCGCCTCGCGCTGGCGCGTCGCATGAGTACCGACTCGGACCTAGAGACGGGTCACCGACAGAGCCAAACCCTCGGAGCCGGCAGCGAACGTATGGAGACGCTTCCGACCGGGATCTCGGTGCTGGACAGGGAGTTCGGCGGGGGGCTCCCGAGCGGTAGTGTTGTCGTTCTGACGGCGAGCCCCGCGAGTCAGTCGGAACTGATCGTCGACCGGCTCGCGCGCGTCCGGGCGTGTCGGTACCTCACGACGGTTCGCTCGCCGGCGGCCGTGGAAGACGGACTTCGTCGTGACCGCGGACGCAGCGCGGACGAAAACGAGAGCGTCGTCGTCAGCGCTGTCGACGAGGCTGACCCGATCGACGACGCGCTCTCGATCGCCGACGACCTCCCGGATCGAGGGACGTTCGTTGTCGACTCGGTCGGCCCGTTCGAGGCCGAAGATCGAGACAGCTATCGCGCGTTTCTCAACGGCGTTCGGCAACGAGTCGCCGACGCTGACGGACTGGCGGTGTTACACGCGCTGAAGGGAGAGACAGACGGACCCACCCGGGCCGTGACGGAACAGGTTGCAGATGTCGTCTTCGACCTCCGGACAACAGTGACGGGGACGGAGATCGCGAACCGGCTCGTCGTGCCGAAGTTCCGCGGCGGCGCGGCCCTCGAAGAGCCGCTGAAACTGAAGCTCACCGACACGGTGACCGTGGACACAAGCCGAGATATCGCCTGAGACGGCGTCTGGGATTTTACGCAGCGCGACTGCCCGTTCTCCGGCCTGTCACGCGACCGCGGCGACGACGAGAACGACGGCTCCGACGGCGGCCGCCGCGATCGCCCAAGTTCGCGGGCGGTCGATCGAGCCGTACGGCCCGCCCTTCCGCGAGAAGAGGTACGCCGCGTAGACGGCGAGCGGCGCGAGCGTCGGGAGCGTCGCGAGGTCGACGACGCCGGCGACGCCGGAGAACAGCGCGAGCGCGATGGTCGTCGCTCCGGCGCTCGCTGCGACGACGACGTCTTCTCTGGCGCGTTCGAGTTCCATGTCTCGGTAAATAGCGGAGTCGAAGCGAATCGGTCGGTTGGTTGGGGGCTACGGCTCTACGCGTCGTCGATCTCGTCGACAATCTCGTCGGCGTCGACATCGACGTCTTCGAGGGCCTCCTCGATGTCGCCCGCACCGGCTCCGCCCATGCCGCCCATCATGCCGCCGAGTCCGCCCATGCCGCCGCCCTCGATGACCTCCTCGACGACGACGCGGTCGAGGTCGAGTCGGCTCATCAGATCCTGTGCGATCTGCTGTTTCTGGAACATCCACTGCTGGTTCATCTGCATCGCCTGCGTCGCGGTGACGTAGAGGACATCCTTTTCGACCTCTTCGGTCTCGACGGTTTCCTCGCCGTCGTCGTCTTCGGTGACGGTCTCTTCTTCTTCCGTGACTGTTTCGATGCGGACCTCCGGCGCGTCTTGAAGGTGCATCCCGAGCATGCCGGCAGCCTGCTGTTCGCGGTCCTCGATCGCCTCCAGAATCTCGTACTCGTATTCTAGGTCCTCACCCGCGAGCGGGTGGTTGAAGTCGACGCGAGCGCGACCGCCAATGATCGTTTCGAGGTATCCCTGCCGGTTGTCGATCTGGACCTGTGCGCCGGGGTAGCGGCTGTCCTCGGGGATCTTGTCGGCCTTGACGGTCTCGACCTCGTCGGGGTCGTACGCGCCGAAGGCGTCGTCGGCGGGGACGTCCACAGTTCCTTTGTCGCCGACCGACGCGCCGATGAACGCTTCCTCGACGGACGGGAACACGTGACCCGCACCGAGCGCGATGACGCGCGGCTCGAACTCGTGTTCCTCGGTGTCGATCTCCGCGTCCTCCGCGATCTCCTCGTCGGTGGTGTCGATGACGCGGTCGTCGTCCGCGGTTCGGATCGTGTACGCGACCCGCACGAAGTCGCCGTCTGCAAGTCCGGCGCTCTCGGTCTCGGCGTCGGTCTCGGCCTCGTCTCCGTCCTCGGCCGCGTCCGCTTGCTCCTGATCGCTCATACCCGCAAGGTCACCGGTTACACCCTTAAGGCGCACGGTTCGCCCCGGCGGTGAGGTCCCCGTCACGAGGTCCCCGTCAACGCCGCCGATGTGACGGCACGACAGATCCCGCTCCCGCGGCGTTTAACACCGCCGCCGCCGGACGCTCGGACGTGTACGAAGTCGAAATCAAGGTGCCGGCAGACGCCGACACCGTCCGGGAACGGCTGCGCCGACTCGACGCCGAGCGCGTCGACGCTCGCCGCCAGCGCGACGTGTACTACGACGCTCCAGATCGGGACTTCGCCGAGACCGACGAAGCGCTCCGGCTGCGTCGGGAGATGCCGATTTCCGCCACGGCGTCCGGCTCGGATCGCGGACGAGACGGCGACGAGACGGCGAAGTTGACCTACAAGGGCCCGCTCGTCGACGAGGGATCGAAGACCCGCGTCGAACACGAGACGGGCGTCGGTGACGACGAGGCCGCGACGGGCATATTCGCGGGGCTCGGATTCGAGCCGGCGGCGACCGTCGAGAAACGCCGCGAGTTCTGGCGGTACGAGGGTCACACCGTCACGCTCGACCGCGTCGACGGCCTCGGCGAATTCGTCGAGGTCGAACGCGAGGTCGACGACCGCTCTGCCGTCGCGCCGGCCCGCGACGCGGCGCTCGACGTGCTCGCCGCGCTCGGACTCGACGGCACCGACCAGATCAGAACCTCGTACCTCGACCTGCTACTGGCGGACGAAGGGTCCGGTGACGCGAACGGTGGCGAGAGCGGCGACACAGACCGGAGCGAGTGACGCTGTGTTCGACCCAAACCGCCGTGAAGCGATGTCTTCCGTACTCTCTGTCGGTGTCTCTGAGGGTACCGAGCGACTCCACATTCGTTCACTTTCTCCCCCATTCGGCCGTTCCAATTCCCGGATCGTTCGTCACAACTAAATCCGCCGCCGGCAGACGTGATTGCATGTCTGGGCAAACCAATCCGTTTGAGAGCTTACAGGAGCAGGTAGACGACGCCGCCGGAGCGGTCGACGCGCCGCCGGGCGTCATCGAGCGCCTGAAAAACCCCGAGCGGGTGTTAGAGACGAACCTAACGTTCGAACTTGACGACGGATCGCTCGAAACGGTCCGAGCGTACCGCTCGCAGTTCAACGGAGACAGAGGGCCGTACAAGGGCGGTATCCGGTATCACCCGAACGTCACCCGCGACGAGGTGAAAGCGCTGTCCGGATGGATGGCCTACAAGTGCGCGATCGTCGGTATCCCGTACGGCGGCGGGAAGGGAGGCATCGCGATCGATCCGGCTGACTACTCCGATGATGAACTGGAGCGACTGACGCGCACGTTCGCGACGGAGTTGCGCCCGCTCATCGGTGAGGACCGAGACATTCCCGCCCCGGACGTCAACACCGGTCAGCGGGAGATGAACTGGATCAAAGACACCTACGAGACGCTCGAAAACACCACTGCACCGGGCGTTATCACCGGGAAGTCGCTCGATTCCGGCGGCAGCGAGGGCCGCGTCGAGGCGACCGGCCGGTCGGTCGCGCTGTCCACGCGTGAGGCGTTCGACTGGCTCGACCGCGACCTCGACGGCGCGACGGTCGCCGTTCAGGGATACGGGAACGCGGGGTCGGTCGCCGCGGCGCTGCTCTCCGACCTCGGCGCTCGAATCGTCGCCGTCTCGGACTCGTCCGGTGGAGTCTACGACCCGGACGGGTTCGTCCCCCGCGACGTGAAGGCCCACAAAGCCGACTCCGGGTCCGTCTCCGGCTACGGCGACACCGAGGCGATCACGAACGACGAGCTGCTCACGCTCGATGTCGACGTGTTGGTCCCAGCGGCCCTAGAGAATGCGATCGACGCCGACCTTGCTCACGAGGTTGACGCCGATCTGATCGTCGAGGCGGCCAACGGACCGCTCACGCCCGACGCGGACGACGTGTTCGCCGACAGTGGAGTCTACGTCGTTCCCGACATCCTCGCGAACGCCGGCGGCGTCAGCGTCTCGTACTTCGAGTGGGTACAGAACCGTCAGCGATTCAGTTGGACCGAATCGCGTGTCAATGAGGAGCTCGAACGCGTGATCGTCGGGGCGTTCGACGACCTCGTGGACGCCTACGAATCGAACGACGCGCGGAACCTCCGGACCGCCGCCTACGTCGTCGCCATCGATCGGGTCGTGAGCGCGTACGATCAGGCCGGGAGCTGGCCCTGAGCGGGTCGGACGCGCCACATTCTCATCGAGCCACCGCTATCAGACCAGCCGAGCGTTCCGCACCGATAGGTGCCCCCGATCGCCCTCCCAGACCGTGTCGGTCTCCATCGCTATCCGACGGTCCATGTGCGGTCCGTCGACGACGTACGTCTCGAATTCGCCGCCCTCTCCGAGCGGATGGACGCCGTATTCGGCGCGGAGGTCGAGCAGGTCGTCCAGCGCGTCGGCGTCGTAGCGTCGCCCGAGCCACGACTCGTCGAGCCCGTACGCCGCGACCTGAACAATCCGAATCTCGAAGCCGGCGTCGAACATCGCCTCGGCGAGTTCGACCGGATCTTCTCGCCACAGCGGCGCGAACAGGTCGATCCCGAGCCGGTCGCACATCCCCTGAATCCGGCTCGTCTGAAACTCGC
Organism: Halorubrum laminariae; assembly: GCF_024494655.1. Classification (GTDB taxonomy): domain Archaea; phylum Halobacteriota; class Halobacteria; order Halobacteriales; family Haloferacaceae; genus Halorubrum; species Halorubrum laminariae. Next base: position 216,557 of record NZ_JANHDL010000003.1, on the reverse strand, counting down.
TTTCGACCGCACCGGCGGTGACGCCGACGAGGTCGCAGTCGCCGTCTGCCGCCATCTCGCGAAGCGCTGCCTCCATCGGTTCCAACTCCGCGTCGCCCTGCGCACCCGCGTCGTCCACGTCGTCGGCACCGAAGTCGTCCGGCGCGACCTCGACGAGGTCGATACCGACGCTCTCCGACGCGAGTCCGGCGAGTTCGGTCGCCGGCGTGTGGTACATATACGAGTCCCCCGCGGGATGGACCGTCAGGAGCCGCGAAACGTCGAGATCCTCTTGAAGCGCGCGATACAGTGCCCACGAGGAGTCTTTACCGCCCGAAAATAGGCTCACCCAGTCGCTCATGCGTGAACACGGTCGGAGAGGCATAAAGCGGCGGCGGTCCGTCTCGTATCGACGACCGCGAGCACGCCGGTCAGTTCGACCCGTCCGGATCGATCACCTCGTCGTCGACGCGGTCGAGGCTGTCCGCGAGCCGCGATCCGCGAGGGACCGCCTCGAAGAACGCCTCGGACCCGAACGGTGCGTCGGCGTTGAGCGAGACCACGCCGAGGTCCGCCGGGTCCCCGTCGAGTCCCGTGAGAAACGCGACGGTCCGGACCGCGGGCACGTCGTCGACGCGAGCGGCGGGGTCGACGGACGCGTACAGTGCGCGGTGGGTGGCGACGTGATACACGCAGGTCGGCGTGGGCGCGAAACACAGCAGGAAGCGCGCGCCCGGTTCGGTCCGTCGGAGCTTCGGACGGAGCTCGTGGGCGGCGTCCGCGTGGAAGTACCGCTCCATCCGTCGGTACTGTCGGAGCACTTCGTTTGCGCCGGTCGCTTCTCGCACCGCCGCGTCACCTTTGAGTTCGATGACGTGGTCGACCCGTTCCGGCGACTGGAGACGAACGTACACGTCGACGACCCCTCGACGGCCGTCCGCGTCGTACGGCTCCTCCAACCGGATTTCGGGGTTCTCGTGGACGGCCGCGTAGTGGTCGACGACGTGCGTCGCAAGTTCGTCTTCCCGCATGGGCGGACGAGTGCTCCGCCGGCGAATAAACTCGCCGCTATACTACGATGTCGCCGATATAAAACGACGGGAGCTGTCCCGGTACCGGAGAGCGGTCAAGGGGTTTGTATACGCTCGTCTCGTATAGATCAACGATGTCTGAAAGACTATCTAGACGGCGGTACGTCGCCGGAGCCGGAGCCGTATTGACGCTCGGGACGCTGGCCGGCTGTTCCGGCGGCGGTGGTGACGGTGGTGACGGTGGCGACGGAGGCAGCGGGGATGGAGGATCGGACGGGGACGCTGACGCACCGGCGCTCGACGACGTGCCGAGTGCGATCGACGAGTACCTCGCCGACGCGCGACTCTACGAGGGAACTATCCTCGACTACACGGGCGAAGACGAGGTGACCGTCAGCGTCGGAGCGGGCGACGTCGGGTACGCGTTCGATCCTGCGGCGATCCGCATCGATGCGGGAACGACCGTCGTCTGGGAGTGGACCGGCGAGGGCGGCGCACACAACGTCCAGTCCGCGGAAGAATCCGACACGGAGTTCAACAGCGGCAGTTCGGTGACCGAAGAGGGGACGACCTTCGAGCAGACGTTCGACAGCGCCGGCGTCCAACTGTACTACTGCTTGCCACATCAAGCGAGCGGCATGCTCGGCGGAATCGACGTCGTCGAAGGCTGATCCGTCGACTGCCGAGTTTTCTTCATCGGAACCCCCGATCTGCCTCGCGAGCGGCGCTACGGGAGGTGCGACCACCGAACGTCGACGATCCTGTCGTGCTCGGTCGTGACGGTCGGGCGAGCGAGATAGTCGTTGGCGTTGACGCCGGCGTCGGCCAACCGCGAGAGCGCCTCGTCCAGCGTTCGATCGGAGCGAGCGATCGACGAGTCGCGGACGTATGGGGTGTCGTTCGGATCCGTTCGGTCGTTCGTCGTCTCGATCTGATCGGTGAGATCGTTTCCGATGGCGTGTGGTGGCTGGTGAAACCGCCAGTCACCGATCCGCAAGAAGAGCCAGACATCGCCGTGTATTGAGTGGTACTCGCCGGTCACGTGTGCGGGGTCGTGTGCGACGACGCGCGTGATCACTGCCGTCTTCGTTCGGTACAGGGCGTCCTTGCGGGCGGAACGGACGTTGCTCTCGGTGACGTCGCCGCGGTCGTAGGCGTCGGTCGCCTCGTCGGCGAACTGTTTCGCGGCCTTGTTGACGACGTACAGCGATTCCAGCAGATCGTCCGTCGGTTCAAGCGGGTCCACAGTGTGGTCCGGTCGGCGTCTGCGACCGACGTGTTGTCCGTTCGTAGCGTAAATATGCGTTTCGGGCCGCACCAACGCTCCCGTCGTACAGCAGGTCTCGGATGGTTAATTCTTTAAGCACACGGACGAAGTGGAATCCAAGCAATGTCGTCCGACTCCCTCAAACTGTACTCGGCGATATACGTCGCGCTCTTGGTCGCGGCCGCGCTCAACTTCGTTCTCTTCGAGGCCGACTTCCTCAACTTCACGTACGCACAGGCGCTCGGCGGGACGATGGTGATCGCGACGGTCAAGACCCTCCTCATCGTCGCGTACTTCCAGCACCTCCGCTGGGAGAACCGGTCGCTGACCTACGTGATGGCGCTCGCGCTCGCGCTCACGATGCTGCTGATGGCAGCGGCGACGTACTCCATTTCGTAGTCGGCCGCGCGCGGTAGGGCCGCCGAACACGAGAGATCTCGTCTGTGAGATTTGACACGTTCGGGCGTGTTTTTTGTAGTCGCGGGAGAACATCGCGGTATGGAACTGCGATCTGCCACGACTGACGACATCGATGCCATCCGACGGGTCGCCCGCGAGTCACTCTTCGCCTCCTACGAGCACGCGGTCGATCGAGCGCTCCTCGAAGAAGCGGTCGACGAGTGGTACGATCCGGCCGACCTCGACGATGACATCGACGACGACGAAACAGTGTGTCCCGTGGCCGTCGTCGACGGCGAGGTCGTCGGGTTCGCAGAAAGCTACGTCATCGGTCGTCGCGAACGCGTCGGCGAAATCGACTGGCTTCACGTCCATCCGGACCACCGCGGATCGGGAATCGGCTCCGCGCTGTTGGCGTTCGTCGAGTCGGAGCTCAAAGACGCCGACGTCGACCGCATCGAGGCGCGCGTGCTCACCACGAACGAGGCCGGTACCGTGTTCTACGAGTCGGAGGGATACGAACTCGTGGACGAGCGGGCCGTCGAAATCGGGCAGGAGACGTTCGACGAGCGGGGATACCGGAAACAGCTCAGTCGGCTGACTGGCATCTCCGAGGGCGTCGTCGAGACCGACGACGGTGAGCGCATCTACGTCGCCTTCGACGAGAGCGAACGCGGATCGCTTTCACCGTTTTACGTCGCGTACGCCGACCCCGACAGGGAACAACGCTACGGGTTCTTCTGTGGCAACTGCGAGGGAACGAATATCGCCATCGATACGATGGATCGAATGGAGTGTGCGGGCTGCGGAAACCGTCGTAAGCCGTCTCGGTGGGACGCGGCGTACTGACGCGCTGTTCGAATCCGATTTGTCCTTCTCGCTATCCGTTTTCAAAACCGACGCGTTCCGTATTGGGATCGTCTCGTTCGCAGTTCACTCCGCGTCGGCGTCGCGCGGGCCGTCTCCACGCCACCGACGGTACAGTAGATACGCGACCGCTAGCCCGAGTCCCCACGATCCGACCCCGAGCACCGCGAACGCGGCACCCCACAGAAACTCGCCGGTCGGAACTCCGAACATACCTAGCCTCGGCGTTTGCGACAGATAAACGCACCGAGCCCGAGCGTGGGGTCTCCAGTCACTCGTGAATGGTGATCGGTCGGTGAATCACGAACGGAATCGGTCAGATGCGACGTGGGTATCGGTACACACCCGAAACCGGTGATTCCCCTCAGAAGAGGTAGAACAGCGGGAAGATGAACACCCAGACGATGTCGACAAAGTGCCAGTAGAGGCCGAAGTACTCGATCGGCCGCTCGTCTTCCAAGTAGTGTCCCTGATACGCTCTGACGAACAGGAAGATGGCGATCACGAGGCCGATCACCACGTGGATTCCGTGCAGTCCGGTGGTCACGTAGTAGATCGACGCCTGAACCGGGTCACCGTGGGCGTTCTGTGCGATCGTCACGCCGCGGTCGAAGATCTCGTGGTTCCACTCCCACAGCTTGATCGCCAAGAACGTGAACCCGAGCAGGATCGTCGCGCCCAGCGAGGCGAGTATCCCCTGCCGGCTCTTGCGGTGTGCGGCGACGAGCGCCAAGATCACGGTGAACGACGAGGTGATTAGTACGAACGTGTTAATGAGTCCCGGCAGTGATTCTGTCAGCGGTTCCCAAGTCATCCAGCCAGCGTTGTAGCGGACGAAGATGGCCGCCGACAGGAACGCGCCGAAGACGATCACGTCCGAGGCGAGGAAGAACCACATGCCTAGTTTGACCTTCTCGACGCCGTTGAACGGCCACCGCTCCGCGAACTCGGTCGGCGGTGCGTAGAAGTCTTCGAGACCCCACTTCACGCCGCTGCCGACCAGCCCGACCAACCCGACGACTGTGAGAAGCGGGTACACCGGGTTCGAGATCGTCACCGTCGTCGCCGCGAGCGACTCGCCGAGTTCGAAGACGACGTTGTCGTGGAACCCGGAGAGTCCGAGGAACAGCACGCCGAGCGCGAGCGAGAGCGTGAGCGGCCAGATGCTCGCGTGGCTCGGGTGTTTGTCCCAGTACGGGTACTCGGTGATGTGCGCCGAGTGGCTGTCGCCGCCGTCGGTGGCGACATCGCCGTTATCGTCGGTTTTCACCGCGGGGCCGCCGTCAGGAACGTAGTCCTTGACGAACTCGAGTTTGCCCGACGCGTACGAGGGGCGGTTCGACCAGTTTTCCAGCGGCGGCGGAGACGGGACTGCCCACTCCGCGGTCCGCGAGTAGTCCCACGGGTTCGCTCCGGCGTCCGGGCCGGAGACGTACGACTTCGCGAAGTTGTAGAACATGATGAAAAAGGAGAATCCGAGCAGGAACGCTCCGATCGTCCCGATCTGGTGGTAGATCTGGAACGCAGGGTTGTACTCGAACACCCGACGGGGGGTCTCCCAGCCGAGGAACATCGAGAAGTACACCGCGTTGAATCCGACGAAGAATATGATGAAGTGGATCTTCCCGAGGAGTTCGTCGTACATCTTCCCGGTCATCTTCGGGAACCAGTAGTACGCCGCACCGAACAGCGCCGTCGCGCCGCCGAACATCACGTAGTGGAAGTGCGCCACCACCCAGTAGGTGCCGCGGAACTCGTAGTCGAGCACGATAGCGCCGAGGAAGACGCCGGTGATGCCGCCGAGGATGAACAACAGTAGCGCGCCGAACGCGAACAGGAACGGCGTCGTAAACTGGATCCGGCCCTTGATCAGCGTGTAAATGAGCGAGAAGACGACCAAGTCGAACGGCAGCGATATCCCGATGGTCGTCGCCATCATCAGCGTCTTGATCTCGAGGTTGATAGTCGTCAGGAACATGTGGTGCATCCACACGAGGAACGACTGCACCGAAATCAGACAGATAGAGATGATGACCCACTTGCGGCCGACGAGCCGCCTCCCGGAGAACGTCTGGAACAGCTCTAACATCGCGCCGAGCGCGGGGAAGAAGACGATGTACACCTCCGGGTGACCGAAGAACCAGAACAGGTGCCCCCACAGGAGGGAGCCGCCCTCTGTCGCGGAGAAGTAGACGCTCCCGAGCACGCGGTCAGACGCTAAGATGAGCCCGACGGCAAGCAGCGCCGCGAACGCGAACAGCATCATCCACACGGTCGCGAGCATCGACCAAGTGAACATCGGCATATCCATGATCCCCATCCCCTCGGCGCGGGAGTGGTGGATCGAGGTGAGGAAGTTCACCGTCGACGCGGTGACGCCGATGACAAACATCGCGAGCGCGAGCACCGCGCCGGTCGACCCGATGCTCGGCGTGTACATCGGCACGTTGAGCGGCGCGTACATCGTCCAGCCGGCGTTCAGCGTTCCGCCTTGGAAGAAGCTGATCCCGAGGAGGATTCCCGAGAACAGGTACATCCAGTACGAGAGCGCGTTCAGCCGCGGGAACGCGAGGTCGTCAGCGCCGATCTGCAGCGGCACGAAGTAGTTCGCGAACCCGAACCCGAACGGGGAGAGGAACCAGAAAACCATTATCAGCCCGTGGGCGGTGACGGCCTCGTTGTACGCGAGCCCGGAGAGAACCTGATTTGCCGGGTCCCACAGCTGCACGCGGATGAGCAGCGCGAGAACGCCGCCGAAAAGCAGGAAGAACAGCGCGGTGATCGTGTACAATATTCCGATGTCCTTGTGGTTCGTCGTGACGAGCCACCGCTTCACCGAAGTCGTCGGCGGTAGCTCGCTCATGCGGGAACACCTCCGGCGGTCGCGCTGTCGATGCTACCGCTCTCGACGCTCGAACTGTTCTCGCTTCCGGTTCCGTCGTACCACTCTTCCCATTCGTCTTCTGGAATCACGGTTATCTGTCCTGTCATCGCGGAGTGACCCGAACCGCAGAGTTCGAAGCACTCGACCGTGTACGTCGCTTCGCCGCCCTGTGCCTCGACTTCTTCAGAACTCACGGAGAACCAGTTACTGCTAGTCTCTCCGGGGATAGCGTCCGATTTTACCCGTAATTCTGAGGAGCCGAAGCTGTGCCACACGTCTCTTGAGGTCACCTCGATGTCGATCCGCTGGTCGGCCGGCACGATCATCTCACCAGTCTCGGTGTGACCGTTCGGATACTCGTACTCCCAGCCGAACTGATACCCCTCGACGAGGATCTCGATATCGCCATCATCGCCGGTGTCAGGGCCTTCCTCGACGTAGAGGAGGATCCCGTACGCGTACACGACGAGGCTGATAACGACGATAGCGCTCAGCCCGAAGGAGAGGAAAAGCTTCTTGGCTTTCGGACCGCCCTGTCCCGTCGGAAGTTCGCCGACGACCGGCGCGTCGAAGTCGTCTTTGGGCTCCCCACCGTCGTCGCGATACTTGTACACGTTCCACAGCGTGTACGAAACGACTATCGTACCGATAAGGGTGCCCAGTGCGAGGAAGACGAAGAATATCTCGTCGAAGACCTGCGCCTGCGCGCGCCAGCCGGTTCCCTGTTGCAGTATCACTGTATCTATCATGTTCGTCTGTCTGCTCTTGTAACCTCCTTGGCGATGGCACACTTAGCTCTTGTGTAGCGAACCGGGGACACGATTTATCGTCCGCTTGTGTCCGATTTTTCGAGCCCCCTACGCCCGGTGACGGACGCCGTTCCAGCGCCGAAACCGAGCGTGTCGAAGGCTATTTGTACGCGCGAACGGACGGGACAACAACGAACTCACAATGGTATCACTCACGCTCTTGAGCACGGCATTGATGGGGCTGCTCGTCGTGGCCACGTTCGTCGCCGTGGCCCGGATCGGCGCGCAACGAACGGCCCCCGGCGCGGACGAACAAGATCGGTACGCCGCGGTCACAGAGACGCTGAGCGACATCGCCGGAACGCCGGTCGTCTGGGCGATCGGATTCCTCGTCATCTCCGTCGGCGTGGGTGCGGTTACGCTGCTCGCCGTCGGCAGCTTCGGCGTTCCCGAGGCGCTCGCCGGGACGCTCCTCTCGATCGTCTACGCCGCCGTCGGACTGCTGTTGGTCGGGTTCGTCTTCTTGGGTGCGTACTTCGCCGCGCGCGGCCGCGGGCTCGGGAACGCACACGGCGTCGCGGCCGGGTCGTTCGCGACCGGATTGGTGTTCCTCGTCGTCATCGCGGTTCAGCTCCTCGTCGGTATCGTCGGCTGACTGAGAACTCCGCCTCTGTTGCGGTCGATCCGGACGGGGTCGGCCCCCTCGACAGATCTGCCACACTCAGAGCCTGTGAGCCTGCGCGTCGTCTACTCCGTCCACGGGACTATCTGCGTCCACGGGACGGCAGATCGAGAGCCAAGGATCGCCATTTTCGCGTGGTCGTGCGCTCACGACACGGCCACGCCGAACGAAGTCGGCACAGACGACTGCCGTCCGGCGGGCAGAAAGAACACCTTTAACGAGCCGAGCGGCCGACTGTCCGCCAATGGGACTGGAGGATGAGATCGATGACCTCCGCGAGGAGATCGCCGAGACGCCCTACAACAAGTCCACCGAGGCACACATCGGGCGGCTGAAGGCAAAACTCGCGGAGAAAAAGGAGAAGCTGGAAAACCAGTCCTCCGCCGGCGGCGGGCACGGGTACGCCGTCGAGAAGCACGGCGACGCCACAGTCGCCTTGGTCGGGTTCCCGAGCGTTGGCAAGTCGACGCTCATCAACGCCCTCACCAACGCCGACAGCGAGGTCGGTTCGTACGAGTTCACGACCCTCGATGTCAACCCGGGAATGTTGATGTACCGCGGCGCAAACATCCAGATTCTCGATGTACCGGGACTGATCGAGGGGGCAGCGGGCGGTCGCGGCGGCGGGAAGGAGGTTCTCTCGGTCGTCCGGACCGCGGACCTAGTCGTGTTCATGCTCTCCGTCTTCGAGATCGAACAGTACGACCGGCTCCGCGAGGAACTGTACAACACGAACATCCGCCTCGACACGGAGCCGCCGAACATCAACATCCGGAAGACGCACAAAGACGGCATCGGGGTGACGATGAGCGATGAGGTGAGTCTCGACGAGGGCACTGTCAAGCAGGTTCTCCGCGAGTACGGCTACGTCAACGCCAAGGTGACAATCCCCCACGACCTCACCATCGACGAGTTAGTCGACGCCGTGATGGACAACCGTGAGTACCTCCCGTCAATGGTCACGGTGAACAAGGCCGACCTCATCGACAAGAGCTACCTGCCGACGGTCAAATCCGAGCTCCGCGAGCGCGACCTCGACCCCGACGACGTACTCTTCATCTCAGCCGAGAAGGAGCTCGGTCTCGACGGGCTCAAAGAGCGACTGTGGGAGGAGCTCGGACTCATTCGGATCTACATGGACAAGCCCGGCCGCGGCGTCGACTACGAAGAGCCGCTCGTCCTCTTCGAGGGCGACACCGTCGGCGACGCCTGCGAGAAGATCGGCGGCGAGTTCGACGAGCGGTTCAAGTTCGCACGCGTCTCCGGCCCGAGCGCGAAACACGACGATCAGCAGGTCGGGAAGGGGCACGAGCTCGCCGACGAGGACGTGCTCCGGATCGTCGCACGGAAGTAACGCTGGCAGTCACTACGGCAACAGCAGGTAGACGAACACCAGATAGCCGCCGACGAGGATCCCGCCGTCGAGCCGAGAGACCTGCTCGTGGCGGAGCATCAGCGCGACGACGAGGCCGGTGAACACGAGGAGTGCAGGGAATTCGAACCCGCGCACGCCCGGGCTCACGCTGATCGGCGTCACGAGCGCGACGATGCCGATGACGGCGAGCACGTTGTAGATGTTCGATCCGACCACGTTGCCGACGCTGAACTCCGCCTCGCCGCGGACGGCGGCGACGACGCTTGCGGCCAGTTCCGGCAGCGACGTGCCGAGCGCGAGCACCGTGAGTCCGATGAACAGGTTGGAGAACCCGGCGGCCGACAGCAGCGACTGTCCGCCGTCGATGAGCCAGCGGGACCCGAGGACCAACGCGACGAGTCCGCCGACGACCGCAGCGATATCTTGCGGCTTCGCGTCGGGCATTCCCTCCCGTTCGGCGTCCGTGATCGCCGACTGCGTCGCGCGGATGCGACGCATGATCACGATGGTGAACGCGACAAGCGTCACGAGGAGCACGACGCCGTCGAGCGCGCCGATGCGCCCGTCCCAACCGAGGCCGACGAGCAGCAGCGCGGCGAGCACCATGAAGGGGACATGTCGCCGTAGCACGGTCTCCGAGATGTCAAGCGGACGGATCAGCGCGGAGACGCCGAGCACGAGTCCGATGTTCGCGATGTTCGATCCGACGATCGCTCCCAGTCCGGTGTCCGTCGACACCGTGATCGCACCCAGAAGCGAGACGAACAGCTCGGGCGTCGTAGTCGCGAACGCGACGACGGTGACACCGACGGTCGACGCCTTCAGGCCGATCGCCAGCGCGAGGTCGCTCGCGCCCCGAACGAGCAGCTCGGCACCGACGTACAGGAGGGCAGCACCACCGGCGAGCAACAGGAGTTCAGTCAGCGGCGAGCCGAGAGGCACGACCTTCTGTTCTCGACGCCGTTCAAAAAGCGTCGCGGTTCCGGACTTCCATCCCAAGGCCGGATTCGACGCGGTCGCGTCGGCGGGGAGACGGGATCAGACCTGCGTCGCGCGGAACTGCCCGTGTTTCACGCCGATGGCGAACGCGACGGCTCCGAAGACGAGCATCGAGGGAACGACCATCATCAACGTTGTCTGGAGCGGCATCATCCCCGCCCCGATCAGTCCCCCGGCTCCGATCGCGACGATCAGTATCAGCAGCGCGGCTGCGCGTGGCAGGTCGAAGTCCATGCTTACGATACGGCCTGCGCGACCCTAAGCGTTCGGCCGGCGAATCGACCTCCGCGTTTGACCGGTAAATAGACCGTCGTTCGGACGCGGTCAGGCCTCGATGATCCCGTCGTCTGAGTCGTTTTCATCATCGGCCGGCAGTCTGAGGTCGACCTCCGCGGAGACCGCCGCTGTCCCGCCGACGCTGACTTCGTCGCCGTCGAGATGGACTCGAACGCGTCCCGGCCGGTCGAGAAAGTGTCCCTGTTCGAACCGCAACTCCTCGGGAAACTCGCCGTCGAAGACCTCCACGGCGCGGAGGTAGCCGGCGACGGCCCCGCTCGCGGTTCCCGTCACGGGGTCCTCATCAATCCCGAGCGCGGGCGCGAACGCTCGCCCGTGGACGGTCGATTCGGCCTCCAGCGTGTCGAACGTGAACGCGTACACGCCCGCGACATCGAACTCGTCTGAGAGGCTCTCGATCGCGGCCGCGTCCGGATCGGCCTCACCGAGCCGCTGGAGGAAGTTCACGGGAACGACGAGCCACGGGAGACCGGTCGACGCGACGGCGACAGGGAGGTCCGCACCGATGTCCGTGAGCGCCGCCGGATCGACACCGAGCGCCTCGCCAAGCCGCTTCGCACCGAGCCGATCCGCGTCGACGATGTCGACCACCGGCGGATTCTGTCGCATCCAGACGGTCCCGTCGTCGTCCATACGAACCGAGAGGTCGCCGACATTCGTTCGAAGTGTTCGCTCGCCCGCCGCGATCCCGCCGTCCGCGTACAACGCGGCGTAGCTCGCGATAGTCGCGTGGCCGCACAGGTCCACCTCAGTCGATGGGGTGAAATAGCGGATCCGTTCGCCGTCCGTCTCCGGATCATCGGCCGTCTCCGCCTTGCCATCCGCCTCTGGATCGTTGTCGCCGTCGCGGGTAGCTGGGGTGAGAAACGCGGTCTCGGAAGCTCCGAGCTCCGCGGCGATCTGCGCCATCCGGTCGTCGCTCAGTCCCGCCGCGTCCGGGACGATTCCGGCGACGTTCCCGGTCAGCGGTTCCTCCGTGAATGCGTCGACGAGCAGCGCGCGTCGCGTCTCCATGGACGAACCTCTGTGGCCGGACTCAAAAGAGTCCCGAGGTGCGGTTCGTCGGCGTTCGAGGCCGTCCTCGTGTCGGCGACCGATGTGAACCCTTTTGTCTCCCACGACAGATGAGGTGGTATGGGTCTCTTCGACCGGCTGCGAGGGAACGATACCCCGCGGGTTGCGTTCCTCGGGATCGATGGCCTCCCGCACGGTCTCGTCGCCGACAACCCGGACACGTTTTCGACGCTGTCAGCGATCGCCGCCGAGGGCGACGGCGGACAGATCGACAGTACTGTTCCGCCCGATTCGAGTGCGTGCTGGCCGGTACTCACGAGCGGCGTCAATCCCGGTGAAACCGGTGTGTATGGGTTCCAAGACCGCGAGGTCGGCTCATACGACACGTACGTGCCGATGGGGCGCGACGTACAGGCGACCCGAGTGTGGGACCGTGCGACCGAGTCCGGACTCAACGCGACGGTTATGAACGTTCCTGTCACCTTCCCGCCACAGCGGACCGTGCAGCGAATGGTCTCCGGCTATCTCTCGCCGGACATCGACGCGGCCGCGCATCCCGACGAACTCCGCAAACACCTCTCCGAGAGCGACTACCGGCTCTCGGTCAACGCGAAGCTCGGGCACAGATCCGACAAGACAGATTTCATCGATCACGCCCGTGAGACCCTCGACGCCCGCTACGAGGCCTTCTCACACTACCTCGCAGAGGATGACTGGGACCTGTTTTTCGGGGTGTTCACAGCTCCAGATCGGATGAATCACTTCCTGTGGGGCGACTATGCTGACGACGGGACGTACCGCGACGACTTCCTCTCGTTTTACGCTGCCCTCGACGACTACGTCGGAGCGGTTCGCGAGCGGCTCCCAGACGATGTCACCCTCGTCGTCGGGTCCACACACGGGTTCACGCGGCTTCGGTACGACGTGTACTGCAACGAGTGGCTCGAACGAGAAGGGTGGCTCTCGTATACCGGCGACGACCACGACACGCTCGCTGATATCGATGACGATACCCGAGCGTACTCGCTCGTTCCCGGTCGATTCTACCTCAATCTGGAGGGACGCGAACCATACGGAACCGTGCCTGCCTCCGACTACGAAACGGTCCGCGCCGAACTACAAGAGGCCCTCCGAACGTGGGAGGGACCGAACGGGGAGCCCGTCGCAAAGCGCGTCGTCGAACGCGAGACAGTGTTTCGCGGCGCGCACGACGAGATTGCGCCAGACCTCGTCGTCATCCCGAACGAGGGATTCGATCTCAAATCCGGATTTCGGCCGCACGACACCGTGTTCGACACCGACGGCCCGCGAACGGGAATGCATACATTCGAGGACGCCGGACTGTTCGTCGACCACCCGGACGCGAAGGTCGAAGACGCGGATCTGCTCGACATCGCGCCGACTCTCCTCCGACTCCTCGACATCGAGTACGGTCGCACTGACCTCGACGGCGCGAGCCTCGTCTAGCCGACTGGTCGCCCCCCGAAGTCGTCGTTTCTCGACTGACCGAAAACTACGGATCTCGATCGGCGAGGCTTGAAGTGTTTCGCCGGATATCACCGAGCATGGAACACACGCCGGACGGAACTCCCGTCGGCGTTGACGACCCGTACGCAGTCGCCGGGATCTGCGATCACCTCACCGACGACGGTCGCTGCCGCTTCGCGCTGGAACGGGCGAGAGACGACCCCGCGTTCGGCGCTGACAGACGTGCAGACGGATACGCGTGTCACGTTGGTACGGACAGGGATTGGAAAGCCTGCCCGCACTACCGCTCGACGACCGACGGGCGCGAGTGCCGACGGTGCGGACTGACCGAGGTGCGGCTGGCACACGACGACGCTCGCCCCCTCGTGGAAGAGCACCATCTGTCGTACGGACGCGGGCACTCCGAACAGCGGGACGAGTCAACACGAGACCGCAACGAGGCGGACGGCGCGGACACAGGACCTCACGAGATCACCGTCGCACTCTGTCGGTGGTGTCACGCGAAGGTCCACCGGTCGTTCGCGCGGATCGACGACGACGCGAGTCCGGCTCCCAAAGCGATCGCGGAGCGAGAAGTGAGAAAACGTACGACGCGTGCGGAGTCGGCCTTCGAGACGGCGAGCGAGCGTCGCAGTCGGACTGATGGCCGAGACGACGCCGACGGGTAAGCGGGAGACAGAACGTATCGACTGCGGTTGAATCGGAAGCCGCGAGGATCTCGTTACTCGTCCGGTTTCGGACGGATCAGGTCGGCAAGCGAGACGAGGAGTCCGAGGAACCACCCGAGGGGGATCGAGATCCCGACCCACATCAGCACGTATCCCAGTCCGGGGATGCCCCACTGTGCGCCGAACGTCTCCAGATCGAACGCCCCACGGAGCGTCTCGTTGATCCCGCCGACGGCGAGGAACGTGTCCAGTATCCACCGTGCGAGCTCGTAGCTCGGGTCGAGCACGACATCCGATATCGCCGGTGTGACCAGCGCGGCGACGACCGGCGGGAGGAATATCGCGGTCATCGCGAAGGGATACGCGAGGAGAATGCTCACGTATCGCCCGCCGATTTTTGAGAATCCGGCAGCGAGACCGGCTGAGATGACCGCGACGAGGCTTGCACCGCCGATACCGAGCATTACGTCGGTCGGCAGTTGAAGGTGTGCGATGAGCGTGAGCGAGCCCCAGACGACTGTCGCAACGACGACCGCGCCAGCGACGCCGAACCGCGCGACTGCGGAGTCGAACTTCGCGGCGTAGTATCGCGTGGCGAACCCGACGAGTAGGAGGGGGTACGCGATCGCCACGAGCGGCGCGCCAAGCAGAGCCCAGAGGTTGTATCCGATGGTCTGTGCGGTCGTCTCCGGCTTCCACTTGCCCAGCACCGTACTCGGGTCCAACTGTCTGGGGAAGACGACCTCCATCCACGTCTCGTGGAGCCGGACCACGTCAAGGAGGAGCGCTTCCACCAGCCCCGTTTGTCCTCGGCGTTCCATTTGCATCAACTCGCGCGCGGGACACCGTGAACTTTGTGCCTTCGGTCGCTTCCGGGATGTCGACACGATGCACTGTCCGACTCGACCGGAAGCGATCATTTCTGTCGGTCGAAACTTCAGAATTCGCAACTGATTTATAAATTATCGACCCGAGTTGAACTATCCGCGACGTGAGACTTCGGTTACGTGGTGGGCTCGTGATGTCGTACTTTCGGCGTGAGAGTCCCTTAGCTGCAGGTCTAGTCGCTATAAACGAACACAATGGGCCTGATAAGTTTACATCGGTACGTGCCACTCGTTGTAGTCGCTGTGTTGGTTATCGTTGTGGCTGTTGGATTTGTTGGGGTCAGCACACTTCCAGTGGCCGGATTTTTGTGGAATGTGGATTACGTTAACGACATTACGGTATCTCCCAGTGAAAACCAGACAGTTGGTGGAATTAAAGTTTACAGTACGTCACACGATGTGGAGATACGTGTTGGAGAATTAGTTGACAAAGGAGCCAAATTTTCGGAAGATCCATCTTCGTACACACTCAATAATGGAGAAGAAACAGTAGTAGATGAGGTATTTATTAAAAATCCAGAGAGCACTGATGCCACAATAATAGTCAAAAGCTCTGCAATAACTAGCCAAGACACTTTTGATATAGAAATAAATAACATAAATAGTAAGAATATTTCGAAATATAGAACAGATACATCTGAGATAGATAATAATATCACATATGTGGTTGAGCAAGACGGACAAAAAGAGGATATTCAATTCAAAATTCGCTCCCCAGCTGAAATTACACTTGGTCCTCGAGTGTATAACAGAACGAATAGTTCAGTCGCAATTGACCAAGTAAATTTGATTGATAATTCTACAGATCATCTTATTGTATGGAGTTTATCTTCTAAGGGACAGTTAGGTAGCCAACTTGGACAGGTCCAAGGTGCGAAAAAGAGTATAATAATAAATGAAAGTTCAATTGAGGGATCTACTGATATTGCTATCACCGCTCATCCAGATGTCCATGGACCAAAAGAGAGCGTGATCTATGCTATAACCACAACAACCATAAGAGCACCAATCCCGATTGAGACAATACAAGAGCCGATATATTATCAGACTAATTCTAGTCAAAATTCCAAGTCTCAGACCCCTCTCGTATTCGAATTTAATACGAACCTAAGCAAGGATACCGGAACTATAAATATAAATTACTTTAATCAATCCTCCTCAACAATTCACCTTACGAATGATTCTGACCAATATAGTGTTTCTAGAAACAAACTGAGATTATTTCCCAGCACAAAAGATATCAGATACCCACATATAACCTCCGTTTCTATAGAAAACATTACATCAGATACTGGTGGTGAGTTTATATCCAAAAATAAATATGCTCCAACTAGAATCAATCAGATGATTAGCACTCCTCAGAATATATCAGTGAATAATGGAGTACCTTTTGGATTTTATTCAGAATCAGAAGAGATTAATGATATTGAACTAGTCAAAGACAATGAACGCGTAGTTCCATTGTACTCCTCGCGAAATATCGTGGTATTCAATGGATCTCGAATGTCGATGAGAAATCATACAATTAAGAGTAAATCAAAATTTAATAATTATATTGTTGAACCAGTCAATATATCGTTTAATCCTACGATCCCACGCACAGCAACAACTACAGAACATATAATTCGGTTTAGCTCTGATTCGTTAAGAAGACAT
Source organism: Halorubrum laminariae (assembly GCF_024494655.1). GTDB lineage: Archaea > Halobacteriota > Halobacteria > Halobacteriales > Haloferacaceae > Halorubrum > Halorubrum laminariae. Next base: position 200,315 of record NZ_JANHDL010000003.1, on the reverse strand, counting down.
ATTATCCTAACATATTCTGGAGATAACTCATCAATGATACAGAAACATGAATTTAAAGTGAATAATAAAACACAACTTGAACAGCGGATCGATCCTCCAGTCCCGGCCAAGTATCAAATAACTATCAATGATGTGAATTCGAATCAAACCAGTTCACATGACGTAGAAATTATTGAAAATAACAATTTTCGAATTGATGAAGATACAAGACAAAACAAGACTGAGATTGGATCAAAAATCCCAGTAGTACTATTTGAAACATATAGCAAATCTGTTTTAGAAATAAAAGAAAGCAGTTCCACCGTTGCAACTGTCGAACTCACAACACCCAGCCAAGGTACGACGCCAATCTCGTTCAACACGTACGCCGCGAAAAACGCGTCACTGAGTGATGAACTCGTCACGACGGGGACGGGGGCGACAGTCGAATCGGTGAACGTATCGACAGACAACGGGACTCTCTCACCGGGAACGTACGAGATCGCAGCTCGGTCCGAGTACGACGCGGTCACGAAGGCGAACAAGACGTTCGTGACGCTTCAAAATCGTTCGACAGAGGGGATAACGGCGTACACGACTGACCTCGATCCATCCGAGTTCGACTCCGCCAGCGCGGTCAGAACTGCGATCGACGCCGGAGCGATGGTGACGTCGACGACGGTCAGCCCGGACGACACGATCGTGTACGCGGCGAACGCGTCAGGGCTCTCCGGGTTGCCAGCCGCGAGAAACGTCTCGCTCGCTACGGGACGTGACCTTGCTCGACTCGACGGTCTCCAGTTTGGTGTGGCACCAACCGATCCGGGATTCTCGACGGCCGAGACAGATCACGTTGGGGACACACCCGAAAACACCTCCGCGTACCTCGACGATCGGGGTCTCCTCCTCGTCGCCGAGGGCGGCGAGGCACTGGCGACTGAGAACCTCCCGGCCGACGGGGAATCGTTCACCGCTACGTTCCGCGTCACGGACGACACCTTACGAGACGCAGCCGATCCGGACGACGATCACACCGTCTCCACGACGCTGACGTTCGAGGCGTCAAACACCGAACAGACACCGGGAGACGCGGACGAACAAATCGATGGCAGAGGCGGAGCCAGTGGTGGTGGTACTGCGGGCGGTGGTGGCGGCGGAGGCGGAGCCATCGGTGGCGGCGGAGGCGGAGCCAGTGGTGGCGGCGGCGGGGCTGCGAGTGTCGGTAGCGGCGGCGGTGGAGGAGGTGGCACAACCACGTCAGGAGGCGGTACCGCCTCGTCCGGACGTAGCGATCCGTGGCTATCCGACGAAACCGCTAGGTGGCGTCTCCCCTCACAAAACGGGGATCGATTCGGTACCCGTCCGGCGGCAGACGTTCTGGAAGCGTCGGCCGCACGTCCGCTGACGATGTCAGTTGTCGCAGCAGTGATCGACGCCGAGAGCACCGCAGGGAGCCAAACGAGCACCGGTGTCACAGGCGGCGGACAAACGGAGGTGGCGGGCGGTGACGCCGCGGCGACCTCCGAGCAGGCGGCCGATCCGACGAGGCGTACCACGACGCCGACGTACGAGAACGCGCCGATCCGGGCGACTGCGGAGGATGTCCCGGGATTCGGTCCGCTTGCTGCGCTTCTCGCAGTTGTCTCGACGGGACTGCTTGTCGCCCGTCGACGGTCAGTCGAGACGTGACTACCGTCTAGTGAATGCGGCCGTCGAGCGCTGGCGCTCATCCGGAACGGGATCTATCCGGGTGTCACCGTCGTTCGATATTCGACACAGCGGTATCCTTTTGCTGTATCGGGATGTTCTTCGATCCATGAGCGTCACCATCACGCCGCCGCGAGAGCGCGAGTGCGAGCTGTGCGGTCGCACAGAGCGGTGGGACGACGACCGCGACGGCTGGCAGATCGACGGCGAAACAGGCGACGTGTACTGCATCCACGAGTGGGATATCAACGGATCGTTCACGCCGATCGAGCCGTCCAAATCGTCGTGATCGGAGCGACTGTTGAGCGTTGTTTCACCAAATGAATGCAGATGTCGATTCCCGGTAATGACATTCCCGAACTGGTTTCGGGTATCAGTTGATATCCTGATTAATCTCGCGAGAATTTTGCTGGAATGAGATGTTTATGTCCACGTGGTTTCGTCGATCGTCTTGTAACGTGTGGGGTACACACCCCTGATGGATTATTACATTATATTCCCTAATGTGTGTACAATGATTACCACTCCTATCAGGGTCATACCTTTAAGCCACACCCTGTGAGTAGAAACCATGACCGAGCCACGTAGTAACACCCGCGGGGTACCCGATGCGGATCCCGCGGGCCACGCTGGGGGACTCGCGAGCGTATCGGACGAGCGATCGAACTGCGGTATCGGTGGTATCGTCGACCTGAACGGGTCGCCGAGTCACGACACCGTCACCGACGCGGTCCAGTTGCTGGAGAATCTCGAACATCGCGGAACGACTGGTGCAGAAGAGAACACGGGTGACGGCGCGGGAATCATGGTGGCGCGCCCAGACGAGTTCTTTCGCGAGGTCGTGGACGCGGATCTCCCGGACGAGTACGCGGTCGGATCCGTGTTCATGCCGACGGAACCGAGCGTGCAGGCGGAGATCCACGATGTCATCGCCGAGGTGTTCTCCGTCTACGGGTTGGAGGTGCTCGCGTGGCGGTCGGTTCCGACCGATAACGCGGACCTCGGTGAGACGGCGCTCGACTCCGAGCCGGAGGTCGCGCAGCTGTTCGCCGCACCGGTCGAGGGTGCGGGCCTCGCGGAGCGGTTCACGGACGAGACGAACCGGGACGGCGACACCGACCCCGCAATACTCGGCTTCGACCGCGCGCTGTACGCCGCTCGACGAGAGATCGAGAACGCCGTCTCTGACGTCGACGGTGCCGGACGCTTCTACGTCTGCTCGCTCGACCGGCAGCGAGTCGTCTACAAGGGACTGCTGAAGGGCTCACAGCTCGCCGACTACTACCTCGACCTCACCGACGAGCGCTTCGCGAGCCACGTCGCGCTGGTCCACGCGCGGTTCTCGACGAACACGCTCGGCGCGTGGCACCTCGCACACCCGTACCGCAACATCGTTCACAACGGCGAGTTCAACACGATTCGCGGAAACGTCAACTGGATGCGCGCCCGCGAAAACGACCTCGATCACCCGTCCTTCGGCGCGGAACTCAACACGATCAAGCCGGTGATCGACGACCCGAACCAGTCCGACACCGCGAGCGTCGACAACGCGGTCGAACTGCTCTTACAGGCCGGCCGCGACCTGCCGCACACCCTCCGAATGCTGATCCCGGAGGCGTTCCGAGACGACGATCTGATGGACGCCGCTCGCGCGGACTTCTACGACTACCACGCCTCACTCGTCGAACCGTGGGACGGCCCCGCACTTGTCATCGGCTTCGACGGCGACCGTGTCGCCGGCGTCCTCGACCGCAACGGGCTCCGTCCGTGCCGGTACGAGGTGACCGAGGACAACCGGCTGATCGTCGGCAGCGAGGTCGGCGCGCTTCCCACTGACCCCTCCGAGGTGACTCGCCGCGGTCGCCTCCAGCCGGGCGAAATCTTCGTCGCCGACCCCGAGGAGGGTCGCATCGTTCCGGACGACGAGGTGTTCGACGACCTCACCGACGAGAAGTACGGCGAGTGGGTCGACGAGCGACAGGTCACCCTCGACGACGTGGCTGCCGTCGACGATGTCGACGCGGACAACACCGGAGAGAACGCGTCAATCACCGCCGACGCAGACGTTGGCGACACCGATGCAACTCCATCCGTCCGCGCTCATCAGGCGGCGTTCGGCTACACGACAGACTCTCTGAACCACTTGGTCGAGCCGATGGCGGAGGAGGGGAAGGACCCAGTCGGATCGATGGGCGACGACACGCCGCTTTCAGTTCTCACCGACTTCGATCGACCGCTTTTCACCTACTTCAAACAGCTGTTCGCGCAGGTGTCGAACCCTCCGATCGACTACATCCGCGAGGAGCTCGTCACGTCGCTCGAGACTCGCATGGGCAACCAGCGAAACCTGCTCTCCGAGACCCCCGAACACGCTCAGCAGATCGTCTCCGAGTCGCCGATACTCACCGACACCGAGATGTCGGCGCTGAAAGACCTCTCCGGAAATCCGGTCGACGGCGACAGTCCTGCCTTCACGTCGGAGATCGTCGACGCGACATACGAACGCGACGGCTCGCTCGTCGACGCCGTGAGCCGCATTCGCGACGACGCTGCCGCGGCGATTCGGGCGGGCGTGGATGTCGTCGTCCTCTCCGACCGAGCGGTCGGACCAGATAGACTCGCGGTCCCAAGCCTTCTGGCGACCGGAGCGGTACACCACCATCTCGTCCGGAACGGCCTCCGGAACCGCGCGGCCGTCGTCGTCGAGTCCGGCGAGCCCCACGAGGTCCACCACATCGCGACGCTCGTCGGTTACGGCGCGGACGCGATCGATCCGTACCTCGCGTACGAGTCCATCGCAGATGTCGTCGCCGGACCGGACGGTGCCGACGAAAGAGAGGCGCTCGCCGCCTACCGCGGCGCGCTGGAGGACGGCCTCCTGAAGACGATGGCGAAGATGGGTATCTCGACGATGGAATCGTATCAGGGAGCCCAGATATTCGAGGCGGTCGGGCTCGACTCGGCGTTCGTCGCCGAGTACTTCGAGGGGACCGAGATCCGCACCGAGGGGATCGGCATCGAGCAGATCGAAGACGACCTTCGGACCCGCCACGCGATGGCGTTCGGTGCCGATCCGGAACTGGAGACCGTCGGCGAGTACGAGCACCGCTCCTCGGGCGTGAAACACGGCTGGAACCCACAGACTGTCGGGACGCTCCAGCAGGCGGTACGCGGCGGCGACTACGAACAGTACCAAGAGTTCGCAGAGTTGGTGAACGACCAGTCCGAGAAGCTCCAGTCGCTTCGCGGACTCCTCGAGTTCGAGTCAGACCGCGATCCGGTTCCGGTCGAGGAGGTCGAGCCGGTCGAGTCGATAGTCGAGCGCTTCTCCACGGCCGCGATGAGTCTCGGGAGCATCTCACCTGAGGCTCACGAAAACAACGCCATCGCGATGAATCGGCTCGGCGCGAAGTCGAACACGGGTGAGGGCGGGGAGCCGCCAGAGCGGTTCGACACGGAAAAGGAGTGTACCGTCAAGCAGGTCGCCTCAGGCCGGTTCGGCGTCACGTCGGAGTACCTCGCGAACGCCGACGAACTGCAGATCAAGATGGCACAGGGGTCAAAGCCCGGTGAGGGCGGTCACCTCCCTGGCGAGAAGGTCAACGAGATGATCGCGCATGTCCGGTGTTCTACCCCGGGCGTCGGGCTCATCTCGCCGCCACCGCAACACGACATCTACTCGATCGAGGACCTCAAACAGCTCATCTTCGACCTGAAGGCCGCGAACCCCGAAGCCGACGTGAACGTGAAGCTCGTCTCCGAGGCCGGCATCGGTACCATCGCCGCCGGCGTCGCGAAGGCCAACGCCGACGTCGTCCACATCTCCGGCCACGACGGCGGGACCGGGGCCTCGCCGAAGACGTCGATCAAGAACGCGGGGCTCCCGTGGGAGCTCGGACTCGCGGAGGCGAACCAGATGCTGCGCGCGACCGGCCTCCGTGACCGCATCCGCGTGACGGCCGACGGCGGGCTCAAGACCGGCCGCGACGTGGCGGTCGCCGCCGCACTGGGTGCCGAAGAGTACGTGTTCGGCACCGCGTCGCTGGTCACGTCGGGCTGCGTGATGGCCCGGCAGTGTCACGAGAATACCTGTCCGGTCGGCGTCGCGACCCAGCGCGAGGACCTTCGGAAGCGGTTCCCCGGCCAGCCGGAACACGTCATCAACTACATGACGTTCATCGCGCAGGAGCTCCGCGAGATCATGGCCGACCTCGGCTACACCGAAGTGGAGGAGTTCATCGGCCGGCCAGAGCTTCTGTCCCAGCGCGAGACCGACCACGAGAAGGCGAAACACCTCGACCTGTCTGCGGTCATCGCCGAGCCCGCCGGCGACGCGCGCACGAAGACCCGCGAGCAGACGGACGCCGAGATAGACGCCCTGCTCGACTGGGGCCTCATCGACGAGGCGGCACCAGCCATCGAGGACGGTGCCCCCGTCGCGCTCACTCGCGACGTTGAGAACGTCGACCGCGCCATCGGCGCGACGCTCTCGAACCGCGTCGTTTCCGCACACGGCGGTGACGGCCTCCCCGACGACACGATCTCCTGCCGGTTCGACGGCTACGCGGGACAGAGCTTCGGCGCGTTCCTCGCACCCGGCGTCACCCTCGAACTGACCGGTGCTGCGAATGACTACGTCGGCAAGGGGCTCTCGGGCGGCCGCCTCGTGATCAACACGCCGGAGAAGGCGGGCTACGACCCGACCGAGAACGTCGTCGCCGGGAACGTCTGTCTGTACGGCGCGACCTCCGGCGAGATGTACGTGAACGGCGTCGCGGGCGAGCGGTTCGGCGTCCGTAACTCGGGCGTCAAGGCCGTCGTCGAGGGCGTCGGCGACCACGGGTGCGAGTACATGACCGGCGGGGTCGTCGCGGTGCTCGGCGACACCGGGCGCAACTTCGCGGCCGGGATGTCCGGCGGCGTCGCCTACGTGTACGACCCCGACGACCGGTTCGCAGACCGCGTGAACAGGGACATGATCTCCGTCTCGCGGACCCTCGACGAGTCGGACGAACGGATGCTCCGTCGGCTCGTGGAGAACCACCGGGCGTACACCGGCAGCGATCGCGCGGCCGAACTGCTCGACGACTGGGGCGCGGTCCTCGACGACTTCGTCCGCGTCTTCCCGGACGCCTACGCCGATGTCATCGCGGAGGGGGTCGGCGAGGACGTTCGCGAGGAGCCACCGGAGCCCGCCGACGCCGTGCCCGGCTCGACGAGCGACGCGGCCGGACAGGTGTCGAGCGACGACTGAGCGGCCGGCGCGTTATCACACGGAACGCAGGCGACGATCGAGCGGGAGCGAGAGCGACCGAGGGATCAACGAACGGGGTGGTGCGGATGAACGACCGGTCCGTCGGGGGCGTCGGTGTCGACGCTCGCGACCACGTCGAAGACGTCTGCCAACAGTCCTTCGGTGACCACCTTCGCCGGCGGTCCCCAGTCGTACACCGCACCGTCCTGCATCGCGATGAGGTTGTCCGCGAATCTGGCAGCCTGCGCGATGTCGTGGAGCACGACGGCGACGGTGACACCGGCGTCCTCGTTTAGCTCGCGAACGACCTCCATCACGCGGAGCTGGTGGTGCAAGTCGAGGTACGTCGTCGGCTCGTCTAAGAGGAGCACGTCGGTGTCCTGTGCGAGCGTCATCGCGATCCACGCGAGCTGTTTCTGCCCGCCGGAGAGGTCGCTCACGGACGCGTCACGCAGGTGATCGATCCCCGCCAGATCTATGGCCCGGTCGACCGCCTCGTCGTCCGTTTCGGTCACTGCGTCGAAGAAGCCACGGTGCGGATACCGTCCATGGTATACGAGCTCTTCAACCGTGGTGGACCCCGGTGCCTCGTTCTCCTGTGAGAGCAGGCCGACCTCGCGAGCGAACTCCTTCGGACCGTAGCTCACGATGTCTTCGCCGTCGAGAAGTACCTGTCCTGCATCCGGTTTCAACTGCTTCGCCAGCGCCTTCAACAGCGTCGACTTCCCGGAGCCGTTTGGGCCGACGAGCGCGGTCACCTCTCCCGCGGGCACGTCGACTCGCTCGGTCTCGACGACCGGCTCGTCCGTCGCGGGATAGCCGAGCGCGAGATCCTCACCGTGGAGGGCAGCTTTGGTGTCGGCAGCGCCGACATCGGTCGTAGCGTCTGCGATGGCGTCGGTAGCGTCGGTGTCAGCAGTGTCGGAGTCGACAGTGTCGGCGGTGTCGGCAGTGTCGGAATCGGCAGTAGCGTCGGTCGCGGCGTCTGCGGCAGCGTTGGGGTCGGTGTGCATCCCGGACATACTCACAGATCACCCAAGTTGTCCTGTCGCCGCATCAGGTACAGGAAGTACGGCCCGCCGACCAGTCCGGTGACGATGCCGACGGGGATCTGGACCGGATCCATCGCGAGCCGCGCGCCGACATCGGCACCGACGAGGAGCGCCGGGCCGACGAACGCACAGCCGACGATCAGTTGACGATAGTCGGACCCGACGAGCGTTCGCACCATGTGCGGGACGATGAGTCCGACGAATCCGACGATCCCCGCGACTGCGATGGCGGCCGCGGCCGCGAGGATGGCGACGCCCGAGAGCGCGAAGCGGACCCGCTCGACAGACATCCCGAGCGACCGCGCGGTGCGCTCGCCGAGCAGGAGCACGTTGAGCTGTCGTGACCCCGCGAGCGCGAACCCGACCGCGAGGATCGTCCACGGGAGCGCCAGCCGCACCTGCTCCCAGTCGGTGCCGGTGAGCGACCCCGTCGTCCAAGCGATCGCCGACTGAACCACGCCCAGATCGTCGGCGAAAAAGAACAGCCCCGTCTGCAGCGACTGAAAGACCGTCCCGACGATGACGCCGGCGAGAACCAGCCGCACGGGCGAGGTGCCGCCTTTCCACGCGATGGCGTACACGATCAGGAACGCGACGGTGCCGCCGAGCGCGGCGAATATCGGGAGGAACGCGCTCATCCCCGAGAAGACCACGAGCGTGAGCAAGATTGCGAGCCCCGCACCCGATGAAACGCCGAGGATGTACGGGCTCGCGAGTTCGTTCCGGGTCACCGCTTGGAAGATCGCTCCCGAAATCGCGAGGTTGGCTCCCACGAGCACCGCGACAAGTACTCGCGGCAGCCGAACGGTCCAGACGATGAGCGTCGGATGGGAGAGTTCCACGTCGGTCGCCCAGCCGAACTGCACGGCGAGGAGCCCGCCGAGCGTCTCGCCGAGGAAGTACTCCGCGAGCAGACCGGGGTGGCCCCACACCATCGGATCGAACACGGCGTGCCACGCCTCTAGGACGGTCATCGAGTACGTCCCGAAGCTCACCTGAACCAACCCGCCGAGGCCGACGACGGCGACGCTCGCGACGACGACCGACGCGAGCGTCCCATCGAACTCCGCGAAAAGCGACGCCAACCGATCGCGAGCGGCTGCCGTCGCGGCGGTCTCCGCAGAATCTGTCGCGTCCGATCCTGCACGCGACCCGTTCGACGCTCCGGAGGGCGACTCAGACATCGCCGCGAACCACCTCCGCGACGCGGTTCCTGTCGAACAGCCGTTCGCCCTCTGGAATCTCCGGATACGGACCGCCGGCGTAGTCGGGCCACTCACCGAACCGGTCGGGGAACAGCTGCTTCGCTGTCATCTCGGTCTGAAACAGGGTGACTATCGGTCCCTGCATCGGGACGCCGGAGGCGTAGACACGCCCCCCGTCGACCGCGGTGATCTCGGACCCGACCGGGTGGTCGGCGAGCATCTCGCGCACGTCCGGGACCGAGTAGTGCGAGGCGAGCCCGTATGGATGCAAGAACACGTCGGGGTCGAACGCGAGCATCGCCTCGTAGTCGTACGTGGTCTCGAAGGAGACCGCCTCGCCAGCGAAGGCGTCTTCGACGCCGAACGGCCGGACGTGGGCCGTCGCGTATCCGGGTGCGTTCGCCGCGGTCGGATAGAACGTCCCGTCTATGAGGAGGGCCATCGCGACCGTCGGCCGATCCTCCGCAGGTGGGAGGTCGGCTTCGATCGTCGCAAGCAGGTTCTCGTAGACGGCGGCGAGGGCCTCGTATCGCGCCTCGGCACGGAAGACTGTCGAGACGCGTGCTGCGACCTCCCAGACGGTGTAGTACGCGTATTCGTCATCCCACGCGGCCGGCGGTTCGCCGTGTCTCCGGCTGTAGTTGTTTCCGATCCAAGGGCCGACGGTCTCGCCGATTGCCTCGACTTCCTCGCGCGTCCACCCCTCGAAGGACGTGACGAGCGCCGGATCGATCAGGTGGAGATCCGAGTCGAGCTCGTACAACAGCTCGGCGTCGACGTTCACGCCCGTCTCCCCCGTGTTGAGCTGTGTCAGCCCCTCCCAGTCGGGATCGACCCCGTCGAGCCGCTCGTAGTAGGCCGACAACGTCTCGCCACCGACCGCGGTGTCGAATCCGAGGGAAGTGATCGCGTCCGCGTGGCCGTACGCGACGGCAAGATCGGCGGAGAGCAGGTCGTAGGCCGCGATGCGCTCCGGAACTGACTCGAAGGTCACGTCTCCGGCGGGCGCGAGCGATGCGGTCCACGCGTCGAGTGTGTCGTTTTCGTCGTCGACGGCGCTCGCGTCGTCGCCACCGCCCGTATCTTCGCGAGCGCTGTCTGCAGTTGGGTCGGACGCGTCCGCCGCTCCACCCGCGGAACCGCCGATGATATCGCCGGCGCAGCCGGCTACCCCCGTTGCGGCCGCGGCGCTCCCCGTCACGATGAGCCGACGGCGGGTCAGCGCCGGCTCCCGGGCGTCGTCGCTCACGGCTCCTCCGTGACGATCGCAGCCAGTTCGTCGCGGTCGAACAGTTTGCCGGCGAACGTGTCTGGGAAGATCTCCGTGGCGGCGCGTTCGAGCGAGAACAGGTGCTGAATGGGGCCCTGATAGATGGGGCCACCGCGGAACACGCGATCGGTTCTCACAGCTGTCAGTTCGCTCGCCACGTCGTGGTCTCGCATGAACGCGAGGACGGTGTCCGCAAACTCCCCGGCGCTTTTGTCCTCATGGCCGCGGACGAGTATCACGTCGGGGTCGACTTCGAGCATCGTCTCGTAGTCGATCCGCCCGCGGTCGGTCGTGGAGAGCCCGCTGATACCCGTCTCCGCGAGCGCGTCTGTGAGCCCCAGATCGCGGAACTGCTTCTTGTTCGTGCCGCGGTCGGAGAGGCGATACGGAGAGAACCGCTCGGGCTCGTCTCCGCTACCGAACGTGAGGAGGGCGTTCGGCCGCTGATCGGACGGTGGAAGGTCGGCCTGAACGTCGGAGACGACCCCGTCGTGGAACGCGCGAAGTGTCTCGTAGCGTTCGCGTTCTTGGAAGACTTCGGCGACCGTCTCGAAGGCCTCGTACAGCGTGTAATATCGGTACTCGTGCCACGCGTCGGTCCGCCTGAAGACGGTGTTGCCGACGAACGGAGCCACGTTGGTCGCGACTTCGTCGACCGCGTCCGCCTCCAGTCCGAACGCCGCGTTGTTGATCAGCCACTGTGGATCGGTGAGGTGCACGTCGGCGTCCAGTTCGTAATAGATCTCCGTGTCGATACCGCCCTCGCCGAGCACCTGTGCGAGGTCGTCGGTATTCACGGAGACGCCCGGCAGTTCGTCGTACGCGTCGACGTGGTACCGCGGGACGTTCCCCACGGCGACGAGGCCGTCCCCGTGGCCGAGCGCGACGCCCATATCGGCGTAGCCCGGGAAGTAGGTGAGCCAGCGCTGCGGCACACCGCGGAACTCGACCTCGCCGACGGGCTCCATGGAAACCGTGTGTGTGACCTCGTCTGAACTCCCGTCGCCGCCGCCTCCGTCTGCTCCGTCGCTGCCGTCATCGACCGCTCCGCCGTCGCTATCGCCGTCTCCACCGTCGCCACCGGCGGCGGAACACCCCGCGAGCGACGCCGTCAGACATCCTGCGCTCGTCGTGAGTACACTACGCCTCGATACGCGATCGGGGAACATACTGTTTAGGCCACCCTAAACAAATAAAACCCCGTCGATTTTTAGGCATACCTAATTACCCCGGCTACGCGGGTGTACACGCCCGCGACGAGCGGATTTAACAGGATGCAGCGCCCAGTGAGAGTGTGGACGAACTCGTCGTGCGAACGACCGTGTACGCCGATCCCAAGAACGTGTACGAGTTCTTGCTCGACTTTCCGCGGTATGCCCGCTACACGGAGTACCTCCGCGACGTGCGGACCGCGGCGGGCGACGGCGGGCCGGGGACCCGCTACGCGCTGACGTTCGCGTGGTGGAAGCTCACGTACACCGCTCACTCCACGGTGACGGACGTTGAACCACCGGAGCGAATCGACTGGCAGATTACGAAGGACATCGACGCGGGCGGCTGCTGGCGCATCACGCCGAACGGCGACTCCTGTGAGGTTGCGCTGGAAGTCGAGTTCGATCCCGACTCCGCCAGCCCCGACGCGCTCGATCTCCCTCGGCTCGTCTCGTTCGACTGGGTGCTCGCGAAGGCGGTTCCGCTCATCCGCGGCGAGGCCGAGCGCGTCGTCGAGCGGGCCGTACGCGACCTAGAGGGATCGACCCGCGATGTCGACCTCGACGTGTATGTGGATTCCGAACGGATCTGACGGTGCGGCGACCGCAGCAGGTCGCCCTCGCTGTCGAGTCGAAGGCCTTAATATATTCACCGGGGAACGAACGGATGCGTACGAGGGCTCGTAGATCAGTGGTAGATCATCCCCCTGGCACGGGGAAGGCCCGGGGTTCAAATCCCCGCGAGTCCACTACCGTTTTCTCGCCGTAACCAGTGTTCTTCACCGCAAGGTAGGACGCTTCTAGCGGCCGGATTCGCACTTTCTGGGCTGACAACCACTCCCTGCAAAAAGGGAGTTCATAAGAACCGCTTAGGCGGGTCGTCGCCCGCTAGCGATCTCTACGGTGAGCAGCGGTGGTCATTATGACGGGTCATATCGACCCGGCAGAGGGCCTCCTGCTCATCTGTGAGTTCTGCGGCTGCGAGATCGAACATCCGAGACAGCGCTGCGCGGCGCTCGAGGATGGGAGGTGTCAGCCGTGACCCGAAACCAACCCGCGCGGGCTCCAAACTGTTCCAAGGCAGTTGCCCGCGCCGGTGGGTGTACGTGTTCAGACGTACCGATTGAACGCCGACCAGCTCCACAAACGGAGGTGGTCTGGCGTGTGTAACCTCTCCTTGGGGTGTGTTGAACGTTACGGCGCGAGAGATCGCGCCGGACGGGATCACACTGGGACGGATACATGCGCACCTTCCATACGGAGGTGGTCGCGATGACCGACTCGGATGACCTCTTCGGGCAGCTCGAAGAGGCCGAGGCAGTTACTGACGACCGGACAGACTCTGTCCAAACATCGGTCGAACAAACAGAAGCGGACGCACTCCGTGCAGATGCGGATACGACAGCCAACTCAACCACATTCACGGAGTCACGGCAACGAACCGTTAACCCCCGATACATCGCCAGATGTCGGTTCTGTCGGTGTAAATTCAAACAGCACCGTATCGCGGTGAGGCACGAGGGCAGGTGCGACACTGAAGTAGTCTCACAGTGTCGATACTGCCGAGAGACGCATACCCGGGACGACGACTCGACCCACCATCTCAAGACATGTGAGGCGTACCAGCGCGCCGAGAAGCGTTCCGGAGAACAGAGCGAGGCGGACACGACCGACACTGACGAGGCCACCGAGGAAGCCGACTCTGACGATGAGCACTTCGCCCGTACGTTCATCGACCCGCAGCCCCACGAGTTCCACGCATATCTCAAATGGAACTGTGAGGACCTCGATAATCCGCTCCGATCGTACTTTGGCCTGCGCTCCCTCCAGGGAGAGCACGACTTCGAGCAGCACGGGCGACTCAGGACGACGGCCGAAATTGACGGGACCGAGTGGAACGTTGAATTCGGATTCAAATCCTCCGGTCTTGCCCCACGCGCTGCCGAGAATTTCCAACTCGATGAGGTCCGGGAGTACCTCGTGTATGTCTATCCGAGGGGGTACGACTCGTGGGGTGCTGCCAAGTCAGAAGCTCGGAAGCGCGCGTACTTCCGAATCTCTCCTCGGTGGCCAGACATCGAGACAAAGCAGGGGAACAGAGCGATGTCCAACCCCTACGACTTGGAGGGGTACGACGTCGAGGTTGAGGGGTCATACTGGAACTTCGAACAGTACCCGACGGTGCTCCGGCAGTCGCTTGATGCGCTCGCGACGCGCCAGGGTTTCCGATTCAACAGTCCGACGCCCATCTATCCGGCGGACTTCGACGAGGATCGGCTCCACAAGTCGTCGAACATCGTTGACGCGGAGCTATACGTCAGAGTGCTCAAAGGGGAGACCGGTGAGGTCATCGCGTACGACGGGACGCTTCACGAGATCTCTTTGTTGCTCGCCGGCGACCGCGAAGGGTACACGAAGTCGGTTCGTGACGACCGGGAGTGCCCTGGTCACTACCATACTGCGACTATCGACTCGCGTCGTGCCGGCAAGTTAGTCGGCAGCCATGACCTAGCGAAAGAGTTCAAGCACTACCACATGCGAAACCCCGACGCAGTCGAGGGGACAGCGCTCGAAAATCCGAAGATTGGCGTCTCCTTCCAGAACTCGATCCACGACGACACGCTGTACTGGAAAGACCTCGACACGCTCGTCACGGAACTCGACGAGGCGCTGTTGAACGTTCTCAACTGGTCGAGCATTCCGACCCGTCCGGACGGCCAGATGTTCGTCGACGACGACTACTTCGAGGTAACCGGATCTCGACGGTGGCGGAAGATCCTTCCCGACCGTCTGCCGCGAATAGAGACCAAACAAGACGACCAGATCTTCGGGACGGCGACACAGATGAACGAGACGGACACGGAGCTGGTCGAGACGCTGCTCACGGACGGCGGAGAGACGTCGCCGAAGGAGTTGGCCCATTCCATCGGTGTTCATCTCGACACCGTCTATCGCGCTCTCAAGCGGCTCTCGCCGCTCGTGGATCATACCTACGGAGAGGTTCAAATCGGGTCGAAGTACATTGCCCAGGAACTGACGGGCTACATCGACTCGGTGTCGAACAGCATCAAGTCCGGTCTTGAGAACACGCTTGACGGGCTCACCAGAGCAGAGGCTCACGGCGGTGACGACGACCCGTGGAGTCGCTGGCTCGACAGATACGGCGGAGAGATCAGTCGGACGGAAGGCGTTGATCCCGATCAGCTCGACATCGGTTTCCAGCCCGATTCCCTCGCTGAGGCCCGTCGGCTTCTCCGGAGTGGGGCGAGCCAGTGGTCGAAGGTAACGGGCGAGAAGTTTCGGAAGTTCGCGTTCGAGTTCGCGCCAAAGATCACCCTCATCGACGGTCGTGTATACGAACCCAGTCACTTTGCCGACGCGTTAGGAACCCCCGGCTAGCTCGGGGACTCGTGAGAGGCATCACTATCGATCCAGGCATTTAGCGGTTCTTTTTGCTGCTTTCTCGCGGTGTTCGCGAGTGCTTCGTCGATGATCTGATCCCTGAGCGACTGCACGGTTTTTCCCACCGGCGTAACTTCGATGTGGGGTACCCAACTCTCAGTTACGTGTGTGGCTAAGGAGCCACTGGAGTAAACCACTGTCTCGCTTCGCTCGACAGATTACAGCAGAAACGCGGGGGTCGGCGCGCCTGACTCGGCGCGCCGTGTAATAGTTACTTGCAAGTACGATTCAAATTGGTGAATCCAATGTGTGGTAACGTGACTCAGGATAATAATATAAACCTCCGGTAGCAAAGGATTGGTACTCATGAAGAAGCAGGAGCTTATCCACCTTCACGGCCTCCTCGCAGAAGTACGAAAGCAGTGTGAATTCTGGGACGAAGATATTGACCTGGATGCCTACGAGGAACTCGGCGTCAAACCAACATCCATTCACAAATCGAAGACCGACCACAAAGCCGCTGTTTTCAAGCTAACCGGGGGGATTACAGAGCCGATGGAAGAAGAGCAGTCCGAGCCTCTCGCTCCTACTGCTGACTGAAATTTCTGCTGACGTACCGATAACTTCGACACAATCAGTACCAACAGTTTTCGATTAAGCTCTGAGATTTAACATCCATTTTTTCCTGCTAGTTACTGAATAATCCCATCTCTACCGCTTGAGATATCAGAGGATTAGGAATTTTCACCCTGATATTGTAACCACTAGCGAATACTCTGGTTTGACATTAGTTTGTCAACAGATTAATCACATAGGATATTCTTTTATTGAAATATGGATGACGAATTTATCCAATACACACAAGATGGATTACACGTTTCATCAGTAGGACATGAGATTCAACTGTGGGGAATACGTGATGATGGTGATGTAGATCTAAAAGGAATCTCGATTCATTGGCCAGATGATTGGGAATCTTTCAATCCAAGCGGATCAAGGGATCCACCAGTTACTCGTTTAGAATGCGCCTCAGACCTCGCAGAGAGAGCAGAAGTGCCACTTATCTGGATTGGTGAGGCGAGAGCTGACTGGCGAAGCCTTAGAGGGGAAGCGGAGGTTGGGCAAATAAGTCCTAACGGAAATTCACTAACAGGATCGACTCAATTTGTCGGACTTGATGATCTCGAAGGTGAACTTCAAGATATTATGGGAACATCTCTTCCAGCTGGGGAGACAAGTAAAAACATCAACCGATCAGTAACGCCGGTTCAAAACTGGGTCCGAAATAACATGCCGATTCAATACTCAGTAATCGATGTCGATATCTTGGTCGGCGATGGAAATGGAACCGCTCTCGGTCAAGTCGAAATTAAACGGAGTGACTGGCCTGGATCAGTCGAAGATTGGTGGCCATTCTACGAAGACCGTCGTAATTACTTCCTCTTAGCTGACTCTGCTTCACGGAGTGGCACTGAAGCGATTATGATCCATCACCCGATGGAGAGACTAAATGATGATACAGGGGTCGGATATTATGGCAATCTCTCCCGAAATTCTCACTCTAGTTCTGTTTCGGACCCGCCCGATGAATCAGATGCCCGCACTTGGTTGGATTTCGATCTGGACTATTTGTCTGCCGAGGACGCAAAACAACAGCTACTTGATTTATGATTATCTAACAGAGTTTGCTTTGTTACTAGAGGGGGTTTTCGACCTAGTTAGCCACTAAACTCCGAAAGTCCCTGTTGCTGAGGACTATTATCTTGGAACGCCATCTCAATTTGTCCTTCTAGTTCGTCAAGCTCCTGAATGAGCGGTTCCACTTCTTGGCCTTTAGTGCGGCGTGCCTGTTTGATCGTTTCAGCCATCTGCTGAACCTCCTCCGTTGTCACGTCAAGATTGAGAGCGTTGATAAACACCTCATCAATATCATTCAGTCCCTCTCCATTTCCATTCGTCATTTTCTCGAATCCATTCTTCACCTTCGACGCTTGTCTATCAGAGAGAGAATTAGGGTTGAGTACTCGTAGCGAACGGAGATCAGACCCAGAGAGGTTAATTGCGCCGCCACCCGTGACTCTTCCGTGGCTTTCGATAACGATCTTAGTGATACTTGAATTGAGCAACCCGAGAAGAAGCTCAGCGTCCCCATGCGGCTTCACCAAGAGGAATCGATTACTGGGAACTATATCTTGGTTCGTTTTGAAGAAGAACAATCGGGTGTCCATTGCCTGTGGACAGATGATTGGTGTAAGTTTGTCTTCTAGCGATCCCATATTGAACCAAGGATTATAGTTCTGGATTGACTTGTTTGTCCGCGACGACTGATTGTCGGCCCACTGTAAATACGAGAGGACGCCATCGTATCCATCGGTACGGAGCGATTGTAAGACTCGGTCTTCCAGGTCGCTGGTTTCACCGAATCCCGATGTCGACATGATGTCGTTAACATAATTGTTCATATCAAGCATCCACTTTGTGGCGTCATCGGGAGTATGCTCAAATCCGTCAACTTCTTTTACGCTCTTGATTGCAGGGCGTAGGAACTCATCTTCGATGTTTCGTGACCTGATCTCGTCCTCGTCGAGAATGAAAATTGGATTTGCTCCCGTCTTTTTTCCACGGGTTATATCCGCTACGTCTGATAGCGGAATTGTGTTGTTATGTTCGAGAACGGCCGTATATAGTGCTGGCGCGTTAATATAGTGATGAAGTTTCTCCTCGACATTCTCCATCAAATACGATTGATCGACTGAAATAGTCCGATAGTTCGGCCTACTGTGAATCTTCATGAACGAGTCATCCGGAATGGCATAATCTCGATCGATAACACGGATCGCGTCATCTGGATCGATCGGGCTGTTAATTCGGACAAAGTTCGTTTCTGTGTTTTTCCGCTCTTCCGGGTCTTCACACCGTTCGATCATTAGCAACACTGTATCGACGAGAGCGCTCTCGAAAACACGTTTCCGAAATCCGACAACGGCTTCTACCTTGTAGTGATCGAAGAGGAACTGCTGAAGACTGGGGCCGTAGTCAGCAACCATCCATTTTGTTGGAATGATCCAAGCCAGTCGTCCTCCCTCACGGAGGAAACTTGTGATGTGGGTGAGGAAATAGCAATAGAGGTCACTTCGTCCGTCGATTTCTTTCTCCCCATCGTAGTATACCTGTTTTGAGCTCGGACCAAACTCTTTCAGGTGTTCTCGGAAGTGGTCTCGATTCGGGTAGAGATACTCTTGGCGGACGTATGGGGGATTAGCTGCTGTTGCATCGAACTTTCCGATCGGTTCGTTAGATCCGTCTGCTTCCTCGCCGCGAACACCGAGGCGGCTACTCTCGAACCGCATTGTGTCGGGATCGAGATCGAAGAAGTCTGCATGATATGCAAACAGCTCATTCGTGGGTTGGTGAATATTTCTCGTCGCGAGGTTCAGTGCAGTGAGGTGTAGCGGGAATTTGTTGATATCCACTGCGGTAATATTCCGGATGATTTCTTCGTGGGAGAGCCCATCCAGTTCCTCCATCCGTTTATATGCCTCCACGGTGATTGAGCCGGATCCACTACACGGATCGAGAAATCGATCGTTGCTTGACTGGATCGCCCAGTTAGAGAGAATAGATCCGATCTCATCTGGTGTGTAAAATTGACCGAGTTCTTTCCGCTCTTCGACGGGGATGAGCTCCTGGTAGATTTGTCCGGCCACGTCAACGCTGATATCTCGTAACGGCTCCTCCTCGATACTCCGAGTGAACGAATGGAGTCGTGTCCGGGTGAGATCGTTCTCAGGGATTTGTTTGAAGAACTCGCTGTCATTCTTGAAGATCGCTTCGTAGTCGATCTCCTCCATAATTGACTGGAAGCAGTCTTCCAGATGCTGATCGAGTTTATCGACTGAAACGCCGCCATATATCTGATTTAACGGGAACCCGCTCTCTGTATCCACGTCTTGTTCCCGGACGAGCTCGTAAAACACGACACGATTCATCAACAGATACGCGTATTGCTGTGCAGCAAGCTTGAACGTCCGCTCCACGCCGGGATACTCGAACGGATAATCGTTCTCCCGAGCCCACTCAACAAGCTGCTCTTCGAAGTGTTCGTTCTCGTTGAACTCCCGTTCAATCAGCTCCTGATACGTCGGATAAATACTGGTATGGAAACTACGTAGCCGGCTAACAATCAGATCGTCGAACTGGAATACCCGTCCCCTGCCTTCCTGTAGTTCCTTGATATCTTCTAAAAACTGCTCGAAAAACTGTTCTAGCGAGAGATTTCTCAAATCATAGTGCTTCCGGTCAAGTTCCGTGATACTGGTTGCGGTTTCGGTTCTCCGGAAGAGGAACACGTCGTTTTCGTTCGCGGTCGCGAACAGCTCAACGCCTTTGTCTCGGGCGTATCGATGACCCTGCTTAACCACTTCGTACGAGTGGGGATCAATATCGCCACGTTTCACTTCGATAACAACGCCCTCCCGAAGATTGGATGGAAGATAGATGTCGATGAATCCTGTTTTCGTTTTTTCTTCTCCTATTGGCTCATTGAAGTCAGATTCGTTTTCATTTATGTAGTCTTTGAACGATGAAAACAGGCGAGCGTGAAACTCAAATTCCGCTGGCATAGCCAATCTGTATCAACGGAAGGATATGAAGGTTAACATCCCAGAACCCACAGATACACTTCGATCATACCGTTTCAACGTACTGTAATGTGAATGAAGAGGACAAGTTCAGCATGACGGATTCCTTTGTTTTCGTTGATGGAACTATATTAGAGATGCGTGATAAGAATGTTTTTCGAGTGATTAGTCTTGGTGGTGTCGTTGGTAAGTCTCGGAGCGAGAGTGTATGTTTTGGACCGTATCAGAATAGATCACCTATTTGAAATCCGAATACGATTATCGATGTGGTATGACCGGAATCGTGATTCTCCCCGCTGGTCGCGACGACGCTTTCGAGGACTACAAGCGGTTCGTCCGAGACGGGCATCCGATTGACGACATCGAGTCCTATCTCAGTGAGGATGACCTCGAACTGTTTCGGACAACATCTGACGAAGATCTCGTCCATGTTTGGGGCACCTCGGTAGACGGTGCGTGGCGGAACGTCGAGCGCAACGACATCGTTCTCGTCTACCATGATGGAGAGTTCATCGCGAGGGGTCAAGTCCTTCAACTGCGGCACGACCCCAACCTCGCGGAGTACCTCTGGAAGGAGAACGTCAACCACGGCCGATGGGACGATGAGAGCCCTTGGGAATACATGACCTTCCTCACTGATGTCGAGGAGGTCGAAGTCGACATCGAGGAGTTCAACGAGCTCGTCGGCTACGACGAGACCTACCGTCCCCAGGGGTTTACCCGAGTCGCCGACAAGCGCCTCGACCAACTCGCCGGGGAGGAGTCGGTTGAGACCGCCATCGCCGACTTGACCGATGCCGGCGAGCGTGTCCACCCTGTCGACGACGAAGACGACGAGGACGACGGACCAACCCCCGACCTCGCCAACCAACTCCGTGCGGCCAGCACGGACGGAACCGCCCACGAGGAGTTCGAAAAACTCGTCGCGAAGGCCTTCTCCCAGCTGGGGTGTACCGCCGACTGGATCGAGGGAGGGGGTGACACCGATGTGGAGATCCGATCCCCGGAACACGTCGTTGTCGAAGTTAAGGCTCGGGGTAACGGGCGAGTCAACTCCCTTGAGGTCACCAATGTGGACAAGCATCGCCGCCAACGAGGGGCCGACCATGCTATCGTGGTTGCCCCCGGATTCGCCCCGAAGGTCATCGACAACGCCGAGACGACCGACCTGACTACCCTCGCCGTCGACGACCTCGTCGAGCTCCTCGACCGCCGGGACCGATACGCCGTTCCCCCGGAGGAGACCCTTGCTCTCCTGACTCGCTCCGGGGCCTTCCAAGATGATAGGCTCGACCTCCTCGACGAATCTATTCAGGACCGTACCGACGCCGGGGAGACCCTCCTCGCGGTCATTCGGGCCCTCAAACGCGCTGACGGCCCCGTGGAGACGGCGGAGGACGTCCGATGGATCGTCGTAGGCATGGAGGACTCCGACGACATCCCGACCACCGAGGAGATCCGGTCCGCCCTCCAGCTCCTCGCCCACCCCACTGTGGGGGTCGTCGAACAGGACGAGGAGGGGTATCGGGCCACCACCGACTACGAGAATGGGGTGCAGTTGGTCCGGTCGCTTGGGGAGGTCGTGCAACCACCAAGGGAGAAAGAATAGGTTGAGGCTTCCGGCCCGTTCTATTTGTGCCAGTCTGTTACGTCGATATCTCGGGCACATCGGTTGCTGATGACTTCCAACCGATCCCCCGAACATATGGCCGATCCGGGACGTTGGGGAGGCATGCATCGAACCGAATTCGGACGTTTTGCCCGACAGAAAAGGCCGTTCATCCGATAGAACCCGGTATCACGAGCCGTGTTTGACTGACACCCAATCACCCCGACCAACTGCCAGTGGTATTGGAGGAATCCCCGACCAACTGGACCCGCTTAATAGGTGACGAGCCCCGGCCTGCATAATCCAGATACGGTCGTTTCGCCCGGCGAAAATAGGGGTTTAGCCGATAGAATAATTCGCAACGTTTGAAACAAAGGCGATCTTCGTCGTCACCGGAGAGTCCCCGGCGATTACCGGGGTCGAGGGGTCGGTTTTCAACCATTTCACCCCCGTCGATAGGGAATAGTCCCTACCCTCCCGAAAACGAATACAGCTATTTCGCCCGGCGAGAAAGGCGATTCTCACGACGGAACGGGGTTATTCGCCGACCCGTTCATGTGTTGCTCACTGAAGCCTGCCAGCTTTCGGCCATTACCCGACCAATTCCTTCCGATGAGCCGGGGAGACTCCCTCCCGAGTCCCCCAACGGCTGTACCCGTATCTCCAAATCCGAATTTCGACGTTCTGGCCGAGCGAGATTCCGGTTCTACGGATAGATCGGATTTACTTCCACCGGGGATCTTCCTCACTGTCGAGCTCCTGTTTTCTTCCCGGCTCTCCCAGTCCTCAGTGCCGGCCTATCTACTCGTGGAGTACCCATCACCCCCGACAGAGACACTCGTGTGACACCCGAGTCATATCGACGAGGTGCCGGTGGATGTCGTCGGCGAGCCGGTACATCGCCTCGGCCTGTTCCTTCGTCGCGATCCCGAGCCTGTAGTAGGTCTTCGTTCGATTCCGGTTCCACAGCTCGGCAAGGTCCTCTCCAAACGCGTCGTCGTAGAGGCCAATCTCGGCACCACGTTGGTAGAGCCGTCGGTGGCTGCTGATGACCTCCGCGGCGGACATGGCCCCGTCGTGGATCAACCGAAACTGGATAGTGCGCTCGATGGCGACGAACGCCGACTCGATCACGACCGTGTAGTACCCTTGGTCGAGGAGGTTCGATCCGACCTCCAATAGCCGGCAGGCACGGCGAAGTTGGACTAACTCTGCGTCGTCGACGTCCAGTCCCTCCTCGATCGTTCCGGGACTACCCTCGAAGGTCCGCTCGGCCTCCACCAATTGGTCTCGGATATCGTTATTCATCGGCGTACACCTCGGTCCGGAGCTCGGAGAGTTGATCAGAGCCCACCAAGGTAATCCCGTCGTTGAACTGGGGACGGAGTTGGTCACCAATTCGTTGGACGCTGTCCGTCGATTCGACGAGCGGCTGGTACGTGTACCGGTTCCCCTCGAACCGTTGGTCTTCGAGATCACTAACGACCGACTGAACAGTCCGGCGAGCTGCAGTTCTATCTTCGTCGACAATCACCAATAAGTCGATGTCGCTGGTCCTATCTGCTTCCCCCCGAGCGACGCTTCCGAACAGGACGACTCCGACTAACTCATCCAACTCGTCCTGGAGTTGTTGCAGAAACGCCCGAACCGGTTGGTGAAACTCGCCCTGCGGGATCGAGAGAATCGGGTCCGGTTTCGTGAGCCGGTCACGGTTGATCCGGACCTGCTGGGTTCGTCCGTCCTGTGCTGTTTCGATGACGTCGAGATCGGAAAGCAGCCTGACCGCCTTTGAGATCGTCCCTTGATTTGCCCCTGTAAGATTCGCAAGCTCGCTCATCGAGTACGTCGCATACGGTTGATCGATGAGAACGTCGAGAACGTCCTGCATTGCTTGGTAGCGGAATACCCGATCCTCCGGAAACGGATACTGCAACTCTATTGAGATAGAATCTTTCTTATTAGGCATAGAATTCCTATTAGGAAACAGAATGAAAACTCTGGCGGTGAACTGGTCCAATTACGACGTGCTGGATTGCAACTCTCTTAGTTCGGTCTCTATGTCCGCATTGCCTCTCCGATTCGTGTCTCGGTCGGCTCTGCAAGGTATGGCTCGATGGCAGAGTAGTCAGACCACCCACCGACACTCATCATAGTCCGGACGTCGACTTGGCGCTCGACGAGATGATACGTTGCCCAGGACCGACGGAGATCATGCGACGAGACTGACTGCCAGCGTGGGTCGCCAGTTTGCTCTGAAACGGCGTGAGCTGCTTCCTTAACCCATCGACGAACAGAGGGGGTACTGGCGTCGACCCACGGGTCGGATAGGCTGAGGTCTCGTTCACGGCTGTATTTGTGGATGTCCTCGGCGACGTCGTCAGGCATCCATGCGTCGCGTGTTGTCTTTGACCCGCCTTTCGTATTCTTCCCCTGGATCTCGAAGAGCCAGATGTCACCATCGTCGGAGTATCGTAGGTTGCTGTCGTTCGGATAGCTCACTTCTGACGCCCTGAGTCCGCATCGACCCATCAGCTGGACCGCCACCTCACGCTCCCACCCGTTCTCCCCAGCTGTTCGCTCCAGCTGGTCCAGTTCGTCAGGGGAGAGCCAGCACTTCGTCACGTCCTCGCTGTCGTCGATGCGAACCATAATCGGATATCATAGTAAACCCGGTTATAGATTTGTTTTCTTGAGGCCAACTTCACCGATTAGTGCCGTCCAACGGCTAGTTCGTAATCGGGTTATACAATAACTCGATTAAACATTCTACCTTCTCAGATAAAACAGCCATTCACGGAATCCTGTATATTGACCATTGACTCTGTTGAAAATCCAACATATCCAGTGACCTGTAACCAATATAATACGAACTCAACATACATATCCGCGTAGCAGGAACACTATATGTGCAGTCTATCTGAGTAACTAACAACGCGATGGATGATATTCTAACAGATGATGTTCTACTCCAAGAACTACAGCGGCTTTCTGATGCACTCGAACATCCTCCATGTAAGAGAGAAATATCGCGGTACGGTGAGTTCTCAGACTCAGTGTATCAATCCAGATTTGGATCACTGGCAGAGGCTCGTAACGCAGCTGGGATCAGTGAACAGACGGTCCCGTTCCCGACATCACCTGTCGACCAAGGCTCTCCTCAGCAACGGGACCCACCCTCGCACAATGATCTACTAAAAGACCTATATTTGATACTGAGCTCGGTAGGGCGACGACCCAACGACACAGAGATTCAACAGTTTGGAATATTCGAGTTAGAGGATTTTGTCGCACAGTTTGGTTCACTTAGAGCTGCCATCGAACGCGTTGAAGAAGGACTATCTGGAGAAGTCTACACGTTGGATGGCCTTTGTGAGCATCTGAGAACTCTTAGAGACAGCTTAGGTCGTCCTCCCTTGGCTACAGATGTCCTCCGCTCAGGTACCATCCCATTACGGAAGTATGGTGCGTACTTCCAGTCTTGGGAAAGTGCGTTGGATCGTGCAGATATCCCGTCAGGAGGGTATTCTGCAACCTCCAAAGATGCATTATTAGAGGGATACGTAGACCTGTGGGACCGTCTAGGTAGACCGCCGCTCCCGGAAGAGGTCACAGAGTACACTCCCTACTCAAAACTAACCTATATTCGCCGATTCGGTAATTGGGGCAGTCTTCTCAGAGCGGCGAACCGAACATCTGATATCTCGGCTAACAACTACCAGAATTCCACAAAGCTATTGCTTGCACTCGATCTTCGTCGAGTATCCGAACAGACGGGTGGGAATCACACGATTCAGGCGGTTAATACACATAGTCCTCACAGCATTGAGACGTACCAGAGTGAATTTACGCGATGGGAGACTGCTGTAGAAGCTGCGGGGCTAACTCCACAGCAGGAAATGTCCGGATTGAGGGCAGTCTCTATAGACGACGTTCGCAAGACATTCGAGACAATAACAGAGACAACTCCGGTTCCGTCGTTCGAGACTGTCCTTGATGAGGAGATAATAGATCCGTACGCCCTCTTCAATAAGTTCGGGTCGTGGAAACTGACAACGACGATTGCAGGCGTGCCCTATCGTCAACCGCAGAACCAAGACAAGTACCTATTTCCGAGTGATGCTGCAGGCCTCACCTTCGAAGATCAGCTTCGTATTGACGAAGGACTGGGTAGTGACACGGTATTGTTGGATGATCTTGACCGTGTCACAGACGAGACGGGTAGTATTCCGCGACCACTTGATGTCGAAATTCTTGGGGCATACTCTCCGCAAACGTATCTCTTGAGGTTTGGGTCATGGGAGGATGTTGTGAACTGTTCTACCTCCGATGCTGATGATTGGTCAGCGATGCGGCCGACTCAGCGCAAAGATATCTTTGGCTCTCTTCTCTTGACTCTCGAGAGATGTGCTGTGCAAACTGGTCAGAATCCTACTGAGACCACCATCGATACGTGGACTGACCGTACCTCAACTTCGTATATCGCTGCGTTCGGCGAGTTCAACACAGCTGTCGACTGTGCTGGTGTGCGCACTGACGAACCAACCGAGTACGCTCGCGATGTTTTGACCGCCGACTTGTACCGTCTAGAACAAGAATTTGGAGCGAGACCGCCAGAAGAAGTTCTCTCTCATCTCTTAGCATACGAGACTGAAGTTATTACAGATAGATTCGGGTCAATGCGAAAGGCGTGGACTGCAGCGAGAAATGCGGGGCCGGAGCATATCAGCAAAAGCTACGGCCCTGAGGAGGTTGAAAAATACCGAGCGAGGTTGCTATCGGAGGTACCTAACCTAGAAGATGTGTCGGGTGAGCTCACACCGTATCACTTGGCACAGAAGACACCGTTCTCACCAGAGACGTATATCTCGATGTTTGGGAACGTTGAGAACGTTATCGCAGCAGTCAACGATAATTCTAAATCAGAAACAGAGTGTAACGGTCGTGCGTCAACTGTGTCCAGCGAAATGAGAACAGAGATATCCTCGGCACTTTGGGATATTGCCTCAGAATCAGGATCCCCCATTCAGATTATCCCGGATTTGTACGAGAATACAGGCAAGATCTCCATCTCCACTATCGAGGAGCAGTATGAGGACTTTACAACTGCGGCGAACATGGCTGGGCTCGAAACAGAAAATCGGACAGACATCCCAACAATGTGGTATCCACCCCTCGGTATCGATCTCGTCAAGGAACTCGAACGGGTGAGTGATGTAGTCGGAGGGAAGCCAACTGTCGATGAAATGAACGCCGAAGGTCAAACTTCAGTCTCTACCTATGTCCTCCGATTTGGTTCGTGGGAGGCAGCCTGTGATAGCGCACTCTCATCGGATAATTCGGGCGTGAACACAGCAACAAATAATACGACGACTGAAAGGAGTCCAACGAGAACAGATACGGTGTATTCTCGAGCCCGTTTGTTGCATGCGATTAAATTACTAGCAGACGACTTAGGAGAATTGCCAACTGAGGACGACATGAATCAATATGGCACAATGAGTATAGCATCAATTTACGATCGCTTCGGTTCCTGGGAAAATGCGTTAATCGAGGCTGAACTCATTCCAGCTGAGTCATCGATTAATCTGCACACACCTACCGAAGAGCTTGATAGATATATCGCTGGCCTCAGTATCCGAAGCATCACGGAACTCGAAGATGCGGGATACGAGACTGTCGAAGATTTGCGTCAAGCAACGAAGTCTGAGCTGACCTCTGTCCCACAGGTTGGTCCTGTGACTGCTGAGAAATTACTTCAATATACCAAATAATTGCTCTGTTGAGGTCATGGGGAGACTTCTCCCTGCACTCTGCTGTAGCCGTGTGTACCTGGGGAAGATACATTATACTCGACACCTTCGCTGAGGCGTTCGATATGGGTCATAAACGCCCTGAGGTCGAACGCCTCATTCACTAATTTAATGCGGTTTCCAGATACTAGTTGAATTTATCGCAATTGGATATCATGACCGGCCGCCGTGGGTGCGGCGCATCGGGAACTCGAACCGTGACGACCTCTTAGACGCAATTGTACGCGCGCTCACTGTAAAAGTTGGAGACGGTGGATTCGAACGGGTTCGTGACCATGTGAAGGAGGAGACAGAGTTGGTCCTACGAGATAGGGAGGGGCTTCTGATGCAGATTGTCTACGTAAGTCACTGTATGGGCTACTCAGAAACAAAAAAGTTCTACTAAGATTATCATTGAACCCACGTCCAAATCTCTAGACGACTCTGTTGGGTATCCAGCACAGATTGCGCCTTCAGTTCGGAGATTTCAGAGAGTACATTGTGCGCAATATCGGGGTTACATCCAAACGCTGCCGCCACGTCTTCAGTACTTACAAGCTGCTCTCGAACGCCTTCGAGGAGTGCAAGAACATTCTCGGGCGTCACATCCTTTTCCCGCATCGGCTCGTTCTCGATAACAGTATAGATCGATCGAGAATCGTTGTCGGATTCTTCGAATATAGAGTCGATGACCCCCTCGGTTATCGATGTAGAGTCCTCCGATTTGTCTTCTTTTCCGTGTCGAATCCGCCGTTCCATTTCAGCCTGCTTGATTTCCTCTATAGTGTCATCAGAAGGAGAGTAGTCTATAGTCGGCTTATTCTTGATTTCGGAAGGATCAATCGATGAACTGTCGGAATCTATGACCGCATCTTCTTTCTCGATTCCGAGTTCGCTGGGATCGATTCTCGCTTGGGCGTCAACAATATCGATATCAGAGCCCAGATACTCCGAGAAAAGGGTCTCAAGAACAGCTTTCTCCCCGTCGGGATACCCCGATTTGAACCAGACACGAAGCGTACTCAAATCGTCAACATCGATCGGGACGCCCTTCGATAATTGAAGTAAATCGTAAAGCCGATTTGCCGGAACTGGACCTCCCGACTCGATCTGAGTAATGAGTGTATCAATGTCGTGTGAACGGATGACATCAACGTCGAAGCTCACGGAGATCTCAACGGTTTCACCGAAATACTTCCGAGCAAAATCCTTCTCAGCCTCTTCGATGGCCCGTACTAGGAGTCCTTCAAAGTCGTATCGTTGCTCCTTGAGGCCTAGATATGTCCAATAGAGCATCGACTGAATGCTCTCCTGAAACTGTACCTCCTCGACACCGGCTTCCTCAGCTGGACTCTGAAAGATCCGTTTTCGGTCTCGATCCCGAAGTGAGTACTGGAGAAGAGAAAAATCAAGGAGAGCGTTCGCCGTTCGTTCTCGGATATCCTGTCGACGATTCGAATACTGTTGTTTATGATCGTACTCCTTGAGTCCGATCAAGAATTCCCTATCTGCCGGTGTGAGAAACCCTCGAGGCCGATCTGTTGCAGACGACATAGTAAAGTCATTTCATCATTACTACTCAGTGGAAATATATTTACCGGGGTGTATCATGTCTATCAACGCTGCCACAAAGGCGGCCGATCACGACCCAGCAATGACGACCGATACCAGAATCCCAGTCTCACGCGCGACACGTGAGCTAGTCAAAGCCCAGAAGCGCGGTGGAGAAACCTACGACGATCTCCTCCGTAATATGGTCACGCAGTACGACCCAGACGAGGCGAAGAACTAACTGGGGTCCCTGAGTCGTGACTCGCTAAGAAGAATCGAATGACGCGGGGGGAAGGCCCTAAACCAATCCCCAACGCGTCGAAGCGACCAATCAGGAGCGAACCGGTGAACGGCGCTCCGTATGCCTACCTTCGCAGGCGTACGGTAAATGCGTTTTCCTCACCCGCGTTCGCTCCGGGTTCGCCGGACCCGAAATCGGCGACACACCGAACGAATGCAAATCGACACCAACGTTCACCGCGAACGCATCGACTACGACTACCCATACGCCAATACCCTCACCGAGGGTGAGGAAGAGCTCTACTGGTCCGCAACGAAGGACGCAGAAGACGCGCTCGCGCGAATCGCAAACGTCCAAGAGCGTCGGAAGGGTGAGAACGGAGAAATCCGATCCGTTCTCCTCTCTGATGAATTCCGAGAGCTCGACGACGCCATCAAACAGCTCGATGAGGCCACAACAATTCTACACCTCATCGAAAGAGCTGCAGAGTGGACGGAAAAACGGGAGGGAACCCGCTCGAAGTCACTAAACGAGCTTTTCCACGAGCCGGATATTCCGTCGAACCACACTGGGGTGGAGGATGAGTGAAGCTGACGGACGCCGAAGTACCTTTGAGGGTTCCGAGGTTCAGGACAGAAGAGGTCCTATGAGCGAGAACCTCGAACCTACGACGCCTGCCGAGGCCGTGGAGTGGTATCTCGCTGAGCGAGAGTCGGACCTCTCTGAGAAGTCACATCAGAACCAGGGTTATCGGCTGGAACGGTTCCTTGAGTTCTGTACCGAATACGAAATCGAGGAGATGAACGCCTTGACTGGCAGAGATCTCCATCGCTACCGCACTTGGAGAAGTAAAGACATCCAGCCAGTTACTCTCCAAGGTGAGCTCCAAACGTTTCGGGTCTTCCTCGAATTCTGTGCGTCTATTGAGGCTGTCGAGCCCGGGCTGAGAGAGCGCGTCAAACTTCCCGATATCGATTCGGGCGAAGAAGCTCGTGACGTGTTTCTTGAGGCCAATCGGGCCGAAGAGATCCTTGATCATCTTGAGCGGTTCTCGTACGCCAGCCGAGACCATGTCATCATGGCTCTTCTCTGGCACACAGGGATCCGACTCGGGAGCCTGCGAACGTTCGACGTCGAGAACTTCGATCCGGAGCAGCAGTGTCTCGACTTACGGCATCAGCCGGAATCGGATACTCCGTTGAAAAACAAACAGGCTGCGGAGCGTTCAATCGCGGTGGGTCCACACTACTGCGACGTGATTCAGGACTACATCGACCACAATCGTCAAGAAGCAACTGACGATCACGGTCGGCGTCCTCTCATCACCAGCCAGTACGGCCGACTCAGTGACCCATCGATCCGGGAAACGATCTACCGTCTCACCCAGCCGTGCGAAATCGGTGAGTGTCCACACGACAAGGAGCCAGAGACGTGTAAATGGAGACAGCACAGTCAGCGGGCTGGTTGTCCCTCGTCTCACTCTCCACACGACATCCGTCGTGGATCGATCACGCAGCACTTGCGAACTGGGACGCCCCAGGAGGTCGTTACTGACCGATCGAACGTGTCGAAGGAGATCCTTGATCAGCACTACGACGAGCGTACTGAGCGCGAAAAAATGCAGATTCGCCGTGACTTCATAGAGGGGATGTAGTCGGATGATACACTCCACTCCACGCGGAAACGGTGCGTCTTCTACCATAGCCTCGGCAGGCACCCGTATTGAGCAAGCCCCCGCGAGTCCACTCGACTCACTTCGTTCGTCTCGTTTCCCCGCTTGGTCTCGTTCGCTTCGCTCACGAGACCCCCGCGAGTCCATGTTTTTTCGTCGCGATCAGTATCGCGAGCGACGCATCACTGTACTGAGCGTGGTCACGTTGGCTCTGCTCACTGGATCCCGCAGTTTACAGCACGTGTACCGGCGCTATTAACAGTGGATAGATATTTCTCAGTCGATCGATAGCCCAAACTCATCGCAGATCACCCCGATTTGCGGAGAGAATCGGGTGACGTGAAGGGGGCGTTTTCAGAGACGGGTTTAGCGCAAGCTTTTGAGGAAATTCTGAAATCCCAAAAAGGACGAAAACAGGCGTATTGTGTGCTCTAGGAGAGTATTCGCATTTGCTCTGAAGAAGGTTTATTTCAGATGGGCGCTGCAGGATTTGAACCCGCGACAACTTGGTCCGAAGCCAAGCACTCTATCCAGACTGAGCTAAGCGCCCCTGTATTCGGTTCATTTTGTGACCGTGTTAAGTCCCGCGATTCTGTGCGGATCCGTTCCGAACGACATCAGTCGGTCTTACTCATCGTGGGCGATCAAAAAGAATATTATTCGTACTGGGTATTGTTTCTGTAGTTAGATGTGTCTTGGTCGTATGGCGTCACAGCCGAATGAGCGGCCCGAATTTCTGCAGCCATCTCTGAGGTGTGCCTATGTATGACCTGAGTCCTCACTTCGAGGAGGAGGTAGAACTCGGCACGAATATCCTGTTGACGGGACCACCCCTGAGCGGCAAGCGGTCGCTAATGTTGGACATGTTGGCGGAAGGAACTGACAGTGGCGACGGTGCTATCATCGTCACGACGAAAGACAGCGGCGACCGCGTATTGAAAGACTACGCTAAACGCACGTCCTACGACGGCAAGCCCGTCGCCGTCATCGACTGCGTCACCCGCCAACAGGGCGTCAGCGACCCGGGAGAGTCGGACCGGATTAAGTACGCGTCGTCGCCCGTCGACATGACGGGAATCGGTATCAAGCTCTCCGAGTTCCTACAGGCGTTCGGCGACCGCGGCATCGACCGAAACCGCGTGATGGTTCACTCGCTGTCGACGCTGTTGATGTACTCGGACTTACAGACCGTGTTCCGCTTTCTCCACGTGTTCACCGGTCGGATCCAGAGCGTGAACGGACTCGGGCTGTTCAGCATTGATTCGACCGCACACGACGATAAGGAAATGAACACGATAAAGCAGCTCTTCGACGGCGTTATTACACTCTCGGAAGACGAGGAACCCGAGATCCGACTCGCCTGAGACAGGAATTCGGGGACGATTCGAGGCGATCCGGAGGATGTTTTACGGTGTGCCGGCGCGTAGTCCGACGCATGCCTATCACTGACGATGCCGCGCTCGACGCCGTGTTCGATGCCGACACGATCGCCGTCATCGGCTGTTCGTCGTCGCCCGGGAAGGCCGCCCACGAGGTGCCGGCGTATCTCCAGCGACAGGGCTACCGCGTGGTTCCGGTGAACCCCTTTGCTGACGAGATCCTCGGCGAGACCGTGTACGACACGCTCGGGGACGTGCCAGTCGAGATCGATATCGTCGACGTGTTCCGCCCGAGCGACGAGGTTCCGGAGATCGTCGCGGCTGTGCGGGATCGTCACGCCGAACGGGGCGACGCCGGCACGGTCTGGCTCCAACTCGGGATCAGCCACGACGAGGCGGCAGCTGAGGCGGAAGCTGACGGGATCGACGTGGTGCAGGACCGATGCATGAAGGTGGAACACGAACGGCTGCGCAGCTAATCGCGAGACGAGGGGACACCGCGTGTTCGGTCGAAACAGCGAATCGAACACACTTATGCCGCTCGTCCGGCTTCGAGGAGGTATGAGCGAGACCGATGTGGAGGCCGACGACGCCGCGGTGACGGTCGTCCTCCCGGATGGATCAGAACTCGACGTTCCGGCGGGAGCGACGGTCGAAGACGTCGCCTACGAGATCGGGCCCGGACTCGGCCGCGACACCGTGGCGGGGAAGATCGACGGCGAACTCGTCGAGAAACACGCCGCGGTCCACGACGGCGCGCAGATCGAGATCGTCACGGATCAGTCCGACGAGTACCTCACGGTACTGCGTCACTCCGCCGCGCACGTCTTCGCGCAGGCGCTCCAGCGACTCCACTCCGAGGCGACGCTCACGATCGGTCCACCGACCGACGAGGGGTTCTACTACGACGTGACCGATGTCGACCTCGACGAGGACGACCTCGACGCGATCGAAGCCGAGATGGATGAAATCATCGCGGCCGACTACGACATCGAGCGGGTCGTCAGGAGCCGGGAGGAGGCGAAAGCGATCTACGCTGACAACGAGTACAAACGACAGATTCTGGAGGAAGAGGCCGACGACGAGGAGGTCACCTTCTACGTGCAGGACGGCTGGCAGGATCTCTGTCAGGGGCCGCACGTCGACTCGACCGGCGAGATCGGCGCGGCGACTCTGCTTGAGGTGTCGGCCGCCTACTGGCGCGGTGACGAGGACAACGACACCCTCACTCGGGTGTACGGCACGGCGTTCGCTTCGGAGTCCGACCTCGAAGAGCACTTGGAGATGCGCGAGCAGGCCAAAGAGCGCGACCACCGGAAGATCGGCCAAGAGATGAACCTCTTTTCGATCCCGACCGTGACCGGTCCCGGCCTCCCCTTATACCACCCACCGGGCAAGACCGTGCTCCGCGAGCTGTCGGACTTCGCGAACGAGCTCAACCGCGATCACGGCTACGAAGAGGTCGAGACGCCACACGTGTTCCGGACCGAGCTGTGGAAGAAGTCGGGTCACTACGAGAACTACAAAGACGACATGTTCCTCCTCGATGTCAACGACGAGGAGTACGGGCTGAAGCCGATGAACTGCCCGGGCCACGCGACGATTTTCGACCAGCAGTCGTGGTCGTACCGCGACCTCCCGCAGCGCTACTTCGAGAACGGGAAGGTGTACCGGAAAGAGCAGCGCGGCGAACTCTCCGGGCTCTCGCGGGTATGGTCGTTCACCATCGACGACGGCCACCTGTTCGTGCGGCCGGACCAGATCCGACAGGAGATCGAATCAGTGATCGAGATGATCTTCGAGGTCGTCGAGACGCTGGATCTGGAGGTCGAGGTCGCGCTGGCGACCCGCCCGGACAAATCCGTCGGCGGCGACGAGATCTGGGAGTCGGCGGAAGAACAGCTCCGCGACGTGCTCGAATCGGGGGGCTACGACTACGACGTCGAGCCGGGCGACGGAGCCTTTTACGGACCGAAGATCGACTTTGGCTTCGAGGACGCGCTGGGTCGCGTTTGGGACGGTCCGACCGTCCAACTCGACTTCAACATGCCCGAACGGTTCGATCTCACGTATACCGGCGAGGACAACGAAGAGCACCAGCCGGTGATGATCCACCGGGCGCTGTACGGCAGCTACGAGCGCTTCTTCATGGTGCTCATCGAGCACTTCGACGGCGACTTCCCGCTGTGGCTCGCGCCAAAGCAGGTTCGTATTCTCCCCGTCTCCGACGAGACGCTCGGCTACGCGCACCGCGTGAAAAACGATCTGGAAGACGCCGGCTTCCGCGTCGAGGTCGAAGACCGCGACTGGACGGTCGGCCGCAAGATCCGCGCCGGCCACGACGACCGGCTCCCGTACATGGTCGTTGTCGGCGACGACGAGGCGGAGGCGGGGACTGTCTCCGTGCGCGACCGCTTCGAGAACCAGCGCGGCGACGTCGACGTCGACACCTTCGTCGATCACCTCACCGACGAACGCGACGAGAAACGGACCCGTCCGGACTTCGTCGACGCCGCCTAGGACCTGCCGCCGCTGCCATCTACGCCCGCCCGTGCGCCAAAGTGGCACACGAACGATCGTTCCGCTGAACTTTTGACGGTCACCGCCGCCATATCCGGTATGAGCGAAACCCCGCAGGTAGAGCGCTCGACGGAGGCCGCGCCCGCGGTCGACGAGCTGACGCCGCCGGACCGAACGCTGATGGGCCCCGGTCCGAGCGACGTGCATCCGCGGGTGCTCAGGGCGATGAGCACGCCACTCGTCGGCCACCTCGACCCGTCGTTCATCGAGATCATGGACGAGGTTCAGGATCTGCTTCGATACACGTTCCGGACTGACAACCAGTGGACGATTCCCGTCTCCGGAACCGGTTCCGCGTCGATGGAAGCCGCGATCGGCAACCTCGTCGAACCCGGCGATACGATGTTGGTTCCGACGAACGGCTACTTCGGCGGTCGAATGCGCTCGATGGCCGAGCGCGCCGGCGGCGAGGTGGTCACGGTCGACGCGCCGTGGGGCGAGCCGCTCGACCCCGTCGACGTCGAGCACGCGTTCGACGAACACCAGCCGGACGTGTTCGGCTTCGTCCACGCCGAGACCTCAACGGGCGTGTTACAGCCGAACGTCCCGGAACTGACCGACATCGCACACGCACACGATGCGTACGTGATAGCCGACTCCGTCACGTCGTTCGGTGGCGTCGAACTGCGGGTCGACGAGTGGGACATCGATGTCGCGTACTCGGGTCCGCAAAAGTGCATCTCGTGTCCACCCGGTGCGAGCCCGCTCACGCTCAACGATCGGGCGATGGACAAGGTGCTCGATCGGGAGGAGCCGCCCAAGTCGTGGTACCTCGACCTCTCGCTCCTTGAGGGGTACTGGGGCGACGAGCGATCGTATCACCACACCGCGCCGATCACGAACGTCTACGCGCTCCGCGAGGCGCTCAGACTGGTCGCAGAGGAGGGAATAGAAGCGCGGTGGGAGCGCCACAACGAGGTCGCCGGCGAGCTAAAAGCCGGCTTACAGGACCTCGGCTTGGAAATGAACGCGGCCGACGAGTACTGGCTCCCGAGCCTGAACGCCGTGCGCGTCCCCGACGGCGTCGACGACGCCGCCGTCATCGATCACCTGCTCGCCGAGTACGATATCGAAATCGCCTCCGGCCTCGGTGATCTCGCTGGCGACATCTGGCGGATCGGGTGTATGGGCCACTCCGCGCGGCCGAAAAATGTCGAGTACGTACTGGCCGCACTGGAGGATGCGCTCGCCGCGCAGGGATACGAGGCGTAGCTCGCGTCCCGCTGTGAGGCCTTGTTTCTCGGGCCCGTCCGAGCCGGAGCTTTTTGTGAGCGAGTCACGTCAAATCCGACCATGGGAGATTCGGCCTGCGACCGGCGGTTCTGTCCGGAGTGTGACTTGGCTGTCTCGTGTGAGCGGGACACCTGTCCGGAGTGTGGTGCACCGATGCGTGACCGTCCGTGACCGTCCGTGACTGTCAGCCCATCGTGTCAGCGTACTTGTCACGGCGGTAGAGGTCGATCTCTTGGGCGGTCGATCCCGGTCGCGACGCCGCGAAGGCGATCGCCTCGGCGACCTCTTCCGGCTCTGTCACCGATCCCGGCTGGAATCGTTCTTCGAACGGCTCGCCGTCCTCGCTGCCGAACTCGGTCCGGACCTCCGAGGGATTGACCACGCTCACGGCGACGCCCTCGTCTCCGACCTGCGCCGCGACGCTGTGAGCGAACCCGCGCACCCACCACTTCGTCGCGGCGTACACGGGATTGAACGGGCGAGGGAACTTCCCAGCGAAGCTCCCGACGACGACGAGCGATCCCTCGCTCGTCTTCAGGTGCGGCAGCGCCTCTCGGGTGAGGAAGAAGGTCCCGTCGACGTTCGTCTCCTGCATCGCCGCGTACTCCTCGTCCGTCATCGTCTCGACGTCGCCGCCGCGCCCGATCCCGGCGTTGGAGACGACCACGTCGAGGCCGCCGAACGCGTCGACGACGGCCGCGATCGCGGCCTCGGCGGTCGCCGGATCGCGGATATTTCCGGGCACGACGAGGGCCTGCGCGTCGTACTCGGTGCGGAGCGCCTCGGCGATCGATTCGAGTTTCTCCTTGCGACGGGCCAACAGTGCGACGTTCGCGCCGCGCTCCGCGAGCGCGTGCGCGGTCGCCTCGCCGATCCCCGAACTCGCGCCCGTCACCAGCACCGCCGCGTCGTCGAGCGTCGTCATGTGCGAACGGTCGCGCAGCGCGCGCATAAAACGCACGCCGGCACCCGCGATCGACTCACTCCAACCGGTCGGCGAGGTCGTGGAAGTCCTCGATGACGATGTCGGGCTCGGGGCCTAGCTCCTCCGTCGGGAGTTCCTCTCCCGGGCGGGAGACCCACGCCGTCGACATCCCGGCGTGTTTCGCGCCCCAGACGTCGCGCATCCCGCCGCCGGAGGCGTGGAGCACCTCGTCGATGGGCGTGCCCGTTCGCTCGGCCGCGTGTTCGTAAATCGCCGCATCCGGCTTGTACGTCTCGACCTCGTGGGCGCTTATCGCGTCCGTCACGGTGTCGCCGAGGTCGGCGGCCGCGACCAGATGGTCCAGCATCTCGGGAGAGCCGTTCGAGATGATGTACACCTCGTAGCCCGCGTCGGTGATGCGTCCGATCCCCTCTTTGACGTCGTCGAAGATGGAGAGTTCGTCCTCGTAGACGGTGCGTCGGATCTCGTCGCGGGTGGCTTTCGGCACGTCGTAGCCGTTCGCTTCGAGGGCGTATCGGAGTCCCTGTCCGATGAGGTCCCAGAACGGTCGGTAGGCGTCGATGTCGTTGGCGATCATCGAGTACTGGAGGTACTGCGCGCGCCACAGCTGCGAGACGGACTCCGCGTCGTCCAGTCCGTCGACGTGCGCTTCGAGCACCGCCTCCTGTGACCCGATGTCGACGAGCGTGCTGTACGAGTCGACCGTGACCGTCGAGATGGAATCGTACTCCATGAGCACGCTACTTCGTCGTACATCATAACCGTGGCGTCCGCCGCTGTCGTCACGCTTTATAAAACGGCGGGTGTGAAGAGTGGGTATGGACTACCGACGACTCGGCAACACAGGACTGTCCGTCTCCGAACTCTGTTTCGGGACGTGGCGATTCGGGCGAGAGACGAACGGCGTCGTAGAGACGGGTCGAGAGGAGGCCCACGAACTGCTCGATGCCGCCGCCGACCACGGAATCAACTTCATCGACACGGCGAACGTCTACGGGACGCCGAACGGGACGAGCGAGGAGTACGTCGGCGACTGGCTCGCGGAGCGCGACCGCGAGGATTACGTGATCGCCTCGAAGGTGTACTTCCCGTTCGACGGCCGCGGCGAGCCCGGCCCCAACGACTCGGGGCTGGGACGTAAGCATATCCGGGCGCAGATCGAGGGAACGCTCGACCGGCTCGACACCGACTACCTCGACATCTACTACATCCACCGCTTCGACGAGGAGACGCCCATCGAGGAGACGATGCGCGTGCTCGATGAGCTGGTCTCCGCGGGGAAGGTCCACTACCTCGGCGCGTCGACGATGGCGGCGTGGCAGCTGACGAAGGCGTTGTGGACCGCAGACGCCAACGACTACACCGGATTCGACGTGGTCCAGCCGCTTCACCACGCCGGCTACTACGAGGATGTTAAAGAGTACCTCGACGTCTGTATCGACCAGGACATCGCCGTCTGTCCGTACTCCCCGCTCGCCGGCGGCTTCCTCACCGGAAAGTACGAGCGCGCCGACCCCGCCGACCCCGAAAAGGTGATCGCGCCGGACGGGTCGCGCGCGAGCTTCGACGACCGGTTCGAGCGCTTCTACCTCTCCGAGCGCGGGTGGAAGGTACTTGACGCGGTTCGCGAGGTCGCAGACGAACTCGACGCGACGCCGGCGCAGGTCGCGCTCGCGTGGCTCACCGAGTGGGACGAGTTCACGTGCGTCCCCATCGTCGGCGCGCGCACGACAGACCAGCTCACGGAGAACGTCGCCGCGACGGATCTCGCGCTCTCGGACGCGCAGTGGGACCGGATCATGGACGCGCGGTACGACTCTGAGGGGAACCTCTGGGGACACTGAGTTCCGGTCGGGCAGCTCGCGTTCACCACAACGACGAGGGTATCCTAGTCGAAGTCGGGGAGATCATCGGGTGCTTCGTACTCTGTCTCCCAGTCGATGTACTCGTTCTTCAGCACGTCGCAGGTGATCTGTCCCAGTTCGGTCAGTCCGGCGTTAATCGCGGAGACTGTCCCCCACGAGTCGAGGTCGGGATGAAGCTCGCGCTCCTTCCAGTCCTCGGGGAGACCGGGCGCGTGGTAGCCGACGCGCTCGGCGAACGAATCCCAGAAGAAGTCGAATCGTTGGATGAGACCGAGGTCGGTCACGATCTGAAACTCCTGTTGATCCATATCGCTGCTTTCTGCCCACTCTGTAAACGCCTCTTCCCACGCACCGGCTTTCAGAAACTCCTCTAACTCAGTCCGTTTGTAATCCGTGTCCCCCACGATTTCGGCGTCGTCGTACTCATTCGGATCCGTCTCTTGAAGTTCCGGCGGTTCGGGAGGCTGGACATCGAGGCTCATGTTTCGGATTTAGCCACGATGCGCATAAGTATGCCTGTGAGATGTATAACGTAGTAGAGTACGCTGAGACTCTTTGTAGGGTAACTGTTTCGGTTCAAATGGAACCAGCTACTGATCCAAGCGAGTCACTCTTGTGGTCCATACACTCCGAGTGGAGACATTCACTTTCACTGACCTTTGCGTCCCTTTTTGTATGCGTTGTTTGTATGAGAGACTACATGCTTCCCCGCAACAGAGGTGAGTCATCCGAGTGCGTGTAATGGCCCATTTATCGGCACGTGCGGACGCAGTCTACCAGAATGACTACCACCACAAGCTTCGTGGCCGTCTCTGGGACGCACTTGAGGGAACAGCCTACGGCGAGCGACATGACGACGGCGAGCCGCCAGGGTTCGCCTACTCGAACCCGTTTCCGCCCCACGACATGGAAGAAGGCGACGACCGCAAGCTGTTGGTCGCCTCGCCAGAGGAGGAGCTACTGGCTAACGTCGCAGCCGATCTGCTCGAAGAGCAGGAGTTGAACGTCGGCCAGATGCCGTTCCACGTCGATGACGTGACGTCGCTTGAACCCGATGTCGGCGAACCGGGCACGCGTGGGACGATTGAAACGGGGACAGGTCTCTTGATTCGGATTCCGCCATGGCGCTGCGAGGAGTACGGCATCGACCACCCCGGCGGCGACACCGCCGTCTTCTGGCGACCCGAGCACTCGATGGAGCCGCTCCGTACGCAGTTGGAGGCCAACCTCGATCAGAAACACGACCGATTCGCCCACGACCACCTGCCGGGGCCGAGCGACGTCGACGGCGATCTGTTCGATGGCTACGAACTCATCAAGACGTTCGCCGTCCCAGTGACCGTCACCGAGGGCCAAGAGATGACCTACGTCCTGAGCAAGTGGGAGTTTTCGTATACCGTTCGCGACGACCATCATCGCCGGCATCTCAACCTCGCGTTGGATTGTGGGCTCGGCGAACGGAACTCGCTGGGACTCGGGTTCGTGAATATCACAGACAAAACGCGACCGGGCGAGAGTGAATTGGAGGGAAGCGATGCTTTCGCCTGAAGAATACAAGACGGAGTACGAGGATACGCTGGAATCAGAACTCCCCACCCGTCCAATCTCGACGCTTCGAGATATCCAGTACCTGTATGGTCGACTCTACACACTGGCAACTGCAGGCGGTGGTGAATTTTCGGCATATCTCACTCCAGATGAATCCCGAGATATTCTGAATGAACCTGAAAGCCTTGTCGCCCTACAAATCGACCTTGCAGCTGACGGTACAGCTAGTTTAGCTGAGGAACCTGTCTTCGTCACGAGTCTTACCGAGCAACTCGTTCCAGCGGTCGCCCACTGTGATTATGACTCCTCTGCAGGTATCGATCACAGTATTACCCACCGGACGGGACAAGACAAGTCACCAGACAAAATAGCAGGCTATCTCGTCGACAGGCTCACGCGATGGGCGGTCGATGACGTAGTTGAAGAAATTGCTGCAGATCATGAAGACGGATGGCTCATTGACTCACTCGCCAGCTTGGGTAAAGACGAATCACTGTCCGAACGG
Organism: Halorubrum laminariae; assembly: GCF_024494655.1. Lineage (GTDB taxonomy): Archaea > Halobacteriota > Halobacteria > Halobacteriales > Haloferacaceae > Halorubrum > Halorubrum laminariae. The sequence goes on along the minus strand of NZ_JANHDL010000003.1, from coordinate 159,677 downwards.
ATTCAAACGGCGACCGAATCACAGCTCGACGGTACAACGACTGCACTAACGACTATCCGAGTCCGCCCCCCGGGGAGTGACAAATATTTCTATCCCGGCGAACTGGCGACCGAGACCGCAGGTTCCGATCAGACCGACGTGTTTCAGGTTGCTATGCGAGCACGAAAGCTATCAAAACTCGTTGATAAGAATGCTGCAAGCAATTCAACGGGGTCGGCAGTCGACTTCATCACTGGTGAAGAGTCACAGACTGTCGGGATGGCAGAAGATCCACTTAATTATTTCCTCGGCAAACAACATGAATCGTTCCCGGGTCTTGATCCGGAAGAAGCGTGGCGGTCACATCCTATATCAGAAGATGGTGCCGTGACAATTATTAACGCACAAACATTCATTGATTCATGCTCTTATCGAGCATTGAATATGCGAGTGTACTATTTACCATACTTCTTCGGTCGGCCGACCACAGAGAAAGCACTTGCACTGTACGATATCCTGTATAATGTCTATCAAAACGATGACCTGACACCAGTCGAAGCAGCATACCGTTCGTATCGCGGTGACAGTACTTTCGGTATCACCTCTGACCTAGAACTTCGGTTCTACGTCGGAGCGATACGATACCAACAGGCAAAGCGGTTCGATGTATTCGGTGATACGTTGGATGGAGCACTCATGTATCCAGTTGATCTCTCAGATTCTCACCAGACGGTTATTGAGAGTCCCTTGTTCACAGCAAGAGGGTCGAGTGATCGGACACCACCCTTACCAACACATCCTGACTGGGATCTATTGACTCCCACCTCACAACTTCGAAGTATTGCAACCGGATGGTATCTAACCCAAACATTTCCTGATCTTGAACCAAATGAGGATACTTCTCCTGATGATTACCGAATCGAAGCATTGGTTGGAATCCTTTCAGGGGAGCCACTACTTGTCGAGGAACTGCTTGATGCATACACGCAAGCAATCACTGATTCCGCGGGTGATGACCATCCATCACTCACAGTCGCATCACAGTTCGCGCAGTTGACTGCACTGGCGAATGCAGATCTGCTCAAAACAAATGATCCACGCTACGAACCACTGACACAAGAGACAACGTACAATTCACTAGCCACCATGACTAACACAGAAAGTATACGCGCGGACGGTGGAAGCACCGCTCTCAAACGCACAGAGAAACTTGAATCGTTCATCAATGATACGCCCGCGATTAACGAAGACGCACAACGGAGATCCGCGTTTCTCTTGGGCGTGCTCATTGGACAAGTATCTGGATATCAAGAATCGAAAGAGAATCGTGCAACAACACTCGTTGATCAATATCCGATCAAAGGATTGACCATCAAGAAATTTAAGAGAACATTACACGAAGCAGTGGACAAAGACATCGTCTACTCACGCGATAACCGGATGAGTGGGACGATGTATGCTGAAGTTGTGGATGAACTCCGAAAGGCGATTTCAGCGAGCAAAACAGATCCGGATGAGTGGAAAATGGATACGACGGATCTCCGGTTTTATTACTCGCTTGGAGTTACCTACGGACTCAACGACTACGAACCGGACGACGAATCAAACGAAACCAATGTAGATAAGGAGGAATAAATCATGTCTGACACATCCCAAACCGTGACGAACCGTTCCGAAATCGTGTTCCTGTACGACGCTGTTGACGCAAATCCAAACGGAAATCCACTAAGTGGGTCAAACCGCCCGCGAATTGATCCTGAAACTCAGCAGTGTATCGTTACCGATGTTCGGCTTAAGCGGTACCTTCGAGATCAACTCGATGCCGATGGTCACGGCGTGTATATCAGAAGCGTTCAAACTAATGACGGAGACCGTTACAGCCGTGAACAATTACTCGCTGATCGACTTCGTGATCTTGATCCCAATGACTGGGACCTTAACGACTTGAGTGAAGAAGACGAACAGGATCTCTTCGATGAAGTCTATGGTACGTTCCTCGATCATAGCGTAGATGTACGGTACTTTGGTGCAACGATGAGCGTTGACCTGAAAGGAAAATACGAAGACTTCGATGACTACCTGCCCGACCATCTGCAAGGCCCCGTTCAATTCTCACCCGGTAAATCTATGCACTCTGTTGAGGAAAATCAAGAATATAATAGCCTCACAAGTGTCATTGCCACAGGCAAAGGAAAAGAACAGGGTGGATTTGACTTAGATGATCACCGAATTAAATACGCACTAATCCGCTTCCGTGGTCTTGTCGATGAACATGGGGCTAAAGATACCCAATTGACTAAATCAGATATTGAACGGCTTGATACGCTATGCTGGCGAGCCCTAAAGAACCAGACGACGAGTCGGAGCAAGATCGGACAGGAACCACGTTTGTACATTCGTGTAGAGTACGCTGACGAGAGCTTCCACCTTGGAGACCTCTCACATAAAATTCAAGTAGACAAGGAACGCTCAGAACCTGATGAACAACTCCGGACGATTCAAGATATCGTCGTGGATATTGAGCCGTTCATTGAATGTCTCAGCGACAATGCTAGTCGAATCGATACAATCCACGTTGTGGGAAGTCCTTCATTACAACTCTCTCATGATAGTGATATAATAGGTATCGAGACATTATACACAGAACTAGAGGACACACTCGGTGCAGACAAAGTACATAGAATCAATGTACATAATGAGTTCAAGACGACACTTCCTGACACGGACGACTAATCATGGGCGACACAGACACTACCGATAGTCAGCCGGTCGGTAAGTCATGTCTCTCGTTTACTGTTCAGGCAGAGTGGGGTCACTTTCGTCGGGTTGAGGGAAACATCGTTAAGCAGAGCTATCGTTTGATGCCGCGCACGACTGTCGCTGGAATGCTTGCAGCTGTACTCGGAATCGAACGAAACGAGTACTACGACCTGTTTGGCGAGGATACCTCTGCCATCGCCATTGAACCCTGTGGGGAACTTCGAACAATGAATATCCCTATAAATACGCTGTCAACAGCGAAAGCGAATATCGAGATGCATCCTTCGCATGGGCACGCTCGCATCGGCCTACCCGATCCAACTGATCTCAGGCAACAACATAACTACGAGATGCTCGTTGATCCTGAGTATCGGATTGATTGTTGGATTGACGACGACAAGACCTATAGCGAACTCCATCATCGACTTAGTGAGGGTAAGAGCTATTACCCACCGAGCCTAGGACTTTCCGAGTGTTTAGCATCGATCTCATATAATGGAGAATATATCATCGAGGAAACCGCTACTCCCGACCCAGAAGTTGATTCCGCAGTTGTCGAAACTGTTGACGATATTGTTCTGGAACCTGAGACCCTAGTGCGAACGGAACGCTCACCGGGATTCATGCGCGCTGACGGAAAGGGGCGTATCACAACTGGATTTATTTCATATGGATACAGTCCACACGGTGAATCACTCACTGTTCGTGATGGTGATGCGTGTATTGTCGATGATCGAACAGTCATGTTCAGTTAATTCATGCTCACCCGAACTGATCGATATTCCCATTATCAACACGATGGAACACCGGTTCATCTTCAGAAGCATCATCAAGATGTTGCCGACCGCTCTCTGTATCTTACCCCAAAAGAAGCAACAACGAGTACTGGAACACCCGTTTCAGAAATCTCCGAAATTATTTCGCTTGTCCACGACTTTGGAAAACTTACGACTGCATTTCAGAAGCATCTTGATGAGAAAGACATAGATGAAAATACTTCTCATTCCCCGTTAGGTGCATTTGTAGGTTTTTACGTACTCAAATCAAGAGGATACAAGAGTATTGACGCTCTGACAGGGTTCGTTGCTATTGCTAAACACCACGGAACACTTCCTGATGTAGCCGACTATGTGTTCAATCACGTACATCCGGATCAATCACAAGGGAGTCGACGTATTCCGATGGTTCGGGCACAAGTCAGAGATATCGATTCTAACGTCTCTACACTGGCAGATCAAATCCTAACTGAAGCAACTGGTGGTGCTGGGTCGTGGAATGAGTTTGCAGAGAAAATGGTCAACAATGAGTGGCTACTTACTATTTTGAATCTCGTGACAAGTGGGATAGGAAGACCAACAAGTCCACAGGAAGATACTCTTCCTGTCGATTTTTATGAGTCTATACTCCCAGTTTGGTCAACATTAACGTTAGCCGATAAGACCAGCGCTGCAGCACTCACTTCTGGTGCAGAACTCGATACGTCTGTGTATGACGGAACACAACCGTCTTTGTCACGTCTCATTCGCAAAATTGAGTCACTACAATCAGAGGGACTTAATTCCGATGCAACCGCCGATGAAGAACATATTCACAATTTACGTGGAGATGCCCACGAGGAAGTAATGGAATCAATTGAAGATTTCGCCACTGCAAATACATCAGTTGCATCACTCACACTTCCAACGGGGCTTGGTAAGACTTTAACGGGACTCAATGCAGGGCTTTCGCTGTTATCTCGGAGAAGCACAACTGGACGGCTTATATACGCTCTTCCGTTTACGTCTATTATCGACCAAGTCGAAGAAAAATGTCGAGACATGTTCAAAACGAATGGACATGATGAAGTGCTTACTGTTGATCACCATCTTGCAGAAACAATTATCGACATAGCTGATCTCGGAAATGTAGATCCAGATACGGTTGCACATATTGAGGCATTGCTCGGTGACAGCTGGCGTTCAGGAATGGTCATTACAACGTTTGTTCAATTGTTCGAAAGTTTGGCTGGCCCCTCAAATAGTCAGTCAATGAAACTTCCGTCACTTGATGAGAGCGTTGTCATCATCGATGAGCCACAAGCAATTCCTGAAGCGTGGTGGCCACTTGTCCAACGTCTCATGACGATGATAACAGAACAATATGATGCACAAATTATCGTCATGACTGCAACTCAGCCGAAAGTATTTGAACAAGATGAGAACACAACATATTCTCTTATACAGTCTCCCGAACAGTATTATTCCGAACTAGATCGAGTTGAATTTGAAATAAAAGAATCAGCTAACACGTTTATTAATCGCAATCCCGATCCGTTGGACTACACAACCGCGGCAGAAAAATTGTTGTCCGATAGCACTCAAGAAGATTCATCTTTAGCCATATGCAACACAATTGACAGCGCGAGAGAACTGACTGATGCACTCACATCAAGTCATGAATTCACATCACTCAATCAGGTATATGATGACTACCTAAACGATTCTAAAAAACTGACCACTGAGATATCGTGTGAGGATATTGTGGCAGCTGTCGCAGACGCCTATAGCTCTAAAAAGCCGGTTTTACTGCATCTCACTACTCGACACCGCCCTGTAGACAGACGGATCTTAATTACAGTCACGAAGCAACTCCAAGAAAACAGAATTCCGGTATATGCTGTGACGACACAGTTGGTTGAGGCCGGAGTCGACATCAGCTTTGACCGTGTATTCCGAGATTTTGCACCAATGAGTAGTATCGTACAAGCTGCAGGACGATGTAACAGATCTTTTGAGCATGATCGCGGAACTGTCATAGTGTGGCTGCTTGGACAACCTACTGATTCACAACAGCTACCAGCTACTGCCGTCTACGGCGGTGATAACGAAGAAAGCCGTCCGAAACTAACTGCACAAGCAATAAATTCCCATCGTGACAATAGGAGTGAGTGTCTATTCTCAGAGACGACGATGACATGGGATGTTGTTAATGAATATTTTGACCGACTACAAGACAGAAATCCCGGACGACAAGAATATGTTGACTATCTATTAAATTCGCAAATATCTCAGTTAGGTCGACAGTCATTGATTACGAACGGCGAAAGTGTAGATGTCGTTGTTGCACGTACTAAAACCGAGACCGAACTACTTGACAATATTGACGAAGCCTTCGATGACTACGACTATGATAGTCTTGAAAAATTAGTTGACCAAACACGAGAACTTCAAGTCTCGATTCCAATATACGATGAGAGTAGTGAAGAAGCTCAACAAATCGCAGAATTGAATCCGGTTCATGCAGGTTCAATGCGACGGCAGGTGAAAGCAAAAACAGATCAATACGACGCCTACTCACCACTGACCGGACTCTCAGTCCCAAGTCCAACCGTGGACAACAGATTCCTATGACTAACGAAGTGTCCGACACCGATCCGGTCGACCGCCTGCTGGCAACGGCCCGCGGCGAGCCGGTCGACGAGCCGTTTCGCGTTACAGGCGTGATGATGCAGTACTACTACGTCTGTAAGCGCGAACTCTGGTTCGAGAGTCGAAACCTCGAAATCGACCGCGAGAACCCGACTGTCGTTCGCGGGACTCGCGTCGACGACACGGCCTATAGCGACAAACGGGAGAACCTCCATCTCGGGATGATATCACTCGATCTGTTGGACGACGGTCGCGTCGTCGAGGTCAAGCCTTCCTCGACGCTGACCGAGCCGGCAGAGATGCAGTTGTCGTACTACCTCTGGTATCTCGACCGTGTGGCTGACATCCAACGGGATGGCGTCTTAGCCCATCCCCGAGAACGCAAGCGAGAGCCGGTCGACCTCACCGACGAACGGATCGAAAAAGTCGAAACGGCGATCCGCGGGATTCACGACATCGTTGAACAGTCCTCGCCGCCGCCGGCGGAGGAGAAACCCTTCTGTGACTCGTGTGCGTATCACGACTTCTGTTGGTGTTAATCATGGACCGAAACTACCACGTCTTTTCGGACGGCCGACTCGAACGAAGCGACGACACGCTCAGACTCGTTCCCGACGACGGGGGCGAGAAGAAGTATATTCCAATTGAGAACGCCGAGGCGTTCTTCCTCCATGGCCAGATAGATTTCAACACGCGACTGATGTCGTTTCTCAACGATCGGACAGTCGCACTCCACGTCTTCGGCTGGGAGGATTACTACTCGGGTTCAGTGATGCCGAAACGCGGGCAGACCTCGGGTAAGACCGTCGTTAACCAAGTTCGAGCCTACGAGGATAGCAAGCATCGGCGACAGCTCGCCGCCGCGATTGTGAGGGGAAGTATCCACAACATGCGGACGAACGTCGTCTACTACAACGGCCGGGAGTGTGATCTCGATGATGTCATCGATGATCTGGAGGCTGCGGCCGCACGCGTCGGTGAATCACTTCCTATCGATGAATTATTGGGTGTCGAGGCGACGGCGAGAAAAGCCTATTACCGGAGTTTCAACGAGATCCTTCCAAGCGAGTTCCAGCTGAGCCGACGGGAGTACAACCCACCACCCAACGAGATCAACAGCCTCATTTCGTTCGGTAATTCACTGGTCTATGCTAACTGCGTCTCGGCGATCCGGGCCACCGCACTCGATCCGACAATCAGCTACCTCCACGAGCCGGGGGAGCGACGGTACTCGTTGTCGCTCGATATCGCCGACCTGTTCAAACCGGTGCTCGCTGATCGGGTCCTGTTCCGGCTGGTGAACCGAAACCAGATTTCGGATGCCGATTTCGAGACGGAACTCGGCTCCTGTTTGCTGAACGAGTCCGGACGAAAAACGTACACGAAGGCATTCGAAGAAACGCTGGAACGGACTGTTGAGCACCCGACGCTGGATCGCAAGGTCAGCTATCAATATCTGATGCGGCTCGAAGCGTACAAGCTGAAGAAACATCTGCTCACCGGTGAGGTATACGATCCGTTCCAACGGTGGTGGTGATATGTACGTCGTGATGGTCTACGATTTGGAGGCTGACCGCACACAGAAGGCTCTCAAACTCGGTCGACGGTACTTGACCCACGTCCAGAACTCCGTACTCGAAGGTGAAATCTCAGAAGGCGATCTGGCTACGCTGAAAAATGAGGTCGATGACCTGCTAAACTCCGGTGAATCCACGATTATCTATGAATTATCCTCCGATACACTCCTCAATCGGACGGTGTATGGTGTCGATCCAACCGAAGACCAGCGGTTTCTATAGCCAGTTCCGTCGACCCTACGGGGGACGCGGTCTATTGAGGGTTGACGGAAGCCCTTTACTGTATCCACACGTTAGCAGGTGTATGTCCCGGAAATCGGGCATGGTTTCAGACGAACCCTCGTGGGGTTGAAGCGCGGCCGTCGCGATGGGGCTGCTGGCGGCCATGTTGTTTCAGACGAACCCTCGTGGGGTTGAAGCGCGAGCGAGGGTGTCGAAATCGAATCTGCCGGCCCGGTTTCAGACGAACCCTCGTGGGGTTGAAGCCTCGAACACTACCGCGGGAGCTACAGCCCGGACGTGTTTCAGACGAACCCTCGTGGGGTTGAAGCGACGAGCGTGGACTCGCTGCGACGGCGCCAGGCCAGGTTTCAGACGAACCCTCGTGGGGTTGAAGCGAGCTGACCGAGGCCGACTCCCGCGGGGAGCAGTGGTTTCAGACGAACCCTCGTGGGGTTGAAGCGGGGTCGACCACGGCCTCCCGCTGGATCGTCACGCGTTTCAGACGAACCCTCGTGGGGTTGAAGCCTTCCACCGTCGGATGTGAAATGTTAATATGGTACTCGTTTCAGACGAACCCTCGTGGGGTTGAAGCAACAAGGCGAACGTGGGGCTGGCGCTGGCATGGTGGTTTCAGACGAACCCTCGTGGGGTTGAAGCAACAAGGCGAACGTGGGGCTGGCGCTGGCATGGTGGTTTCAGACGAACCCTCGTGGGGTTGAAGCTCCCGCTGGAACACACCGATACGTTCGGCCGGACGCGTTTCAGACGAACCCTCGTGGGGTTGAAGCGTCGTGTTCTCCGTCCACGTCTTCGAGGTCGTGTACGTTTCAGACGAACCCTCGTGGGGTTGAAGCAGGGGGTGTGGGGGGCGGCTGGTAGGCAGGATAAGTGTTTCAGACGAACCCTCGTGGGGTTGAAGCGAGCGCAAGGAGTTGACGGACGCGTTGAACCTCCGTGTTTCAGACGAACCCTCGTGGGGTTGAAGCGCGAGGAGCCGCTGGCCGACGGCCCGACCCGGCGCAGTTTCAGACGAACCCTCGTGGGGTTGAAGCAAGTTTGTCCGCCTCTGTCGCGCGGCAGGCTACTCGTTTCAGACGAACCCTCGTGGGGTTGAAGCAACAGACGACGGGCGGCGAGAACGCCGCCGAACGCGGTTTCAGACGAACCCTCGTGGGGTTGAAGCTCGCGACGACGGCTTAACCGTAACGGTGAGCCGTCGGTTTCAGACGAACCCTCGTGGGGTTGAAGCACCGCCCACGACAAGCGCCACATCACGATTGACCACTTTCAGACGAACCCTCGTGGGGTTGAAGCTTCTTGAGCGTGCCGCGGGAGTCGCCCGCCACCCTTCTTTCAGACGAACCCTCGTGGGGTTGAAGCAAAGACGACGCCGGGGTGTGCGCCCCGACGCCTGGCTTTCAGACGAACCCTCGTGGGGTGTCGGCTCTCGCTCCACAAACTCCAAGTCGATCCATCCTGTACAGCCGTCGAGGCGGTTGGATTCAGATATAGACCATTCGAAACGCGACGCCTCGTTCTTAATTTAACATCGCCCCCGACGGCCCCCGCGCATTTTAACCGCCAGCGTCGTCAACTGCTGGCAACAGATGGGACTCACGAAGCGCATTATTCCTTGTATCGACGTCGACCTCGACGCCGACGGCGACGCGGCGGTGTACACGGGCGTCAACTTCGAGAACCTAGAGTACACCGGTGACCCGGTCGAACTGGCGAAGAAGTATAACGCCGCCGGTGCGGACGAGTTCGTCTTTCTCGACATCACCGCGAGCGCGGAGGGGCGCGAGACGATGCTCGATGTGGTGAACGCGGTCGCCGACGAGTGTTTCATCCCCCTCACGGTCGGCGGCGGCATCCGGACGAAAGCCGACATCAAAGAGACGTTGCGGGCCGGTGCTGACAAGGTCTCCATCACGACCGGTGCCTTAGAGCGGCCCGAACTCATCGAAGAGGGAGCAGCCGCGTTTGGCAGCCAGTGTATCGTCATCTCCGTCGACGCGCGCCGGAGATATGACGACGCAGGCGACCACTTCTACGAGGACGACAACGGCGAGACGGTGTGGTTCGAGTGCACGAAGAAGGGCGGCCGGGAGGGAACCGGTATCGACGCCGTCTCGTGGGCGAGAGAGGCCGAGGAGCGCGGCGCGGGCGAGCTGTTCGTCAACTCGATCGACAAGGACGGGACGAAAAACGGGTACGACATCCCGCTGATGGCCGCGATCTGTGACGCCGTCTCGACGCCCGTTATCGCCTCTTCGGGCTGTGGCGGCCCGGAAGACATGTACGAGGTGTTCACCGAAGCGAACGCCGACGCCGGTCTCGCCGCCTCCATCTTCCACTTCGGCGACTACTCGATCGAGGAGACGAAGGCGTACCTCGACGAGCGCGGCGTCCCGGTTCGGCTGTAGCGCGCCGGACGAGAGCGATACTTGATACTCCGGGTGTAGTGACGATCTCGGACAGAACTCATCGTTGTTCTCGTTCTTCCGACCCGAAATCAACAGTTATTATGTGATCCCGACTAAATCGGTACGTATGTCCACGTCACCGACGCGTGTGCGTGCCGAGCCCCCGGAGCTCGTCTGCAAGCGGACCGACGACGCCGACGCGAGCGGAGAGGTGACGTTCTTCGAGAGGGAGCGCGATCCCGACGACCGGACCACGCGCTGGATCACGGTCAGCGAGTCCGACTGCGTGCCGCGGTCCGAGTGGCGGTAGCCCCCGAGTCGGGCCGCGACGGCAGATCCCGTCGCCCGACCCGTTCGGCCATCCTTAAGAGCGGCCCGCTCGGATACGTCCCCATGCATCCACGAGATCTCTCCGATCACTCGCCGTACGTGCCCGGTCGGGGGGTCGAGGAGGTGGCCCGCGAGCGCGGGCTCGACCCCGACGACCTGATCAAACTCTCCTCGAACGAGAACCCGCACGGACCGAGTCCGGCGGCGGTCGAGGCGATCCGCGAGCACGCCGACCGAGTCCACCAGTATCCCAAGTCCTCGCACACGGACCTGACCGTGAAGCTCGCCGAGAAGTGGAATGTTGAGCCGGAGCAGGTGTGGGTCTCACCGGGCGCAGACGGCTCCATCGACTATCTCTCGCGGGCGGCGATTTCGCCCGGCGACGCGGTACTCGTTCCGAACCCCGGCTTCGCGTACTACGCGATGTCCGCGCGGTACCACCACGGCGACGTGGCCGAGTACGAACTCGACCCGACCGACGGGTTCGCGCAGGACGCGGAGACGGTGCTCGAAGCCTACGGCAGCGAGCGGATCGTCTACGTCACCTCGCCGCACAACCCCACTGGGGCGACGATGTCGCTCTCGGCGATCGAGACGCTCGCGGACGCGACCGCTCCGGAGACGCTCGTCGTCGTGGACGAGGCGTACGGGGAGTTCGCCGAGATCGACAGCGCGATCCCGCTCGTCGACGAACGCGACGACGTGGCGGTGCTGCGCACCTTCTCGAAGGCGTACGGGCTCGCGGGACTCCGGATCGGCTACAGCGTTGTGCCCGAGTCGTGGGGCGAGGCATACGCCCGCGTCAACACCCCCTTCGCCGCGAACGAGTTGGCGTGTCGCGCCGCGCTCGCCGCGCTCGACGACGAAGCGCACGTCGCGGAGTCGGTCGAGACGGCGCGGTGGGCGCGCGAGTACATCACGGACGAACTCGACGCGCCGACCGTCGACTCCGCGGGGAACTTCGTGTTGGCCCGGGTGGGTGACGCCGAACGCGTCGCGGACGCGGCACAGGAGCGCGGCGTGATCATCCGCGACTGCACCTCCTTTGGCCTCCCCGAGCATATCCGGATCTCGACCGGAACCCGCACGGAGACGCCCGAGGCGGTTGAGACGCTCAACGAGATTCTCGCCGAACTCGACCTCGGTGTTCGCGCGTGACCGACGACGAGCGATCCGCGTCCGGCCCCGATTCCGATCGCGGCCGAGCCGACCGCGTCGCCGTCACCGGAACGCCGGGAACCGGGAAATCGACGGCGACGGCGCTGCTCGACGACGCGTACGACGTGACCCACCTCAACGATCGGATCAAAGACGACGACGACCTGTGGACGGAACGCGACGCCGACCGGGACACGCTGGTCGCGGATCTGGAGGCAATCCGCGAGCGCCTCGGCGACTGGTCCGGCGTCCTCGACTCGCATCTGGCACATCGGTTCGACGTCGACCGAGTCGTCGTGTTGCGCTGTCATCCCGAGACGGTCGAGCGGCGGCTCCGCGAGCGCGGGGAGTCGGCGGCGACCGCCGAGGAAAATGCGGAGAGCGAGGCGCTCGACGTGATCCTCTCAGAGGCGGTCGCAGAACACGGGCAAGAGAGCGTCTACGAGATCGACACGACCGACGCCGATCCCGAGTCCGTCGCCGCGGCGATCCGCGCGGTCGTCGAGGGCGACCGCGAGCCGAGCGCGGGCACCGTGGACTTCATCGAGTATATCGGAGGCGGCGGCGAGAGTCGAGGCGACGGATGACGCTCGATCGGTACCGATCGGTGGCGGACAGGCTGCTCGGCCCGTGGGTGACCGCGGCCGCGAAGCTCGGGCTCTCGCCCGATCAGGTGAGCGTCGTCGCGTTCGGCGTCGCGGTCGCCGGCGGCGGTGCATTCGCGGTCGGAACGGCCGCGTTCTACGCCGCCGGTGCCGCCTGCGTCCTCCTCAACGGGTGGCTCGACCTCGTCGACGGCGCGCTCGCGCGCCGGCTCGACGTCGCCTCCGACGGCGGCGACCTCCTCGACCACGTCCTCGACCGGTACGCCGACATCGCGATCATCGCGGGATTCACCGCGGGCGTCGACGCCTACGCGCTGGGCTTTCTCGCGGTGACGGGCGTCCTGATGACCTCCTACATGGGCACGCAGATACAGGCGGTCGGCATCGGGCGCGAGTACGGCGGGCTGCTCGGCCGCGCCGACCGCCTCGCGCTGATGGGCGTCGTCGGTCTCGTCGCCGCCGTCTACCCCGCGCCGATCGTCGCCGGCTACTCCGTCGTCGATCTCCTGCTCGCGCTGTTCGCCGCGGTCGGCCACCTGACGGCCGTCCAGCGGTTTCTCGGCGCGTGGCGCGATTTATAAGCCATCGTCGCCGCCGTCGAAGGAATGTTTAAAAGCATCCGGCCGGAACGGGGGGGTATGCCCACCTTCGAACTCAATCTCTCGGACGACGTGTACGCGGAGTTCCAACAGCTCGCAGACCAAGAGTTCGTCTCCGAAGAGCAGGCCGCAGAGGACCTCATCGCCTCCGGTATCGAGGCGTACAACGTGAGCGTCGTCGACGACGAGCCCCGAGACGAGATGCTCGACGGGGCGGAAAACAATATGTTCGACACCGCAGAGGACCCGGGCAGCCTCGAAGACGATCGGCTCTAGCTCCCGCCGTCGATCCGCGGCGTTCGTTTTCGTTCGTTTCCGATCAGAACCGTCCACCGAGCAGCCGGTTCGTCAGCAGCGCGGTTAGCGCGAGCGCCATCACGCCGGCGAGAAGCGCGAACGCGGGAGCCCATCCGGCGGCGTCGGAGACGAAGCCGACGACGACGCTGCCGGACGCCCCGACCGTCATGTAGACCGTGCGGACGAGCCCGAACCCCGCACCGCGTTCGGTGTCCGAGAGCAGGTCCATGAACCGCGACTGGATCGGTGCTCCCCACGACATCGCGACGCCGACGAAACCGACGGCGACGACGGTCGGCGCGAGACCGAGATCGAAGCGCGCGGTCGCGACGAGCAGGCCGTAGCCGACGACGCCGGACGCCATCGTCACCATCGCGGTCGCGTCGCGACCGATCCGGTCTGAAAGGGAACCCGTCACCGGCTGCGTGCCGCCGTGGACGACGAAGTACAGCGAGAACAGCAGCGCGGACAGCGCCGTCGACAGTCCGCTTCCCACGTCGAGGAACGTCGGGAGGAAGGAGGCGGTGGCCTGCCACGAGAACGCGCCCATCGTCGCGATCGCGGTCGTGTACCGTATCGAGGGGCGCGAGAGAAGTTCGGCGAGGGGGCCGACCGCGAGTCGGTCACGGACGGGCTGGCCCGGGTTGACTGGCGGTGTGGGTCGCACCCGCCACGCGAACAGCGCGAAGACGGGCACGGCGACGGTGGTCCCGAGGAGGATCCCCGCGCGCCAGCCGTACCGAGAGCCGACGAGGGCGGCGAGCGGCGGCGCGGCGAGGCCCGCTACCGGACCGCCGGCGACGTGGACGCCGATGGCCCGACCGATGTCGTCGAACTGGCGCGTGAGGAAGGTGGTCGCCACCGAGTAGTGGAGCCCCGCACCCGCGCCGAGGGCGACGGTGAACAGCGCGAAGACGCCGATCGACGGCGCGGTCGCGATCAGTACCGAGGCGACGGCGGTGGCACTGAGGGCCGTCAGGATGACTCGCCGCTCCCCGTATCGGTCGCCGAGGAGTCCGGACGGAAACTGCGCGAGCGCGTACGCGAGCCACATTCCCGAGAGCGCGAGCCCGACGGTCGCGTTCGTCACGCCGAACCGCGTCGTGATCGCCGGGACCAGCGGGCTGATGACCAGCCGAGCGACCATCGTCGCGGTGAACGCGAGCGTGCAGAGCGCGAGCGCCGTGTGTTCGTACCGCCAGTTCACGGTCGTCGTGCGACATCCCGCCGAAAGCCGGTTCCGATCGCGGCCGACGGATCCGGATCTGGACGGGGCGCTCGCGCCGACAATAGCGGTATCACGTCCACCGCAGCGAGGCGACTAGACGACGAACTCGATCGGGTAGTCCGTGTAGTTGTCGTAGCCATCGTCGGTGACGACGACGAGGTCCTCGATCCTGACTCCGCCCACGTCGGGATCGTAGAGCCCGGGCTCGACGGTGATCACGTGGCCCGGCTCCAGTTCGCCGCCGCCGCTCGCCAGCCGGGGATCCTCGTGGACGGCGAGGCCGATCCCGTGGCCCGTCGAGTGGATGAACCCGGTCTCCGTCTCGGGGTCGGTCCGGAACGTCGGCTCGCCCGCCTTCTCGTACACCTCGCAGGCCGCGGCGTGCACGTCCGAGCCGGTGGCACCCGGTTCGACGGCGTCGAGCGCGGCGTCGAGCGCGCGCTCGGTGAGGTCGTACCACTCGCGGAGCACGGCTGGCGGCTCGCCGACGCAGAAGGTGCGAGTCATGTCGGCGTTGTACTTCGTCGCCTTCGAGCGCGGGAAGATGTCGACGATGATCGCCTCGTTCGCGCGGAGCGGCCCGGAGCCGCGGTCGTGGGGGTCCGCGGCCTGCGCGCCGCCGGCGACGATCGTCTCGTCGAGCGCGCAGCCGTGGCGGAGCAGCGTCACCTCGATCTCCTCGGCGACGCGCTCGCTCGTGAGGGATTCGCCGTCGACCAGCAGCGTCCCAGGCTCGATGTCGTCGGCTGCCGCACGCGACTCGCCCGCCACGTCGGCCCCGGCGAGGAGCGCCTCCGCGGATCGCATGGCCGCCTCGTTGGCGCGCTGGGCCTCGCGGATAGACGCGATCTCGTCGTCGGTCTTCACCGCGCGGACATCGCGGAGTCGGTCCTCGCCGTCGACGACGACATCGATCCCGCGCTCACGGAGTGCGTCCGCGGTGCCGACGGGCGCGCGCGGCGGCATCGACACTGACTCCGCGCCCTTGTCACGAACGAAGGCGGCGTACATGTCGAGTCGGGCCTCGCGGCCGCCGTAGTCGTAGTCGTAGTCGGCGTGGCGCTCGACGGTGTCAGCCGCCGACTCCGACCGGGCGCGACCGTATTCGAGCCCCGAGACGAGCAGGTGGACCTCGCCGTCGACGTACAGCGTCAAGAACGGATCGGGACCGGTGAACCCGGAGAGGTACAGCTGGTTGGCGTCGTCTTGGTCGGCGTCGAGCAGATACCCGTCTGTGTCGAGGTCGGCGAGGCGGGCGTCGAGGCGCGCGCGGTTCATACGCACTCTGGTCGGCCGATCGTGAAATCGGTTGCCCTGCCGGGTCTCACTGAAGCGGCGGAAGCGACCCGCGACCGCGAAACGTATTTATACTAGACTCTCGTCCGACCGCAGCCATCTTCGACCGGATCTGGATCGGATATTTGGCACACAAAAAACTCGAATAAACGAGGTTTTCACCGTGTTCTGCGGCGTATTATCGGATAGAGAGATCCAGACGAAGGTTTAAATGTATCGGGACCGTATCCGAGAGTGAGGATAAGTAACCGAAACGCGTCTCTCGGTCCCCTGCGTTCCCTCCACCTGACACAACCCAATGAGCGAAAACGTTCGAACGTATACGGCGGAGCAGGTACGCGACGAGTCGGAAACTGAATCGGCCGACGAGGAGCTACGCTGCCCTGAGTGCGGCGGCCAGCTCGCAACCGACACAGAACACGGCGAGACGGTCTGTGTTGACTGCGGGCTCGTCGTCGAGGAAGACGAGATCGACCGCGGGCCGGAGTGGCGCGCGTTCGACTCTAAAGAGAAGGACAACAAGTCGCGCGTGGGTGCCCCGACGACGAACATGATGCACGACAAGGGGCTCTCCACCAACATCGGCTGGCAGGACAAAGACGCCTACGGGAAGTCGCTGTCGAGCCGGCAGCGCGAGAAGATGCAGCGCCTGCGCACGTGGAACGAGCGGTTCCGCACGCGCGACTCGAAGGAGCGAAACCTGAAACAGGCGCTCGGCGAAATCGATCGGATGGCCTCGGCGCTTGGACTCCCGGACAACGTCCGCGAGACCGCCTCGGTCATCTACCGTCGTGCGCTCGACGAGGACCTCCTCCCGGGACGCTCGATCGAAGGCGTCTCCACGTCGTCGCTATACGCTGCCGCGCGACAGGCCGGCACGCCGCGGAGCCTCGACGAGATCGCGGCCGTCTCGCGAGTCGAAAAAGACGAGATCGCGCGGACGTACCGCTACGTCGTTCGTGAGCTAAAACTAGAGATTCAGCCCGCGGATCCCGGGAGCTACGTGCCGCGGTTCGCGTCCGATCTCGGGCTCTCAGACGAGGCCGAACGCCGGGCGCGGTCGCTCCTCGACACCGCAAAGGCCGAGGGGATCCACTCGGGGAAATCCCCGGTCGGCCTTGCCGCCGCCGCCGTGTACGCCGCCTCCCTCTTGGTGAACGAGAAGGTGACCCAAAGCGATGTCAGCGAGGTGGCAAACATCAGCGAGGTCACCATCCGAAACCGCTACCACGAGCTGCTTGAGGCCGAAGACGGCGTCGCATTGAACTGACCGTTCCCTGTTATCACCGCCGCGCCCGCAGTTCGACCGAACTCGATCGCTATCGCTCGCAGTCCCAGTAGTCCACGTCGTCGCCGATCCGGTAGTACCCGTCGAGCGTCCGCTCGGCTCGACCGCCGGGCGGCGACCCGACGTACACGCCGAACTTCCCGGAGTCCGGATACACCGTCACGTCCGGCTCGCGCATCGTCGAGACGACCAAGTATCGCAGCGTCGCGTCGCCGTCGTTGACGACTCGGTGCGCGCCCGACTCGTCGGCCGGGAACGCGACGTAGTCGTCCGCCCGGAGGGGGTGAGACTCGCCGTCGAGCCGGAGGCGGCCCTCCCCGGCGAGGACGTACAGCGCCTCTTCGTTCGCAGTGTGATAGTGGTAAGGCCACGAGCGTTCTCCGGGCGGAAGCTCGTAGAGGCTGCAGCCGAGGGCGTTCCCGCCGGCCGCCGCCCCGAGTCGCTTCCGACGCCAGCCGGCCGCGTCGTCGTCCGGCTCGCTCCACGCGAGTTCATCCGCGTTAACGCGCGCCATGATGTCCGATCGCGCGGCGGCGGCAAAGGTCTTCTCGTCGTCAGCTCCGGTCGGCGGGCATCGACCGTCCGCGACTGTCGCCCCTTCGCGACCGTCGCCAGTCCGTGGCCGTCGTCCGTCCGTGGCCGTCGTCCGTCCGTGGCCGTCGCCTGTCCGTGGCCGTCGCCTGTCCGTGGCCGTCCGTCATCCGCGACCAACCGTCGGTCGAAACCGCGAAGGCAGCGTGCGCCCATCCCACGGTATGGAGACCACGCGTCACTTCACGGCGACGACGTACGTCGTCAACGCCGGTGCCACCGCGCTCCACGAGCACGAGCGGCTCGGCGTCCGACTCCCGCCCGGCGGGCACGTCGACCGAGACGAACTGCCGCACGAGGCCGCGCTACGGGAGGTTCGCGAGGAGACGGGTCTCGCGGCCGAGTTGGTCGCGAGCGAGTCGGCCGTCTCCGGCCCGAACACCCGCGGTATCCCCGAGCCCGCGCATCTGCTGCTTCACGACATCAACGTCCACGAGGACGGGTCCGTGGGGCACCAGCACGTCGATCACCTCTACTTCGCTCGCGTCGATTCGCGCGAGATCGCGCCGCGCGGCGACAACGAGGCTGACGCCGCCGACTGGCGCTGGTTCACCGCCGAAGAACTGGCGGCGAGCGACCTCCAGCCGGACGTGATTGACCTCGGACGCGAGGCGATCGCGACCGTCGGCGACGCGTCGCGATCGCGGTGAGGATTTGAACCCCGCTCCGGTGTCAGACGGCCGTCTCACAGTCCGGAAGCTATATGGGTCAAAGCGGGCGACGTACGTCCAAGATGGACGCACAGCGAAGAGCGGAGATCACCGAGTGGGACGCCCGCGAGTTCTCGGACGGGTTCGCCGGACTGGCGGGTCTCGTCGACCGGGAGTTCTCCGGCGCGGTGACCGACGGCGTGGCGTGGCTGTTCGTGTTCGAGGGCCGCGTGGTCGGGGTCGCCGACGGCGATCTCGATGGGTTCGCGGACGCGTCCGGGACCGTCTACGAGGCTCCGCATGAGGTCCTGCCGGTGCTTTTCGCCATGCAGGAGCGGGGCGGCGAGCCGCGGGCGCAGTACTACACGAACGACACGCCGCTCTCGGAGGCAGATCGCAAGCTCTCGCAAGGAGGCTACACCGGCTACGTCGAGCTGTCCGAGAACGTGCTCTCGGGCGACTACTACGTTACCTACACTGCCGGCGAGTCGATGTCGGCGGCGTACGTGGGCAACTCGCGCCGGCTCGAAACCGGCGACGACGCCTTCGATCTGGCCGACGACGAGGTCGGGATCTACACCGTCTACGAGGTCGACCTCGACGTTCGCGAGTTGCCGACCGGCGACGACGCGACGAGCGGCGCGACAGGTGACGCGGACGGCGAGGTGACGGACTCCGGATCGGCGGCGGCCGGACCGGGAGCCGCGGTGACCGAGGCGGAACCGACCGCGACGGACGAGGTGCGTGTAGACGCGGAGGCGGCCTCCAACTCGTCCCCGGGGGCGACAGAAACGACTCCAGATCCCGTCGTGGCGGACCCGTCGGCCGATGAGACGGGGGGTGACGAGATGGAGTCTGACGAAACGGGAACCGAAGAAACGGGAACCGAAGAAACGGCGGAGGTGGCGGCCGACGCTGACGGGGTATCCGATTCCGATACAGACGACGTAGACGCCGTAGACGACGGGAACACCGGTGTAGACGCCGTAAACGACGGACGTGACGCCGACGACAGCGCAGACGCCGACGCGACTGCCAGCGATGCCGACGCTCGCGCGTCCGGTAGCGAGCACGATACATCCGAGACGGACCGTGACGGAGCCGGCAACCGCGGTTCGACGGCCGCAGACGCGGAGTCGGATCGGTCACCGGTGCGGTCAGAGACCGGGACGGATCGCCGTGATCGGAGCCCATCGGACGGCGAACAATCCGCGTCGTCGCCCGCAGACGAAGACGTCTTCTCCGAGGAGGAGCAGTGGCGCGAGCAGAAGTCGATACCGGCGCTCGACCCAAGCGAGGCGAGCCCGCCGCCGGAGCACGACCGCGAGCCGGGCGCGACGAACGGGGGCGAGAACGGCTCGGCTGAACCGAGAGCGACCGAGCAAACCGGATCCAACAGCGCCGCGGTGACACAGCGGTCAACGAGTCGCGGGTCGGCCGCCCCGTCCGCCGAACGGGCCGCATCACGGATCCGCGAACTCGAATCGGCGCTCGAAACGGCGACCGAGGCCCGAGAGTCGCTTGAGACCGAACGAGACAGGCTCGCGGCCAAACGCGACGAGATCGCTGACGAGCGCGACGACCTCGCCGCCGAGGTCGAGGGGCTCGAATCCGAGCTGTCGACGATCCGCGAGGAGCGCGACCGGCTCCGCGAGGAGCTGTCGGCCGTCCGTGACCGGCTCCCGGAGAGCGATCGGAACCTGTCGGCGGCCGAGGCCCGTGAGGGGACGAACCTGTTCGTCCGGTACGACTCCAAGGGCGGCGCGACCCTCGAAGACGCACACGACGGCGCGGTCGACCGGGATTCCCTCCGGGAGAACCTCCGGATCGAACACCACACGAGCTTCGAGACGGAGGGGCTCGCAGTCGAGGGGCGACCGTACGAGGAGTTCCTGCGAGACACGATCGAGTACGGCTTCACCCGGTGGCTCGTGGAGGATCTCCCGTTCGAGGTGAGCGAGACCGGCAGCCAGAGCGTGCTCCGCGACCTGTACGACGCGCTCCCCGAAATCGACCGCGCCGAGATCGGCGGCTCGGTGTCGATAGCGATCCGCGAGGGCGGCGAAGAGACCCGCGAACAGCGACAGTTCGACCTCGTCTTACGCGATCGGATGGGGAACCCGCTGTTCGTCGCCGACCTCAACGACAGCCGCGACCCGACCGCGGAGGGAACGCTAGAGTCGCTCGTGTCGAACGGTCGGGACATCGCGGAGTCGAACGATCCGTTCGCGGCCGCGTTCGCAGTGACGGAGAGTTTCTTCGAGCCGGGCGCACTGGAGACCGCGAGCGACGCCGTCGGCGGCGGACTGTTCAGTCGGTCCAAGCGCGCGAGCTTTGTGAAGCTCTCGCGCAAGCGCGGCTACCACCTCTGTCTCGTCGAGGCTCGCGACGGCGGCTTCCACATGACGGTCCCTGACCTCTGAGTGGTGCGAGTGTCGAAGACGGAGACGGAGGTGGCGAGGTGACGCAGAAATCGAGACAGTGTGCGGCAGTCAGTTTAGCTTTCCAGTTCGGCGGCGTCGTCGATACGCATCGAGCCGAGCTTTTCGACCGTCTCGTCGAGCTTCTCGTCGAGTTCGTCGACGAACTCGTGGGTCCGTTCGGTCGTGATCGCACCCTGACTGGACGGCTCGATGAGGTTCTCCTCTTCGAGCACGCGGAGCGAGTAGCGGACCTTGTGGTGCGGGTATCCCGTCTCGTTCGACATCTTGACGATGCCGATCGGTTCGTTTTCGATGACCATCCGCAGGACCTGGAGGTGTCGTTCCAGCATGTCTACCTCCTTCTCTAGTCGATCTATCATGGCACATGTTAACTTGTCATGCCCCCGTTTAAAAGTTGCTGTCGGGCGTCGCCGCAGAGCGCTCGATCGAGCAGTTTGACGTGGGGATAGTTAACGTGTTCGGTCCCGAGACCCGGAAACCGCGTGAGACGGACCCGATCGCGATGTGTTCGCTCTCGATGTATTCGCTCTCGAGTCTTTCGATCGGGTTCGACGCGGACGCAACGCGGGCCGTCTCTCCGCCAGATCGTACACAAATAGCAACAGAACCGGGGCTGGAGGAAATGCGATATTCACGTTCGTGCAGTATTTTCGGCCGTGGACCGTAATCGGTTTTACCCCCCGCAGGGAACACAGCGGTCGTATGACACTCACCATCGTCGGCTCCCAGCTGGGTGACGAGGGCAAGGGCGCGCTCGTCGACCGGTGGGGAGGGGACGCGGACGTCGTAGTCCGTTATCAGGGCGGCGACAACGCCGGCCACACCGTCGTCGAGGGCGGCACGGAGTACAAGCTTTCGCTCGTTCCGAGCGGCGCGGTCCGAGGGACGGTCGGAATACTCGGAAACGGCTGTGTCGTCAACCCGCGAACGCTGTTCACCGAGATAGACGACCTGCGCGAGCGCGGGCTCGACCCCGACGTTCGGGTCGCTCGACGAGCGCACGTCATCATGCCGTACCACCGCGTTCTGGACGGGATCGAAGAAGAAGTCAAAGCCGACGACGACGACGGCGACGAGGTCGGCACGACGGGCCGCGGCATCGGTCCCACCTACGAAGACAAGGCAGGCCGACGGGGCATTCGGATCGCTGACCTGCTCGATCCCGTCGTGCTCCGCGAGAAGTTGGCGTACGCCGTTCCGCAGAAGCGCGCGGTCGTCGAGGATGTGTACGGGCTCGATCTCTCGGGTGACGATCGCGCCGAGGCGTTCGACGTGGACGCCCTCCACGAGGAGTTCACCGCGATCGGCGAGCGCCTCGCCGACGAGGGGATGACCGTCAACTGCTCGGATTTCCTCCATCGACGCCACGAGGCCGGCGACGAGATCCTCTTCGAGGGCGCACAGGGCACGCACATCGACGTCGACCACGGGAATTACCCGTTCGTCACCTCTTCGAATCCGACGGCCGGCGGGGCCGCCGTCGGCTCCGGGCTCGGAGTCACGACCGTCGGTGACGGCGAGGTCGTCGGCATCGTCAAGGCGTACCTCTCACGAGTCGGCTCCGGCCCGCTTCCGACCGAACTTGACGGCGACGATGACGAGGAGGCGCTCGCCGACGACATCCGCGAACGGGGCGGCGAGTTCGGGACAGTCACCGGTCGCCCGCGGCGGATCGGCTGGCTCGACCTCCCGATGTTACGCCACGCCACGCGCGTCTCGGGATTCACGGGTGTCGCGGTCAACCACGTCGACGTGCTCGCCGGCCTCGACGAGCTGAAGGTGTGTACGGGGTACGAGCTTGATGGCGAGACACTCGATACCGTCCCGACCACGACTGAGCGGTGGGCCCGCTGTGACCCTATCTACGAGACGCTCGACACGTGGAAACCGTTCGACTCGGCCGCCGTCGCCGAGGCGGGATACGAGGCGCTGCCCGACGCGGCCCGCGAGTACCTCGAGTTCGTCGCCGCCGAGATCGACACGCCGGTGTACGCCGTCGGCGTCGGCCCCGACCGCGAGGAAACGGTCGAGCTGACGAACCCGTTCGACGAGTGAAATAGCGCTCTGTTATCGCGGATCGATCCCGTCGAGTGCCGCCACGTCCTCGTCTGTCAGTTCCAGCCGCGCGGCTTCGAGGTTCGATTCGAGGTGGTCGACGCTCGACGTGCCGGGGATCGGGAGCGTCACGTCGGAGTGTCCGAGCAGCCACGCGAGCGCGACCTGATGGGGAGTCGCGTCGCGCCGCTCGGCGACCGAATCGAGCACGGGGCCGGCCTCGTCCTCGTCGACCGCGTACATCGGCCCCCACGGAATGAATCCGATCCCACGCTTCTCGCAGGCGCGGAGGACGGCCTCCTCGTCGCGGTTTCCCACGTCGTAGCGGTTCTGAACCGTGGCGACGTCGACGATGTCGAGTGCGGTCTCCAGCTGCTCGACGGAGACGTTCGAGAGGCCGACGCGCTCGATCTGCTTTTCGTCCTTCATCTCGGCGAAGGCGTGAACGGACGCTTCGAAGTCGGTGTCGGGGTCCGGACGGTGGAACTGGTACAGGTCTATTGTGTCCACGCCGAGCCGATCGAGGCTGCACAGTACCTGATTTTTCAGGAACTCGGGGTCGCCGTGCGGGGTCCAGTCGCCCTCGCGGTTGCGGAGCAGCCCCGCTTTCGACGCCACGAGCACGTCGGGATCGTCGTCGATCGCCTCGCCGATCAGGCGCTCGGAGACGCCCGGTCCGTAGGAGTCCGCGGTATCAACGAAGTCGACGCCGGCCTCGACCGCGCGCTGAAGGACGCGTGTCGCCTCCGCCTCGTCGCCGGGAGCGCCGATGATGTCCTCGCCGGTGAGCCGCATCGCGCCGAAGCCGAGGCGGTTGACGGTCGTACCGTCGTCGAACTCGAACGTATCGCTGGCGTTTCTGATATCGGGATCCATCGTCGGGGGGAGGTTCGCCACGCTCAAAGGAGTGGGGATAGCGGACGTACCGTCGCGGTCGACCGCGCGCCGTGTCGATGTCGGCAACCTTTATTCGGCCACGACCGAAGCGTACGATGACTATGGCAGACATCGAGACCACCACCGTCTCCGAGGACGGATACGCCTGTACGAGCCAAGTCGGCGACTTCGACTTGCAGATCGACGCGACCGACGAGACGGGACCGAACCCGAACGCCGCGCTCGTCGCGACGTACGCCTCCTGTTACCTGCCCGCGTTCCGCGTGGGCGGGAGCCAGCGCGGCGAGGACGATCTCGGAAAGGTACAGATCGACGCCAGCGCCGAGCTCGACGACGACGACTTGGCGTCCATCGCGTTCGACGTCCACGTCGAGGCCGACCTCGACGACGAGACGGCCGCCGACATCGCCGAGCGGGCCGAGGGGATCTGTCACGTCCACAGCGCCCTGCGCGAGGGGCTTCACGCGGAGATCAGCGTCTATCCGGGCGCGTTCTGAACGACGGAAGCACGCTGTAGCGACGCCCTCCGAATCTGAACCGTTACTTTTTGCTGCCGCAGGCTACGGTCCGTCAACGCCGGTGAACTCGAACCGAGCGCCGCCCGACTCCGACGCCGAAAGCGTCACGTCCCACCCGTGCGCCTCGGCGATGCTCTGGACGATCGCAAGGCCGAATCCGGTCCCCGTCCCGGTCGTCGAGTAGCCGCTTTCGAACACGGCGTCCCGACGGTCTTCGGGGATTCCGGGGCCGTCGTCCTCGACGTAGAACCCGTCCGGGAGGTCGCCAACGACGACTCGGGACCCGCCGTGTTCGGCAGCGTTCCGCAGGAGGTTCCCGAGGAGCCGCTTGAGTCGGCCGGCGTCGGCAAACAGCGTCTGATCGGTCTCGACGGCGACATCGATCGTCACGGCCTCGGCGTCCGGTTCTCTCGTCGACGCGTCCTCGCCCGAACGGGCGTCGTCCGTCGCGGCGTCTCCGTCGTTCGATCGGTCCGGAACGTCGATCGGACCGAATTCGTCTTCCGCGTAGCTAGTCACGACCTCGCGGAGGTCGACCGTCCCCACGTCGTCGATCGCGTTACCCTGCCGCGCGAGCGTGAGCACGTCCTCGATCAGCCGTTCCATCTCGTCGAGCGCGCGCTCGCACCGCTCGTAGTAGTCGTCGTTGCCCGTCTCCATGGCAAGGTGCAGGTATCCGGAGAGGACGTTGAGCGGGTTTCGGAGATCGTGTGAGACGATGCTCGCGAACTCGTCGAGCCGCTCGTTTTCGCGCTCTATCCGCCGTTCGTACGCCTTCCGCTCGGAGATGTCGCGGCTGCTGGCGAGGAACCGTGACTCCTCCTGAACATCGATGCGACGGACGTGGACCTCGACGGGAAGCGATGTGCCGTCCGCGCGACGGAACGTCGTCTCTATCCGAACCGTCTCGCCAGTCTCTAACCCCTCCCAAGTGTCGACCGCCTCCGACGGCTCCATCTGTTCGTCGAGGTCCCAGACGGCGAGTTCGGTGAGCGCCTCGTGATCGTAGCCGAGCTCTGAGAGCATCGCCCGGTTTGCGTCGACGATCTGCCCCTCCTCGTCGTGGATGTCTATCATGTCCGGCGAGCCCTCGTAGAGCGCCCCCAGCCGCGCCGAGGTTCGTTCGAGTCGCCGTTGGCGACGGCGCTCGTCGGTCACGTCGCGGGAGATACCGAGAACGCCGTCGAACTCGCCATCGATCAGGAGTCGCTGCAGTTCGAAGTCCACGATGGTCCCCGGCCGATCCGGAAGGTCGAGCTCCACCGTCCCCGACAGCCGCTCGCGGTCGCCCGCGACGAGTTCGGCGAACGGGTCGCCGTCCGACATCTCGCGTATGCGGTCCACGAGCGGACTCGGTCGCCCGGTGAGCTCCTTGGGAGACATCCCGTACACCGACGCGATGTGGCCGTTAACCAGTGCAAACCGTCCCTCCGCGTCGTATTCGCAGACCCCCTCCGGAAGCTCGTCGATCAGCCGGCGGTAGCGTTCGAGCGCGCGCTCGCGCTCCTTCTCTTCGGTCACGTCGATGTGGATGCCGACGGCACGTAGCGGCTCGCCGTCGTCGTCGCGCTTGACGACCCGTCCGCGGTCGCGGATCCACAGCCAGTCACCGTCCTTCGATCGCAGCCGGTGATCGAACTGGTAGTGCTCCGTGTCTCCGTCGAGGTGCGCCTCATGCGCCGCCCGTACCGGGTCGATGTCGTCGGGGTGGACGCGGGCCTTCCACTCTGCGAGATCTGGCGTGATCTCCGACGGCTCGTACCCCAACATTTCCGCCCAGCGGTCGTCGTATTCCACCTTGTCGGTACGAAGATCCCAGTCCCAGACGCCCACGTCAGCGCCCTCTAGGGCGAGCTGGAGTCGCTCGGATAGCTCCTCCAACTCGCGTTCGTGAGCCTTCCGAGGGGTCACGTCTCGGAAGTACGCTGACAGGCCGGTCGCGGAGGGGTACAGGTCGATCTCGAGATCCGCATCGAGCAGATCGGCATGGTACTCAAACGTCGTCGGTTCCCCCGTCTCCATCACCGATCGGAGTTCCGCTTCGAGGGCCGTCCCGTCGAGGCCCGGAAAGCACTCCCAGATCCGCCGGCCCAGAAGGTCGTCGGCGTCTCTATCGAGCAGTTCCGTCGCGCGGTCGTTGAGGTACGCGAGCCGCCAGTCGCCGTCGATCCGGCAGAAGGCGTCCGTCATCCGGTCGAGGTGGGCCGTGAGCTGTCGTTCGGTTCGCGCCCGCGACACGGCGTCGTCGATCCGGGAGACGAGCGCGTCGAACGGGTCAGAAAAGCCGCCCTTCGGGACGTACTCGTCGACACCCGCGGAGACGGCCTCGCTCGCGACGGTCGCCGACTCCTCCTCGGCGAAGAGGACGAACGGCAGATCGGCGTACCGGTCGCGAACCGATTCGAGGAGATCGATCCCGTGGCCGTCGCGGAGGTGGTACTCGCTCACGACGCAGTCGAACGAGTCGCGGTCGAGTGCGCGGAACGCCTCGGTCGGATCCGTCGTCGCCGTTACCCGACTCCCGTGGCGCTCGATCGCCGTCGCGGTCGCGTCCGCGGTGTCGGCGTCTCCGGCCACGACGAGAACCTCGATCGGAGAACCGGACCCCGCTGTCGCGCCGGCTACCGATCTCGCCTCGTCTCGTTCCGTCATTCGATAGTGTCCACGGGATTCAAAATGATAACCGTTCGCATATTTATCGGTTGGGGGTCGCAAAGCGGTGCGCAGCAGTTGCCATCCACGAAACAGTCCGCGGAACCACGGCGTCGACCGCGACCGACTCACCCGCGCGCGTACTCGACCACCGCGCTGGAGGCCGCGTAACCGATAGCGGCGACGACGGCCCCCGTCGCGACCGCGAGTACGGGGTCCCGTCCGAGGACGTACGCCAACAGGAACCCGAACATACCGGCCCCGTTCGCACACAGGAGACGGAGCGTCCGGTAGTTCGGCGTCCGGGGTGTCACGTCCGGACTACGAGACGCCCTGACAAAAGGACGCGCATCTCGACGTGTGGCGGAACCGCGACGAACGATGGCGATCAGCGAGGCACGCGTCCGGAGACCCTGCTCGCTATAAGTGATACCGCGGCCACGCCCGCCATGCGACGGCAACGGGGAGCGAGTCACCGGCGAGAGGTCGGTCGACACTCACGAACTCGGCGGCGGCCGGGCACCGGTCGGGAGCAACCGAGCGATCGGACGGGGGAGATCGATCGGAGACGCGAAAAGGGTTATCAGCGGGCACGCCGCTCGCGGACGCGACGACTGCGAGGGAAGTCCGGAGGCGTGCCGGGTCGGTTCGGCCGCCTCGGACGCACCGTGGCGTGTGGGATCGTCCTGTTCGCGATGTCTGTCCCGCCGCTTTTCGGTCTTGGCGCGCTGACGGTCACCGCACTCGCGGACGGGACGAACGAGGTCGCAACACCGGGAGCGTCCAACGCGCTCGCAGCGGGGATCGGGTCGGGAATCGCCGACTCGGCGGCGATCTATCCGCTCTGGGCGGCCGCTCGCGAGTGGTCCGTCGTTCTCGCGGCCGCGCTCGTGTTCGTGGGGTGGGCGCTATCCGCGGCGACGGCGGTGCGAGTCGTCGCGCGGATCGCGTCGCCGCGGTAGCGAACGACCGGTTCGCTCGGTGCTTGCCCATCCGAACGGTTTTTGCGTCGACCGACGGGAGGAGACGTATGGACGAGGATACCCTCGGTGACGGCGGGACCGAGCGCGCGGACGGCGAACCGAGCGAGGACGTCGCGCTCGACCCGTGGGGTTCGGCGTCGGTCGGCGACTACGCGGACCTGTTCGCGGAGTTCGGCATCGAGGCGTTCGACGACGTCGCCGACGAGGTGACGGACCCGCATTACCTGATGCGTCGCGGCGTCATCTTCGGTCACCGCGAGTACGACGCGGTCGCGGAGGCGATGGCGAACGACGAGCCGTTCGCGGCGCTGTCGGGATTCATGCCGACGGGCGATCCGCACATCGGCCACAAGCTCGTCTTCGACGAGATTATCTGGCATCAACGGCGGGGCGCAGACGCCTTCGGTCTGATCGCCGACTTGGAGGCGCACTCCGCGCGGGGGATGTCGTGGGACGAGATCGACGAGCACGCCCGCAGCTACCTGTTGTCGCTTTTGGCACTCGGATTCGACGCCGAGGAGGGAGAGGTATACCGCCAGTCGGACAACCGCGCGGTCCAAGACCTCGGGTTCGAACTCGGCTCGAAGGCGAACTTCTCGGAGTTTGAGGCAATCTACGGCTTCGACGGCGAGACGAACATCTCGCACATGCAAAGCGTCGTGACCCAGACCGCAGACATCCTGTATCCCCAACTCGTCGACGAGCCGAAACCCACCGTGATCCCGGTCGGTCCCGACCAAGACCCGCACGTCCGGCTCACCCGCGACCTAGCGACTCGGGTGCGCTACTTCAAGGTGACCGAGGCGTTCGCGAGCTTCGAGCTCGACGACGACGAACGGCGGCTGGTCAGTTGGCTCTATGAGAAGGTCGAGGAATCAATCAGATCAGGTCTCGGGATGAAAACCAACAGAATTGGCGTTGACGACGCAGATCTGGGTAACGTCACCTGTCGTCAAGCGTCATATCTGTTGAAAGAATTAGATGATGTCTCCCTAGATGAGAATAGATTGAGGGAGTATCACCTATCGGTAGAGGAGTTAGCTGATGCCGGACATAGATTTTCGGGTGAAGAGTGGAACAAAATCCTCTCTACTTTGGTACCACTTGAGGTGGAGCCTTACAGATTGACCCCCGGTGAGGCTGTCAACTCTCTTCAGAAAAAGCTAAAATCTGGAGGTCAGGAACCGCTTCAGCGCCGAACTCGCTTCCTCGATCGCAATGCCACTGACGAGGCATTCAAAGCCTTGATTGAGAATATTGACGGCAAGAAGCGCGTCTACGACGCCCACGTTGATGCCTTAGACCTATCGGAGACTGAGGCCGAGTCGCTGGCGCGGGAAATCGAGATCGACCACGACGGGTTCGGCTTCCGACAGCCGTCCTCGATCTACCACCGGTTCATGACCGGTCTCACCGGCGGAAAGATGTCCTCGTCGATCCCGGCGAGCCACATCTCGCTGTTGGACGACCCAGAGGACGGATACGACAAGGTCCGGGCGGCGACGACGGGCGGCCGCGACACCGCAGAGAAGCAGCGCGAACTCGGCGGCGAGGCCGACGAGTGTCCCGTCTACGAGCTGTATGCCTACCTTCTCGCCGGCGACGACGACGAACTGACGAAGGAGGTGTACTCCGAGTGCGTGACTGGCGAGCGCCTCTGTGGCGGCTGCAAGGAGCAGGCCGCAGAGCTCATGCGCGAGTTCCTCGAAGACCACCAAGCGAAGCGCGAGGAGGCCGAGGAACTCTTGGAGGAGCTCGACATCGATCTCGATTCGGACCGACGCGGGACCGGCGGCGACCACTAACAACTCTATTCCGAAACAGAGTTACATTCGTCCGCCCCGAACCGGCGTCGAATTAACCGATGGATTACTCGCGCCGTAGTTAATTTCGATTCGCGTTTCTCGAAAACATTATGCGGCACCCCGCTCGAATGGAGCATATGACACGCGTGGGCGTCAACGGGTACGGCACGATCGGCAAGCGGGTCGCGGACGCGGTCGCGGCCCAACCCGACATGGAACTCGTGGGCGTGACGAAAACCAGTCCCGACTACGGCGCGGAGGCCGCGATCCGGCGGGGCTACGACCTATACGCCGCGATAGACGATCGCGTCGACGAGTTCGAGACGGCTGGACTCACCGTCTCGGGGACGCTCGCCAACCTGCTCGACGCCGTCGACGTGATCGTCGACTGCGCTCCCTCCGGCATCGGCGAACGGAACCGCCCAGTTTACGAGGCGCACGACACCCCCGCCGTGTATCAGGGCGGCGAAGATGCGGCGATCGCCGACGCCTCGTTCAACGCTCGCGCGAGCGGCGACGAGGTGGCTGACGCCGACTCCCTCCGGGTCGTCTCGTGTAACAGCACCGGACTCTCTCGTATTCTCGCCCCGCTCGACGAGGAGTTCGGCGTGGAAAAGGCCCGCGTCACGCTTGTCCGCCGCGGCGGCGACCCGAGCGAGACAGACCGCGGTCCGATAAACGACGTGATCCCGGACCCGGCGACGGTTCCCTCACACCACGGCCCAGACGTCAACGAAATCCTGCCCGACATCGACATCGACACCGCCGCGCTCAAAGCGCCCGTGACGGGCATGCACACGCACAGCGTCAACGTCACGCTCGACACGGAGCCGTCGACCTCGGCCGTCCGCGGCCTGCTCGCCGAGCAGTCCCGCGTGTTCCAGATCCCCGAACGCGCCGGCATCGACGGTGCCGGGACACTCAAAGACTACGCCTCCGACTTGGGCCGGTCACGTGGCGACCTCTGGGAGAACTGCGTCTGGGAGGAATCGGTGAGCGTCGAGGGGCGGGACCTGTACCTGTTCCAGAACGTCCACCAGGAGGCCGACGTGGTCCCCGAGAACGTCGACGCGATCCGCGCGCTCGTGACAGACGTGTCTCGCGCGGAGTCGGTCGCACGCACGAACGAGGCGCTCGGTGTCGGGCTCAACAGCCTCCTCGCCGACGGCGGTACGGGTGAAGCGCCGGTGACGGCCGACGACTGAGTCGGAAACACCGGAGACTGATCCGAACGGTCCTGTAGGCGTACGGCTGTCTGGCGTCGTCGCTTACGCCGTCGGTGTCGTCACGAGAAACGTCCGTCCGCCCCGACGCTCGAGGTGTACCTCGCTCCCGCGAACGCGGTTATCTCGGCTTCGGTCGACGATCCGATCCGTTCGACACTCCGTGACATCTACGCGCGTCGCCGTCGCGTACCGCGGTCGGTCGTGGCTGCTCGCGCTCATACCCCACAAGAGGGCCGTAACACCCCTATACCTGAGCCATCCGCGGAGTGAAACTGAAAGTGGTCGCGTTGAGCGCACTCTCCGGAGAATCGGTCAGCGTATCTCCCAGACATCGCCAACTACCGCCGAAGGTCGCCCGCGTCGTCCCCGACAGCGCTGACCGAGAAGTAGTCGTAGCCGCCGTAGGCGACATCGAGCGCTCCGATCCACCAGTTCCAGCGGTCGACGACCGACAGCCCGTCGGGAGCGTCTTCGAGGTTCGCTATCACCTCGGGGACGGTGAGCGCGTGTCCGCGATCGCGAGAGGGCTGCTCGGAGTCGGCGAGGTCGGTCGCCGCGCGGGCGACGGCTCGCCGCGCTGCTTGGGTTCCGTCGAAGGCATCTTCAAGCTCTCGTTCGAGCCGGCGACTGTCCATGCCTGTCCTACGGGGGCGCGATACTTGGATGCTCGAGTCACAGCCGCGCCGCGAGTGCGAGAAACAGGAGGCTGAACGGTGCCGTCAACAGGGCCAAGAACACGCCGGCCGCTCCCTCGTCGGCCGCGACGGCGATTACGAGGCCGACGACCAGCGAGGCTGACCCGAGCAACGCAAGCGTCACCCGCTCCGGTGTCGTCGCGCGTTCGGGGCCGTCGCCGCGCGCGAGCACGGCGTCGAGGCGCGACTCGACCGCATCGGCTCGGTCGCTCGGCACGAACAGCCACGGCGTCGACCGGTACCACGCGTTCCCGCGATACGCGAGGACGAAGAGCGTCGTCGCCGTCAGGGGGAGATCGATCCGCCGCGTCCGGACCACGGCCTGCAGGTCGTCGCATCGACTCCGGTCGGTCGTCTGGTTCTCGCGTTCGATCACGGCCTCGGTCGGATCGACCCGCACCGTCGTCCCCGTAGATCTGAGGAGTTGCGGGAGCATGAACACCGACCACGCGAGCGGCCAGAGCCCGCCGACAGCGTTCGACGGGAGCGCCACGAACAGCCCGACCGTAGCGAGGGCACCTCCGAGAAGCCACAGCGGTCGAATCCACGAGAGATCGACCGCCTCGCGGAATGACCCTGATTCCGGAGCCCACTCCGAGCGCGCGACGCCCGCGACCGGCAGCAGCGATATCGCGGCCGCGGCCACTAGGAGAACGCCGACGGCGATCGTGGACGCGTCGATCGAGGAGAGGCTGGCTCCGCCGCCCTCAGCCGCGAACCCAGTCACCACGACCGGTACCAGAGAGGCGAGAAATGCGACGACGACCGTGGCGATGACCGCGGCGATTCCGAGGGTCACAGAGCGGATCCGGTCGTAGCTAACCGGTCCCCACTCGATCGCCGTATCCCCGGCGTCTGTGGCATCTGTGGTGTCGGCGGCCTCAGGGGACTCAGAGGCCTCATCGAGCGATGCGGAGGCAGCATCCGGGTGCACGCTCGCTGACGGAGGGCGCTGTCCGGAGGGCATGCGACCGTCTTCGGTTCGGATCGATATAAACCGTCGTCGCCGCGTCGCCCTCGCCATCGGCGGTGGGGTGCAGGTCGAGACCGCTTTGTACCTACAAGAGATTTTTGTACGTTCCCCGGAGAGCAACCGCATGACCAACTGGCGCGCGGTCGGCTACGGGTTCGTCGTGATGATCGTTGCGGGACTGCTCGCGACGCTCGCGCCAATCGTCGGCCACATCGGCGCGGGGCTGATCGGCGGGTTCGTCGCCGGGTACGTCGCCGGCGGCGGCATCGGGTCCGGGCTCTGGCACGGACTGCTCGCAGGATCCGTCGGCGGGCTCGTCGTCACGCTGACGCTCGCCGTTCTCGGTGGGCTCGTCGGACTCGTCGGCGGACCGATCGGCAGTCTGCTCGGCAGCGCCGGCGTCCTCGTCGTGGGACTCTTCGTGACTGTCCTGTTCGCGATCGACTCCGCGCTGGCCGGCGCGATTGGCGGCGTACTCGGCGACTGACCGCCGCGGTGGGTGTCCCTCCGGAATCGAGGTCGTCGAACGAACCGAACTCTCGTTACGTGAAGTGGTACCGACTGACATTATCGGCACGATTTCGTCTCGGCGGCGACGGCCACCGACGAACAACTGCGGGCGATGAGTGACCTCGCGCGTATGTGGTTCGAATGTGGACGCGGGAGTCGCGATTCGAACCGATTCCACCCGATCGCCGCGTTCGCCCGTCTTCGGACGGTTAAACCGAGTTAACTGGGCGAAAATCAGTTGAACGACTTTCGGTATTAAAGGTGGTAGCGCTCCGAGCGGCAGGTGCCTATGAACGCTATCCGAATGACGCTGATCGCAGCGCTCGCCGCGGCGGTACTGATCGTCGGTGCGGCGGCCGGTACCGCTGCTGCCGCGCCCGGACCCGACGACGCGGCGGGTGCGGCGGACGCGAACGCGACCGCCGGCCCGCCGAGCGACCTCCCGAGTCCGGTCCCCGACTTCGTCGGTGACATCCTCGGGAGCGTCACCGACTTCCTCTCCGGCGATCTCGATAGTCTCGGCGACGCGGTGAGCGATATCGCCGGCGACGCGGCTCGCGGGGAGGGAGGAGACTAGCGTGTCCGATCGGCTCACAGACCTCGGCGCACTCGGCAGGCGGCGCTACCTGCAGACCACCGGTGCCGCCGCACTCGCGACCGTCGGCCTCGCCGGCTGCGTCGGCACGGCGACCGGAACGCTGGCGACACGGGTAACCGACCAGCCGGCGGACATCGCCGACTTCGAGTCGCTCGTGGTCACCATCGAGGGGATCTGGCTCGGCCCCGAGGGCGCAGAAAGCAGCGCTAACGAAACGCAGACGGACGGCGCAGACGACGCGGACAGCGCAAACGACACTGACGACACGCAAACGGACGACGGAGGCGCGAATCAGACGGACAGCGAAGACGACGAGGACGAACCGGCCGGTCGCGAGTATTTCGAATTCGACGAGCCACAGGAGGCAGACCTCGTCCAGCTACAGGACGGCGAGACGCAACTCATCGACGAGCGCGAACTGGCGGTCGGAACCTACCAGTTCCTCCAGCTTGACGTCTCGGCCGTCGACGGGACGCTCTCCGGCGGCGATGAGGCATCCATCGATCTTCCGGGGAACGCTCCGCTCACGTTCAATGAGCAGTTTGAAGTGCGAGAGAACGCGCGAACGAGCTTCATCGCCGACTTCGCACCTGTCCGCCGCGGCACCGAATCGTACCTCCTCCGTCCCGTGCCGAGCGGTATCGAGGTCTCCTATGAGGGAGAAGACGGCGGCGAAAGCAACGGAAGCGACGACGACAGCTAACGGCAGAAGCGACAAGAACAGTAGTGGTGATCGCGTCGAAACACGGCGGAAACGACGCAGACGCGGCGACGCGTGTCCGATCGTCGTGGTCCAGCGAGCGGCGTGCATATCCCTCGATCCCCCGTTGAAGTATCCCCTGTCGGGCCACCGACGGCTCCGCGAGGGGGGCTTCGGGGTTAGGGCTGGGAGCGGTCCCGGGATCTGGGGACCGGGGGAATGCACGCTCGCATCGGTCCCGATCGGAGGCACACGATTCGGTTCGGCCGGGCGACGCAGGCCGCTGCGTTCGACCGGTCGAACGTCCCACCGTACCCGCGACGTTCCGCCCGTTCTTGCGGTGGTCGTCACACGCGACTGTCACGCTGTCGCCCGCGACTGTCACGCTGTCATGGCGGGCTCTTCGCTGACGGTTTGATACACTGGCCCGGCGAGCAGCAGTACTCCGACGCTCGCCATCGCCACGAGCGCCGCCGGATCGACGGCCGAGAGGTCTCCGGTGGCCAGTCGATCGAGCGAGACCCCGACGGCGACACCGAGGAACACCCACGGCAGTTCGCCAACGGCGGTGCCGAGCAGGAAGGGTTGGATCGCCACCCCGGAGACGCCGGCACCCAGTGAGATGGCGTCCGAGGGCAGCGGAAGCAGCCGCGTCGCAGCCACCGTTCGAGCGCCCCCGCCGACCGCGGCCAGTCGCGCGCAGACGTCACGGACGCGGGCCGAGACTCCCGTCGCGCGGTCGTCGCGACCGCGCGACATTCCCCAGCGAGCGAGTCCGTACGGCGGCAGCGCGGTCGCCGTCACGAGCGCGACGCCGACCGGCATGCCTCCCCATCCGTAGCCGAAGCCGACGGCGGCAGAGAGCAGGGTCGTCGGCCACGCGAGGGCGGGCCGAACCGCGGCGAGGCCCACGAGCGCGACGCCGAACCACAGCGGTCGGTCCGCGAGCCGGGTGAGCGGTCCGGTGACCGCCGCCGGCGACGCGGTCCACGCGGCGGCGATCGAGATCGCGACCGCGACGGCGGCGAGGGCATACCCGGCGACGACGGCCCGACGAGTCACGCGGTGTGGTCGCCGTCCGGACGATAAACGCTTTGTGGGTCGCGCGCTCCGCTCACGAGAGTTTGCCGAGCGCCTCGAAGAAGTCCGACGGTGGTCCCGCGAGCCGCATCGGCGGCGTGGTCCGCTCGACGGTCACCTCGGCCGGCGCGTCGAGTTCGGTCACAGTTCGGCCGTCGCTGACCACGACGGCCTCGTCGACGCCCTCCACCGACACGGTGATTGTCGAATCGATGTCGGTCACGAGCGGCGGCATCCCCTCGTCTGCGACCATCTCGTTGACGACGAGGCCGCTCACGCTCGGGTGAACGAGCGGCCCGCGCTCGGAGAGGTTGTAGGCGGTCGAGCCGGTCGGCGTGGCTATCAGGACGCCGTCCGCGTGGCCCCCGGAGTACCGGCTCCCGTCGATGTGAACCGCGTAGTCGATCCCGGCTCCCGGCCCGCGTCGTCCGCCTTGGATCACAATCTCGTTCGCCGCGGGCACGGAAGTCCACTCGCCTGACCGGGCGGCGAGACGCGGCACCTCGCGGACGGCCATCTCGCCGCGGTTGAACGCTTCGACCTCGTCGAGGACCGCCTCGGTGGCGTTCTCAGGAGAAACCGCGTTGAGAAAGCCGACCTCGCCGAGGTTGATCCCGACGATCGGCGTGTCTCCGGCGTTGCGCGCGGCGAAGAGGAGCGTTCCGTCGCCGCCGACGGCGACGGCGAGGTCGCAGTCGGTGAGCGCTGAGACCGGTCGGCCGGCGGGCACTCCGTCGAGGGCGTCCGCGGTCTCTGTATCGACCCAGACGGACGCGCCGGCCGCGGTGACCGCCTCTCTGAGGTCGGCGGCGACCGCAACCGCCCGATCGCTCCCCTTTCGCGCCACGATTCCCACGTCCATGCGGCACCGATTCCGCCGCGCGACCAAAAGGGTGCGGACATCGCTCGGCCCGGCGGCACCCCCCGTCGCGACTGGGTCGTCGTGTACCGCCCCGTCGCGACCGGATCGTCGCGTACCGCCCCGCCGCGACCGGATCGTCGGGAGACGCGACGCTCCCGGAAAGTTTCAAGCCGCCCGCCCGCGTTGCCCGTCACATGTCGACCCCCCACGGCCGACTGAGACGATGAGCGAGGAGGACGACTGGTTCGAGCGCGCGCTGCGCGACCTCGACGAGGACGCCGACAGCGACGGCGACGACGAGGCGGGGTCTGATGAACCCTCCGAACGCGACGAGGGATCCGACGAAGTCGACCCGGGAGAGGGCGACGATCCGTTTGGTGGGGTCCGGAACGCAGACCGAGACGGTGGAGGCGACATCGGCTCTGGCGAACCCGATACCGAGACGGGGGCGGTCCCTGATTCCGGCTTTGACGGCGGTGACGAGCCGTTCGGTGGCGACGCGTTCGGCGACGCAGACCCGTTCGGCGGTGCGGCGGGCGGAGCCGATCGATCGGGAGGTGAGCCCACTACCGACATCGAGTCCGAGGGCGAGACGACCGAATACGCGACGGGGGGAGACGATCCGTTCGGCGACGCGGACCCATTCGGCGGCTACCGGGAAACCGCCCCCTCGCCGGACGACGCGTTCGGATTCGCGGAGTTCGGCGGCGGAGACGAACCGGGCACGGCGGGCAACGCCGATCCCGCGGGGTTCGACATCGACCCGGACGAGTTCGAGTCGGCGATCCCCCGGATCGACGTGGGGATCGAGGGGCTCGACGAGATGATCCTCGGCGGGGTCCCGGCCCGGTCGCTGATCTCGGTGATCGGGGGCGCGGGGACCGGAAAGACGACGTTCGCGCTCCAGTTTCTCAACGAGGCGCTCGAATCCGACGGGAAGGGCGTGTACATCACGCTCGAACAGACCCGCGAGTCGATCCTGTCGACGGCGGCCGAAAAGGGGTGGTCCTTCGAGGACCACGCCGCCGAAGGTCGGCTCGCGGTGGTCGCCATCGACCCGATCGAGATGGCGAACTCGCTCGCGTCCATCCGGAACGACCTCACGCGGCTCATCGCCGAGTTCGACGCCGACCGACTGGTGTTGGACTCCGTCTCGCTTTTGGAGATGATGTACGACCATCCGTCGAAGCGCCGCTCTGAGGTGTTCGGGTTCACCCGGTCGCTGAAGGAGGCCGGCGTGACGACACTCCTCACTTCCGAGGCGAGTCAGGAGTCGCCGTACGCCTCCCGCCATGGCATCGTCGAGTACCTGACCGACGCGGTGTTCGTGTTGCAGTACGTCCGAGGGTCGGACTTCCGCGAGACGCGGCTCGCCGTGGAGATCCAGAAGATCCGCGACGCGAACCACTCCCGGGAGACGAAGCCGTACGACATCACCGATACCGGCATCTCGGTGTACGATCAGGCAAACATCTTCTGACGCCGTCTCGCTCGGATCGATCGCTGATCTCGCAGCGACACGGTCGGATCGCTGATCCCGTATCGGCACCGTTTACGGAGCCGCGGGCGTACCCTCGCGTATGCCGGAACCGAAGGACACGTTCGAGGAGACGTTCCCGTGTGAGTTCTACGAGCCCGCAGAGCTGTTCGAACCCGATCTCATGTACACGATACCGGAGATCGGTCGGCTGCTTCAGGGGCTGGAACCGGACGCCGACGTCGATCCCGACACCGAAGCCGTGCTGATCGACTGGGCGATCCCGTGGGTAATGGCCCACGCTGACGACATGGTGATCGCCGAACCCCTGACAGAGGACGGTCCGGGCTACTACGGCCTCGACCCGGCCGCCGTCGAGTCGTGATCAGCGAACGGAGCGATCGCGCGCCGGTCGTTCTCGTCGCGGGCGGCGCACGCGTCGACGCGGGGAAGACGACGTTCTCGACCGGCCTCGTGCGCGCGCTCGCCGACCGCGTCGGCGACGCCATCGGGGTCAAGCCCCGCGCCGGCAACGACTTCTGGTTCGACCACGACGACTACGAGATTGCGACGGAGTCGGGGCGACTCTACGGGAAGGACGCCCGCCGCCTCGCCGCCGCGAGCACGCTGGCGCTCGCCGGCGGCCCCGATGTCATCACGCCCGAATCTATCAACCCGATCCACCGACTGTGGCGACCGACGCCGGACCGAACCGGAATGCTCGGCGACGCTGACCGGACGTTTCTCTGTGACCGAGTGACCGTCCCCGCGGCGGACGATGACTCCGATGCGGACGACGATCCCGCCGCGGACAGCGGTCCAGCAGCGTCGGACACACGGTTCGTCGTCAACGGGGCGGCCGAGTCGTCCGGTCTCCTCCCGGACGAACTCGGGGACAGGCTCCCGCTTGCGGACGGGACTCGGGTCGAGAGCGTGCCCGCGTTCAACGACGTGATGGCAGCCGCGTATCTCCCTGCCCTCGATCGCCTCACAGAGCGGGTCTCGGCGACCGCGGCAGCCGGCGTTCCGGTCGCCGTCGAGTCGTACGCGGACGTCGCCGGCCCGCTCCCGCGAGACGGCCCGGTCGAGCCCGACGCGGTCGCCGTCGTGGACCCCGGCCGGGCGCGGATCTATGCCGGGGACCGATACGCGAAGGCTCGCGACGTGGCGTCCGGCAGTCCCCGCGAGGGGACGCGCGAGGAACACACGGATGCGGTGACGGCGATGATCGATCCGCTCGCGACCGTCGACCTCCCGGCGCTCGGGGGGGACCGGCGCGGCGACCCGGACCGGGTGGCGTCGGCGTACGGGCCGGCGTATCAAGAACTGTTCGAGGCGGTGTAGCGCCGCAGAAGCAAGACGACGGGGGTGACGCGTCCGCTACGCGTTCCGCTTCGTGTAGTGGTCGATCGCCGATTCGATCGACGACAGATCCGCGGTCACGCGGCTGTCGGCGACGCGCATGAAGCCGGGAGTGTACGACTTGGAGTAGTCGAACAGCGCGTTGACTGCGCGCTTGGGGGCGGAGACGGCCGAAAAGTCCGTGACAGTGTACACGCGAGTCGTCGGGAACGCGGTCCAGAATGTACCGCTGACCCAGCGGTCGTCGTCTTCGAACGACGTACCGACGCGGCCGGTCGCGACGTACTCGTCGTCGTGGTAAAACAGCAGCAGGTCGCCGGACTCCATCCGGTCGAACGTCGATCCGTTGCCACTGTCGTCGTCGACGGCCCACAGGCGTGCCTCGTCAGCGTCGGCGAGGGCATCGGGGCGGTCGTCGTACTCGGCGAGATCGACCGCGGACCGGACCGTTCGATCGAAGTTCTCCGGATCGATCGGGACCAGAAAGACGTTCGCACTCATTGAATCTCCGTTTCGCCGGGAGGGTTTTAAACCCGTCCGTTGCCGACGCCCCCGAGTGCCGTGGGTAGACACCGATTCGGCGGTCCGCGCGTCGCCTCGCTCACCTGTCCTCGTAGATCCGGTCCATGCGCGCAGCCATCACGAAGTCAGACTTGGCGAGCCCGTCGATATCGTGACTCCACATCTCGACGCCGACTTCGCCCCACGAGAGGTGGATGTCGGGGTGGTGCCATTCGGCCTCGGCGAGTTCGCCGATCTCGTTCGTGAACGCGAGCGCCGACGCGAAATCGTCGAACTCGTAGGTCGCTTCGAGGTGGTGGCCGTCGACGACCTCCCACGCGTCGCCGAGCGTGTCGAGGTACTCGCCATACGCCGATTCAGTCAGCGGTTCGGCTCCCTCCGCAGGCGGTTCGACCGGCTCGTCCGCGAGCGACGGTGACATGGGACTCGATTGGGCGACGAGTGGTTTGTACCTTCCGCACGCGCCGAATGTGAGCCGTCACCTGCGGGGACGCCGTCCTCGGGACGCCGACCGACAGGACGAAACGTTCCGTTTGGTAAGCTTCAAGGCGACCCGTGCCGGTGGGTACCGTGGATGCAACTTTTCGCCTCGGCGTCGGACCGACGTCGGGGACTCCTCGCGCTGGTCGGCGTCGCGGTCGGGTTCGCCGCGCTCTACCTGTTCGTCCGCGAGTACGCGGCGTTCATCACCGACGTCGAGGCTCTCCGTGCGTGGCTCCGCCAGTTCGGCGTCCTCGCTCCACTCGTGTTCGTGCTCCTCCAAGCGCTCCAAGTGATCGTCGCGCCGATCCCGGGCCAAGTCGTCGCCTTGGTCGCCGGCTACCTGTTCGGCCCGGTTGCGGGCACCGTCTACAGCCTGACCGGCGTGCTCATCGGGAGCGCAGTTGCGTTTTCGCTCTCGAAGCGATTCGGCCGCTCGTTCGTCGAAGACGTGCTTCACGAGGACGTAGTCGCCCGGTTTGACGGCTTCGTCGACACGGTGGGTGTTCCCGGGCTGTTCGCGTTCGTTGTGATTCCTGGCCTCCCCGACGACGCCATCTGCTTTCTGAGCGGTCTCACGAAGTGGCGGCTGCCGACGTTCATGGCCGTGATAAGCGTCGGTCGACTTCCTGCGTACGTTATCACCGTGTACGCAGGCGGCCAGCTGGCCGGCGGGCGGTTCCGCTCGGCGCTCGCGATCATCGCGTTCGTCGTCCTCGTCTCCGTCGTCGGCTACTACAAACAGGAGTCGGTCAGAGACATCGTCGCGCGCCTTGAACCGCGGCTTCCATTCTGACTCTCCCGGTATCTCGTCTCGATCAAGGTGTTGTCGCTCGCGACAGTTAGGACGGTCACATCCACTCGCGCGCCTCGAACAGTTCTTCCTGTCATTTCGATCGCCACGGTCCGAACTGCGGCCGGACGGCCTCGTCACCCCCACGTCCAGAGGGCGTCAAGCACGAACCGGTAGATCCCGCTGATGAAGATCGCGACGGCGTTTCCCACGAGGTACAAGATCCCCGCCCACTCGACGAGCGCGAAGAGCACGGCAAGTTGGATCGGGATCGCGGTCCCGCGCACCAGATTCGTCTTGAGCAGGCCGGAGAGATACTCCGAGACGCCCGTGTTCTGCTTCGCCTGAAACGTCCACGCGTTGTTGCCCACGTACGAGAGGACGATCGTGATCTCGATGGCGATCGTCGCGCCGATCAGGTAGTTCAGTCCTGCGGCGTCGACGAACGCCCACAGGAGGGCCATCTGGATCCCGGCCGTGACCGCGCCGACAACAACGAACCGGCGGAGTTGGACGGCGATCGGTCCGCTCGACAGATCGCGGAGGATCGCCCGTATCATCACCGATAGCCGAGCGCCTCGAGCCGGGCTTCGAGGTCAGCGTCAACCTCGTCCCCATCGGTATCGCCCGACGCCTCTGCCGCCGCCTCGCTGTCGCGGAGCTCCGCGTCGTGGTCGGCAGCTATCGGCGCGAACCGCTCGATGACCGCCCGCTGCTCGTCGGTGGGATCGGCAGACAAATCCGTCTGCTGTGTCGGGTCCGACGGTCGGTGATACAGCTCCACCGTGTCCGCGTCGACGTTCTCGATGTACGTCCACTCGGCGTCGCGGACGCTCACGAGCAGATCACCGTCGGACAGCGAACGCGGAATGGGTTGTTCCGTCACCTCCTCGCCGCGCACCGTTACGGACACGACCGGGTCGCCGTCGGACTCGCTCTCGCCGCCGAACTCGCGGTCGTCCGCAGGATCCGACTCGCCGCGAACCGCGGACGCGACCGACTCCCCGCGCCAGTCGGCCGGCGCGTCGACGCCCAAGAGGTCGGCTACGGTGGGGGGAACGGCGTCGAGTCCGACGTGTTCCGTGACGCGACGCCCGCCGTCCACGCCGGGGGCGTTCACGATGAGCGGCACGTGGATCAGCTCGTCGTACAGCTTCGGGTAGTGCGCGAGGTGACCGTGTTCCTGGAACTCCTCGCCGTGATCGCCCGCGACGACGATCGCCGTCTCGTCGGCAATACCGGCGGCTTCGAGCGTGTCGAGCAGCCGCCCGACGCTGGCGTCGACCTGTCGCACCGTCGCCTGATACAGCGTCCGCAGCTCGCGGAGCGTTCGCTCGCCGACCTCCCAGCCGAGGCTCGTCCGGGTGTGTGCGTGTAGCATGCGGTGAGTCCCCACGATCCCGTCGGACACCTCGCGGATGTACCGGGGTGCGGGCACGTACGGCGTGTGGGTGTCCATGTAGTGAACCCACAGCAAAAAGGGGTCGTCGGTGTCGTCGATAAAGTCCGTCGCGGCGTCCTCCACGTCGAACATCCGGGAGGCGTCGAGGAACGGGCGGTCGTCGCGCTCGCCGCGGAGCTTCGACCCGAGCCGCCGGATAGGCGAGGACGCGAGCTGGATCCACGCTTCGACGGTCGGATGCGCCGCGAGGTACCGACTGTACCGGCTCGACCCGACGCTCGTGACGAACGACTCGAACTCGTCGAACCCCTCCGGGTACCCCCAGTGGGAGGTGAGAAAGCCGTTCGCGGCGTTGAAGCCCGCGGTCTCGAACCCGGCGTCTGAGAGCTCTGACGCGAGCGTCCGGGCACCGCGAACGCCGATGTCGCCGTCGCGCGCGAAGACGGGCTCGGAAGCGAGGATCGCTGGGAACGAGAATGGCGTCCAGTTGCCGGTCGCGAAGGCGTTGTCGAACACGGTCCCGCCGTCGGCGAGGCCCTGTAACACCGGCGAGTGGCGGTCGCCGTCGTACGGGGCGATCGCGTCCGCCCGGAGGGAGTCGATCGTGACGAGCAGCACGTTCGAGATGTCCGGCGACTCGGACCCGGATTCCGACTCCAACGTCGCTTCCGACCCGGACGCCGCCTGC
This sequence comes from Halorubrum laminariae, assembly GCF_024494655.1. Classification (GTDB taxonomy): domain Archaea; phylum Halobacteriota; class Halobacteria; order Halobacteriales; family Haloferacaceae; genus Halorubrum; species Halorubrum laminariae. Next base: position 116,542 of record NZ_JANHDL010000003.1, on the reverse strand, counting down.
GTGGCCGAGGCCGCCTCTGCGTCGTCGGGATCCGGGTCAATATCCGATCCGTCCGTTTCGTCCGCCGCTGTCCCGTCCGGTGATGACGTGTTCGATGCCATGGTGTGCGATCCGCGCGTTCCGACGCGGCCGAGACGTCGACCGATCCCGATCGGTTCGACGGGGGATCCGGCTTCGACCGAATTCACCCGACAGAACCGATCCGGTTCGGTCTGGTCCGGAGGCGTCCGTCCGCCCCGGACCGTCGCCGCCCGCTGCGGGCAGCGTCCCCACCGCATCCGGGCCGAGCGTCAGAATCGCTAGTCTACCCGGAGCGGCGGCTGCCAGCGGCTTGAGGATTTCGATTGCACGGTCGTCCCGGACCCGAACGTAGCTATTTGCCGCTGGCGACCGACAATCGGGTATGCACGACTCAGGAACCGATCCGAGCGATGAGGACGACGCTTCGAGCGTCCGCGACATCGGCGTCCTCGACGAACCGGTTCCAGCGGACGAGATCCCCGACGAAGTCCCGGGCGAGTCGCGGGCGGTGGAGACCAACGGCGTCCGGCTTCACGTCGTCGAGTCCGGTCCAGAAGACGGGAAGCTCCTGATTTTGCTACACGGGTTTCCCGAGTTCTGGTACGGGTGGCACGAAGCGCTCGCGTCGCTCGCGAACGCCGGCTACCGCGTCGTCGTCCCGGACCAGCGCGGCTACAACTGCTCCGAGAAGCCACCCGCCGTGCGCGACTACCGGATCGGAGAACTCGCGCGCGATATCGTCGGGATCATCGACGCGTACGGCCGGGAGACGGCGGCGGTCGCCGGCCACGACTGGGGCGCGGCCGTCGGCTGGTGGCTCGCGCTCCACCACGCCGACCGCGTCTCGGAGTTCGTCGCGGTCAACGTCCCGCACCCGACCGTCTTCGAGCGCGAGCTGCGCGGTTCGTGGGACCAGCGGCTCAAGAGCTGGTACGTCCTCGCGTTCCAGCTCCCGAAGGTGCCGGAGGCCGTCGCCCGCGCCGGGAACTGGCGGCTCGCGGTACGCGGCCTCCGCGAGTCGAGTTCCCCCGGGACGTTCGACGACGAGGATTTCAGGCGGTATCGTCGGGCGTGGAGCCGCGAGGGCGCGTTCGAGGCGATGGTGAACTGGTACCGGGCGATCGTCCGCGATCGCCCCGCTCCCGAGCGGACGACCGTCGAGGTCCCGACGCTCGTGATCTGGGGCGCGAGAGACCGGTTTCTCACCAGACGGATGGCCGGACGGAGCGTCGACCACTGCGCCGACGGTCGACTCCTCACGCTCGAGACGGCGACTCACTGGGTCGTCCACGAGGAGCCCCACCGCGTCGCCGAGGCGATCGCCGACCACGCCGATCCGCTGCCGCCCGGCGCGCGCGAATGATTTAGGTGTCGCCGTCGCGGACGGGCGGACATGACCATAGACCAATACGCCGACGCCGTCGACGACCTGCGACCCGATCCGGGCGCGGTCGAGACGGCCGAACTGGTCGTTACCGACGACGTGCTCGTGAAGGCGTTCGTCCTCGGACCGGACTCCGGGATCGATCCGCACGAGCACGGCGACGCGACGAACGTCTTTCACGTGATCGAAGGAGAACCGACGGTGGTCCGTGGCGACGACGCCGAGTCGCTCGCGGCCCCCGCGGTGGTCCCGAACGAGCGCGGCGTCGTTCACGGGCTCCGCAACGAGACCGACGAGCTCGCCGTTGTCACGGCGAGCCTCTGTCCGCTCCCCTGATGGTCGCGGAAATCGACCCCGACGATCTGGCGTCGCTGCCGGACGACGAGCGGGACGAGATTCGGATCGTCGACATCCGCGACCGGCGGGCGTTCGACCGCGGACACGTCCCCGGAAGCGAATGTATCCCCTTCCCGGAGCTATCGACACGGATCACCGAACTGGCGGGCGCGTCGCGTATCGTCACCGTCTGCCCCCACGGGATCGCCAGTCAGCAGGCCGCCCAGCTGATCGGGACCTACGCCGACGCGCAGGACGCCCGCGTCGAGAGCCTCCGGGGCGGGATCGAGGCGTGGCAGCGAGACGCGGGCGAGCTGGTCGCCACGTCACAAGAGGGCGACGCGGATGAGCGCGGGGATGTCGACTGCGATGCCGAATCCGGTGGAGACTGCACCGATGATCCCGATGGCGGTAACGATGAGGGGCCAGCAGCTCCCTTCTAACCCGACCGTTCGCGTTCAGAACCTCGTCTTCAGACGTGAACCCAAACCTCCGATAGATTTTTTAACATTCCGCGGAAAATAGAATACATGGCAGAATCCGCGGTATCGCAGTCACACCCACTTGATACGATGCTGGCGGTCTCCGACGTGATTCGGAACAACCGGCTTGCCCGGCTCTATACCCGCGTCCTCGAACTCGATTCTCCAACCGTCGAAGAACTGTCTGAAGGCGTCGAGAGTTCGACGACAACCGTCTACGAGGATGTCAAACATCTCGTGGAGATCGATCTCCTAGAACGCGTTACGGAGACGCAACCGCACCGCTATCGAGCGGGTCAGATCGATATGATGATTCAGGCCAGCGGGGAGACGTTCCAGATCACTCCGACGCTCCTCGTCGCCCTCGCGGAACGTCGATCGAACGAGAATATTCGCCTCTACATCGACCGACACGGTGTCAGCGGACTTGCAACGGCGATCGAGTACGCTCGGTCGTACGCCCAGTCGAAAATGAACGCTCGAATCATGGCCCGTGAACAGGATCTCTCGGTTCTCGAAGCAGAAACTATCCTCCAAGAACTCGAAGAGATCCTCCACAAGACTGAGCCTGACACCGCTACGAGCCTCGACATCCAAGAGCTTGACGCCGCCGTCGATGACCGAGTGGACGAATAACATTCGTGTCATCGCAACTGTTCCCGTCTGTCGAGAGCCATATTATCGACGCGAACCTCTTCATCCGGTTCGAGCGCCACGGTACCGTCGATCTACTTGAGCGGGCTGTCACAGAGCAGGATGTCATCCTACTGCTTCCCACGCGAGTATACGAAGAACTCACGCCCGAATCGCATCCGTACGAGACTCCTCCGATAGAGGATGCAATTGACGCCGGGTGGGTTCAACGTTGTGAGGAAGTTGACTATGCGAATCCAGTCGTTTCAGCGACGATGGATATGATTCGTCAGTATATCTCTGCCGCCACCGATCGTCCCGAGCACACGATAGAGCAGGCGGACGCGGAAGTTGGTGGAGCGGCAGCGACCCTCCTCAAACGCGGCCGGACAGAGTCGATCGCTATCTACACGAACGATTTACCGGCGTTCCGCGGGATCGAGCGAGCTCTCTCACAGCACGGCTACGAGGATCCGGTTCAGCTCGTCAAGGCCTTCGACTTCGTCACGTCTGTCGAGAATCGATACCAGTTTTCTAGGTGACATCTTTCCCCGTTCTCATGGGAATCAAGTCGAAATCGGTGGCACGAGTGCGGAAATCCGACGATAACAGAGTGGGTGTATTGACCGGTTCCAGAGAGAAAACGCGAGTATGCGTATCATTCGATGGTACTTGTCGAGAATCTACACCGCGTGGATCCGCGCCGTCCAGAAGTCCCTGAACGCGTCGTCGAGCGCCTCCTTCGGGCTCCCCGTCGCGTCGGAGACGTCGGTGACGTCCGCGTGCTCGCGGACTCGACCGAGGACGCTCCGCTCGCCGACGACGATCGTTCGGTCTCCGTCGCCTCCGTTTACCGACCCGTTCTCCGTGTACTCTGCGAGCGTCTCGACGGCGTCGTCGAGGTGGTCGTCTATCTGTCCTTCGCGGCGGCGCTCGAACCGACCCTGCGAGAACCCGCCCTTCGAGTGGGCCGACTTCACCTCGGAGGTGAACCCCTCGAAGGCGACGCGCTCGTTGCCCTCGTACACGCCGAGCGCGAAGGTGTCTGAGCGGACCACCGCGAAGACGACCCGACCGGTCGGACGGAACCACGACGGATCAAGCCGGAACTCGTCGTCCCAGCCGTCGAACGCCGCCGGCTCGACGGGCGGCGTGATAGCGACGCTCACCGCGCCGGTGTCGTCGGCGAGCACCACCGCCGGAGCGGCCCGCCGGATCAGCGGGGTACGGTCCCCGAACCAGTCCGACACGCTCTCCGGGACGGCGTTGGCGTCGGGGACGAACGCCGTGAGGAGTCCCTCCGGGCCGTCGCTTTCCATCGCGCGGAGCCGGTCGAGTGCGTCGTCGAGCCGCGCGCCGCGCGCGTTGCTCACGCGCCGGAAGTCGACGGCGGCCTCGTCGCCGCCGGCGCGCTCAAGCCGCTCTTCCAGCGACTCGATCCGGTGTTCGAGTTCGTTGACGCGCTCTTCGGCACGCTGACGGTCGGCGACGGCGTCCGACCGCCGCTCCTCTTCGGCCTCGGCGCGGCGTTCGAGGTGGCGGTTCGCCTCCTCTAACTCCGCGATCTGCTCTTTGAGCTCGGCCCGACCGAGCAGCCGGTCTATCATACCGAGTGCGGGACGCCCGACGACCTAAAAGGTGCGTCCGTCGGAGGCGGATCGCCGAGAGGGAAGCGATTAGTCGCCGCCGTCGAAATGCTGGGTATGGATCCGACGGAGCCGATCGAGACCACGAGCGCGTTCCGCGGGCTGGAGAGCCGCGCGTCGGGACGCGTCCACGAGACGGCCGACCCGACGACCGTTCCGGACGACGAGCAGGCGCGGGGACTCGACCCCGTCTACGACTACGACGCGGTCGATCCCGAGACGCTGCTGGCACCGGCGCGCGACGGTCCCGCCGGGGCCGGGCGGGGGCACTGGCGGTTCGACTCGCTGCTCCCGTTCCCGGCCGATGCGGCGCTGTCGGCCGGCGAGGGGGCGACCCCGCTCGTTCCGACCGAGCGCCTCGCCGACGAGCTCGCCGTCGACGCGGTGTACGTCAAAGACGAGGGACGAAATCCCACTGGCACCGTGCTCGACCGCGGGCTCTCTGTCGCACTCACCGCTGTCGCGGGGCGGGCGGCCGCGGGCGCGGACGTGGAGCCGCTCGCGTGTGCGAGCCCCGGCAACGCCGGGCAGTCGATGGCGGCGTACGCGGGTCGGGCCGACCTCCGGTCGTACGCGTTCGTCCCCTCGCGCTGCGCGTTCTCGAACAAGGCAATGACGAACGTCCACGGCGGCGACATGCGCGTGGTCGGTGGGCGGTTCCCGGACGCCGCGGGAGCGGTCGCAGAGCAGCTTGAGACCGACTACACCGACCTCGGGGAGTTCGCAACTCCCTACCGCCACGACGGGGTCAAGACGCTCGCGTTCGAACTCGTCGTCGACCTCGGCGAGGCCCCGGACGTGGTCGTCGTCCCGACGGGCACCGGCGAGGTCCTCACGGGCGTGCACAAGGGGTTCCGCGAGCTGGAGCGGGTCGGCACGATCGATGAGACGCCGACGGTCGTTGCGGCGCAGGCGGCCGGCTGCGCCCCGATCGCGGCCGCGATAGAGCGCGGCCTCGACGAGCCGGAGCCGTGGGAGACACCCGACACGATCTGCGGCGAGCTGGAGATCGCGGACCCGGCAGGCGGCGCGGCCGCGGTGGAGGCGATCCGCGAGAGCGGCGGGACCGCGGTCGGCGTTGCAGACGAAGACGTGCTCGCGAGCGCGGTCGCGGTCGCGCAAAACGAGGTCATGGAGATGGGTGTGACGGGCGGTGCCGCGCCCGCCGGCGCGTGGGCGCTCGCCGAGGACGGCTTCTTCGACGGGGGAGAGACCGTCGTCCTCGTCAACAGCGACGCCGGGCTCAAGACGCCCGACGTGTTGCGCAGCCACCTGATGGGACAGGGGATCTGAGCGTCGCCCGCCCGCCATCCGAACATGTTCGCGACGTTCGACACGTGTCCGGGTATCCGACCGTGCACTGCGATGACTCAACTCGACGTCAGGGAGATCCCCCCGAACGAACGACACGACCGCATCCACGACGCCTTCGCGGATCTCGCTCCCGGCGAGTCGCTCACGATCGTCAACGATCACGACCCGAAACCGCTCTACTACGAGCTGTCGGCGGAAGTGCCGGCGTTCGACGACGAGGGATACACCGTTGATCGCGAGGGGCCGGAGCGGTTCGTCGCCGAGCTACCGAAGGCCGCGACCGACGGCTCCGTCGAGACCGTTCGGATCGACGCGATCGACGGTGAACCGCACGCGGAGGCGTTCCCCGGACGCGAGCCGAAGACGGTCCGGCTCTCGCTGTCCGCCGGCGAGGGAGTCGCCGCGCACGACCACCCCGGCCGCGCGGTGCTGTTCCACGCGCTTGAGGGGTCGTTCGACGTGCGGATCGACGACGAGACCCACGTCGTCGAGGCCGGCGAACTCCTGCGGTTCGACGGCGACCGGACCGTCGAACCGACCGCGCGCGAGGACGCGACCGCGCTCGTCGTACTCGCCGAGCGGTCCGAGGCGTGAGATGCGGATGCGAGTGGGCCGCAACGGACGCCGCGGCCCGTCTCTCGACCCCGAACGTGTTCGACGCGTTCTCGACGACCGAGGCAGCGCACGACCCGTTACAAACACCACGCTCAGATCACCCGATACGTCATGACGAACGACACGCGACTCGATCGACGACGGTTCGTACAGGCGACGACTGCCGCCGGCGCGACGCTCCTGCTCGCCGGCTGTTCCGGTGGGAGCGGTGACGACGGTTCCGGGGGCGGCGGTGATAGCGACGGTTCCGACGGCTCCGATAGTTCCGATGGTTCGGACGGCGGAAGCGACGGTTCCGACGGCGACAGCGGAAGCGGCGGTTCCGACGGTGGTTCCGGCGGCAGCGTCGAGTACCTGAGCGAGGATCCGGACTACGGCGGCTGGTTCGACGGCGTGAGCAACTACGATCAGACGGTCGACGCCACGGGACAGGATGAGGTCACCGTCAGCGTCGGTGCGGCCGACGGCCTCTCGTTCGGCCCGGCCGCGGTGGCGGTGAGCACGGGGACGACCGTCGTCTGGGAGTGGACCGGCCAGGGCGGCGGCCACAACGTCTCCGCGGAGTCGGGCGACTTCGAGAGCGAGACGGTAAGCGAGGAGGGACACACCTTCGAGCACACCTTCGAGGAGACGGGGACCTACGAGTACGCCTGTACGCCCCACGAGACCGTCGGCATGAAGGGCGCTATCGTCGTCCGGTGACGCCGCCCGGCTGACCGACTGCGGCCACGTGCTCCTTTTCTGCGAACCCACCTCCGAGAGTGATCCGTCGGCGGCGCGAGAGCGATCACCGTCGCTCGCGCGCTGCGCGACGATACCCGCGACGATATCCGCCGCGTACCGCCGGCGAGGGATGCTCACCCGGATCACGTTCTTGGATCGCAAAAATCCGCCGCGTATCTCCCGAACGTGTTCGCGCGTTTCTAGCGGCCCCGCAAGCCGCTTGACGAGGTATATACGGGAGTCCACAACGTCCGACTGTCGCGAGAACACGCCACTCGCGGAGACCACCTATGTCACAGGATACACGACGGTCCACGGACGCGGGGGAATCGGGCGACCAAGCGACCGGTGACGACGGCTTCGACTCGATGCTCCCCGGACTCCGTCGCCGGGACTTCATGAAGGCCGGTGCCGCGGTCGGCGGTCTCAGCGGGCTGGCGGGCTGTACCAGTCTGTTGAGCGACGAAGAGACCGTCGACGGGACGGCGTCGGCGAGCGGGGCCGACAACTCCGTCCCGCCGGGCGAACACGACGAGTACTACGCGTTCCTCAGCGGGGGCCAGCAGGGCGACGTGCGGGTGTACGGGCTCCCGTCGATGCGCGAACTCATCCGCATCCCGGTGTTCAATCGGGACGCCAGTCAGGGGTACGGCCACGACGACGAGAGTCGACAGATGCTGGAGGACGCGGGCGGCTACACGTGGGGCGATACCCACCACCCGCGGATCAGCCAGACTGACGGCGACTACGACGGCCGGTTCGCGTACGTCAACGACAAGGCGAACGGCCGAATGGCCCGCATCGACCTGACGTACTTCGAGACGGACGCCATCGTCGACATCCCGAACCAGCAGGGGACCCACGGCGCGTGCGCGCAGCTGCCGGATACCGACCTGATCTTCGGCGTCGGCGAGTTCCGGACGCCGATCCCCAACGACGGCAGCGGCGAACTGCACGATCCCGACTCATACGGCTCCGTCCTCGCCGCGATCAACCCCGAGTCGATGAACGTCGAGTGGGAGGTGCTCATCGACGGCAACATGGACAACGGGGACGGGAGCAAGGAGGGTCGGTACTTCTTCACAAGCGCGTACAACAGCGAGGAGGCCGCAACCGAGTCGGGGATGACGCGTGACGACCGCGACGACGTGAAGGCGTTCGACATCCCGCGGATCGAGGCCGCCGTCGAAGCCGGCAACTACGAGACGATAAACGAAGTTCCGGTCGTCGACGGTCGGAAGGACAGCTCGCTCAATCAGGGCGACGAGCCGATCGTCCACTACATCCCGACGCCGAAGAGCCCGCACGGGGTCAGCGTCACGCCGGACAACGAGTATGTGATCGTCAGCGGGAAGCTCGACCCGACCGCGTCGGTCATCGACATCGACGCGATCGACGAGGTCGACGACCCCGACGACGCCATCGTCGGCCAGCCGAAGCTCGGTCTGGGCCCGCTCCACACCGCCTACGACGGGCGGGGGCACGCGTACACGACGCTGTTCATCGACTCGCAGGTCGTCAAGTGGGACATCGAGGAGGCCGTCGAGGCCGAGGCGCGCTCCGAGAGCCCCGTCATCGAGAAGATAGATGTCCACTACAACCCCGGCCACCTCATCGCTTCGGAGTCGTACACGGAGGACCCGGCGGGCGACTGGCTCATCTCGCTGAACAAGCTGTCGAAAGACCGGTTCCTCCCGGTCGGCCCGCAACACCCCGAGAACGACCAGCTCATCTACATCGGTGACGACGAGGAGGGGATGCAGCTCGTGAAGGACTCGCCAGCGCAGGCGGAGCCGCACGACGCGTCGATCTGCCACAAGTCGAAGCTCGACCCGGCGAAGACGTACGACCCCGACGACCTTGAACTCAGCTACACCGACGAGGGCGAGGAGACGATGGAGCGTGTCTCAGAGGACCGCGTCGAGATCGAGATGTACTCGACGCGGAATCACTACGGCTTCCAGGAGATGACCGTGCAGGAGGGCGACACGATCGAGATGCAGGTGACGAACATCGAGACCACGAACGACATGCTCCACTCGGTTGCGATCCCCGAGCACGACATCAACATGCGAGTCGCTCCCCAAGAGACGCGGAAGGCGACGTTCACCGCGGACGAGCCGGGCGTCTACTGGATCTACTGCGCGCACTTCTGTAGCGCGCTGCACTTGGAGATGCGCTCGCGGCTGATCGTTGAACCGGAGGGATAACGCATGTCTTCGTCGCTCGCGCGGCTGACCGAGATCCGACGCGCGCTCCCGCTCGCAGCGGCGGCGCTGCTCGTCTGCGCGCTGGCGGTTCCGATGTGGCAGATCACGCTCACCGCACCGCAGTACCCCGGTCAGGAGCTGCTCATCGAGCTGTACGCCTACCCGCGTCTGGGCGGCGACTTCGCGGAGGTACAGGGACTCAACAAGTACGCCGGCTTCTACTACCCGGACCCGGTGTACGTCGACCCGAACTACGCGGTGCACGAGGGTGCCATTCGAGTCCCCGAGTGGCTGCTCGGGCCGGTCGTGTTCGTCGGCCTCGCGCTCACCGGTGCTTTCGTCGCGTTCGCGCCGACCGTCCGAAAGCTCAAGGCCGGGCTCACCGCGCAGTTCGCTGGGACGATCGCCGTCTTCGTCGGCATGTTCGCGTTCATCCAGTACCGGCTCTATCAGGCCGGCCACTCGCTCGACCCGGACGCGCCGCTGCGCGGCATCGACGGGTTCACGCCGCCGCTTCTGGGCCCCTACGAGGTCGCCAACATCAGCGGCTTCGCGTGGTTCGGTCCCGGCGGGTACCTGACCGTCCTCGCGGTCGCGCTGCTCGCGGTCGCGTACCTCGCGCGGAACTCCGAGGCGACGGTCGCAGACCTCCCCGCGTTGGCCCGGGCGCTTCCGAGCGAAATCCGCGAGACCGTCACGCGACGCCGAGGCGGCGAGCACGCCAGATCGAACCGACGCGACGAGGATTCCGAGCCGAACCGCCGAGACGGAGGGAACTATGACGGGTAGTCGCGTCGAACCCGCCTTCCTCACCGCCGCCTGCGTCGCCGTCGTTCTCGCGGTCGCCCTGCCGGTCGTCGCCGGAGCCGGAGTCGCGGACGCGGGCGGGGTCGCGGACGTGGGCGGGGTCGCGGACGCGAACGGAGACGTGACCCCGAGCGGATCGGGTGCCGAGAGCGTCGCCAACGAGACCGGCGACGACGAGGGGATCGCCCCCAACGTGTCGACCGGACACGCGGCGACCGGCGTGACCGCACCCGACCGCGACGGCACCGCGACCGTCGACGGCGAGAAGTTCGCGTCGGCGCAGGCCGCGGTCGACGCCGCCGATCCCGGCGACACGGTCGTCCTCGACGGCCGGTTCGACGAGCGCGTCAACGCCAGCGTCGACGGGATCCGCCTCGTCGCGGCCGCGGACGGAGCCGTGATCGACGGCGGCGGCGAGGGACGCGTGCTGACCGTGAGCGGCGAGAACGTCACGGTCTCCGGGGTCTGGATCCGGGGGTCCGGGAGCGACCTCGGCACCGAGGACGCCGGCGTGTTCGTCGCGGGCGACGCCGCCCGGATCGAGTCGGTCAGAATCACGGGCATCGCGTACGGGATCTGGATCGACGGAGTCGACGAGGCTGTCGTCGAGGACGTGCGGATCGACGGCCGCGAGGAGGTCTACCCCGTGACCGACCGCGGCAACGGGATCCACCTCTACGAGACGACCGGCACCGTCGTCCGCGACAGCGAGATTTCGCACGTCCGCGACGGGATCTACTTCCAGTGGGCGACCGACGTGCTCGCTGCGAACAACACGATCCGGAACGCGCGGTACGGCGTCCACTACATGTATTCCGACGACAACCGGCTCGTCGACAACGTCGCCGTCGACAACGGCGTCGGCTACGCGCTGATGGTGAGCGAGGGGCTGACGGTCCGCAACAACACCGCCCTACGCAACGGGGGCACGAGCGGCCACGGGATCATGGCGAAAGACATCGAGGAGTCGACGATCGCCGGCAATCACCTCGTCGCGAACCGGCACGGCCTGTACCTGTACAACGCGCAGGACAACCGCGTCGTCGACAACCTGCTGTACCGAAACGGGGTTGGTGTCCACAGCGCCGCCGAGAGCAACAACGCGGTCGTGGCCGGCAACAGCTTCGTCGCCAACGACCGCGCCGCGCGGACCGCCCGCAACTCGCTCGCCGAGTGGAACGGCACCGACCGCGGCAACTACTGGTCCGGCGCGCGCGTCGCCGACCGCGACGGGGACGGCGTGAGCGAGATCCGTCACCGCCCGATCGGGCTCGTCGAGACCCTCGTGGACGACCATCCGCAGGCGGCCGTCTTCGCCGACAGCCCGGCGTTCGAGGCGGTTCGGCTCGCCGAGAGCTCGTTTCCGGTGATCGAGTCGTCTGGCGTCGTCGACCGCCGCCCCCTGACCGAGCCGAACCACGACTGGCGCGTCTACGCGCCGAACGACGGCCCCGACCGCGGCGGGAATCGATCCGCGGACGCGGAGGGACACCAATGAGAATCGACGCCACTGACGTTCACAAGGCGTACGGGGACGTGACCGCCCTCGACGGGCTCTCGCTTTCGGTTCCGAGCGGGTCGACGTTCGGTGTCGTCGGCACCAACGGTGCCGGCAAGTCGACGCTGTTCCGTATCCTCGTCGGCCACGACCGGCCGGACGCCGGCACGGTCGCGGTCGGCGGCACGGACGTGACTACGGACGGTCGTTGGATCCGCGAGCGCGTCGGTTACCTCCCCGAACACGTCGGCTTCCCCGACGGGCTCACCGGCCGCGAGGTGCTCGGCTTCCACTCGCGGATGCGCGGGCTCCCCTCTGACGGCCGCGTCTCCCGCGCGATCGACCGCGTCGGGCTGACTCCGGCAGAGGCTGACCGCCGCGTCTCGGGCTACTCGAACGGGATGTGTCGACGGCTCGGGCTGGCGACGGTGCTTCTCCCCGACCCCGACGTGCTGATATTGGACGAGCCGACCGCGGGACTCGACCCCCGGGGCGTCGACGAGTTCCACGCCATCGTCGAGGAGATCACGGCGACAACGGACGCGACCGTCGTGTTCTGCTCGCACGTCCTCCCCGAGGTTGACCGGCTCTGTGACCGCGCGGCGGTGCTCCACGAGGGACGGGTCCGCGCGGCCGGCCCCGTCGAGGAGCTGGCGGCCGACGCCGCGGCCGATCCGGACGCGCCCGCCAGCGAAGACGGACTCCGCGCCGCGTTCCGCGAGGCCGTGACGGACGCCCCCGACGAGGCGTCGGAGGTGGCTCCATGACGGACCCCGCCGACGAGCGGGTGTCGGACGGACGGGGCCCGGACGACCGAAATCCGGAGGATCGGAAGTCTGCCCCCGCAGAGACGGACACGCGCCTCGACGGCGGGCACGCCCGCGCGACGGTCGCGGAGTCGGTCAAGACGGTGGAATCGGTCGATCCGTCGGAATCGGAGACGGCGACGACAACCGCGCACGCCGCAGATCCCCGCGGTGCGCTCCGACGGATTCTGACTGTCGCCGCCACAGAGTACCGGCTCGCGGTCCGGAGCCGCTGGGCGCTCGCGCTGACCGGGCTGTTCGTCATCTTCGGCGCGATGATCATGACCTTCAGCGGCTCCGCGGTCGGCCCCGAGGGCGCGGAACGCGTCATCGCGTCGCTGACGAGCCTCGCCGCCTACCTCGTCCCGCTCGCGGCGCTCGCGCTCGGCTACGACGCCGTCGTCGGCCGCGAGGACGAGGGGTGGCTCGCGGTCGTGTTCTCGCTGCCCGTGCGTCGGAGCGAGGTCGTCGTCGGGACGTACCTCGGGCGGCTGGCGGTGCTCGCGGGAGCGACGGTCCTCGGATTCGGATTCAGCGGCGTCCTGATCGTCCGCGAGTACGGGATCGGTCAGTGGTCGGCGTTCCTCGGGTTCCTCCTCGGCGCGGTCGCCGCGGGGGCCGCGTTCCTCGCGGTCGCGCTGCTTTTGTCGACGGTCGCCCGCGAGAAGACCCACGCGCTGGGCGCTGCGCTTCTCGTGTGGGTCTGGTTCGTGTTGGTCCACGACCTGCTCGCGCTCGGGCTCGTCGCCGCCTTCGAGCTGCCGAACGCCGCGCTCACGGCCTTCGTCCTCTCGAATCCGGTGAGCGCGTTCCGCGTGCTCGTGTTGAGCGGGCTCGGGACCACGAGTGGCGGAGGGTTCACCGCCCTGTTAGCTGGCAGCGGGCTCTCGACGGGTTTGCTCGCGACCGCGCTCGTCGCGTGGTGTGCCGTTCCAGTCGCGGCCGCGTCGCAGCTCGTCCGCCGTCGCCGACTCTGACGATCCCGTCTTTTTCGCTCGACTCGGTCGGCGCGGGTCGCGTCACTGGACGCGGTCGACGCCCTCAGCGCCGTCGTCGACCGCCTCGAAATCGATCGGCCGGCGCGGGAGGTCGTCGACGAACTCTCTGACGACGGTGCGCTCGACGCGCTGGAGCACCTCGCTGCAGGTCGATTTGGCGATACCGACGTGTTCGGCAACCTCGGTGAGCGTGGCCTCGCGGGGTACGTCGTAGTAACCGTGGTCGACGGCTTCGAAGAGAACCTCGCGCTGGCGCTCTGTGAGCGACCCGCCGGGGTTCACGCGCTGTTGGACGTAGTCGACCTCGAAGTCGGCCCCAACGTCGCGCAGGGCGTCGCCGAACGTTGCCACGCGCTCGTGAGGACCAGTGACATCGACGCGGGCGACGCCCTCTCGGATCTCGACAGGCATCTCGATGGGGACGCCCGCCCGCCGCGCGACCATCTGTAACAGCGGGACGAGCGCCTCGACTTGCACCGTCACCACGCCGTTATCTTCGGCCATCACCGAGACGTCCGTGATCGTGTCGTGGTCCTCGATCGCGTCGAGGATCGGGTCCACGTCGTCGGCCGTGATTCGGACCAGCGCGAAGCCGGCCCCGTCGTCGGGCGTCGCGGTCAGCACCTGGAACCGCGCGTCCGAGAACTCGCGTGAGACATCGCCGACCCACGGGCCGTCCGGGATGTCCACGCGGAGACGTGCCTGTGCCATGGGGTCGCTTCGGTTCCGTCGTGCAAGTACCTTCGGCTCCCAGCTGTCCTAGGTTCACAGCCGTCTTGGGTTCCCGGCTTTCCTAAGTTCCCAGCCGCCTTCGGCTCCGCGGCCGTATCGTCGTCCTCGGACCACGCTTGCGCCTTCCCAAGGCGATATCGACGGTTCTCCCGGACGGGGGTCGCGGTGGCGCGTTCCGGTGAGCGCCCGCTAGGGCGCGAACCCGAACGCGAGGGAGTCGGGCGCGCCGAGGGCGACCGGAGGGAGCTCGCGGGACGTGCCCGACGAGGCTGGGGAGGCGCGAGGTGTGGTGCCGTACCGGCCGTTTCGTTCTCGACTCGCGGCACGCCGTCTCCGAACACGTCCCTCATCCCAAGCCGTCTCCGAACACGTCCCCCATCCCAAGCCGTCTCCGAACACGTCCGCCGATTGGGGGCGAGCAGCCGGAACATGTTCGCCCCAAGCGACCCAAGGCCGGGACGCGTCCCGTTACACATGGAACTCGAAACCGTCGACTCGACGGCGATCGAACGGGCGGTGGCCGAGCAGACGGACGCGCCGACCGACGGGGAGATCACACATCTCGACGTCCGCGAACTGGGACCGCCCGAACCGCTCCGGGAAACCCTCGAACGAGTCGAGGCGCTCTCCGAGGTGGACGTTTTACTCCAGTACAACGACCGGATCCCGCAGTTCCTTTTCCCGCGACTCGACGATCGGGGATTCGCGCACGTCGGGATCGAGACCGACGATATCGACGATATCGACGAGACCGACGCCGTGGTCACGGCGATCTGGCGCGACGAGGTGGACGACGGGGACGCGGCGGGCGCGAGCGACGCGGCCTCGGAGGAGACGTCGATTCCGTGATCCTCCGCGGTGGGTGCGAGAGTCGATTGTCCCGGAGAGAACTCCGGCCGTCTTGGTGAGCCCTCGCTCCGTCTTGGTGGGGGATTCGCCCCTCCTTGAGGAACACGTTCGGGTATGTCCCCAAACGGATCGAGTCCGTACCCCGAACACGATCCATGTTGGACGACCTCGACACGGCTCGACGGCCGCTGGTTCTCGTCTGGGAGGTCACACAGGCCTGCGGGCTCGCCTGTCGGCACTGCCGCGCGGACGCCCGCCCGGAGCGACATCCCGACGAGCTCTCGACGGCCGAGGGGAAAGAAATACTCGACGACGTGAGGGCGTTTACGGAGGGCCAGCTCGTCGTGCTCTCCGGCGGGGACCCGATGCGGCGACCGGACCTCGTCGAACTCGTCGAGTACGGGACCGACATCGGACTCACGATGACGCTGACGCCGAGCGGGACGCGATCACTGACCGGCGACAGCATCGAGGAACTGGCCGCGGCGGGACTCTGTCGCATGGCGGTGAGCCTCGACGGAGCGACGGCCGACGCACACGACGCCTTCCGGGGCGAGACCGGGAGCTTCGAGGAGACGCTCCGCGCGGCCCGCGCGACGACCGCGGCGGGACTTCCGCTCCAGATCAACACGACGGTCTGCGCGCAGACGGTCGAGGAGCTGCCGGCGATCGCCGACCTAGTCGAGGAGCTCGGCGCGGTGCTCTGGAGCGTCTTCTTCCTCGTCCCCGTCGGCCGCGGGCAGATCCTAGACCCCGTCTCACCGCGGCGGGCAGAGAGCGTCATGTCATGGCTCCACGACATCCGCGCCGAGGTCCCGTTCGGAATCAAGACCACCGAGGCACCTCACTACCGACGGGTAGGAATCGAACGACGCGACCGGTCGTCGGACGACGGGTCGCAGGGTCCGACGCGGCGCGCGGGCATCGTCGCCGGCGACGGGTTCGCCTTCGTCAGCCATACCGGTGTCATCTATCCCTCGGGATTCCTCCCGAAGGCCGCAGGCGATGTCCGGAGGGACGACGTTGTCGACGTGTATCGCACCGCCGACCTGTTTCAGTCTCTGCGGGACCGAAGCGAACTTTCCGGTAAGTGCGGCGTCTGTCGGTACCGGAACGTCTGCGGCGGCAGCCGATCCCGCGCCTACGCTGCGACGGGCGACCCGCTGGCGAGTGACCCGCTCTGTGCACACGTTCCGGACGGCTGGGACGCGCAGGCGGAGCAGCCGGACATCGCTGGCGACTGACGAGCCGGACGATAGCCGCCGGCACGGTCTCTGTGAAGGTATTGTCGCCTGTGATCCTTTTCGGTCTATCGCCGCTACCGACGAATGGGGCGAACGTGTTCGGCAGGGAGGGTATCACGCGACCGAGAGTATGATTGGACGTGACTGCACCCTCTCACGACGCGATCGAACCGGTGACAGAGCACAGCCACGACAACTCTTGGTCGGCCAATCTGGAGCGACCGGCCCACGCGGACGACCAAGAACTCGTGCTCGAACAGGCGGAGACGGCAGTCGAGAAGACCGTTCCGGGCAACCACGTCAACCTCGTCACGCACGGGAACCACGGCCACCCGGTGACGTACCTGTTCTCGCATCTCGACGCGGTCTACGGCGACGACATCGAGGTCACGTACGTCCAACAGTGCGGCTGTGGCGGCCACGTCACGCGCGTCCACGTTCAGTAAGGAAAGACGGGAGACCGAGGTCACATCCGGTGACGGCGGCACGAATTTCTCGGCCGAGGTACTTCTTCGCCGCTCGTCTCAGTCGTCGCTCAGAATCCCTTCCGCCACGGCCATGTCGTCGATGGTCGGATCGTCTTCCGACTGGCGGAGGACGAATCGCTTGCGGACGAGATCGCCGACGTAGAGCACCGTGCCGAGGATGATCAGCGTATCCCCCGGCAGGCGGGCCCAGAACAGCGTCTGAACGATCGGCTGCTCGTAGAAGGCGAGGCTCCTGCCAGCGGCGTAGCTACCGGTGAACACCGCCTCGAGCTGTAAGAATCCGACCGGGAGCACGGAGACGAACACCATCAGCGCGAGCCCGAGGTTCCAACACCAGAAGGCTCCGCGCAGCCACGACCCGTCCCAGCGGTCCGGCTCGATGGAGAGTTGCAACATGTACGTGACCATGCCGAGCGCGAGGAAGCCGAACGCGCCGAACATCGCCGCGTGGGCGTGGCCGACCGTGAGGTAGGTCCCGTGCTCGTAGTAGTTGATGAGCGGGAGATTGATGAAGAACCCGAGGACGCCCGCGCCGACGAAGTTCCACACGCCGCTGGCGACAATGAACATGAACGGCAGCCGGTACGGGAAGGTCCCGCTTTCGGCCATCGTTCGGTACTGCCCCAGCGCCTCGTAGAGGATGAACACGAGCGGGATGAGTTCGAGCGTCGAGAAGACGCTCCCGATGGGCAGCCACATGTCGGGCATTCCGATCCACCAGTAGTGGTGGGAAACGCCGATAACGCCGGTGCTCATCACCAAGAGTGCCTGCAACATCACCGCCTTCTCCGCACTCCGGCGGCGCAGCAGGTTCATCGAGACCAGCGTCAGTCCCACGATGGCGACGATGAAGAACTCGAACGCCCCCTCGACCCACATGTGGACGACCCACCAGCGCCAGAACTCCGTCACCGCGATGTTGGTGGTCGGCGTGAAGAAGAACCCGGCGGTGAAAAGCAGCGCAATGGATCCGCCGGCGTAGAGTATCATGTGCGCGAGGCCGTACACCGGTTCGCGGTCGAGCAGCGGCTTGAGCCCCCGAATCGAGAGCACAGCCCAGAGTCCGAATCCGGCCAGCAACCCGGCCTGCCAGATCTTCCCGACTTCGAGGTACTCCAGTCCCTCATTGCCAAGCAGCCACCACAGCGCACCGTCAAGGTACCCGTTCGCACCGATCCAGATGCCGCCGAGGCCGCCGACCGTCACCACGACAATAGCGCCTAGCAGCCCGTCGACGAGCGTGGACTGGTGTCTCGGCTCGTGGCCGGTCAAAAGCGGTGGCAAAAACAGTCCCGCGCCGAGCCACGTCGCGGCGATCCAGAGGATCCCCAAGTCGATGTGCCACGTCTTGGCGATCGCGAACGGGAGCAGTTGGAGGATATGCACGCCGAAGATCTCCTCGATGCCGAAGAAGCCGGCGCGCTCGATGTAGAAGTGAGCGAGCAGTCCGCCAAGCACGACCTGTGCGAGAAACAGGCCGGCGGCGACCGGAACGAACCGCAGTGCGGACCGCTGGCTGGGGAAGACGCTTACCTCACCGGGTTCCGGCACCGAGATATCCTCCGCGGAGGGCTCGGGTAGCCGAACCGAGTTGTACAGCCAGATTCCGAATCCGGCACCCCCGACCAGCAGAATCATGGCGATGACGCTCCACGTCATGGCCGCGCCGGTCGCGTCGTTGCCGGCACCGGGCGCGTAGGGCCACTCGTTCGTGTACGAGTGGTCGCTGTTCGGCCGGTCGGTATGGGAGAACCACGCCGTCCACATGGCGAAGTCGGCGAACTGCCGAGCGTCGTCCTCACTCTCGATCATGCCGGCGGGTACACCGCGGTCATGGCTCCCCTCGTGGTACCGTTCCACGTACTCCTCGCGGACCTGCTGATGAGCGTACAACTCCGCCGGCGAGTACTCGACGGTTCCGCCGTCGTATCCGCTGTCTAGGTCAGTACGGACCACGTCATCAACCGCCGCCTGCTCTTCGGACCGGAGCGCGTCGTACCCGTCATCGTATCGCTCTTGAGCGTAGTACGACCGCATGAACTGCGTTTTCAGTTCGAGCGCGTCGGCGGTGTAATCCTCGCCGTAATACGCGCCGTTCCCAAGGATCGACCCGTGGTTCATCAGCCCGTTCCGCTGGAAGGTCTTTTTCCCGTCTCTGATGGCTTCATCCGTCACGACGGTCTGCCCGTCTGGCCCGGCAATCTGCTCTGGAATCGGCGGTGCCTCCTGATACGCGAACCACGCGCCCGCCCCCATCACGGCGAGATTGAGAATGAACGCTGCCGCGATGACCTTCGCGATCGTCTTTCGTTGTAGCTCCATGTCTACCCGTGGCCGCCGGGTGTACTAACCCGGACTCCCGAACATATTACCTTGCAGCGCCGAATCAGTTCCCGGTCGACAGATCGCGCTTTATACGCGCTTATTCCCCGCTAATTAACCTGTGTCAACTTAATGGTTTGTACTAGTATGCGGCGCTGTATCCCCTCCCTACTCGCTCCCGTTGGTCACTCCTTGAGGAAGGGGCATTCTCGCCTCAATTCTGGTGACTGGACGCCAGTTGAGTGTGTCGGCGGCAGCGGCACGCGGTCGAGAGAGCGTGCCAGCGGGCGGCTACCCGTCTCGGTCGAACGATTGACGGTAGAGCACCTCGCGCTCGCGGAAGACGACGACGGCCATCCGCGGCTCCGTGTCGACCGTAACTGTCGTCTCGTCGTCGTCAGTCACCTCGTCGACATCGGTGTCCGGAGCCCACGGGCGTAGCCCCTCCGTTGCTGGCTCCACAGCGACATCAACGCGATCGGCGTCAAGTGCATCGCCGCCGGCGTGGGCGAACGTCACAACGCCGCCCTCGCCATCGTCGGGCTCGTACGCGACCTCGAACGTCGCCTGTGGCGCGATTACGTGCTCGGTCACGGTCCGGGTCTCGTCGCCGCCGGTCCACTCGACGGCGACCGTCGTACCGGCAGACAGATCGCTGAGTGACAGCGTCTCTCCGCCGGTTAGTCGGTCCGTCTCGTCTGCGGGCTGGACCGCCGCGGGCTCGCCGTCGATCAGGACTCGGAACGCGTCGGCGTCGCGGCGTACCTCGTCGACGTAGCGGAGCGTCGTCTCCGAGGCTTTGCCGCCTCCTCGCTCGTCTCTGGCTTCCTCACCTCTGGCTTCCTCGTCAACGACGAATCCGCGGCGGGGTGCCGCCGAGAAGTGGGCGACGGAGCTCGTCGCCGAGCCGTTCTCGAACTCGGTGTGGACGCTGACGACCACGGTGTCGTCGAGCCCGACGCCGTCGACCGTGATCGCGTCTCCGTTCGTCAGCTCGTCGTGTTCGGCCGCGAACGCCGACTCCTGATCGCGTTCTCGCCCTCGCCGCTCGCCGGCACCGCTCGTCGACACGCGCAGTCGCTCGGGGTCGACGGGCCGTGAGCCGACGTACTCGACCGTCATCGCCTCGGCGTCGGCGTCGTAGGTCGCCGCGACCGCGTCGCGGGCCGTGGTCGTCCCGCCGAGGTGGTGCTCGCGATCGCCGCCGGTCCACACGAGCCGCACCCGCGAGAGCGCCGGGACGGGGGCGGTGAACGAGTCGTCCGGGCCGAACTCGTCGAGTTCGTCCGCGGGCTGGGCATCTGTCGGCGTCCGCCCGGCCTGTAGCTCCAACTGCGAGGCGGGCAGCGCCCGGCCGCCGCGATGCTGCACCGTAACCTCGCCGGCGTCCGCGTCGTACTCCATCGTCGCACGCGTGTTCGGCACGACCGTCTCCTCGGCGACGACGACCGGCTCGTCCGGCTCGCGCCACTCGACTGCGACGGTACTCCCCAGTGGGAGCTCACCGAGCACGAGCTCCTCGTCCCCGGAGAGGGTGTCGTACTCGTCGGCGAACTGGGCGTCGGTCGTCTCTCCGTCGACCAGCGTCACGAACGCGTCGGCGGGCCGAGACTCTTCGCCGTCGTACCTGACGGTGGTCCCTTCCTCGACGCGCGAGCGGATCCAGACCTGCGGGGGTCTGGCGCGGTAGTGGACGAGCGAGCCGCGACCGACGCCCGGCGGTTGCTCGACGTCGAACTCCAGTTGGACGCTGTCGCCGATCGACACGTCCTCGACGGTGACGGCGTCGTCGGGTTCGAGCGTCCCGTCGGTGAAGTCGCTCCCGACCGTCCGCGTGCCATCCTCGCCGCGGTGGACCACTCGAAGATCGCTTGCGTCGGCGGAGCGATCGGCCTCATAGGTGAACTCCAACGTTTCGCTCGCCATCTCGTAGTCGACGGCGAACGCCTCGCGGTCGACCCGCTCGCGAGCGTAGGTGTCGTAGGCGTTCGCGTCCGCGTCGAACCACCGCAGCGTGACGGTCCCGATCAGTCCGGTCTCGACGGTAATATCGTCGCCTGCCGTGAACTCCTCACCGTCGAGGACCGCGTCGCTCACCTCCTCGCCGTCGTGCCACACCTCCAGCTCTGTGGCTGGCACCGCCTCGCCCTCAACGTGCTCGAAGGTCACCGTTCCGGTGGCACGGTCGAATCGTGACCGAACCTCGGCGTCCGGGGACGCCTCGCGGTCCAGCTCCGGGGGTGCCTCGACGACGGCGTCGACGAGCACGATCCCGTCAGTTCGAGTGATCGCGGTCTCGACTGGCTCGGCGGGGTCGACCGAGCGCACGAGTCGCTCAGCGGTCTCGTCGGTGAGATCGTCTGCTTCATCGGCCGGACGGATCACGTACGCGTTCTCTGCCGTTCCCTTCAGGTCGCGGAGATCTTCGGGGGCGGTCTCGAAGCCGGCGGCGAACGCGTCGACGCTGTCGGGAACCGCGGTCGGGAACGGCCCGCCGGCGGCGTCCGGAATCAAAAGCACCGTTTCGAATCCGCCGAGACGGGGTAATGCGGCCGCCCCCAGCGGCGACTCCGCGAGACGGTCGGTCTCGGCGGCAGCCGCGCGGCCGGCGGCCCGGGCGGTCTCGATACGCCGGTCGGTTCCGTCGTCTCCTGACGCGGTCGAGCGACCGCGAGGGCTCGACGAGGGGCCACCGCCCGTCACGGCGGCCGCCACGCCGTCGCCGGCGACGAGTGCGGTCTCGCCGTCGTCCGCGAGCCGCCAGCCTGCGGGGAGGTCGTCCGTCGCCTCGGCCTCCGTGGTGGCGTCGGCGGGCGTCTCGTCATCGGCCGCGCCGCCTCCGTCACCGTTCGGTTCGCCGATCGCGAGCGTCGCGCCGCGGTCGGGTCGGTCGAAGCCCCCGGTGGCCGTCACCAAGTTGACCCCGCGGTCGCTCGGCGTGACCGAGACCGTCGCCGACAACTCGTCGGCCTCGACCTCGAGCCGCTCGGTCGCGGAGCGGGCGCGGTAGCTCAGCTCTTCGTCCGCGTCGGCGTCGACGCGGTCCGCGATGACCGTCGCGTACGTCGTTGACAACGCGTCGCCCGCCGGAACCGGGAGAAACGCGTCGGCGAACGGTGCCGAGAGGTCGACATCGAGATCGGCCGGAGATCCGTTCGGATGGCCGAGAGCGTGCGGGTCGGTTTCGGGGTCGAGAACCCCTGTCAGCGCCGCGAGCGTCAGGGCGCTTCCTCCGAGGAAGCGCCGACGGGAGGGTCGTACCATACACGGAGGTACCGATGTCACATGTAAAGTGATATCGGTGACACAAACCGCCGTTGTAGCCTCCCGGCACCGCCCATCTCGGGCCGTCGCCAATCGTCGGCCTCGTCGAAGCGTACCGGAGGCTCGCGCTCGTATTTTCATGTCGATAGTGATCGCAGAATCCCGGTCTGTCTGCTAGATATATTCATTTTAAATGTATTCTTTATTTTTTATATAACACACGAATAGACTCAGTCGAGTGTTCGGACTGCGTTCACAACGGTGATCCACAATCGGAAATCGATCGCAGTTCGAATCACGTCGCGATCGAGAAATCCGTGCTCCGGTTCGATGGCGAACAGAATTGACAGTGTTTGGTCGTCAATTCTCCTACAAAAATCACATATATGGCTGAAAGTGGTATATTTAATGCGTTAATCGAAATGTTTTCGCGGGAGTTCTCAATAGCTGTGACTTGATGACGCGGTGGTTCTTATCGGTGAATTTCGGCAGCGGTTCGGCATCTCTTCAACGAGCGTATCGCGAACACGATCGCGAGTAGAGGTGAGATGGAAATGAGAATTTGAATGTTCTCAATATATAAAAAGTATTAGTTGACGTGTAAATACTCAATTATCAAATATTCTATCGCCGCCGGGGTGGGAACTGCAAAAGGGAACAACGCGCCGTGGTTTCCATTGACACTGCGGGAGATGGAGGCGTCGCGATATCGCTGGTCTGGTCGCAAAATGGCGGTCCTCTGAGGCGAAGAAGTAATTACAAGACTATAATTGTAATGTGTAGGTGACGTGTGAATCGATATTACCAATCAATCTGCTTCATTCTCAATATGCGAACAGATAGATCGTGCCATAATTTACGATCATATGTTGTTCTAGACGGCATACAATAAAATATACCAGTGAACCGATCGGTTCGACGAAAAATGAACGACTGCGCTAGGAGTCTAACGCTCCTTGGCGGTACGAACTCCAAGATCGGCTGTGATTTGCCACAAACCACCGGTAAAGGAAGGCCTTCGCGGGGCGCATGCCAGATAGCAGCGCAGATATCCGTCAGTGACCCGGCAAAAAATCCACATGATTAATAACTGAATATGCAGTTCGATCGATGGAGATGCGCTCCACTACACGAATCCCATTTACGATATGTGAATAGATGCACGAGCACGCTCGGCGCTGGTCGGATCGGAGGTTGTCGACCGATCACCAACATATTTAACAGATACCTGTGATTGAGAATTCGTACCATGGCAGCAGAAAAGCGGTTCGTCAGTCCGGACGATGTCGAGACGATCCGACTCGACTGGGGGACGATTAAGTGGATGAACACCCCGGACGTCGTTGCCGACGGTGTAGCCGACGATCTCCCCGCGCCGGAGGACGATCCCGAGCTCCGGCTCGGGGACGTTCCACGTCGAGTCGCTCCGGACGCCGACGGCCTCGCCCGGGCCGACAGTCCGAGACGGCGTCGCCTTGAAGAAGATCTCGGGGCGCTCGGCGTCGTACACGTCGAGGTACATGTCCGGCATGGAACTCTCCGCCTCCCGCGCCTGTTCGCTGATCGCGTAGGTCACGCCCGCGGCCCACACCTCCGTCGCGTCGACCGGCACCGTGGCGTGGTTCGCCACGAACGCCTCGGCGACGGTATCGGCGTCGTCCAGCAGTCTGGCGGCGATTTCGTCGACCGACGATCCGGCGACGCTCGCCGCACGAGCCACGTCCCCGAACGATCGGAGGTCCGCGTCGGCGCTCGTGAGGTCGTACGTCGCGCCCTCGCGACGCACCGAAATACGTCTGTCTCCTGATATGTTCAGCTGATGGTAACGCATTCACCCGCACATCGACACCGATTGGCATAAAAGTACGTTCTCGACTGCAGGCCCTCTCGGTGGGATCACCGGTCACCGACTCCGGTGCGGATCCGGCTCCGGAGGCGACATGAACTGAGACGGGGCCGTACCCGTCGATCATACTAGTCTGTAAAATAGGTATTCTGCTATTTTATAATTTGTATTATGTGTCTATTTCAGTTTTGAACTACGTAGACCGCTACCCGAGATCGGATCGCACGGCAGTGGAATACGACGTGGATCTGTGAGTCCCGTCAACGCGACTTAGTGTCATACCGAGATGATATTATCGACATGAATACAACAATACGCTAATTTAATCACTAAATATCGCTATATATTATGATTATAACAGTTTTGAAGGCGATAGTATCTATTAAATCACGCAGTCACGGTCGCTCGTTAGGACGATCGGTCACCGTTTTGGTATCCGTGTCGTGATCTCTGACATCTATCGCAAGCGACCGATAACCGGTTGTTGCATCTGTGCCGTAGGTGTTCGATCGATGTCTGTTTCCATATTTATCAAGATTTATAATAGTATATAAAATTAATACTATTTCCCGATCGTCGCGGATAGCGGTCGCTAGTCGGAGTTGGTCCAACCTTTTTGTCGTCCCGTCCGTAGCTCTTGGCGTCGTGAACACGATCCAAGTTCGCGTCGCGGTGCCGACGTGCGCGTGCTGTCCCCTCGCCAAACTTTCGGAGGAGACGGCCGTACAGGAGGTCCGGGTTGACCCCGAGCAGGGGCGGATCGACTCCGTCGCCGAAGACGCACCCGCCGGGTGCCGCCGACCTCGCCGCGGCGGTCGACGAGCGCTACGAGGCGATCTGGAACGTCGATTTCCCCGCGAGCGCTGTTGATCTGCGCGGACTCGACCCGGCGACCCGAAAAGAACGCGTCCGCGAGCGGTTCGCGTCGCTCGACGCCGGCGAGGAGTGCCTGATCGTCAGTGACCGCGATCCCGCGCCGGTCCGCGGGTTCCTCCTCGATCACGTCGACGCCGACGCGCTTCCGAGCTTCCGCGTCAAACGACAGAACCCGGAGACGTGGTTCGCGCGGACGACGCATCCTTGACATCCTCCCCGCGCTCAATCGCGAGGATTCCCACGGCACTGCGCCGCTGGGTTGGGTATTGTGGTTTGTAGCTGTCCGGCATGACAGCTACTGGCTGTGCCAATCAGCCGGTACTCCTATCCCGGCATGGGATTCGGAGTTACTGTTACCGACACTCACACCACTCCCGCAGAAAGGGTGTTTCTGCGTTGGGGTGAGGGAATCCCGATATTGTCCAATTAAGCGGGCGGATCGACCGCCTCGGATAATTACCTATGCAGTGTGTGACAACTTAAAAATATTCGTTACCCACGCTGATCGGAGCTTATGCTGGCGGTGTCGGATTCATCCTCGCGCTGAAGCGCGAGGCTTTCTCCTTGTACTCCCGTAAGCCCCCCGAGACACCCGCCTTGTCTCGCCCGTAGGTCGCACCAATTACTCCGGTTCGAACGGGTTCGTCGCGCTCGTGAGTCGGGTCACGCC
Source organism: Halorubrum laminariae (assembly GCF_024494655.1). GTDB lineage: Archaea > Halobacteriota > Halobacteria > Halobacteriales > Haloferacaceae > Halorubrum > Halorubrum laminariae. Next base: position 90,778 of record NZ_JANHDL010000003.1, on the reverse strand, counting down.
ATCGAACGCGTCGAAGTCGTCGTCGAACGAGTAGATGTATTCGAGATCTTCACGCTGCATATACGCGGCGATGATCGAATCGACCCACTCCGGGCCAGCTGACGCCTCATACAGTCGGAACAACTGTTCGCCGTGTAGGTGGACGCCTTTCGAGACGTGGACGAATTCGAATCCTCGACTCGCTTGGAGACGATCAAGCGTCTCGATCGCAGCTGCCTTGCTGATGCGCTTCTGGAGCGGGTGAAGAACCTCAGGAACGACGTAGTTCACCAGTCTCGCGCGCGGTAGCTCACCGTTGTCAATCCCGGCAACTATTGACTTGGCAGTGTTGTGACGCTTCGCATTTGCGTTTCGTGCTGCGAGGACGATATTCGCATCGATACAGACTGCAGGCATCACTCGCTCCACGCGCTCTCAGCAGCAGTTTCGCTATCCCACGCCGGCCCGTCGAACGGCTCAACGTCTTCGAACGCCCCGTACCGTTCGTGGACGATCTCAAGCGAGAGGTCCCCGTCCACGATGACCCATCGAACGGTATCGCCTGGCTCAAGTGTGTCATCAAGCGCATTCCGAATCTCTGCTGGGATGGTCGTCCCATAGCTGTCGTTAATGGTGGATTCCGCCTCGATATGGGCGTCCGACTCACTCGACATACCCTACCGTTTCGCGCCCAGTCGGATAAATTGGATGGCTAATTAGATAGAGCTCTGAGAAGAGCGTGAGCGTCACAGACAGCACAATCTGGTAGCGTAGCGCTATTCAGCACCCATCTATCACGTTTCACTAGCGATCTCGTTGTGCTTGCACAGACCTCGTTTCGTCTGTTCTCGGTCAGCCATCGCACGACTCTTCTGCCAGCTCTTCGCGTAGTTCGTTCGCCGCACGCTCGAACTGGTCGGCGAGGTATGGCGTTCCAGCTGTCACCCGCTCGTCGAGGAAAGCGGCGGCGTCCGCGACCGCATCGGTCTCCCGGGTCGCGGCCGCGGCGCAGTCGACGTAGCCGTCGAGCGCGCGGGCGAACGCCTGCGAGAAGTGGTCGTACGCGCCGTCGACGAGGTCCATGTTGTCGTCGAGCGACTCGACGAGCGCACGGTAGACGGCTGCCGCCGCCGCGTCTCGACCCTGATCGCGATACGCCTCTGCGAGATCGAACCACTCCGAGAAGTCGATCGGTTCGAAGACGACGGCGTAGTCGGGATTCGTCCGCTCGAACTGCCGATCGATCGCGGCGCGAAGCTCGGCGACCGACCGCGTCGACGACCCGTCGAACCGAGCGAAAAACCGGTCGCGGAGCGTGGTGTCGGTCGCCAGCATCTCACGGAGGAACGCCCGGAGGTCGTCGGCGTCGGCCGCGTCGAGTGCGGCGTCGAGGCGGTCGCTCTCGTCTGGCGGGGCGTCGTCGACACATCGAAGCAGTACGGCGACGACGTGCTTGCACGCGCCTGGACCGTCGTACGGACAGTCACACCACGGATCGAACCCGTCAGCCGCGCAATCGACATGAACGTCGTACTGACGACTGCCGCTCACGACGGCAGTCACTGTGGTGTCGACGTGGTGGATATCGCGGAGACGGCTCTCGGCGAGGTAGTTCTCTCCGCGCTCGAAGACGGCGTCCGTGCAAATATCGCGAATCGCGTCTTCGGTGACGTTCATGTGTTTGGGTCGTTTCATCGCAATCCGCAAAAATGTGCGCTGTTGAACCCGCAATACAGCTGTGTTCAACGGGTGACACACTCACGCAACTGAGTCCCAACGTATGCCGACTCTGTCGTCGATCCACGGGAGAACAGTTGTTTCGACGACTCGTGTGAGATCTGTTGCGTACTCATGATCGACAGCAGCAGCTGTGCTCGCAGCTGGAAGCGGATGGTAGTGATCCCGGGAGTTGTGTGGTTGATCGTGTCGGTCCCATCGACACCGTCGGCGGTCTCCCGAGTATACCTCAATGTACGAGATATGGAAGTCACCGTTCGTGTACGCACGGAGTTCGATCGAGACGCTATCGACGCGGTCGGGGTAGTATTCCGTATCGAGCGCCACGACCAGACACTCAGACTTGTTCGTCGGGAACAGGGACGTGTGGTGAACCTCGGATTGGCGACCAAACAATCGACTGAGATATCTGATGATCTCCTCGTCGACAGATCGTGACAGATCGGGACCGCTCACAGTCACGCGGCGTTCTCTTTGCCGGACGAGTCTGAGCTGCGTTCTCGTCGAACGGCTTCCAGCCGCTCGATCCGCGTTCTGATCGTGTGCCACTCGCTTAATTCCAGCCAAACCTCGTCGAGGTCGTCGTAGTCAGCATGTCTAAATGATCCTGCGTGAGCCGTGGTTTCTTTGCGCTTCCGGCCCCTTCGTACCTGATACTCCCGTGTTCTGCGAGCACCGCTCAATCACTCTCGGTGTTGTTCTGCCGCGTAACGATATCCACCCCACGTACCAAGTGTACCATACATATCTGTTCCTAAAACATATATGTGTCTTGAGCTCCTACGGTATCACACTGATGGATGATTCGGCACCTCAGGACGAATCAGACGGCCCTGATACATACCCAACCGGTGACGAACTCCCGGACGGAGAACTTTCACCGGACAATATCTCTCCGTTCGCCACCGAAACGAGTGGCATCAGCGATATCAATGAACTCGCTACCGCGGAGTGGAAAGGGTCGACGACAGCAGACGAACGAATCCGGGCCGTTCTCAAGCGGACTGTCTCACCGAAAACGGCACGTGAAATCGCCGATACTGCTGCCGTCTCAGAGACCAAAGCTCGAACTGCACTCAAGTCACTCGCTGAGGAGGGGCTTGCCTGTATCGAGCGAACCGAGTCCGGGGCTACATATCAGCGTGATCCGGATCGATACCTGATCGAACAGATCCATCGCTTATCCATGTCGGATGATCTCGTCGATCGGATTCAGGCTGTGAAAGGCGAGATTGCCGACTATCGTGAGCGGTACGATACGGATTCTCCAGAAGAGCTGCTTGTCTCCGACCGAACGCTTACAGCTGATGAGCTGAGTGACATCTCGCACTGGCGAGCAGCAGTCCGAGATCTGGAGTACCTTCGCGCTGCGTATCGAATTCAGCAGGCGAAACGACGAACGCCTGCAGCTAACTTGGAGGCGTCGGGTGAGCATTCTGGCCCTGCATCCGCACAGTAATGGTCCTCGGAAACGGGTCTGCCCTCGATCCAGACGAGATTCTCGTGAGCGTGAATACGGCGGCGGATCAACTCGGACGGGGATTGCTCCGAGCGCGATTCAAGAATACACGCCACGGGGAGTACGAGGATACCCCGTCTAGACCACGGGAAGCGAGACTCACGGTTCAGCCAGGTATCCATCAGGTGGCGGGCTACTTCGACATCCAGTGGTGGACGAATGGGGACTACAAATACCACTATCGGGAGCACGGGCTGGAGTTCCGGTTCGGATGCGAGACCGCAAACGAGAGTACGGCATACCCCGTCTATCATTTTCATCCCCCGGACGACTTGGGCACGCATCTGCAATCGTGTATTGGGGCGAATCACCCACCTGAGAGGGTGACGCGCGCTGTCCTTGCGACATGGTGGGCTGCCGTTCAGCGTGGCGACGAAGCAGTTCTGAACACACAGGACGGGCTCCCCTAGTGGGAATACTGGAGGGGAGTTCACTGCGGCAGTCGGAGCAGAGAAGGCGCTCGGTTGGTGGAGTGGTGTCCTCTCGGACGCCGACGATATCGTAGGAGACGGACTGGCATTCCTCATAGAACGTTGAACCGAATGCATGCTCGGAAGAGCAGACCAGACACACACCACTTTTGCGAGTGAAGCTTGGATGAATAGGCACCGTGAATGGGTGGTTCCCGTCGTTGTCTGATATGCCCTCCTCGCTACTGATGGAGTTCAATTACATCAGTCACACACCACTCCTGCAAGTGAAGACAGCAACGACTGTGGTGTGGGACAACAGCAGTGGTGGGGAGATCGTTTGAACAACAGTACCTACTCCGTAGTAGTCAATCAACTGTTCTCACCGATCTCGTTCATGATTCACTTGCAAACATGGTGTGTCATATTCACGAGTCGTGACTACTCTCGTCTCAAATGTGAGCACAGAACAGCGTATCACCCCCAAGCGAGAGGCCTGCGTCATATTTTTCTCTCAGTTTCACTCGCAGGCGTGGTGTGTCTCTGTCAGGAGTACCATAGCTACCACCGTTCAGTTGAAACACTTGAATAGCTGGTTTTAAATACTATACGAGGGATCTGTGAATATGCGCCGGTTTGAGCGAAAACAGAACGTTTTCGCGAACAAGGATGCTCTCGGTGAGTCTTATCAGCCTGATCAGATCGAAGAGCGAGACGAAGAAATTGAGGAGTACATGCACGCCCTTCAACCGATCATCGACGGCTGGGAACCGAACAACGTGTTCGTGTACGGTAACACGGGTGTGGGAAAAACGGCGGTGACGGATTTTCTCCTCGATCAGCTTCAATCAGATGTTGCAGCGTACGACGATATAGATCTCTCGGTGATTTTTCTCAACTGCAAGACGCTCAATTCCTCGTATCAGGTTGCAGTCGAACTCGTGAACGAACTCCGACAACCAGGCACCGAGATCAGTTCAACCGGCTACCCGCAACAAACGGTATTCAACAAGTTGTACGATGAACTCGAGGCGATCGGGGGAACGGTCCTGCTCGTGTTAGACGAGATCGACTCAATCGGTGACCGGGACGAGTTGCTCTATGAACTTCCACGAGCGCGGGCACACGGTAATCTCGAACAGACGAAGATCGGTGTCATCGGAATCAGCAACGACTTCAAATTTCGCGACGAGTTGGACCCCCGCGTCCAAGACACGCTGTGCGAACGCGAGCTACAGTTTCCTCCCTACGACGCGCCCGAGTTGGAAAACATTCTCCAGAGCCGAGCGGATGTCGCGATCCGAGAGGAGTCAGTTGCCGACGGTGTCTTGGGATTCTGTGCAGCGCTCGCCGCCCGCGATAGCGGAAGCGCACGGCAGGCACTCGATCTGCTTCGGCTGGCCGGAGAGGTTGCCGAGAGTGAAGATGCGGCGTGTATCGAGTTGGAACACGCAAAGCAAGCGCGGTCGAGGCTCGAACGAGAACGAGTCGAAGAGGGGATGCGAGAGCTGACGACGCACGGACGGCTGGCGTTGCTTGCCGTCGTGTCGAAAACGGCCAAACAAGAAACGCCGTGTCGGACTCGGGCCGTATACGACGAATACGCGTCCCTCTGTGAGTCCGCCGGGACAGACGCGCTTGCGCAGCGATCGGTACACAACCACCTCTCGGACCTGCGGATGCTCGGAATACTCTCCGCCTCCGAGAACCGGAGCGGCTCTCGCGGGAACTACTACAGCTACGAACTGAACGTTCCGTTCACGAGCGCGATCGAAGCGATGTCGGACGTGCTTCGGCTGTCACCCGAGATCGAAACGATTCGCGAGATCGGGTCGATGAACGATATCACCTGATTCGGCAGGCCAAGCCGATCGGGGGCGTCGTCTGACCGGGCTTCACTTGCAAAAGTGGTGTGTCTCTATCTCGATGGTGATGCACCGACACAGCCGCTACGAGTCGACAGTCGCCTCGTCTACGTTGTCGCCCGCTTCGATTTCGGTCGCTTCCTCGTCGAGTCGCTCTGCGGCGCGGTCGCGGTCCTCGGGATACCCGACATCGATGCGCCGGATGACGCAGTCATCCGAGGTCCCGCTCACAAACTTGCAGGACCGCCACCCATCGAGCAGACTCGCGTCGATGGTGCGACCGGACTGGATGCAGAGATCGATCGCGTCGGGGAGTTCGTACTCGCTGCGGGCGGCAGGCGGGATCGGAACGAAGCCGCACCTGCGGCTGAGTAGGGTGGGGTAGTTCACGGCGGGTTCGATGCGCTGTTCAGTCGATCGGTATCGTCGTTCTCATACGCTGCTCGCCACATCACGTGGACAGCGCGGGTTACAAGTGAAACTTCAGTCACGTCGATACAGGACGGTTTGGCCGTCGCGGTGGCCGCATCTGGCGGCGGATGAAAATGGACTTTCGGCGAGTGTGTATTCGGGTGGCGATCGAATCGCCAGTTGACATCTGCGGAATCAACGTAGTGAAACGAGTACATTCCCAGTTCGCTCCATTGGATATCGAGTCGCGCAGCGTCGGCGTCTCCGAGTCCGTCGGTGAGAGTTATCTGGAGTTCCGTGGGTGCGACGACATCGTCGTATGACGTTGCCTCGACGAGCGGCTCGAGTTCGAGCCAGCAGTCACGAATCCGCTGGAGGGCCGGGAGATAGATCGGGCCGAACTCACCCGCTCGGTCGTGGTCGCTCATGCAGTGAGCTGGTGGCTGGCCTCGTCGTAGGCGAGCGCTGCTTGCGCGACCGCGAGATTCTGCCGGGTGGTTCGCCATGCGGTGAGATCGTCCCACCCCTCCGTCTCGTCGGCGTCAAGCTGCTGTGCGAGTTCTTCGGGTGATACCACATCGTAGCGATCCTCATAACGGCGGATATCGGCTTTCATCTCCTTGATGCCGTCGAGCAACTCCGTCCGATCCGCTTCGTCACGGAGTTCACGGATTCGGGACATCAGAATCCGGTCGCTGTTACGCTGGTACAGCGTGGTTTGTCCCTCGTGTGTCGTCTCGGCGAATCCCGTGTTCACGAGCGTCTTGCAGTGTCGACGTGCGGTCGGCTCGCTCACGAGGGCTCGATCGGCAATCTCGGCTGCCGACTGCCCCTCGTGAGTTTGTTCGACGATCTCGTACACCCGTTCGAATGGCGTGGTGTCGTCTTTCCAGTCTGCCTTGACCTGTTCGTTGACGGTATCTCGCGTTCCGGTCATACTGAACGCTACGCACTATGAGAACAAATAATTTTCTAGAAAATCTATTCTTACTACCACTACCCCGAACGGGTGACGTACGCGATTCTTGCGACGTGGTGGGCTGCCGTTCAGAATCGTGACGAAGCGATACTGAACACATAGGACGGGCTCCTGTGAGTCAGATCGAGTGGTTCTTGTCCGTACCGAGTGTTTCGATAGTGCCCAGATTCGAGGCCGCTCTCGTCTCTCTGCTCGTCCTCGTCGTCGACGAACGCAAACGTGGTGTGTCTCTGTCTCGATAGTGATGCACCGACACAGCCGCTACGAGTCGACAGTCGCCTCGTCTGCTTCTACGGGCTCTGTCTCTTCATCGGCGTCGGCGTTCGTCGATAGTTCGTCGAGTCGCTCTGCGGCGCGGTCGCGGTCCTCGGGGTAGCCCACGTCGATCCACCGGGTGACGCGGTCACCCGAGGCCCCGCTCGCAAGCTCGCGGGACCGCCAGCCGTCGAGTCGGTAGAGAGTTCCACAGCGTTAGCAATTTGTTTGGGAGTTTCACGTAACATACCATCCGCAATAGATCTGTGTGCAACGGGTGACACACTCGATCACCACCACGAAAAAAACACAACTACACGAGGGGGGCTGTCGTGGAACGACCGGATCAGTGGAGGCCACACAGCAGATCGCACGACTGCAGGCAAGATCGGTTGTCATCGCTGCTAGGGGTGAGTGGCCGAACCCATCGAGATAGCGATGACTTATCAGAGAACTAGTATGTCGTGTTCTGCCGCACCACCCCCATACTTTGGGAGGTGATCAGCCGTTTCAGAAATAAGGTGTTGGTTGTATAGTATATCTCTGGACGAGGTACAGTGATCCGATGACTCAACGTTGATGTTGAAGCGGCGACACAGCGGCGTGTTATCGCGGGTACCACCACGCTCGACATCCAGTTACCGAGTGGCTGCGACGCCGACTATCGGACTGTGGGTAGATGCAGCCACCGTTTCACACGTTTGCACTGCATATCTTGCGGCAGGAGTACTACCTGAAACACCACCGAAGGTATCCGGTTGCGTATCGGCTGTCGAGTATTGTTTGCTGCGCACTCTGTCGAGTCGACGTCGTGGTCGGTTAACCAACATAGACTCCCGTGTCGTCGAAGTGTTGGTTAAGACTGCCCACTATCAACTCGAAGACGAACTGCGGGGCGCCCCCCTCTCACAGTCAGCCAGAGTCGTACCGATAGGAGCCCACCTCGCTGTGTCGAGTGTATCGTCCATCAGAGCAAAATCAATTTCGTCGAGCTACGAACGCGTGTCGGAGGCCCCGATAGCGTTCGAAGTCTTGTACTGCGGCGGAGATGTCGTCGTGATCTCACAGTCCCACCCCACCGCTTCCGCTGTTAGCGTATCACCTCTCGTAGAGGTGTGCTTGTCCACACCCCGTCGGTTCCGCTGTTAGCGAGGGGTGATTAGTCTATCGACGGAACCAGTTGTGTATGCTCAAGAAGTAGCGGACCGAGAGACACAGTGCTGTTAACAGCGGAACCGATGGGGTTAGACGTATATAATGAATCGATATCAGCGGAAACAGCGGAAGTGATGGTTTTATATAGAAATATGAGAATGCTGTTAGTATGGGCGACTTCTCTTTCACCCCAAACGACTCCATTTTTGAAAATCGGGAGGCGCTCCTCGAGGAGTGGACGCCGGACAGCCTCGTCGGGCGCGACGAGGAACTCAGTCGATATCACGCGGCCCTCCAGCCGGTCATCAACAACGAGACTCCCTCGAACGTCTTTCTCTACGGGAAAAGCGGGGTGGGAAAGACCGCAGCCACGCGCTACCTGCTTCGTACGCTTGAAGGGGACGCAACCGACGTGGAGGCACTCGAGCTCACGACGATCGAGGTCAACTGCGACGGACTGAACACGTCCTATCAGGTGGCAGTAAAACTGGTTAACGAACTCCGGGATCCGGGACGGCAGATCTCCAACACGGGGTATCCACAGGCGAGCGTGTACGAGTTCCTCTTCGACGAACTCGACGCGTGTGGGGGAACGGTGCTTATCGTCCTCGACGAAGTCGATCACATCGGGGACGACTCGCTTCTGTACAAACTGCCGCGTGCTCGCTCGAACGGCGACATCAGTAAGGCGAAACTCGGCGTCATCGGTATCTCAAACGATCTGGACTTCCGGACGCAGCTGTCCTCGAAGGTTCGATCGTCACTCTGCGAGAAGGAGGTGTCGTTCAGCGCGTACGATGCCGATGAACTCCGACTCGTACTCGAACAGCGCGAACGGGTCGCGTTTCAAGACGACGTTCTCGAAGACGGCGTCATCGCAATGTGTGCGGCCTACGGCGCGAAAGACTCCGGTGATGCACGAAAAGCTCTGGATCTTCTCTTGGAAGCTGGTGATGTGGCGCGCGAAAGTGGCTCGGACATCGTGACCGAAGCACATGTACAGGAAGCTCGTGAACGGGTTCAGACGGATCAAGTGGTAGAGGGAATACGGAACTACTCTCAACACGGGAAGCTGGTACTGTACACACTTACGCTACTGCATGAACGTGGTGAGACGCCAGTACGGACGCGTGAAGTCGTGAATACGTACCGACAAGTGGCTCACTCAGAAGGGGTAAGTCCGGTTTCGGAGCGTTCGGTACGTGACTACCTAGGCGAATTGGCGCAGTTGGGGATCACGAGTTCGACAGAACATAACCGAGGGAAAGGCGGTGGGAAGTACAACGAACATCGGTTGGAGCAGTCCGTTTCGGCGGTCCGGAGTGGGTTATCGACGTTGTTAGAGTCCGCTTGAATCGGCGTGCCATCATTTTCGCTGGTGACAGTCGTGTTTGTTCCGTAACAGCGGAAGTGGTGGGGTGGGGGTATATCCACTCCACTGGGTGCGGTCTTCAGTGTGATTCGTTGGGTAAAATCTTGACGAACTGGCCGTCAGTGCAGGTCGCATCGTCGAAACAGGAAGCCACGCCCTCAAGGAACCCGCGCGAGCGGGTGAGTAGGGTAGTGTAGTTCACGAGTCGACGACCGCCTCTTCCGTCTCCTCGGTAGCCTCGTCTGCGTCCTCGGCGGCCTCCTCGTCGAGTCGCTCCGCGGCGCGGTCACGATCCTCGGGATACCCGACATCGATTCTCCAGCCGTCTAGGCGGATCGCGTCGATGGTGCGGCCCGATTGGATGAGCAGATCGATCGCGTCGGGGAGTTCGTACTCGCCGCGGTCGGAGGGCTGGACGAGGTGACACGCGTGGAAGATGGCGGGCGTGAAGGTGTAAAAGCCGGTCATCACGAGGTTGCTCGGCGGGTCGTCGGGTGTCTCGACGACCTCGACGACCTCGCCGTACTCGTTGGTGTCGAGGACGCCGTACCGGCTCGCCTCCTCGTAGCAGTTGTTGGTAATCCGATTTCTTTATTCAACCGTACCGCTGTATTTTCCACGCCCGATTCAGCCTGATTCTGGTGTTTAATCAGTGGCCCGGTAGCCGTTCCTTCTCTGATTCCAGATACTGTTCGGCGAGGGGCTTCAGCCGCAACTCTCCAAAGTCGTAGCGGGAGTGTGAGCTAACGAGAGGTTCATCATCGATCCGGCAACGGTATAGAGCGGGCCAAGGGCAACCAAGATGACAGCGGACTTCAGCGCCGACCGTTTGTGCCGCTTGAGTGCCTTCTTTTGCTCGGGCGTGATCGAGAACATCTCGATAAGGGAATCGGCCTGCCACACGACTACGAGGCCGACAATACCCAGCGCCGTGGTAAGCTGGAAGAAGCCCTCGATCATACTGGGGAGGTTGTCTGCGCTACAGACTGCGTTCGTCTGTGCAGCGGCGGGTTCCACAGCGAACAGGCTCAGGGCGACTACGATGAGCGTGGCTTGTTTGGGAAGCTTGCTCGCCACCGTGGACTGGCTGTCGGCGCGATTCGACGCCGTCTCGGAGGGCGTATTGTCCTGTGACATAGCGGGTTACTCCTCGGTATCGTCGACGAGCGCCTTGAGATCGGCGTAGCGGTTGGTCTCGTCGACGATCTCGTCTTTCGTGTAGCCCTGCTCGCGGGCCCGTTCGAAGAGGTTGCGAAGCTCGTCCGGGTCGACATCGCGAAGCTCCATCTCCTCGCGGAGGGCGCGGCGATAGAGGGCAGAGCCGTTGATATGGCCGTTCCACGTCAGGTACAGGTCATCGATGTCTTCGATGGTGACTGCCCGTGTGATCATATGTGCGGGGTGGTGATGTACCGGCTGCGCCCCGGTACATATGGGCGCGATAGCTGGAAGACAGGTAAGTGTCTTCTGGCAACTAACTGTACAATTACCTCAAGTAAATTATAATCGAATGAGTGGTTTTCGTGTAGAATTCCATTAATTAACAATTCGGAAGAATCATTAGCTACTATTAGTTAATCAATCGTCAGTTTTGGACTATGTACATTACCTCCCAGAAGTGGTAGTACGCGTCGTTCCCAGAAAAGTACGCTTCGCTGTTCTGCGTGAAGTTGGCCTACATCTGCACGGCAGCCAAATGAACGCGAGGACCGCGCTCAACACGGTTACGTGGTACCAATTTTCGAGAGCGTCGAGAGCTGAGCCGGCCGCCGTGGAGGAGCCCCTCGAAAGAGTGGAGCGTTATCAGTCGAACCACCCGATAGAACTCCTTTGCAGTGACGCGAAAAGACTTGTTAATCGCAGTGAGAACCCCAAAGTAGGCGATCCCCCTATACCGATTAGGATCATCCGGGGGCCGGTTTAGTTCAAAGGGCCGTGAGCCCGGTGTTAGGATGTGGCATCACGGTACACGGACTTGGCAGTAAGCCGGACGCCTGGAGAGATCGTGAAGAGGGAAATTCCGTAGACGAGTGCCCCTGCTCCGATGATAGTTCCAAGATCAAGCCAGGACTGGATTAGCATCTTCCTCTGGAGGAGCTTAACGACGAAGAACATCGTAAGTCCTGAGATAACCTGCATCACAAGCGGCGTCGGGACCACGTCAATTCCGTCAACGCGACGGACCACGCACCCCGCCGACACGATGTACTTCAGACTCTCAGCAAGGACTGTCGCAACGACAATCCCAATTGGGCCGATGGTGAGTGCAAGGGCAACGCCGATAATTACGTTGAACGATAACGTGATTGTTCGGATCTTGAACTCAACATTCGGGAGATCCATCCCGGCGAGCGTTTGGGAGTAAATCGCAGTCTGGGTCGAGATGGCCTGGTAGAGCGCCAGGCCAATGAGGTACGGTGCCGCTTCAGCGTAACGTGGCTCGAACGCTGTCACGACGAGTGGCTTCGGGATCGCGAGCGCCCCGAAGAAGATTGGAATCGCGAGGATACTGACGTAACTCACTGAATTCGTGATATCTTCTACGAACTCTCCACCCTTCGAGATAGTATTGGATATCTTCGGCATGAGGGCACTTGAGAGCACACCCGAGATGAAGAGAGCAGGCACAGTGAGTTTGAGAGCAACTTCGTAGTTCGCGACCGATGTCGTCCCGATGAGGAATCCCAAGAGAAGCACGTCGATCCTGTCATATGCCTTCCCGACGACGGCGGCTGGAGTACTGTATCGGGTATACTTCCACAGGGACCGAATTGTTTCTTTGCTTGGCAGGGATGGGCGAACACGTACGAAGTAGATGGCAACAGGGACTACGAGGAGGGTCGCTGCGGCCAGTCCATAGCCCATCCCCAGTGCTCCAAGTCCACCAACTACCAGGACGACCTGAAGGGGGAGCGTCAAAAACGACCGGAGGGTATCATTCCAGGTTTGCTTGGCGGGCCAGCCCTCTGCCCCCATCATTTGCTGGAAGGGGAAGAAGAACGCAAGAGACCCGAAGAGGGTCGCGAAGAGAAGCGGGGATCCCTCGAGACTGGTGTACGACACGAGAAAATCCCGGGCAAGGAGTGCGCCGATTCCAGCCACAAGAATCGCGCATGTATTGACCACTAATACACTTCCAAGAATTTCCTCCTTTGGTGCATCGTCCTCTGACCACCGCTTCTGGACAGCTTGGCCAAACCCTCTGATCGGTCTATCTGCTATCATTACGAGGGTCAGGAGCAAATAGAAGCCACCGAAGTCGGACTTCCCAACGACCCTCGTAAATATGAGCATCCCGATGAACCCGGTGGCAGCCTGACCAAATTTTCCGACAAGCGCCTTGGTTGTTTCCCAGCCGAGCCTTATTTCGCTCGCATCCGACATCTATATTTCCTCACTGATGATCCTTTGGAAGTCTGCAGTGAACGACTCAATGGAGTACTTCTCTGATTCGTGGACTATTTCTTCGGGTGTCGCATCGACACCTTCTGACAGGAACCTCCGGATTCCGTCTTCAAGTGACTCAAACAGGATTCCATTGAATCCATCCTTTACCTGATTGGGTGTGTATCCTCCCCTTCGAGCAACGACGGGCATCCCCGAGGCCATCGCCTCAATAGGTGCGATGCCGAAACTCTCATTCCCCGAATTAAGGACAAAGACACCCCCCTCTCTGAGTATGTCTTTCTTCTTTTCTTCTGAAACCCATCCAGTAATCCGTACATTTTCCTCGGATATCGCCTCCAACTCCTCAAGGAGCGGACCTGAACCCACAACTGTCAGGGACTCATCTCGGGAGTTGAAAAATTCAACGACCTCACGAACTCCCTTCTCTTCAGTGAGCCTTGAGATAGTCACAAATCCTTCACCTTTCTTTGCCGAAAACGCATTAGTGTCGACTGGAGGGTATATAACCTCGGAGTCCTTTCCGAGATAGTTTTTGATTTCTTCCGAAGTCTGATCAGAATTTGCAACGTATCGATTAGCGGTCTCGACCGTTGGCTTTCTTAAAATTCGAGAGATTTTATCAAGGAATCCATTCTCTCTGTAACTCAGAGGGATAGAGTGGACATAACGAATAATCTTCTGGTCACCCTTAGGAATATACCAGTGTGTACCACTCCCAGACTGTATCACAACATCGTATTGTTGGAGGGATACAAAAGGGAACTTCATTATGCTTTGAATCGCACGAGATGTTCCTCCGTGTACCTCTCTGTTCCAGAGGATTCGGGGATTATTTCTGGACTTTCTCGCGACCTCTTCTGTGGAGAATCCAATTATAATATCCGCACCTAATTCACTTCCCAGGGAGTCTACCACCCTCATTCCCCCACCATACTCGAATGCAGCTTCGTGCAAGACTGCCACATTCATAAGTAACCAAGATCCTCTAATTGGGCCTGGTTGTGTACAGTGTAGTCATTCTCCTTTTCGATCTCGCAAATTGGAGTATCGAATACCTTGTCTATGTCCGTCACTTCGTCCCAGACCGTGTAATCATCCCCATCGTATTTTCCACGTAAGGTCTTATCATAGTACTGATCATCAACATCTGGATCTCCAATTCTCTCGAATACCACTTCTTCGAATTCCCTCAGTTCTGTCTTTCCGTCTATCACTCCTAGTATGAGATTTGGAAGATCAAGGTGAGAATACAAGTCTATATCAGATACCTCCGGAGAATTAATGATGAGAAGGGGCACATTAACCACACTCTGTGATAGTCGCTTATGACCGAAGACTGGATCCGGATGTCCGAGACCTTCCCCGTGGTCCGATGTTACTATGACTGTTGTACCGTCATTTATCAGCCACTCAATTAGATTTGCTACCTCTTGATCAAGGTACGAGATCGAGCTCCGGTACAGTTCTCGATACTTTTTGAAGTAATCCTTATCAGGAGTTTCGTTCAGATCTATAGTGGATTTGATTGTCGATGTCCATGAATTGGGGACATCATTCTCTCTATATCGCAAAAGATTCTCGTGGGGGCCGTGGGCATCTATGAAGTTTATGAAGAGGAAGTATGGTTCCTCGTTTACCATCTCTTTGGCCTCTTTTCGAAGGCGGCGCACGCCATAATCACCCATCTTCGGAATACTCGTCCCTTGAGTGAAGTCATTAAACTTTACCCAAGCCCCATTCGCAATACTCCTTAGCATCTGTCCCCTAGACTTTTTAAAAAAAGACAAGTACCGAAAGGAGGATCCTTCCCCATTATACTCTCGAGTTATGTCGATTCCCCCTGGTATCAGTTCATGTGACCCATGGAAGTGGAGAAACTCGTCAAAGAGTATATCAAAGGAAAAATCTGGACTTGCCCAGCCATTAGTACTCAGGCCATAGGTCGTATGTGGGATACTGTTAAGAAAGGTATCCCTATAAATCTGGGCGAAATCTGGCGAATAGGAATGAACCCCGTGTTCTGACGGCACCTTCCCAGTGAGCATCGAGGCGTGGCTGGGAACAGTCCATGAACTGGCAGCATAGCAGTCTACATCGACATCAGCCATCTCCTTCAATTTCTTCGCTTCCTCGTCGAAAATATCTTTCCTCACTGTATCCAGAACAATAAGGGCGATATTTCTCATACTTTGTACCCCAATGACTCCAGTCGATCGTTCACCACATCTTCATCGGCTTCGTGATGAGACGTCGAACCTGCAGTTATCGTGCGACGGTCCCCGTGCTCTACCACTGCCCACGGGACTTCAGTAAGTTTCGGGTGGCGCACACCATCTGGATGCGCGTATCCGCGAATCGGGAACGGCCACAGCCACTCACCGAAGAGTTCACCATGGTCTGCAGTGAAAACAGAGCGACCTCCAAGATCTCGGGAGAGTTTTTCTGCGTAATAGAAGGCGTATTTTAGATTGTCAATGTAGGCTTGCCACACCTCATCTCGAGTGACATTCCCGTCCTTCAGATCATCTCCTGGATGCATTTCGTCCAGTATTTTTTCTTTCCGAGATCCGTCCGGGTTTCCAACACAGGGGGCGTGTGGTTGGAAGTAGTGGACAATCATTCGCTTGTTCGGATACTCTTCCTGGAGGTCACGGGCGGCCTTTGATAACATATCTGGATAGATAGTAGGTATATCCCCAAGTCCCGCTTCCTCCAAGACAGAGGCTTCAGCAAGATCTTCCTGAGCAGCATCATAATCTCGGAGCCACAGGTTCTCGACGTGATGGAAAGAATCCGGGGCAATCTTTGAAATCCATGGATTTGCCGTGACGTAAACGGTGTCTGGAAATTCTTTCCCTTCAAACGTGTTACGCATCCACTCTGGACTCGAGCATCCGATGGAATGAACCGACTCGTATTCGTCAAATCTTGAGGCATCGTAAGCCTCTTCGAACATATCCGCTCTACATGCATCTAAGATCAGTAAATTATCCCAGTCTCGGGACAGATAGTCCACACCCGAGTTCCGATAAATGTGGCCAAGTGTCGGACCAGCTACTCTTGATGCAAACCGTTGCCTCCACCAATATGGATCTCTTCCGTTCTCAGAAATCTCTGAAACGGCATATCGAATCTTGGAACTTACATTAATCATCCTGATACACCTGCATATGCTTCTTACCAACCTCGTCCATCGTCCGATTGGTACGGTACTCTTCCAGCATATCTTTTAATTCGCCATCATTCTGAAGTACGTTTTCAATCACCGTGGTGGCGGCGTCAGCGTCCCCTTGAGAGAAGGTCTTCACAATCCCTTCGCCCTCCTCGAGATTCTTGAACCGGTGGATGTCACTCGCCACCATCGGGACATCGTACGCGACACACCAGTTGACAATTCCACTCTGGGACATCTGTTCGTATGGGAGAACCGCAACGTCGATCGCATTAAAGAAAGCATGGAACTCCTCGTCGTCCAGAACACCTGTTATCTGGAGGTTGTCCGGGGCCTCCTCCTGGATCTCCTCGAGATACCACCTTTCCGACTCGCTCTGGATTCCCCCACCGAGTACAATCGTTCTGTCGGGTATCTGCTTGGCGACCTCAACCATGAAATCGTTCCCCTTCTCCGGACGGATGTAACCGGGCTCCGCGACGAGTGGTTCGTCCGGGTTAAACCCCAAAAGTTCCTTCGCCTCCTCCTGGTTCATAGGGTGGACCTCCGTTTGGACTCCGTGAGGAATGACTTCTGCAGACTCCAGAGAGGCACTCGACTCGAATATCTCTTTTGTCTCTTCAGAGAGGAATAGGGAGTGATCGGCGACGAAGGCGAGCATCTTGTTGTTTAGAGTTACGTAGAATACTTTCAGCTCCATCAGGGGTGGAGAGATCGTTTCCCGCCCCCACGCAGTGTGAAAGGTCATTACAACGGGCACCCCCCGGATTCTTGAGATAATCCAGAGAAGCGGGAACACAAACCAACTTGCGATACTCTTTGGTCCGAAGATTCCATACTCGTGCTGAACATGGATAACATCGGAGTCAGTGAACGCTAGTCCAAAGGTCTTCCTGATGTAGTGGAGAATATTCGCGGACCCGAGATCGACTGATGTCCGGGAAGTTTCTCCGGGAATCGAATTCTCAAGCGACGTGGTGTACTTGGCTATACCGCAGTCCTCGTTTCTCGGTGTCGAGACGAATGTAACTTTCATTTGATCATCTCCTTAATTTCTTCATGGAACTGTGACGTGGGTTAGTTCCCGACCATTTTCAAGTTAGAGGATTACTCGTCTGGGGGGAGTACTTGCTAGTCGGTTAATTGTCTTGCTGAATGGTGCCGTAGACTGGTAGAAGTCGCACAACATGGGAATCCCATGAGTCTGGAAATTCGACACGCTGATCAAATCTACTCGCGCGCTGGATCGAATCAGCAACTCTGAATTCGGAAGGTGACGGTATCGAAACAATCCCTGAAGTTTGAATCCAGTCCTCGAGCGCCCCTGCTTCCCGCACCACACACGGCGTCCCCGCGGCCAACGCTTCAGCCACGGTCATCCCGTACGCTTCGAACTCCGACATCGTCACGTACGCCTCGGCTCCGGCGTACAGTCCCGGCAGACGTTCGTCGTCGACGTATCCGAGAAAGTCTACGCGGTCAGCCACACCTTCTTCACGAGCAATCCGTTCCAGTTCGTCCCGGTACGGCCCGCTTCCAGCGACCAACAGATCGTAATCGGGAAGCTCCGACAGCGCGCGAATCACGTGCTGGACGCCCTTGTACTCCTCGAGCCGACCGACACACAGCAAGTACGGGCGGTCCCGTTCCTCGGGCTCTGCGTTCGCAAATCGCTCGACGTCCACGCCGTTCGGAATCACCGTCGCGTCGACGCCGAAGTCCGCTCGCAACCGCTCTTGCTCCCACTCACTCACCGCGATCACGTCGTCGGCCTGCCGAACAGCCCATCGACCGAACGGCCGGTAGCACGACAGCAGGACGTCACGGAAGCCGCTCGCGCTCTCGCCGTGGTAGTGGGTCGTCACGACGAACCGTTCGTCTGTCACCCCGAGTGTTGCGAAGAACAGCGGGAACGCGTGATAGTTGTGTGCGTGCACGACATCGGCGTCCGCTCGGCGGACGGCGAGCGCCATTTGCGGCGCGACGTAGAACGCGTCACCAGGGCTGAGCGACCGGAATCGGCGGACTGTGACACCATCTTCGGTACTCTCCGAGGGCACATCGGGGCCGGCATCCGCGCTGAACACAGTCACGTCGTGGCCGCGGTCGACGAGCCGCGTCGCGAGTTTCCGGACGTGCGTTTCGACGCCGCCGGTGTGTGGCGGGTAGCGGTGCGTGACGAACAGAATTCTCATTCGAACGCCTCCCGCAACTCTGCGTCCACCTCCCACGTGCCGTCGCCTTTGCCACGCAGCAGCTCCACACTCGCCCGAAGCAACGACACC
This sequence comes from Halorubrum laminariae, assembly GCF_024494655.1. Taxonomy (GTDB): domain Archaea; phylum Halobacteriota; class Halobacteria; order Halobacteriales; family Haloferacaceae; genus Halorubrum; species Halorubrum laminariae. Next base: position 72,231 of record NZ_JANHDL010000003.1, on the reverse strand, counting down.
TGCGTGTCGAAGATGGAGTAGAACGCCTGGAGCGGCCCGAGCCAGTCGTTCTGCCCGAGGTACGCGAACGCCCCCACCGCGGCAGGCAACGCGATCCCACCGATACCGAACAGCGACACGGCAGCCCCCGTCCCGACGATTAGTGTCACCGCCAGCAGCCACGGTGAGACGATCATAAACCACCAGTTGAACGGCAGCACGAGCTTCCCGTAGTTCCCGTACTTCCCAAGCGCGTCACGGTGCTGGACCAGTAGCCGAATCAGCCCCATCCCACGCCGGTCTTTCTGCTTGCGGCGCTTCACGAAGTCCGAGAAGCTGGCCTCCATATACTTCACCGCGGGATCGAACACCACTCTTCCCCCTTGCCGTCGAATCTTCAACGCCAACTCCGTGTCGTCCGCGAGCGAGTTCGGGTCGATCGGCAACAGCGCGTCGTTTTCGAACGCTGAAAACGGGCCGTGGAAGATGAGCGTCGAGTCGAGGTGCGACTCCAGCTGCTGGATGTGCGACTGGACGCCGCGGTACCCGGATTCCACCTCGCTCCCGCCGAGTACCTCGACGTTCCGTCCGGTCACGGCGTCCACCTCGGGGTCCGCGAGGTTCGCGGCCGCCTCGCGGAGGACATCTGGCGGGAGTTTTGAGTCACAGTCCGTCTTCACAACCATCTCGTGGCGTGCCGTCTCGTAGGCTTCGTTAAGCGCGGGCGCGAGCCCGCGGCGCTCGTCTTCCTCGATCAGTGTGAGGTCCGGTGCGTCCAGATCTTCGAAGTACCCGCGAAGAATCTCGCGCGTCTCGTCCGTCGAAGAGTCAACGACGACAAGTTCCACTTTCTCCATCGGATAGTCGAGCGCCATCAAGTCGTCGAGCTTGGTCTCGACGATACGTGACTCGTTGTACGTCGGGAGCACGATGCTCACCGCTGGTTCGGCCGCAGCTTTCTCGGCCGGCGATCCGGACGGACGCAGTACCGCGTACAGCCCGAGGAACGCCAAGTACGGCATCGCCGCGATCGCGAGAAGCGATCCAGCGACGACTACAAGCGGACTCATTGTCGGCGCTTGCAGCCTAGAGGATAAAAACCTACGCGGGACAGGCCCAGAAGAGACGGAGACATCGAAACTACACTCCGACGACGACACGTATATAACAAGCCTTAAGCACGTTTTCCGAATCCCTACCAACAATGAGCCAGCAACAGGACTTGTCCGAGAGATCGGACCGCTCTCCGCTCGATCTTCTTAAACGCTGGTTCCACGTCCCGGTACTTGTCGGCGTGTTCGCCGTCATGCTGTGGACGCGGATCCGGTCGTACGGCAACTTCGTCCGCGATGGCGAGGTGTACTTCCGTGGAAACGACGCATGGTACCATCTCCGTGAAACAACGTACCTCATGGAGAATTGGCCGAGCACAATGTCATTCGATCCGTGGACTGGCTTCCCGTTCGGCACTGCCGTTGGGCAGTTCGGCACCCTGTGGGACCACATTATGGTGGTCGGTATCTGGATCGCCAGTCCAATCCTGGGTAGCCCCGAAGAGGTTATGCTCGTCATGGCACCGATTGCGGGCGCACTTGTCGCGGTTCCAACCTATTTCATCGCCCGGCGCTTCGTCGGTCGTCCAGCTGCCCTCGCCGGTGCCGGCGTGCTCGCCCTCCTCCCGGGGACCTTCTTCAGCTACTCACTCGTCGGCTTTCCTGACCACAGCGCGGCCGAAGTGCTGTTCCAGAGTCTCGCAGTACTTGCGTTCCTCGTCGCGTTCGGCGTTGCAACCCGCGAAAAGCCTGTTTGGGAGCTTGTCGTCGATCGCGACTGGAACGCACTCCGTCGTCCGCTCGCGTATGCTGCGGCAGCTGGCGTCGCACTCGGGCTCTACATCTGGACGTGGCAGCCCGGTATTCTCTTGGTCGGGATCACCGGTGTCTTCCTTGCGGTGAAACTCACGAGCGACACCTTCCATGGAGGGAGCCCCGAGCCAATCGCCTTCGTAGGCGCAGTTGCAATGTCGATCACGGCTCTGATGCAGGTAATTCCGCTCGATACGTTCGGCTTCAACACAACCGCCTACTCGCTCCTCCAGATCATCCTCCCACTAGGCGTTGCCGTCGGTGCGGTCTTCCTTGCATGGCTCGCCCGGTTGTGGGAAGCGCGCGACCTCGACGTGAATGCCTATCCTCCCGCAGTCGGCGGCCTCATCGCGCTTGCTTCGGGGATCGTCTGGATCGCACTTCCATCACTATGGTCAACGCTCACCACCAACCTCCTCAACTTCGTTGGCTTCAGCGCGACCGCCGCCTTCCGCACCATCGGCGAAGCCCAACCCCCGCTCCAGAACGCCTCCTTCGCGGACTTCGTGCTCTCCCAGTACGGTCTCGCGTTCTTCCTCGCCCTGATCGCCGTCCTCACCATCGTCGCGCGCCCGCTCTACCGCTCTGACGACACCAACCACACGCTCTACATCCCGGCCGCGCTCGCGGTCGTCGGCTCCGTCTACGCCGTCCCCGCTCTGTACGACACCATCGGCGGCGTCATCGGCGTGAGCTGGCAGGTCGTGGGGCTCGCGCTCGCCGCCGCGTTCCTCGTCGGCGCGACGTTCCTCGTCGAGTACGACGCCGAGGAGCTGTACTTCGTCGTGTGGGCGGCCTTCATTGGGAGCGCCGCGTTCACCCAGACCCGTTTTAATTACTATCTCGCCGTCATCGTCGCGGTCGGGGCGGCGTACTTCCTCCAGCTCGCCTTCGACGCGGTCGATCTCACCTCCCTAGCGGACCTCCGCAACATCGAGGGCTGGCAGGTGATGACCGCGCTCGCCGTGGTCGCGATCCTCGTCGTCCCGCTCGTCGGCGTCGCCACCCCGGTGTGGACCGCCGGCAACTCCACCGGCCCCGGCAGCGTCGTCCAGTGGGACGACAGCCTCCAGTGGATGAACGACGAGACGCCCCAGCCGGGCGAACTGGAGGGCGCGAACAACCCGATGGAGCTGTACGGCACCTACGAGCGCCCCGCTGACGGCGACTTCGAGTATCCCGAGGGCGCGTACGGCGTACAGTCGTGGTGGGACTACGGCCACTGGATCACCACGCGCGCCGAGCGCATCCCGAACGCCAACCCGTTCCAGCAGAACGCGAACGAGGCGGCGGACTACCTGCTCGCGCCGAGCGAGGCCGAGGCCCGCGAAGTGCTCGCGAGCCAGAGCGACGAGGGGGCGAACACCCGCTACGTGATGGTGGACCGCCAGATGGTCTCGCCGAACTCCAAGTTCAACGCACCCGTCACCTTCTACTCGGGCAACGAGACGACGAGCGACTTCAACCGCGTCCTCTACCAGCAGACCGAGCAGGGCGGGTTCCAGACGCTGATGCAGGTGAACACGCAGCGCTACCACGAGAGCCAGATGGTCCGCCTGTACGAACACCACGGCAGCGCGGTCGAACCGCGCCCGGTCGTCGTCGACTGGAACCAGCAGGCCGCCCAGACCGCGAGCGGCGAGCGGATCGACATCGACGTGGCCCCGAGCAACACCTCGAACGTGGTCCGCCAGTTCGACACGATGGAGGAGGCCCGCGCGTTCGTCGAGGAGGACGGCAGCGCCCAAATCGGCGGCGTCGGCAGCGTCCCCTCCGAGCGCATCGACGCGCTCGAACACTACCGGCTCGTCCACGCGAGCGAATCGCAGGGGCAGTCGCCCTCCGCGCTGCAGGTGAGCGTCCTCCAGCAGCTCGGCGTCGACCTCCAGAGCGCGCTCGGCGAGAACGTCCTGCAGGCGTACCAAGACGACTGGGTGAAGACGTTCGAGCGCGTCCCCGGCGCGACGATCGAGGGCTCGGGCGCAGAGCCCGGCCAAGAGGTGCAGGCCACCGTCGAGATGCAGAAACCGTCGGGGCAGACGTTCACGTACACGCAGTACGCGACCGCCGACGACGACGGCAGCTTCGAGCTGACGGTACCGTACTCGACGACGGGCTACGACGAGTTCGGCCCCGAGAACGGCTACACGAACACGAGCGTTCGCGCGGCCGGTCCGTACCAAGTCTCGACCGGCCTCTCGATCGACAACGGCACGCCGACCGCGCTCTCGGGCACGGTGAACGTGACCGAAGGGCAGGTCGTCGGCGCTGACGACGCGGCCGCCACGGTCGAACTCGAGGAGACGACGCTCGGCGGCGGCAACGGCGACGACAGCAGCGACGGCAGCGACAGCAGCGACACCACCGACGGCGACCAGTCTGGTGGGAGTGATGGCACCACCAGCGACACGAACACGGCGAGCGCGGTGACCGCGGCCGACACACTCGCCGTCGACGACGCTGTGGGCCCCGCGATCGCGAGCCCGTAGCGTCGGCGCACTGCTCGCTGTCCGCTCGTTTTATTACGTGTCGCATGTACTGCATGATTATCACCTCGTCTGACCGCTCCCCGGCCGACCGTGAGCGCCATGAGTGACCGCCGAGACTGGCTTGCGCTGTACCTGAAGGGCGTCGCGATGGGTAGTGCGGACGCGGTCCCCGGCGTCTCCGGCGGCACCATCGCGCTGATCGTCGGGATCTACGAGCGGCTGATCGCGGCGGTCACCGCGGTCGACCCGGACCGGATCCGGCGCGTGCTCACGGGCGTTCGCCCCGCGAACCTCCCCGACGCGCGCGCAGCGTTTCGCGAAGTCGACGGGGCGTTCCTCCTCGTGCTCGGGGCCGGCATCGCCACGGCAGTCGTGACGGTGTTGAGCGGCGTCAACTACCTACTCGCCACCCGACCGGTCGCGACCTACGGCTTTTTCTTCGGGCTGATCGCGGCGAGTGCGGCCGTGTTGCTCGACGACATCGCGCTCGACACGCCGCGGCGGAAGGCAGCCGCGCTCTGCGGCTTCGCGTTCGCCTTTCTCGCCTCCGGCGCGGCCGCAACCTCGCTCGGACACCCCCTGCCGGTCGTCTTCGTCGCCGGCGCGCTCGCGGTCAGCGCCATGGTGTTGCCGGGGATTTCGGGCTCGCTCCTGTTGGTCGTGCTCGGCCAGTACGAGTATATGTCGGGCATGGTGAGCCGCGCGGTCACCGGGCTCGCAGCACTCGCGCGCGGCAACGGGAGCGACGCACTCGTCGAGACGCTCCCGCCAGTCGTCACCTTCCTCGCCGGGGGCGTCGTCGGCCTGTTCACCATCGCCCACGCGGTCCGCTACGCGCTCGCGAGAGCGCGTGCGGCGACGCTCGCCTTTCTCGTCAGTCTCGTCGTCGGCGCGCTTCGTGCGCCGCTCGTCGAGGTGTCAGTCCGGCTGGCTGAGAGCGGCGAGTCATGGCGCGCGGCCGCGCCACGGTTCGCGCTCGCCGCTGTCGGCGGCGCACTCCTCGTGCTCGTTCTCGACCGCTACTCCGGCGCAATCGAGTACTGACACGTAACGAGCGGACAGCGTTCAAGCCGCTCACGCATCCACCGAGATGTTGCCGATTGACCGTTAGCTACGACGGCCGAACGATTACGTCATTATCCAAATAATGATTATCTAGATAATGACCTTCTACGACGACACGACGGGCTCAAAGTCAGTGATGACTGGTCACTGTTCGGTCTCGACGACATCTTGTCGCTAGTGACCGGATCGTCCGCTTCCGAATCGTGGGTCGGCGGACAGCTATCTTTCTTCGAAGGGGATTCACGCCGGTTCGGTTCGGAACCGGGTGATCGGAACCTCAGTGACATCGTCGTAGTCATCATCGGCACCGACAAGCAGCATCCCGTCGACGTGTGCTGCGGTGCCGAGCGCGAAGGCATCGCCAAGCGCCGGCGCGTAGCGGAATTTGAAGTCGGCTGCTGACGCCCAGGTGTGTTCGGTGTCGACGCGACGGATGCCGCTTTCCTCGAGGACGTCGACGACGGCATCAGCTCGCTCCTCGCCGTCGATTGCACGGACGACGTAGTGAATCTCGGCAAGAGTGATAGCCGAGATGTAGCCGTCTGCTGCGCGTTCAACGGCGTCGACGTACGTTTCGACGGTGTCGCTCCCCGATTCGTTACAAAAGTAGGCGATGAGCGGTTCGGCGTCGAAGACGATCGTTTCGGGTATCGCAGTCCCGTCCATCATATGTCTGCCTCGTCGTCACCGGCGTAACGCTGCCGCAACTCCGCTTCGCTGGCTTTGTCCGCGTCGCGTTCCTCCTGGAGCCGCTCGGTTGCCGAGCGCCCCTGTTCGTCGGTTTTTCCTTCTAGCACCCCACGCAGGTCTGTGACCGAGTGGATGGGCCGAACGACGATGTCACCCTCGTCGGTCCGAATGAACTTCACTCGGCCAGGTGTGTCGATACCCAACTCCTCGCGGAACTCTTTCGGAATGGTCGCTTGTCCACGCGACGATACAGACACGACTTTTTCAGACTCTACTTTGTTCATACTATTCTTAATCATTACTTTTATTTAGTCATACAAAAGGCTAGCGCTGGCTTGGGTAGTTCATGTCGACCCCGCTTCCTGCTGGCGTCCAAACTCTATTGGGTCGCCTCGTCCAACCCCGACCGTGACGAACACCAACCGCGAGTGGGTCCTCGCCGCCCGCCCTGACGGCGAACCCGACCTAGATTGCTTCGAGCTGCGCGAGACAGACGTTCCCTCCCCCAATCTCGGCGAACTCCTCGTTCGAACCCGATACCTCTCCGTCGACCCGTACATGCGCGGCCGGATGCGCGACGCCGAGTCGTACGCCGAGCCGTGGGACGTGGGCGACGCGCTCAAAGGCGGCATCGTCGGCGAAGTGATCGAGAGCGAAAGCGACGCGTACGACGCGGGCGACCTCGTCACTGGCGAGGGCCGGTGGGCCGACTACGCGACCCTCGACGCCGACGACGTCGCCCCCGTCGATCCGACGGTCGCCGATCCCGAGGCTTACCTCGGCGTGCTCGGGATGCCCGGCCGGACGGCCTACTTCGGCCTGCTGGAGGTCGGCGAGCCACAGCCCGGCGACACCGTTGTCGTATCGGGCGCAGCGGGTGCAGTCGGCTCCGTTGTCGGCCAGATCGCCAAGCGCAACGGCTGTCGCGTGGTCGGCTTCGCGGGCACCGACGAGAAGACAGAGTGGCTCACCGACGACCTCGGTTTCGACGCCGCGATAAATTACAAAACGACAGACGACTACGGCGACGCACTCGATGCGGCCGCGCCAGACGGCGTCGACGTCTACTTCGACAACGTGGGCGGGCCCATCACCGACGCGGTGTTCACGAAGCTGAACCTCGACGCGCGCGTCGCCGTCTGCGGGCAGATCTCTCACTACAACGACGAAGAGGTACCGACGGGACCACGGAAGCTCCCGCAGATCATCGCGCCGCGCGCGAAGGTGGAGGGACTGCTCGTGAGCGACTTCGCGACCCGATTTGAAGTGGCGAGCGAGCGACTCGGCGAGTGGGTCGCGGCTGGCGAGTTGCGCCACCGCGAGACGGTCGTCGACGGGTTAGAGAACGCGTCCGACGCCTTCCTGGGGCTCTTCGCCGGCGACAACATCGGCAAGCAGGTGGTCCGGGTGGCTCCCGCCTCAGGCGAGGAATAACTCTGAGAACCGGCACAACCCAGAGACGGGAATCACCCGTCAGAACGCTTTTCACCGATACCACGCCTTACTGCAGGCAATGGCGACCACTTCGGAAAACGACTGCGGCGACGGAGTGGAGTTCACCTATGAAGCGGACCTCGTAACGGCGCGTGATGTTGCGTCGGGCGTCACCGCGTCTGGCACGTCGAAGCCGATTGCACTCTCTCGACTCGCGGACGCGTTGACTCTCCATGCGGGCGGCGGCGACCCGATAGACGATGAAAAGCTGTTTCTCGACGAGATCAGCGTGGACGCCGACGCGATCACGATCAAACCCCCGATAGACAAAGAGCGGCTCGCGGAAGGCTACCGAGAACGTGCGGAACGCTCTCGACAGTTGGCCGAGGAGATGGATCCGCCGCAAGGATGAATCATCAGCCGATGCAGACGCGCAGGAACCTGCTGACCGCGGGCGGTGCCGGGGCCGCGGGTCTCGTCGGCCTCGCCGGCTGTGCTGGCGCACCGCTGGGACCCGATGAGAACCGAGGCGATGCGGATGGAAACGGCGATGCGACGGGCGAGGACGACACCGCCGACGGCGACGACACCCGCATCGGCTTCGTCGGCGATCTCATGTTGGGCCGGAGCGTCACGGACCGGTGGGTCGACGACGGCGATGCGGACTCCACTAGCGTCTGGGGGTCGACGCTCCCGCGACTGGAGGCGCTCGACGGACTCGTCGCCAACCTAGAGTGTTGTATATCGGATCGCGGCGAGCAGTGGCCGGACAAAACGTACTACTTCCGGTCGCCGCCCACCTTCGCGATACCCGCACTGGAGGCCGCCGGCGCGTCGTTCGTCTCGCTCGCGAACAACCACATCCTCGACTACCGCGAGCAGGGGTTACGGGACACGCGAACGCACCTCGCGGACGCTGACATCGCCCACGCGGGTGCGGGCACAAATCGGGAGACTGCGCTCGAACCCGCGGTGTTCGAGGCGGGCGACATCCGTGTCGCAGTATTCGGACTCACGGATCAGTCGACGGCGTTCGCGGCGACCGACGACGAGCCTGGCACCGCGTACGCGACACTCGATCCCGGGCGGCCGGGGACGCGAGCGCTCGTCGACGACGTACTTGATCGCGCCGACGAACTGGATCCGGACCTCGTCGTCGCCTCGCTACACTGGGGACCGAACTGGGAAACCGAACCACGAGCCGTCCACGAGCGGTTCGGTCGGTGGCTGATCGACCGCGGCGTCGACATCGTCCACGGCCACAGCGCGCACGTGCTACAGGGCGTCGAGGTGTACGACGGCTCGCCGATCATCTACGACGCCGGCGACTTCGTCGATGACTACGTCGACTACATCGATCGGGAGGGCGTCCACAACAAGCGCAGCGCGCTCTTCGAGCTGATCGTGCGCGACGGCGACCTCGTCGAGCTCGAAGTCGTGCCCGTCCACATCGTCGACGAGGCGGCGACGCTGGCCGAGGGCGAGGTCGCGACGTGGGTCCGTGACACCGTCGCCGAACGCTCGCAGCCGTACGGTACGCCGGTTCGACGGGAGGACGGACAGCTCACGATTCCGCTCGGCGATTGACATCCTCCCCGCGCTGAAGCGCGAGGATTCCCACGGCACCGCGCCGCTGGGTTGGGATATTGTGGTTTACACCCGAATGATTAACGGCGCTCGGGACGAGAGAGAAGATATGGCGACTGAGGACAGAGTGGAATCCGGCTCCCCACTCGATGAAGTGATGGAAGACATCCGGCGGGAACTCGTTCGCCGAGTCGCGGCGGGCGATCGAGACACGAACCGAGACATCTACGACGCCCTCGAAACCGAGTAACGGTCGTTTGGCACGGGCAGCAGCCTACCTGTTCAACCAAGTGTCGGTGCGTTTTGCACCGGAAGGACAGGTGGGTTTCGAACCGTCAAAGCCTGTATTGCTCGCGCACCACGCCGTCGAGCCCGCGGTCTTCGAGCAGGTCCAGCGGCGCGAGCATGTCGAGTTGGACGACGCCCGGCAATCGACCGATCTGGACGCCGCCGGTGAAGGTGCACCGGGCTCGGATCTCGCCTTCGCTCATATCGAGGAGCTGTCCGGCGCGATCGAAGGCGTTCTGCGTCGCGTCGTTGACCGTCGCGCCGGAGCCGACCACCTGAATCGGGGCCATCTCGGAGTCCACGTCGACGCCATGCTCGGCACCGAGGTCGTGCCCGGCCGCCACCTCGTCGTCGCTGTAGGGCTTGCTGATGAAGGGGAGATCCTCTTCGTTCGGAAGCAGGACGGGCCCGTCGAGTTGGAGCCCCTCGATCACCTCGACATCGAAGGTGACGGTACCGCTCACGTCGGTGGTGTGCAACGAGAGTTCGCCGTCGCCCTGATTCGCGTGGAGGTCGCCGACGTACACTCCGCCGCCGTCGACGTCGATCGGACAGATCAGGGTTGAGCCCGCGCGGACTTCGGGGATGTCCATGTGCCCGTCCGTCCGCTTTTCTAAGTCTTCCTCGGTTTCGACGCCGTAGTCGTGGTCCGCGCCGATCAGATTCTGTCCGAAGTCGCCCGCGTTGTGCGAGTCCGGCATCGTCACCGACGGCGTCGTGCCGATGTTCCCGATGAAGGGCCGGAGGCGACCGAGCGTGCCGGGCATCCCGTCGGGCTCGTACAGCAAGATTGGGTGCTGCCGGGAGTTCTCGGGGATGTCCATCACGCGCTCGGCGTCGAGCGCCAGCTCGTGTGCGCCCTCCTTGTCGAGCGTGATCCCGACGGCGTTCTCGTGGTCGAACGCGACCGTGTAGCCGTACTCGAAGCCGAACGAAGAGGCGTTCGCGCCGCACTCCGCACAGCGGATCGCGTCCTCGCCGGTGCCCTCGACGACGGAGTCGGGCCACGTCGTCCCGCACTCGGGACAGCGGTGGTCGACGAACGGGTCGTCCGTGAACGCCCCCTCGCGTTCGGCCATCGAGCCCGTGCTCGTCGCCATGCTCGTCACCTCCACGTCGCGGATGTGGATGGCGACGGCGTCGCCGACCGACGCGCCCTCGACGCGGATCGGCCGCGTCACCTCGTGGCCGCCCCGGAACGACGGCGTGACCATCGGCCCCCAACACCCCGGCGGCGTGTACGTGGTGACCGTCCCGCCGTCCGCGACCGTCCCGGCCCACTCCTGGTCGGGCCCGACCAGCCCGAGCGTGTACTGGTCGACGTACAGCTCCTCTTGAACGCCTTGCTGTGACATACCACAGGACTGTACGGTGCACAGCGGAATAACGCTAGTGTTCGCGGAATCCGTCGTGGCAGATAGACTGGACTGGCGTGATCGTCCGTGCATGGCCGAGAGATAGAGCTCCGGAGAGCTAATCAGACGTTTCGACTTCCAGGCGAGCACTCACTGATACTCCGAGACGGTTCGATACGGAACGTATTGACATCCTCCCACGACTGAAGTCGTGGGATTCCTCTGGTGGGATAGTGGCTATGCCGTCTCCCCAGAGGCAAGTTTCCCAGTACTGGTACTCCGGTTTGTGCGCTCCTCTTTGGGACTGTCCCTCTCAGGAGAGTATGATATCTCCGACCACTCGTGGTCGTCCCACTCGAATCGCACGGGCCGTGCCATCGGCCTGACTGCTTCGTCTGTCTGCCGCTCGAGGAATGTTCGCGATGCTGTGAGATCGGCGTGGCCCTCAAACCCACACAGACACGTGAGCGTGTCCTGATGCCGCGTTGTTCGATCAGTTGACCCACAGTCTGGACACTCTTGACTCGTCCACGCTTCTGACCGAATCTCCACCGAGATGCCGTACTCTTCGGCGGTACAGGCCAGTCGCTCGGTGAACTTCCTGAACGCCCAGAAGTTGTGCGTCTTCGCGTTGGTATCGGCTGACCAGTGCGTCTCAAGCAAGTCGGTTACGCAGAAGCGATCGATTTGGATCTTTCGGAAGCATATATAGAGGTGTTAGAGGCAGGATTGGACGAGCTAACAGAGTGAATATCCGGGAGGATCTTGATGCGTGGTTTCTTTCCCAGTTGTCGGATTCACCCCACGGCTGAAGCCGTGGGCTCTCTCCTCTGTTCTCTGTAGATGCCGCTGCCGCCGATGAAGCCGATGGTGCTCATGGCGGTGGTGCGCGCGCTCGCCACTTAACTGCGGGAGTCGATCAGAGCAGCCAGCGGACCGCCGCCAGCATGAGCGCGCTCACGACGAGCAGGTGGACGAGCACGGCCCCGACTGCCGCACCACCGACCTCGCGCATCTCCCGCAGCCGGATCGAGAGGCCGAGCCCGACGAACGCCAGCGTGAACAGCGCGTCCGAGACGCGGCCGATGGAGTCGAGCGCGGCCGGCGAGAGCACGCCGCTGTTGGCGATCGCGGCGACGAGGACGAACCCGAGCAGGAACTTCGGGAACTCGGACCACAGCCGACGCACGCCCGGGTCGGTCGCCGAGCGCGCCGTGTACACCAGCGAGTACGCGACCGCGACGCCGCCCAGCAGGGAGTTGCGCGCGAGCTTCGTCACGGTCGCCCACTGGCCCGCCTCCGGCGAGTGCGCGAAGCCGGCGGCCGCAACGGGCCCCGTCGAGAACATGCTCACGCCCGCCCAGACACCAAACTGGCGGCTCGTCAGGCCGAGCCACTCACCGGCCAGCGGGAACGCGACAAGCGTGACGGCGTCGAACAGCAGGACGGTGGCGGCCGCAAAGGTGATCGACGAGCCGCGCGCGTCGAGCACGCGACCGATCGCGACGACCGCGGAGACGCCGCAGATGCTCGCGCCCGCGGCCAGAAGCGAGGGCGTCGCCCCGCGCAACCGGAACAGCAGCCGAGCGATCGCCTCCGCGAGCAGGAGCCCGCCACCGACCGCGAGAACGACGAGGCCGAGGACGGTCGGTCCGGCCGCGACGAACTCCTCGATCACGACCGCCGCGCCGAGCAGGACGATCCCCGTCTCCAAGAAGAGCTTGTCGACGCCGACGCCCGGCTCGGCGACCGCCGGCGTGCCGACCGTGTTCCCGACGAGCGCGCCGAGCCCGACGGCGACGACGAGCGGCTGCAGGCCGTCGACCGCGCCGGCCACGCCGTTCGCCAGCAGCGCGCCGACGACGAGCAGCGCGAAGCCGGGGACGTACGTCCAAACGGCGGCGGCGGAGCGAGTCACGGCGTGCCGCATCACGGCGAGCCGACCGCGAGTTGGATCGCGAGGTGAACGGCGACGATACCCAGCCCGAGCACGAGCGCCTGCCAGCCCCGATCGAGTGCGGTCCAGCGGTCGACGAGCGGTGACGCGGGTCGATCGGTAGCGGACGGTCCGGCGTCCGATGTCATTACGTGTCCGTCATCACGGCACTACTTACCGATATCGCTCGCGGCACAACTCGGAGGGCAAACAGAGAAACCGAACGCGATCGAACTCAGTCGTCGGCTTCGGCGGCGACGGGGTCGTCGTCACCGGGGGATTCGTCGACCTCAGAAGCGGCAGAATTATCCTCAATATCGTCGGGTCGGGGGAAGTTCTCGATGGTCGCGTCGCGGAAGGCTGTCTCGTCGAACTCGTACTCGCCGTCGAAGAAGTCGAGCACGGTCTGGACATCGATCATCGCGGTCTTCAGCGCCGTCGACGCGCCCGGCGAGGGCGTGATGTTGAACAGGATGCCGTCGCCGGTGATCTTCGCTTCGCCCATGTCGAGCGTCTTGTTGTCGGTGTCGACGATCTGCGGGCGCACGCCGCCGTATCCCTTCGCGCGCTGGATGTCGTCGGCCCCGACGGTCGGGACGACCTTCTGGACGTGCGGGAGGAACGCGCGCTTGCCGAGCGCGGGAACGTCGTACACGAGGTTCTTCGTGACGTAGGGGAAGAGGATGGGGTCAGCGAGGATGTTGGCGTAGCTCAGGATCGACGAGGCGTTAAGCTCGAACACGTCCACAAAGTCACTGACAGTGGATATCTCGCCGCGTTCGAGTGCGGGCACGAGCTTCGCGGTCGGCCCGAACCGGGTGACACCGTCGTCGTGAACGTCGGCGTCGCCGTGGACCGCGGCAAACGGGAGACTCTTCATCTGCAGCGTGTACACCTTCCCGTTCAGCAGGTCGTCGGCGAGGAAGAAACTGCCAGCGACGGGCAGAAGCGACATGTCCTCGCCGTAGCCCATCTCCTTCGCGAACTGGAGGCTGTGGGAGCCGGCGGTGACGACCGCCGAATCGGCCGCGAAGTCACCGTCGTCGGTCTCGACCGTGAACCCCTCGTCACCCTCGTCGACGTTTGTTACCTCGGTGCCGAGATGGACGGAAACGCCCTCTTGCCCGCGGACGGCATCGACGAACGACTGCGCGACCGCGCCGTAGTCGACGACGTAGCCGTCGGGCGTCTGGAGCGCCTTGAGTTCCGTTCCGGGGTCGCGCCCCTCGACGACTTTCGGCTCCAGCTCTTCGATCTCGTCGCGGCCGATCTCGCGGAGCTTCGGGAACAGGTCACCGAACCCCTCCTCGTGGTAGCGCTCTTCTAACGCCGCGACTTCGTCGTCGCCGACGCCGAGCACCATCTTGCTCCGCTTGCTGTGCATCTCGCGGTCGGGGTCGGTCCCTTCGAGGTAGCCCGCGAGCAGCTCTGCGCCCTCTTTGACCTCCTCGGCCTTTTCGAGGGTGTAGTTCGTCTCGATGTCGCCGAAGTGTAGCGTCTGGGAGTTGTTCGTCCGATGGGAGTTGACCGCCGCAATCTCCCGTTCCTTCTCGATCAGCGTCACGTCGTCCACGTCGGTGAACTTCGCCACCGTGTAGAGAAGCGACGCCCCGCTAATCCCCCCGCCGACGATGATCAGATCTGTGTGTTCGGACATGCGTGGTGAAAGCTCTCACGTCCCGAGACGAACTCCCCGGTTAACCATTTTGCCATCTCTGCGCGGAATCCCCCCGTAGAAGCCCTACAAACGTCGTTTAGAGTGTACGACGATCGTCGAAAAAAGTTGGGGTGGGTGGCCCACGCGTCACCAGCGATCCGATTCAGGAGGGCCTGACGTGTCACAAGTGCTCCGGGTCACGAGCGGTCCGGTGTGTCTCGAACGCTCCGATACCGCTCGCGGAGCCGCTCGAATAGGTCACGGCCTGTCTCGGTCCGCAGCCGGGGCTCAGTCGTCGCGAAGAACTCGTCGAGGTCGTCGTACTCGCGGAAGGCTCCCGGGTCGCCGGCGGCGGGATCGTACCGGTCGCCGCGCTCGTAGATCACGGCCTGTAGGCAGACATCGAGCAGGTCGCACTCCTTGACGAGGACGGCCTCCGGCGACTGGCGGTCCTCGTAGGTCTCCCACGCGTCGCGGACGCGGTCGGGAAGCGGGGCGGCGAGGTCGGCCATCACCTCTCGTTCGGCCGTTTCCTTGGCGGCCGGGTCCGGTGGTTCGGCCGTCGAGTCGGCGCGCGTCGCGATGTCGCCCGTCTCCGCTTCGGCCACGTCGTGGACCACCGCGAGCCGGAGCGCGCGGTCGAGGTCGACACCGGGAAGATCCTCGCGAAAGCGGTCGCCGAGCGCCAACACGAGGTACGCGACGCCCCAGGTGTGGGCGGCGACGGACTCGGGGTCGTCGACGCCGCGGAGCTGCCACCCCGTGCGCCGCTCGTCTTTGAGGGCGTAGGCGTCGAGGACAGCGTCGAGCGTGGGCTCAGGTCCGTCGTTCGGAACAAGATCGTCGTCGGAGTCGTCAGACATCGCGCATGCGTCGAGCTACTGGACGAGCGTCAGCGAGTTCTCGCCGGTCCGGGCAGCCACGTCTCGACGGACCATCTCATCTAGCACCTCGCCGAGCCGGTCGGGCTGAGCCACCTCCATCTCGATGCGGCCGATGCCGTGATACTCCTCTAGGTAGTGACGGATGTCCTCCCGATCGAAGACGGTCTGGTCGGCGCGTTCCATCGCCCCCTCGGTGAGGTCGATCATGTCTTCGAGGAAGTTCCACGGGTAGACCACCCACGTCCACTGTTCGAGTTGCTCGCCGACGAAGTCGGGCTGGAACTCGGAGGTGCCCAGAAGCTGGAGCGTGGCGGTTCGCACGTCGCCCGCGTCCCTGTCTTCGACGTACTCTTCGGCCCGGCGGATCGACCCGCCCGTGTCCGCGATATCGTCGATGATCAGGACGTTCTTGCCCTTCACGCTACCTTCCGGCATCGGGTAGCGGATCTGCGGCTCGTCGGTCTTCTCTGCGGCCCCGACGTAGTGTTCCATCTTGAGGCTCGTCAGGTCGTCGAGCCCGAGGAAGTCACAGATACACCGCCCCGCGAACCAGCCGCCACGCGCCAGCGCGACGACAACATCGGGTTCGAAGTCCGCGCGCTTCACCGCGTTCGAGACGTTGCGGCAGAGCCCGTAGATGTACTCCCAGTTGGTGAGGGTGCAGTCGAAGTCGTCCGGGAGGTCGCTCATACGGCCGTTCGTCCCACCCGCGCGCTGATAAGGGTTTAGCAACGTCCCCAGAGCGCTCCCGACACGATTTAGGTGGCCCGCTCACAACGGGTCGGTAATGAGTACGCAGGCCGCGACGGCGGAGCGGACGGTCGTGATCGGGCTGGAGGTTCACGTCCAGCTCGAGACCGACACGAAGATCTTCTGCGGCTGCTCGACTGAGCCCGGAGACGACGAGGACCCGAACACGCGCACCTGTCCGACCTGTCTGGGGCTGCCGGGCGCGCTGCCGGTCCTCAACGAGGGGGCCGTCGAGGCCGCGGTGAAGATCGGGAAGGCGATCGACGCCGACATCCCCGAGACGACGACGTTCCACCGGAAGAATTACTACTACCCTGATCTGCCGAAGAACTTCCAGCTCACCCAGTACGACGCGCCGATCTGCCAATCGGGAGAACTTGAGGTCCGCGTCGACGACGAAACCCGGACCATCGGGATCACCCGCGCGCACCTCGAAGAGGACCCCGGTAGCATCCAGCACGCGGGCGGCTCCATCGAGAGCGCCACGCACACCTTGGTGAACTACAACCGCGCGGGCACGCCGCTCATGGAGATCGTCACCGAGCCGGACTTCCGCTCGCCGGCCGAAACGCGGGCGTTCCTCGCCAAACTGGAGGAGGTCTTGGAGTATCTCGGCGTCTTCGACCCCACCCGCGACGGGAGCCTCCGCGTCGACGCCAACGTCTCGCTGGTCCCCGAGGAGGACGTCGCAGACGACGGGACCATCACCGACGACGCCTTGGAGGACGTGAACCGCGCCGAGGTGAAGAACATCTCCAGTCACAAGGGCGCAGAACAGGCGCTTGCGTACGAGATCACCCGCCAAGAGAACGTGCTCCGGCGCGGCCGCGAGATTGAACAGGAGACCCGCCACTGGGACGAGGCGCGGGGCGTCACCGTCTCGATGCGCTCGAAGGAGGCCGAAAAGGACTACCGCTACTTCCGCGAGGCGGACCTGCCGGCACTTGAAGTGTCGGACTGGAAGGAGCAGATTCCGATCCCAGAGCTGCCAGACGCCCGTCGCGAGCGCTTCCGCGAGGAGTACGGGCTCGACCGCGAGGCGGCCTCGAAGCTCACCTCCACGAAGGCGGTCGCGGACTTCTTCGAGGACGTGGCGAGCGAGTTCGACCCGGAACTGGCGGCGACGTGGGTCGCCGACAACCTGCTCGGCGAACTCAACTACCGCGAGATGCAGATTACGGACGTTGAGGGTCGACTCGACGAGTTCACGCGCTTGGTCGAACTCGTCGCGAACGAGGAGCTGACGGTGAAAAACGCCGAGGAGGTCGTCCTCCGCGAGATGCTCGACGAGGGCGACGATCCGGAGACGGTCATCGAGCGAGAGGGACTCGGCGTGGCCGAAAGCGACGAGGTCGCGGCCGCGGTCACGGATGCGATCGACGAGAACCCCGACGCGGTCGCCGACTACCACGACGGGGACGAGGGCGCGATCAACTTCCTCGTCGGACAGGTGATGCAGGCGACCGGCGGCAGCGCCGACCCGGGCGACGTGAACGGGCTGCTCCGCGAGGAGCTGGACGGGTAGTCGTGGACAAACGCACCGAGGCGCGCCGCCGATGAACGTCACCGTCGAGGTCGTCGGCGGGGAGACAGAGCAGATGGAACTCGACGCCGACGCGACTTACGACGACTTGATCCGCGCCGCGGGCTATCACCCGCAGGAGGCGTCGGCTCTCGTCGACGGCTCGCCCGTCCCCGGCGACCGCGTCGTCGACGCCGACGAGGTCCGACTGCTCAGGCTCATCAAGGGCGGGGCGACGCCGACGGACGCGTGAGCGGAGAACGCGATCCGTCCGGCGAAGCGCCCGGCGGTCCGGCAGCCTCGCCGCCCGACGGCGTCGTTATCGAGCCCGCTGTTCCAGACGACCGACTCGACATACTCCGCGTGCTCGACGCCGCGATGCTGGAGACGGACGCCGAACTCGTCGGCGCGGCGATCGGCGACGGCGACGCGGTCGTCGCACGCTTCGATCGAACGGGCGCGGTCGTCGGCGCGCTGGTCGCCACGCGGCCGAAGCCCGGACGGCTCCACGTTGACGCCGTCGCCGTCCGCCGGCCGCGTCGCGGCCGGGGAATCGGCTCCGCGCTCGTCGCGGGGGAGGTTCGGCGCGGTGAGCGCGATCCCGAAACGCGGGCCGTCACCGCTGAGTTCGACGCCGAACTGACGGGATTTTATCGGAATCTCGGGTTCGACGTCGCTTCGGTGGCAGACGACGACGGTAGTGACGGGCGGTTTTGGGGTCGCCAGCGCGTTCGAGACGACTCCGTCGAATAGGCCGACTGATCGACGCTCCCTCGACTCACGCGCGAACGACAAGCACGGACAGATCCGAGAAGTCACTATCTTCGGGGCCGTCGCCGCCCGCCCCGTCGGCGAGCGTTTCGAGGTCAGTTCGGGTGATCTGCTCGTCGGGATGGGTCAGCCGCTCGCAGACGAGGGAAGCGCGGTCGCGGTCGGCTCCGCCGTCGACGAGGTCAGCCGCGATGTCTTCGGGCATCCAGTCGTACGGCCGGGGGATCACGATCAGGTGGCGGTCGCCGACGGCCCGGCGGAGGCGGGCGAGCGCGGGCGAGAGGTCGCCCCTGACGTGAAGCGTCTCGAAGACGGACTCCTCAAGGGGTGTGCGTGCGCGACTCGCCGCCATCTGCACGGAAGAGATGCCGGGAACGACGGTGACCGGCGCGTCGACCGCGGCTTCGACTTTGCCGAGGAACTGGTAGCCGGAGTGGTTGGGGTCGCCCATGAGCACGGCGACGCCGCGTGCACCGTCGGCGACGCGGGCGGCGAACCGGCCGAGCGCTTCGGGCTCGTCGCGGTAGCCGCAGGTGATGAGATCTGCCTCGGTCTCGTCGGCGACGAACTCGACGACCGTCTCGAAGCCGACGACGACGTCCGCCTCCCGAAGCAGTCGCCCCGCGCGCCGCGTCAGGAACTCGGTGTTGCCGGGACCGATCCCGACCGCGTGGACCGGGCTGTCCTCGGAGTCGGTTCGTGATCGCTCGGGAACCGCGCTCGCTGCCTCGGCCGGCTTGTCTGGGAGGTCGGGGAGGTCGGGAACGGGCGAGTCGTCGCCGTTCACAGTTCGACTTCCCCGTCTCGCGGCTCGCGATCCTCGCCGCTCGACCTATTGGAGGTCTCTAGCGAGACCTCCCCGTCCCGAACGTCGCTTGCGACGTGGACGAGTTCGTTCGTCAGGCCGGCCGCGAGACCGCTCCCGCCGCGGCGGCCCACGTTCGTCACCGCGGGCACGCCGTTGGCGGCACAGACCTCTCGGAGCCGCTCGCGCGAGTCCGCGGCCTTCACGAAGCCGACTGGCGTCGCGACGACGACGGCCGGCCGCGTGCCGTCTTCGATGCAGTCCGCGAGCGCGAGCGCCGCGGTCGGCGCGTTCCCGACGACGGCGATCGCCCCGTCGTAGACGCTCTCGCGGTCGAGTTCGAGCACGGCCGCCGCGGTGCGCGTCATCCCGGTCTCGGCGGCCAGCTCGGCACCGTTGCCGATCGCCTTCCGCACCGGGCAGTCGTGGCCGCGGCCGGTGATCCCGGCTTTCACCATCGTGATGTCCGTCACGATCGGGCGCTCGTCGAGCACTGCTCGCGCGCCGGCGCGGACCGGCTCATCCTTGTCTGCGCCGGTGAAGCGGACGAGATGCTGGAACTCCGGATCGCCGGTCGCGTGGACCGACTTCGCGCGGAGACGATCCGCGAGCGTCTCCTGTGGCACCAGCTCGTGGACGCGGTCCATGCTCGTCTCGGCGATGTCCATCGCCGCCTCGGTCGTCGCTCCGAGGTCGGCGTACGCCTCCCGCTCGTTCGATTCCTCGCCGGTCTCGCTCGTCGTCGCTGTCGCGTCGGATGTCTCCGGTGTGTCGCTCATTGTGGTGGTATGGGTCTCAGTCGGATCGTCAATCGTCGTCCGCGCGCCCCGCGAGAGCGTCCGCGTCGCCGCGCGACTCGCGTTCCTCGATCGCGCCCTCGGCGTGGAGGTTCAGGTCGCGCAGGCGCTCTTCCGTCTCCGCGTCGGCGTCCCACAGCCCGCGGTCGATCGCCTCCGTCAGCGTGTCGGTGATCGAATCGAGTGCCCACGGGTTCACGTCAGCGAGCCACTCGCGGCGGTCCTCGTCGAAGGCGTACGCGTCGGCGACCGCCTCCCAGAGGGTGTCGCTCACGACGCCGGTGGTGGCGTCCCAGCCCAGCACGACGTCGACAGTCGTCGAGAGGTCGCCGGCACCCTTGTAGCCGTGCTCCTCCATCGAGTCGAGCCAGCGCGGGTTCAACACGCGCGAGCGCAGCGCCTTCCGGACCTTCTCCTCGTTGGTGTAGACGCGCACGTCGTCCGGGTCCGAGGAGTCGCCGACGTAGGAGGCGGGCTCTTCACCCGCGTGCTCCGTGACCGCGGTGATGAACCCGCCGTGGAACGCGTACCAGTCGGAGGAGTCGAACTCGTCTTGCTCGTCGGTATCTTCGATCTTCACGGTCGCCTCGACGCCGGAGAGCCGCCGCTCGAAGGCGTCGTGTGCCTCGCTCACGCGGCCGCGCTTGCCGAGGGCGTAGCCGCCCCACTGCGTGTACACGTCCGCGAGGTCGGAGCGGTCCTCCCACTCGCCCTCGTCGACCGCCTTGTTCGTCCCCGCGCCGTAGCCGCCGGGCGTCGTCGTGAACACCCGATGTGTCGCGGCCGACTCGGGGTCGTCGACGCCCGCGGCGGCGAGCTCCTCGGTCTCCTCCTCGACGTGTTTTTTCACGTAGTTCATCTCGTGGGGTTCGTCGAGGTCGACAACCGCGTCGACGGCGTCGTGGATCACGCCCGCCGCCGCGGGGAAGGCGTCGCGGAACAGCCCGGAGACGCGCGTCGTCACGTCGATCCGCGGGCGATCGAGGTCCGAAAGCGGGATCGGGTCCACGTCCTCGACGCGACCGGCGTCTGACCACACCGGCTCGACGCCCAAAAGCGCGAGCACCTGCGCGATCGTCTCCCCGCGCGTCCGGACGGTCGGCGTCCCCCAGGCGACGACGCCGACCTCCTCCGGATACTCGCCCTCGACTCGCGGGTCGGTCCCCTCCCCGCTCGGTTCCTCCGCGGCGCGTTGCGCCGCGCTCTCCTCCAGATGGCGGTCGAGGACCCCCTCGGCGACCTCCCGTCCCACGTCCCACGCCGCGCGCGCGGGCACCTTCCGCGGGTCGAGCGTGTAGAAGTTCCGGCCCGAAGGGAGCAGATCGACGCCGCCGCGCGTGGGCGCGCCGCTTCCCCCCGGCGGGACGTACTCGCCGGCGAGCGCGTCCGCGACGTTGCCGACCTCGGCTCGCGCGCCGCCGACGCGGGGAGCGGCCTCCTCACAGATGTACGCGAGCGCCTTACGGAGGTCGTCGTGTGCGCCCGATTTCGCCCGAGCGTCGCCGATCGTGTCGACATCGACGACGAGCAGGTTCATGTTGACCTCGTCGTCGGGTCCGGCCTCTCGTTCGGATTCGGGCACGTCGAAGCCGCGCTCGGCGAGCGTCGCGACGAGGTCGCGGCTCACCTCGTGGACGCGGTCGGCCGCCTCCGAGTAGGTCATCCCCAACTGCTCGTCGTACGCGCCCGGCTCCGCGCGCATCCGGTCATAGTCGACGCCGAGGACACCCGCAACGGACTCGCGGAGGCTCGGCGCGCCGGGGTTCTCAAGTCGGGTGAGCGCGACGAGATACTCCACGAGCCGGTCGCCCGCGGGCGGCTCGCCGAGCGTGTGCAACCCCATCCGGATCTGAGTGGTCTTCACGTCGGTCAGGTACGCGTGGATTCGCTCGACGAGGTCGTCGATGGCGAGTGTGTCGCCTTCGACCGTCCCCTCTGCGAGCGTCGATCCGGCCGCGTCAGGACCGCGCACGTCGGCCTGCTCGTCTATCTCTCCCGCGACACCGAGTTCGACCGCCAAGTCGAGGTCGTCGACCGCTTCGCGGATCCGGTCTTCGAGCCGCTCGCCGTCGTCGGGGCGCGCGTCGGTCGTCCCGGCCTCGCGGTACTGGTCGGCCAGCTCCTCCAGTTCGGCGAGGTCGTCGTAGGTCCCGGCGTTGGCCATCGGCGGCGTCAGGTGGTCGACGACCGCGGCGTACGACCGGCGCTTCGCCTGCGTCCCCTCGCCGGGGTTGTTGATCACGTAGGGGTAGACGTTCGGCAGGTCGCCGATGAGCTGGTCCGGCGCGGACGACGAGTCCAGCCCGACGGTCTTGCCCGGGAGCCACTCCAGCGACCCGTGCGTGCCCATGTGGACGACCGCGTCGGCGTCGAACGACTCCCGGAGCCAGCCGTAGAACGCGACGTAGTCGTGCGGGGGCTGGAGGTCCGAGTCGTGGTACACCTTCGAAGGATCCATCCCGAAGCCGCGCGGCGGCTGAACGGTGACGAGCACGTTGCCGAACTCGACGCCCGGAATGGCAAAGGGACGATCGGGCGGGTCGCCCCACTCCGTCAGGACGGCCTCGCGGAAGTCGTCGTCGAGGCCGTCGAACCACGTCCGATATGTGTCGGGCGACACCGTGTCGACGCTGCGGTCGCGAACGTCCTCGGGCGCGACCCAGCGGTCGTCGAGCGTGAGTTGCGAGGTGAGCGCGTCGATGAGCGCCTCGCCGTCGGCTGGCGGGCCGGCCACGTCGTCTCCGCTCCCGCTCGCGTCGGTTCTCCCCGCTCCATGGTCTCCCGCGCCGAGGTCGTACCCGCGGTCGTCGAGTTCTGCGAGCAGATTCGCGGTACTCGCGGGGGTATCGAGGCCGAACGCCGTGCCGATGCCGTCGTCGCTCGGCGGGTAGTTGTGGAGCACGACCGCCACGCGGGCCTCGTCGGGCGGGCGGTGTCGCAGCCGCGCCCAGTTAACCGCGAGCGACGCGACGTGGTCGATCCGGTCGTCGATCGGGTAGTGCTGTTTCGGGGCCGAGCCGATCCCGGCGGCGTCGTCCGTGCGCTCTTTCCCCGAGATGGGATGGGTGATAACGTTGCCATCGAACTCCGGGAGCGCCACCGACAGCGCCAGTTCGAACCCCATCACGCCGGTGTCGCTGGCCTCGTAGCGCGAGCGCGACCGCATCGTCGTCACCGTCTGGAGCACCGGCACGCCGAGCCGATCGAGGAACACCGACTCGGCGTCCGCGCCCTCGTCGTCGGCGTCGCGGCCGCGCTCGTCCATCGAGAGCGCGAACATGAACGACGAGCACATCGCGTCGACGACGGGCTCACCGTCGTCGAGCAGCCACTCGTCGGTGACGCGCTCCGCGTCCCACCCGTCCTCGTCGCCGGCGGGGTTACAGAAGATCGGGAGCGCGTCGACGCCGCGCGCTTCGAGCGCCCGCACCTGCGCGTCGACGTAGCGCGTGTTCTCGTGGGTCCAGTGCGACTCGTAGAACCACACGCCCACCGTCGGCGTGTCGGAGTCGAACGTCGCGGTCAGTTCCTCGTAGTCCGCGCCCGGGTGGTCGGGGTGATAGACCCCCTCGGACGGCAGCGCGACCGGGTCGTCGTACGCGTAACCGTCGGCCGGCGCGTCGGTCGACGCACCGTAGGTGTCGGCGAGGTATCGCAGGAGGTTCGCGAGGTTCGCGGTCCCGCCGCGCTCTAGGTACTTGCGAACGCGCTCCGCGACCGCCTCGTCGGCCGTCGTGTCCTCGGCGGCGAACGCGTCGCCGGTCGCCTTCACGACGATCGGAATTCCCGCCTCGCGGAGTCGGGCCGTCGCCCGCTCGTAGCCCGGCATGCTGTCGGTTCCTCCGTGGAGCCACAACACGACCGCCGCAGCGTCGGCCTCGACGAGCGACGAGAGGAAGGCGTCCACGTCGGCCGGGTCGTCGAGGTCACCCTTCGAGCGCGCGAGGAGGTCGACTGTCGTCTCGTCCGCGGCGGCGGCCGCAGACCCGAGTTCGTTTTCGGTCGCCGTGTAGAGTCCGAGTGTCGTCATAAGGTTTGTAAATCCTCGTTGCTGTAAGTCAACTGTGCTTGATGAAGGCAGCGACAAAAACCCACCGACGCCGGCCGCGGAGTTCGACGACGTGGTCGGCCAGACCGAACTGAAGCGGGCGCTTTCGGCAGTCGGCGCGAACGGCGACCTCGCCGGCGCGCTCGTTCGCGGCGAGAAGGGAACCGGCAAGTCGACGCTCGCCCGTGCGCTCGCCTCGTATCTCCCCGAACAGCGCGTCGTCGCCGACTGCCGGTACGGCTGTCCGCCCGACGTCCCGAGCCGGCAGTGCCCGTCGTGTCGCCGGCGGGCGAGCCTCCCGGTCGCGGTCCGGCCGGCACCGTTCGTCACGCTTCCGCTCGGGGCGACCCGCGAGGCGGTCGTGGGGTCGCTGTCGGTCGCCGACGCGCTCGACGGCGACGCGGCGTTCGACCCGGGGCTGCTTGCGCGCGCGAACCGCGGCGTCCTCTACGTGGACGAGGTGAACCTCCTCGACGACCACCTCGTCGACGTGGTGCTCGACGCGGCCGCCTCGGGCGTGAACACCGTCGAGCGCGACGGCGTCTCGCTGACGCACCCCGCCGAATTCACGCTGATCGGGACGATGAACCCGGAGGAAGGCGCGCTCAGACCGCAGCTCCGCGACCGGTTCGACCTCGCCGTCGACGTGACCGGTCTCGACGCGACCGAGGATCGAATGGCCGTCGTCGACCGAGCGCTCGACCGCGACGCCGAGGGCGACAGTGCCGCCGAAGCCGCTAGCGATACCCCCGGTGACACGCCGACCGATCCGGCCTTCGCCGATCCCGCCGCCGCGATCGCCGACGCCCGCGAGCGTCTCGGATCGGTGACGCTTCCGGACTCGTTCGTTCGCGACCTCGTCGAACTGTGTCGCGACGCCGGCGTCGACGGCCACCGCGCGGACATCGCGGCCGCGCGCTGCGCCCGCACCCTCGCCGCGCTGGACGGCCGCACCCGGGTGATCGAGGGCGACGTGCGCGAGGCCGCGTCGTTCGCGCTGCCGCACCGCCTCCGCACCGATCCATTTGAGGAGTCGGCCGACGCCGAGGACCTGATCGACGAGCATCTCGGCGACGACGACCCGGAATCCGGAGAGGGAGACGCCGGCGACGACACCGACGGAACGGCGGACGGAGAGACCGACGAACGCGAAGACGAGGCTGATGGAAGTGACGGAGACGAGACTGACAGCGGTGACGAGAGTGACGGCTCCGGTGAGCGCGACGGAGCGCACGACGGCCGCGATGAGGGTGACGAGAGAGATGACCGAGGCGACGACGCAGACGCTGCCAGCGACGACGATGGGGAGACCGACCGCCGCGACGGCGACAGTCGCGGTGAGCCTGAGGCGTCGGCCGATGAGATCGCCGCAAACGACCGGCATTCGGACCCGCACGACGAGAGTGCCGATTCCTCGGACGAGGACGGTGACTCCCCGGACGAAAGCGAAGATGGCTCCGAGGAGGCGACGCCGCTGGTGCCGGGGTCCGACCGGGTCGGCGTCGGCGACGCGGTCGCCCCCGAGGTGGAGGCACCCGAGGCCGGAGCGTCGGTCGCGGGCGACGAGACCGGGCGGTCGAACGCGGACCCTTCACCGCGCGGAACCGGTCCGCGGGTCCGGACCGAGCGCGCGACCTCGGCGGACCGGATCGACGCCGGAGCGTCGGTCCGGGCGGCGGCGGAACGCGGCGGCAAGAGAGTCGAAGAGCGGGATCTCCGGCGATCAGTTCGCGCGGGCTCCGCCGAGACGCTGGTGTGTTTCGCCGTCGACGCCTCCGCGTCGATGAGCGGACCGATGCGGGCGGCGAAGGGCGCGGCGATCGACCTGCTGCGCGACTCCTACGAGCACCGCGACGCCGTCGCACTGGTCGCGTTCGCCGGCAATGACGCCGGCGTCCTGCTCCCGCCGACGGACGACGTGGGCCGGGCGGCACGCCACCTGAAGGAGCTACCGACGGGCGATCGTACGCCCCTCGCTGCCGGGGTCGACGCTGCGGCGGACGCGATCGCGCGCGCCAATGCCGACGCATCGCTCGCGGTCGTCGTCACCGACGGCGGCGCGAACGGGGCGGAGCGCCCCACCGCGGCCGTCCGAGAGGCCGGCGGTCGCCTCCGCGAAGCCGCCGATCGGACGCTCGTCGTCGACGCGGGCGACGCCGAGGGCGTCGTCCCGACACTGCTCGATTCGACCGGCGGCGAGCGCGTGCCGCTGTCGGCGCTGTCGGCCGAGCGGGTCGACCGGGAGCTCGGCGGGACGGGGGAAAGAGAGACCAGAAACCGGTAGTCGTCGCGGAGCGGGCGGGACAGTATCCTCTACGGATCACGTCGCCAGCGGTGGACCCGGTACGCCCCGCGCGCGTCGGCGTCGCCGTCGTGGTACGCGACCGGCTCCTCGACCGCGGCGACCGCGTCGCCGTCGAGCGCGACCGCGGTCGAAACGCCATCGGTGTCCGCGGCCGCCACGGTCCCGCGCTGGAGGTCGAACAGGCGGACCCCGTGGACCCCCGGATCGCGGTCGCGGAAGTGCTGTGCCGCCGGCACCGCGAGCGCGGTGTCCGTGCCCGCGACGTGGTGGGCGAACCCGCCCACGTCGGCGCGCCACCGCTCCGTGCCGGTAAGGTCGACGCCGACGGCGGTGTGCTCGGCGGGATGGCGTGCCGTCGTCTCCCGACCCTCTTCGGGGAAGGTGTTGCCGACGACGAACGCGATTCCGTCGTCGCCGGTGTGAACGTGGTTCGGATAGGCGTACACACGGTCCGGTTCAGCGGCGTCGGTCGAGCGCTCGACGGGCGTGCCGAGGTCGAGCGACGCCCGGACTGTACCGTCGCGATCGAGCAGGTATCCCCGGTAGTCCGCGTGGCTCGCGACCGCGTAGCCGTCCGGAGTGAGCGCGACATCGCCGACGGGACGGGCCGCTGCGGCGTCGCCCCCGGCGTCCGGCGCGTGACGGGGGTCCCACCGGAGACGGACCGCTCCCGAGTCGGGATCGAGCACGACCAGCCCGTCGTCGTGGGCGTCGGGATCGGGACAGCGATTATACGCGATCGCGACTCGGTCGCCGCCGGCCGCCACCGCGATTGGCGAGGCGGCGGCCGCGTACCGCCACGCGACGGTGCCGTCCGGATCGAGCGCGTACACGACGCTCTCGAAGTGCCGGGCGCTCGCGTCGGTGTCGGTCCCGGATTCGGCGTCACCGTCGGTTCCGGCGTCGTCGCCGGTTGCTTGCGCGTCCGTCTCGCGTCGCCGCTCGTACCGCCGGGCGGCCACGTACGCTCGGTCACCGTGCGTTTCGATCGCGGCGACGAACGGGTACCAGAAGCGAGTCTCCTTTGCGGGCGGTCCCACGTCGTCTGCCGTCGCCAGCCACCATCGCTCGGAGCCGTCGGCGTCGACGAGGCGCACGAGACCGCGCTCGCCGCGGGTGCCGGCGAGGACTCCGCCGTCGAACGGCGTCAGCGCGACCACCGGTTCGTCGCCCGGAAGATGCCAGCGCTCGGCTTCGCGTCCGTCACCGCAAGGAGCGTCGCCGGTGCTGTCGGTCGGAGGGGCGTCGCCGGTGGGGCGGTCGAACGCACGGAGATCGCCGTCGGCGGTGCCGACGACGACCGCGTCACCGATCAGCTCGGCCGCGGATCGGCGTCCTCGCTGGCGCGATCCGCCGGGATCGATATCGCCCAGCGACGCGGCGGCGTGGCCGGCGAGCGTGTGGTCGGGCTGTGAGGCGTTCGTCACGGCGTCGCCGCCGGACTCCTCACTCTTCGACGGGGAAGGCATCGTGGAGGTCGTGGTGAGTCTCACCGAGCCCGTCGAGGAAGTCGTCGCCGTGGGTCGCAAGGCGGGCGAGGCTCCGCTCGGCGTCACGGACGGCGACGAGCCGGCCGCGGACGTAGTCAGCCTCGGGGTCGTCGGCGGCGAGCGTCGCGACCTCCTCCTCGAGGTCGACGAGCGCGGCGTCGAGGTGGCGACGGAGTTCGTCGAGCGTCTCGGCGGTCGCGAGCCCCTCGATGGGACCCGACAACTCGCCGTCCAGTTCCTTCTCGGCGTGTTCGCGCGCGGCGCGGTCGTCGGTGCCGAGGACGTTCATCAGGCCGAGTCGTAGGGCTTCGAGTTCGTGACAGCTCATGCTATTGTAACGTGTCGTGGACGAGGTCGGAGACGATGCGCTCGCGGTCGAGGTGCGAGGAGACGATGCGGTCCGCGTCAGCCTCATCGACGCCGCCGTACCAGACACCGTCGGGGTAGACGGCCACCATGGGGCCATCGCCGCACTGGTCGAGACAGGAGGTCCGCGTGACGCGCGCGTCGCAGGCGTCGGAGTCCCGGACGGCCTGTCGAAGTCGCTCCAGCACCGCCGGCGATCCGGCGGCCGCACAGGTCTGGTTCGTGCAGACCGCGACGTGGTTAGCGGGCGCGTCGTGGGCGTGCGGGTCGTCGTCGACCGACTCGCGGTCGGCGTGGGTCGCGCTGTGGGTCAGCGCCCGCAGCATGGCTCGCGCGCCGCCCTCGTCGGCCTCGTAGCCGTCGAGTTCGACCTTGTACTTGCAGGTGTCACAGGACATCTCGACGCTGCCCGTCCGGGCCTCCTGCCAGCGGTCCGAGAGGACATCGAGCAACCGCGGGTCGGTCCCGAGCGGCTCGCCGGGAGCCGCGTCGACGTAGGGGTACTCCGCGTCGAACGCCTCGGCTCCCCCTTTGATCCGCCCGGTAAGCACGCCGTCGCCGAGCATGTATGGGAGCACGACGACCGCGTCAGGCCGGCCGCGCGCGACGCGGTGGAGCGTCTCGTCGAGCGTCGGGTCGGTGACGCCGATGAACGTCGCCTGCGCGTCGGCGAACTCGCGGCCCTCGTACAGCAGCCGTGCAAGCTTGTGCACGTCGGCATTGGCGTCGGGGTCCGACGAGCCGCGGGCACACAGCACGACGACGACCTCGTCGTCGGCGCGGTCGACGCCCAACTCCCGCTCGACGGCCGCGGCGCGGTCGTCGAGCAGGTCGAGCAGCGCGGGATGCACGCCGAGGTGCGAGCCGTTCCGGATCTCCAAGTCGGGATGGTCGGCCCGGGCGCGCTTCACGGCGAGCGGCACGTCGTTTTTGACGTGGCTCGCGGCGAAAAGCGAGAGATGGACGACCGAGACGCGAGAGACGGTCCCCGCCAAGCCCGCGATCGCGTCGTCGATGGCCGGCGACGCGAGTTCGAGGAACGCGGCGTCGACCGGGACCCCCAGCCGCGATTCGAGATCGGCCGCGAGCGTCCGGACCTGCTCGTTCGACTTCTCGCGGCGGGAGCCGTGCCCGACGAGTAACACCGCCTCGTCGGAAAGCGAGGCTGGCGTCGGGGCGGCGTCGCTGCTCACGCGCGCTCCCCCTCGCCGGTCTGACTCCCTTCCTCGTCGTCTGCGCCCGCCGCCTCGCGGACGCGCTCGATGCTCTTTCGGGTCTTGCTGCGTCGCTGGGGGGCGAACAGGCCGGACTCCGCGCTCCCCTCGTACAGCCACTCGCCGAGGACGGGCCCGGCATCGTCTGCGACACCGAACCAGTATCCGCCCGACGACGACTCGTTCAGGTCTCCGTAGGGGGCGTCGACCGGTGTGGCGTCGAGGTGGTCTCGAACCGTCGCGAGCAGCGCTTCGTCGTCGTGGACGACCGAGATGCCCACCGCGTTCGGGTCCGACTTATAACACACCGTGCCGCAGCCCTCGACGAGCCCGCGGAGGAGCTGTCGGCGGTGGTCGTCAAGCGCCGAAAAGCGATAGCCGCCGGCGACTCCCTCGGACGCGGCACCGCCGGTCGGAAGCCCGAACGCGGCGGCTGCGCGGCGGGCCGCGGGCGTCTCGACCGCGACGACGTACTCGTCGCTCGTGCGGGTCACGTCGGTGTCGTGGGCGTACTCGCGCTCGGTCACCTCGCGAGCGCGGTCAACGTCGCGCGCGCCGAACAGCGCCGCGACCCGCTCGGCCGCCGGCGCGCCGCCGACCCGGACCCGCACCTCGTCGCCGTCGACCGCGCCGTCTGCGGCCACGCGACCCCAGAGGTACGCCGCCTGCGGCGTCGCGGCGAGGAGGTCGTCCGGGACCGTCGGCAACGGGGCGTCGGTCCAGTCCGCGCGCCCGCTCATTCGTCTCCCTCCTCCGCGGACGCGACCTCCTCCGCGGACGCGACCTCCTCCGCGGACGCAACAGCGATCGCGTCGAGCGGACACGCCGCGGCCGCCTGTTTCGCCTCTTCGATCCGGTCGTCGGCGAACGTCGCCGTCACGCCCGCGGCCGTTCGCGTCAGCGTCTCGGCGGCGTCGGCGTCGAGGCTCGCGAGCCCCTCGTCGTCCTCCACGAACCGGGGATCTCGGACGAGGCACGCGAACACGCCGTCGCAGGCGTTGCGGTCAACCGTCACCGTGTAGCTGGCTGGCTCGCACATCTCAGTAGTCGTACTTGCTCTCGTAGCCGCGGGGGGTGACCATCCGGTCGTCCCACACGTACGTGTCCTCGTTACCGACGACGACGGTCGTCGTCATGTCCACGAGATCGGTCTCGCCGTACGACTCCAACTCGCCGAGCGTCGTGATCTCCGTCGCCTCGTCGTCGCGGCCGGCTCCGTGGACGATCCCGACGGGCGTGTCGTCCGCGCGGTGCTCGCGCAAGATTGCACAGGCCGTCTCCCAGTTCTCTCGGCGCTTGCGGCTCCACGGGTTGTAGATGGTGATCGTGAACCCCTCGCCGGCGACGGCGTGGAGGCGCGACTCGATCTCCTCCATGGGCGTGAGGTGATCCGACAGGGACACCGACACGGAGTCGTTGACGAGGGGCGCGCCGAGCCGGGCCCCGCAGGACTGCGCCGCGGGGACGCCGGGGACGACCTCGAAGTCGACCATCGAGGCGGTCGCGCCCTTCGACTCCAGTATCTCCAGCGCGAGCCCCGACAGCGCGTACACGTTGGGGTCGCCGGAGCCGACGATCGCCACGTCGTTGCCGGCGAGCGCGCGGTCGATCGCCTCCTCAGTCCGCGAAACCTCACCGCACATCGGCGTGTCGTACAGCTCGTCGGCCCCCTCCGTGATCTCGTCCGGGATGAGGTCAATGTAGGTGGTGTAGCCGACGATGTGTTCGGCGTCCGAAAGCGCCGCCTTCGCCCGCGCGGTCATGCCCTCGGCGTGTCCGGGGCCGAGCCCGACGGCGACGAGCCGACCGGGGTCGGCGTCGAAGTCGTCGACGGTGGCCTCGACCTTCTCGTCGGTCGCGCTCTTCGACCCGCCGCAGGCGCTCGCGCTGTCCGTGTCGTCGTCCGGAGAGTCAGACGACGCGCCGCAGGCCGAGGAACCGGCAGCGGACGCTGCCTCCGCCGTCTCGGCTGTCGTCCCGCCGTCGGTCGTCGCACCGCAGGCGCTCGTCTCGGTGTCCGTGCTATCCGTCGCCGTCGAACCGCCGCAGGTGGTGTCGTCGCTCATGGTTTGTGCTGTGGTATCGGTTTCAGAAGTCGTCCACGTCGCGCCCACCGCGGGGCGTGACGAGGTAGTCGCGGTAGTCGTTCTCCCAGACCTCGGTCTCGTGGGTGCCGACGAGGATCGACGTGCCCATGCCGCCGACCTCCTCGTCGTGTTCGGTCGCCTCGCCGAGCGTCGTCAGGGTGTACGTCTCGCCGTCGACGTTGCGGCCGGCGTCGCCCCGGCCAGCGTCGTTGACGATGGCGACGGGCACGTCGTCGTGGCGCTCCTCGCGAAGCACCGCGATAGCCCGCTCGTAGTCGCGCCAGCAGTTGTACAGGACGACGACGAACTCGGCGACGGCCGCCGCCCGCAGCTTCTCTTCGATCTCCGCCCAGCCGCGCCACTTGTCCGACAGCGATATCGTACAGAAGTCGTTCGACAGCGGCGCGCCGAGCGTCGCCGCGCCGCCGAGCGCCGCGGTGACGCCCGGGACGATCTCGATCGGCACGTCTGTCGCTTCCTCCGCCTCGGCCATCGTGAACAGCAGATCAGATTTCCCGTACACGTTCGGGTCGCCGCCGGAGACGTGCGCCACGTCCTGGCCGTCGCGGACGCGCTCAAACGCCTCTCGTGCGAGTTCGACCTGTTTGCCCATCGATGAGCGGACCAGTTCCTGCTCACTGTCCGCTTGCGCCTCCTCCGGCGGGAGCGTCCCGTCGTCGCGGAGGAACGCCTGATACAAGTTCGAGGCGATCACGCAGTCGGCCGTCTCGATCACGCGTCGGGCGCGGTCGGTCATCTCCTCGGGGAGCCCCGGGCCGATGCCGACGACGTACAGCGTTCCGTACCCGTCCGGCGCGTCGCCGTCGGGGTCGCCGCCGGCGGCCGCGCGCGAGGCGGGGAGCGCTCCCGTTTTTTCTGTTTTCGTGTCGCCGCTCATCGCCCCACCGCCACCGTGACGCTGTCCTCGTAGCCGATCTTCTCGACGACGAGCTCGTGGTCGCGGCCGCCGGCGATGGCAGACGCCTCCGAGATGCCGGGCCAGCCGATCAGCTCCTTCGAGCGCGACGGGGTCGGCCCCTCGTGCTCCTCAAGCGTCGACTTCTCGAAGCTCACGACGCCGAGACCGCGTCCTTCGGCCGCCTCAAGCAGCCCCGGTTCCTCTTCTTTTCGGGTGCCCGTGGCGACGAACTCCACGTCGTCCCAGTCGGCGTCGGCCGCGTCGAGCGCGCGCGCCCACGCCGCCTCGAACTGTTCGGCCGTCGCGCCCGAGACGCTCCCCGTGCCGAGGACGACGCCCGCCTCGGGGTCGCTGTTCCGTTTGAGCACCGTCACGTCGTCGCCGACGAGCACCGCTTGGGGGCCGTCGAGCCGCTTGACGGGACCGAGGTCGTCGTCGAGGACGGCGAGGTTCGTCGCGACCGTCGAGTCGCCGTTGACCACGTGGGCGTCGAGTGCCTTCGCGCGCTCCTCGACGCCCTGCTTGCCCGCGGCCTCGCTGGCCGTCGTCATCGCCGGCACCGCACCCAGCGAGGCGAGGTCGTCTGCGACCTGATTCGCGCCGTGGTGGCCGCCCGTGAGCGGGATCGCCCACGTCAGTTCCTCGTCGACGACGACCACCGCGGGGTCGTCCCACTTGTCGTCGAGAAGCGGCGCAGTCTTGCGCATCGCGATGCCGCTCGCCATCAGCCCGCAGAACACGTCGTACTCGCCCCAGTGCTCGGCGAACACGTCACCGTGGTACTCCAGCAGGTCGATACGCTCGTATCGGTCGGCGAGTCCCGCCTTGATCTCTTCTGCGGTGTCGCGCTTGCGCTCGAAGGTGACGATCCCGAGCGTCTCCGCCACCTCGCCGTCGGAGTCCGCCGTGGAACAGTGCCCGCCGCCCGAATCCGAGGATTCGGAGCCCGCGTCCGAATCGGTTGACGCGTCCGAATCGGTCGATGCATCCGAATCGGTTGACGCGTCCGAATCGGTCGATGCATCCGAATCGGGCGTCGTTCCCGCCGTGTCCTCTGTCGATGCGTCCGTCGTGTCGTCGTCCGTGCTCATTGCGTAGATCCCTCCGTGATCGCGTCGGCGTCGTCCGCGTCGATTTCACTCTCGTCGGTTCCACCACTCTCGTCTCGCGGGTCGCTTCGCTCCCCGCTCGAATCGAGGTCTCGCTCCTGCTCGACCTCACCCCCGCCGTTGGCCCAATCGCCGTAGAGGTAGGAGCGCTCGTACCCCCCGCCGGTGACCGCCTCGCCGATAACCACGAGCGCGGAGGCACGGTAGCCCGCCTCTTCGACCGCGTCGGCGACGTCGCCGACGGTCCCGCGAATCACGTCCTCATCGGGCCACGAGGCGTGGTACACCACCGCGACGGGCGTGTCCGGGTCAACACCGTCGTCGAGCAGTCGGTCCATCGTCTCGCGGACCGCGTGGGTGCCGAGGTAGATGCAGGTCGTCACGTCGCCCATCCGGACGAACTCCGAGATGTGGTCC
This sequence comes from Halorubrum laminariae, assembly GCF_024494655.1. GTDB lineage: Archaea > Halobacteriota > Halobacteria > Halobacteriales > Haloferacaceae > Halorubrum > Halorubrum laminariae. Next base: position 38,402 of record NZ_JANHDL010000003.1, on the reverse strand, counting down.
TCCTCCGGACTCAGGGTCTTCCCCTGCGGCCGGGTGAACGCGACGTGGTTCGACACCTCGTTGAGCGTCAACTGGGTGTCGAGCGTCGCGCTCGCGGCGAACGCCGCGGTGACGCCCGAGACGAAGTACGTGGAGATACCCTCCGACTCCAGCGCGTCCATCTGCTCTAAGGCGGCCCCGTAAATCGACGGGTCGCCCGAGTGGAGTCGGACGACGGTCCGCCCGGCCTCGTGGGCATCCCGCATCAGCGGGATCAGCTCTTCGAGATCCTTCCCGACGGAGTTCACCTGTTCGGCGTGGTCACAGAAGGCGTCCAGTAGCTCGCTGTTCACGAGCGACCCCGCGTGGACCACGAGGTCCGCGTCTTCGAGGAGTGCCCGCCCGCGAACCGTCAGCAGACCGGGGTCGCCGGGGCCCGCGCCAACGAACGGGATTCCCTCGCGGTCGTCCAGCACTTCGGTCGCAGGATCGGGGAGCGGGTCGCTCACGCGTCTCCCACCTCCGCGAAGGCCGCGGTTGCCGGCTCCGCGCCGGCGTCGGGGCGGCGAGCGTACGCCAGCGTGTAGTAGTCGCGGTCGGCGATCGCTTCGGGGTCATCGGTCACGACCGTCTCGCCCTGCTCCATGAACAGCCGGCGGCCGTACGTGACCTCGTAGCCGGCCGCGACGAGCCCCTCGTGGGTAGCGGGCGCGTCGGTCACCTTGAACAGCACCATCCGGTCGGGCCCCGTCGGGGACTTCCCAGCGTCGGCCTCGCGGAGCGCCAACCCCGCGCCGGCCTCCACCTCGACACCGAGCGCGGTCGTGAACGCGGTCGTCGCCGAAACGCCGGGCACCGTTTCGACGCCCACGTCCGGGTGGAACGCGTCGAGCGTCCGCCGAAGGTGACCGAACGTCGAGTACACGTTCGGGTCGCCGAGGGTGACGAACGCCGCGTCGCCGTCGCGGGCGACGGGCGCGACCGCGTCGGCCGCCTCCCGCCACGCCCGCCGGAGTTCGTCGGGGTCGCGCGTCATCGGGAAGTCGAGGTCGCCGAGCCGCGACTCGGGGACGTGCTCGACAGCGACGGAGCGCGAGAGCCGCCCGGGCGTGTAAACCGTCTCGGCCGACTCTAGAACGCGCTTCCCGCGGAGCGTGATCAGGTCTGCGGCCCCGGGACCGAGGCCGACGCCGTACAGCGTCACGCGTCACCTCGCTCGGCACTCACAGCCGACTCCGCTTCGTCCTCACCGTCGCCCGATCCGTCCCCGACGCCGCCCGTGATCACGTACACCGGGTTGTCCGAGTCGAAGCTCGTCGCGCCGGCGAGCTCGTAGCCGTGGCTCGCTTGGAACTGGACGACCTCGTCGAGGATGCCCCGGTCGCGGAACGCCTCGACCGCGCGGCCGGCGACTTCGAGCCGCGAGACGTTCATCACGACTCGCTCGACGCCCGTCTCGACCGCGCGATCGAGCACCGCCTCGAAGTTGCGCGACCCGCCGAGAAACAACGCGTCCGCGTCGTCGGGCAGGCCCGCCGGGGCCTCAGCCTCGACGAGCTCCACGTCCGCGTCGAGCGGTGCGTTCGCCGCGAGGTTCTTGCGAGTCACCGCCAGCCGATCGGGCTTGCGTTCGAGCGCGGTGACGCGGCCCGCCCGTCGGGCCGCTTCGATCGTCACCGCGCCGGTGCACGAGCCGACCTCGACGAAGTGGTCCTCGGGAGTGAGACCCAGCTTCGAGACGGTCACGGCTCGGATTTCGGGCTTCGTGGGGCCCGCCTTCGCGTCGTGGGGGAGGCGTGTCGCCGGCGTTCGAGGCATCGGTTCCACGAGAGGAAGCCCGCGTAATAACAATTTGGATTGTTCTAAGAAAAGTTATATTGAATTACGGCGCACAGACCGAGCGGTACGCGGCGGGTCGAGGAGCGCTGCGGTCGTCGACCTCGCTCAGCGGAACGGTGCGGAGCGGTGCGGAGCGGCGCGTTGCGGAACGATCAGCCGGACTGCGCCGGGAGTTCGTCCGCCGTGCGGCCGAGGTCGGTCGCGTCGGGACCGAACACGTCCACCATGAGATCCGGGACCTCTGCGGGCGTCACCTCGGTGAACCACCGGCCGCGCGGGTGAACGGCGACCGCGGCCCCCTCGGCGCTACACAGCCCCAGACAACCCGTCTCGGCGACGTACACGCGCGACCAGAACACGTCGCGCTCGCGGAGCCACGACCGCACCGCGTCGGCGACCGCATCGGCGTCGCCCTCCGCGCAGGCGGCGTACTCCGACTCCCGGGCGTTCGTGCAGACCAGGACGTGGTCGGTGAAGCCGGCTTCACGAACCGACTCGGTCTGCTCGTTCACGGGCTCCCCGCGGGTACGTCGTCCGCGGTGCTACCGGCGACTGTGCCGGTGTCGGTCGGTCCTGCGCTCGCGCCGCTAGAATCGTGAAACCGCGCGTGCGCACCGGCCAGCACCAGCCACGTGAGCGCCTGTCCGAACACGACGAGCCCGGCTAGCCCGGTCGCGAGCGTCGCCGACATGCCGCCCGGAACGGGAACGGTCGGGACGCCGGCGACGGCGACCGCGCCCGCGACGAACAGCGCCCACGGCAGGACCGCACCGACGCCAGCTGTCAGTCGGCCCCGAGCGTCTCGGAGCCGGTCGTGGGCGTACATTCCAGCGACAGAGGCGACCGCGCCCGCCGCGACGGCCCCGCAGTAGAGCAGCGTCGCCGTATTCGGATCCAGCGACCGCACGACGCCGGGCGGCGCGGGCGGGAAGACGAACCACGGCGCAACCGACGCCGTGAGAAATCCCGCGCCGCCGAACACGTAGCTCCGGACCGACCCAGATCCCGGGACGATCGGTTCGAGGACGTAGAAGGCGATGCCGAACCCCGCGACGCCGAGGAAGACCCCCCAGAGCACGCCGGACAGCACGCTCACCCCGTTTGACACGATGGCAGGCAGCCCGCCGCTCGCGTGGTCGTGGCCGCCGGCGTCACCACCAGCGTGGTCGTGACCCTCGAGGTCGCCACTACCGTGATCGTGGCCGTCCGCGGTCGCACCCTCGTGTTCGACTTGGGCGCGCTCCTCCGCGAACGCCACGAGCGGGTTCGCCACGAGCGCCACGAGGAGCCCGAACACGACGCCGGCGACGAGGCCGGCCTTGACGCCGTTCACCACGTAGGCGGCGATCATTCAGTGACAGACGACGCCCGCCGCGTGCCGGAAGTTGTGCATCGCCTCGTGTGCCGTCGGATCCTGAAGCAACACGAGCGTGAATCCGAGCGCGGCCACCGCGAGGAGAACCGAGATCACCTGCGTGGGCGTGAGCGTCGTTCGCGCGAGCGCCAGCCGATCGTGAACCGTGTTCGCCGTCATTGACAATCTGATTTGTACGAGAGAAAGCGCGCTTGTAAATCTTTCCGACTGCAAAAGAGTCGGCGAGTCACTCCCCAATCTGTCCCGCCCGTTCGACGTACCTTTCCGGATCCGTGACGTACGTCGGCGTATGAACGCGAATACGCCGGCAGTCGGGGGGCGACTCACGGAATCCGGAGAGGCGGTGTGCGCATGAGCGGCAAAGACGACTACTACAACCGATCGAAACAGCAGGGGTACCGGAGCCGGTCCTCCTACAAGCTGAAGCAGCTCAACGATGAATCCGACCTCTTCGAGCGCGGCGACACCGTCGTCGACCTCGGTGCCGCGCCGGGCGGATGGCTGCAGGTCGCCGCCGAGGAAGTCGGCGAGTCGGGCACCGTCGTCGGCGTCGACCTCCAGCGCATCGACGAGCTCGGCGACCACGACGTGGACACGATCCGCGGCGACATGACCGAGGAGCGCACCCGCCACTACCTGCGCGAGGCGGTCGGCGAGGGCGGCGCGGACGTCGTCGTGAGCGACATGGCACCGAACATGACCGGCGAGTACGGGCTCGACCACGCTCGATCGGTCCACCTCGCGCGACAGGCGTTCGACGTGGCGGAGGAACTGCTTGCGCCGGGCGGGGACTTCGTCGTCAAGGTGTTCCAAGGTGACGACCTCGACGCGTTCCGCGAGGACGTGCGCGCGGAGTTCCAGTACCTCCGGACCGTCTCGCCGCCCGCCTCACGGGACTCGTCGTCGGAGGTGTACCTCGTCGCCAAAGGGCTCAACACGGCCCCCGTCGCGGCCGGGGACCGTCTGGAAGTGACCGTCGAGGAACTGGGCGACGAGGGCGATGGAATTGCCTACGTTGAGGGGTACTCGCTGTTCGTCTCCGACGCCGCCGTCGGCGAGACGCTGACCGTCGAGATCGTCGACGCCAAGCCGCGGTTCGGGTTCGCAGAGCGCGTCCGCGAGGGGACCGGCGAGGAGCGTGACGGCACGGATGACGCGGACCGCGACGGCACGGATGACGCAGGACGCAGCGAGGAGTAGCGGGGCGTAGCGACCCATGGGAAGCGACGGGATATTCGGATCGCTGTCGGTCGTCGGCCTGTTGAGCCTCTGTTGTCTCGGCTTCGGCGGTATCGCCGGCGCGGCGGCGCTCGCGGGCGGTGGGGCGTCGACGACCGCGATCGCGACCGGCGCGACCACGGCCCGCGGCGCGCTGATCTCGGGGATCGTCACGTTCGGGACCGTGCTCGTCGTCGGCCTCGCCGTCAGGTGGCGGCTCCGTCGGATTCCGGAATCCGAATCGGAGTGACGCCGGTCAGGAGGCGATCTCTCGACGGACCCACTCGCGGAGCGTGAACCGATCGTAGTCGGTCTCGGACGCAACGCTCCATTCCTCGGTGTTCCATTCGGGGAAGAACGTGTCGCCGTCGTAGGTGCCCGTGACGTGGCTCAGGACCATCCGGTCGACGTGCGGCTGGAACAGGTTGTAGATCGCCCCGCCGCCGAGGACGTAGACGGGATCGTCGAGCGCGTTCGCGAAGTCACGGGCGCGACCGATCGCCTCCTCCACGCCGTTCGCGACGACCGCGGTCGGCACGCCGGTCGAGTCGGCGCTGCGGCTCACGACGATCTGGCGGCTGCCGGGGAGATCGTCGCGCATCGAGTCGAACGTGCGGCGACCCAGAATGACCGGCGCGTTCGCGACGCGCTCGCGGTACTGCCGCACGTCCGCCTCGATGTGGGGCCACGGGACTTCCCCGTCTCGCCCGATCGCTCGGTTCTCCGCGAGCGCCGCGACGCTGACGAGTTGCACGGGATCAGTAAGGACATCGACGGTGAAAAACCCGCGCGTCGGACGTGTCTGCTCGGCCGGCGACGCTCAGTCGGCGAGTCCGAGCAGATCGAACGGATAGCCGTTGTCGTTGTCGTCGGCCAGCTCGTGCACGACGCGGGCGGCCGCCACGTCTTGGATCGCGAGGCCAGTCGAGTCGAAGACGGTGACGCCTTCGACTCCGACGTCCGCGTTGGCGTCGGTTGCGCTTCCGGTCCCGGACCGGCCGGCGCGCCGTCCCACGACAATCTCGCCAAGTTCGCCGTAGATGTCGTCGTCGGTCAGGATGCCCGCGGCGTAGGGAACGTTGATCTCGCCGGAGTGGGTGCACTGCTCGTGGTCGTCGATGACGATTGTGGCGACGGCGAGGAGGGAATCCGCGAGTTCGTGTTTGCCCGCGGCGTCGGCACCCATCGCGTTGATGTGCGTGTGCTCGCCCACGTCGTCGGGCCCGACGATCGGATCCTCGACGGGCGTCACGGTCGAGAGGATGTCGCAGTGGCCGGCCTCCGAGACGGAGCCGGCGCGCACGTCGAACCGGTCTTCGAAGGCGGCGACGAAGTCCGCGACGCGCTCCGCGTCGAGGTCACTCACCACGACCTCCCTGATGTCGCGCACCTCGGCGATCGCCTCCAACTGGGTGTACGACTGGACGCCCGCGCCGACGATCCCCAGACTGGTCGCGTCGGAGGGCGCGAGGTGGTCGGTGGCGACCGCTGCGGCCGCGCCCGTGCGCTTCATCGTGAGCGTCGTGCCGTCGAGGATTGCCAGCGGGAACGCAGTCTCGGGGTCAGAGTAGATCATCGTCCCCATCACGGTCGGGAGGTCGTGGTCGGCGGGGTTGTCCGGGTGGGCGTTCACCCACTTGATCCCCGCGGCGTCCCACCCCTCACCGTCGGCCGTCTCCTCGTCGGTGTCCGCCTCACGCACGTCGAGGTAGGCGGGCATCGACCGGAAGTCGCCGTTGTACTCCGGGAGATCGATGTACGACTTCGCCGGCATCGTCGCGTCGCCGCGCTCGTAGGCCGCAAACGCGCCGCGGACTGCCTCGATCACCCGGTCCATGCGAGCGTTCTCGTCCACGTCAGCGGCGTTCAACAGCAAGGTCTGCATACCAAAATCTTCGCCAGTCCGGTATATATACTCTCAGGAGTCGGCGGGAGAACGAAGATGATCGCGGCGACAGCGGCACCTGCTGACGACCGTTCCCACCGCTGTCGGCGTGTATGTGAGCACTGCCGTTCGCGACGACCGACGCACCCCCAGCGGGAACATGATTATACCTCACCGTCACCCACGTCGACCCATGAGCCTCTCGCTCGACGCGACGCAGCTCGACCGTTACTCCAGACACATCATCATGGACGAGGTCGGCCCCGAGGGTCAAAAGCGGCTCCTCGATTCGCGTGTGCTCGTGCTCGGCGCGGGCGGACTCGGCGCGCCGGTCATCCAGTATCTTGCGGCCGCAGGGATCGGGACGCTCGGAATCGTCGACGACGACGTGGTCGAGCGCTCGAACCTCCAGCGACAGGTGATCCACGGCGAGAGCGACATCGGCGAGCCCAAAGTCGAGTCGGCCGCGCGGTACGTCGACCGGCTCAACCCCGACATCGACGTGGAAGCCCACGAGACGCGCCTCGACGAGACGAACGCCCGCGAGCTGATCGGCGAGTACGACGTGGTCGTCGACTGCGCCGACAACTTCCGCACGCGGTACGTCGTCAACGATACCGCCCGGATCGAGGAGGTTCCGGTGGCTCACGGCGCGATCTACAAGTTCGAGGGGCAGGCGACGACGCTCGTCCCCGACGGCCCCTGTTATCGGTGTCTGTTCCCCGAGCCACCCGAGCCCGGGACCGTGCCGGACTGCGCGGCGACGGGCGTGCTCGGCGTCCTCCCCGGGACCCTCGGGTGCATCCAGGCGACCGAGGCGGTCAAGCTCTGTTTGGACGCCGGCGAGCCGCTCGCCGGCCGCCTCCTGTTTTACGACGCGATGGACATGTCCTTCGAGACGGTGTCGTACCAGCGAAACCCCAATTGTCCGGTGTGCGGTGACGACGGTATCGAGACGATAGCCGGAGTCGACTACGCCGGCGGCTGTCAGATCGACGCCGACTGAGGCGGGCTCCGCGTCACGGCGACTGCGACTACCTCCGCGTCACAGCGAGCGTTCGGTCATCGTCGGTCCGGCTGCCGCGTCCGATTCGCCGCCGGCGAACCCGTCGTTGACGCACCACCGGCAGTAGCGGAACGTCGGTCGATTCTCCGCGCCGCAGTGCCGACAGGTCACGGTCTCGCCGTCGGCGTCGAGCAGCGGCGGATCGCCGCTCGGAACGCCTCCCGCGACCGAGCCGTCGCCAGATACGGACCGTGCGGACGCGTCGGGCGCGTTGCCGGACGATTCGATCCGCTCACCCCCGAGCAGCGTGTCCGCCTCCGTATCGCGTCGGAACAGGAGCCACGCGGATGCGAGGGTCAACGCGAGCGTCCCGAACACCGCGGCGATCGGCACGAGGAGTTCCCCAGACATGTGGGTAGTGTTAGCACGCCAGCAGTAAATGGGCGTCGGTCGCGGTCCCCGGTACTCTTTGTGGCTCGCGTCGAACCGCCAACCGCATGAAAGAGATCGTCCACACCGACGAGGCTCCTGAGGCGGTCGGCGCGTACAGCCAAGCGACGACGACCGGCGAGTTGGCGTTCACGGCCGGACAGATTCCGCTCACGCCTGACGGTGACCTGCTCGACGACGCGCCGATCGCCGCGCAGACCGAACAGGCGCTTGACAACCTCGTCGCCGTGTTGGCGGAGGCGGGCGCGTCGCCGGAGGACGTGCTCAAGACGACGGTCTTCCTCGCCGACATCGAGGACTTCGAGGCGATGAACGAGACGTACGCGACCTACTTCGAGGAGTCGCCGCCGGCCCGGTCGGCGGTGCAGGCGGGCGCGCTCCCCAAGGGCGTCGGCGTCGAGATCGAGGCGGTCGCGCTCGTCGAGTAGATGGCCAACGGGGCAGATTCGGTCGGCGGCGATCGCGCGATATCGGCCGTCCTATGGGGGTTCGTCGGCGGGTTCGCGTTCCTCGCGCTCGCGCAGGGATACCGGCTCGTCGCCGGAAGCGACCTTCCAGTCTCGTTTGTCGGACTAGTCGCCATCGCTGCGGGGATCGCCGTCGCGTCCGGCGGGATCGCGTACCTGACCGAACACCGACTCCACGCGAAAAGAAGGACTTAACAGTCTCTCCGGATTACCTCGAAACGGGCCAGGATGGCCGAGTGGTAAGGCGCACGCCTGGAAAGCGTGTTCCCATCCGGGATCGGGGGTTCAAATCCCTCTCCTGGCGTCTTTCGCTGTCGCAATGACGAGAGAGGAGCGCCAGCGACGAGCGAGTACCGCGACAGCGAAAGACACCAGATTTGAACCAAGGAGTGAAGCGAGCGGAACGACTGGAGTTCAAATCCCTCTCCTGGCGTTTTCTGCGACCGCTTTTCGACGCCGCCGACGGCGCAGTCCGTCGATCAGCCGGATTTCGCGAGCGGCGGCACCGACGCCGCACCGGTCTCGCATCTGGTCGCGTCGGGACGGAATGGTGTCCGACGCAAGATACATATGCGTGGGAGTTGTTGTCATGGGTGACGATGCCAGACACGAAAGCAGGCCGCGAGCAGAAAGGGAAGAACAAGCGCCGGCAGTTGGAGAGTCGGCTCAATCGACGCGAACTCGACGCCGACGACAAACCACCGGAGCCGTCGACCCTCGGAACTGACGCCGAGTACCTCGCGACCGACACCGAACGAGGTCGGTGATCTCGCGGCCACGCGTCCCCTCTTCTATCACCCCTCGACGACTGCCACGTCGCGAGCGGCCCGTTTCGCGGGCGCGTTCCGGGATCGCGTTCGGTCGCAGAGAGGAGGTATATAAACAGCACACGATGCGTGGTTCAATCCTGTTAAAGTGGCGTGCTAACTACCCTCATATAACACGCGTAGAACCGACACAGTCTTGCGTTTTTCCTCTCAATCAGTGTTCAACTCGTGATGACGGCGAGGCACCAATCAACGACACATTTATATAGAATCACAATCAATCAAACGCTGTATGAGCCAGCGAATGCAGCAGGGTCAGCCGATGATCATCATGGGCGACGACGCCCAGCGCGTCAAGGACAAAGACGCACAGGAGTACAACATCTCCGCGGCGCGCGGCGTTGCCGAGTCGGTACGCTCGACGCTCGGGCCGAAAGGGATGGATAAGATGCTCGTCGACTCGACGGGCGACGTCACAATCACGAACGACGGCGTCACCATCCTGCAGACGATGGACATCGACAACCCGACGGCCGAGATGATCGTCGAGGTCGCCGAGACGCAGGAGGACGAGGCCGGCGACGGCACGACGAGCGCGGTCGCCATCGCGGGTGAGCTCCTGAAGAACGCCGAGGATCTCCTCGAACAGGACATCCACCCGACCGCGGTCATCAAGGGATTCAACCTCGCGAGCGAGTACGCCCGCGAGCAGGTCGACGAGATCGCCACGCCGGTCGATGCCGACGACACGACGACGCTGAAAAACGTCGCCGAGACATCGATGACAGGCAAGGGCGCGGAACTCGATAAAGAAGTCCTCGCGGACCTCGTCGTCCGCGCGATCCAAGGCGTCACCGTCGAGGCCGACGACGGCTCGCACGTCGTCGATCTCGCGAACCTCAACATCGAGACACGCACCGGGCGCGCCGCCGGAGAGTCCCGGCTGCTCTCCGGTGCGGTCGTTGACAAGGACCCCGTCCACGAGGACATGCCGACCGACTTCGAGGACGCGAACGTCCTCCTCCTCAACGACCCGATCGAAGTCGAGGAGGCCGACGTTGACACCTCCGTCAACGTCGACTCGCCTGACCAGCTTCAGAAGTTCCTCGATCAGGAGGAGAAACAGCTGCGCGAGAAGGTCGACCAGATCGTCGCGAGCGGCGCGGATGTCGTCTTCTGTCAAAAGGGGATCGACGACCTCGCACAGCACTACCTCGCGAAGGAAGGCATCCTCGCGATCCGCCGGACAAAGAAGTCCGACCTCGCCTTCCTGAAGAACGTGCTCGATGCCCCTATCGTCACGGACCTCGACTCGCTTACGGCCGCGGATCTCGCGGTCGGCTCGATCGAGCGCGACACGACGGAAGAGCTGTTCTACGTCGAGGGCGGGAACTCCCACGGCGTCACGCTGCTCCTGTACGGCACCACCGACCACGTCGTCGACGAACTCGAACGCGGTATCGAGGACGCAATCGACGTGGTCGCGACGACCGTCTCCGACGGGCGCACCCTCCCCGGCGGCGGTGCCATCGAGGTCGAACTCGCCGGGCGGCTGCGCGACTACGCCGACTCCGTTGAAGGACGCGAGCAACTCGCCGTCGAGGCGTTCGCCGACTCGCTCGAACTGATTCCGCGCGTGCTCGCCGAAAACGCCGGACTCGACGCGATCGATCTGCTCGTCGACCTGCGCGCAGCTCACGAGGGCGGCGACGCACACGCCGGGCTGAACGTCTTCTCCGGCGAGGTCGAGGACACGGCCGAGGCCGGCGTCGTCGAGACGGCCCACGCCAAAGAGCAGGCCATCGCCTCCGCTGCCGAGGCCGCGAACCTCGTGTTGAAAATCGACGACATCATCTCGGCGGGCGATCTCTCGACCGCCGGCGACGGCGACGAGGGCGGCGCTCCCGGCGGCGGCATGGGCGGCATGGGCGGCATGGGCGGCATGGGCGGCGCGATGTAAGCGAGGTTCCGTAGGAACTTCGGACCGGCGAGCGGGGAGAGCGAGGTTGACCGAAGAAAACCTCGAAGCGAACGGGGCGTAGCCCCGTGAGCGTCTGCGACCCGCGACCCGTGAAATCTGTCGAAGACAGAATTTCATAGCCCGTCAGGCTCCCGATCCGACCGCGCACCGTAATTCGACCGTGCACCGTATTTTGCCGATCTCAGTGGCCGTTCGACAGCCGCCGCTCCGGGCAGCGACCGACGATCACAGCAGATCGAGAAGCGCCGCGCGACGGCGGTCGAGGTCGAAGGCGGCGTCCGACGCGTCGAGTCGACCGAGGAACGCGAAGACGTCCGCACCCGCGCACTCCGCGTGTTCGATCAGGGTCTCGACGGCGTCGCGGTTGAGCGCGAGCGAGTCCAGGTAGCCGCAGACGAGTGCGAGCGCGACACCCGCCTCGCCGCTCGGGAACGCGGGATCGACCGCGCCGAAGTCGACGGCCTCTGTGGGTGGCACGTCGCCGTCGGACACGCCGGCCTCCGCGATCGGCATCGTTCGCAGGCAGTGCGTGCAGATCGCCGTCTCGGCCGCCGGCGCGTGCTCGCGGATCTCGGGGGGAACCGCGAACGCGACGACCGCGGCGTCACAGTGAGGACAGGACACGACCGACGGTAGCACGGGGCGATAGATGAGACTGGCGCACGACGAGACCCGCGACCGCGTGCGGCCCGTGACAGACGCGCTCGGCGACGGAAAATGCGCGATGGCCGTCAGCGAGGATGCGCGATCGGCGTCGCGGAGATGTGCGATGACCGTCGGCGAATCCGCATCTTCTAGACACTCCAGTCGTATTCGTGGTCTATGTTCGAGAAGACCACGTGGATCAAGCTCCCGAGGAACGTGCTCGTGGGCCACGACGTCCTCGACGACCTCGGCGAGGCGGTCGGGGAACTGTACCTCACGGGCCGACCGCTGATCGTGACGAGCCCCACGCCGAACGACATCGCCGGCGACCGGGTTCGCGCCCAGTTCGACGATCCCGCGACGGCCGTGGTCAGGGACGCCTCGTTCGAGGCAGTGGAAGACCTCACTGAAACGGCGGAGGCGGTCGATCCCGGCTACCTGATCGCCTTGGGAGGCGGCAAGCCGATCGACATCGCGAAGATGGCCGCCGACCACCTCGGCGTTGGGTTCGTCTCCGTCCCCACGGTGGCGTCTCACGACGGAATCGTCTCCGGACGTTCGTCTATTCCCGAAGGCGACACGCGCCACTCGGTGGCCGCCGACCCGCCGCTTGCAGTCATCGCGGACACGACGCTGCTCGCAGAGGCTCCGTGGCGGCTCACCACCGCGGGGTGTGCGGACATCATCTCCAACTACACTGCGGTGAAGGACTGGCGGCTCGCGCGTCGCCTGCGCAACGTCGAGTACAGCGAGTACGCGGGCGCGCTCTCGGAGATGACCGCGGAACTGCTCGTCGAGAATGCGGACATGATCCGGCCCGGCCTCGAAGAGTCCGCGTGGGTCGTCGTGAAGGCGCTCGTCTCCTCGGGCGTCGCGATGTCGATCGCGGGGTCCTCGCGGCCCGCCTCAGGCGCGGAACACCTCATCTCCCACCAGCTAGACCGGATCGCACCCGACAAGGCGCTCCACGGCCATCAGGTCGGCGTCGCCTCGATCTTGACCGAGTACCTCCACAGCGGCGAAAACGGCCAGTGGGCGGCGATCCGCGACGCGCTTGCCGAGCTGGATGCGCCGACGACCGCCGCCGAACTCGGCGTCGACGACGCGGAGCTGATCGCCGCCCTGACTAGTGCCCACGAAATCCGCGACCGGTACACAATCTTACAGGGCGGGATCAACGAGGAGGCGGCGGTCGAAGTCGCGACCGCGACGGGCATCATCGAGGAGTGACGCGTCTCTCCGGTCCGTCGCGGCGGGCGTGGCGAACGTGGCGGCCGGCCTCGAAAGGGAATTAACCATCGCGCGACTACCGCAGATATGTCTACTTCCACCCTCCGCAATCGGGCGAAAAACCGAGCCGGCGCGATCACGCTGCTCCTCACCGTCGTCGGCTACGGGGCCGTCGGCGGGGTGTTTCTGGTCCCCGAGTTCCAAGCGCTGTTTCCCACGCTGACCGAGGGGACCGTCGATCTCCTCGCGCACGCGATCGCCGCAGTCAACACGATCACCGTGGTTACCCTCTCCCTTGGCTGGTACTGGATCCGCAACGACGAGGTGAAAAAACACGCCGCGGCGATGACGACCTCGTTCGGACTCATCCTCCTGTTTCTCGGGATGTACCTCCCCAAGGTCGCGGGCGGCGGAACGAAGTACTTCGTCGGCCCCGATCCGGCGTACTACGCGTACCTGGTCATGCTCGCGGTCCACATCCTGCTCTCCGTGGTCTCCGTGCCCGTCGTCCTCTACGCGTTCGTGCTCGGGCTCACGCACAGCGAGCACGAACTCCGGAATCGGACACCCCACCGCCGCGTCGGCCGGATCGCGGCGAGCGCGTGGCTGACCTCGCTCGTCCTCGGCGTCGTCACGTATCTCCTCTTGAACCACGTGTACGACTCGACGTTCGAGGCGGCCGAGACCGCGGCGGTGCTCCTACCGGTCGTTCCGGGAGTGTAACGTGAACGCGGGGACCGACCGCCGCCACCGAAATGCTTGAGCGTTCGCCGACGCACCCACACGCATGACCGACTGGATCGGCGACACCTTCACGAGCGATGTCGGCTGGACCCACCTCGAAGCCCTCGTCGACATCGGGACCCGCATGGCCGGATCCGACGGCGAGCGCGAGGCGCTGGAGCGCACGCGCGACGCGCTCTCAGACGCCGGTGCGCGCGACGCCCGCATCGAGCCGTTCGACGTGCAGGGCTGGACGCGCGGGGACAGCGCGATCCGGCGGATCGCAAGCGACGAGGGGAACACCGTCGGGAGCACGCCCGCCACCGTCGCGAGCGGCGCAAACCAGTGTATCGCGCTTCCGCGAAGCCCGGCCGCGGAGGCGTCCGGCGAGTTCGTCGATCTAGGCTACGGCGTCCCTGAGGACTTCGCAGACGCCGACCTCGACGGGGAAGTTGTGATGGTCTCGTCCGACAGCCCCGACTCGATCGACCGGTTCGTCCACCGACGCGAGAAGTACTACCGCGCCGTCGAGGCCGGCGCGGCCGCGTTCGTCTTCGCGAACCACGTCGAGGGGACGCTGCCCCCAACCGGGAGCGTCGGGACCGCGGACGCGCCGCTCGGCGAGATTCCCGCGGTCGGGGTGAGCAAGGAGACCGGGGCTCGCCTCGCGCGCCGATACGAGGGCGAGGAACTCGCCGTCGCCGTCGACTGTGCGACCTCCGAGGCAGAAAGCGGCACGGTCGTCGCCGATATCGGACCCGACACCGACGAGTACCTGATCGTCTCCTCGCACGTCGACGCCCACGATCTCGCGGAGGGGGCAATGGACAACGGCGCTGGGACGGCGACGCTAGTCGAGATCGCCTGCGCGCTCGCCGCCCGCGAGGACGACCTCGACACCCGCGTCCGGTTCGCCGGATTCGGGTCCGAAGAGGTCGGGCTGGTCGGGTCCTCGCGGTTTGCGGCTGGCGTCAACCCCGAGCACGTCAAGGCCGTCGTCAACGTCGACAGCAACGTGTTCGGCCGCACGCTGCGATTCGATCACCACGGATTCGACGCGCTCGAAGCGGCCGCAGAGCGCGTGGTAGACCGCTTCGACCACCCGGTGTCGCTCGGTGGCGAACTCGTCCCACACAGCGACCACTGGCCGTTCGTCGAGCGGGGAATCCCCGGATACATGGTGTCCGGAGAAACAGCGGGCCGTGGCCGCGGCTGGGGCCACACCGGGGCGGACACGCTCGACAAGCTCGAATCGCGGAACCTCCGCGAACAGGCGATCTTGTTGACCGAACTGGTCGTCGAACTCGCCGATGAGACCGTGACGACGGAGCGGCGCGACCGCGAGGCGATCGCGTCGACGCTGGAGGCGGAAGGGAAGGCGACCGGCATGAAGATCACCGGCGACTGGCCCTTTTGACCGATATTCCACCGAGGAACAGCCCCGCCGCGAACCGGGAGGTTTTCACGCGCCCCGGTCACACCCCCGATCATGGACGCGTCGGAACGCCGCGTCACGGTCGTCGGTGACGACGATCGGACGGCGGAGCTTCGGAGGGTCATCGGCGGTATCGCGGGTACGGCTGCCGACGCTCCTCCGCCCGCGACGACCGCTGTCGATCCGAGCGAATCGGACGACGCCGCGCTCGTCGTCGCCGTCGGCCGAGAGGCACTCCGAGGGGTCGTCGCCGCCGCGCCGAGCGGAACGGTGATCCCAGTCGGTGAAGGGCGGCTCGCGCTCGATGACGACCGCGCGAAGCAGTTCCTTCGTCGCGCGGTCGACGCGAACGACGACGGCACAGCGATACACAGCTCCGCGCCCTCCGATGCCGGCTCCCCACCTCCAGATGCTGACGATGATCTCGCCGCGGCGTTCGCGTCGACCGACGGCGTCTGCTGCGTCTCCCATCCCGTCCTCGCGGTGAACGGTGCGTCGTCGTCACGGCGGGCCGCACTTGATGTCGCATTTGTCACCGACGCGCCCGCGCGAATCTCGGAGTTCGCGGTCGGGTTCGCCAGCGGGACGGACGCGATGTTTCGTGCGGACGGGGTCGCAATCGCGACACCGCTCGGCAGCGACGGATACGCGAACGCCGCTGGTGCGCCGATCGTCGAACCGGGCGGTGGCCTCGCTGTCGTACCGATCGCGCCGTTCAGAACGCAGACCGATTCATGGATCGCTGCCGCGGAACTGACGGTGACCGTCGAACGGGAGAGCGAACCGGTGGCGCTGATCGTCGACGGGGTGAAGCTCGGACTCGTCGACCCGAACCGGCCGATCGCGATCGAGGCGGTCGATCAGGTCGATCTCGCGGTGTCGACGCCCCGCGCCGAGCGCGACGATCGGAAACACTCTAATAACTCGTAACCGGATGTGTCGGTATGGACCCACTGCAGTTCCTCGTTCCCCTCGGCTGGCTTGCCGCCGTCGGACCGGTGCTGCCGTACGCGATCTTCACGATGGCCGTCGCGAACCTCGTGACGCGCCACCTCGCACACAGGCAGCACGTCGATCAGGGAACGGACGGTGACAGCGTCGAGCCGTACACGCCGCACGTGTTCACGAACGTCGGGCTCCTCCTGTTGGGCGTGCTGTTCGCTATCGACTCGCCAATCAGCGGCGTTATCGTCTCCGTGATCGTCATCACGATGCTACTCGCCGACCTGTTCGAGTTGGAGGCGCGCAACGTCGAAGCCCGAAACGACATGGCGATAGAAGCGCCCAAAAGCGCGATCGCCGCCTCCGTCCTGCTTTTGGTGTACGCATCCTACTACGCGCTGTTCTTCCTCGTCGAGGGGATCTGGAACCAGTTCATCGTCGCATAGAGCGTTCCATCCACCTCGACGGAACTACCGACACATCGTTCTCCGGCAACCGACCGCCGTGACTGTCGCCCAGCCGACTGCAGTGTGTGGATCCTTTCTCGCCGCCGCGCGGTCGCGGATTCGAACCGTCTCGCCCGACGTGCCTGTCTCATTCCGGAACGACTCCCGATGCAACGATCGAGAACAGGAGTGTTCACGCCTGACCTCGAAGGCGGCTCCACCCGGTTCGATCGCACGAGGGGCCGTGCCGTCTACAGAGTTCGGGGCAGAGTGCCTCGGGGCTTGACTCCGAGGCAGTTCACGAGACAGTCGTGTCGGCAGGGCGCTACGCACATCGTTCGTCGTTTCGAGGAGCGGGAGTAGTGTGCTGGCGAACCGCTCGCGCGACGAGCGTGCGGGCGGCACCACCGTGGTACTCCCGGCAGGCTACGCGACCGCACCGAGAGCATCGATATCAAAAGAACGTCGACCGAGAGGACTCGTCTCAGTTCGCGGCTTCGGCGTCGCCGTCGTCGTTCAGCGACTTCCGGAGTTCCCGGCTCGCGGGAATGAGCACCCAGAACACGACCGGACCCACGATCATGAGCCAGAAGGCCACGTCGCCGGCGAGGAGTGCGACCTGTCCGTAGGCGGTGTTGACCCCTTCTGCCGGGTTGACAAGCTGGACGATCTCGTAGTACGACGGTGTCCGGTACCACCCGCCGAAGGTGAACCAAGCGAGCGCCCCGAGCGCGAACAGGGCGAACCCTTTGATGAACTCGTCTGCCATTACCTCACGATTCGTCGGAGCCGTCTTGAGACTTTCCCATCCCGCGTCCACGGAAGCGAGTTCCTAGGACGTACACCGCCGTTCCGGCCACGATGAAACCGATTCCGGCGATCGCGAGCGCCGCGACGAGCACGTCGTCCGGCAGGCGAACACCGACGCTGTCGAGGAGGTAGATGATCACGTTTCGGACGACGCTCAACTGGAGCGTCGCCGCGTCGATGAGCGTGAATCCGACGATGTACGCGAGCGCCGCCGCCAGCGTCGAGAACACGGTGACGGCCTTGTAGAGCCGAAACGGGACGACGACCTCGCGCCCAGCGGGGCCTTCTCGGGGACCGGTCGGCTCGTTTCGCGGATCGTCGCCGTCGTCCGCCGCGACGGGATCACCTGTCTCGTCGAACGCCTGCGGGTCGTCATCGGCGGCTGAAGGAGGTGGAGACATGAAAGCGGTGATGGGAAAATCGACGGGTGTGGTGTGCCGTTACTTCGGCGGCCGCAGCATGTAGTACCGCCGGTTCAGGTCGTACATGTACCCTTCACGCATCGTCTTCAACACCGCGTAGGTGATGATACCGCCGACTGGCGGCAGCAGGAACGTGAGCGTGAACAGGAGGTCGAGCCCGATGGGGAAGAAGTTCTGAATCGCGAGGGCGGCGAGCGTGAACGAGAGGATGACACCCGCGACGCCGACGGCGCTCCAGAACGGCTGTTCGACAGGTCGCCGTGCGCTCCCCTTGTTAAGGAATGGCACGAGAGTGATAGCCGCGAAGATGATACCGTGCGCGATGATCCCGAGGAACTCGTTGCCGAGCAGGATGTTCCCGCCAAGCACTTCGAGTCCGGGGTTTATCGGGTTGAGCTTCAACAGTCCGAACGACCAGTAGAGATACCAGTCGGGAAGGATGACCGAAGGCGTCGAGCCTGGATTCGCCGGCGATCCGAAGTGGACCGGCAACACGGCCGCGACGAGCACGATGATTCCGATGAAGAAGCTCGTGATGGCGAGGTTTCGGAGCGTCTCGTGGGGCCACGCCGGGAACCCGAGCACGTCGCGCTCGACGTAGGTCGACTCGGCGCGGAGGTCCTCGTCTTCGCGGCGCGATCGCTCGAAGTACTGGTAGGTGAGCTGTGCGAGCCCCTGTGAGCGCTCCTTGCGCTCGGACCAAGTCGGCGTCTCGTCGTCCGGCGGAACCGTCGCCGGCGGGCCGCCGTCGGTACGCGCTTCGCCGTCGGTGCCTCCGTCAGTCATGGGAGTGTGATCGTCGGTCATTGGATTAGTGCGGCTCCGCGATACCCTGCACCCACACGATGCCGACGTGGAGCGCGATGAGGCCGGTCACCACGAACGGCAGCACGAAGACGTGCAGGATGTACATTCTCACGAGCGTCGCTTGGCCGAGCGTGAATCCGCCGAAGACGAGCTGTGCGGCCCACTCGCCCACGATGGGTGTCGCGAGTGCCATCTCGACGCCGATCTGTGCAGCCCAGTAGGACAGCTGCTTCCACGGGAGGACGTAGCCGGAGAACCCGAAGAACAGCGTCAGCGCGATGAGGACGACGCCGAGCACCCAGTTGACCTCACGCGGCTCCTTGTACGCCCCGGTGAAGTACACGCGGAGCATGTGGAGGAACACCGCCGCCGTCATGAACTGGGCGGCCCACTTGTGGATCGACCGGAGCATGAATCCGAACTGAACATCGGTCATGATCAACACGAGCGAGTCGTACGCGGCCGTCGGATCGCCCTGCGCGGCTGCGCCCGCGGTCGAGGGCGAGTAGTAGAATCCCAACAGCGCGCCGGTGATCGCCGCGACGAGGTACGCGATAATAGAGAGCGATCCGAGCGAGTAGAGCGGGTACCAGTACCAGAACTTGTTGTCGAGGTCGTACTGTTCGGTGTGGCTCTTCGGCATCTGGAGGTTCGCGCGGTAGTACATCGTCTCCAGCAGTTCGAGGTAGTCAACGATGCGAAGCCGCTTGTCCAACCAGATGAGCGTGGTCAAAAAGGCGGTCTCGACGACCGTCAGGTCCTGCTTTTTGAGCCACGCGTTGTGGTCCATCTCGTCTTGTTTTTTAAGACTCATTGGGGGATCACTTCTTGTAGTAGGGATACACGGCGCGTTTGAGCGTCTCGACTGCGCTGCCGGTGTCCACCGTCACGCCGTCTTTCTCGTCCTCGCGGACATACAGATCCTCCCACTTGCGGCGGCGCTTCTTGACTATCATCACGTCGGGGAGGAACTCCTTGCGGTACAACATGAGAACGAACGCGAGGTCGATGAAGATCATCGCCATCAGCGCGCCGACGAACATGTTGCCGAACTCCGTCGAGGCCCACGCCGACATGAGTCCGTAGACGAAAAGCGAGACCAACACGACCTCGATGATGGTCAAGAGGACGATAGCGATGGCGGCGGCGGTGCTCTCTCTAGCGGGCTCGTACCGATGGATGTCGCCGTAGGAGGACTCGCCGGAACTCATCTCGCACCCCCGTGTCCGGTGTGTGCGGACTCGCCGTATTTTAGCTGGTAGAACGTGAACACGAACGTGAGCCCGACGCCGAAGATTGCGGCGAGGCCGACCCAGTGCGGGTGGAGCACGATACCGACGTGCGCGATGTCTTCGGGCCAGCCGGTGGATCCACCGCCGACCTCGACGGTCGAAACGTCCTCGCCGACGGCGATACCGCCGTGCATTCCTGTCGAGGTGTGCGGGACACAGTGGTAGTGAGTGATGCCCGCGTCCTCTTCAGTGACCTCGTACTCGTAGGTCGTTCCCTCCTCGCTAACCGGGTCGCCGCTGTCGAGACTCGCCGGGCCGCCGTCCTCGACGGTCTGGACGTTGTGTGACCCCCCGTTGCCCGTCCACTCCCACGTGATCGTCGTGCCTGTGTCGACCCACAGCTGCGTCGGGTCGAACGCGAGACCGCCGTCGCCGGCTCCGACTTGGACGGTCACTTCGCTCTGGCCGCGGGCGTCGACGTACGACCCGAGGTTCCCACTCGTGACCCCGCTTGGCCACTCCGGTTGCACTTCCTGTGCGGCGGCCGATCCGGTCGCCCCAGCCCCGGCCGCGACCGCGGCGGTCGCACCGCCGGCCGTCCGCACGAATTCCCGCCTTTTCATACAGGCTCACTCAGGACGGGGTGCGCTTAAACCCACCGACTGAACCCGTAGACGGGGAAGGGATTACACGGTCTGTAACTCTCGATATCGCCGGTTCACTCCTCCAGTTCGTCCTCGATTACGCCCCCCTCGTCGACCGGGACGAACTCGGGACGTTCCTTCGCCTCGCGGAGCGCCCGTAACCGGTTTCGATACTCCTCGGACCGGAAGCGATCGGAGAGCCGAGCGTTCGCCACGATCACGAACAGGAAGACGCCCACGAGCAGGAACAGAATTCCCATCGCCGGGGCGACGATCGTGTTCAGGTCGGTCGCGACGGTGGCGACGAGCAGTGCCGCGCCAGCGAGAACCTGCACGGTCGCGATCACCTGTATCAGCAGGTTCCCGAACTCGCCGGTTCCTTCCGGAACGCTGTCGGGGTGCGGTAGCGACCAGTCGTCCGGCGGCGGCGGCACCTCGTACGACTCCATCGCCGCGAGCGCGACGACCGGCTCGACATCCCTGTGGACGGTTCCCTGCCCGATCACCTCGCCGGTCGGCCGGATGATCGCGTACCCCTCGTCCGAGTACACGAGGAGCCGCTCGCCGTCGTCGGCTCGAACCCGTTCTAACACGCCGAACACGTCCCGGCGAGCGATGCGGGACTTCAACTCGTCTGCAGCGCGGTCGAGGAGTCGGTCCCCGGTGATCCACGTGTCGGGGTCGAAGGCGGCGTCCCACTCCTCGGCGCTCATCTTCGCCATGTCCGACGGGCCGAAGTCGTCGAAGTCGTACTCAGACTCGACGCGCTCGCGGAGCTCGTCGAGGTCGCCCGCCGGTCGGTCGTCACTCGCCGGCTTGGGATCGCGATCCGACTGCGTCCCCGGATCCGACTGAGCTTCCGGGCCCGACTGGGTCTCCGGATCAGACCGAGTCGTGGCGTCAGATCCCGTCGAGGTGTCCTCCATCGTCCCGGAGTACGGGCTCCGGACGCTAACTGTTTTCGTCTGCAACCGAGCGTTAGGGAACGTCGCGGCCGATCGCGGCAAACTCGCCGAGTTCGCCGAGTTCGCCGACCGATCGAGGAGTTTTACGCGCCGGGGACCGTACCGGTCGCCGATGGTAGATTCTTCGGTCGTCGCGGCGGCTGCGGGGCTGTCCGTGACGGCCAGTCTCCCGTTTCTCCTCTACGGGGCGTGGATCATGATCGACGCCGAGACCGTGACGTGGAACGTCCTCACGCACCATCTGTGGCACATCGGTGCCGGACTGGCTCTGACCACCGTCCCGGTCGTCGGATGGATGATCCCCCGGCTCTTCCGGCGGCTGACGGGATTGGCCGTGATCCACGCGTTCCTCGGACTGCAGGCGTACGCGCTGCTCGCGTTCGCGCTCACCGGAATCGTCCGCATCCTCCAGGCGAAGCGGAACGCCGACGCCTACGAGAATCCCGACCGCGACATCGACGAGATCCACGAAGACATGGGTCACTGGCGCTCGCGGCTCCGCGTCGGCGTGGCCGGATTCATGCTCTTGTGGCTCTGCGCGTGGGTCACCGGTCTGTATCGGTTCTATGCGATCCACGTCGCCACGGCGATGGGCTGGTAAGCGAGCGGGTCGCAACAACCGATAGGTTCAATCCTGGTTTCGCCCTATAGTGCGCATCGTGGCAGTCACCTTCGATCTGTTCGGGACGCTTGTCGACGTCGCGTACCCGTCCGACCCGGCAGAGGTCGTCGCGCGCGAGCTAGAGTCCCGCGGCGTGGACGTGCCCGACGACTGGCACGTCGCGTACGGCGAACGGCATGTGGACGCACCGGCCGGTGCCGAGGTCCCGCTGCCGGCGCACGCCGCGCACGCGCTCGAATCGCGCGGAGTCGACGCGTCCGGGAACGTCGTCAGGCACGCCGTGGTCGCGGCGTTCGACCCGGACGTGACACGGCGCGACGGCGCGCTGGCGGCGGTCCGCGACGTGAGCGACCAGGCCCCGGTCGGCCTGCTCTCGAACTGCGCCGTCCCCGAGTTAGTCCCGAAGACGCTGATCCGCGCCGGGCTCCGCGGTGAGTTCGACGCGGTCACGACGAGCGCCGGCTGCGGGTGGCGAAAACCGCATCCGAAGGCGTTCGAAGCCACCGCCGACGCGCTCGGCGTCGCGCCCGAAACGTTGGTCCACGTCGGTGACACCTCCGAGACCGACGGAGGAATCGTCGACATCGGCGGTCGCTTCGTCGACGTGACGGAGACCCCGCTGTCGGCGGTCGCAAGCGAACTCGAAGCCCAGCAGTAGGCCGCGCCTCCGACTCCGGCGGATTCACGTCTCAGTGCTCGCACCCGCAGTCGAGCCGCTCCGTCCACGCCGATCCGATCCGCCCCTCCGCGAGGAGCTTCCGGAGGTGCGCGACGACGGTCGCTCTGGCGAGGTCCTCGACGCCCGAGAGATCCTTCTCGTAGGCTGCGTCGAGGACGGCGTCGACATCGCTCGCGCCCCGCTCGATCGCGTCGAGAACCGACCGTTCCCGGGCCAGCCGGTGATCGATCAGGCGCTGGCAGGTCGCCGCCGGATCGTCGATCGGCGGTCCGTGACCGGGGTGGATCCGCTCGTACCCGGCGTCGCGGACGCGTTGTAGGCTCGCGAGGTAGGCGTCGAGGTCTCCATCGGGCGCACCCACCACGACGCTCCCGTCGGCGACAGCGAGGTCGCCGCAGATCAGTTCGTGACCGTCTGTAGCTCCGTCAGCGGTTCCGTCAGCGGCGCTGTCGGCGGTTCTGCCGTCAGCGTTACCCTCGCCCCGGTCACCGGATTCGTCGCCTCCGCCGCCGACCGCGAACGCGAGATGGTCGGCGGCGTGCCCGGGGGTCTCGACCGCGACGACGGCGCTGTCGCCGATCTGGTCGCCGTCACAAACGATCTCGTCCGGCTCGATCTCCGTGGCGTCCGCGAACCGGTCGCAGAAATTCGCGTGTGCGACGACGGTCGCGTCCGTCAGGTCGGCGTATTCGGAGACTGCGCCGACGTGGTCCGGGTGGGCGTGAGTGACTGCGATGGTCTCGATCGAGTGGGGTGATGCTGCGTCGTGATCGTCCGCGTCGCTATCGGCTGCATTCTTGTCGGCCGCGTCGCCGATCCCGACAGCCGCGTCCAACGCGTCCGTACGGGCCGCGGGATCGACGAGGAGGCCGTCGACGAGGTACGCGTTCGTGGTCCCGCCGGGCGCGCGAGTGTCGACCTGAATCTCGACGCGAGTGACGGCGGGCGACGACGCCTGCTCCGTCATCGTCTCAGTCGCCGCGCCCGGCCGACGATGAGTCACGCCGGTCGAGCAGCGACCGCGCAGCCGGACCGGGACCGACCCCCGATCGCTCGCGACCGGGGATCGGGACGTCGACGTCGTCGACGACGGCGAACTGCGAGAGATCCGCGACCCCGGAGTCGACCTCGTCGATCGAGGCGTACGGCCGGCCGACGACGATGTCCCCCGCTTTGCTTCGATTTATACCCGGTATCGCGGTCAGTTCGTCCATCGACGCGGCGTTGATATCGATCGGGTACGGGACGCCCGTGACTGACCGGTAGCCGTGGTCCGTGATCGCCACGTCGATCGCGGTTCCCAGATCGCGCTCGCCCGGGACGGCGACGAGCAGCGCGTACGTGCCGATCTGGCGGCCGAACGTCTTCCCATCCTGATGGTATTCCAAGTGAACGTCGGGGAGGATCGTTCCCGGCGGGACGACCCGGTCGAGCATCGGGTTGTCGATCGTCTCGCGGACCTCCCGCTTGTACGACTGGAACTGGTCTTTGTGTTCCTGTGCAATCTCGGCTCCCGTCTCGGCCATCTCGGTGCCCGCGAACGCCATCACCTGTCGGACGTTGATCCGCCGGAGCATCAGCCCCTCATCGTAGACGCGCTGGAGGAACCGCTTGTTGTGCTCGTACGTCTCGGGCCGTTCGCCCGCGAGCCCGTGGACGAGGTTGATCCCGGGGAGCAGCTTCGGTAGTCGAGGGCTCGCGTCCGGCCCGGTGGAGGGGCCGTACCGACGGTTGGTGTCCGGTCCCGGGACGCCCCCGGGCTCGCCGGCTGGCGGGTCACCCGGCCGCCAGCCGCCCTCCTCGTTGACGACGCGGACCGCCTCAAGACACTCGTCGGCGGTGACGAGCAGGTTGTTCTGCTCTTGGACAACAGGATCGGCGGATTCGAGCCCGAACGCCGCCGTGTCGCCCGGCGTGTTGTGACGGGCGATGACACGGATCGCCTCGCGGGACGCCTCGGGGTACTCCGTGATCGTCACCGGGTTCATGTTGTCGAGGTGGAGCGTCCGGAGATCGGGCGCGACCTCACGAATCCCGCCGTACAGCTCGCGGAGCGCGTCGGGGTTCGGGGCCTCGCCGTCGCCGCCGAACGCGAGGATGTCGGCCTGCCGACCGAGCCTAAAGTGGCGCACGCCGCGGTCGGAGAGCGCGTCGACCTCGGCGACGACCGACCGCGCCTCGCGGAACGCCGGACTCCCGTACAGCGGCTCCGTGCAGAACGAACACCGGTACGCGCAGCCACGGGAGGTCTCCATCTCGCAGATGAGGTAGTCGGGGTGGTTCGGGTGCTGCTCGACGACGAACGCCCCCTTGCGGGCCCAGCGGTCGACCTCCTCGTTGCTCCGCATCCGGTTGCCGTACCCCTCTAACCCCTCGCGGACGAGGTCGAACGCGGCCGCCTCCACGTCGCCCATCGCGACGAAGTCGTAGTCGAGGTCGTCGCGCTCGGTCTCGGTCGCGCCCGCGTTCTCCTCGCCGACGCCGAACCGCACGGGCCCGCCGAGCAGCGTGACGCCGTCGGCGGTCCACCCCAACTCTCGCACTTCGTCGGGTTCGGCGGGCGTCCCGCCGACGTAGTTGCCCGGCACCGTCATCCCGCCGACATAGACGAAGAGGTCGGCGTCGGCCACGCCGGCGCGCTTGCCGCGGTCGTCGCGGAGTTCGTCGATGGTGTGATAGGTGATCTGCGACTCGGGGACACCGGCGTCGACGAGCGCGCCGGCCGTGTACCGCGGGTACGTCGAAATGTACGGCGGCACCCCGAAGTGCGCCGGCTCGTCGACGTAGCCGTCGACGATGGTGACGGAGAGGTCGGCCGGAGCGGGCGGGAGAGAGCCGCGGCCGGCCGCGGACGGATCGGTCATGTTACCCCACCGTAGTCGGCCGAGACGGGAAAAGCGTGCGGAAGAGAAACGCGCGAACTCTGGCCCGATCGGTCAGGGCGAGCGGGGAGAACGGGCGATCGTGTTCATCGAGCTGTCAGTGGAATGCGAGAGCCGGACCGACAGCAATGAGAACGACGCCCAACGCGATCGTTAAGTTGTCCGGATTGACCACGTGAGCGACTTTCCAGCCGACGACGGTGCCCGCGAGTAGTGGAATCCCGATTGTCGCTGCAAGTGGGAGTGAGACATCGCCTTGGAGAACGTATCCCGTCGTTGCAAACGCTGCGATGAAGATCGACTGGAGTTGGGCGACAGCGATCGCCAGCAACATGGGAACGCCGATCAGAATCAGCACCGGAACCGCGAGCACAGGACCACCCACACCCAATGCCCCGCTGACGGCTCCGAGAACGAGTCCGATCCCTCCGAGAAGGATCTGATCCCGGCGATCTGCCGCGTCCAGTTGGTACACCGGACTGAGTCGACGCCGCTCACGATAGATGATAGTACCACCGGTCGCCATCGCGACGACACCCAGCAAAACGCCGAAGGTCGTTCTTGGCAGAAAGGCGTTGAGATACGCCCCGAGCGGAGCCCCGATGGCACTCGAGAGGCTAAGTATCGTCGCTATCAATCGACCCTGACCCGTCTGAATCTCTCCAGAGTGAGCGTACGCAACGCTTCCGACGACCCCGGTCGCGATGAACGTCGCGTGAGCCGTTCCGGCGACCGTACTTGACGGGATCGATGTCAGCGAGTACAACGCGATAGTCACAAAGATTCCACCGGGCCCGAGTGTCGTAATACCGACTCCGGAGAGAAATGCGATACCTACCAGAAGTGTGAGAAGTGGGAATCCGCCCACGAGACCACCCATACGTTCCCACTTTTGAGGAGATATAATATTGGTTCGGCATCTCGATGTCGTCCGCTGTTGAGAGACGGTATCGAGACACCGCCGAGAGCGAAGCGATCGAGCTGCTGAGTTGTGGAGGGACCGTCAGCGGTGTGGACGCCAATTTCACACTGGATCGGTCGGGGCATATGCGTACGTCGCGGGCGGTGACGGCATCCTCGTCGCGCTTGCGGAGCGCGCGGTTCCGGTTCGACTGTGAAGCGTGCTGAACCCCTAACTATTATCACACCTATGGAGAATAGTCGGTTATGTCCGACGCCGTCGCCGACGCACTTGGCGTCCTCGCAGCGGGCGGCGACCCGGCGGTCGTCGAGCACGGCGTGAGCGCCCTCGAAGATCGAGGCTGCGACGTGCGCGTCGAGACCGTGACGACGACCTCAGCAGGGCTCAAACGAATCCGTTCGGCGTCGGTCGACTGTGTCGTCTCCGACCACCGCCCGCCCGAGTGGGACGGGATCGAGTTCCTCCGGCGCGTGCGCGAGATCGTTTCGGACGTGCCGTTCGTGCTCTACACGGCCGACGGATCCGAGGCGGTCGCCAGCGAGGCGATCGCTGCCGGCGTCACCGACTACGTGCCGCGGGATCCTCCCGGTGAGAGCGATGAGAGCGACGCTGACGCCGATGACGTTGGTGATGGAACAGACGACAACGGTGGCGACGGCGTAGACGGTACCGACAGCGGCGACGACGCGCTCGCGGCGGCGATTCGGTCAGCGGTCGAACGAGCCGGTCAAGACGGTGAGACCGCGGACACGGCGAATCGCCACGCCGACCACGCCCGGCGGCTGGAGACGCTCGTCAGTAACCTCCCGGGGTTCGTCTACCGCTGTCGGAACGAGCCGGAGTGGCCGATGGAGATCGTGAAAGGCGACAGCGAGTCTGTCACCGGCTACACCACGGCGGAACTCGAGAGCGACGAGGTCGTCTGGGGCGACGACGTTCTCCTCCCCGACGACGCCGAGCGGACATGGGAGGTCGTACAGGAGGCGATGGACTCGGACAGCGAGTTCGAAGTCACGTACCGGATTCACACGAAGGACGGTTCGATCAAGTGGATGTGGGAGCGAGGACAGCTCGTCACGCCGGAAGACGGCGACGAGCCGGTGCTCGAGGGGTTCATCTTCGACATCACCGAGCGAAAGCGCTACGAGGAGGAGCTGGAACGGCGGAACAGAGAGCTCGAACGATTCACCAGCATCGTCTCTCACGACCTCCGAAACCCGCTGAACGTGGCGTCCGGTCGCGTCGAACTCGCCCGCGAAGAGGTCGAAAGCAATCACCTCGACCGCGCCGCCGCCGCCCACGAGCATATGGAGTCTCTCATCGACGATCTCCTAGAGCTCGCACGGAGCGGCGAGCGGATAACGGAGACGGAGCCCGTGTCGCTGTCGGCCGTCGTGCGACGAGCGTGGCGAAACGTCGCCACCGGCGACGCGACGCTTGCGGTCGAGATCGACCGGACCGTCGAGGCGGACCCGAGCCGGCTGGCGCAGCTCGTCGAGAACCTCGCGCGCAACGCCGTCGAACACG
Source organism: Halorubrum laminariae (assembly GCF_024494655.1). Taxonomy (GTDB): domain Archaea; phylum Halobacteriota; class Halobacteria; order Halobacteriales; family Haloferacaceae; genus Halorubrum; species Halorubrum laminariae. The sequence continues at coordinate 10,502 of NZ_JANHDL010000003.1, read as the reverse complement.
CCGGCGACGACGTGACGGTGACCGTCGGGGAGATCGGTGGCGATCGCGGACCCACCGAGGGCGGCGACAGCCAGAAGCGGTTCTACGTCGAAGACAACGGGCCGGGAATTCCGGAGGAGCACCGCGAGGATGTGTTCGAGATGGGGTTCTCGACGGAGGAGGACGGCACGGGGTTCGGGCTCCCGATCGTGGCGCAGATAGCCGAGGCGCACGGCTGGAACGTCGAGGCCACAGCGGGGACGGACGGTGGTGCTCGGATCGCGGTGACCGGCGTCGAGTGGGACTGAACCGCGGGCCCGGCGGGCGTGTGCTCCGACGGTCGCGTGCTCCGAGATCGCCGTGGTCCCGACGATCGGTTCCGCCGGATGCTCCGTGGACGGGACGACTTCCGTCGCCACGTCGTTTAAGCCGCCGCCGGTCCAACGGGTGAGTATATGCCATCGACCATGGAGGTCAAATGTGAGTCGGACGACTGCGAGCTCGACATGTTCGAGAACCACTACACCTACGACGTTCCCGACGACCACTCGGTCACGGATCTCTCGTGTCCGTACTGCGGTGGGAGCGACCTCGCGGAAATCGAGGTGTAACCCGTGAGCGGACTCGTCGAGGCCGGACGGTCCGCGTTTCGCGAGGTCCTCGAACGCGTCGGGCGGGGGTGGAGCAAGATGCAGGAGCGCCGTCCGCTCTCGTACGACCTCCTCGAGAGCGACGACGCCTACCTCGTCGTCTTCGACGCGCCGGGCGTGCGCGGAGAGGACCTGAACGTCACCTTCCTCGATCACACCGTCGAGGTCACGCTCGACCGCTTCCGCGACTTCTACGACGGTTACGAACTGGTGTTCCCCGGACGCGGCGTCTCGCTGTCGGGAAGCGTGGAGCTCCCCGCCGACGCGAACGTGACGCCGCAGGGAGCGAACGCGACGCTCGCGCGAAACGGGACGCTCCACGTCGAGATTCCGAAGTCCGACGCGGCGAGCGACGTGACCGTCGTCGAGGAGGACGCGACCGACGATGAGCCGACGGACAGCGCCTAGTTGACCGGTCCCCGACTGCCCGTCCCTAGCTATCCCTCGTCTCGCCGTTCCACGGCGATTCCGTCCCGTACGTCGAACGTCTCGTCGCCCTCGAACCGATCGGGATCGAAAGCGTCGATCCACGGCTCGTCCGGTCCGTCGTCCGAGAGCGACGCCAACACGCCCTCCGCGACGTGCTCACCCACGGCCGGTGCGCGCATGAACCCGTGTCCCTGCCAGCCGGCGGCGACGAACGCACCGTCGATGTCGGCGATCGGACCGACGAGCGGATCGCCATCCGGCGTCGCCGTACAGAGTCCGGCCCACGCGCGATTCACCGGCGGCCCGTCCTCATCGGTCGCGGCGTCGGCGAGCCGTTCGCGAAGCGTCGCCGTGACCGATTCGACGAACCAGTCGTCGGCCTCACGATCGTAGCCATCCGGGTCGGCCGCGAGCGGTTCGGTGCCGTCCCCGGCGAGGAGTCCCGCCGGATGCGGACGGAAGTAGACGCCGGCAGTCGCGTCGTAGACCATGGGTCCGTCGTAGGAGACGGCCGCCACGAGCGCCTGCACGCGGTAGGGGATCACCGGCACGTCGACGCCGACGCTGTCGAACAGGGCCGCGGTGTGCGCGCCGGCGGCGACGACGACCGAATCGAAGTCGTTGCGGCCGCGATCCGACGCGTCCACGGAGTCGCCCGCGGAGCGCGTCCGGACCGTCGGCCGACCGTCGTCGCGAGACACCGTCAGCTGATCATCGTCGCGAGACAGCCTCACCGGAGTCTCGGTCTCGATCGCGACGCCCTCGCTGCGGGCCCGGTCGGCCATGGCGGCGACGTAGCTCGCGGGGTCACACCGGCCGGCGTTCGTAGCAACTGCCGCGACCGCGAGGTCGTCCGCGGCGATCGGGAAGCGGTCGGCGAGCGTCGCGGGGTCGACGAGCGTCACCGCCCGCCCGTGTGTGCGCATCCGATCGATCATCGCGGGGACGGCGTCGGCGTCCTCGTCGCCCTCGCGGACCGCGAGAACGTACGGACACGGCGTGAACGCGAATCCGGGGAGCGACCGGTCGAACGCTCGAAATCGCTCCATCGACCGCGCGGCGATCGCGGCGTCGACATCCTCGGCGTAGGCGTCGTACAGCACTCCGGCGGCGCGGCCGGAACTCCCGCTCCCGAGGTCGTCGCGCTCGTAGAGCGTCACGTCCGCGCCGCGGGCGGCGAGGTCGGCCGCGGCGGTGACGCCGACCGCGCCGCCGCCGACGACCGCGACCGCCGGGGGCGGTGCGTCTCGGTCGATCATGGAGCAGTTGCGTCGGGTGCGACCGAAGAGATGCCGGGCGACGCGCGCGTTATCGCTCGCGGAACCCGTCGATGCCGAGGTCGTGGAGGTCCGCAGACACGTCGGCGACGCCGCCCTTCAGGTCCTCGTGGTACGCTATCAACCGCTCTTCGATCGCGTCGTGCTCGCGTGCGAGCACCTGCGCGGCCGAGAGCCCGGCGTTGAACGACTTGCCGGCGTCGACGGCGACGATCGGCGCGCCGGTGGGCATCCCGATGACAGAGTCGACCGATTTCTCCTGCACGGGCACGCCGATCACGGGGATCGGGTACGCGATGGAGGCGGTCATGTTCGGGAGGTCGGCCGACTTCCCGCCCGCGCCGGCGATTATCACGTCGAGCCCGCGGGCGGCCGCCGTCTCGCCGTAGGCGTACATGAGTTCGGGGGTGCGGTGCGCGGAGACCACGTAGCTCTCGTAGGTGAACCGCGAGTCGGGCGCGTCGGTGAAGTCCGTCTGCTCTGCGAACCCGAGTTCGTCGAGCGCGTCGTACGCCCCTTCCATGGTCGGGAGGTCGGAGTCAGAGCCCATGATGATTCCCACGTCCGGGGTCGTCTCCGGGTCCGCGTCCGATTCGGCCTCCGATTCGAGTCGGTCGATGAGGTCCTGAACGCTGGGCATGTGCGCGGTTTCGGCGGTCGGAGATAAGGAAGTGCCGAATGCGTCTCGTTGCGTCGTCGAAATCCGTCGCCGCACCGCCTCACACTCTGCACCGCCTCACACCTCTGCACCGCCTCACTCCTCCCCAACCTCGGTCAGGGGCGGCCGCGGACCCGCACCGCATCGCGGCCGCCCCTTCCCTCCCTCGCGGGCTCCTCGCGCCCTATCGGGCGCTCGCAGGCGCGCCACCGCCCTCGTCGAACGCGAGTGTGGCCCGGACAAACTCACGCGTCGCGGAGGACCAATCCGTCTCGGGCCTCACGCGTCGCGGAAGGTCAATCCGTCGCGTAGTTCTCGCGCACGCGAGAGCAGCGCGTCGCGGTCGGCTTCGCCGTCAGCCTCGCTTTCGCCGTCCTCCCCGGTCACCGTCAGGTGTCCCATCTTCCGGAGCGGGCGCACGTCCTCTTTGCCGTACCAATGGAGGGCGGCGTCGGGCGCGGCGATCACACTCTCGACGCCGCGGAGTGTCGCCGGCTGGGTCTCATCCACGTCGCCGAGGGCGTTCGCCGTGACCGCGGGGGCGACGAGGTCGGTCGGGCCGAGCGGCCAGCCGAGAACGGCGCGGACGTGGTTCTCGAACTGGGAGGTCGCCGCTCCCTCGATCGTCCAGTGCCCGGAGTTGTGCGGACGCGGTGCGATCTCGTTGACCAACACCTCCTCCTCGCGGGTCTCGAACAGTTCGATCCCGTAAACTCCCCGCCCGTCGAGCAGCGACAGGACGTCGTCCGCGACCGCCTCCGCCTCGGCGATCACCGGGTCGTCGCTACGGGCCGGCACGACGCTCTCGCGGAGGATCTCCTCGCGGTGGATCGTCTCCGTGACGGGGTAGGTCCGCGTCTCGCCGTCGGCCCCCTTCAGTCCCATCACGGCAATCTCGCGCTCGAAGTCGAGGAACTCCTCGGCCATCGCGTCGCCGCCGATCGAATCGAGCGCGTCGGCCGCGTCGTCTGGCGATTCGACCGGAACGTTCCCCCGCCCGTCGTACCCGCCTTCGCGGGCCTTCAGCATCACGCCGCCGAACTCCTCGACGACGCGTTCGAGCCCCTCGGCCGTCGCGACGGGAACGAACTCGGGAACGGGAATTCCGGCGTCTTGCAGTGCCTCCTTTTGAACCAGCTTGTCCTGGATCGTCCGGAGCGTGTCCGGGTCGGGCTGAACGGGCACGTCGTGTTCCTCGCTCGCAGCCGTCAGCACGTCGGGGTCGGCCAGTTCGATCTCGAAGGTGAGCGCGTCGACGCGGCTCGCGAGCTCGTGGACCGCGTCGGCGTCGTCGAAGTCGGCGACGATCTGATCGCTCACGACGGGGCTCGCCGGACAGTCGGGCGTCGGGTCCAACACGACGACCTCGACGCCGAGGCGCGCGACCGCCTCGCCCATCATCCGGCCCAGCTGTCCGCCGCCGACGACGCCGAGCGTCGGTCCCGGCAGAGTGATCGACATACACGGCCGCGTACCGAACGTCACTGCATAAATATTCCCACATTGGGTGAAGTCCTATGCACGAACGTGGATAGATCTGCGAGAGAGGCCGGACACGGGAGAGATATCGGACGCGAGAAAGGCCGGACGCGAGCGATATCGGACGCGAAAGCGACATCGGACACGACACCGAAGCGCTGCCGCGCCTCCGGAACAGGTATCAGTTCGGGGGCGTCTCCGCTACGTATGAACACCGCGAAGCGGCTCTACGACCGGGGCGACGAGTGGGTTCGAGGGCTCTCCCGCGGGCGCTACGCGGCCCTGCTTGGCGCGTCTGCGGCCGTCGGCGTTCTCGGTTTCGGTCTGCTGTCGAGCGGCGAACTCCTCCTCGTTCGCGCCCTGACGATGGCGGTCGTCATGTTCGGGCTGGAGTACGCGTTCGGGGCGTTTCGGCCGTCGGCCGACGGGTGAGCCTGTCGAGGCGACTGCGACCCGCTACAGGTCGACGGCGGCGAGGTCGCTTTCGGCGTCGGCGACGAACTCGTTGTACGCGTCGACGAACCCGCGGAACGGCTCGGCGTACTCGCGGACGTCGAGCGCCGACGGAGCCTCGTACTGCGAGAGGAGGTAGCAGCCGCCGGTGCCTCCGACACGGAGGTACGACACCGTCCCCTCGTCCCACTTCAACTCCCATCGGTCGCCGTCGACGCGGGAGGTGAACGTTCCGTACTCGTCGCCCTCGTACCGGTAGATCTCGCCGGCCATCACCGAGCAGGCGTCGCGGATCGCGTCGAGCACGCGGTCGCGCTCGGCGACGAGGCCGTCCGTGGAGTCGGGCTCGGGGAAGTCGGCGCTCACGTCGTCGAGCACGCCGGACAGCGACGCGACGTGGTCGTTCCACGCGGCGACGACGTTCGGGTAGTCGGCGAGGGCGGTCGCGAGGGCTCCGGGGTCCGGCGGCTGCTTCGTCGAGACCACGTACACGTCGGAGCCAGAGGTCGGCGAGAACAGAAGGAACTCGAGCTCGCCGGCCTCGTGTTTGACCGTCCACTCGCCGCCGGGCGTCGACAACGCCTGTCGACCGTAGTCACCGCCCTGAAGCCGCGCGAGTTGGTAGGCGATCTGTCCGGCGTGGTCACGGACGGCGGCGACGAGTTCGTCGCGCCGGTCGGCGACCGCGTCCGTGTCGCGGATGTCGATATCGAAGCCGAGATCGGCGTGGCTGGTCACACAGTCTGTGTGCGCCGCATCGGGTTAATCAAGTCGGATCTGCGGGAGGGAAAGTCGTGGCTACTCGGGCGGTGGTGATCGCAGCTACTCAGGCAGCTACTCACCGGATGGCCTCTCGGATCTCGCGGATCCGCTCGGGCTCGTCGATCCCCGACCGCACCACCACCGAGAACACCTCCTCGCCATCCGGGACGGGCGCGTCGCCGCTCAAGATCGCGCCCGAGCCGGTCTCTTCGGCGAGCCACCGCCGGCCGTCGGCGATCGCCTCGCGGTTGAGCCATGGGGGCGGACCGCCGACCACGAGCAGCGTCCGGTCGGCCCGCCCCTCCCGAACCTCGACGGTGCCCTTCCCGCGGACCGCTTTTCGGATCGTCGTCTCGATCGCCGACACCGCCGCGCTCGTGTCCACCTTCGCCGGCTCCGCGGACCCGAACAGCCCGAGCCCGAACCGGGATTCCGTCTCGGGGGGATCGACCGTCTGCGTCGCGTACCCGATCGATGCGATCTCGCCGTCGCCGCCGACCGCTCGCGCCACGTCGCTCGCGTCGAGCACCTGCTGTGGCGTCGATTCGGCGTCGTCCGACTCGCCCGCGCCGAACAGCGCCGCGACCCGATCGGCGACGACGCCGTTCAGGCGGTCTCGCACCCCGGTGAGATCTTCTCCGGGCCGGAGCCACGCGTCGTTGTCGAACGGGAACATCGCTGAACAGCGCTCGGAGAGGGCTTCAAGCGTTCGCGCCGCGTTCTTCTCGGCCAGCGGTCGCTCTGGCGGTCGCTCCTCGGGTGCCGCCGATCCGGCCGTGGCCGGGTCGATCGGGGTCGGCTCCGACTCCGCCGGCGTCGGGAGGAGTCCGAGCGCGTACACTGGCGTGTCGTAGAGCCGCATCAGTTCCTCGGCGAGAGCGGGGGCGACGCCGGCACCCGCGCCGCCGCCGAGGCCGACGGCGATCAGGAACGCATCCGCGACCGACGGGCGCTGGTCGTCCATCTCCCGGCCAAGTTCGCTGGCGTGTGCGTCGCCGAGGCGACGCGCCGCGTGGAGGTCGCCGTCGAGCCCGTCTCCGCCCGCGGCGTCACCGAAGCAGTACCGCCGCGACTCGTCTAGCGACTGCAGGTCGCCGAGCGCGGCCGCGTCGGTGTCGAACGCGCTGACGCCGTGGAGGAACCGCTCCCCGTCGTGGTCGGCCGCGAATCGATCGACGATCCGGCCCCCGGCACCGCCGAGGCCGATGGCGTGTACACGCATATGTCACACCGGTCGTTGACCGGCGGTATATCTCTTTTCACGGACGGGAGCGCGGTCGAGATCGACGGGACGCGTTCGCACCGCGATCCGACTCAGAAGTCGTTGAGTCGACGCTGCCCGGCGGACACAGTCCGGCCCGGTTCGTCGTCGCCGTCGTCTCGCTCTCCGCCGAGCAGACGGATCAGCGCCGTGTCGGCGAACGTGAGCGCCAACACGAGGATGATGGGCGCGAGGAACAGTCCGTGGAACCCGAACACGACGGGACCGAAGATGTACGCGAGCATGAGGAGTCCGACGTGGGTCGTCTTCCCGCTGAAGTACGGGCGGAGGACTATGTCGGGGATGGTGTCGACCACGATCGCGGCGACAACGAGGAAGCCCGCGACATACGCGAGCAGTGAAAGCTCTTCCGAGAGAATCGGCTGGATCGCGGTTATCGCCGCCAGCGGGATGTACACGATTTTCATCCCGATCACCGGAATCAGGCTCGCGACCCCCGTGAGCGCACCGGCGAGCGCCGGATACGGGATCTCGACTGCGGCCGGGGCGATCACGTTGTACCCGGTGTAGGTCACGACTGCGATGATCGAGATGGCGATGACGTTGAGCAGGTTTCCGTACAACACCGCCTCAAGCTCCTCGTCTGCGGCCTCGAGGTACTCGCGGACGATCGCGTCGTCGTCGAACGTGAGCAGCCACTCGTGGAACTTCGAGCCGTCGAGGAGCAGGTAGTACGTGACGACGATCGTGATGAGGAGGTTGAGCGCGAGCCCCGAGAGCGTGCTCGCGAGCAGCGGCGCTTGCTCGGAGACGAACTCGATGAGCGGGTCGAACTGCCCCGACCGGTACGCCGCGACGAGTCCCTCGAACGTCGGGTTCGAGAGCGCGGCGAGGTCGGCGACCCACGAGTTCTCCGGTCCGACCGTCTCGGCGACAGGGTATCGTTCGATGAATCGACGAGCCTCGAGTAAGACGAGAAGCACTGTGTACCCCAACAGCCCGATCAGCGGCACACCGATGAGCGACAGCGAGAGGACCGCCCGAGCGCGTGCAGGCAGTCTGAAGCGAGCGAGATTCCGGAACAGCCGCCGGGTCGAGTAGTACAGGAACACCGCGACGGTGAGCGGCGCGACGAACCGGTAGCCGATGAATCCGACGAGGAGGGCGATGACGAGGCCGAAGATTGCGATGACGAACCGCTTTTCGTCCATGGCCGCTCGTCTCCGTGAGTCGACATAAACTATGGGGCTCGCGGGCGATACAGAATCAGCAGCGAGCCCGCGTCAGTCTCCCCAGCAGCGAGCCGCGTCACTTCCCCGACGCGTCGTCGGCGGTGTCGGCGCTGTGGTCGTTCCCCCTCTCGTCATCTCCATCGGCCCCACCGTCGCCCACCGCCCCACGCGTCTCCTCCGCGTCGGCGGTCGACGGCGAATCCGACGACTGCGCCGCCGGCCGCTCGGCCAGTGCCCGCTCGTAGCGCGTCACCTGCTCGCGGTGTAGCGACAGGATCATGTCGGCGAGCACGCCGAACACGAGCAGTTGGATCCCCAAGATTGCCGCGCCGACCGCGCCGATGGCGACGATCTGATGGGCCTCGCCGTGCACGAACCAGCGGTAAAGCACGTAGGCGGTCAGCATCGCACCGAAACCAGTCGAAACGGCACCGAGGCTCCCGAAGTAAAACAGGGGGTTGTTGGTCTTGGCCTTCCGGTACAACTCGATGATTATCACGCCGCCGTCGCGGATCGGGTGGAGGTTCGTCGCGGAGCCGCCGGGGCGCTCGCGGTAGGTGATCGGGACGACGGCCACCCGATCCCGGTTTTTCACGCATTCGACCGCCATCTCTGTCTCGATGCCGAACCCGTCAGCAGTGAGGTGGAGCCGCAGGAACGATTCACGCGTGAACGCGCGATAGCCGGAGAGGATATCGCGGTACCGCTCACCGTGGATGGCGCGGAACGCGGCGTTGATCAATCGGTTCCCGATCCGGTTCAGCCGCGTCATCGCTCCCGGTCGCATGTCCGCGAACCGGTTCCCGATGACGTGGTCGGCCTCGCCGGCGAGGAGGGGTTCGAGCATCGCGTCGACATCGGCCGCGTCGTAGGTTGCGTCCGCGTCAGCCATCACGACGTAGGGGGCATCGACGTGGTCGCGGACAGCCTCGCGAACGGCCTGACCCTTGCCGCGTCCGGACTGTTCGACGACGCGCGCGCCGGACTCGCTGGCGGCCGCACGCGTCCCGTCCGTCGACCCGCCGTCGATCACGAGAATCTCGTCGAGTCCGGCCTCGCGGAAGTCCTCGACGACGCGCGCGACGGTCTCGACCTCGTCCATCGTGGGCAACAGGACGCAGACGTCGTCGAAGTCGCTCATTAGCGGGTCGATGTCGGGGGAGTCGCTAAACTCTGTCCCTCCGTGACGGCCGATCGGGAACTCGAACGGATTCTCGGACAAATCCGGGCGGGTGCAGGCGGAGTCGGCGTACAGACGGCCGAGTTCCGGGTGCGGTCGGTTCTGCGGCCACCCATACGCTCATGTATCCGACGACAGAATGTCAATCTATGTCACGCCCAGCAGACGACAACGTCGACGAGTTGCTCAGCGCGGCGCGAACGGCCATCGGTGACGAACTCCGGAGCCTGACGTACTTCACCGAAGACGAGATCGAACAGCTGTACCTCCGCAGCGACCTGAGCCAGACGGCCGACCTCGTCGGCTTCGCGGAGAACGAGCGGCAGGGGTTCCACTCTCAGTCCATGTACGCGAACACCCAACTCGGAGACTACCTGTTCACCGTACGCGTGTTCGAGAACGGCTATCTCACGCGGGTGATCGCTGGAGATCACGGCGTGTGGGTGACAACCGACTCGATGGAGATCGACCGCTTCGAGGAGCTCGCGAGCGCGCTGGCGTCGGTGCTGCGGTCGTTCGACCCGGTCTGACAGTCCCGATTCCTGTCACCCGAAGTGACTCTCGAACTCGGGGACCAACTCGTCGGCGTCGACGGGTTTCGTCACGTAGCCGTCAGCGCCGGCTTTGACCGCCTCCATCATTTTCTCCTGTTGATCGACGCTCGTGCACATCACGATCACCGCGTCAGGCCAGCGGTCCTTGATCGCTGCCGTCGCCTCGATTCCGGTCATCTCTGGCATGACAACGTCCATCGACACCGCGTCGGGCTCGTACGCCTCAAACAGTTCCACCGCCTCCGCACCGTTTTCCGCCTCGCCGACGACCTCGAAGGGATCCTCCAACGCATCCCGAACCACGGTCCGCTGGAAGGCCGAATCGTCGACGACGAGCACCCGCTGGGTCATGTCCGCGGATGAGCGCGTGGGTGGCATAAAGCGCGCGGATTCGCGCACCGGCGAACCGGGGACAGATCTCCGACGTGAGGGTCACGCTGACCACAGTCGAGACAACTGATCAGCAGTTTCGAGGCGGAGCCTCCGGCCTCAAGGAGCGGGGACTTCCGACGCCGGTCGGAAGGACGACGCGAGTAGGCCGGAGAGGACAGCGAGGCGCTACGCGCCTCGGGCCGTGCGAGCGGGCCTCGGCCCGCGCGCAGAAGCCGACAACTCCGGCACAAACCA
>NZ_JANHDL010000040.1 GCF_024494655.1 Halorubrum laminariae | reverse complement strand
ATACTATCGGACAAAAATATTTATACATAGAGCTATTATCGTCGGTATGGTCACGCCGACCACGGTTTCGCCAGAAGATCTCCGCGATGTCCTCGCAGAAATCGAGGGGAAGAAGCCGACACAGCGGCTGATGGCTGCGATCAACTACCTCGAAGAAGACGACGCGACGATGCAAGAGATCGCGCAGCGGTACGGCTACACTGCGGGGTGGCTTTCTCAGTGGCTAAACCGCCTCGAACGGCTCGAAACGGAGCCGTTCGAGGCCGTCGTCTACGACGAAGAACGGTCCGGGAGACCGTCTGAACTTTCCGAGCAAGAGCGCCAGCAATTCACAGAAGTTGTACACGAACCGCCTGAAGAGGCCGGATTCGACGCCCCGGCGTGGTCCGTTCCACTTGCACGAAACTACCTCCTCGAGGAATTCGATATCGAGTACAGCGACCGTCACGTCCGGCGATTACTACGCGAGGCCGGGCTGTCCTGGAAGACAGCTCGGCCGGAGTTCTATAAATCAGATGAGCGAGCGAAAGAGGCGTGGAAAGAAGGGTTCAAAAAAAGCGCAACAACCTGGACGAAGAGTACACAATCGTCACAATAGACCAGACGAGACAGGTTCTCTCGAAATTAATCAACGCCTGGTTTCCCAGGGGAGAGCGCCCGTCACTGCCGGTGAAGGGCAAGTGGAAAAGCATCAAATTGCTCGGTGCAACAACCGATACCGGTGAGACGTTTTTCGTTCCGTGCGAAGTGAATTTTAACAGTGACACCACTATACGGTTGTTAGAGGCTCTCCAGGCCGAATTCGGCGAGAAACTCTGTGTCGTGTTGGATAACGCGTCGTACTTTACAGCGGAGGCGGTGAAGAAATTCGCTGCGGAGACGCAACTCGAACTGTGTTATCTTCCGCGAGGGTCACCTGAGCTGAATCCCACGGAAGAGTGCTGGAGACGACTCAATCGAGCACTTGGCAACCGACTGTTTCAGACGCTCGACGATCTTCAGGAGGCAGCGCTCGCTGCACTCGACCAGCTCAAAACGCCTAATGTATTTAAGTATTTATGTCCTTAAGTAT
>NZ_JANHDL010000039.1 GCF_024494655.1 Halorubrum laminariae | reverse complement strand
GCAGTCCTTTCTAGCGGGTGTTTCATGCGCAAAGTAGTGAATAGAATATGTGGGTCAAATCTATCCTCAGAGATTCTGAGTAGTTGTGACAGTACAATCACCCATCCTACTATTTTGATTTAGCACCAAAAATACCAATAGTAGCCAGTGTATTTGTCGGGATGCCACTAATGGAGCGAGATAACTTCGACGAGACGGCTCCCGGTGAAATCGTTCCCACGACGACACCGAAGGGGACATATTCGGCGTTCCGCCCTGACCCGCTCCCCCCCTCAGTTAGCACTGAGCAACTCATTACACCGCTGGCGGAGGCGACACAGGCACTTGGTCGACTCCATGGTATCGGCCCACGTGTCGGCTCAAGAGAGATCCTAATCGAGCCGTTCATCCGAAAAGAAGCGCTGGAATCCTCGCAAATCGAAGGCACACATGCGACCCTCTCAGACATCTACGCCTATGAGGCTGGACAGGAGGCGCTCATCGACGAAGACAGACAGCAGGGTACCCAAGAAGTCGTGAACTATCTGTACGCGCTGACACACGGATTGGATGCGATCACAGCTGGCGACCCAATCACCGTCGAATTGCTATGCGAGATGCACGACCGGTTGCTTTCGGGTGTCCGTGGGGATGAGGCTGACCCAGGGGAACTCCGTACGACGCAGAACTTCATCGGCAGTACGCCATACATCCAAGACGCCAGGTACGTGCCGCCGCCACCGAACGAAATCCCAGACCTTCTCGAAGACTTGCTCGAGTATGCGAACCAAGAGACGAATCTGCATCCACTTCTCCGAATCGGGCTGACCCACTACCAGTTCGAGACGATTCACCCGTTTCTCGATGGGAACGGACGGCTCGGGCGGCTATTGATCAGTCTCCTGCTACAACGTGACGGTCTCTTGCCCGAGCCGTATCTCTACCTGAGTTCCTATTTCAACGCACGGCGGTCAGATTACGTTGATCATCTCTTGGCAGTCAGTCAGCACGGTGAATGGGAAGAGTGGCTTCTGTTTTTCCTGCGTGGCGTACAGTCGCAAGCGGACGAGGCCCATCAGCGGGCCAACCTGCTAGTCGACCTACGAGAAGGCTATCAACAGCGCTATCAGAGCGAGCGGTCTGAGAACATCCTCGAACTGGTGATGCGGCTCTTCGAAGATCCGTACCTTGACGTGAATACGGCGGCCGAGTGGTTAGATGTCGAATACAGCACGGCCAACCGACTGATCGGACAGCTCGAAGATGACGGAATACTCGAAGAACTCACCGGGAAAGACCGGAATCGGTTCTACCGGGCGAGCGAAGTCTTCCAAATCATCAACAAGCCGATCGACCAACTCTGAACCACTGAGCAGAGAGGGCTTGAGGCA
>NZ_JANHDL010000038.1 GCF_024494655.1 Halorubrum laminariae | reverse complement strand
GCCGACAGCGACAGCTCTCCGTCGATCCGTCCGTAATCATCTCATCGAGACCATCAGTACAACCGCTTCGAGACAGAACTCAGGCCGCAGAAACAGCTAGCTGTGGATGCTTTGTGAGGTACTGAGTCTTCCCAGCAGTTCACGTACTGTGTATCGAGTTCTACGACGTTCTCGCGGAGTCGTTCGAGGATGAATTGTGCAATGCAGGTTTTCCCGGTTCCAGACGGGCCGTACAGGAGTATGGGTTCCGCTGATTGGCCGTCTGTGATTGGTTCGAGGATGCTGGAGAGGTAGTTTACCTCGTTGTCCCGGTGTTGGATTTCACGTGGGATGAACTCCTGTTGGAGAACCCGGGCGTCTGTGATCATAGTTCACGTCGACACGGAACGGTAGGGTAATAAATGGAAGTGTGTAGTTTCCAAATATTCGGGTTTATTGAAATCCTCAGATATTTACACATATGTTATCTTATTTGACACTAAAATCGTCTGTCTGAGGGTCTAAACTCCCCATCCACGCCCTAATCGCCCCCATCGGAACTAAATAGAGCAACCACACGGCCCGTGAATCCAAATCGGTACCCGTCCCGATAATCACAAAGCTGACGGGAGCAACCACAAAGACCAAAATCAGAAACAACTCAAAGACGGGTCTGAACGCGAAAGCCAACGCGTCTGCCGGTGATTTGTCTTGATATGACCGGTTGACGATGAAATAGCGCCAGACGCGCGATAGCTGAAAGAAAACAGTGCCAGCAATTGCGAGCCCAACTGAGAGGGGAAGTCCTGAATCCAAAAGGGGAAGTCCTGAATCCAAATCATAACCGGAAAGGAAAGGAGTCATGATTACTGTAAGAATGAAAGCTGGGATAACCGCCTTTCGCAACACGTAGTTGATATTGCGCGGGTATACCGGCGGTATTAGACCAATCGGCTGAATTGAAGTGGGCTCTTCATCCCAAGAATCCCCATCGAGATCATCCACGGACTGTGGCGTGAACAACGCGACAGAAAAGAACAGGAGATTGATGATCGCTATCTCGATGAGATAGATGACAGCGATTTCAAGAAGACTCCACTCAAATACGACCACTCCAAGAATGAGTGCAGAGTTCAGAATACACGCAAAAACAAAATCGCGGGACTCTCTGAGCATTCCGGGTATTGTTTTGCTACCCCCCGTCTGGCTACTCGTTCCCATCTATCTACACTTTCCTTCGGAAGCTGTTTATTTGTTCTGTTGACTCGATGGAAATACTGGTACTCTATGAGAGCGTGAAACAAGATATGGGCGCAAGAGACCGAGAGGATTTCTGTGCCACAGAGCACGTTTTGTTGACTGGTGGCTCTGTTGAAATCCTCAGCAAGTGATATATTCTCACCCAGTCGCGGTCAGTACAGGTGACACACAGATCGCTCAGTACAGATGAACTACTCACTGGCCGTTGAAAGTCATACAGAGCGGACAATTTTTCACGCTCCTTCTATTTTAATCCGTTATGAACCGACCATCTGTCTTTTAT
>NZ_JANHDL010000037.1 GCF_024494655.1 Halorubrum laminariae | reverse complement strand
TAGCCCGTTGCACGGTTTCAAAATCAGTTCAGACGTATCCGGCATCTATCACTAACGGAGCGAAATAGTCACTTTCACTAGACTAAAAGCCGGATTGGAAGTATGACACCAACACAATCCGACACTGAAGGAGACACCGTCGAATCGCATAAGGCCACTGTTCGAGCATTTCTCCGAATCCACGGCGAGGTTGCTTCCAAGAAGGCTCTCCGCGCTGGCACCGAGGTGCCACCGTGGTACATCGAACAAATCTCCTCCCAAGACACGTTCTACACGTCGCTGAACCACCACTCCAACTACGTCGCTAGCAAACACGTCATTGGCCACAGAGCTACCCACGACGGCTTCTGGCGACCCGAGGTGGATGACGGCGTCGCCGTCTTCCACCGCCATGAAACCACCAAAGCCACGCTCAAACACCTCGCGTTCAACCGGCCATCCGGACTCACCGCACCCGAAGCAAACGACTTGCTTGATCGACGCTGCTACCGCTCGCTTCGCAAACTCACCGAACAACAGGAGGTACACGCCGTCACGACGCGCAATACCACTGTCTACACCCATCGCTGGCCGTCCATCCAGGACGGCCAGCTGGCTCAGCGCGAAACCGACCAGCCAACCGATGTCACACCAGACGATCCTGGTGACGACGGCTATCTCTACCGAGACGAACTCGTCGCAACTTTCCTCTCGGTCGCTGTCTCGGAACTTCAGTCAATCGCCCCGGAACGAGCCGCTGCACTTGTCCTGCGGCAGTTCGAGGGCGACTCTTTCGACGCCCTCGAACGACGTCTTCAGCGCAACCACTCGTTTCGAGAGGCACTCGACTACACGGAGCCAGGGGATGTCCCCGACGGGACATCCCTCTGGCGAGCCTTCGACGAGCTCGATCCAGACGATCTTCGCAACTGCCTCCAGTCGATGTGTAGCGAGGTGCTTGCCGCTCACGACCACGCCGGTGAGTTCGTCATAATTGATGGGACGCACATTGCCGCTTGGGCAAACACACGCGACGAGATCGAAAACGGCGATGTTGAGGGCGCAAGTTGGGGTAAACACGAAGGCTCGTTCTACGGCTACAAAGTGTTTCTCGTGGTAGACGCAGCGACGGAACTGCCGGTCGCCATCACGATGGAGACCGGCAAGCGAAACGACACTGTTGCGTTCGAACCGCTCATCAAGGACTTCGATGAGCGGTACGACACTGAGAATCTCCAGGCCGCATTGGCTGATGCTGGCTTCGACAGTCAAGAAAACCGTGAGTTCTGTCAAGACCGCCTCGACTCTCCGTTATTGACGGCGATCAATCCCCGTAGATCGTCGCCGTTAGCGACGATCAAGGACGAAATCAAGAAGTTGTTCGAGGAACATGGTGAGGAGATCGACAGCCCCTACGATGCCCTGGAGCGGTTACCGCAGGAGCTCCTCTCGGAGTACGGCGTTGAGGTAGGAAACGTCGAGGAGACCTACATTTTTCAGGCGATCAAAGAACGGATGCATCGACACCTGCGCGCAGGTGTCGAGCGCGTCTTCTCGCGGCTGAAATCGTTCACTGGCCTTGATCGCGTCTGTGCACGCAAGGAAGGCAACGTCGAGACTCACGTCGTTCTCTCGGCAGTGGCGTTGGTAGCTGCGTCGCTCACTGCCCATCGGCAGAACAAACCAGGGCTGATACGCTCACCGAGTCGGCTCATCTGAGCGTCGGGCCACCTGTCCAAAAAACAAGAGTCGCCGCCTGAGAGACATCGCTCTCAGGCGGCTCTGTTTCGTGTTCATCTCGTGATTGATCGGGGTGATTCTCTGGTTCATTCAGCCCCGTCTGTCAAGAAACGTACCATCATTGGGTCAGCACAGCTGAGTGGTGGTCGGTTTCAGCTCTGCCCGCCCCGTCCGGCGAACTAATTTTGAACGTGCAACAGGGTA
>NZ_JANHDL010000036.1 GCF_024494655.1 Halorubrum laminariae | reverse complement strand
TATGGAAATTCTTCTCTTCGCGAGTATCGACTTCTAGAGCCTTCTCAAGATGGAATTGATACCCCTCAGATCGCTGTGTCATATGCTTATATGGCACAGGAGATAGAATAACTCTCGGGTGTATTTATCAAAATAGATAAGAAACATGTACATGGTATACAAACGCATTTTACCGGCTGATTCAAGATGTGGATAGAGAAAAGAAGGCCCTTCATCTGCTGACTACATTCTCTGTATTGACCGCAACCGGGTCAGAATATATTACTTGCTGAGGATTTCAACAGAGCCAACAGAGCCGAAAATCTCTATAAACGCCGGCTTTATATATGAGAGTTCGAATTTCTTTCATGTATGGCTGATTTCCACTACGGCGAATCCGCGCCCGAATTCGTGCCCGATCTGCCCCGAGGCTTTCGCGATGGTGAAGGCGAAGTTGTAAGGGAAGTCGGATGTCTCCAAGAAGTAGATCACGAACGGTACTGGAATTGTATCCAGCTCATCAAAATGGAAGACGGAACCGAGGAAATTCGTGCCGGCTACTACTCGGAATCTGGCGGTTGGGCAAACAAACCGCTGATGCTCCCACCACACGCTTTCAGCGATCTCATGGACTTCGCCGACGGCAAAGTCTACTAACACGGGCACACCCCCCACAAGTAGCAACCTCTCTGGTTCTATAGGTTCTAGCCCCGAAAATGATTGAAAGATGACGGATATGCCCCCGTTCCTTCGAGAGGTACCGAACGAGGCAACCAGCAACGAACAGGCCACCCGCGAGAAACGTTGAGTCCTACGACAGGGTACTCTGTCGACTGAATGTATCCACGTCTTGCACGATTCCGTCAAAGTCCTCGACGTGCTCGAATCCTTCCAATAGCGAATCGAGGTTCACGCGTAGTTCTGAGAGGTAGTAATCCCCGCCCTGCACGCCGCCCTTCCGCTTGTGGGTCATCGCCAGATTGTATGTATCGAGGTTCGTGAGCTTGTCACGAATACTCCGCGACGTGAGTTGGTTCGTCCCGATCGCGTCAGCGACGCGTTTGTACTCCGAATAGACCTCTTTCGTCCGTGCCGGCGTGTCTCCACGGGATTCGAGTATCGCCAGCGCCATCAAGAGTGCCTGATCGTTGATCGTCAAGTCCTTGAGCTTGTTGACGATATTCACTTCCTCCAGTTCGTCTCGGGCGTTGTCGAGGTGCGCCTCGGTAACGATATCGCTCCCCTCAACGCAAGCAATATCCCCGGCTTCATGCAGGAGTCGAATAGCCTGTCTCGCAGAGCCAGTATCTTTTGCTGTCCACGCGGCAGCCAGCCCGACAACGCCGTCATCGACTGCACCGGGTTTGAACGCGGTTTCGACACGGTCGTACAAAATAGACCGAAGCTCGTCGGCGTCGTATGGATCGAAGTGAACCTCGTTCTCATAGAGGCTGTCCTTCGTTTTTGCGGATAGATCCTGTTTGAACTGGAGGTCATTCGAGATACCGATAATCGATAGGTGCGCGTTCGTGATCTTCCCGTTCGACCGCGCCCGTGGGAGCTGGTACAACAGGTCGTCGTCAGACCCGAGGTTGTCAATTTCGTCAAGGAAGAATACGATGTACCCACCGATTTCATCAAGCCGGCGGAACATCCGCTCGTTGAGATCGGTGAGAGAAAGCCCCTTCGGTCGCTCTGTCGTTTCGGGCTCGATCTCGGTGAGGATTTTCCCGACGGACTGGTAGGCGGTGTTCACGTCTTTCAGCGACACCTCAAACGTCCGGAGGTCGATATCTTTCTCTTGGCAGTAGTTGTGAAGTTCCTCCAACACAACACGGGCGGTGACGGTCTTCCCCTGCCCGGTCTTCCCGGAGATGAGGACGTTCTTCGGTTCGATCCCAGAGCGGATAGTTGTCCGAAAACTCTTTGCGATCTCTTCCAATTCGGGCTCGCGCTCCGGGAGGCGATCAGGAACCCACTCTTCCATCAACGCGCGCTC
>NZ_JANHDL010000035.1 GCF_024494655.1 Halorubrum laminariae | reverse complement strand
TTCTCTGGTTCATTCAGCCCCGTCTGTCAAGAAACGTACCATCATTGGGTCAGCACAGCTGAGTGGTGGTCGGTTTCAGCTCTGCCCGCCCCGTCCGGCGAACTAATTTTGAACGTGCAACAGGGTAATGAAGTCTATACGCTCGACTAAACATGTTCCATCCACTCGGTGTACTGTTCAATCGTATCGGTCGAAATGTCACCAGCAGTCCCAACGTGGTACGATGTTTCATCGAATCCACTATTCAGAAAGGGTAATGTGTTAACGAGAGATGGAGATCGCTGTCCTACACCAGCACTCGCCGGGAGAGGATAGACCGCCCACGGCAACTGGCCAGATACTGCATCCGGATTCTCCTTGAGGCGGGTCTTTATTGCAGTGATAGACGAAGCCATTGTATGAGCGACTCGGCGTCTCCACGCGCCTCAGTCTCGCTGTCTGAACCGATTGACGTTCCAGCAGTCTTGAATCGAGCCGGCGTCGATTACGTCGGTGTCCATGATCATCGACTACTAGCCATCTATCACACCGGTATATTCAACGTGGTAACTGAACCTGAACCAGTGGCAAATGCGCGCACACTCGAGATTGAATGTTGGGAGGCACCACTCCCGTCTCGTGGTGATCAGCGATCTCCACAGGAGCTTCTTGATGACTTTGCTGCCGTGCTTGAGCGTGATAAGGCCTGACTCGTATATGGATCTCTCACCCGCAACAACAGTGATCGGCTGGGAGCAACAGGAACGCTAGAAACAAGTTATCGAACACGAACCAACGCATACGCAACTATGGACATTTCTGAGTCACTCCAGACATTGTATACTGCGACTGTTGAGGAAGACGATGGCAGCTACCAGATCACTGTGCCAGAACGCGAGGTCACCACTGGGACACTAGCTGCGGATGAGACGTACCGTGTTGCGCTCATCTCGACATCAACACCGGATGCTGAGGACACAGAGATGACTGATTCTGAACCGTCGACTGACCACAAAGACCAGCAGCAAGAGTTTGAGAGCCCACCTGTTGAGGAAGGTGAGCAGCGAGAAGTAGAAATCGAGAACCTCGGAGACCAAGGTGACGGAATCGCGAAAGTTGAGCGCGGCTACGTCGTGATCGTCCCCGAGACGAACGTCGGAGACCGCGTCACCGTTGAGATGCAACAGGTTCGAGAAAACGTTGCATTCGCGGATATTGTCGAGCACAACCCCCGTGAAGAAGTCTAGAAGTTGCTGATTAGCACGGACTAGTGGTTATAGAAGACTTCTCGCACACAAGCCGGATCGCTTAGTAGAAGGGGTGGAAGGAGCGTGTGACATGGATCCTTCCAAGCGAAGCTTATCAGCACTTGGAGGTAAGCTTTTGGCGGTTTTCTGGGCCGGGCGAACTAGCTTTCGGGGAGGCCGACTACCTGTGATCATCTGCAACTGCCATTTGCCGATCTGGTCACGGTCAGTACAGAGGATGTACTGAGCGATCAGCCTCCCCCGAAAATTGGCCCCAATTCGCACTACATTTGAACTCTGTATTTAGCATGTCTCTAATAACAGATCACTGGTCGAGGATTTCGGCAGATCAGAATGCGGTACCGGGGATGGTACCCCGGATCGCGTTGATCTGCCCTTGTAGTCGGGGATACACAGATGAATGGGGGGAGAGCAGATCGAACGAGAGCGGAGGGAGCAACCTCGCTCTCATCAGGGATCTATTGTCCCTACTCAGTCATGGTAGGCAGACTATTGAAATTGTTTTGATCCCGACCTAGATATATCATCCGCACAAAGAGTCTCGATATCATCGGAGAATGCGGAGCCGGACATGTCAGACGGCTCCGCGCTGTGCCGCCCTCAGGCCGGGACCGGATGGGCCGACGGGCATGGATACAGAGCGGCACTTCTGAGAGCTGGCCCGTGATGTGGGATGACTGGTCCAGCTCTCATCAGGGACCTACGGTCCCACTCTCCAGATTCCGGGAGAATTATTGAATAGTTTGTCAGGGCGTCATAGAACGGTTGGCATACCTCCTTTTGCCCTCTCGAATTGTTCACTACAGGAGATTATTCTTCGAGTTTGTCTGTTACCGTCTTGTAGAGTCGGTCTGTCCACGCTGGGAAGACGAGAGCAGCGAGGGTTCCAACGACGACACCAGCAACAATTCCCTGTGAGATATCTTGGAGAACTGTCGTTCCGAGTGCCGCTCCGAACGTCACTCCAACGAGCATTGCGAAGACGACCCGTTCTCCCCCAGTGTCGTCGGAGTCATCAGACATCTGTAACAGATGAATTTTTGAGAGGCAAAAATAACTGGGGGGAGGTCGTGTGAGCTAAAATGGCTTTGTGGTTCGCACTCTTTAGCGACCAGTTGTATCAGCCCAGTTTGGTCTGAAGAATAGAACTTCAACAGAGCCACTGACTCCAATATTCAAAAGGTGCTACGACAAGGCTGCTACAGACACTCTGTAAGTCCTCCAGTGGTCCACATACCAACTTCTAAGCCTATCCTGCTGTCCAGTACCTCTCTTTACTGACAGCTGATCTCAAGATACGTTGAGAAGGTAGTGCTAATAGACAACCACGAAAAGGGGTAATATTTTAAATCAAATCTGGCCAAAACGAGAAGTATGACTCACGTCGCGCTATATGCCCGCGTCTCAACTGACCGCCAAGACCACGAGCGACAGATCCATGAGCTCGAGGACTTCGTCGCGGACGAATATCCTGACGCCACCATCGACCGGTTCGCTGATATTATCTCAGGGTCTGACAGCGAGGGGGGTACAGAGTACCGTCGGCTCCGCGAGGCGATCGCTAACGGCGAGGTTGATGTCGTCATCGTACACGAGTTGTCTCGACTCTCTCGGCTCGGTGGTGGCGAGATCCACAACTTTCTGCAGTATGCTCTTGAACACGAGACGAGCGTCCGGGACCTCGAAGTTGGCCTCGAGCTTGATGTCGACGACAGTATGGTCGATCAAGCGGTCACCCAAATGATCGCCGGGCTCATGGGTGACCTCGCTCGGATTGAACAAACACAGAAGGTTCGCCGAATCCAGTCGGGGATCGACGCTGCCCGAGAGGCCGGTAAGTGGACCGGCCGGCCGCCGACAGGGTTTGAGGTTGTCAACGGACATCTCCGGGTCGACCCGGAAGAGTACCTCCGGGTACGCGCCGGCATGGAGCGAGTCGCCAGTGGTGAATCACTTGCCGACGTCGCCGATGACGTTGGCGTCGCTGCGAGCACGCTCCGAGAGTTGTATAACGACCGCGCGGAGCTATATCTCCACGGCGAGGCTGACGACGATCGCGTTGACACCGCCCTTGAGGATGTTCGCCCACTGAACGAGCCCGCTGCTGAGCCTGACGATGATCTCAACGAGCGACTTGAGCGGCTCGAACAGAAGGTTGAGAATCTTGACTGAACACAATCCACAGTAGTGATCCATCTGGAGAGGCTCTGTTGAAATCCTCAATAGTTGATACATTCTAACCCGGTTGCGGTCAATACAGGTGACACACAGATCGCTCAGTACAGATGAACTACTCACTGGCCGTTGAAAGTCATACAGAGCGGACAATTTTTCACGCTCCTTCTATTTTAATCCGTTATGAACCGACCATCTGTCTTTTAT
>NZ_JANHDL010000034.1 GCF_024494655.1 Halorubrum laminariae | reverse complement strand
TCACCACCGCCGCTGCTCGAACGGTTGATCGAAGACGCTCAAAAGATCCACAAGCAGCGACCAATCTTACAAGAGACACTCGCTACCGCTACACAACCGAGGTGTGAGGCTTAACTAAAGACAGATGCTCCGCAAAGTCATGGAGTAGGTTGCCTTCAGTGAGGTAATCCTTTTCGGGGCTGTCGACGATCCGACTGAAGAAGTAGTCGCGTGGTGAGTTCACGTAGGTATTGAGACTCGACTTACTAATCGTCTCGACAGGCTCAGGAGACTCGCCGATCGGCTCTGTGTCGAATACAGCTCCGTCACGTGGTTCAGAGCGATTGAGATGGGTCGTAGACGGCAGCTCTGAGAAGCGATCGTACTCTCGTTCAAGGAGCTCTTCGAAGTACAAACACGGGGTAACGGGCGATCCGCCGGTCGCATCCTGAACAAGATAGTGTTGCTGACTCCCACTCTGTAACAGTAACTGGAAGCTCTTGAGATTCCGCGTGAACTGAGCATCCTGATCAACCCACGGACGACGTGGTGCCGAGTGAGTCCACCGGTCATCGAGGCCGAGGTAGAAGACAACCTCACGACCGACGTATGATGCCGACTTCGCGTCGGCGAGCAGGACGCCTTCGTTATCCCTGTCGACAGGCACCTCATACGTCTGTAGATAGAACGACAACTCGTCGAGGCGCGCTTCCGTAACGAACTCGTTGGCGATGCCAAGTTCTTCTAGCTCCGTTCGAAACGTATCAAGCGTGTCGTCGGTACGGTGTTCAAACGCTGAGAGTGCGTCCAAAAACGTGTACTCCTGGATCTCGTGACAGAAGTCGATCAGCCATGAAAGGTCATCATCATCGAGTTCGTGGAGCCGCTTCTCGGCGTCACGATTGGCCACATCACAGTCAAACGCTGTCAGCAGTGACCGAATTTCGCTGATCCGAATGTCAGTTCCACGGTGAGCAGTCCGGAGGAGATGAAGGAACAAGCGGTGTTCGCTACGATCAGTAAAGCCCGGTCCGCCGAAAAATGGGATGTCGGCTGCCTCAAGTGCAGACTCAATGAGCGGCGAGTACTCGCTTTCTTGATCGAGGACAATCCCGACGTTTTCGGCGTTTGTCTCAGTGACCGCATTCACGACCGTCTCGATGATCGCTGTCGGTGACTCATGGATACGGAACGACGGCAGCTCAAACTCTGTATCGGCAAAGAGACTGACCGTATCGTACTCAGCAGGCAGATACGCTCGTTCGAGTTGGGTGAGCATCTCTGGCTCAACGACGACCACATTGAGATCTGAATCGATAGTGTCGTTTGTGAGCTTCATCGAGGCCGTCTCAAGGTCGCCGATTCGCTCAACAGCTCGTTCAGTAGCTTCGTCGATGTAGGCGTCGTACTCGAAGATAGCCTCGTGAGATCCTTGGTGTTCCCAACACTGGAGGATATTCCCGACGGCGTAGGCGCACCGTTTCCACGAAATATCTTCGTTGGCGATCATGCCGAGGAACGCGAGTCGATCCTCAGATTCCTGTCGGCGACCGACCGCAAGACGACGTGGAGGGATAGCAAACGGCCCGAGGTGTGATCGATCAAGCTGGCGGTTGAGAGCACTTGCGAGCGGTCCGTCTGGAGTAATCACTCGGTCGTGCAATTTGACTTCGTCGTAGAGTTGGCGAGATGATTTTGCGCGGGGAAATGGCACATCACAAGAAGTCAGCGGTGTCGGTTAAATCTTTGTCAGGTGGTGTTGAGATAAGGTTGAGCGGCTCTGTTGAAACCCTCAGCGGCTGATACAAACGGCGTGCTGAACAGACTGTGAGATCTCTACGCAGAACTCCTGATAGCTTGCACTAACCGCCATTTATTATCCAAAACTGAGTCTTTGTCATCTGTTCCACCAGTAGTCAGGATCCCGATGTGGTAGAGCTGATACTTAAATTGGAAGTGAATCCCAGATTTGTAAATCGTCGGGTCACCAAGCACGACCTCGTTAATCTCCCCATCCGCGGTAAGAACCTCAGCCCGTCGGTCCCGCGTAAAAAACACCTCGACGGCAAGCGGTTGGTTGATGCGTGTGGCCTCAAGCGCGACGTCGGCGATCGTCGCCTCCCGAACCCCGTGCTGATGAAGTCGCTCAAGCGACTCAACAATGAGCCTCGTAGGGTCGTATTGGATGGCGACAGAGCGGGCAAGCTGTGCCCATCGCGGCGCAAGGTCGGTGAACCGCGTTGAGCGACCCGTCCAGCTGTCAAACACCTCAAGCGCAGCTGTGACACTCCCGTGCTGTTCACGAGCAAACCGCACAACTTCTGCACCAAGGTGCGTCAGTGAGTCTCCGTTGGGCTGGTCGTCGACGAGAGTTAACAGAATTGCCCCACGTCGCCCGCCAGCGATCGCGTTGATGACGTTGTCAGTATACACCGTTTTGGTGTCGTCGTCGGCAGCAAGCGCGAGCGCGTATCCCAAATAGTTCTTCGGGTGATTCACTGGGAAGCTCCCGTCGGTGAGTCGATGTGTGGTTGCTTGGAGTCGCACCGCGTCAATTGTGGTTGAGAACTCACCGGCCCCCGTAACGCGAGCGGGCTCAACGACACGTGCGGAGTCAGTGTCCTCCACGGCGATGACGCCGATGTTGAGATTCCGCGCTTGTGCACGGGCCGTGTCAGTGATGCTGGGTGCCGGGGCGGCGACGTATCCGAGGTTGACTTCAGGAAGATGAGCGTGCGCCTGGGAGATGCCGCGAGCGACGTCGGCGGCGGCCGGGTCAGCATTGTGACCTTTCGCCTCAATCACCGTGACCGGCGTCGTCGCCGCATCACCGTTCAGCACGTCCGTGGCTGGTGTGCCGACACCGAGTAGGTCGGGTTCACCAGCATTGAGTCGAATCGTGTTGTACGGCGCGAGTCGGTCACGAAGCGCATCAGGAATGGTCCAGCCGCCCCACGTAGATTGGGTAAACTGCGTCTCCGTGACCGCATACTGATCCGGGCTCGTATCAATATCGGGATACAGTGTGTCTTTCGCGGCAGCAAGCACCGTTGGCTCGGTGAGGGTGACTGCCATTATCCTGTTTACTGACGGTTAGATCATATAGTTGGGGGATCAAGACACCCGGTATCTATAGCGTACTCGCATACACCTCATCGAATACAATTATAGGATCGACAACAAAGCAACCCCGTATGGAGGTCGGGCTTGTCAGCTGTACAAAGAGTAAGCGTGAGGAGGCAGCGAAACCGAAGGATCTGTATCTCGAGTCGGCGTTTTTCAGAAAGGCTCGACAGTATGTTGAAGCGAATCACGATGCGTGGTATATCCTCTCTGCGAAACACCATTTGCTCGACCCCGATGGGGAGCCAATCGAGCCGTACGATGAAACGCTGAGCGGTGCATCTGCGGATACAAAACGGGAGTGGGCAGAAACCGTGTTTGAGCAGTTACGCGAAGAAGGCCTGCTTGGTGACGGGAATCGGCTCGTCTTCCATGCCGGGCGAGATTACCATGAAGAACTCACACCGCTACTCTCCGAGACGGGTGCTGAATTCTCGGTGCCGACGGATGGGTTACAATTCGGTGAAACGCTCGCGTGGTACAACGATCGTATCTGAATACATCGCCCCCATAACAGCTAACAGCCATTAGACATATCTGCCACTATGCCAACGGAATCGGTCAACGGGGCGGAGTTGTACTACGAATCAGATGGAGACGGAGTACCAGTTGTCTTCCTCCACGGCGTATTAATGAGTAGCCGATTCTTCAGCGAACAGCAGTCGCTCAGCGATGACCATCAGCTGATCACGCTCGATTTTAGAGGGCACGGTCGCTCCGAGAAAACCGAAACGGGGCATACACTCCCACAGTATGCCCGTGACCTGGAAGCGTTCCTTGACGCACAGGATCTTTCTGACGTTGTCCTTGTCGGGTGGTCAATGGGATCGCTTGTGGCGTGGGAATACGTCCGCCAGTTTGGGACAGACCGGTTCCGGGGCTTCGTGAGTGTCGAACAACAACCACTCGATCTTGAACAGGAGGATTACGAGCACGGTGTGTTCGGCTTTGGCGAACTTCGTGGACTCATGGAGCTCGCACAAACCAACCCACACGAGCTGGCGTGGTCTCTCATTGATGAGATGCTTGTGGATGAACCGGATTGTGTCGAACAGACGCTCTTCGATGAAATCACACGAGTCCCTCCCTCGATCACGAGCGCGATTCTCTTCGACCAATCAGTACGCGACTACCGGGAAGTGGTTCCCGACGTAGATGTCCCCACCCTCGTGTGTCTTGGTGAAGATGAAACGATGCTAGAGAATGGTGGTGTCGAATACGTTGCCGATAATACGCCTAAGGCCCAGATTGAGCGCTTCTCCGATAGTGGTCACTGTCCGTTCCTCGAAGAGCCTGAGCAGTTCAACCACGCTCTTTCGTCGTTCATCACAGCGCGCTGCTGATAGTGTCCAGCCACGCGCATCAGCGTCTCATCAACTATAGTATCCACTAGAAATAATTACTCACTTCTGGAACCGAGAGTTGATCAAGAACACTGTCGATCGCTGTTGTCAGTTCGTCGAGTGAGTCGAAGAAACGGTTGCTGAGCGCTGCTTGAAGTTGTC
>NZ_JANHDL010000033.1 GCF_024494655.1 Halorubrum laminariae | reverse complement strand
ATGAGGATTTCGCCCCCTGCGCTCCGGCGTAAGCGGAAATCTGATGTGAGCCATGGTCGTTCGGTGTCATCCAGGTCGCTGGATGGGACTGGACACCATACTAGACCATGCAATGGTGTGTTGACATCGTGTCAACACCCGCCAACACCCCCTCAGTGCCGGGAACCAGGCACTGAGGTATACATTCCGGTTGATCCTGCCGGAGGCCATTGCTATTGGGATTCGATTTAGCCATGCTAGTCGCACGAGTTCAGACTCGTGGCGAATAGCTCAGTAACACGTGGCCAAACTACCCTTCGGACCACAATACCCTCGGGAAACTGAGGCTAATAGTGGACACCACACTCACTCTGGAATGACAAGTGTGCCAAACGCTCCGGCGCCGAAGGATGTGGCTGCGGCCGATTAGGTAGACGGTGGGGTAACGGCCCACCGTGCCAATAATCGGTACGGGTCATGAGAGTGAGAACCCGGAGACGGAATCTGAGACAAGATTCCGGGCCCTACGGGGCGCAGCAGGCGCGAAACCTTTACACTGCACGACAGTGCGATAAGGGAATCCCAAGTGCACAGGCATAGAGCCTGTGCTTTTGTACACCCTAGGGCGGTGTACGAATAAGGGCTGGGCAAGACCGGTGCCAGCCGCCGCGGTAATACCGGCAGCCCGAGTGATGGCCGATCTTATTGGGCCTAAAGCGTCCGTAGCTGGCCGCACAAGTCCATCGGGAAATCCACCTGCCCAACAGGTGGACGCCCGGTGGAAACTGTGTGGCTTGGGACCGGAAGGCGCGACGGGTACGTCCGGGGTAGGAGTGAAATCCTGTAATCCTGGACGGACCGCCGATGGCGAAAGCACGTCGCGAAAACGGATCCGACAGTGAGGGACGAAAGCCAGGGTCTCGAACCGGATTAGATACCCGGGTAGTCCTGGCCGTAAACAATGTCTGTTAGGTGTGGCTCCCACTACGAGTGGGTGCTGTGCCGCAGGGAAGCCGCTAAACAGACCGCCTGGGAAGTACGTCCGCAAGGATGAAACTTAAAGGAATTGGCGGGGGAGCACTACAACCGGAGGAGCCTGCGGTTTAATTGGACTCAACGCCGGACATCTCACCAGCATCGACTGTAATAATGACGACCAGGTTGATGACCTTGTCCGAGTTTCAGAGAGGAGGTGCATGGCCGCCGTCAGCTCGTACCGTGAGGCGTCCTGTTAAGTCAGGCAACGAGCGAGACCCGCATCCGTACTTGCCAGCAGTACTTCACAGTAGCTGGGGACAGTACGGAGACCGCCGTGGCCAACACGGAGGAAGGAACGGGCAACGGTAGGTCAGTATGCCCCGAATGTGCTGGGCAACACGCGGGCTACAATGGTCGAGACAAAGGGTTCCTACTCCGAAAGGAGACGGTAATCTCAGAAACTCGATCGTAGTTCGGATTGTGGGCTGCAACTCGCCCACATGAAGCTGGATTCGGTAGTAATCGCGTGTCACAAGCGCGCGGTGAATACGTCCCTGCTCCTTGCACACACCGCCCGTCAAAGCACCCGAGTGAGGTCCGGATGAGGCGCGTCACACGCGTCGAATCTGGGCTTCGCAAGGGGGCTTAAGTCGTAACAAGGTAGCCGTAGGGGAATCTGCGGCTGGATCACCTCCACCGACCCGAGACCTCTCACACGAGAGGCTCACCTTACGACCGTCTTTCGAGACGGTCACTACTCATTCATGGTCCCGTCCGCCCACCCACCGACCTGGACACTCTAGAACGACCACGGCTCACACTACACACGCGCAGACAGCCTTCCCAATGGGAAGGCGGGCTCATAGCTCAGCGGTAGAGTGCCTCCCTTGCAAGGAGGATGCCCTGGGTTCGAATCCCAGTGAGTCCATGTCCGTTCGACTCGAATCCGTCCCCTTAAGTGGGAGACGCGACTCGAATCGAACACGACGACCGATGCACCATCCCGGGAAACCGCGGATGGGAAGGGTTCGACGAACGCCCCGCCAGGGCGATTCAATGACAACCGTGTATACGTGCGATCCAGACGTCCACTGAACTCATCCGAGTTCGTGGAACGTCAGTGAACCATATACAGTCGGAACTACTCACACGAGTACTTCTGACACCGTGTTGGCCAGTTCCACACGGAACTGCCCAACAACACTACTGGCTACTGTGCCAGCTGGTGAATGGCTCGGCTCGAGAGCCGACGACGGACGTGCCAAGCTGCGAAAAGCTCATGGGACCCGCATGGAGGGAACGAACATGAGATCTCCCAATCGGAATCCGTATCACAATTGCCACGCGCAATAGGGAACCCCCCGAATTGAAACATCTCAGTAGGGGGAGGAACAGAACGCAACCGCGATGTCGCTAGTAACCGCGAGTAAACACGACACAGCCCAAACCGAAGGTCTTCGGACCAATGTGGTGTTCGGGTTGACAATCAAAACGCGACCTTCTCTCAGAAGTCTCCTGGAACGGAGCGTGACACAGGGTGACAACCCCGTACGAGAGACCAGTACCGTTGGCGTCAAATCCAGAGTAGCAGGGGTCGGATATCCTCTGTGAACACCTCAGGCATCCCCTGAGAAGGCTAAACACTCCTCGAGACCGATAGCGAACAAGTAGCGTGAGCGAACGCTGAAAAGCACCCCGAGAAGGGCGGTGCAATAGGGCCTGAAATCAGTTGGCGATCGAGCGACAGGGCGTACAAGGCGATTCTCAAAACGACCGAGGAGCGATCCTCCAGTAGGAAGAAAATCGAGCCGGCGTCGTGTCGTGCGTTTTGAAAAACGACCCAGGGAGTGTACCTACATGGCGAGTCTAACCCGTGAACCGGGGAAGGCGCAGGGAAACCGATACGGCCGCAGCATTGCGAGGGCCACCGTGTTCAAGCGCGGGGAGCCACGTGGGTACGACCCGAAACCAGGCGATCTATACACAGGCAGGGTGAAGCGTGGCGAAAGCCACGTGGAGGCCCGTTAGAGGTGGTATTCTACAATATCCTCTCGTGATCTGTGCATAGGGGTGAAAGGCCCATCGAGCCTGGCAACAGCTGGTTCCAACCGAAACATGTCGAAGCATGACCTCATCCGAGATAGCCCGCGGGGTAGAGCTACCGATTGGATGACCCGCCTCCGAGAGGAGTCGGCCATCCTGTCGAACTCCAAACCCGCAGGCGTTGTAGACGATGGGAGTCCGGTGTGCGGGGTAAGCCTGTGCACCATGAGGGGAACAACCCAGAGCCGGGTTAAGGTCCCAAAGTGTAGATTAAGTGCGATTCGAAGGTGGTCTCAAGCCCTAAACAGCCGGGAGGTGAGCTTAGAAGCAGCTACCCTCTAAGAAAAGCGTAACAGCTTACCGGCCGAGGTTTGAGGCGCCCAAAATGATCGGGGCTCAAATCTACCACCGAGACCTGGCCGTGTCCGTGAAAGGACAACCGCGTAGGTTGGCGTACTGTTCGGACGGAAGCTCGGGCGAGAGCTCGCGTGGACCGTTCAGTAACGACAATCCTGGTCACAGTAGCAGCGATAGTCGGGTGAGAACCTCGACGGCCTGATGTGTAAGGGTTCCTCGGCACTGCCACTCAGCCGAGGGTTAGCCGGTCCTAAGACGTACCGTAACTCGACTACGTCAACGGGAAGCTGGTTAATATTCCAGCGCCATCATGCAGTGAACGCCGACGCCGTATGGACCGCTGAGCCGGGTTTTCGCCCGGTCAAATCATGGAAGCTCGTGGACGCCGTCATGGCACGAAGCGAACGAAACGTGAGACAGCGCAAGTCAGCCGTACATAGGGCCCGTGAAAAGGCAAGCATGATGTCCGTACCAAGATCCGACACAGGTACACTCCCAGAGCAAGGGAAGGCCTGTCGGGAGAACCGACGTTAGGGAATTCGGCAAGTTAGTCCCGTACCTTCGGAAGAAGGGATGCCTGCTCTCTACGGAGCAGGTCGCAGTGACTCGGGCGCTCCGACTGTCTAATAACAACACAGGTGACCGCAAATCCGCAAGGACTCGTACGGTCACTGAATCCTGCCCAGTGCGGGTATCTGAACACCTCGTACAAGAGGACGAAGGACCCGTCAACGGCGGGGGTAACTATGACCCTCTTAAGGTAGCGTAGTACCTTGCCGCTTCAGTAGCGGCTTGCATGAATGGATAAACGAGAGCGCCACTGTCCCAACGTTGGACCCGGTGAACTGTACGTTCCAGTGCGGAGTCTGGAGACCCCCAAGGGGAAGCGAAGACCCTATAGAGCTTTACTGCAGGCTGTCGCTGAGACGTGGTCGCCGATGTGCAGCATAGGTAGGAGACACCACACAGGTACCCGCGCTAGCGGGCCACCGAGTCAACATTGAAATACTACCCGTCGGTGACTGCGACTCTCACTCCGGGAGGAGTACACCGGTAGCCGGGCAGTTTGACTGGGGCGGTACGCGCTCGAAAAGATATCGAGCGCGCCCGAAGATCATCTCAGCCGGGTCGGGAATCCGGCGAAGAGCGCAAGAGCACAAGATGGTCTGACAGTGTCATTCCCAACGAGTGACGCTGACGCGAAAGCGTGGTCTAGCGAACCTACGAGGCTCCGGAATGGGGCCCGTAGATGACAGAAAAGCTACCTTAGGGATAACAGAGTCGTCACCCGCAAGAGCACATATCGACCGGGTGGCTTGCTACCTCGATGTCGGTTCCCTCCATCCTGCCCGTGCAGAAGCGGGCAAGGGTGAGGTTGTTCGCCTATTAAAGGAGGTCGTGAGCTGGGTTTAGACCGTCGTGAGACAGGTCGGCTGCTATCTATTGGGGGTGTCAAGGTACTTGACGTGAACGAACGTATAGTACGAGAGGAACTACGTTTGGTCGCCACTGGTGTACCGGTTGTTCGCAAGAGCACTGCCGGGTAGCCACGCGACACGGGGTAAGAGCTGAACGCATCTAAGCTCGAAACCCACATGGAAAAGAAGTACCACAGAGGTCACTCGTAGAAGACGAGTTCGATAGACTCGGGATGTACGCACCAAGGCAACGAGGTGTTGAGTCCACGAGCACTAACAGACCGAAGCCACAATCATACGGCACTGACACACTACCACACTCGCATGAGTTCAGGCGGTAACTGGATCGCACGTACACACGGTTTTGAGAACCAACCGACACAGGCGTCTCTCTCGCGAGATTGCGAGAAAGTCTCGGTTCGAGACCGAGAGTCGGCATGAAGGCGGCCAAAGCGGTGGGGCAACACCCGTACCCATTCCGAACACGGAAGTTAAGCCCACCAGCGTCCCGGGAAGTACTGGAGTGAGCGATCCTCTGGGAACCGCGGTTCGCCGCCTACCCACTCATACGGGAGCATACCTCCCACATCCACTACCGAGACCCACACTAGGTCTCAACCACCCACAGCCCAGAGACGCGTGTCTCTGGGCTTTT
>NZ_JANHDL010000032.1 GCF_024494655.1 Halorubrum laminariae | reverse complement strand
ATCCGCTCGTTGAGATCGGTGAGAGAAAGCCCCTTCGGTCGCTCTGTCGTTTCGGGCTCGATCTCGGTGAGGATTTTCCCGACGGACTGGTAGGCGGTGTTCACGTCTTTCAGCGACACCTCAAACGTCCGGAGGTCGATATCTTTCTCTTGGCAGTAGTTGTGAAGTTCCTCCAACACAACACGGGCGGTGACGGTCTTCCCCTGCCCGGTCTTCCCGGAGATGAGGACGTTCTTCGGTTCGATCCCAGAGCGGATAGTTGTCCGAAAACTCTTTGCGATCTCTTCCAATTCGGGCTCGCGCTCCGGGAGGCGATCAGGAACCCACTCTTCCATCAACGCGCGCTCGTTCTCGAAGACGTTAGTGTCGGTTTCAAACAGCGACATGAGGGCTCTACGTTACGAGTATCATACACACATTCATTTATAAAACCCCACCTTCCGCATTTTCTCGAACTTCCTCATAAGTCGGTTTTTATATACCACACCCACACCTTGTTTCCGCATAATACTCGCTACTGGGTGTGGGGATACCAGAGCGTCTGTCTCGAAGCCGAATCACACCCTCCCCGATAATCTCATCCCCACTCTTCCCGTGTTATTATATATCTTTTGTTTAATGTATTGTTGTTGTTGTGTTGTAGACTGGAAACACCAAAAAACAGCACTATTAGACGATCTGGTACTGGCGTATAGACACCGTTTAAGTATAATACTCGTGGAGGACCGCTGTTGAGGTCCTCCAAATCACCGGGTGAATAATGCGGAAACGAGGGGTGTGTCCCCGGCTGTGTGTCGTCGTGGCATGTGGAGTGTTCGATTATGCGGAAACAGGGGGCCTGTTGGACATCGACGAGAGGTGTGCTGGTTGTCACGCTCTGTCTTTTAGCCTCTCTGTCCGAACGATTGAGTATGCACGCGCAACCCTCTTTCACGCTCCACGTCGCGAGCGACGGTGACCCAATGGGCGTTGATCACTCGGGAGGGGCGGCGGCCCCACCGAACTCCGACCGCAACCGCGCTGCACACGCTACCGTCCGCCCGGCGCGAGCGCGACGCGTGGCTCCGGTTCGGCGTCGTCGACGACGCCCGCACAGCCTGCGAGAACCACGAGTATACCAACCGCCACCAGTCCAAGACATCATCTCCGAGACATACCGTTGTGTCACCAACTGTCGAGTTAGTCTTACCCCTTGTCGGTAGCCTTCCACCAGAGTGGCCATTCAGATCGACACGATCGCCGTCGATCGGAAGATCTCGCATCTATCACGAAATGAGGGTTAAACGACTCATTCCTAGGAGCTTTTTTAATCATGACCGCAGTATATACACGGAAAGAGGCACCCAATGGGGCAAGTTCGGAACCAGACTAACGCTGCATTACGTGCGTACGTCTACGAGGATGCCGGGAAAGACCAACTCAAACAGAAATTTCGACGTATCGAAAAAGACGTGACCGGTGCAAACCCACACAATATCGGAATGGCGACGTTTGAATTTGTCAGTTCTCACAGCGATCAGACTGAACGAGAAATAAAACAGATCCTCGCTAATACATTCCCGGATCACAAGCTCCCCGGAACGTTCCCCGAGAAATGGGATGGTGATTGATTTTCGCAACTTCAGTACACTGATGACACGTTGTCGTACTATCTTGGTTTCTGTCTGGAAATGATTAGATGTGCCAGAGATAGTGGGATCAGTGTCTGTTGGTCTCCGTCGGAAAGTGACCGTATCAACAACGTCCTACACATGAGTGTCGCGGACAGCACCCGTGGAACTCATTTGTGAATACGCCGACGCCGTCGCGTACGGGTTCTACAATTCGAAATGATGATGACTGAGTACGATGTCTTTCTCGACCTGCTTGCCGGTCACCCCGGAGCTTCTCGATCAGAACTTCGAGAGTTGGCCGGCGACACCGATCGTCTTGACGCTGATGCCGTCGACGACCTCCTTGATCACGCACTGGTTCGCGAAGACGCAGTCGAAGCGAATGGCTCACACTGGGTCATGCGGTCAGGGCGGTTCCACCCCGACGAGTACGAGCACCCGCTGACAGGCGAATGGCGCGAGGATGGGCTGTAGGGGTAGAGTCTCTGAAAATACACACGATGATGCGTTCAATTTCACCACACGGCTACCATTTAATCAAATTCTCCAATGATACCCTGTCGTGCATCCAACCAGACACCCTATCCGCGAAATCCGAGATCAGTACCTCGATAATACAGATCGATTTGCAGAATACCATGAACAGCGCTTAGATCCCGAGCATGATGTGAGAACGGAGGCGAATTTCCCACTTGCGGTTATCCATATTGCTCCAAAATTAGCATTCTCAAAGGCGGCGACGAGGTTCCCTGTCCCGGAATTACTGGATCGAGATATACGCCTCCATTCTGGTTCTAGCCGCCCACGTCACCCAGAAATGAAAGCCAACGGGATTGCTTGCTCAAGTGATCCTGCACCACAACGGGGGCAAGGCGGTAGCGAAGTTCGGTTGTATGAAAATGGAGTTCTTGAACTTACAACGGCACGAGTGAGTTATGAGAGGGGTGAACGACATCTCATTTCAGACAGTTCCCTTACAGATCCAATCGCGTGGAACCTGTCGATCGTTCTTTCGCTCCTTGCAGAACAGCGGCAGGATCAGAAGGTGCTCGTAACAGCAACCTTCATCGGATTTGATGGCACTCGATTCAACGCACACCGTCCTACGTCCCCGGTGACCGATGATTATGTTCAAGCACCTGTTCTTTCATTTTCTGCTCACGATGCCAGCGAAAACGGTACGAGCTACAACCTTCGTACGGAGTATGTAAAAGAACTGTTCCGTCCGCTGATCCATTCTGCGGGGCGAGAAGATGTGCCGATGGATATTCCTGAAACTTTAGATCTACCTGATCTATCGCTGGATGAATAGCGAGGCGAATCACCCGTATGTAGACGACTTCGTCAGACAAGCTGTCTCCGTGAATCGCCCTAAGGATCATCTACTTACGAACCTTTCCAACGTCTCGTCATTCATCCCACTGAGGTACTGCCGAATTGCTCCCTCGCGCCACCCTACGGGAGCCAGTATGCTCTCAACCGCTCGCACGACGGCATTCTCGTACCAGCCAGCGTCGTACCGGTCGAGGTCCTCAACACCATACGCGTCTGCCGTCTCGAACAGTAACGGGACAAGGTCGGCGGTCGACACGATGAGTACATCCGGATTGTGATCATCGATCGCTGATTGGACGCCGTCGAGTACCTCTCTCGGCGACGATCCGACACGCTCTCCGTCGACGGTGAGCTGTGGGAGCGACTTAATCTCCGATTCGTGACTGGGAAACTCTAACCGAAGCGTTCGGAGGTCACGCACCGACCGGTCGGGCGCGGCCTCCGTGTCTGTTTCAAGACAGAATCGCAGCTGCCGCGTAAGATCGATATTGTAGCAGATGTACGTGTCCGGCTGATCGAACTGTCGAACCCGCTTTGCGATCGTTCGAACGGCCTCGATCGATGTCGCGTCAATCCGAAGGAGTGGGCGAGCCCCCGTCCGGAACGTCTGCCGGTGCGACTCGACGTCGAGGTCGGCGACCGCCTGTTGGCCGTCGAGAAACGACTGCAGCTCGGCGAGCGCGTCCGAGAGCCCGTCCCGACTCGGTGGTGTTGGCTCGGGACCGCCCGTTTGCCCGTAGAGGTCGTTCGGCGCGTCTCCGACAAACAGCGTCGGTCGGTAGTCATCGTGGACCTCGCGAGCGACGCTGTCGGGTGTGAGCGTCAACTTGGCGACGCGGCCATCCCCGAGATAGTCCAGCGTGAGGGTCACGGCTACCCGTCGGTGAGTTCGTCGACGCGCGCCTCTAGTTCGCTGATCCGCCGGTTCTGTTCGATCGCGATCGCCATCCACACTGGGGCGAGCGGGTTTGGGTGGTTGAGTGTGCCCGCGGCGTCGGCGTGGTCGCGAGCGTACACGAACAGCCGATCGAAGGTCTCCTGATCGCGTCGACGGAGCGCTCGCCGATACGTGCCCCACTCGTCTTCGATCGCCCCGAGGCGATCGCGATACGTCGGGTTCGTCCGGCCCATTACTGTACCCCGACGGGGCCGGCGGCGCGTTCGAGCGTCGTTGCCTCGTGCATCCGAGCGCGGTGTTCGAGGACCTCTTGCCAGTACGCGAGTGTCGTCTGCATCCAACTGTCGCCCGTATGGTAGACGAGCGTCTCCACGTCGCCTGTAGTGTCTTCGAACCGTGGTCCACAGGGCGTTGCCCGGCACTGGAGGTGCGTCTTCGCAGCGCGCTGCAGCGGCCGCGAGAAGTCGTCGTCGTGACACTGGGTGACGACGACCGGAACATTGTGGACTCGCGCGATCCGGGCGATCGACGCAATCGCGCGAATGAACATCTGGGTGGCGATCTCGCTCTCGACATCTGCACCACGGTACATCCCGTCGAGGCCAGCTGCAACGACGACCGACGGTTGGTTGCGACTATCGAGACGCCCGCCGAGCCGATCGAGTAGCGACGTGTGCTGGTGGGCCGTGAAACCACGAGCGACGTCGATCCGATCGAGAACCCGGTCGGCCGGCGCTAGTTCGCGGAGGCGCGTCGTGTTCGCTCTGTTTGCACCATCCACCCAGTAGGCTCGGCCGTCACCACCGAGCACCTGATCGAGAAGCAGCGCCTGCACAGGAGTGACACCGAGGTCATTGTCGACGTCGACGAGCGTAACGCCCGGTTCGAGCGCTG
The DNA here is from genome assembly GCF_024494655.1 of Halorubrum laminariae. Lineage (GTDB taxonomy): Archaea > Halobacteriota > Halobacteria > Halobacteriales > Haloferacaceae > Halorubrum > Halorubrum laminariae. Next base: position 1,804 of record NZ_JANHDL010000032.1, on the reverse strand, counting down.
GCAGATCAGCAGTCGGTCGTCGAGTCTTGGGCATGTTCACGTAGATGAACAGTTCCCTAAAAGGGGTGAGCCATGGATGGGCGGTGAAAGTGGAAGTGGTTCGGGTCAGTGACCCATTGGGCCGTCAGGAAGCCCGCTCTACTATGAGGTGGCCGTGATTCTCTCGGTTTGGACCGGTATAGTACGTCCCTTCGAGTGTTTCTGTTTCGGGGTCGTACTCAACCGTAGTTGTCCCAGCGTGCTGGTCCAACTCGTCTTGGAAGTCATCCCCTTCATTGTCATAGTTGTAGGTTATTGTGGGTGGCTCGTGGTCGAATAGGATGGTCGCACCCGTACTCTTTGAAGGCGAGTTCGGACCGTCCAACTCAACGAGAATCTGGTCCCACGACTGCTTGATTCGCAGAGCCGCTTCCATCTTCACGAGGTCGTGCCCGAGTTCGTTGACGGCAACCACGTCCTCGTCGTCATACTCGTCTGTGTCTGTGTAGAGGTGACCGGTCCACTCCCCGCTAATGTCTGGGGGTGAGCCGATAGCTAGTGAAATTGGCCAGATGTTCCACAGCCCCCTCGCAACGACGAAGTACACCGCTGTCGACGCCAGTACGAACGAAATCGTCACGTTGGCGAAGAAACCATATCCTGTGAATGAGGCGATCGATGAACCGAGATTGTCGGCTATCAGGACACCCGCTGCACCGAACCCAAAGAGTGTGACACGGCGGCGTCGAGGTTGGTCGGTCGAGAACCCGTGGGTCCCGCGCATTAGAGATCGTCGAACATCGTCCGCATCTTCTCGATGTACTCCTTAGCGTCGTCAGTGTTCCACTGCGTGTTCTCGTCCCCGAACAGGGCCTCCATCTCTGACACCTGATCGAAGTCAGCGAGGTCTATGCTGTCCCGTTCGAACCACGAGAGCACATCGTCGAAGCGGTCGGTGAGATCGGACGTTTTCAGTACGTGGTCGGGCACATTGTAGATCAGGCACTCGATGTAGTATGAGGGCGTGTCGAGGGTGAACCAGTGGTTGTCGTTGTAGTGGCCTCGGGCGTTTTTGAACATCCGGACTGTCTCGCGGAAGTTGTCGTGTTTCGCGTTCCCGTTCTCGTAGTGTACTTTCGGGAAGTTGACCCACCACTCGTCACCTACGAGCGGCTTGAACACCATCCCTTCTGTGTATTCGGGGTCTCCATCTTCGGGATAGGTGTGGTAGATGCGGTACTCCTGAGCGGCGACCACGTCTACGTCGATGGGAAGCGGGTTGTGGCAACCCGATATCTCGATTGCCTTCCCAGAATTATCGATGGGGTCCTTCAGCTGGTTCTCGCGATAAAACTGACGCAGGGCTTGTACGACACTATCACGAAAGCCGTCGTCGTAGCCGTAATCTGCCAAGGTCTTATCATCGTGGTACCGCTCCCGCTCCTCGTCGGTGAGATTGCTGAGATTCCTCTTCCATGGGGATCGGAGTTGTACGATCAGATCGAGATCGCTTGACCCTCTTGTATTGGTGTAGTTCTTGTACGACCCCTGCGTATAGACCGTGAACGCGTTGATGTCGGTGTGCTGGACAAGAGCTGACCGATCGCGGTTCAGGTCACGCTTGATCCTCGCGCGGGCAGTCTTTGAGTTCTGGTTTGCGGCTGTCCTTCGTTTGGCCCATGTGTCTGGGATCTTGGACTTCCGAACCGCCATTACTCGCCCGCCTCCGCTGCTTTTTGGGATGTAGTGTGTTCAATAGACATCCGGCTGAAACAACGGCTGCCGGGGGCATAAGCGTAGCCAGAGCGGTGTGGAAGTGATAATT
>NZ_JANHDL010000031.1 GCF_024494655.1 Halorubrum laminariae | reverse complement strand
GTTGAGTCGGCTTGTTTCCATCAACATTGTCAAGCGCCTCTTGGAGTTCTTCGACAGAGATCTCGTTGAGGTGATCCATTACAGGCAACATATATTTCTGAGTAAAAAGTTCTATCGACTACTATAGGTTTATTGACTCATACTAGAAAGAAGAGACATGAGTCGCGAAGCACCGGACGACGCCAATATCATTTCAGACGAGGAGCTCACCGAGTTACTCGCCGATGCGGAGGGGACGACGCCCGAGAAGATCGAGCGCGGTGCCGCCGAGGTCGAGATAGCTTCTCCGGGAGAAGCCGCTGTCGTCGACGAGTGACGTCGGGGAGTCCGAGAATATCGCGCTAACCACGGTTTGTGTGAAAGAGAGGTTAGCTCGTGGCGCGGTCGGCCACGTCGGCCATCTGTTTGCGAGCAGCTTCGACGTCGGAGTAGAGTTCCAGTGCGTGCTTGATGAGGCGGCGATCTTCCTCGTTCTCGCGCCAGAACGCGATGACGTCGCGGCGCTCTCGAAGCTCGGCACTTGCGAGGTCGCCGTCAGCGAGCGACTGTTCGAGATCTTCCCACATCTCGACGTCGTAGGTCGCCTGCCACCCCTCGATCTCCTCGGTGATCGCGGCCAACTCGTTGCGCAGATCCTCGCGGGTGTTCTCCTTAATGAGCGTCCGGATCTCCTCGAAGAGTAGGCGCGTGTAGTCCGGCTGATAGCGCGTGGTCTCGCCGGCTTCAACCCGACACAGCTGCCCCTGGTCGACGAGATTTTGGAGTTCCTTGTTAGTCGTGCTCCAGGCGGCGTCGGCCTGCTCGCTGATCCAGTTAACTGAGCGTGGTTCGCGAAGCGTCTCGGCGACCGCTCGAATACGGTCGCGGGCGCTCATCGACTCAGTCCATGACGGGACCTCATCTCGCGAGGATTCGGACATGTGTGGACCTCTTGCGACAGTGTTAGCGCGGAGTTCTCATATATCTTTGTACACTCTCGCATTATCAAGAGGCTATTACGAGCAAGGACACCCAACGAATGCGTTCAGGAGGACTTCCTCGGGTGATCGGTAACCATGTGCCGCAATGTCCCACGTAGCGCCCGCCACTTCGCGGCGACGAACCCCGCGAGGATGAACGCGAACCCGACGATAGTCGCAGACGTGACCTCCTGCCCGAGCACGAGCCAGCCTGCCAGCGCCGCGAAGACGGGGATTACGTACTCGATGAAGCTCATCTCGATCGGGCCGAGGTCGTCGAGGAGCGTGAAGTAGAGCAGGAAGCCGCCGACGCCGGCGACCGCAGAGAGGTACGCGATGGCGCCAAGCGCGGACGACGTCCACGTGGCAGTCGCGAACGACTGACTGGGCAACGCAAGGACAGCGGCGTGGAGGACGATCGCGCCGACGGCCATCATCCACGCCTGCGTGGATACGAACGGCATCGACGGCGATCGGCTGTGGGTGACGACCGCGGCGACAGCGAACGCGAGTGCGGATGCGAGTACGAGCGCGACACCAAGGACACTGTCCGCGAGATTCGCGGGGTCAGGGTCAGCGATGATGACGACACCAACAAACCCGAGCGCGACGCCAAGCGCAGTGGCAGAAGTGAACTCCTCATCGGTGGAAACGAGCCGCGTGAGAGCGGGCGTCACCACGGGGACGAGCCCCAACAAAACGGCTGCGACACCGCCCGTGACATACTGCTGGCCGGCAAAGAGGAATGCGTGATGGGCGCCAATGATGAGGGCACCGCCGACGAGCACGTAGACGTAGTCATCCCGAGTCCGAGGACGGACGTCCGCACCAGAGACAAGAACGGCGGCGAACAGCAGCACGGCAGCGACATCGAAGCGCACGGCTGCGAACGGTACGGCGGGAAGATCTACGAGGCCGACGTCCGTCGCCATGAACGCCGTCCCCCAGACCGCACACAGCAACACGAAGCGGCCAGCCGTCCGGTAGCGACTCATTCACGAGGAGGTCGCCGCCAACGGCGAAATATGCGTCGAACCCCCCGGCAATCCGATCATCCGTTGGTAAAGCGTATTGTGAACGGAGGGTAGCTAAAAATCGACAATTGAGTTCGATACGCAGCGAAATGGATTGTGTCAGCATTGTCGGATTCACTCCCGGCGTAAACGCCGGGATTCTCTCCTCGTAGAAAGATAGACAAGCACGATCACCATTCGTCCCGATCCGGAGGATTAACTGCCGAGACAGCGTCCCCGCTGAGACGAGCGGAGTATGGTGAGCTTGTTGACCGGAGACAGTACACATTTACCGGCGACTGAGTATTCTGTCCCATGTCGTCCCCCGACGACCCCGAGTCCTCCACCCGAGTCACGAGCCGAGCCAAACAGACCGGACAGTCGCTGTATACACGGATATACGATTCGCTGATCACGGGGATCGCGATTATGATCCCGGTTATCGTGACCCTATATATCGCGAGCATCGCGATCGAGTTCATCCGGAACGCACTGGACCCCTTCATTCGACTCCTACAGTGGGCCGGCGTCATCCAACGAGCCGAAGCCGGCGGCGCGGTCCAACTGCTCGTTGAGATCGGGATCTACTCGGACGTGGTCGCGTTCTTCTCCGAGCTTGTCGCGATCACGGTGTTGGTCCTCGTCATCGGCGTTGTCGGGGCAGTCGGCCGGAATCGTTACGGGCAGAAGGTCGTGGACGTGTTCGATCTAATCGTCTCCTCGATCCCCGGCATCGGAACGGTGTACAAGAGCTTCCGCCGCATGGGCGACGTCGTTCTCGATGAACAGGACGACAAGTTCCAGGACGTCAAGCTCGTCCAGTGCTTCGACGAGCACGTCTACGTGTTGGGGTTCAAGACCGGCGACTCGCCGGTGACGATCGAAGACTCGACCGGTCACGAGGAGATGGTCTCGATATTCCTCCCGTTGGCGCCGAACCCGGTCACGGGGGGCCTGTTGACGTACATCCCGAAGTCGGACATCTACGACATCGACATGAGCATCGAGGAGGGCATCCAGAGTATCCTCACGAGCGGCGTGGCCACGGACAGGGATGCGTCGAGTGCCCCCAGTATCAGCCTGAGCGATATTCAGGACTCACAGCAGTTTCAGGACCTGCGAAGCGCGATGATCACCACCGAACGCGACGACGACGAGATGAACATAGGGCGTCAGGAGTAGTTCGGCTTTTCGGGGGCACGCGGATGCGAGATCGACGGAGCCACCCCGCGAAAGCAAATCTCCTATCGGTGCTTATTGACTCATACTAGAAAGAAGAGACATGAGTCGCGAAGCACCGACCGACGCCAACATCATCTCAGACGAGGAGCTCACAGAGTTACTCGCCGATGCGGAGGGGACGACGCCCGAGGAGATCGAGCGTGGTGCCGCCGAGGTCAAGATCGCTTCTCCCGAAGAAGCCACTGTCGTCGACGAGTGATGTCACCGCGCTAGAGCCGCTTCTCGGTGGTCTCTTTGTGACCGGCGGCGACGTCCATCACCGAACCAAGCGCTGGTCTATCCTCCTGGCGACGGGTGTCTGGTGTGGCACGTCCCTGACAGTTTCTGGGGGAGCGTAGCCCGGCCGGGATGGTGGGAAGTATCGACGCTGGTCGCAGCCACAGACGGAACCAAATAAAGAAATCGAGATTTCAGAAATTGTAATTTCCAAAATCGGGGGTTCTATTTGGATAGGAGTTGAACGGGTGGTATGGAACAATTCGTTGATCGAAATGTGGAACTCGATCAGCTCACGGACTGCTACGAATCCGAGACGGCAGATTTCATCGTACTCTATGGTCGTCGCCGCCTCGGGAAGAGCGAACTCGTCAGACAATCTATCGCTGATCGGAACGATTCGGTGTACTACCAAGCAGTTGAGTCCACAGCTCAAAATCAGCGTGAGCAGTTCGTGGAGACTGCCACCGCACAGTTCCCGTCGCTACAGAATGTCCGCCGTGACTGGGAGACACTGCTTGCAGCGCTGGGAGATGAAGATGCCATCGTCGTCATTGATGAGTTCCCCTTCCTCATTGACGAAGACGAATCACTACCATCCCGGATCCAACGGGTTTGGGACACAGAGTTACAGAAGACGGGAATGACGCTCGTGCTCGTCGGGTCGTCGATCAGCGTCATGGAAGACAAGGTGCTTTCCGGAAGTGCACCGCTGTACGGACGGCGGACAGCAACGATCGATCTCAAGCCGCTCTCCGTCGGCGACGCCCACAAGTTCTTCCCGGCGTATGACCCGGAGACCGCGATCGCCGCTTGGTCGATTTACGGCGGCACACCGTACTACCTTCAGACGATCGATCCCGACCAGCCGTTAGGAGAGAACGTCCAACAAGCGATCCTATCAGAGCGTGGGTTGTTGTACTCAGAGCCCGAATTTCTGCTTCGAACGGAACTCCGGCAACCAAACACGTACTTCAGTATCCTTCGGGCGCTCGCTCACGGTCGTCGAACGCCGAACGAGATCGCGGGCATGGCCGGCGTGGAGTCGGGGTCACTCAGCACGTATCTCCAGAAGCTTCGGCGTCTTCGTCTCGTTGAACGCCACATCCCTGTGACGGAATCACCGACGGCGTCGAAACGCGGACGGTACCGGATCGCAGCGCCGCTGTTCCGATTCTGGTTCCGGTTCGTGTACGGGAATCAGGATCAACTCCACCTCCTCGGCGACGACGCATACGACGACCTCGTGGCACCGGACCTCGCGGATTACGTGAGCCCCCTGTTCGAACGGCTCTGTCAGGAAGCGGTCCCAGATCTGATTGATCGACAGTTCAGGGATATCGGACAGTGGTGGTTCAAAGAACACGAGTTGGACATCCTCGGGCTCACAAACGAGGGACTCGTCGTCGGCGAGTGTAAATTCACGTCCCAGCCTGTAAGCGAAGGTGTCCTTGCGGATCTTGAGCGAACCGCGTCGGAAGTGCGGTGGTCAGAGGGGCCAGCAGACGGGGAGCCAGTATATGTCCTGTGTAGCCGCTCCGGATACACTGATGACCTCAAACGCGTCGGTGAGTCCCGAGATGATGTTCTCCTCTTCGCGCTGTCCGATCTGATCGCTGCTGACGGTCAGTCCTAGCACAACGAGGTGACATCCGGGTGTGCTTGGCAACGACAGTGTGGTGTGGCACAGCCACAATCACCAGACGAATACCGGACCTCGACAGAGCCAGTAAGCTACCACGGCCTGAAGGCCGTGGCATTCAGCGTGAACTCCTGTTCTAACCCGTCAAAGGGGCAGGCGAATACTCGCCATTCACGTTCAACGTCCCGCTGTTCAAGCGCACGCCTACGGGTGCGCCTCCACGGCCAGACTTTTGCTGATCGCGGAGATACTTCAGACCGATATTCTTTGCCGCGTTGTAATCCGCGTGAACCTCGTACCCACACTTTAAACACTCAAACTCATCCTGCCCATTGTTGTGCGGGCGATTATCCTCGTGGGTGAACCCGCACTTCGAGCAACGCTGACTCGTGTACGCCGGATTAATCTGCTTCACTTCAACCCCTTTAGACTCGGCTTTGTACGTGACGTACTCGTAGAGTCGGTGGAACGCCCACTTGTGAACAGCCTTCGCGTGAGGAAGGCGTTCTCGGATACCTTTGAGTTGCTCGAACACGATGTGCGTACAGTCGTTCTCAAGAGCTTCCTTCACAAGTTCGTTCGAGATCGTGTGAAGAAACTGCTCGAAGCGCCCAGTTTGCTTGCGACCGACCCGCTGAACATTCTCGTGAGCCCAGCGAGTGCCGATCTGTTGCAGGTCGCCTCGTCGCTTCTCGTACTCTCGATGCCAGTGGTTGAGTTCGCCGCCACTCCAGAATTCGCCGGTTGAGGTGGTTGCGATGTTTGTGATTCCGAGGTCAACACCAAGGACGGAGACGTGCTTGGTATCGCCTTGTTCGGCCTCATCGTCCTCCACGGCGGGCTTTGTCCGCACATGAAGATAGAAACAGTCCTCAACCTCATCGTAGTGGAGCGTGGCTCCGTTCACGTCGTAATCGTCGTTGAACAAGTACGCCAAATGTGGCGTGTCACGACGTTCATCAGGGAGGATGAAATAGGCGGTGACCCGCCCGTCGATGGTGGCGAGCGTGGCGTGGTCGTCGTTGACGGTGACGGTTCTTGCGTCGTAGCTGGCGAACCGTGACGTGAAGTGTGGTTTCGAGGCTTTCTTGCCTTCCTTCCATCGTGCGACGACTCCTTTGACGGCTTCTGCGGCGCGGTTCCGTGCGGCTTGCACGAGATTGGCTGGGAGCGGTGAGTCGTCTCGAACGTCGTAGTACGTGAGGTCGTGGAGTTTGGTTTTGCTGGTAATTTTTCAGTCGGGTTCCCACGCTGTGTCCACGACGTGGTTAGCAGCATCAAGGAAGCAATCGGTTGTCTGGTGAAGAAGGGCCGCAGCACTCTCGTCCACATCGAGTTTGATGGGTACGGTTCGAGTGCTTGAATCCCCCACCATCTGTGTTTCATATGTAGAAGCCTGTATTTATAATTATTTGAATTAGCGTGGGGGAGTTAGCCTGCTATCGAACGTAGTTTGTGTCCCTGTTGTCGGCTTCCTCCCGCGCCTAAAGTCGCGGGTATCCGCCTTGAATATCTATGATCAAACGATATATTCAGGAGTCGCTTCAAGCGGTTGGTACCCCGTACGCGAGTATGTATACATTGCCCCCCACCTCACCATACCGGTCGCTCACAAGCCTCATCCTGATTGGCGCAAATCTTGTGCCGCTTGTCGGCGTCGTTGCTTTTGGATGGGATCTCTGGGCACTGCTTGTTATCTATTGGATTGAAGCGTTCAGTACAGTCCTGTTGGGGGTGGTGAAATCACTCTTTGCTGAGCGCGGGTCACCTGATGTTGTCGGTCAGATCGAACCGTTACACGAGCTCCGAGAAAAGCGAGGTGGGTGGTGCCCTCAACCGGGCTGGCCGCCAGTCTATCCACGAAACATCCCGTTCGGGGTTTCGATGCTTGGAACATGGGCACTCACAGTTATTCCACCAAGCGCGTTATACTGGCTTTCAGTTGATCACACAACAGTACTCTCGATCAATCTCCTGCTCGGAATCGGAGCATTAGTGATCGCTCATGGTTCCGAGTTCATCGTAGAGTATCTTGGACGGCGGGAGTATACCGATGTCTCTGCGAGAGAAATACTACGAACGCCAGCTCAGTTGACATTCGCCGTGATGTTTCTTGCGATGCTCGGGGCGGTAGTGTTCAGATAAGCTGATTCCATGCGAAAGCGAACGATCTGAGCCACTCGTCAGCAGTTTCTGCGTCGGCGTTGCTGAAACAGTTTGAGAAACAGGTAGTTCGACGTTTTATCTCACGAAACA